>NZ_JBHTMV010000003.1:0-1240795 GCF_042679665.1 Lutibacter holmesii
GTGTAATCACCACTCGCATTGACAAGGGCTGTAATCGTTAAACTTGTAGTAACTCCATCTGCTAAACTTGCAATGCTCCACAAGCCACTTGCGGCATTATAAGCGCCTGCACCATCATCACTCACATAACTGTAACCACTTGGCAATACATCTAATAATTCAATACTTGTAGCATCACTTGGTCCATTGTTCAATACCGAAATTGTAAACGTCATATGCTCTCCTACATTCGGCATTAGGGTACTCGCTAACTTGGTTACCACTAACTCTGAAGCTTCAGGAATAGTAATTGTAACTATTGCTGTACTACAACTAGCTGGAGAATCATCATCGCATAACGTATATGTAAATGTATCAGTCCCTACAAAGTCTGTTGCAGGCACATAATTGAATGTACCGTCTCCATTATTAGTTACTGTACCGCCTTCAACACTTGTATTGTCAAAACTTGTAATTGTTGCACTATCTACTACAGTATCATTTAATAATACATTTACTGTTGTTAACGTAGTATTGATAAGTGTTGTACCTGAATCTGCAACCGCAACAGGATCTCCTTCATCACTAACCACCACAGATAAATTTGCTTCATTTGATACTAAACCTTGATTGTCATATACAACATAAGACAAGCTTGCCGTACCAACAAATGCTAATACTGGAGAAAAAGTAACATCTCCGTTGTTATCAACAGTCCAAGTACCGTCGGCTGTTGTAATACTATTATCTAAGGCTATTGTTGTTGGGTCTAGATCTACCGTAGCAGAATTAATAGTTCCATCAATATCTGTATCTGTTGAAGTAACATTAAATGTTACCGGAACATCTTCAACCGTAGTTGTTGCATTTGCATCAGCAACAGGAGCATCATTTACTGGTGTAATTGTAATTGTAATAATAGCCGTATCTGTTAACGCTCCGTCTGTTAACCTGTATAATATTTGTGGAACAGGTCCAAAATAATCATTAGCAGGAACAAACGTTAAAGCTCCATCTGATGCTATAGTAATAGTTCCAACACCAATAATAGTTGCTGAATTATCTGAACCTGGCGCTATTGAATATACGGTTCCTGGTGCTCCGCTAATAATAAACTGATCAACTGATAAGGCATCTAAATCAATATCATAATCTGCCCCATTTCCATTTCCGTCTGTAATAATATTTCCAGTTATAGTAGTATCTTCTTGTCCACTAAAACTATCGTCTGTTGCTACCGGTGCGTCATTCACATTTTCAACTTCAATAAAAACAGTTGCGGTACTACAAGAAGCTGTTGGTGAATCATTATCACAAATTGTATATTCAAATTGATCTAAACCAACATAACCAGCCGCTGGAACATAATCAAATGTACCATCACCATTATCTGTCACAGTTCCTCCATTTGAAGTTGCTGTGTCAAATGAAGCTAAAGCAGCTCCATCAATTATTGTATCATTTGTAATCCAATCCAACGTATTACTTGAACTATCTTCATCAACCAAATAAGTTCCTGAATCTGGATCATTAACTGCAATTGGGTCTCCAGCATCATCAACTACAATTGTAGCAGAGTTACTACTACAGTTTGAAGTATTAGCTATTTCACAAATTGTATAATCAATTGTATAGGTACCTTCAGAAGTTCCGGCAGGTACAATAATATTTCCGTTAGCATCAATTGTTAAACCACTAATTCCATCATTATCATCTAAGGTAATTGTAATGTCTGTATCTGTAACCAATATACCATTTAATGTATCATTTGCTGTAACATCTCCGGCAGTTCCTCCGGTTACCTCATCAACTGGTGAACTTGTAAAATCATCTACAATTGCACAAATAATATTATCTATTACAACATCTGAACTTATTGCAGAAGTGCAACCATCATCATTTGTAACTGTAAAATTATATGTTCCCGAAGCTAGTCCTGAAACCGTATATGTTGAACCTGATCCGGCATATGTATTTGAAGCTGTTCCTGTTTGTGTTATTGTCCAATTTCCAGATGGTAAATCAGTTAATTCTAAACTTCCTAAAGGAGATGCACAAGTTCCTTGAACAGGTGTTGAAACACTAAATGTTGGACTTGGATTTACGGTAACATCAACCGTAATAGGTGAGCCTTCGCACATACCAATAGATGGTGTAATAGTATATTGAACTACTGCTTGTGTAGTTCCAGAATTTACCAATGTTTCTGCAATTGTATTACCACTATCATTTGAAAAACCACTTGCTGAACCACTTATTACTGTAGCTGTCCAATCATATGTAACAGTTGATCCTGTAACATTGGTAGACAATGCAATTGATGTTGTATCTCCACTACAAATTTCTTCAGAAGTTGGTGTTGCAACAACATCAGGCGTAGGATTTACAGTTACCACAAAATCAAATGGTGTTCCCATACAATTGGCTGGATACACTCCTGTAGGTGTAATAGTATATGTTACTGTACCAATTGTTGTTCCAGTATTTTCTAAAACATCATTAATAGTTGTACCAGAATTTGTATTAAACCCTGTTACATTTCCACTTGTTAATGAAGCCGTCCAAGTAAATGATGACGCTGCTGCTGATGTTGGACTATAAGCAACACTTGTGTTGTTACAAATTTCTTTAGTAGCATCGCTATTAATTGTTGGAATAGGATAAACTGTAATTTTAACTTCTTCAGGCGTACCAATACAACCTAACGAACTTGTTGGTGTTACTAAATATACTAATGTTAATGGTGCATTTGTAGTATTCACTAAATTATCTGTAATTGGGCTAGTACTTCCTACTATTCTAGCAGTACCACCGGTTACAGTACCAAATGAACCTTCTGTAGTTGGTGCAGGCCATGTAAATGTTGTTCCTGCAACTGATGGGGTAGTTGTTAAAACTAAATTGGCATTTGTACCACTACAAATTGCTTGATTTAAACCAACAGTAACTGCTGGTGTAGGGTTCACCGTAACAACTAAAGTAGATTCTACCCCTAAACACCCTGTTGGGCCAGTTGGTGTTAAAACATATGCTACATCAATAGGGTTTCCTGTAGTATTAACTAAAGTTTCTTCAATTGACGAACCTGTTCCGGTTGCTGAAGCATTGCTAATTCCTGCAACTGCAGCTCTTGACCAAGAAAAATCAGAATTAGATACATTACTTGTTATAGTGTATGAAAACTCTTCACCACTACAAACTTGATCAGTTAGTGAGCTTGTAATTGTTATAATTGGATATACAGTAATTACTACTGTTTCTTGAACACCTTCACAACTTAAACCTGAAGGTGCAATTGGAGTTACTAAATATGTTGCTGTTTGTACATCAGGAGTATTATTTGTAAAAGTATCAGTAATTGGATCTGAACTAGGTGTTGTTCTTGCTGAACCTCCAGTCATTCCTCCAGTAAGCGTTGGTGCTTCATACTCAAATAAGACACCTGCCATATTAGGGTTTGTTGTCAATGTTAAATTAGAGGTTGCTTGAGAAGACACAGTATCCACACACAAATCTTCTGTTAAACCACTGGTAAGCACTGGTACTGGTTCTACAGTAATTGTAAAATCTGTTGAAGGACCTATACAACTTACTCCATTATTTGTAAAAGTTGGTGTAACCGTAATTGTTCCAGAAATTGGAGATGTGGTGCTATTTGTTGAAGTAAATGGATCTATAGTTGGCCCAGACCCATTTGCTCCTAAACCAATATCTTCATTTGTATTGGTCCAAGTATATGTTGTTGTTCCTCCAGAGTTATTTGTTGAAAAAGTTACCAATGAAGTATCATCTCCACTACATAGTGTTTGATTTGAAATTGGATTTACTTGAGCTGTTGGGTTTACCGTAACATCAAAATTAAACACCTCTCCAGGGCAATTTGTTGAAGCTGGTCCTGTTGGCGTAATTACATAACGAACAACTCCTGGAGATGTTCCTGTGTTTACCAAAACATCATTAATTTGTGTATTAGAACCGGTTGCATCATTATTAAAACCAGTAATAGTTCCACCTGTTGGAGCTGTTAATACAGAAGCTGTCCAAGTAAATGTTGTTCCTGCTGTATCTGAAGTAATTGTATAACCCACAGCTGTATTATTACAAATAGTATTAGCAGCGGCACTACTAACTTTTGGTGTTGGATTTACTGTAATTGTAAATTCCTCAGCTGTACCCTCACAACTTACTCCATCATTTGTAAATGTTGGTGTAACCGTAATAGTTGCAACAATTGGAGCTGCAGTGCTATTTATTGCAGTAAACGAAGGTATAGTTGACCCAGACCCATCTAACAAACCAATAGATTCAGTATCATTATCCCATGTATATGTAGTTGTACCTCCTGTATTATTTGTTGAAAATGATACCGAACTAGTAGCATCTCCGTTACATAACTCTTGATTTGAAATTGTATTTATTTGACCTGAAGGATTTACTGTTACTTCAAAGTTAAATGGCTCTCCTGGACAGCCTGTTGGTCCTGTTGGAGTAATTACATATGTAACAACTCCTGGAGATGTCCCATTATTCAATAAAACATCATTAATTTGTGTATTAGAACCAGTTGCATCATTATTAAAACCAGTAATAGTTCCACTTGTTGGAGCTGTTGTTACTGAAGAAGTCCAAGTAAATGTTGTTCCTGCTGTATCTGAAGTAATTGTATAACCCACAGCTGTATTGTTACAAATAGTATTAGCAGCAACACTACTAACTTTTGGTGTTGGATGCACTGTAACATCAAAATTAAACACCTCACCAGGACAATTTGTTGAAGCTGGTCCTGTTGGTGTAATTACATAACGAACAACTCCTGGAGATGTTCCTGTATTTACTAAAGTATCATCTATATTTGCTCCTACTCCTGAAGTTGTAAAACCACTAATAGTTCCACCTGCTGGAGTAGTTAGAACAGAAGCTGTCCAAGTATACGTAGTTCCTACAGTTTCTGAAGTAATTGTATACCCTACAGCTGTATTATCGCATATATTTTTTGTACTTGCACTACTTACTTTTGGTGTTGGATTTACAGTAACAACCACTTCTTCCGAGGTTCCAATACAACCATCATAAATAGGGTAAACAGTATAAGTTGCTGTTTGAATATCAGCAGTTGTATTTACCAAAGTATCTGTAATGTTACTTATGTTTCCAGGAGTTAAACGTGCTGTTCCTCCTGTAATATTTCCTGCGGCTCCTGAAATTGTTGGCGCATCATAATAAAAGGTAGTTCCTGGTACAGTTGTACTCAAGGCTATATTGGTACTGGTATTGCTACAAATAATTTCATCGGTTGGGTCGTTTATCTGACCTTTTGGATTAATTGTTATTGTAAAACTTTCTGAAGGACCTGTACAGCTTACTCCTCCATTTTCAAAAGTAGGAGTAACTTCAATAGTACCAATTATTGGTGCATTTGTTGTATTACTAGCTGTAAAAGACAAATTACCAGTACCAGAACCTCCTAAACCAATATCTTCATTTGTATTGGTCCAAGAATATGTTGTTGTACCTCCTGTATTATTTGTTGAAAAAGTTACTTCTGAAGGGGAATCTTCATTACAAAATGTTTGAGCTGCAATTGGGTTAACCTGCCCAGTTGGATTTACTGTAATTGTAAATTCCTGAGTTGTACCCTCACAACTTACTCCATCATTTGTAAATGTTGGTGTTACCGTAATAGTTGCAACAATTGGAGCTGTTGTTGTATTTACAGCAGTAAACGAATCTATAGTTGGCCCAGAGCCATCTAACAAACCAATAGATTCAGTATCATTATCCCATGTATATGTAGTTGTACCTCCTGTATTATTTGTTGAAAAAGTTACCAAACTAGTAGCACCTCCATTACACACAACCTGATCACTTAAAGCATTAACTTGACCTGAAGGATTCACCGTAATTGTAAACGATTTTGAAGGCCCTGGACAACCAACACCTCCTCGTGTATACGTTGGTATAACTGTTATAGTAGCCACAATTGGAGCTGTAGTGCTATTTGTTGCAGTAAATGTTGGCCCAGTATTTCCAGAAGCTACAGAGTTTACAGAACCATCCGCCAAACCAATTGATGTACCACCAGTCCAAGCGTATGTTGTTGTTCCATCTACAATTTCGTTAACTGTAGTAAAATTAAGGGTGTTCTCAGTTCCATTACAAAACACTTCATCAGCTGGTTGATCCACTTGACCTGTTGGATTTACCCGAATACGAAATTGCATTGCTAATCCTTCACAACTTATTCCTCCATTTGTGTATGTTGGAGTTATAGTAAATACTGCAACAGCTTGAGATGTTCCTGTATTAACTGCTGTAAAAGAAGGTATATTTCCAGTTCCACTTGCAGCTGCCAACCCAATAGATGTATTACTATTTGTCCATTCGTATGTAGTAGTTCCATCAGTATTTAAAGTGTCAAAAATTACTTCAGCCGTACTATTATTATTACAAACTCTCTGGTTTCCAGGATTATTAACTTGTCCAGATGGGTTTACCGTTACATTTACAGTTTCTGCTACTCCTATACAACTTCCAATTGCTGGCGTTATTGTATATTGTACTACTGCTTGTGTGGTTCCGTTATTTGTTAAAGTTTGCGCAATAGTTGCCCCACTAGCATCTGAAAAACCTGTAGTATTTGAACCACTTATTACTGCTGCGGTCCAAGAATACGTAACTGCTTCTGTTCCCGTGGTATTTGAACTTAAAGTAATACTTGTAGTTTCTTCACTACAAATAATTTGTGTTGCTGGCGTTGCAATAACATCAGGTATTGGGTTTACCGTAACATCATAGTTAAACACCTCTCCAGGGCAATTTGTTGAAGCTGGTCCTGTTGGCGTAATTACATAACGAACAACTCCAATAGATGATCCTGAATTTACTAAAGTATCATCAATATCTGCCCCTGATCCTGAAGCTGTAAAACCAGTAATAGCTCCACCTGTTGGAGCAGTTATTTCTGAAGCTGTCCAAGTAAATGTTGTTCCTGCTGTTAACGACGTAATATCATAATTTACACTTTCACCATTACAAATTAAATTTGTACTTGCACTATTTACTTTTGGTGTTGGGTTTACTGTAATTTCTGCTGTAATTGAATCACCTTCACAATATGTTGGTGCCGGACCAGTAGGTATAATGGTATAAGTAACTGTTATAGGATCAGCTGTTGAATTGTTAAACACAGCTCCTGTAATATCTCCTGCCCCAGATACCGGTGGACCAGAGATCCCTGCCGGCTTATCTCTTGTCCAAGCAAACGTTGTAAAATCAATAGAATTTGATGTTGACAAAACAATATCTGCACTAGAAGTTCCATCACAAATAGTTTGTGTGTCTGGTGTGGCCACTGCAATTGGTAATTGCCTTATTAAAATTTCTTGAGTTACGGCAGCTGGACAACCACCATCGCTTTCATCAATTACTCCATTATCAACTATTAAACTAACTATATAAGCTCCTGCACTAGTATATGTATGCATTGGATTTTGCTGTGTAGAAGTAGTTCCATCCCCAAAATCCCACAACCATTTTGAAATTGGATATCGTGGATCATTTAAAGTTGAAGTATCTGTAAATTGAATGGACTTGTTCTCACAATCTAATCCTGTATCAATAGATGATATATTAAAATTTGCGTTTGGTGCTTCTGTGGTGTTTATTCGAGTATCACTTTGGTAAGTATACGCATAATCTCCACAAGTAGAATTTGTTAAAATAACCGTTGGTAATCTACTTCCATAAGAACTATATGTATGTGAAACAGTTGCCGAAGTTTTAGTACCTATGTTATCTTCTACTTCAGTGGTGCCATCTCCAAAATCCCAAGTTACTTTTTCAACTCCTTCTAATCCTTCTACCGTAAAATTAACAGTATGAGGAGCACAACCTAAAGTAGAGTCAAATGAAAACTCACCTATTGCACCATCTACAAAAATTTCAACAGAACTTGTTCTAGTACAACCACCAATTAGAGTTTCTGTTAAAGTAGCTGTATAAGTTCCTGGAAGTATATAATAATGATCTGGATCTTTATCAGTTGAAATATAACCATCACCAAAATCCCAAGAATATGAAGCCACCACATTGTCAGTATCTGTTGTAGAAAATTGCGCTAAACCTGGTGCGCATCCTAAATCTGTATCAGGAATAAGAATATCTGCAACATCGTCAACTATTGAAATATCTTTTGAAAATTCATCAATACAACCTAAATCACTAGTAACTCTTTGTATTACGGTATATGTTCCTGTAGCGGCATATGTAAATGAAGCTGCCGAAGTTCCTGCAACAAAACCATTTCCATCACCAAAATCCCATTCATAGGTTAAACCATTACCTACTGCAGTATCTGTAAATACAACAGTATTATCTTCAATACAATAATTGTCTCTTGTTGTTGTAAAACCAGCTGTTACCGGTGGAACCACAACATTATCACTTTTTGAGATAGAAGCAGAACAACCATTATTATCTGTCACTGTTAAAGTAACTGTATAACCACCATTAGCAGTATATGTATGCGTTGGATTCTGAGCAGTTGATGAATTACCATCTCCAAATTCCCACAAATATGTAAAACTGGTACTATCATCAGTTGGAGCTTTGGTTGTTAAATCTGTAAAATTAACTTCAGTACCTAAACATATTTGAATTGGATCTGCATCAAAAGCTACAATTGGACCATTAACCGTCATATAATTAATCTCCTCATGAGTATATTCACAGCCGTTTTGCTCTATTACTTTAAGCGTAACAGTATACAATCCTGGTGTATTATAAGTATATGTTGGGTTTTCGTCTGTTGAAGTATCTCCATTTCCAAAATCCCATTCATAAGTTGCTGGTACAAAATTAGACGATGAATTTGCAGCCACTAAATTGGTAAATACCGAAGGACTTCCAGCACAAACAATTTGGTTATCAACTGAAAATAAAGGTGTTGAAGTTGTTACTCTTATATCTTCTCTGATTCTATCATCACAATCCGTTGCACTGTTTCTAACTGTAAGTGAAACTGTAAAATCACCTGCTGTGGTATAGGTATGGTTTATAGGAGAATCATCACCCACAATGGTTACTAACGGTGTACCATCTCCAAAATCCCATTCATATGTAGACACATTAACTGTACTTTTACTTGTATTTGTAAAGGTTACAGTTGTTGGTACATCACAAGCCGTTGTTGGCGTAAATTCAAAACGCGCTTCTGGTTCATCAATTACTATATTATCTACAGTATATGGCAGTGAAGGGCAACCGTTATAATACACAATAACGGTTACAGAATGATCAACGTCTGGGTCAGAAAATCTATGACTAATAGAACTAGAAGTTACATTATTTACATATTGTGTTTCGGAGTAAGCACTACCAGTTCCACTATCAAAAATCCATACAACTTCATCAACAAGGTCTGTAAAATCTGCGGTAAAAATAACATTACTTGTTCTACAAAAATTTAATTGAGAATATTGAACATCTGAAATTACTTGACGCTCCCCAACCTGAACATAATCAGATTCTGAAGTTGAAAGTGTACATCCATTTACAGTGGTTACTTCAAGGGAAACATCATATTCTCCTGCTCCACTAAAAGAATGAGTAGGACTTGCATCTGTTGAAGTAGTTCCATCACTAAATGTCCATAAATACGTAGCAATAGTATCTGAACTATGAGGATAAATCGCTGTAAAAGTAGTAGACACAGGGTTGCAACCTTCTAATTCTAAACTGTCAGCCGAAAAATCAATTTCAGTTGGCTCAATCACTACTGTTTGTTCTGTTGTATTTTCACAGCCATTTGCCGTTGTCACTGTTAAATTAACTGTATAACTCCCTGGTGCCCCATAATCGTGTCCTGGATTTGGATCCACAGATGCGTTTCCGTCTCCAAAATCCCAAGCATACCCAGTTATGGTCGTTCCTACAGCTGTTGATGTTGAACTATCAAAATTAGCGGTATAATCAGGGTTACATGCATTACCTGTTCCAAAAGTAAAATCTGCTGTTGCACCGCTTACTTCTACTGTTTTGGTTATTGGAATTGTACATCCATCACTAAAAGTAGAAGTTAGTGTTACGGTATAATCTCCTGGAGCACCAAAAGAATGACTAGGATTTACATCGGTAGAAGAGTTGCCATCCCCAAAATCCCAAACATAACTACTTCCGTTTGAGGTATTGGTAAATGAAACTGCTTCTCCATTACAATTTCCACCACTTGCATTAAAACTAAAAGAAAAGTCTGTGGTATTATTATTATTAAATGAAATAATTTGTGTAACAGGGTCTGATACACAACCATTATCAGAAGTTGCAATTAATTGTATACTATAATCTCCTGCAGCCGTAAAATTATAACTAAAATCTTCTGTGTTAGCAGTACTTGCACCATCTATAAACCATTCGTAACTAGCAATACTTCCACTTTCTATAACACCTTCTCCATCAAAATCCACATTACCCGTACCGCAAGGGTCACCTTTCAAATATGTAAAAGAAACTTCGGGTTTTGCGTTTACAACAACTGCCTTTTGCACAAACACCGAAGTAGAACAACCATACTCATCATAAGCGGTTAAATACACATCATAACTACCGTAAGGAATATTTGTAAGCGTTAAATCAGGTGAACCTACTGTAGTAGTTTGTGTTGGTAAAAATCCGAAAAAATTCCATTCGTAACTTACAATATCACCACCCGTGATTTCGCCAACTCCTGACGGATACAATGATCCTGAAGGAATGGCAGGAACGGTTATCGGACTTGAAACAGGCTGTAAAGTAGCTGTATAAGGTTCACAACCTTCGAAAGCTGCGTTTAATGATACTGATGGTGCTGGATAAGACGAAATTTCTTGAGATGTTGAACTTGTAGAACCATCATCATATGTTACTGTTAATGAAACTGTATACAACCCCGGCTCTGGATAATTGGCCGAAGGGTTTTGAAATGTAGAAGTATTTGAATTCCCTAAATCCCAAGCCCAGCTAACAATTTCATTCCCTACAACTTCTGTTGAAGTATCTGTAAAAACAACTGCTATTGGAGAACAACCTGCACTAACATCAGCTGTAAATGATGCTGTTTGTGAAGATGCCACAAATGAGACTAAAAACAATCCTAATGTAAAAACAAAAGAAAAATATGAACGTTTTATATTAAAAGCTTCAAAAAAAGCGCTTACAATTTGAAGTGATTTTTTAATTGGGTAGTTTTTACTCATAAATAAACAGTTAACATTTATACTTGATTATAACTTTAAAAAAAATGATCAATTTGCTAATTTAAAAATAATTAAAAAAACATACATTGTTTTACACAAAAACAATATAATTCACAAATAAATTTAAACAAATAGCTTATTTCCCTAGCTAAATCACATCTAAAACACCAAAAAAAATGATGTTTTCTCACTTTTTAACACTAAAATATGATATTTATCATAAAAAAATTTCAATTTAAAAGCTATAAACACACTTTTTTATATATTTTTTTTAACTCAAATCTATTCACAATTATTAAACTAAAATCATCATTTTAAACTCTAAACTAGAATCAGCTGGAGACAACTTTTTATTTTACATTACCAAAACATTGCATTTTAATTAATTGAAGCAATAATTCCACTTAAAAATTCATCAATATTAAAAGCGGGTTCTTTTGACAACCCAAATCTTACAATTACCAAGTTTTTTGTTGGAATTACAAAAACATATTGCCCTTGATAACCATTACAAGAAAACAATTCCTTAGGCACATTTGGGTATTCTCCCCCAGCATTTAACCAAAATTGCGCACCGTATCTTCCGTTTGAACCATTTGTGGGAGTTACTGAATAATTTACCCAAGATTCATTTAAAATTTGAGTGCCATTCCAATTGCCTTTATGTAAATACAATAACCCAAACTTTGCCCAATCTCTAGCTGTAGCCCAACCATAGGAAGATGCAACGTAATTGCCTGATAAATCTGTTTCTAAAATCATAGAATTCATACCAATTTTATCAATTAATTCGGCATACCAAAAATCCAATGCTTCTTGCTTTGTATTGAATTTATTATTGATAATTCTTGTTAATAAATTTGTAGTTCCAGAAGAATAATTCCAGCTATTATTTGGTTCACTAACAAGTGATTTACTTAATTGAGATTTGGTCATATCTTCTTCTAAATATAACATTTTTGTTACATCAGAAATGGTATTGTAATTTTCATCCCACTCCAAACCTGTGTTCATTTGCAACACGTTATTTAAAGTTATATTTGCGCGTTTATCTTGCGACCACTCTGGAAATAAATTCGCATCATCTTTAGATAAAACCCCTTTCTTTTCAAGCACTCCAATTGCTGCACTAGCAATACTTTTTGTCATAGACCAACCCAACAACTGACTGTTTTTAGAAAATCCATTTGCATATTTTTCAGCAATAATTTTATCTTTATAAAGTACCAAAACAGCTCTTGTGCGTTTTATTTTTTGAGCACCTTCATCAAAAACACGACTAACAGTTTTGTCTAATTTTTTATAATCAACTTCAGGAAAAACAGTATCTTTTTGAGGCAAATTACCATACGGATAAGGGATTTCATTTTTTACAAAAGTACGGTTTGGTGTAAAACTTTCAACTGGCTTATCACCCTCAGGAACAAGTACACAACCAACACCTTTCTTAAAAATTGCTGTTCTTTTTTTTAATCCAAAAAAAGTAGAAGACACCGATTTTTCTTCAAAATTAATAGTATTTGTTGCATACTTCACAGGAAAAATATCATTATCACCTGCTTCAATTGATGCTAAATTACGGTTACCTTCAAAAGTACAAGAACACGTACTTTTTGCAGCAAAACCAGTAACAATGTTTAACACCTTATAATTAGTAACCACAACTATGGCTATAACCACAACAAGTAAAGACAATCCATACTTAAAAAACTTTCTCATTCCATCAAATTATTTAGTCCTCTAAAAATAACAATTATTTTGCAACAACCACAAAGCAATATATTTTATTAACCTTTTGGTTAAACTAAATAGTTAACAAAAAACACTATAGAAGCACTGCTAAAAGAACAATTACCTGTAATTAGCTACAAAAAACAGCTTAAAACAATCTCAATTTTGTAATTTTGTATTTAGAATCATTCTAAAAAGAGCACATGATAGATATTGATAAAATTCGAGCTGACTTTCCTATTTTAAAAGAAAAAGTAAACGGAAAGCCTTTGGTTTATTTAGACAATGCCGCTACAAGTCAAAAACCACAAGTAGTAATTGACAGTATTGTAAATTATTATTCTACTATAAATGCAAATATTCATAGAGGTGTTCACACCTTAAGTCAAGTTGCAACAGATGCTTATGAAGAAGCTCGTGTTAAACTACAACACCATTTCAATGCTCAAAACAGTTATGAAATTATACTAACCGCGGGTACAACACACAGTATTAACATTGTAGCAACCGGTTTTACTTCATTATTAAAAAAAGGAGATGAAATTATAGTTTCAACTTTAGAACACCACTCAAATATTGTGCCTTGGCAAATGCTTTGTGAACGTACTGGTGCTATTTTAAAAGTAATTCCAATCAATCACGAAGGAGAATTATTAATGGATTCGTATGATGAACTGCTTACAAATAAAACAAAATTGGTTTTTGTAAACCATGTTTCAAATGCTTTGGGAACCATAAACCCAATTAAAGAAATTATTGACAAAGCGCACGCTGTTGGTGCTGCCGTTTTAATTGATGGCGCACAGAGTTGCCCACATATTAAACCTGATGTTCAAGCGCTTGATGTTGATTTTTATGTAGCTTCAGCTCATAAATTATGTGGCCCTACCGGAGTTGGAATTTTATACGGAAAAGAAGAGTGGTTAAATAAATTACCTCCGTACCAAGGTGGTGGTGAAATGATAAAACAGGTAACCTTTGAAAAAACCACATATGCTGGTTTACCTCATAAATTTGAAGCAGGAACACCAAATATTGCAGGCGGAATTGCCTTTGGTGTAGCCATAGATTATATGAACGAAATTGGTTTTGAAAACATTGCAGCCTATGAAAATGAATTGTTAACTTATGCTACTAAAAAATTATTGCAAATTGAAGGTTTAAAAATTTATGGAACAGCCAAACAAAAAACAGCAGTAATTTCTTTTAACATAGGTGATATTCATCCATTTGATATTGGCTCTATTATTGACAAATTAGGAATTGCTGTAAGAACTGGTCACCATTGTGCACAACCTATTATGGCTTTTTACAATATTCCGGGAACTGTTAGAGCTTCTTTTGCTTTTTACAATACATTTGATGAAATAGACGCTTTATACGATGCGCTGGTTAGAGCACAAATGATGCTCTCGTAACAAAATATAAAAAAGCAAACCTAACGGTTTGCTTTTTACATATAGACTGTAAATAACTATACCTTTATTTTCTACCAAAATCTGCTGGAATTTCACCCCAAGCTTTGGTTTCCCATTTTAAAATTTGGGTTGTATAGGTATTTTCTTTCAACCACTTTTCAGCACGTTTCACCAAATCAAACAACGCTTTATTTTCTGAAGTAATTTGCAAATTTGTTCTGCATTGTCCTTTTTTTACCCAACTCATTGCTATGCGCGAATCTGAATAAATTGGTATATCACTCTTTTTTTGTTTTAAAAAACCTAAACCATGTACCAATGCTAAAAATTCACCAATATTATTGGTTCCTTTTTCAAATGGACCTTGTATAAAATATTGTTTTTTTGTTTTGGTATCTACACCACGGTATTCCATTTTACCAGGATTACCAGCACAAGCCGCATCAACAGACAAAGATTCTAAAATTGGCTTGCCGTATTTCTTTAATTCATCAGCAGAAAGCACCACTTTTTTGGTGTTTTTACCAACATAATCTTCATACCTTCCTTTAAAAGCTTTTTCAGCCTCATCTTTTGAAGCAAACGACTTATATTGGGCTCCACTAAAGTCTGTAATGTGTTTTTTACAAACATTCCAAGAAGTAAAAACCCCTTTTTTATGTCCGTTCCAAACTACATAAAACTTTCTTTTAGCCATTTTGTAAAATTACTTTTTCAATCACTTCAGGAAAATGAGCATACTCCAATGTGTGTACTTTATTTGCTACATCATTTGCAGTATCGGTAGCAGTCACTTCAAAACTATTTTGAAAAATTATAGCACCTTCATCATAATTTTCATTTACATAATGAATGGTAATCCCTGATTCTTTTTCAGCATTAGCAACAACAGCTTCGTGTACGTGCATACCGTACATCCCTTTTCCGCCATACTTAGGCAACAATGCAGGGTGAATATTTATAATTTTATTTGGAAAAGCATCTAAAATATTTTGAGGAATTTTCCATAAAAAACCTGCTAAAATAACATAATCTGCATTTTTTTTAAGAAGTTCAACAATTTTATCAGAAGCATAAAAATCAGCCCTATTAAAACTTAAGTTACTAACATTTAACCTATTTGCTCTTTCTAAAACAAAAGCATCTTTCTTATTTGAAAGTACCTGTTCTACAGACACCAAATCACTGTTTTTAAAATACTTAATAATGTTTTCAGCATTAGAGCCAGAACCTGAAGCTAGAATTGCAATTCTTTTCATTGAATAAAATTAAATTGATCAACAAATAAACTAAATAATTACTAACTTTTAACGTATAAACCGCTAAAAAATTGAAAATTACAAATTCATTAACATCTTTTATGGTAGAAATGATTTTGATTTAAATAAAGTTTCATATTTTTGCCGCGTAATTAAATTTAAAATTAAAAAATTATGTCAGACATTGCATCAAGAGTAAAGGCCATTATCGTGGATAAATTAGGCGTTGACGAAAACGAAGTGACAACAGAAGCAAGCTTCACAAACGATTTAGGAGCTGATTCACTTGACACTGTTGAGTTAATTATGGAATTCGAAAAAGAATTCGATATTCAAATTCCAGACGATCAAGCAGAAAATATTGGGACTGTAGGTCAAGCAATTAGCTATATAGAAGAAGCGAAAAAGTAATTTTTATATGGAATTAAAGCGAGTAGTAGTAACTGGACTTGGTGCATTAACACCTATTGGAAATACTGTTGATGAATATTGGAACGGACTTGTTAACGGCGTTAGCGGGGCAGCTCCAATAACGCATTTTGATGCGTCCAAGTTCAAAACTCGTTTTGCCTGTGAAGTCAAAAATTTTGACGTTAAACAATTTATAGATCGAAAAGAAGCTAGAAAAATGGATAGATTCACGCAGTACGCAATGGTAGCTGCAGATGAAGCCGTTTTAGATTCTCATTTAGATTTAGAAACTATTGATAAAGATAGAGTTGGTGTTATTTGGGGTGCCGGAATTGGTGGTTTAGAAACTTTTCAAAATGAAGTAATTAACTATGCTAATGGCGATGGAACTCCAAGATTCAACCCGTTCTTTATTCCAAAAATGATTGCTGATATTGCTCCTGGTCAAATTTCTATTAAATACGGATTTAGAGGACCAAATTTTGCAACAGTATCAGCTTGTGCATCTTCTTCAAATGCAATTATTGATGCGTTAAACTACATTAGGTTAGGCTATGCTGATGTGATGGTTTCAGGAGGTTCTGAAGCTACCGTAGCACCTGCAGGTATTGGTGGTTTTAATGCATTACAAGCACTTTCTACAAGAAATGACGATCCTAAAACAGCATCAAGACCTTTTGATAAAGATCGTGATGGATTTGTTTCAGGAGAAGGCGCTGGAGCACTTATTTTAGAAGAATATGAACACGCCATTGCAAGAGGCGCAAAAATTTATGCTGAAGTTGGTGGAGGTGGATTATCTGCTGACGCACATCACATTACAGCTCCACATCCTGAAGGATTAGGTGCTAAAAATGTAATGTTAAACTGCTTAAAAGATGCTGGTTTAAAACCAGAAGATGTAGATGCGATTAATATGCACGGAACATCAACTCCTCTTGGAGATATTGCTGAATCCAAAGCAATTTTAGATGTATTTGGTGAACACGCATATACAATTAATATAAATTCAACTAAGTCAATGACTGGTCATTTATTAGGTGCTGCCGGAGCTGTAGAAGCAATTGCTTCTATTTTAGCCATTAAAAACGGTATTGTACCTCCTACAATTAATCATTTTACAGATGATGACAGAATTGACAGTAAATTAAATTTTACGTTTAACAAAGCACAAAAACGTAATGTAAAAGTTGCTATGAGCAACACATTTGGCTTTGGAGGACACAATGCTTGTGTACTCTTTAAAAAACTTGATTAACAATATCCATGAATGGGTTTCATTCGTAAAATTATTAAAACTCGCTCTATTCGTGACGAGTACTTCTTTATTGAAATAAAACGAATCATAGGGTTCACACCCAAAGATTTACATTTTTATAAAACAGCATTTATTCACAGATCAATTAAAAAAATTGATAAAGAAAGTGGACTGCCACAAAACTATGAACGCCTAGAGTTTTTAGGTGATGCTATGCTAAGCTCAATTATTGCCGCATATTTATTTGAAGAAGTTCCTTCAGGTGACGAAGGTTATTTAACGCAAATGCGTTCAAAAATTGTTAGTCGAGAACATTTAAATGAATTAGGAAGAGATTTAGATTTACTAAAATTTGTAAAAAGCACCGTTGCAAAATCTAAATTTGGTGAAAACATCCATGGAAATGTTTTTGAAGCTTTAATTGGAGCAATTTATTTGGACAGAGGTTATAAATATTGTGAAAAATTCGTCCAAAAAAGAGTTATTATTCCGTACGTTGATGTTCCTAAATTAGAAGGGAAAATTACAAGCTACAAAAGTTTGTTTATTGAGTGGTGTCAAAAGCAAAAAAAGGACTTTAAATACCAAGTTTACGAAGATACAGGTAAAAATACCATCAAACATTTTAGCGTAAAATTATTTTTAGACGGAAAAATAATAGCTAAAGGAAGAGCAACTTCAAAGAAGAAAGCTGAGGAAACAGCCTCAAAAAGAGCTTATTACGCGTTTCAGCAAGAAATTTCAAATACTTAAGCTTACAAACTAATACGTTTTCGTTAAATTATTAGCATCTGAAATTAAACAATGGTATTTTTGCATAATTGTTTATCATTTTATATATGCAAGTATTAACATTTGAAATGGAAGAAGATGATTATTCATTAGTTGGAATACATTCCACTGAAGAAGATTATAGACTCGCATTTTTAATGAACAAATATTTACAGTTAAAGTTAAAAAGATATAAGGATAATTTGGATTTTAAAAACTCAAAAGCTGAGTTTCCATTATTTGAATTTAAAGATGAGCATAATTTTATAAATTATTATTTAATAAACAACAAACACACACAGTTTGTTCATAATCAAGAAAATGCAGGGTTATTTGGAGGAAATTACAGTACCATTTCATATTTAATTCCAGAAAAGAAGAAAATAGATTTTTTTTTAAAAGTTGAAGGATGTTACCGTAAAATTTTCATAAATAATTTAACAGAAAAACTAAATACAATCAACCAAATAATAACCGCATATTCTATAGAAACTTCAACCCTAAAATCAAAAGATCACTTAATTTTTTAAATATGGCATTAAACAGAAAACGCACAAAAATTGTAGCCACACTTGGCCCTGCAACGAGCACTAAAGAGATAATTGAAGAAATGATGGATTGCGGAGTAAATGTGTTCCGTATCAATTTTTCACACGCTGACTATCAAGATGTTCAAAAACGTGTGAATATTATTAGAGAAATCAACGAAAGAAAAGGATACCACGTAGCAGTTTTAGCTGATTTACAAGGACCTAAATTACGCGTTGGTGTAATGAAAGAGATTGTTCAATTAAATCTTGGAGATACTTTTACATTTACTACTGAAGAGTGTGAAGGAACAAAAGAACAAGCTTATATGACTTACCAAAACTTCCCAAAAGATGTAGAAGTTGGTGAACATATTTTAGTAGATGACGGAAAATTAATGTTTGAAGTAACTGCTACAGATAGAGATAAAAAAGTAACTACAAAAGTATTAAGAGGTGGTCCATTAAACTCTAAAAAAGGTGTTAATTTACCAAATACAAATATTTCTGTTCCTGCTTTAACTGAAAAAGATATTAATGACGCTTTATTTGCCATTAAAGAAGTAGCAGTTGATTGGATAGCTTTATCATTTGTTAGAACTCCTGAAGATTTAATGCAATTACAAAAATTAATTGCTGATAACTCTGACCATAGAATTCCAATTATTGCAAAAATTGAAAAACCAGAAGCAGTTGCAAATATTGATAGAATTACTCCTTATTGTGATGCCTTAATGGTGGCGCGTGGAGATTTAGGTGTAGAAGTACCAATGGAAAAAGTTCCATTAATTCAAAAGAAATTAGTTGCAAAAGCTAAAAAGGCGCACATACCAGTAATTATTGCTACTCAAATGATGGAAACTATGATTGAAAATCAAGTTCCAACTAGAGCTGAAGTAAATGATGTTGCAAACTCTATTATGGATGGTGCTGATGCGGTAATGCTTTCTGGAGAAACTGCAATGGGTGCTTACCCTGTTGGAGTAATTCAACAAATGAGAAGAATTATTGAAAGTGTAGAAAACTCACCATTAATTTCACCTCCTGAGCACTATGCACAATGCATTAATGAGCGTTTTATCTCAAAGAAAATTTGTCATCAAGCAGCATTAATGGCTGAATCTATAAATGCAGAAGTAATTACTACGTTAACAGCTTCAGGATTTACAGCATTCCATATTTCGTCTTGGAGACCAGAAGCAAATATTTTAGTTTTCTCTTCAAACAAAAGAATTTTAGCAATGCTAAACTTACTTTGGGGTGTTAAAGGTGTGTACTATGATAAATTTGTAAGTACAGATCAAACTATTGAAGATATTAATGAACTAGCTGCAGAACGTGGTTACTTAAAAGAAGGTGATTACGCAATAAACATTACCTCTATGCCTGTAAAAGCAAGAGGTATGGCAAATACTTTACGTATTACTGAATACGGTAAAAACTAATTACTTTTTAATATAGCATATAGCGCAAAAGACGCTAACCAATGGGTTCCGGCATATTCGCCGGAATCCATTTTTTTGTAGCTATAGTCAAAATGTTTATTGGCTAAATTTGTCATTTTATTGTTGTTAAGAGCAATACCCATTTCATACAAACACCAAGCTCTACTAAAATTTAAACCATCTAAATGCGCTAATTTTCCGTCAGATCTATCGGTTACTTCAGCAACTTTTAAATATGCCTCAGGATTGTTTCTAAAACTAGGTAAAAAGTTATCTAACCAAGTAATAAATTCTTCTTTAGGTAAAACTTTTAGCATTAATGATGCTTCTTGTAAACAAGGTGATAAAAAATCAAAACCGCCTGGTTCCCAAGAAATAGGACAACCAGCATCAGCCATATAATATTCTTTTGCTTTAGCTATAATTATTTGCTCTAACTCTGGAGAATATTTTTTTGCATAATCTAAGGCAAAGGACATTCCAAAAGCAGTGTTTGGATGCTCTCCTACCCTAATTGGATATTTTAATTTTGGTAAAAAATCTATATATTTTTGTTCAATTAATTGCACCAAAGGATCTAAATTTTCAGCTAATTTTTGAGCCTCTTTTGTATCCCAATCTTTTAGCGTTTCTGCAACTTTTAACAACCACGCCCAACCATATGTACGCTCAAATGTTTTATTATGCACATCATCAAAATACAATATCTCTTTTAAAATATTTTCTTTTGAAATATTACGCTGAAGCTTTGTTAAAATGGCATCTCGCTTTTCAAAATCAGGAAATTCTTTCAAAATATTTAATAAAGTCCAATGTCCATGAACTGATGAATGCCAATCATAACAACCATAAAAAGCAGGATGTAATTCTGAAGGTTCTTTTAAATAAGAAGCATCACCCAATACCTGACCTAATTTATTAGGATATTCTTGATCAATACAGTCATATGCAAAATGATATAAATATGCAGCACTTTTTGTATTTAAAACAGGTTTATGATACTGTATTTCTTCAGCAACTTTAGTTTCTTCAACTTTTTTAGATGGATTATTACAAGCTACAACACTCATAAAAAACAAAATTAAAACACCAATTTTCTTCATAAGTAAATAAATTATAGACTAATTTAATTTAAAAAATTAAAATTCAAAGTAGCAAGGTCAAACAAATTGTTTTGAAACAGCCAATAGGTTATAAAAGCTACACTATTTTAACCGCATTACATTATATTTGTTACTTATTTTCAAAAACTTCGTATGGATAGAAGAAAATTTTTTAAAAACGGCTCTCTTTTTGCCTTAGGAACATCCTTATTAAATCCGTTTGATTTAAGTGCAACTCAATTAAACTTAGACACACTTAAAAAAAATAAAAAAGCAAAAAATATTATTGTAGTTGTAAGTGATGGTATGAGTACAGGAACGCTTAATATGGCCGACTTATATTTATCACGAAAAACTGGAACAGGAAGTAATTGGCTACAATTATATAAAGAATCTAAAATAAGCCGCGCATTAATGGATATGGCATCTGCAAATTCTATTGTTACAGATTCTTCCGCAGCAAGTTCATCTTGGGGTGGAGGTTTTAGAGTTAACAATGGAGCCGTAAATGTTAGCCCAACTGGTGAAAACCACGTACCAATTTGGCAAAAGTTTAAAAAAGCGGGTAAAATGGCAGGTTGCGTTACAACTGTACCAATAACGCACGCTACTCCAGCCGGTTTTTGTGTAAATAGCAAAACAAGAAAAGATCAAGAAGGAATTGCTGACAAATATTTAGAGCTTGGTTTTGATATTATGATGGGTGGTGGAAACCTTTATTTTTCTTCAGAATACAGAAAAGATAATCGCGATATGTATCAGGAATTTGAAACTGCAGGATATCAAGTTGTAAAAACCAGAGAGGAAATGATTGCTGCAAACAATACGAAGCCTATTTTAGGCGTTTTTGCAGACAGTGGCTTACCTTATACCATAGATAGAAATAACAGCAAAGAACTTACCCAAAACACTCCTACTCTAGGTGAAATGACTCAAAAGGCCATTGACCGTATGAAAGATCATCCTGAAGGTTTTGTTTTACAAGTTGAAGCTGGTAAAGTAGATTGGGCTGCACACGGGAACGATATTGCAGGTTTAATATACGATCAAACTGCACACGACGAAGCGGTAAAAGTTGCTATTGATTTTGCTGAAAAAGACAACGATACACTAGTTATTATTACTACCGATCACGGAAACTCTAACCCTGGAGTTATTTCAGGAAGCAAAGCAAATGATAATTTTGATTCAATCCAACAATACAAACATTCAAACGAATGGATTTTAAATGGTTTTGGAAAAGAAACTTCTATTTCTCAAATTAAAGAACGTATTGAGTACGCTAATAATTTTGGCGTAACAGATGAAGAGGCAAAATTAATTTTAAGCTATTATACAGATCTAAAATCTGAAGACGGATTATACAATGCACGTCACCTTCCTTTTAAAGTATTAGGCGAAATCCAAAAACAACACAACTCAGTAGGATGGATTAGCATGCACCACTCTGCAGATTATGTAGAGTTAGCTATGTTTGGTCCGGGTAGTGACTTGCTAAAACCTTTTATTAAAAATACCGACTTGCATTACTTAATACTTGAAGCTGCAGAAGTAGAAAATAAATTTTAACTAAAAACAAAGAAAACGACTACTCTTTTTTTATTAATAAATAGTAGTCGTTTTCTAACATTAAATATCCTTGATTGTAAATATAATAATACGTATTTCCAGTTTTTGTAGTATATGTAGATGTAAAATAATTAAAGTCAAAATTCCCGTTTAGCAACTTGGTTCTAGTAACTTTTGTTTTTCCTGAACCATTCAACTCACATAACAAACGATAATTTTTACGCAATCTATTATTTATATTTCTAACCAAATTTTTACTTTCCTTGTCTATTTTATTATTGTACGAATTTCTACAATAATCTGAGCAGAATTTTTTATCAATTCTACCGTTTAGTGGCTCACCACATTCTAAGCAATTTTTTTTCACTATTTCTAAATTTAATCTTTTTCTATTTGAACGTGACCCCAATTTTCACCAGATTTTATACGGTACAATTGCATTTCAGAAATTCCAAATTGTTTGGCAATCATACGCATTCTAGTTTTTCTATTAGGATCAAATATTTTCTTTTTAATTAATTTAACCCTTCCTTCTGTTAATTTTGAATACGTTCTTTTACCAATTCTAGCAATTTTTTTAGGGTTCTTTTTATGGTGTAAAAACATTTCTGATTTATGCACCCATTTTAAATTTGAAGCCTTATTATTTAGTTTGTCAAAATCTAAATGAATTACAAATTTCTCATCATTTAAACGCTCACAAAACAATAAAGCAACAGCTCTATGTGTATAAAATGATGACGAAGCTTTTTTCCCTTTTTTCCGAATCCAAAAAGAATCATAGCCACCGATTAACGATGATTTTGAAAGTTCCCATGTATCTGAATTACTTTTTTTACGTTGTACTCTGCCAAAATTTGAAATTAAATACTCATCATCTTCACACCATAAATCATTCGCATATGGCAACCAAATTTCATCTCTAAAATCTCGTATCATTATATATTAATTTTTAGTTTGTAGTTGCTCAAATATACAATAATATTATCCGTTTACAAACGACTACAAACATTTACATCCGAAAGTAAATACATTTCAACCGAATAAAATTTTAAAAGCACCCAATATTTGCAGTGTTGAATTGAACAAATGACATTCAGCAATAATTTAAAAACTTATCTTATGAATACGTTAAGAAACAAAGTACAGTTAATTGGAAACTTAGGAAATGCACCTGAAATTTTGAATTTAGAATCTGGTAAAAAGCTTGCAAAATTTTCAATGGCAACAAATGAAACTTATAAAAATGCGCAAGGTGAAAAACAAACGGAAACCCAATGGCACAATTGTGTAGCTTGGAATAAAACTGCTGAGCTAATTGAAAAGTATGTTGAAAAAGGGCAAGAAATTGCAATTGAAGGAAAATTAACTACTAGAAATTATGATGATAAAGATGGAAATAAACGCTATATAACTGAAGTAATTGTAAATGAATTGTTATTGCTAGGTAGTAAATAGTGAGGTTAATTGTTGTGAAAATAAAAAGAGCGTTTTAAACGCTCTTTTTTATTTTATACCTACTTCAAATCAAAAAATAAATCTATCAATTAATTGCAAGAAAACTAAAATGGTTTCCTTATTTTTACTCGAATAATATTTTTTATGTAACATTTAATGCTTTTTCTCAAAAATCACACTTATTACCTGTTTGTTTGCACCCTAATTATCTCTTTCAATTGTTGGGCGCAAACACCACCAACATTAACCGCAACTGGTAATGAAGCCTACTGTCC
The DNA here is from genome assembly GCF_042679665.1 of Lutibacter holmesii. Classification (NCBI taxonomy): domain Bacteria; kingdom Pseudomonadati; phylum Bacteroidota; class Flavobacteriia; order Flavobacteriales; family Flavobacteriaceae; genus Lutibacter; species Lutibacter holmesii. The sequence goes on from NZ_JBHTMV010000003.1 coordinate 24,436, forward strand.
TTTAAGTTATATTCCAATTGTAACTAGTTTTAATATTACAAATCCTGATAACACTGAAATTAAGCAAGTGTTTATACAAATTTCCGAAGGTTATGCTCAAGGAGAAGATATTTTACAATTAACCGGAACGCATCTAAATATAACAGCAAAAACATTTAACATAACCGAAGGTAAATTAGAATTAGAATGGACAGGAACAGGAACTGCAATTGACAGTGAAATAGAAGCAGCTGTAAAAGATGTTCAATTTAAAAGCAGCTCCCAAAACCCATCAAGTGACAAAGCATTTTCAATAACCGCAGGTGAAGCAGATTATCTTCCATTAACAGGTCATTATTACAAATATATTTCAAAATTAGGCATTACCTGGGAAGAAGCTAAAATAGCAGCTGAAAATAGCGATTATTATGGTTTACAAGGTTATTTAGCCACATTAACTACTCCTGAAGAAACACAACTATGCGGAGAACAAGCTGCCGGTGCCGGATGGATTGGTGGAACTGATAAAGGAACTGAAGATGTTTGGAAATGGGTTACTGGACCTGAAGCTGGTGGTACTTTTTGGTTTGGAAACGGAGGAGGAAATACCAATGGTGCAGATTACCCGTATGCTAACTGGAATGCACCAAACGAGCCTAATGATGCCAACAACAACGAAGATTACGCACATATTGTACACCCCGATTTACCTTCGGCTAGTAAAGGTGAGTGGAATGATTTACCAAATGAAGGCTCTGATTATGGAGACGAAGGCTATTATGAACCTAAAGGATATGTAGTAGAATTTGGTGGTATGCCCGGAGATCCTATTTTAAATATTTCAGCAAGCACAAAAATTTACATTCCAAAAATAACTGAAACAAATATAGTAACGCCTGTTTGCGAGTCTGGAAAAGCAACACTTTCTGCAACCTCAAATACTGGTTTTGTTATTTGGTTTGATGCTTTAACTGGCGGAACAAAAATTGGTAGTGGTGATTCTTATACAACAAATGAAATTTCAACAAGCACCACGTTCTATGCACTTGCATCTTCTGATGGTATTTGTGAAACAGGTGAAAGAACCCCAATTACAGCAACTGTTTATACTATTCCAACTATTACTAACGTGTCAAACACAACAATTTGCGGAGCAGGTTCTGGTGTTTTAACTGCAAGTGCATCTGAGGGAATTATAAACTGGTATGAAAATGCAACAGGAGGAACTTCGTTGTTTGAAGGAACCAGTTTTACTACTCCAATAGTAACAATGAGTACAACTTATTATGTAGATGCTACAAATAATGGCTGTACAACTTTAACCAGAACTCCTGTTACTATAACCGTTGAATATACGGCAGCACCAATTGCAGCAACTCCACAAAACTTTTGCGATATAGAAAACGCAACTTTAAATGATATTGCAATAACAGGGACAACTATTTTGTGGTATGAAAACTCAAACGGAGGAGTAGCTTTAAACCCTTCAGAATTATTAGTAAATAACACAACGTATTACGCAACACAAACTATAAACGGTTGCGAAAGTTCATCTAGGTTAGCTATAGATATTTCAGTTTTTGAAACTGTTCCACCTGTACTTCCAGCCAATATTCCAACACTTGAAGAGTGTGACAACAGCATGGATGGAGATGATACTAACGGATTTTCATTTTTTGATTTAACCGTAAATGAAACTATTTTATTAAACGGAAAAAATGCGTCTGACTTTACTTTTTCGTATTTCACTGACCCTGCTTATACGTTGAGTAGCGAAATTACAAATGCAACAAACTTTGAAAATACAATTATAAACGGGCAAACAATTTATGTTCAAATTACAAATAATTTAGAAAATGCTTGTTCTACAAAAACTTCTTTTGAAATACAGGTAAATGCATTACCTGTAATTCAAGATACTATAACATTAAAAAATTGTGATGAAGATGGTTCTCCAGATGGTTTTACCGATTTTAATTTAACTGAAGCTGACACTTTTATTACAAATGGAGATACTACTTTAACAGTTAGTTATTATCTTAATTTTGCTGATGCAGATACCGGAAACAATCCAATAACTCCTTCTCCATTTAACAATACAACAGCAAATATAGTATACGCTAGAGCCGAAAACACAAACGGTTGCCACAGAGTTGCAACTGTAATATTAGAAGTTTCAACAACAAGTTTCCCAACAGATTATATGATTTTTTTAGAACAGTGTGATGCTGACCAAAACATAGATGGTTATGAAACATTTGATTTAACTGAAGCTTCCGCAGATATTATTAACCAATTTCCTAGTGGACAAAATTTAAGCGTGCATTATTTTAAAAATTTAAACGATGCGCAATTAGCAGAAAATGAAATTCTTCCGCAGAACAGTTACACAAATGAAACTCCGTTCTCACAAGTTTTATATGTTCGTGTTCAAAGTGAAGATAATGGCGATTGTTTTGGAATTGGTCCACATATAACTTTAACGGTGTATCCTCGTCCAGAATTTGAAGTAAATGCAACAGAAATTGTTTGTTTAAACTTACCCCCAATTACAGTAAGTCCCACAAATGCACAAGGTAATTACACCTATGAATGGTTTAATGAAAGTGGCACGTTAATAAGTGATCAAACCACTGCTACTATTAAAGAAGGTGGTGTTTATACGGTTATTGCAACTTCAGGTTCAAACTGTACTTCTTTTCCACAAACAATTACCGTTACAGAGTCTAATATTGCTACAATTACTTTAAATGATATTACAATTAATGATGATTCAGATAACAATACAATTACCATAAATCCAACCAATTTAGGGATTGGCGACTATGAATATTCTCTTGATGAAATGTATGGCCCGTTTCAAGATGAACCTGTTTTTGAAATGGTTGCTCCTGGAATTCACACTATTTATGTTCAAGATAAAAACAATTGTGGTTTAGCAGCTATTGAAGTTTCAGTTATTGGTTTTCCAAAATTCTTTACACCTAACAATGACGGATATAATGACACTTGGCAAATTAAAGGTGTAAATGCCGATTTTTATCCTTCATCTCTAATTTATATTTTTGATAGGTATGGCAAATTAATTACACAAATTAATGCCACTTCTGAAGGGTGGAATGGTTTGTACAATAACGATCAACTACCTTCATCAGACTATTGGTTTTCAGCACAATTAATTGATGAAAACGGGAATATTCGTGAGAAAAAAGGTCATTTTAGTTTAATAAGAAAATAGCATGAACTTAAAACTAACTTTTCTATTTTTCTTTATAACTATTTTGGTTTTAAATGCTCAAAATGAATTTGACATGGAAACCGTTTCGCTTTCTCAACGCTGGGGTTTAGTGCAACCTAGTAATAAAAAACAGCTATTTAAATTTGAACCTTATAAACCTGTTTATATTTTATTTGCCAATTACACAAACGATATTAACGAGCAACCTACAAGTGAAAATCCTGCAAATACAGTTCCGGTTCCTTTAGAGTTAAATCAAGTTGAATTAAAATTTCAGCTAAGTTTTAAAACAAAAGTTTTACAAAATATTTTAGGAGAAAAAACAGGTGGAGACTTATGGATTGCCTACACACAATCTTCACGCTGGCAAGTGTATAATGAAGCATACTCTAGACCGTTTAGAGAAACCAATTACGAACCCGAAGTAATATTTATGCTTCCCACAAAATATAAGTTATTTGGTTTACAAGGCGTTTATTCAGGTATCGGATTAATGCATCAAAGCAACGGAAGATCAAACCCGCTTTCACGAAGTTGGAATCGTATTGTTTTTCGTTTTGGTTTAGAAGCCAAAGGATGGGCAGTTATTTTTAAACCTTGGATTCGAATTTCAGAAGATTTTGAAGATGACAACAATCCAAACATTGAAAACTATGTTGGAAGAGCAGAATTGTTAGTGGCGCATAAATACAAAAAGCATCAAATAAGTTTTAGAGGAAGGCATTCTTTAAATACCGGCAGTAACAACCGCGGAAGTATTCAAATAGATTATGCTGCTGAGCTTTATAATAATTTAAGAATTTACACTCAATTTTCTCACGGCTACGGAGAAAGTTTAATTGATTTCAACCATAAACAAACCACATTTGGTATAGGCTTATCTCTACTAAACTGGATGTAAACGTAACAATGCTATTTGCTATATTTAAAAAAGCAACTACACTTACCGCTACAATAGTTTAATCGCTTTAATTTCATTAATTTTGCCGCTATGGTAAAAGAAATTCAAATTAGAGTACAGCTTAGAGAAGAAAAATTTACAGGTTTTTTAGAACGAAAAGCTGCTCACCATTTGGATATTGATAAAAGTGAAATTACTGCCATAAAAGTACTTAGAAAATCAATTGACGCCCGTAAAGCAAAAATTATTTTCAATTACAAGTTAGCTGTTTATATAAACGAAGCTATTCCTGAAAAGCCAGCTTACAGTTTTAATTACAAAGATGTTTCTAACGCCAAAGAAATTCATATTATAGGTTTTGGACCTGCCGGTATGTATGCAGCTTTACGTTGTATTGAACTAGGTTTTAAACCAATTGTGTTAGAACGTGGTAAAAATGTACAAGATAGAAGACGTGATTTACGTGCTATCAATCAATTTCATTTGGTTGATGAAGATTCAAATTACTGTTTTGGTGAAGGTGGAGCAGGTACCTATTCTGATGGAAAATTATACACACGCAGTTTAAAAAGAGGCGATGTTAGACGTATTTTTGAAAATTTAGTTTATCATGGTGCAACAGATCAAATTTTAGTAGATGCACATCCACATATTGGTACCAATAAATTACCAACTGTTGTAAAAAATATTCGTGAAACCATTTTAAAATATGGTGGAGAAATTCATTTTGAAAGTCGTGTCACAGATTTTGTTATAAAAAACAATAAACTAACTGCAATTCAGCTTAAAAACGACACTGAAATGCCTGTGAATGCCGTAATATTGGCAACAGGACATTCAGCTAGAGATATTTACTATTTATTACATCGTAAAAATATTTCATTAAAAGCTAAATCATTTGCTATGGGGGTTCGTGTAGAGCATCCACAGGAAATTATAGATTCCATTCAATATCATTGCAAAGGCAAACGCGACGAATTATTACCAGCGGCCTCGTATAGTTTGGTGCATCAAGTACAAAACAGAGGTGTATACTCATTTTGTATGTGTCCGGGCGGATTTATAGTCCCAGCTGCAACAGCCAATGGCGAAGTTGTGGTAAACGGAATGTCACCTTCAAAAAGAAATAATTTGTATGCCAATTCTGGAATTGTGGTTGAAATTAATGCCGAAAAAGATTTGCGTAAATATGAACAGTTTGGTGTATTAAAAGGCCTAGAATTTCAAAAAGATTTAGAAAAAACAGCTTGGATTGCTGGTGGAAAAACTCAAACTGCACCTGCACAACGTTTGACTGATTTTGTAGAAGGAAAATACTCTAACACCTTAAACCCAACATCATACCAACCAGGGTTAAAATCGGCAAATTTACATTCAATTTTACCAAAGCAAATTGGTGGAAGACTAAGAAAAGGTTTTGATGCTTTTGGAAAAAAAATGCACGGTTATTACACTAAAGAAGCCAATATTATTGGTGTAGAATCTAGAACCTCATCACCTGTAAATATTCCAAGAAACGAACAATTAGAACACCCTGAAATTGAAGGTTTATTCCCTTGCGGTGAAGGTGGTGGTTATGCTGGCGGAATTGTTTCAGCTGCTATGGATGGTGAACGTTGCGCCGAGTCAGCTTCAGAAATAATAGGAAAAATTAAATAAAACTACATTTTAGATCTACTGAATAACCGTTTTTTATTTCAATCAATAATTTTAAGTACTATTATTTGTAAATACCAACTACTTTATAAATTCTTTAATTGCTTTTGCAACGCCATCATTTTTATTCGTGTCTGTAACGGCATCAGCAATTTGTAAAACTTCTTCATTTGCATTTGCTACTGCAACACCTAAACCAACAGCTTTTAACATTTCAATATCATTGTAATTATCGCCAAAAGCAATTACTTTGTTCATTGAAATATCTGTGTAATGATTATTTAACAACACTTCAATAGCCGTTTTTTTAGAAATATCTTTATGAGAAATTTCAATATAGGTATCTTTTGAACGGTACAACATAATTTCATTAGAGAAAGTTATTTCTAATGATTTGTACAACGCATCAATTTCTTCAGCATCGCCCATACACATAATTTTATGCGCTCCTTTCCCCTCTTGAATCCAAGTATTTAAAACTTCAACAGACGATTTTATTTCAGGCGTTACTTTTGTATTGTTTTCTTCACGTTTTGCCCAATAATCCATAGAAGGAACATACCATTCATCAGCATGATATAAACTTAAATGAATACTTGTATCAGCACTTTTACTAATAATTTCAGCCAACACTTCATTTTTAATAAAAGTAGAATGCAATACACGGTCTTTATCTAACACCAAACCACCGTTATACGCAATTAATGGTGTTGAAACATTCCCAAATTCAATCTGTAAGTGACGTAATGCTTTTGGCATACGCGATGAAATTAACACCATTGGAATAGGTGCTACACGCTGTACTTCTTCAATTGTTGCTTTAGATAACTCTCTATTTTTATTCAACAATGTACCGTCAATATCTGAACAAATTAATTGGTAACTCATACTATGTTTTATTTTTAAGTTGGCAAAAGTAAACAATCTTAGAATAACCAAGTTGATAAAATCTATGTATTTAAACTACTTGTTTTATGCGTTTTAGCTTAAAACACTATTTATCCAAACTATTCACTTACCTTTGCCAACTTATTTAAATTATATGACATTCAAAGAATTAGGGATTATTGAGCCTATTTTAAAATCACTTGACGACGCAGGATACACAAACCCAACACCTATACAAGAACAATCTATTCCTATTTTATTAGACCGAAAAGATTTATTAGGTTGCGCACAAACAGGAACAGGAAAAACAGCTGCTTTTACAATTCCAATTATTCAACATTTATACAACGGAATTCAAGAAATAAAAGGAAAACGTAAAATTAAAGCGTTAATTGTAACGCCTACGCGTGAATTAGCCATTCAAATTAACGATAATATTACTGCTTACGGAAAGTACACCAATATAAAAAACACGGTTATTTTTGGAGGTGTAAAACAACATGCACAAACTGATGCTTTAAGGCGTGGTGTAGATATTTTAGTTGCTACACCAGGTCGTTTATTAGATTTAATTTCTCAAGGATATATTTCACTGAACGATATCAAATTTTTTGTATTAGATGAAGCTGATCAAATGTTAGATATGGGCTTTATACACGATATTAAAAAACTAATTGCCAAGTTACCAGCAAAACGTCAGTCTCTTTTCTTTTCGGCAACTATACCTGCTTCAATTGTCGAATTATCTACTAAAATTTTAGGAAGACATGAAAAAGTAACCATAAAACCTAAACAAGCAACAGCTGAAAAAGTAGAACAAGCAATCTATTTTGTAAGTAAACCAAATAAGTCTAAATTATTAATTCATTTATTAAAAGAAAATCCTGATGCGTCTGTATTGGTGTTTTCAAGAACCAAACATGGTGCAGATAAAGTAGTTCGCTTATTAGCAAAATCTCAAATTAAATCGGCAGCCATTCACGGAAACAAATCTCAAAGTGCACGTCAACGCGCTTTAGGTCATTTTAAAGATGGAGATTTACATGTGTTAATTGCCACAGATATTGCTGCAAGAGGTATTGATATTTCTGATTTATCGCTAGTAATTAATTACGATTTACCAAATATCCCTGAAACATATGTTCATAGAATTGGGCGTACAGGAAGAGCAAAAGCAAGTGGAATAGCACTTTCATTTTGTAACCAAGAAGAAAAAGAATATTTAAAAGATATTCAGAAATTAATTAATCAACAAATTCCTGTTATTAAAGAGCACCCTTTCCCTTTAGATGAAAATGAAGAAATTCCTCTAGCTCCAAAGCTTACAAAAAATCAACGAAAAAAGAAAAACTATAGAGCAAAACAAAAAGCTAAAAAAGGAGACAGCAACAGCAATAAAAAAAAGTTTTACAGTAAAAAAACAAAATAACAAACCCCTTTCAAGTTTTTTATAGTGTAACTGTTAACTTTCCATTCAATAAACAATTGTTACAATAAATGTATGTTTTTAGGTAAGCTTTTATTCTAAACAGAGAGTTTATCTAGAAACCTCTATACCAAAACATTAGTAATCGAACCTAAAACAACACATGCTAGTCATAATTCAACCCCAATTCACTTATTTTCAGGATTAAATACATAAAAATTACTTTTTTTTCACTTACAACTATCATAAAATATTTATTTTTGAGTTTACTAAAACTTAAAAAATGAAAAAGCAACTAATTATTTTAACCTCAGCCATTATTCTATTGGTTGGGTGTAACAAGCAACATGAAAGCGCCAACTCCCAAAACAATTTAAAGCAAGATGGTAGTATTCTTCCTTTTCCAACCATTCCATCAACCAGTCAAACGGGAGAAACTTTAGCAGAAAGTAAACTAGCTCCTTGGCCAAAAAAAACACATTTACAAAAAGATGCACCTAACGTTTTAATAGTTTTAATTGATGATGTTGGTTTTGGTATTTCAGAAACTTTTGGAGGTGAGGTAGCAACACCTGCATTAAATAAACTAGCCGAAGAAGGAATTATTTATACACAATTTCATACAACAGCAATTTGTTCACCAACACGTGCTTCTTTGCTAACCGGAAGAAATCATACACGCGTAGGTAGCGGAACTATAGCAGAACGTGCTGTAAATTTTGACGGTTATACAGGTATTATTCCAAAAACATCTGCAACCATTGCTGAAGTGCTTAAAAATTATGGTTATAATACATCTGCATTTGGAAAATGGCATAACTCACCTGCAAACCAAACCACCGCAATGGGACCAAAAGATTTTTGGCCAAACGGTTATGGATTTGAATATTTTTATGGGTTTATGGCGGGTGAAACTTCGCAATACGAACCTCGCTTATTTGAAAATTACAACCCTGTTGAACCTCCACACGACCCAAAATATCACCTAACAGAAGATATGGCTGACAAAGGCTTAAAATGGTTGGGAGAACACAAAGCATACGCACCAGACAAACCGTTTTTTATGTATTGGTCTCCAGGAGCTGTACACGGACCTCACCACGTTTTTAAAGAATGGTCTGAAAAGTACAAAGGAAAATTTGACGAAGGATGGGATGCGTATCGCGAACGCGTGTATAAACGTCAGTTAGAAATGGGAATAATCCCTGAAGGTACCTTACTAACTCCAAGAGATTCAACAATGGTTGCTTGGAAAGACATTCCTGAAAAAGAAAGAGCATTTCAATTGAGATTAATGGAAATATTTGCTGGATTTGTTGAACACACAGACCACCAAGTAGCCAAATTAATAGATGGAATGGATGAAATGGGTTATAAAGACAATACCATTGTAATTTACATTTTTGGAGACAATGGTTCTAGTGCCGAAGGTCAACAAGGTAGTATTAGTGAATTGTTAGCTCAAAATCAAATTCCAAACACTATAGAACAACAAATTGAAGCTTTAAATAAAATTGGCGGATTAGATGCCTTAGGTACAAATAAAGTTGAAAACATGTATCACGCAAGTTGGGCTTGGGCAGGAAGCACACCTTTTAAAAGTACAAAGTTAGTTGCAGCACATTTTGGAGGAACACGAAACCCAATGGTTATTTCTTGGCCTAAAGGAATTAAACCTGACAACACACCAAGAACACAATTCTTACACGTAAACGATATTGCACCTACATTATATGATATTTTAAATATACCAAATCCTAAAGTAGTGAATGGGTTTGAACAAGATCCTATTGATGGTAAAAGCTTTGCAGCAACTTTTACAGATGCAAATGCTGAAAACTTGAAAAAAACTCAATTTTTTGATAATAACGGAAGTCGTGGTGTTTATCACGAAGGTTGGTTTGCAAGCACTTTTGGGCCATTATACCCTTGGCTATCTGCACAAAAAGGATTGGCTGATTGGGATTCTGAAAAAGATGTTTGGCAATTATATGATTTAAGTAACGATTTTTCTCAAGCTACAGATGTATCAGAACAATACCCTGAAAAACTAGCAGAATTACAACAACTATTTTTAACCGAAGCCAAAGAAAATAAAGTTTTTCCAATTGGTGCAGGTATTTGGTTAAGATTACACCCTGAAGATATTATTACATCTCCTTATACTGAATGGCACTTTGACCAAAACACTACCAGAATGCCAGAATTTGCAGCTCCAGGGCTTGGTAAAAAAAGCAATACAGTTGTAATTGACTTAGAAGTAAATGACAACCAAAATGGTGTATTGTACGCACTTGGAGGTATTGGTGGCGGATTAACTTGTTATATGGAAAATGGCTATTTAAAATATGAATATAATATGATGATTATTCATCAATTTAAAGTGGCAAGTGCTTCAAAAATTAAAAAAGGAAAACACACCTTTGAAATAACTACCGTTATAAAAGACAATAAACCTGGTGCACCAGCAAAAATAACCTTAACTGTAGATGGTAAAGAAGTAGGAAATGTACAAACATTAGGTACTGTTCCTGCCGCATTTTCGGCAAGTGAAACTTTAGACGTAGGTATAGACTTAGGCTCACCTGTTTCTTTTGATTACCTTGAAAAAGCACCATTTAAATTTGACAATAAAATTAATGCTGTACACATTAAACTTTTATAAATGCCGTTAAAAAATAAATACATATTAATACTTCTTTTTTTTAGTATTAGTAGCGGTTTATTTGCGCAAGGAGATGGGCCAAGAGCGCATCTATTTGCGCCAAAAGGCGTATGGGCTTTGAATGTTAAATATTTACATTTAGATCAAAATTTATTACCTGGAGATAACATTTTGGTGAAAAATGCTGATATAAAAATTCAACTATTTCCAACTACTTTTGTACATACATTTGGTATTGGTAAAAAATTTGCACGTGTTTTTTTTATGCTGAATCCAGGTTCATTAAATGCTAATATAGCTACACCTATAAAAGAAATAAATGAAGGATTAACAGCTTCTGGTTTTTCAGATGGATATGTAGCGTTGGAATATGGTTTAATTGGAGCACCAGCTTTAAACGCGCTGGAATTTTCTAAACACCAACCACAATTTAGCTTAAATGCCTTATTTAAATATTGGTACTCTGGAACATACAATAGCGAAAAACTTTTAAATTTAGGAACCAATCGTTCTGCATTTGAGTTTGGAGCAACTATGGCAATTCCATTTCATAAAAACATTTCAGAAAATGCTACTTGGCTTGAAATAATACCAAGTGTTCAATTTTATACCAAAAATAACGACCCTGCACGTTCCAACTCTGCAAATGTGGTTGAACAAGATCCGTTATTAATTATTGAAAATCATTTAACACATAATTTCACTAAAAAACTTTGGGCTGGTATTGACTTACGATACCAATACGGAGGAACAACAAAAGCAGATGGTATTTCAGATGATAACTTAAACAATATTTTAGGTGGTGGTGTAAACTTAGGTTATCAAATTTCAGCACCACTTTCTATATTTGCTGGATACGATAAAATTTTAGCTGGTGACAATAATGCAAAATCTAACATGTTAAGGGTAAGTGTAGTTTTTGCTTATATTAATTTAAAAAAACTAAAACAAACACTTTAAAACTATGAATCCATTTGTAAAAAGACTTGTAGCGCATTCAAAAAAAGAAGATAAATCAGGTAGGTTTATAAAAAATGGTTTGTTAGAAATAATTCTATTTAAAATTGCAATTTTACTGGCTTTAGCAATTTATGGAATGTACACAGATCACGTGGAACAACAAAAAGTAAAAGCCTATTTTGTAAGCATTCAACACGAATTAGAACCTGCTATAAAAAATGGTAAAATAAAAAATAAAGAAATTGATACGCTTATTTTACAAGTTACCAACTGCCTTAAAATTATAACGTCACCCAACAAAGATTCGCTTGCGTATTTACAAGAAAATTTAGGTGCATTTGTAAAAGTACCTAAACAAATTTTCAATTTTCCTGCAACAAAAGAACTATCTTCAAATGGATATATTTCAAAAATAAAGAATAAAGAAACCGTAAAACTTTTACGTAAAATGCAGCAAGAACTGCTAAACATAAACGAGGCGCATGAATACAGCATGAACAGATATTTATTTAGTATTGAACCTTTTACTAACAAACACATGAATTATGTAACTATTTCACCAAAAAACGAAAAAGACTTATTTATTGAAGGCGGCCCAAAAGCCAACTACAATAATTTTCATGAAAATATGGTGCTTTGGAATTTACTTACCCAAAAATTAAAGGAATATAAACTGCAAGTTATTAGACAACGAGAATTTGTTTTAACTTTACAAGATTTAAAAGAAAATATTAAACAACAAGTTAATAAATAAAACATTCAAAAAAAGTCAGGTTCTATAAATTCATTAGCTATGAAATTGAAAAAAATTATTCTTATAACACTACTATCAATTTTTACAATTGTTGTTATAGCTTTATTAGCATTGCCAACTTTAGGGAAAAACTACGTAATAAAACACAGTAAAGAACTAATTGGGCGGCAGGTAGAAATTGAAAAATTAAAAATTAATTATTTTACAGGAACAGCAAAAGTACTTGATTTTAAAATGCTTGAACAAGATGAAGCAACACCATTTATTTCGTTTGATACTTTAATTGTTGATTTAGAGCCTTACCAAATGTTATATGATGAGTTTGTTTTAGAGCAATTTTATGTAAAAGGGTTGTATTTAAATGCCGTACAAAAAGATTCTGTTTTTAACTTTGATGATTTAATTGCATTTCACACCTCAACAGATACTATACCTAAAGAAAATACAACTGCAGAACCTATTAAATACAGCCTTTCTAATATAGAAATTAAAGGTGCTAACTTTTATTTTAACAATCAAAATATAGATCACACAGCAAAAATAAACGATTTATCATTTTTTGTACCATTTATAGGATGGGATCAAAATAATAAAAGTGAAGCAGGTATTAAGTTTAATTTAGCCAATAATGGTTATTTTGAATCTTCAGTAAAAGTAGATCCTAAAAGTGGTGAGTACAAAGCTGATTTAACGGTACATCATTTAGTTTTAGATCCACTTATAAAGTATGCACAACAGTCAGTCAATATTAATTACCTGAAAGGACTAGTTAACAGCAAATTAAGTATCTCAGGAAACATTAACCAAGTAGATAATTCAACCGTTTCAGGAAATGTGCAGGTTGAAGACTTTGCAATGAATGACCAACAGGATAAAAAGTTTTTAGCTGTAAAAAAAATAAATTGTGTTTTAAAAGAAATTAACAATGCCAAAAGTTCGTATATAATAGATACTTTACAAATTAAAGAACCTTATGTGTTTTTTAAGTTAGACTCTGTTAGTAATAATTTTTTCGACATATTTAAAATCACTTCCGAAGAAATACAAGAAAAAGAAGAAGAAAACAAAACTACTACCCAAAATGACTCCTTGTTTTATGCAATCAATCATTTAACTGTTCAGCAAGGAATTACAGATTACACAGACAATTTAACTGGAAGTCCGTTTAACTATCATTTAAGTGATATTACCATCAATTCAGATAGTATTTTAAGTGATGCAGACTGGTTAACTATTTATTCAAATATGTTGCTAAATAAACGAGGGACTTTAAAAGCTGAATTAGGCTTAAACCCTTTGGATTTAAACAACCTTAATATTGATATTTCTATTGAAAAATTTAAACTGCCAGATATTAATATTTACACAGGTTATTATATGGGGCATACCATTTTAGAAGGTGATATGTATTATTATTCAAACTCAAAAGTAATAAACGGACAAATTACCAGCGAAAACAAATTACTTATTAAAAACCCATCACTCAACAGTACGCAAAAAGGTTTATATAATTTACCGCTTAAATTTGCACTGTTTATTTTAACCGATAAAAATGGAGAAGTAAACCTTGATATTCCTGTAAGAGGTGATTTAAACGATCCTTCGTTAGATATAAAAACAATTGTTTGGTCAACGTTTAAAAATTTAATTGTTAAAGTAGCTGCAAGTCCAGGTAAGTTATTAGCTGGTTTATTTGGTGGAGATCCTAAAGATTTTGAAGCTATTCACTTTAATTATTTAGATTCAATCCCTTCAGATCAACATATAAAACAATTAAACATGTTGCTAGATTTGGAAGACAAAAAGCCAGAGCTTAAAATAGATTTAGTGCATTATGTTGATCCTGAGCTACAAAAAGAAGCCATAGCTAAAGCTGAAGTAGGTAAACTTTATTTCAAAAAAAAGAAAAAAGATTATTTGAAAGATGAAAAAGGTTTTGAGCACTTTGTACGTAAAAAAATTGCACAAGACACACTATCAATTAACAAAGCGTGTTTAGCACTTACAACACCAACGGTTATAGACTCAATTGTAGCTTTAACCAATAAAACACTTTTAACAAACGTAGAAAAATATTTAAAAACAACTAAAGACTCAACACAAATTAACATTGAAACGGCCAGTAAGGAGGCACCTGAAAATTTAGGTACTAAACCTATGCTGAAAGTCAATTTTTCAATGAAAGAAGAATAAAAACTACTAAACTAATTAATCACTTATGAAAAAATTGTTTCTATGCTTTATTTTAATAGCAACTGCTACTTTTCAAATATACGCACAAAGCTTTGACAGATCTGTAAAAACAGCTGAAAATTTTGAACCTTCAATTCCGCACCCTGAACAAGAAAAAGCAATTACAAAAAAATTAGCCGACCTTGAAAAAAAGACTGGCAAAAAACCAAACATAGTTTGGTTAATTGTTGATGATATGGGTTACGGTGATCCTGGTTGCTACGGTGGTGGAGGCGCAATTGGTGCTGAAACTCCAAATATGGATAAATTGGCAGCACAAGGTTTAAAACTAACCTCATGCTACTCACAACAAACCTGTACTCCTACCCGATCTGCAATTTTAACAGGAAGGCTTCCAGTACGAACTGGACTTATTAGACCTATTTTAGCCGGAGACAAAATTACCTCAAACCCTTGGGAAGACGAATTAAGTTTGGCCAAAATTTTAAGTGATGCAGGTTACTACACTTTACTTACCGGAAAATGGCATGTTGGTGAAAGTATTGGTATGCGACCTCACGATATTGGTTTTGATGAATATTTAGGTTATTACCCTGCTCAAAAGGAAATTTCACAAGGTTTTGATCCTAGACGTTATCCTGATTTAGTTCTAAATGAAGAACGAATGAAAGATTTTGAAAGTATTAAACCTGACGACCATTTACAACATGGCTGGAAAGGTGGTAAAACCGAAAAAGTAAGCCAAGTAAAATCTCTTGAAGATATTGGTAGAGCTGATCAAGTATTAACAGATTTTTCTATTTCAAAAATAAAAGATTTTGCAAAATCTGGCGAACCTTTCTTTTTAGAACATTGTTTCATGAAAGTGCACGCAGACAATCATGACAACCCAGATTACCCTGGATTAAGCGCCGCAAAATACCAATATAAAAATGCCATAGCTGAAGTTGATATGCACATAGGAAACATTGTAAAAGCCTTGACTGATGAAGGTTTACTAGAAAATACGTTTGTTTTTGTAACTTCTGATAATGGTCCGCAAATGGATTCTTGGCCAGATTCAGGATACACGCCTTTTAGAGGAGCTAAAGGAACAACTTTTGAAGGTGGAGTTAGAGTTCCAGGAATTGCTTATTGGCCAGGAATGATTGCTCCAGGATCTGAAAGTAACGGAGTTTTTGATTTAATGGATTTATTTGGCGTAAGTTTAAGATTGGCTGGTGTTGATAGAACAACTTTACCAAGCGATAAATATTTTGATTTTATTGATCAAAGTAGTTTTTTATTCCTTCCCGAAGGAAAAACAAACCGAGAAGCTGCTTATTTTTGGTGGGGAAAAGAGTTTATGGCTATGAGAATGAAAGAATACAAGGAACACGTAAAAGTTATTATTCCACATTCAACACATATGTATATTGATTATGCTACTATTGAAGATGTTGGTTTAGCACCTTGGTTATTTAATTTATACATAGACCCACAAGAAAAAATGCCTGTTGGTCATAGAAGAAGTGCTTGGCTTGCAACATTAGGCGCAAAAATGAAACAACACGCTTTAACTTTTAAAAAATACCCACCAAAAAACATTGGTCTTTAGATCTTTATTTTTTACACAAAACTATCTTTAGAATAAAAAACATTGCTATTCTAAAGATAGTTTTAATTTTTATTGAAAAAAAAATAGAGGTTTTTTAAAATTTAGAAAACCACTTCTTTTTTTCTTTTTTATGCACTGTTTGTGTTTTCTTTTTTTCTTCTTTTACAATTTTACCTACAGGATTTACAGTGTTTACCATTCCAGATAAAACTGATTTCCACAGTAAATTTCCAAAACCTTTATGGGGTTCTCTTTCAAACTCAATTGCACCAACTCTTAGTTTCCCTTTTTTAGTAGGATTAGAGTCAACAATTATAGAGTTTCCAATCCAAGAAATGGTTTTTTTCTTTTTATGATCTTTAAAAATTTTGGCATTTAAATTGGTATACCGCATAAGTAACTTACCTGTTGATCCGGCAGTAGTACCTGTAACCGTAAAATTCATTTGCTGTAATTTACCACTTTCAAACTTTACACCAGTTCCTGCGTACAGCGCATCATTAAAATTAATAAAATTTGCTGCTCCAACACTTCCTGTAAACAAATACGAATTATTATAAGTGTTATAATGCATTACAACATCTAAGTTTAACGGAGCTACTTTACAAATGTTTCCTTTTAAATTTATTTTTAAATCGCTTCCAAAGTCCAAGCTATCCTTTAAAGAGGTAACATTACTAAATTCAGCATTCAAATTTGAGATGTCTAAAACCATTAATTCTTTAAATTTTTCGTGCTTTTCACGGTAATTAAGTTCTCCATTTTTTAGCAGTATTTTTTCAATATTAAAAGGTTCCGTGACTCCTTTTAATAATTCATTTAAAAATTTAGGCCGTTTATTTAAATCTTGTGGTTTTGTTTGGTCAATATAAATACCAAATATTGGTTGCTCAACTAAAACTGTGTCTAAACTAACAACTCCTTTTCTTAAAATACTATCTAAATAAAACCCCTTAAATTGAATGTTTTTGGTGTTTATTTCATAAACTTCAGTATTGTATGGGTACGTTGCTGCCAATTTTTTCTTATCTAAAGTGGGGTTTAATTTAAAATTAGATATAACCAATGAGCTGCTTTTATAATTGTATTTAATGTCATTTAGACCAATTGTATAATCTCCGTTGTTGGTTTTTATTTCTTGCTCTTTAAAGTTAATTTCTAAGTCTTTTTTATCAACTACAAAATAATTTTCAATAGTAGGATGCGCATCTAAATTAACACCTGAAATTTCACAAGCTTCTCCACTATAAGAAAATAGTGTATCGGCATTTTTAACGTTCATAATTCTAAAATCAAAATCTTCAAAAACAACACGTTTAAAATCTATTTGTTTAATTTCTTTTATAAAAATAGAATCAATTCTTGCTATTTTCCCTTCGGTAGAATTACTTTCAACATCTAAAGGATTGTCTAATTTATACAAATTTAATTGCAATCCTTTTGCTATAATTTTACGCGCATACACTTCTTTATGTACTAAAATAGCATAAATACCAAATCCTTTTATTTTCAGTTCAGACAAAGTAAATTCAGAAGTACTTGCTTTTTCTGCAAGGCCTTTTTTAAAGTTTTCAAAAAACAAGCTATCAGGTTTTACCTGTACATTTTTAAGATTTAAATCTCCAGTAAACACATTTAAATTAATTTTACCTACAGAAATAGTTAACTTTTTCTGTTCATTAATTTCTTGTAATTGTGTGTTTACAAGGTTAGAAACAACAACACTTAAAATACTGTTTATTGAAAAAATTAGAAGAAGAAGCACTCCAAGAATAACGCTCCATTTTTTAGTGTTGAATTTCATAGCAACTTTGCTTTATTTTTTACGCTTGTTCCTCACATAAATTAATTTAAAACGACCTCCACCTTCTTTTTGTTCAATTTCAAATTGAGGTAACGATTTAAAAAATGGTGTTAATTTTTCAAATCCAAAATTTCGCGAATCAAAATTGGGTTGCTTTTTTAAAATAAGAGACCCAACATCACCCATAAAAGCCCAACCATCTTCATCAGCCGCATCTTCAACAGAGTTTCTTAAAAAACGAATTACTTTTGGCGTTACTTTATCAATATTTGCTTTTTTATGAACAGCTTTTCCATCTTGAATATCATCTTCATCCATCGCCAAAATTTCTAAATAAATAAACTTATCACAAGCAACAATAAACGGATTAGGTGTCTTTTTTTCTCCAATTCCGTAAACAACCAAACCTGCCTCACGCAAGCGCGTGGCTAATTTTGTAAAATCACTATCTGAAGAAACCAAGCAAAAACCATTTACTTTTTCTGAATATAAAATATCCATAGCGTCAATAATCATTGCCGAATCTGTTGCATTTTTACCCGTTGTATAACCATATTGTTGAATTGGTGTTATGGCATTTTCCAACAAAATATTTTTCCATTTAGACAAATGTGGCTTGGTCCAATCGCCATAAATACGTTTAATTGTAGGTGTTCCGTATTTTGTAATTTCCTCCATCATTTCTTTAATGTATTTTGAAGGAATATTATCGCCGTCAATTAAAACGGCTAGTTTTATATCTTTTATCATATTGTTAAAGTTACAAAAACTTACTTCATTTTTAATAAAATTAGCTTCAATAACATTTGTAGCAGCTTTATTTTAAAGTTTATTGTATTTTTATGCAACTCATTTTTCCAGAATCAACTTAAAAATAATTTTAAACACAATGAAAAAAACATTGAAATTTATTGCAATAGCACTTTTACTAAACATAACATTTGCACAAGCACAAGATAGAGTAAACGGAAAAGCATTCACCACCAGATCTGAAGTAATTGCACAAAACGGAATGGTTGCAACCAGCCATCCTTTGGTTACCCAAATAGGTTTAGATATTTTAAAAAATGGCGGAAATGCCATTGATGCCGCAATTGCAGCCAATGCAGCTTTAGGTTTAATGGAACCAACAGGATCAGGAATTGGAGGCGATTTATTTGCCATTATTTGGAGCGCAAAAGAACAAAAATTGTACGGATTAAATGCAAGCGGGCGTTCACCTGAAAAATTGAATTTACAGTACTTTAAAGACAAAAACATGACCAGTATTCCAGCTTTTGGAGCCTTACCTGTGAGTGTTCCCGGTTGTGTTGATGGTTGGTTTGAAATGCACAAAAAGTTTGGAAGTATGAAAATGGAGCAACTTTTAGCACCTGCCATAAAATATGCAAATGAAGGGTTTCCTGTTACAGAATTAATTGGGTATTACTTAAACATGTCTTCTAAAAGATTTAAAGATTACCCAAATTTCAGTGAAACGTATATGCCAAATGGCGCCTTAAAAAAAGGAGTTGTTTTTAAAAATCCGTATTTAGCAAACACTTATCAAAAAATTGCAACAGGTGGTCGAGATGCTTTTTACAAAGGCGAAATAGCCAAAACAATTGCAGATTTTTTACAAGCTGAAGGTGGTGTTTTAAGTGAAAAAGATTTAGCAAACCATACTTCAGAATGGGTTGAACCTGTTTCAACAAACTACAGAGGATACGATGTTTGGGAATTACCACCAAACGGACAAGGAATAGCAGCCTTGCAAATTTTAAATATTATGGAAGGCTATGATGTTAGAAACATGGGATTTGGAAGTGCAGACTATGTACATCATTTTATTGAAGCTAAAAAACTAGCATTTGAAGATCGTGCAAAATATTATGCAGATCCAGCTTTTAATAAACTACCAGTTGAAACATTAATTTCAAAAGAATATGCCAATGAACGTAGAGCATTAATAGGAAAATATGCGGCTCGTAAATATTCTCCTGGGGAATTAGAACACGGAGACACTGTGTATTTAACTGTTGCAGATAAAGAAGGAAATATGGTGTCTCTTATTCAAAGTAATTACCGCGGAATGGGTTCAGGAATGGTGCCTCCAGGTTTAGGTTTTATGCTACAAGATAGAGGTGAATTGTTTTCGTTAGAAGAAGGTCATTTCAACGTTATTGAACCAAATAAACGTCCGTTTCACACCATAATTCCGGCATTTATAACAAAAGATGGAAAACCGTGGATTAGTTTTGGACTTATGGGCGGCGCAATGCAACCGCAAGGTCACGCTCAAATTGTAATGAACTTAATAGATTTTGATATGAATTTGCAAGCTGCCGGTGATGCGCCACGTATGCAACATACAGGTTCTACAGAGCCAACGGGTGGGAAAATGACCAATGGCGGACAAGTTTTATTGGAGTCTGGTTTTGAATACGAAGTTATTAGAACTTTAATGAGTAAAGGACACAAAGTTGGTTTTGGTTTAGGAAGTTATGGCGGCTATCAAGCCATTATGTTCGATCAAGAAAACGGTGTGTATTACGGTGCATCAGAGTCTAGAAAAGATGGAAATGCTGCTGGTTATTAATAACAATTCTGGTATTGCAGAAAATCAAATAGAATTGTTTAATTATGATCTTTTATTAAAAGACTTTAAAAAACCCTTAAATTTGCGAAAAGTAGATTTTAGAAAATATGCTGTTTTTGGATTTTTATTTACCGAAACAATTTCTGAAAATGAACTAGAAATTCAGCAAATTTTAAAGTCTAACTTAACAAAATACATAACTTTAAAACAATGAGCAACGAAAGTTTACTTTCATTAAGAATGGCAAAAATGTCTGATTCTGAATTGAAAAACTATACCGAAAATAAAGATCATTTTCAAGAATACGCAGTACTTTCTGCAGTATTAGAATTAGAAAAAAGAGGAATTATTGTTGAAAATGCTGATGAAATTAAACAAGAAGCACAAGCAATAAAAGCTGCTGAAGCTACAAAAATTGAAACACCTTTTACAACAGCAAATGCCCAATCAAAAGAAATTCCGGCATTGTATAGCACGCAATCTATCTTTATTTTTGGAGCCTTATTTTCAGTTTTTGGTGGCAGTGTTTTAATGATTTTAAACTTGTTTCAACTCAATAAAAAAAATAGTGGTTGGTTTGTAATTATTGGAACCTTTATGTACTCCTTTTCACTAACTTATATTTATGAGTTTTTAAATCTTACTGAAAAAGTTTCACTTACCAATTTAGCTACATTTTCTGATCTAATTACCGCCTTTTTAATTTCAATTATTTCAAATTTAATTGGAATTTATTTGTTGTATAATTTTATTTGGAAAAAAGAAGTTCCTGAAGATTTAAAATACAAGAAAAAAGCTATTTGGAAACCTGTACTTATTATTTTAGCCATTAATTTTATTGCGGCTATTTTATTAATTGCTTCAGGCGGCATACCTCAAATGTAATTATGAAAACTTATATTGTTGACTCATTTACTAATACAGCATTTAAAGGAAATCCGGCTGGCGTTTGTATAGTAACAACACTTATTTCTGATGAAAAAATGCAAGCAATTGCAGCCGAATTAAATTTATCTGAAACAGCATTTGTTCAACATATTTCAAACAACAATTATTCCATTCGGTATTTCTCACCAATTATGGAAATTCCTTTGTGTGGACACGCTACATTGGCTTCAGCAAAAATAATATTTGAAAATACTTCGGTTGAAGAAATTCACTTTACAACGTTTCAAAATATTGAACTTGTTACAAAAAAAGAAGGTGAAAAAATTTCAATGGTTTTTCCTGTTTATGAAACTACAAAAGCAACAGTTTCAAAAGAATTATTAACTGCTTTAGGTATTTCTGAAATAAATAATTGCGTTTACAATAAAGAGACTAATATTTTATTATTAGAAATTTCAAGTACCTCAGCATTAGCAAAACTAACCCCAGATTTTGAAGCCTTGGTAAAAACCAATAACTCTATAAATGGTGTATTAGTAACAAGCTCTTCAACAAGCGAATACGATTTTCATTCTCGATATTTTTGGCCTTGGAGCGGTTCTAACGAAGATCCGGTAACCGGTGCTACTCATACTTTTTTAGCTAAATATTGGAGTGAAAAATTGAATAAAACAGCTATGAAATCTTTTCAAGCCTCACAAAGAACTGGCGCTATGGAGGTTGAATTAATAGAAAACAACCAACTAATTATAAAAGGAGAAGCTGTTATTGTGTTTAAAGGTGAACTGTGTATTTAAAAATTTTTAAACGTTAAAATTTTCCTATTTCTACACTTTTTATTGTGGTTTTTTGTTATTAATCGTAATATTGCAATATAATAATTTAAGTATGGGAATTACCAAATCAGAAATATTTACAAACGAACAAAATAACATTGCAAAAATTGCAAAAGTACTGGGACATCCGGCTCGAATTGCCATTCTGCAATACATATTAAAATCTAAATCTTGTATTTGCGGAGATCTAGTACAAGAAATTGGCTTGGCACAACCTACAATTTCTCAACACTTAAAAGAATTAAAAAACATACAATTAATTAAAGGAAATATTGATGGAACAAGCGTTTGCTATTGTATTGATGAAGAAAATTGGATGAAAATTCAAAAAACCTTAACGCAATTTTTAACTACTAACCCATCAACTAATTGCTGCTAAAACTAAAAAAATGAAACTATCTGAAATTAAAAAACACTTAAACACGCTACAAACAATTGCTTTTCAATTACCAAACGGAACCTTAGTTCCAAATCATTTTCACGTAACTGAAGTTGGTAAAATTACAAAGCATTTTATTGATTGTGGTGGTACCGTAAGAAATGAAGAAGTTGTAAACTTTCAATTGTGGGAAGCTGATGATTATGACCACAGATTACATCCAGAAAAATTAGTGCATATTATTGAACTTTCAGAAAAAGTTTTGGGTATTGAAGATTTAGAAGTTGAAGTTGAGTACCAAGGAAAAACCATTGAAAAATACAATGTTGATTTTGATGGTCGCACTTTTTTACTAACATCTAAACACACAGATTGTTTGGCAAAAGACAACTGTGGTATTCCTGAAGGAAAGCAAAAAGTAAGTTTATCAGATTTAAATAAACCTACTGAATCTTGTTGTTCACCAAGCTCTGGTTGTTGCTAAAAATTAAATTGAAATGATTACGCTAAAAAGAACCAATTTTCAAAACAGTGATTTTGTTGCACTCGTAAAATTGTTAGATGCCGATTTAAAAATACGTGATGGTGTTGAACACGGTTTTTACGATCAATTTAATAAAATTGACGGTTTACAACATGTAGTTATTGCTTATGAAAATAGCCAAGCTGTTGGCTGTGGTGCTTTTAAAATTCATGAAGGAAATTTTGTTGAAATAAAACGAATGTATGTGAGCATACAAGGTAGAAGAAAAGGTGTTGCTTCAGCAGTTTTAAACGAACTTGAACAATGGGCAACAACACTAAATTTTGACAAATGTATTCTTGAAACCGGCAAACAACAACCCGAAGCCATTGCATTGTATAAAAAATGTGGCTACACCATTACACAAAATTTTGGCTTTTATGAAAACGTTGAAAACAGCCTATGTTTTCAAAAAATACTCTAATTTTTGGGTAGCAAACCCATTGCTACCCAAAAATTAAAAAATGTAACTTTATAGCTTTAACTATAAATTACAACATATGAAATTAGGTGCATTTTCAATTAGTTTAAACGTAAAAGACATTCACGCTTCCAAAGAATTTTACGAAAATTTAGGCTTCACTGTTTTTGGAGGAAATATTGAAAAAAACTATCTTATTATGAAAAACGAAAACTCATTAATAGGACTTTTTCAAGGAATGTTTGAAAACAATATAATTACTTTTAATCCGGGTTGGGATGAAAATGCCAACGAGTTAACCAATTTTAATGATGTTCGTGAAATACAACAACATTTAAAATCCAAAGGCATACAACCAATTACTGAAGCTAAAGAAAACACAAAAGGACCAGCAAATATGATTGTTTTAGATCCTGATGGAAACGTAATTCTTATAGATCAGCACGTCTAATAGCACGTAAGCAGTAGCTATTTAATTTTAAAGTATCTTTGCCAAAATTAATTTAAACACATGAAAAAATTACTACTAATTGCACTGGTATTAGTTGCACACATAAGTTTCGCACAAGAAGATGCTACCAGAGGTTACAAAGTTAAAGTTGGTGAGCAATCTCCTGAGTTAAATTTTACCTTAATGGATGGCACAAAACATACCAACCAAAGTTTAAAAGGAAAAGTAGTTGTACTTCAATTTACAGCTTCTTGGTGTAGCGTTTGCCGAAAAGAAATGCCACATTTAGAAAGTGAAGTTTGGCAACAATTTAAAAATGAAGACTTTTTGTTGGTTGGAATTGACTTGAAAGAAAAACGCGAAAAAGTGGAACGTTTTATTACTCAAATGCAAGTTACATATCCGTTTACTATTGATGAAGATGGCTCGTTATTTGAAAGTTTTACTTTACCAAAAGCAGGAGTTACCAGAAATATTGTGTTAGATAAAAACGGAAAAATTATTTTCCTTTCTCGCTTGTACGATGAAAAAGAATTTAATGAAATGATTGCAGTTATTGCTGCTGAATTAAAAAAATAATGTATTCACAACAAGCAATTTATGGAGAAAAATAAAAACCAACCTCAAATTCAACCAAACAATCCGTTACACGGTGTTAAACTTGCTGAAATTGTGCAATTTCTAGTATCATTTTATGGTTGGGAAGAGTTAGGAAAAAGAATAAAAATAAATTGTTTTAACAGCAATCCAACTATAAATTCAAGTTTAAAATTTCTACGCAGAACACCTTGGGCTAGAGAAAAAGTAGAAAACTTATATTTAAGATCTATTAAAGATTAAAATGGCAAAAGATATTCTACTCATAACGCCGCCTTTTACACAATTAAATACGCCATATCCGGCGACCGTTTATTTAAAAGGTTTTTTAAACACTAAAAACATTAGTTCTTATCAAATAGATTTAGGAATTGAAGTTATTTTAGAATTATTTTCAAAAAATAGCTTGACTTCTATTTTTGAATATGCAGTAGAAAACGAAACCATAACTTCAGAAAATTCTCAACGAATTTATGCGTTAAAAAATAATTATTTAAGCACTATAAATTCTGTTTTAGCTTTTCTTCAAGGAAATAATCAAACTTTAGCACGCCAAATTTGCACCACTTCATTTTTACCGAAAGCATCAAGATTTGATCAATTAGACGATTTAGAATGGGCTTTTGGATCGATGGGAATTCAAGACAAGGCAAAGCATTTAGCAACATTATATTTAGAAGACATTTCAGATTTTATAAAAGAGTGTGTTGATGAAAATTTTGGCTTTAGTAGGTATGCAGAACGTTTGGGGCAAAGCGCCAACAGTTTTAATGAGCTTTACAACAAGCTACAAGAAAACACCACTTATATTGATGAAGTTACACTTCAAATTTTAGCCAAAAAATTAACAACAGTTCAACCAAAACTAGTGTGTATTTCTGTTCCGTTTCCGGGAAATTTATACAGCGCTTTTCGTTGTGCTGAATTCATAAAAAATAAGCATCCTGAAATTACTGTTTCAATGGGTGGCGGATTTCCAAATACCGAATTACGTTCAGTCTCAGATGTACGCGTTTTTGATTATTTCGATTATATTACCTTAGATGATGGCGAATTACCGGTAGAATTATTATTAAACAACATTCTAAATCCTTCCGAAGAAAAAAAAGAGTTTAAACGCACTTTTTTAGTTGAAAACAACAAGGTTAGTTATGTAAATAATTCCACAAAAAAAGATTACAAACAAAGTGAATTAGGCACACCTGATTATAACGATTTGCTGTTAAATAAATACATTTCAGTAATTGAAATAGCAAACCCAATGCACAGTTTATGGAGTGATGGCCGCTGGAATAAACTCACTATGGCGCATGGTTGCTATTGGGCAAAATGTACGTTTTGCGATGTTTCTTTAGATTATATTAAAGTTTATGAACCCATAACTGCCAAATTGTTGGTAGACAGAATGGAGGCAATAATTGCAACAACTGGAGAAACAGGTTTTCATTTTGTAGATGAAGCTGCACCACCAGCTTTAATGAGAGCTTTGGCTTTAGAAATTTTAAAACGTGATTTAACCGTTACGTGGTGGGCAAATATTAGATTTGAAAAAAGTTTTACCAAAGATTTGTGCATTCTTTTAAAAGCATCAGGATTAATTGCCGTTTCAGGAGGTTTAGAAGTAGCCTCAGACCGTTTATTACAATTAATAGACAAAGGTGTCACTGTGGAGCAAGTTGCTCAGGTAAACCTTAATTTTACTGAAGCCGATATTTTAGTACACGCTTATTTAATGTATGGTTTTCCAACACAAACAGTACAAGAAACGGTAGATAGTTTAGAAATGGTACGTCAACTATTTGAATTAGGCATTATCAATTCTGGATTTTGGCATCAATTTGCACTAACAACGCACAGTCCAATTGGATTAGCTCCTGAAAAATATGGTGTAATTCCAGACTATAAAGAAATTACATTTGCCAATAATGATATTGATTTTTTAGACGAAACCGGCATTGATCACAGTCAGTTTAGTTACGGATTAAAAAAATCTATCTTTAATTTTATGCACGGCGTTGGTTTTGATGTTCCCCTTCAAGATTGGTTTGATTTTGAAATTCCACCTACAAATATTCAATCGTATTTTATTGAAGATTGTTTAACTTCTGAAGAAAATTTAACTACAAAACCTTCAGCCAAAATTGTTTGGTTGGGTACAGAACCTTTGATTTCTTATACTTCTAAAACCAAAAGAGGACGAACATTAAACCTTGTACATTTCGCATTTCACTCTAAAAATGAATTGTTAGAAATTTCATTTAAAAAAGAACAAGGCGAATGGTTATTTGCTGCATTAGAAAAACTATCTGTACAACAAGAAAACACCTTGTCATTTTCTCAATTAAAAGAAGATTTTGAACTTTCATTCAGCGATTTTGAGTTGTTTTGGTATTCAAAACCTTTAAAAAAAATGCGAAATTTTGGTTTATTAGTTTTATAAACACACTTCCCTATTTTACTGTATCTTTGCATAAAACTTGTTTTAAACAACACCTATGCAATTCAAAGACTTACAGCTTAATAAATCAATTTTAAAAGCCATTGCTGAACAAAATTACGACGTTCCAACGCCTGTTCAACAACAAACCATTCCGCTAGTTTTAGCAAAAAAGGATGTAATTACAACAGCACAAACAGGAACAGGTAAAACAGCATCTTTTGCATTGCCTATTGTACAATTGTTATTTAACAAACAAGATTCGGGTAAAAAAGGCAAAAAAATTAGAGCATTAATTGTTAGTCCAACCAGAGAATTGGCCTTGCAAATTCAAGAAAGTTTTAAACGCTACGGAAAATATTCAAATCTAAGAACAGCTGTTGTGTACGGAGGAACATCTATTGAACCTCAAAAAGATATACTTACAAAAGGTGTAGATATTTTGGTGGCAACACCAGGTAGATTGTTGGATTTACACAAACAAGACTTTATAAATTTAGATTATGTTGAAACCCTAGTTTTAGATGAGGCAGATTTAATGTTAGATATGGGTTTTATTGATGATGTTCGAAAAATTGAACGTTTATGTCCGCAAGAAAAACAAGTTTTATTATTTTCTGCAACAATGCCTAATAAGGTTATTAATTTAGCAAATGTTATTTTAAAAGAACCTGAAACGGTGAACGCAACACCTTCATCTTCTACAGCACAAAATGTGCAACAATTGTTGTTTTATGTACACAAACAACATAAAATGGAATTGTGTTTGTACCTTTTACGAAACAATATTGAAGGTAATATTTTAATATTTAGACGCACCAAAATGGGTATTGCTAAATTGGAAAAAATGCTGAAAGGAAACGGCTATAAAGTAGATAGTATTCATGGTGATAAAACACAAAATGATCGTGAAAATGCCTTAGAGAAATTTAAAGATGGCGACATAAATATTTTAATAGCTACCGATGTTGCCGCTCGTGGAATTGATATTAACAACCTTGATGCTGTAATTAATTTTGACATTCCAAATGTTCCTGAAACCTATGTGCATAGAATTGGACGTACAGGTCGTGCAGGTAAACTTGGCGTTTCGTACTCTTTTTGCGCTGCAGATGAAAAACCATACATTGCCAACATTCAAAAACTTATAAATACCACTATTCCGGTTATGAATGAGCATCCGTATGTTTTAGATCCAAAAGCTAAAAAAGAAGTTCACAGAACACCAGGAAAAAGTAAACACAGATCAGGCAGAAAATCAGAAGCTTCAAAAAAGAAAAAAAAGCGTTGGTATTAATTCAAGAAAATGATTAGAAGTGTTCAAATAAAAGATGCGCAAGCTATTGCAGATATTTACAATTACTACATTCTTCATTCAATAGTTACTTTTGAAGAAGAAGTTATAGATGCTAAGGAAATTGAAAAGCGAATTTTAGCAGTAACAGCAAAATTTTCATGGATTGTTTATGAAGAAAACGGAGAAATTATTGGTTATGCCTACGGAAGCGAATGGCGCTCACGATTTTCATATAGACATACCGTAGAAAGCACGGTTTATTTAAAACACAATACGCCTAAAAAAGGAATTGGTACGCTTTTATATAAAGAATTAATTAAGCAATTAACTAGTAAAAATTTTCACGTTATTTTGGGTTGCATTTCACTTCCAAATGAAGCAAGTGAAAAATTTCACGAAAAATTAGGATTCAAAAAAATAGCACACTTTCATGAAGTAGGCTATAAATTTAATAATTGGGTTGATGTTGGTTTTTGGGAATTAATTGTGAATAAATAACCACTAATTATTCCATTCTTTTTGCTCTTCAGCAGTTAAAAATGTCCACGCTATAACACGTGTTACTTTATTACCTTGATGCATTGGAATGGTTTTAATTTCAGTTGCACCTAATTTTTTTAAAGAACTTAACATACTTTCTGCATTCTCCTTTTTTGAAACCAACGTACTATACCAAAAACATTGCGTTTTAAACTTAGAACTTTCATACAAATAGGTATGAATAAATGCTTTTTCGCCACCTTTATACCATAACTCTTGTTGTTTCCCACTAAAATTTCGTGGCTCAACAGTATCTGCATTTCCCAAACCTTCTAATTTACGTGCATTTGCCTGCATTGCTTCTTGCTGCGATTTAAAAAACGGCGGATTACACATAGTTGCGGCAAACTTATCTTCGTTTGTTAAAACACCCTCAAATATGTGCGTGGCATCTTTTTGTTGTGTTAACTTTATAACAGCACCAAGCTTATTTTTTTTTACAATAGCACCTGCTCTGTCTAATGATTTTTTATCAATATCGGTTCCAACAAAACTCCAACCGTAAGCAGCATTTCCAAGCAATGGATAAATACAATTTGCTCCTGTTCCAATATCTAAAACATTCACTTGCTCATGAATACCAGAAGATTTCAACAAATCAGCCAAATAATGAATATAATCTACCCGACCAGGAATTGGCGGACATAAATTATCATCAGGAAAATCCCAAAATGAAATATTGTAATATTTAAATAACAAAGCCGTATTAATAGCTCTTACACCTTTTGGGTTTGCAAAATCTATAGTTTCTGTCCCATATTGGTTTACAAATACAAATTCTTTTAAATTTGGATAGGCTTCACATAATTCTTTAAAATTATAGCCATTTTTATGAATATTGTTTGGATGTAATTGCCCGCTATTTTTACCTTTAGTTTTCATATGTTTCATTAAGCTACAAAAGTACTCTTTTTAAATTTTAACATTAATTTATATTTACAAAATGAATATTCATTCTTTTTGTGATGTATATTTGTCTATAATTTTTACTCAAATAAAATGGCTATTAGACAAAAATGCGATAAAAAACGTGCTGCTTTATTAAACGCAACACTTCAATTGGTAAATAACCAAGGTTTTCATGCAGCGCCGATGAGCAAAATTGCAAAGTTGGCCCAAATGTCTCCTGCAACTATTTATATTTATTTTGAAAACAAACAAGATTTAATCAATCAATTGTATTTAGAAATGAAGGTGTTGTTTAGTACAAATGCCTTTAAAAATTACAACGAAAAACAAAGTATTAAAGAAAGTTTCAAACAAATTTGGTATAATATTGCGCATTTTAAGTTACAACAAACTGAAGAGTCTAATTTTTTATCACAGTGCGATAACACACCAATTGTTGATGATGCCATTAAGAAAGAAGGTTTAAAACATTTACAACCATTACTTGATTTGTGGGAAAGAGGAAAACAAGAACAAATTATAAAACCTATTTCACCCTATTTACTATATGCATTTACAATTTATCCGTTGGCATTTTTAACAAACAAACAATATAAAAACAGTTGTGAATTAAAGCAGGAAACTTTAAACGCTGCATTTGAAATTGCTTGGGATAGCATAAAACTATAACTTATGAAAAAAACAGCAATTATTTTAGGTGCTTCAGGATTAACAGGATCATTAGTTTTAGAAAAATTATTGAATGATGACCGTTACAAAACCATTAAATTATTTTCTAGAAAAAAGATAGAAGGTTTACCTTCAAAAGTAATTCAGTTTACAGGAAATTTATTGGAATTAGAAAATTTTAAGGCAGATTTTACAGCTGACGAAGTATATTGTTGTATTGGATCAACTGCTAAAAAAACACCAGATAAGGAAATTTACAAAGCCATTGATTACGGAATTCCTGTTACGGCTGCAAAACTTTCAAAAGAAAACAACATTCAAACTTTTTGTGTAGTTTCTGCAATTGGAGCAAATGTAAACAGTAGCGTTTTTTACAACAAAACAAAAGGTGAAATGGAAAGTGATGTGCTTTCAACAAAAATTAAAAACACCTACATTTTACAGCCTTCAATAATTAAAGGCAACAGAAATGAACAACGTTTTGGCGAAAATATTGGATTGGTACTTTTTAAAATACTACAACCTTTTTTCTTCGGAAAACTAAAAAAATATAACATTACTGAGGCTGAACATATTGCTCAAGCTATGATAAACTTAGCAAATTCAACTTCAGAAACACAAATTATTACTTCAGAAAAAATAAAAAACATAGCAATAAACAAAAACTAAAAAAATGGAATTATTAGACAAATTAAATTGGAGATACGCTGCTAAAGCAATGAATAAAGAAAAAGTTTCACAAGATAAAATTGACAATATTATTGAAGCTGCGCGTTTAGCACCAACTTCAAGCGGATTGCAACCTTTTGAAATTTTAGTTATCACAAATCAAGAAATTAAAGAACAAATTAAACCTGTATCTTGGAACCAATCTATGATTACAGATTGTTCTCATTTATTGGTTTTTGCCGCTTGGGATACCTACACTGAAGATAGAATTAACGAGGCTTTTGATTTGGTAAATGAAGTACGTGGTTTTAAAAACGAAGGTTGGGAAGCTTATCGCCAAAAATTGTTGAGTTTTTACCCAAAACAAGATGCAGAAATCAATTTTAATCACGCTGCAAAACAAGCGTACATTGCTTTTAGTGCAGCAATTATTGCTGCTGCTTATGAAGGTGTAGACACTACTCCAATTGAAGGATTTGAACCAGAAGCGGTAGACAAAATTTTAGGCTTACGCGAAAAAGGTTTACGTAGCTGTGTACTATTACCTGTTGGGTACAGAGACACTGAAAACGATTGGTTGGTTAACCTTAAAAAAGTTAGAAAATCAACAGAAGATTTAGTAACAGTTATTGAATAATAATTAAAAACAGCAATTATGAATAATTTTGATTTTCAAAATCCGACTAAAATTATCTTTGGAAAAGATGAAATTGCTAAAATTTCAAATGAAATTCCTAAAGATGCAAAAGTATTACTACTTTATGGTGGAGGAAGCATTAAAAAGAACGGAATTTACGAACAAGTTTCGGCAGCACTTGCTGACTTTGAAGTACTAGAATTTGGTGGAATTCCAGCAAATCCAGAATATGAAGTTTTAATGAAAGCTTTAGAAATTATTAAAACTGAAAACATTACTTTTTTATTAGCTGTTGGTGGCGGATCTGTAATTGATGGAACCAAATTTTTATCTGCTGCAGCTTTATTTGAAGGTGATGAACCTTGGGAAATATTAACTAAAAACATTAGAATTTTTAAAGGAATGCCTTTTGGAACAGTTTTAACTTTACCAGCAACAGGATCGGAAATGAATTCGGGTGCAGTAATTTCTAGATCTGAAACCAAAGAAAAATTTGCTATGGGCGGACCAGGATTATTTCCACAGTTTTCAATTTTAGATCCACAGGTTATAAAATCTATTCCTAAACGTCAAATAGCAAATGGTTTAGCTGATGCTTTTACACACGTTTTAGAACAATACATGACTTACTCGGTAGATGCAAAATTACAAGATCGTTTTGCTGAAAGCATTTTACAAACTTTGGTTGAAATTGCGCCTACAATGTTGAATGATGCGTTTGATTATAAAGCAGCTTCTAACTTTATGTGGAGTTGTACTATGGCTTTAAACGGATTGATTCAAAAAGGTGTACCAAGTGATTGGACAATTCACGCAATTGGGCACGAATTAACAGCTTTGTTTGGCATTGACCACGCACGAACCTTGGCAATTATTGCCGATAGTCATTACACCGTGAATTTTGAAGACAAGAAAGAAAAACTAGCACAATATGCGGAACGTGTTTGGAACATTACTGAAGGTACTTTAGAGGAAAAAGCTAAAGCTGGAATTGAAAAAACAACTGCTTTTTTCCAATCATTAGGAATAAACACAAAGCTTTCTGATTATACTGAAAACTATAAAGGAACTGCACAAGAAATTAAAAAACGTTTTACCGAAAGAGGTTGGAAAGGCATTGGAGAAAAAGGAAAAGTAACGCCAACTATGGTTGCCAAAATTGTTGAAATGAGTTATTAAAAGAATAGATGTCATTCTGAATGAAATGAAGAATCTAGAGGTTTTTCACTTCACTTTGTTTCGCTCAAAATGACAAGAAACAAAAAAAGCCGAAGAGAAATCTTCGGCTTTTTTTTACTTTTTTAAAGGCATTAAACTACTTTTAAAATAGTTCTTCCTTTTAATTTACCTGCTAACATTAAGTTTAATTTTTCACTTAATTCATAAAAACCAATGGTAGTGCTATTTGCCTCTAAACCTTCAACTTTCCATGCATCTGCTAACTTACTCCAAACTTGTTCTCTGTAACTCATTGGGTAATTTTGAGAATCAATTCCAATTAATGAAACTCCTCTTAAAATAAACGGAAATACTGTTAAATCTAACTTTATAGAAGCTGCATTTCCACAAGCTGTAACCACACCTAACGGATTTACAGATTTAATTATATTTTCCAAAATTACACCTCCAACAGTATCAATTGCACCAGCAAATAATGGTTTTAACAAAGGTCTTTTTTGAAGTGCCTCAAAATCTTTACGCAAAATCACTTCAGAAGCTCCTAAATCTAATAAATATGGCTTTTCAGCCTCTTTTCCTGTAATAGCAGCAACTTTATACCCCAACTTATTTAAGATTTGTACACTTACTGAACCAACGCCACCAGTTGCTCCAGAAACCACAATAGTTCCATCTTCAGGTTTTACTGTTTCAACCAATCTTAAAACCGACATACCTGCTGTTAAACCAGCGGTTCCAAAAATCATAGCCTGTTTCATGCTTAGATTTTTAGGTCGTTTTACCACCCAATTTTCAGGAACTTTTACATATTCAGCAAAACCACCATTCGTGTTCATTCCTAAATCATAACTGGTAACTAGCACTTCTTCTCCAACTTTAAATTTTTCAGATTTTGATTCAAAAATTACACCAACAGCATCAATTCCAGGTGTGTGCGGAAAATTTCTAGTGACTCCTTTATTTCCACTAGCCGATAAGGCATCTTTATAATTTAGAGAACTATAGTGAACTTTTATCAATACTTCTCCTTCTTCAATTGTTTCAAAAGGCATTTCTTTTATTGCCGAAACAAATTTTTCGTTTTCTTCTTCCACTCTAAAAGCTTTGAAGGTTTTGTTATCGTTCATCATTTCTTCTTTCTTTTTGTTACTTTTGCGGCAAATTTCAACCAATAATTTGGTGTACACAAGAGCTTACAATTTATACGCTTACGAACATTTTGTGCTGTTTTGTATTAACACTGGGTTTTAAAGCTAAAAAAAAATGAAAAAAAGTTACTGCCCAATAGACACTTTTATAAATGTGATTAAAGGAAAGCGAAAAAGCACCATTATTTTACATCTTTCTCAAGGAAATAAGAGATACAATGAGTTGGTAAAACTTATTCCAGACATTAGTGAGCGTATGATGACCAAACAATTGAAAGAATTAGAAGCTGACCATTTAATTAACAGAGAAATTTTTCCTGAAGTACCTCCCAAAGTTGAATATAGCTTAACCAAACTAGGTAAAGAAATTCACCCGTATTTAAAAGGAATGTTTAAAGGTGGAATTATTTTTGAAAAAATGATTGATTCCCAAGAAAAAGGTTGAAAAACCTAATAAAAACCATAAACATTTGGCGATTCTCCATGAAACACTATGCATCAAATAGTTACAAATTGTGGTACGTAATAGTTTTGAAAACTTAATAGAAACCGTTACATTTACATAATATTAAAACAAAATTATTATGAATAAATTTTACACTTCTATTTTTTTTCTTTTTGCAATTCACTGCATAGGATTTGCACAAAATGACACCTTAGTACTAAACAATCGAGATGTAATTGTTGGAGATTTAAAAAGTATGGATCGTGGTGTTTTAACCATTGAACCTTCTTATTCTGATTCAGACTTTAAAATCACTTGGGAAGATATTAAAACAATAAAAGCGACACAACGCTACTTAATTACCCTTTCTGATGGGCAACGAATTAATGGAACCTTTAATACTACAGATGACGGAAAAATATTTATTAAAAATGATGAAGGTGAAGACAGAACAGTTGAGCAACATGAAGTTGTTTATATAAACAGCGTAGACGACAGTTTTTTGAGTAGACTTTCTGCAAATATTGACTTCGGTTTCTCTTTAACAAAAGCAAACAATCAACGACAATTAAATGGTAGTTTTAGAATGGCTTATTTGGCAGACAAATGGTCTACAGAACTATATTATAACACATTATTTACAACACAAGATGACGTAGATGACATTCAAAGAAATGATGCAGGTGTTGGCTTTAATTATTTTCTTCCTAAAGACTGGAATTTAACTGGAGATTTAACGTTACTTTCTAATACAGAACAATCTTTAGATTTACGTACCACTGCCAAAATTGGTCTTGGTAATTATGTAATTCATACAAACTCTTTATATTGGAATTTGTCTGCGGGTGTTGCATATAACAATGAAAATTATTCTTCTGATGGTGGAAATAGAAATTCAATGGAGGGATTTTTTGGAACAGAATTAAACATGTATGATATTGGTGATTTAAACCTTTTTACTAGTGTAATTCTATACCCAACTATTGTTCCTGATGAATCAGTTGAATCTGGTCGTTTTCGTACCGATTTTAGATTTGATGCAAAGTATGATGATATTTTTATCAAAGACCTTTATATTAGAGCTGGTTTCACGTTAAACTACGATAATCGTCCGGCTGTTGAGGGTACTGAAACAGATTATATTTTCACTACCGGTTTTGGTTGGGAATGGTAATTTAAAAACTCAGTTTTAATCCTAATTATAGATATCAAAAAAGTAAAAAAGGAACTTCAGAAATGAAGTTCCTTTTTTTATTCCAACTTATTTAATTGGCTAGTGTAAATTGTAAAACAGAAGCCAATATTCTAAAAGCTTTAAAAACTTTATATCATCTATTTTTTTCCTTCTACAACCACCACAAATTCACCTTTTGGTGGTTTAGTTGTAAAATACTGAATAGCTTCAGCAATGGTTCCTCTTACTGTTTCTTCGTATAGTTTTGTTAACTCACGAGAAACAGATATTAAACGATCTTCGCCAAAATATTCAGAAAAATGCGTTAAGGTTTTTAGTAGTTTATGAGGTGATTCATAAAAAATCATAGTTCGAGTTTCTTCTGCTAAAAATTTCAATCTTGTTTGTCTTCCTTTTTTAACAGGTAAAAAACCTTCAAACACAAATTTATCATTTGGTAAACCACTATTTACCAAAGCAGGTACAAAGGCTGTTGCGCCTGGTAAACATTCAATTTCAACACCATTTTCTAAACAAGTACGACTTAATAAAAATCCAGGATCTGAAATTGCTGGTGTTCCTGCATCAGAAATTAACGCCACAGATTCGCCATTTTTTATGCGCTGCACAATATTGTCAACTGTTTTATGCTCATTATGCATATGGTGACTGTGCATGTGTGTAGAAATTTCGAAATGTTTCAATAATTTTCCGCTTGTACGTGTGTCTTCAGCTAAAATTAAATCTACTTCTTTTAACACCTTAACGGCTCTAAAAGTCATATCATCTAAATTTCCAATAGGTGTTGGTACTAAATATAATTTTGAATCCAATGTGTATATTTTTACTAAAATACTTTATTCAGCGTACATTTTATCAATTAACTCTTTGTATTTCTGCTGAATTACTTTTCGTTTTAATTTTAACGTAGCTGTAATTTCACCAGCTTCAATACTAAACTCTTTAGGCAACAATGTAAATTTTTTGATTTTCTCAAACATAGAGAATTCTTGCTGTAGTTCTTCAAATCGTTTTTCAAACAAATCTTTAATTTGATTGTGATTAATTAGTTCTTCAATATCTTTAAAGCTAATACTATGTTCTACAGCATATTTTTTAATGTTTTCAAAACTAGGAACTGCTAAGGCTGTAACATATTTTTGTTGATCTCCAATTACGGCAATTTGCTCAATAAAAGAATCATTTACCAAAGCCAATTCTAATTTTTGAGGTGCAATGTATTTACCGCCTGAAGTTTTCATTAAATCTTTAATTCTATCTGTAATCACCAAATTTCCTTCAGCATCCATTTTACCGGCATCACCTGTTTTAAACCAGCCATCTTCAGTAAAAACCTCAATAGTTGCATCTGGCTTTTTATAGTAACCACGCATTACTCCTGGTCCTTTAACTAACACTTCATTATTTTCACCAATTTTAATTTGAGTGCCGTGAATTGCTTTTCCGGCAGAATTAAATTCGAAGTGTTGATAACCAAATAAAGATACTGTTGCAGTAGTTTCAGTTAAACCATAACCACATTTAATATTTAAACCAAAAGAATGGAAAAACGAAACCATGTCAGCTGCTAAAGGCGCACCTCCACAAGGCATAAACTTAATTTGACCACCAAAAACTTCTCTTAATTTACTCAACACTAACTTATCAGCTATTTTGTATTTAAGGTTTAAAGCAAATGGTACTTTTTTATCAAGTCTTTTATGTTTGTTGTAATAGTTATTTCCTATTCCTAAAGCCCAACTTGCCATTTTCATTTTGGTAGGTGAAGCTTCTTTTCTTTTTTCTTGAATTGCTGAGAAAATTTTTTCAAAAATACGAGGAACCGTACACATAACTGTAGGTTTTACTTCTTTTAAAACCTCGGCAATTTGTTTAGGATCTTGGTTAAAATAAACCTCCATTCCCATATGTAAACAGAAAAACACCCAACTACGTTCGTAAATATGACTTAAAGGCAAAAAGCTTAAAGATGAGTCGGTATCATCAACATTCAATTCATATTCATGCGCTTCTAAAGATGTTGAAAAGTTGCTATGATCTAACATTACACCTTTTGGCTCACCGGTAGTACCTGAAGTATAAATAATACTAGCTAAATCATTTAAATCTAACTCGTACTCTCTTTTTTGACGTTCAATTTCAATAGCATCGTCAAAATCTTGTTGAATAAAATCTGTGAAATAAACAGCATTACCATCTTCTTTAAATTTAACGGTTGATGTTAAGGCAACAATTAACTCTAAATAGCTATTTGTTTTAGAAATTTCATACGCTTTATCGTACTCTTCTTGGTCTCCAACAAATATTACACTAACCTCAGCATCATTTATAATGTATTCAGTTTCATTTTTAGAATTGGTTGCATAAACAGGTACAGTTACTGCTCTAATACTCATAATACCAATATCAGCAATAATCCATTCTGGCATATTTTGTGCAAAAATAGCTATGTTTTGCTGTGGTTTAATTCCTAAATTTAAAAGTGCTCTTGAAACTTGCTGAATTTGTTTACCAAAGCTTTCCCAAGATATTCCTATCCATTTATTAGTTGTTGAACTTTTATAGTGAATGGCATTTTTTTGTTGATACTTCAACACGTTTTTCTTTATTTCAATACCAAGATGTTTGTAACTCATAAGCGGTTAAGTTTCTAAATTGTAATTTCGTAATTACCTAATTCAAAGCCCGCAAAGCTACAAATAATTTAGTTGAAGTACTTAAACAGATGGAAATACAACTACTTATTTAACTAAATTTTACCGTTTTAAACCTAAAAACAAGTGTTTTGCGTTAAAAATTAAGCGCTTCTACTTCACTCAGTACAAACATTTTTTGAGCACTTTATACCTTTTTAGCCATAAAAAAACGAATAGCAAAAGCCTGCTATTTGCCAAACCAGATAGTACGGCCAAAAAAATATACATATCATTTAAATCTATTGTTTAATTAACTAAATTTGCACTTTCTTAAAAACAATAGAAAATGTATAGAACACATTCAAACGGAGAATTACGATTAGCAAATGTTGGCCAAGAAGTTACTTTGGCAGGTTGGGTGCAAAAATCGCGCGATAAAGGATTTATGATTTGGGTTGATTTACGTGACCGTTACGGTATTACGCAATTGATTTTTGACGAAGAGCGTACTCCAAAAGAAATGGTAGAAAAAGCCAAAACTTTAGGTCGTGAGTTTGTAATTCAAATTACGGGTGAAGTAATTGAGCGTGTTTCAAAAAACAAAAATATTCCAACTGGTGAAGTTGAGATTTTAGTAAAAGAATTAACTATTTTAAACGCTTCATTAACACCTCCTTTTACTATTGAAGATGAAACTGATGGTGGTGATGAACTACGTATGAAATATCGTTACTTAGATATTCGTAGAAACCCAGTAAAAGACAACTTAATTTTTAGAAGTAAAGTTTCTATTGAAGTTCGTAAATATTTATCAGACATTGATTTTATTGAAGTAGAAACACCTGTTTTAATTAAATCTACACCTGAAGGTGCCCGTGATTTTGTTGTACCAAGTAGAATGAACGAAGGTCAGTTTTACGCTTTACCACAATCGCCACAAACATTTAAGCAATTGCTTATGGTTGGTGGATTAGACAAATATTTTCAAATTGTAAAATGCTTTAGAGATGAAGATTTACGTGCAGACAGACAACCAGAATTCACACAAATTGACTGTGAAATGGCGTTTGTAGAGCAAGAAGATATTTTAAATACATTTGAAGGTTTAACACGTCATTTACTAAGCGAAGTAAACGGTGTTGATATTGCTGATTTTCCACGTATGACGTATGATGAAGCCATGAAAAAATACGGAAACGACAAACCAGATATCAGATTTGGAATGGAGTTTGGAGAATTAAATACCGTTGCACAACACAAAGAGTTTGGTGTATTTAACAATGCTGAATTGGTTGTTGGTATTGCTGTTCCTGGTGGAGCGAGCTATACACGTAAAGAAATTGACAAATTAATTAATTGGGTAAAGCGTCCGCAAATTGGAGCTTTAGGTATGGTGTATGTTAAATGTAACGAAGACGGAACGTTTAAATCATCTGTAGATAAATTTTACGACCAAGAAGATTTAGCACAATGGGCAGCAGTTACTGGAGCAAAACCAGGAGATTTAATTTGTGTTTTAAGTGGTGCAACTCATAAAGTTAGAACTCAATTAAGCGCTTTACGTATGGAATTGGCAGAACGTTTAGGCTTGCGTGATCCAAAGGTATTTGCACCTTTATGGGTAATTGATTTTCCTTTGTTAGAATGGGATGAAGAAACAGAACGTTACCACGCAATGCACCATCCGTTTACCTCTCCAAAACCAGAAGATATGCACTTGTTAGATACAGATCCTGGGAAAGTAAGAGCAAACGCCTACGATTTAGTATTGAATGGAAATGAAATTGGTGGTGGTTCAATTCGTATTCACGATAAAGAAACACAAGCTGTTATGTTAAGCCATTTAGGATTTACACCTGAGGAAGCAAAAGAACAATTTGGATTTTTAATGAACGCCTTTGAATATGGTGCGCCTCCGCACGGTGGTTTGGCATTTGGATTGGATAGATTGGTAGCTATTTTAGGCGGACAAGAAACTATTCGTGACTTTATTGCATTCCCAAAAAACAACAGTGGACGAGACGTTATGATTGACGCCCCATCAAATATAGACGATGAACAACTAAAAGAATTAAGCTTAAAACTTAGTTTAGAATAACACTAAAAACCTCGATAAAATTTTATCGAGGTTTTTTTATATCTTTATTTATTAAAAATTGGAAAATTGAAACCGAAACAAATTCACAAAAAATTAAATGAGTTAGCTTCAACAGCTATTTGCGGGAATGATATTAGCTCATCTGTATTATACGTATCAGCATTGGCCATTGCATTTGCAGGGCAATACGCTTGGATTACTTTATTAATTGTATCACTTGTATTATTTCTTTTTAGAAAAATTTATGGAGAAGTAGTTGGTGCTTTACCATTAAACGGAGGTGCTTACAACGCTCTATTAAACACAACTAGCAAAAGTACAGCATCATTTGCCGCTACGTTAACATTGCTTTCCTATATGGCAACAGCCGTAATTTCAGCTAACGAAGCTATCCATTATTTACATCATTTAATTCCTGCAATGCCTATTATTATTTCAACAATTGTATTGTTAGCTTTTTTTGCTGCACTTACCATTGGAGGAATTACAGAATCATCAAAAGTTGCCATTGGAATATTTTTGTTTCATTTAAGTTCTTTAGCAATTTTAAGTGGATTTATAATTTACTTTCTTATACAAAATGGCACCAGCATGTTTTTTGAAAACTGGCATTTTCCGGTTACTGGCGGAAGCATAACAAAAGCAATTCTATTAGGATTTGCTGCATCTATGTTAGGTGTTTCGGGGTTTGAAAGTTCAGCAAATTTTGTTGAAGAACAAGAAAAAGGCGTTTTTCCAAAAACGCTAAAAAACATGTGGGCAATTGTAAGTATAATAAACCCATTAATGGCTGTTTTTGCATTGGCTTTATTTACTATTCCAATGTTACAAAGTAGTGAATTTCAAAACACACTTTTAATTGAAATGGGGAATCACGTAGGTGGAAAATGGGTAGCCATTTTAATTGCTGTTGATGCATTTTTAGTGTTAAGCGGTGCTGTTTTAACAAGTTTTGTAGGTGTTTCTGGATTGTTAGAACGTATGACTTTAGATAGAATTATGCCACAATTTTTCTTAAAGAAAAGTTCTAGAGGAAGTTCGTATAGAATTATATTAATGTTTTTCTTTTTATCAGTATCGGTGTTATTAATTACCAATGGTGATGTAAAATTATTAGCCGGCGTTTATACCATTTCTTTTTTATCTGTAATGGCATTGTTTGGTTTTGGTAATATTTTGTTGAAAGTAAAACGTAAATCACTACCAAGGCCTGAAACAGCTTCTTGGCTATCAATAATTGTTGCAATTACAGCCGTAATTATAGCGCTAATAGGAAATATTATTGTAGAACCTGCGGGTGATTCTCCAAGTAATTTAGTGGTATTTTTAGATTATTTTATTCCGTCAATTATTTTTATTGCCATCATGTTGAATAGAACATTGTTGTTAAAATTTCTATTAAATGCTATTCACACCATTTTTGATCCGATACGTAATTTTGTTTTATCCACTGATAAAAAAATTATGAAAACCATAGATAAAATTAACTCTCAAGAGTTTGTGTTTTTTACCAAAGGAGACAACATTGCTACCTTAAATAAAGTTATGCTTTACATTATTAAAAACGAGCATACCAAAAAAATAAAAATTGTTTTAGCCTTAGAAAAAGGACAAGAAATACCTCCAAACCTAACTATGGAAGTTGATTTTTTAGATAAAGAATACCCTGAAATTAAAATTGAATTTGTTATTATTGATGGAAAATTTAGTCCAAAACTTATAAAAGAGCTTTCAAAAAAATGGAAGATTCCTGTAAACTTTATGTTTATTGGTTCTCCTAGCGATAAATTTCCTTATAAAATTGAAGAGTTAGGTGGTGTACGATTAATTATTTAATTTACAACATGTTAATTTAAACATTTTTGTAAATTAAAAATCAAACGAAAACATAACCGTGAACAAAACTAAAACCGCGTCCATTTTTAAATATGACTTTGATTGGCCTACTTTAATTAAAAAAAAGGCGAAAAAAGATTTTAAAGACGAATGTTGTAAAAAAT
The DNA here is from genome assembly GCF_042679665.1 of Lutibacter holmesii. NCBI lineage: Bacteria > Pseudomonadati > Bacteroidota > Flavobacteriia > Flavobacteriales > Flavobacteriaceae > Lutibacter > Lutibacter holmesii. The sequence continues at coordinate 67,029 of NZ_JBHTMV010000003.1, forward strand.
ACAAGAAAAAAGGCGAAAACAAATGTAAAAAATGTCCAAAACGGATTATTTAATCCTATAAATTAGATACTTTTGCAAACTCTTTTTTTAGAACAAAACCAATGTCAATTAAATTAAAATACATTCTTAAACGATTTCTAATTTGGAAATACCAACATATTTCTGACAAACAATTTGTAAGAATTGCAAGTGCAATTATTGGTTTATTAGCAGGATTAGGAGCGGTAACTTTAAAAAACTTAACGCACTTTTTTCAACATATGTTAGAAAGTGAATTTATTAAAGATATTCACGTAGCTTTTTACTTTATTTTTCCTCTACTAGGTTTGTTTTTTGTACGTATGATTAAAAGATACGGTATAAAGAAAAAAGTAGGTCACGGAATTCCTTCTACATTATTTGCTATTTCAAAATTAAAAGGAATTATGCCACGCCACCAAATGTGGTCATCAATTTTAACAGCACCTTTAACGGTTGGTTTTGGAGGTTCTGTGGGATTAGAGGGTCCAACGGTAGCTACAGGCGCTGCTTTAGGATCTAATTTTGCTCGGTTAATGCACGTAAACCAAACTACCAGAACTTTACTTATTGGAGCTGCAGCTGCAGGCGCAATGTCTTCTATATTTAAAGCTCCAATTGCAGCCATTATTTTTGCGGTTGAAATTTTTAGTTTAGAGCTAACAATGGTTTCTATGATTCCGTTATTACTAGCTTCAATTACAGCGGTATTAACTTCATATTTCTTTTTTGGAGACGATGTATTATTACACTTTAGCATTGAAGATAAATTCCATTTAAATGATGTTTTGTTTTATGTTTTATTAGGCGTAACATCTGCAACTACTTCAATTTACTTTAGTAAAGTATATTTTAAAATAGGAGCCTTTTTTAAAGGAATGAAAGGCGCTCACAAACGCTTACTTTTTGGAGGAATATCTTTAGGAATAATGGTATTTTTAATTCCGCCTTTATTTGGTGAAGGTTACGCAACTATTAACAATGTTTTAAAAGGAAACATTACACCAATTATATCAAACAATATTTTTCATATTGAACCTGATAATTTTTTAATAATAACAGCTCTTTTAGTTGGTTTAGTTACTTTTAAAGTAATAGCAACTTCTTTAACGTTTGGTGCTGGTGGTGTTGGTGGTGTGTTTGCACCTACTCTATTTACCGGTAGTATTTCAGGATATATTTTTGCTTCCATTATTAATCACAGTCAAATTTTTGGACATCAATTATCATCTACAAATTTTGCAATGGTTGGAATGGCCGGCTTAATGGCCGGGATTTTACAAGCTCCATTAACCGCAATTTTCTTAATTGCTGAATTAACTGGAGGCTATGAATTATTTATTCCGTTAATGATAGTTTCATCCATTTCATATTTAGTTACTAAAAAATATATTCCACATAATATTTACGCCTCTGAGTTGGCTAAAAAAGGACAATTATTAACACATGATAAAGACAAAAATGTGTTAATGTTAATGGATATTGACAAAGTTATTGAAACTAATTTTATTGTACTTACACCAGAAATGACATTGGGTGAAATAGTAAACAATGCAGTTGCAAAATCATCTCGAAATCATTTCCCTGTGGTAAGTCTTCAAAACGAATTTTTAGGTGTTATTACTTTAGATGATATTAGAAGTATTATGTTTAACACCAAATTATACGACAAGCAAAAAGTATTACATTTAATGCATAGTGTTCCTGATATTATTAATTACGATAAGGATTCTATGGAAGTAATTATGAATAAATTTAAAACAACTGTAGCTTGGAATTTACCTGTAATTAAAGATGGTAAATACTATGGATTTATTTCAAAATCTAGGCTTCTTACTGCATATAGAAGAAAATTAATACACGTAACAGCTTAAACAATTATGAAATCTATTTTAATATTTCTACTAGTTATAATTATTGGAACTTTAACCTATGGTTTTTACATTAAAGAAACTGCAAATGGTGAAGGAGAAATTATTATTGGCATTTGTGTTTTAGCCATTGCTTTTATTTTTATGCCTTTGTTTATTTATTATAGATATAAGGATAAAAATCTTAAAGATTTTACTTTTGATAAATACCAAAAAGATTTAGCTGCCCACAATAAAAAAGAAGAAAGCAAGTAGTTAATTTAAGTTTCGTTTTTCTATAAAAAAACGCTTTAATAAATCTCCACATTCATTCTCTAACACACCACTTACAACTTTAGTTTTTGGATGTAACGTAGTATTTAAGTTTCTAAAGCCTCTTTTTTCTTCTGAAGCGCCATATACTATTTTTCCTATTTGGGTCCAATAACTAGCGCCTGCGCACATTTGGCAAGGTTCTAAGGTTACGTACAACGTACATTCTTTTAAATACTTTCCTCCTAAAAAATCAGCTGCGGCAGTAAAGGCCTGCATTTCGGCATGTGCAGTTACATCATTCAAGGTTTCGGTTAAATTATGCGCACGGGCAATTATTTGATTGTTCATTACAACAACTGCACCTACAGGAACTTCATTTTTATCAAAAGCCATTTGTGCTTCTTGCAAAGCTCGCTTCATAAAATAAACATCATCAAAAGGATTTATCATACTTCAAAAGTAATTTTTATTATTTCAACATACAATTTAAATAGTGTAGTTTTGCATGAGGTGAATACAAACTTATTAGCACATATTAATAGTCCGAAAGAACTTAGAGAGCTTTCTAAAGAGCAGCTTCCACAAGTTGCAAAGGAACTTCGCGACTTTATTATAGATATTGTTGCAACCAAAGAAGGGCATTTAGGTGCAAGTTTAGGTGTGGTTGAACTCACAATTGCACTGCATTACGTGTTTAATACTCCCAACGATTTATTAATTTGGGATGTTGGTCACCAGGCTTACGGCCATAAAATTTTAACTGAACGAAAACAGTTGTTTCACACAAACAGACAATTAGGTGGTATTTCAGGGTTTCCAAAAAGAAGTGAAAGTATATACGATGCTTTTGGAACTGGACATTCTTCAACCTCAATTTCTGCTGCGTTAGGAATGGCTATTTCTTCAAACATTAAAGGTGATTTTAACAAACAACACATTGCTGTTATTGGTGACGCTTCTATTGCAAGCGGAATGGCTTTTGAAGGCCTAAACCACGCAGGTGTAACAAACGCTAATTTGTTAATTATTTTAAACGACAATATGATGGGAATTGACCCAAGTGTTGGCGCTTTAAAAAATTATTTTACCAATGTAAAAGCAGGTAAAAAAGTTAGAAAAAACAACATAATTGAAGCCTTAAATTTTAATTATTCTGGACCAATTGACGGGCATAATATTGAAGCTGTTATTACCGAATTAGAACGTTTAAAAAACATAAAAGGACCCAAATTTTTACATATAATTACCACCAAAGGTAAAGGTTTAGAAAAGGCTGAAAAAGATCAAGTAAAATACCACGCTCCCGGAAAATTTGACAAAATTACTGGAGAGTTAGAAGCTAAAAGTACGCTAATTGAGCCACCAAAATTTCAAGATGTTTTTGGTGAAACTATGGTAGAATTGGCTGAAAAAAATAAACATATTGTTGGCATTACGCCTGCAATGCCAACAGGATCTTCATTAAAATTAATGATTGATAAATTTCCAGAAAGAGCTTTTGATGTTGGTATTGCTGAACAACACGCCGTAACATTGGCAGCCGGAATGGCTACACAAGCATTAGTTCCGTTTTGTGCTATTTATTCAACGTTTTTACAACGCGCCTACGATCAAATAATTCATGATGTTGCCCTACAAAATCTACCCGTTATTTTTTGTATAGATCGTGCTGGAATTGTTGGTAAAGACGGTGCAACACATCATGGTGTTTTTGACATTGCTTATTTACGATGCATTCCTAATTTAACAATTTTTGCACCTTTAAATGAAGTAGAGTTACGAAACATTATGTACACTGCTCAATTAGGTATTAATTTTCCGTTAGCTATTCGTTATCCACGTGGAAGAGGATTTATGTTAGACTGGAAACAACCTTTTTCAACCATAAAAATAGGAAAAGGTAATTGTATTTCTGAAGGCAATAAAATAGCCGTTTTAACAATTGGAACTATTGGAAATAAAATTATTGAATTGCAACCTGAATTTCCAAAAAATGAGGTAGCACATTACAATATGCGCTTTGTAAAACCTTTAGACACTGAATTACTACATCAAATTTTCAAAAAATTTAATAGCATAATTACTATTGAAGATGGCACTATTGTTGGCGGATTTGGAAGTGCTATTTTAGAATTTGCAGCTAACAACAACTATAAAAACAATACTATTAAAACACTTGGTATTCCAGATCAATTTATAGAACATGGCACTGTTGATGAACTTTTTAGCAGCTTACACCTTTCTAAAAATGAATTAAAAAAACAAATTCTTCAAGAGCTATCTTAAAAATTATCCTTTCAACTTTTTATACAATTGCAATGCTGAACCGTCAGTTAAACTGGCTACATAGCCACAAATAGATAAAATTCTAAGGTACAAGGAGTCTTTAGGTTTTTGCAAACTTTCTGGTAATAAATTTAAAACCAACTTATCATAATTGGTTAAGGTGTTTTCATATTTTCGGTTAATAGCTGTTAAAAAAACATCTAATAATGTTGCAATTACTGAATACCCAACCAATTCTTTTTCAACAACTTCTCGGCTTTTATAAATTTTTTCGACACTTATTTTTATAATGTCATTTATTTGTGCTTCATAATTACACTTATCTAACAATGCGTGCGGATATTTTCCTTCTAAAATAAGATCTTCATTACTTAAAAACATTACAGCCGCTTCATTAATTAAAGTACCAATAGCCAACGCTCTTAAATAACTTAATCTGTCTTTTTTGAATTCTAATTGATGGTATTTTTTTGAATCAATGGTGTTTTTCACCAATTTAATTAAGTATTCTAAAGCAAATTCCTCATCAATTAAACCTAAATTTATTCCATCTTCAAAATCTATAATAGTATAGCAAATATCATCTGCAGCTTCTACCAAATACGCTAAAGGATGTCTTTTATAAGATACATTTCCGTTAGTTCCTGTTGAAATTAACCCTAATTCTTCAGCTACATCCTTAAAAAATGGAACATCAGATTGAAATATTCCATACTTTTTATCTTCAATATTATTGGTAGGTTTTTTAGGTAAAGATTCTTTAGGATATTTTATAAATGCGCCCAAAGTTGCGTATGACAGTCTGTTACCACCATCCATTCCTTGTTTGCTTTCATTTAATATTCTAAAACCATTGGCATTTCCTTCAAAATCAACAATATCTTGCCACTCTTTTGCAGAAAGTTGCGCTTTGTATTTTTTACCTTCGCGATTTTTAAAGTATTCTCCAATAGCTTTTTCTCCGCTGTGTCCAAAAGGTGGATTTCCAATATCATGTGCCAAAGCAGCACACGCTACAATTGCGCCAAAATCATTAATTCCGTAGCCTTCAGCCGACAGTTCAGGGTATTTTTCTAAAATTTTTTCACCAACAATGCGTCCTAAAGAGCGCGCCACAACACTTACTTCTAAACTATGCGTTAAACGCGTATGGACAAAATCGGTTTTTGAAAGCGGAACAACTTGTGTTTTATCTTGTAAACTTCTAAAAGAATCAGAAAATATAATACGATCATAATCAACTTCAAATCCTAATCTAGTTTCGTTTTGATTTTTTCTTAATCTTGGTTCTACATCTCCAAATCGTTTAAGAGATAACAATTGACTCCAGTTCATTTTCATTTTAAAATAATTTGCTGCAATATACTTAAATATTCATCGTAAAATGTTTTTGAAAACAGCAAAACTTAACCTTTGCCTTACCTTTTTATAATTTACAAATAACCTTTTATTAACATACGAGCACGTATTTTGTAATTGATAAATACAATGTACTATGAAACCATTATTTTTAGCTTTTGCTTTACTTTTTAGTTTACAGTTTTACGGACAGTCTTTTGAAATGACTTCACTTGTAAAAGAAATAAGCCAAAACGGTGAAATTAAAGGAGTTGTATTAGATCACGAGTTTGAGAATGAACCACTGGTTTTTGCTACTGTAGAAATTAAAGACACTAATTTATCAACCACTACAGATCTTGACGGATCTTTCTCATTTAACTTAAAACCAGGAAACTACACACTTATTTTTAGCTTTACAGGCTATAAAACTATTGAAATTCCTGGAATTCATATTTCAGCAAATAAAACTTCTACGTGCAATCAAATAATGAGCGCGTTACAACTACAACCCAATTTAGTGGTTTCGCAAATGAAGTAATTCTATTTTAAAACTTCATTAACATTCCCTTAACTTTTTGGTTATCTTTTTATAACCGCCACTTAACTTTTCATTTACGCTAGTACAATTTCTTTGCAGCAAGAAATTAATAGAAAATGAAGAAAATTTTTATCGCAATATTATTACTTGTTACCACAATAACATTTAGCCAAACCAAAGGAAGTATTTCAGGAACCGTTTTTGATAAAGAGTTTGACAACGCACCTCTTCCTTTTGCAAATGTATTTATTAAAGGAACAACCACAGGAACAACCACTGAATTTGAAGGTACTTATTCATTACAAGTAGCGCCTGGAACGTACACATTAGTGTTTAGTTTTATTGGTTATGAAACAATTGAAGTGCCTAATATTCTTGTTAAAGAAGGCGAAAATGTAGTTGTAAATAAAACTATGAACGCTAGTCAAGGAGTTTCATTAAATGAAATTCAAATTTCAGGTTCTACAAAAAAAGAGTCTGAAACTGCATTATTAACAGATCAAAAAAAGGCTGTTGAAATTAAACAAAGTATTGGTGCTGATGAACTTTCAAGAAAAGGAGTTAGCGATGCCGCAACAGCAATTACAAAAATTTCAGGAATCTCAAAAGAAGGATCAAGCAACGTATATGTTCGTGGATTGGGTGATCGCTATTTAAACACATCGTTAAATGGTTTAACAATGCCTTCAAACGATATTAATAAAAAGAACATTGATTTAGACTTATTTTCATCTGATGTAATTCAAAATGTAGCAGTAAGCAAAGCGTATGCTGCAAACTTTTACGGTGATTTTGCTGCCGGAAATGTAAACATTACTTCAAAAGAATATACTGGAGACGGTTTTTTTGAAGCTACGGTAGAAACTGGTGTAAACACCAATGCTATTAGTGAAAACTTTGTGAAAAACAGCGGTACTGGTTTCTTTGGTTTTTACGGAAGATATGATCACAATCCGTACGCAGTTGTATTATCTCACGGACCAGATCCTATTGATGGATATACACCAGTAAACTCAAAAATTAGTGCTTCCGGAGGAAAATCATTCGACGTAGGTGAAAACGGAAGGTTTAGCTTTTTCTTAACAGGGTCTTTTCAAAATGAATACTCTTTTTTACAAGGAACCGAAGCTGATTACACAAATGTGTTAAAAAAATCGTATCCAAATGTAGACATCTACAACTACCAAACAACCACAAATATTATGGGTAATTTTATTTATAAAATAAATGACAACCATAAAATTTCATACAATTCAATGTTTATTAATAGCGGAAAAGATGAAGTTGGTTATTACGGTGTAAAAGGTTTAGGAACAAACAGAGATGCACAACTAGATACTGATGCTGGGTTTTACCAAATGAATGTACAGTTTAACCAAAACTTGGTTTTTGTAAATCAGTTATTAGGGACACACAAAATAAACGACGATAAAATTATTTTTGACTGGGGATTAGGATACAATAATTTATTTGCACACGAACCAGACAGAAAACGTATGTCTTTAGAGCAATACTATAATTATTTAGACAACGACCCATCAACACAAACATCATTTTACACCAACAACTCTTTTGACAACCAACGCTATTTTGAAAAAATTATTGACGAAGAGTTTAATGGTAGGTTTAATGCTAAAATTCTATTTTCAGAAGCATTCACATTAAACATTGGTGCTAGTGATAGATATAAAAAACGTGATTTTGAAAACATACGTTACGGATATAAAAACATTGATGATTCTTTAATTGTAGACCCTACAAATTTCGATGCCATTTTTAACTATGAAAACTGGGTAAATGGTTTATACGAAACTGATGTATTTAACCCAATTTATCCTGAAGGTGAAGGTGTTTTTCATATTGGACCAACAAACAACCCTGGATTACCAGAAAACACATACAATGCAGAACTTTCTGTAGTTTCTGGGTACGCTTCAGCCGAAATAAATTTAGGAGAAAAATGGTTATTTGTTCCTGCAATTAGAACAGAGTGGTTCAACCAAAAAATTGAATACGATGTTATTAACTTAATCAACAATCCTGGAGTTGCCGAAGTAACTGAAAACTTATACTTGCCTAGTATTAACGTAAAATATGCTTTAAATGATGATATGAACCTTCGTTTCTCATATAGCAATACAGTTTCTTTCCCAGAATTTAAAGAAATGGCACCTTATGTTTACGAAGGTGTAACACAAAGAATAGGTGGAAACCCAGATTTATTAGGTCACCAAGAAGGTGTAAACTATGTAAATGTAAAAGATATTGCATACTCAAATATTCACAACTTAGATCTGAAATATGAATGGTTTATGAGTAGAAGTGAAATTATTTCATTAGGTGTTTTTGCTAAAGAAATTAATGACCCTGTAAACTTAGTAGTAGCAAATGATGCTACCGGAACACAACGTTTTTTTAGAACTGGAGACAAAGCTTCAATTTATGGTGTTGAATTAGAAATTAAAAAAGATGTGCTAAAAAACGCACAAGATGACACTACGTTATCAACTGGCTTCAACATTTCATACATGCACACAGAACAAGATTTATACAGTTCAATTCAAGGAAACTACAGTACAGCTTTCAACCGTGAAAGCGATCAATTACAAGGAGCTTCTCCACTACTAATTAATGCTGATTTAAATTACTCACCAAATTTTGGTGAAAAGGTAAAACCAACAATGAACTTAGTGTACAGTTACTTTTCAGACAGAATTTATGCATTAGGATCTGGACAATTAGGAAATAAAATTGAACAAGGTTTTTCATCATTAGACTTTATTTGGAAAAATGAATTTGGTGAGCACTTTGAACTAAACTTTAGAGCAAAAAACTTATTAAACCCAAATGTGAACATTATTAGAGAAACAAGAAACAATCAAGAAGTTGTACTAGAAAGCTATAAATACGGAATGAATTTCGGATTACAATTAAAATACAAATTATAAAAAATAAAATCATGAACTTAAATAAAACTAAAACAATGAAGAATACCTTTTTAACATTAGCAATAGCTTCAACGCTATTTATATCTTGCGGTGAAGATGATACTGCTGATATTATTATTAATAATACTGATAATTCTACAACCATTAATAACAATGGAGACACTACTGACCCATCAAACCCAACAGATGAAACTGTTTATATTTCTGGTACATATGTAGAAGATTTAGAATTAACTTCTGAAAAAACTTATATTTTAAACGGAGCCTTAGTAATGACAGACGGAACTACCTTAACTATTGAAGAAGGTACTCAAATTAATGCATTAGCATCAGGATCTGATATTTACATTGCTATTTCACAAGGAGCTAAAATTGAAGCTAATGGTACAGCTGCTAACCCAATTGTTATGACATCTAATTCAACTGCACCAAAAGCTGGTGATTGGGGAGGATTAATTTTATTAGGAAAAGCGCCAATCAACTCTGTTGCAACTGGTACTTCAACTTCTGAAATTGGAAGTTTACCATACGGAGGAACTGATGAAGCTGATAATTCTGGAACACTTCGTTATGTACGTGTACAATATTCTGGTGGAAAAGCTGACGGATCTTCAGAAAACAATGGATTCTCTTTTTACGGTGTTGGAAACGGAACTACTGTTGAATACATTCAAATGTACGAAGGTTTAGATGACGGACTTGAATTTTTTGGTGGAACAGTTAACGTAAACTACGTTTCAGTAATAAACGCACAAGATGATTCTATTGACTGGACAGAAGGTTTTAGCGGAAAAGTTACAAACGCATATGTACAACACGGTGCTGATCACGATAAAGCATTTGAGTGTGATGGTTACAATACTGATATTGGAAACAATTCTAACCCAATATTTTGGTCTGCTCCTGAAGTTACAAATGTAACTGTTGTAAGTGCTAATGATGCTAGTGAAGCAATTAGATTAAGAGCTGGAACACAAGGTGTTTTCACAAACATTGTTTTAAACGATTTTGCTGAAGGTTTTGATTTAGATGGTGATACAGATGGAAACAACCCAACAGGACAAGGTGTTTTAGACGGTGTTTTAAAAGTTGTTGATGTTACTTTTAACAACGTAACAACAAAACTAAAAAATGATACAGGTTTTACATTTACTGAAGCTGAATTTATCTCAGGAGATGGAAATGCTACAGGAACTGATTATGCAACTTGGGGAGCAGATTGGACAGTAGAATAACAACTCACTATTTTCTATAAAAAAAGGCAGCCAATTGGCTGCCTTTTTTATGTTATATAAAGTCTTTGTACTTAGTTAACCACCACTGCTTTGGTATCAACATTTACAATTTTATTATCTTTATAAGTTACAACACTTACTTTATCTTCTTTAAAGTACGTCCAATCTCCTTCTTTTTTTCCATTATTGTAATTGGCAATGGTAGTTTCTTTTCCTGCTTCATTATAACTTATCCAAGTACCGTGTAATTTTCCTTCTTTATTAAAAAACCCTACTTTTTCAACTACTGTATTATTATCAGCAAAATAATAAGTTGCTTGTACAACCTCATTATCAATTTTTTTATAATCTACTTTTTGCTCTTGTGAAAATACGGTAACACTAAAAAGCAACACCATTGCAAACATTAATTTTTTCATATCTATATATTTTAAGTGAATAATCTGTTTATTTGTTACTTCAAAAATATGTTATTTACCTTAGTTTTACCATTTATTAACATTAAGTTTACATTAAGTTTTTTAAAATGACACTCAAATTACTGATTTACTGCAAATTACAATTACACACCAAAACCTTCAAAAATTTGCATATTTAAAAATAACTACTTCAAACTTTCTAAAATTAAAATTTCATCATTTTTCAATTCTTAATGATTTGGTAACGCTTACATGATATAAAATTGAACTATTGAATAGATATTTGCGCTGTGCGTTGTGCTATGCAACCACACAACATTTCATAAAATAATAATTTAGTTTTAGTCGACTTAATTTTGAAATGTAAAGCTATCTTTTATTTTAAAAGGTAGCTTTTTCTTTTTTTAAACTTTAGTTTTATAGTAACGCTAGGTTAACATTAAATTAACATTTGCGTTGGTAATTTGCAGTGACTAAAATTTAAATTATTTAAAAATGAAATTAAGAAACACACTTCTTGTGTTATTTGCATTTACATGCCTATCTCTAAGTGCTCAAGAAACAAAAGTACCAAAATTTGGAAAAGGGATTTTTAACCTAATGGCTCAAGACAGCACTTGGTCTATGAAAATAGGTGCTAGAATGCAGTTTTTAGGAACTTCAGTTTGGCAAGAAGGAGAAGCTAACAATATTAATTTTTTAGTACGTAGAGCTCGTTTAAAATTTAGCGGTTTTGCTTTTACACCTAAATTAAAATATAAAATTGAGTTAGGTTTATCTAACAGAGATATTGCCGGATCTTCAGTTTACACAGGCTATGCTCCTAGAATTATTTTAGATGCCGTTATGAAATATAATTTCGCCAAAAACTTTGAGTTTTGGTTTGGTCAAACTAAACTACCAGGAAACAGAGAGCGTGTAATATCTTCAGCAAACATGCAAATGGTAGATCGTTCCATATTAAATGCTCGATTCAATATTGATAGAGATATGGGAATTCAGTTAAGACATCACTTCACTATTGCTGACAATTTTGTAGTACGTGAAATTTTAGCTATTTCGCAAGGTGAAGGACGTAACGTAGTTACAGGAAATATTGGTGGTTTACAATATACTGGTCGTGTTGAGTTTTTACCAATGGGTAACTTCACAAGCAAAGGTGATTATTCTGGATCAGATTTAAAAAGAGAACCTAAACCAAAATTAGCAATTGGTGCAACCTACAACTTTAACCATGATGCCGTAAAAACAAGAGGAAATCAAGGTTCATATATGACAACTGACACTGGTTTTTACGAAACAAATATTAGCAGTGTTTTTGTTGATGCTATGTTTAAATATAACGGATTTAGCTTTATGGCTGAATATGCTGATAGAAATACCGATAACCCTTTTGCAACAAACTCTGACGGAACAGAAACTGGTGATGTTGTACAAGTTGGTAAAGCATACAATTTCCAATCAGGATACTTATTTAAAAACAACTGGGAAATTTCAGGAAGATACTCTAATGTAAAATTAGACGAAGCTATTACAGGAAAAGTTCCTGAAAACCAATACACATTAGGAGTTTCAAAATATATTGTTGGACACAGTTTAAAAATACAAACTGATGTTAGTTTTTTAGACACCAATCCTGCAAACGATATTATTATGTGGAGACTACAATTTGATATCCATTTCTAAAAATTAGAAAAACAATTAACAAAGGGGAACGCATTAAATGCCTCCCCTTTTTTAATACAAAAAACGGTTTCAATTTCCATAAAAAAACCGCTTAAAAATCACACATTCTTCACTTTCAATTAACACTAACTTAACAAGTATAGATTTTCTTTGTAATACAAAATTTAGACTAAAACAAATTATGAAAAAATTAGCAATTATGCTTTCCCTTGCCTTTTTAATATCGGCTTGCGGAGACAAAAAAGACAAAAATGAAACTACTAATTCAACAGCCTTATCTGGAACTATTAAAATTGACGGTTCAAGTACCGTTTTCCCAATTAGTGAAGCTGTAGCTGAAGAATTTAGAACTGAAGAACCTAGAGTAAAAGTAACCATTGGAGTTTCTGGTACTGGAGGTGGATTTAAAAAATTCTCACGAGGAGAAACTAACTTATCAAATGCTTCTCGTCCAATAAAAGATAAAGAAAAAGCAGCCTGCGCTGAAAACAATATTAACTACTTAGAGTTAGAAGTTGCTTACGATGGTTTGGCAGTTTTAGTAAACCCTGAAAACACTTGGGTTGATAATTTTACGGTTGAAGAATTAAAAATGATTTGGGAACCTGCTGCACAAGGTGTAATTATGAAATGGAACCAAATTCGTCCTGAATGGCCAAATGAAGAAATTCATTTATTTGGACCTGGAGTTGCTTCAGGAACATATGATTATTTTACAGAAGCTATTGTTGGAAAAAGCGGATCTAGTAGAGGTGATTTTACAGCAAGTGAAGATGATCACGTATTGGTACAAGGAATTGCAGGAGATAAATATTCTTTAGGATTTTTTGGTTTAGCATATTATGCTGAAAACAAAGACAAATTAACGTTAATAGGTGTTCACAATGGTGAAGAAGTGGTAAAACCTACTTTAGAAACAGTAAGTAACGGAACTTACAGACCTTTATCAAGACCTTTATTTTTATACGTTAACAGTACTTCTGTGAAATCTCCAGAGGTTATTAAATTTGTAGATTTCTACATAGACAACGCAGGTGAATTAGCTGAAGATGTAGGATACATTCCTTTACCAGCTGAAAACTACGCAACACAAAAAGCAAACTTTAATGCTTTTGTTGAAAGTAATAAATAATAATTTTCATTTGAAGATTACTTGATAAAAAATTGATAATGTCATTCTGAACGTTCGTGAAAAATCTTACCTAAAAGTAAATGGAAGATTCTTCAATTCGTAAAAACCACATTCAGAATGACACTATCTTTAAATCTTTCGAAAATCTTTAACAACCAATCCTTTAATGCGTAAAATAAAAGAACTTGTAATTGAAAAATCACTTTTATCGAGTGCTTTAATTACTATTGCAGTTACTTTTGGGATTATTTCTGTTTTAGCAATTGAAGCTTTTCGTTTTTTTAGCGAAGTTTCAATTTTAGACTTTTTAACAGACTCCCAATGGACTCCTTTGTTTACAGATAAACATTATGGTATTTTACCTCTTTTATCAGGAACATTATTAACTTCATTTATAGCTATTTCTGTGGCTCTGCCAATTGGATTAACCATTAGCATTTATTTAAGTGAATATGCGCCTGCTAGTTTTAGAAAAACCGTAAAACCATTATTAGAACTTTTAGCCGCTGTACCAACAGTTGTTTATGGTTTTTTTGCATTGATAGTTGTAACACCTTATTTACAGCAAATCATTCCAAATTTATCAGGGTTCAACTCTTTATCTGCAGGTATAGTTATGGGAATTATGATTATTCCGTTTGTGTCATCTATTAGCGAAGACGCGCTACACGCTGTACCAAAAGCATTACGAGAAGCTTCTTACGGAATGGGCGCTACAAAATTGCAAACCGCCTTTAAAGTAGTTGTTCCAGCTGCATCATCGGGTATTATTGTTTCTGTTATTTTAGCCATTTCACGTGCAATTGGAGAAACAATGATTGTAGCCATTGCCGCAGGTCAACAACCTAGATTAACTTTAGACCCAACTGTACCAGTAGAAACTATTACAGCTTATATTGTACAAGTTAGTTTGGGAGATGTGCAACACGGCTCAATAGAATATCGTACCATTTTTGCAGCCGGTATTACACTGTTTGTATTTACATTTTTACTAAATACATTAAGCTACAGAATTAGAAAAAAATACCAAGAAAAATATGAATAGTTTACAAAAAAACAGATTATTTGATCAGCTATTCAAAATATGGGGAATAGCTTGTACACTCTTTGGTTTAGTTATTTTAGCTATATTTATTGGAAATATATTAATTGACGGAATTCAAAGAATTGACTGGGAGTTTATTATTAATTTACCTTCAAGAAAAGCAGAAAAATCTGGAATATTTACAGCCTTAATGGGAAGTATTTGGATTTTAATTTTAACCACAATTATTGCATTTCCTGTTGGAGTTGCAGCGGGTGTTTATTTAGAAGAATACAGCAAAAAAAATAAACTTTCTGCCTTATTAGAAATAAACATTTCAAACTTAGCCGGTGTACCTTCCATAATTTATGGTTTATTAGGCTTAGAAGTTTTTGTTAGAATTATGAACTTAGGCGCAAGTGTTTTAGCCGGAGCATTAACATTATCGCTCTTAATTCTTCCTATTGTTATAGTTGCTACAAGAGAAGCCATAAAAGCTGTTCCAAATTCAATTAGAGACGCTTCTTATGCATTAGGAGCTTCAAAATGGCAAACTATATGGAACCAAATATTACCAGCCTCAGGCGGTGGTATTTTAACAGGTGTAATTTTAGCACTTTCAAGAGCTGTAGGTGAAACGGCTCCGTTAATTGTTGTGGGCGCTTTGGCGTATGTACCTTTTGCACCATCAAGCCCGTTAGATGAGTTTTCAGTATTACCAATTCAAATTTTCAATTGGATTTCAAGACCTCAACACGGTTTTGTTGAAAACGCTGCAGCAGCAATTATTATTTTATTATTAATTACCTTCGTAATGAATGGTATCGCCGTATATTTTAGAAATAGATGGCAAAAGAAATTGAAATAGCAATGAGCAAAAATATAGATACAAAAATAGCATACAATCCTGCAATTATTGAAGATGAAAATCATGCTGAAAAAATTGTAGCCAAAGATGTAAAAGTTTGGTACGGAGATTTTCAAGCAATTAAAGGAATTAGCATTAAAATTAAACCAAATACCGTAACAGCTTTTATTGGGCCTTCAGGTTGTGGAAAATCAACTTTCCTTCGCCTATTCAATAGAATGAATGATTATGTTGAAGAGTTTAGAATGGAAGGAAAAATTAAACTTCAAGGTACTAACATTTACAAAAAAAAGATACAAGTTGAAGAGTTAAGAAAAAACGTTGGAATGGTTTTTCAAAAACCAAACCCGTTTCCAAAATCCATTTTTGAAAATGTTGCCTACGGATTAAAAATTCAAGGAATTACCGATAAAAAGTTTATAAGTGAACGTGTAGAAAAAGCTTTAAAACAAGCTGACCTTTGGGAAGAAGTAAAAAACGATCTAAAAAAATCTGCGTTGGCTTTATCAGGTGGTCAACAACAACGTTTGTGTATTGCACGTACTTTAGCTGTTGAACCAGCCATCATTTTAATGGATGAGCCAACTTCAGCTTTAGATCCTATTTCTACAGCAAAAATTGAAGATTTAATTTTTGAATTGAAAGAAAAATACACTATTATTATTGTAACTCACAATATGCAACAAGCAAGTAGAATTAGTGATCACACTGCTTTTTTCTACCTAGGAGAATTGATTGAGTACAATGAAACAAAAACCATTTTTACAAACCCTGAAAAAAAGCAAACCGAGAACTACATTACAGGTCGTTTTGGATAAAAAAAGATAGAATTATGATTGTAAATGCAGAACAAGAACGCAGAGAGTTAAATAAAACTGTTTTAGAAATGCTTACGCTGTGTATTTCTCAAATTGAAAAAGCTACAGATGCTTTTTTAATTCATGATATAGACTTGGCTGAACAGGTAATGTACACTGAAACACATGTAAACGCTTTAGATATAAAAATTGAAAGGGATTGTGAACATTTTTTAGCGTTGTACAACCCAGTTGCTATTGATTTAAGGTTTGTAATGGCTACACTAAAAATAAATTTTGATTTAGAGCGCATTGGAGACCACGCTTTTGGAATTTCAAAATACATTGTAGACCAAAACAAAAAAATTGATCCCCACTTATTTAAAGTGTTGAAATTTGATGTATTGTATGAAACTATTACAGCAATGTTTGAAAACATTACTGAAGCCTTTGAAAACAACGATGTAAAAGCCGCTAGAAAAGTTTTTAAACAAGACAAAATTTTAGATAAAATAAACGTACAATCTTTTGAAATTATTGAAAACGAAATAAAGAAAAACCCTGATGTAATAGATCAAACTTTATTGCTTTTTGGTGTAATTAAAAAAATTGAACGCGTTGGTGATTTGGTGAAAAATATTGCTGAAGAAATTATCTTTTATATTGATGCCGAAGTATTAAAACATAAAAAGAAGAAATAATATTTACAAATAAAAGGTTGTTTGAAACTTAAGTTTTAAACAACCTTTTATTTATTTCTTTGTGTCACCATTTTCAAACAAAGAATCTTTTTGGCTGTATAATAATTCAGCAACTTCAATAAGCTTTTTACTAATATCATTCACATTTGAAAAGTCATTAAATAATGACGAAGCCATTTCTGTTGAAATTAAATCATCTCTAATTAATTTATCAATAGACTTGTTGCTTTTGCGTATATGCTCTTGCGCATCAACTTTTAACCTAGCTAGTTTTTCAGCGTATTTTGAAGTATTTTCTTCAGTACTAAACAAATAAATAACACGTAAAACTTTTGTTATTTTTTTTCTAAAATTATTATACTGTTTTAGTAAATGAGCATTATTACTGCCTTTAGCTAAATCAACATTTTTTTGAAGTTCGCGCACATTCTTCACTATTTCAACCATTTTTCTATTTGCAACCTTAATTTCAATAAGCGCTTTTTGTTGTTTTTTAGTGAGTTTTAAATCACTTTGTGCTGTGGTAGCATATTTTAAAATTTCGCCATAAATAGTTTTTACCTTTTTATAGTACAACTCATCAACATCTACCTCTAAATTTTTGGTAGATTTTTTTATAATAGTTTTAATTTTCTCGTCTCCTTTAATATCATTTCTATGCATATTTAAACCGTGCGAAACAGCTTCAAAAATGGCATTTTTAAATAAATATCTAGATTCTTTAAACAATGAATAAATTGCCGTACCTGGAAAATTTAGAATAGACTCATTTAAATACTTTGGCGTACTTATATCTTTGGCTGTTTTTTCTTTTAAAAACCGAATTAGAAAGGTTTCTAGCCTTGAAATAAACGGAATCATAATTAGCACACCTAACACATTAAAAATAGTATGAAACAAGGCTAATTTCAGAGTATAATCAGTTGCAGAGATTCCCATTTTATTCGATAAATAATCAACTAAATTTGCCAAAGGAAAAATAAGTGCCAAAGTCACTAAACCTGTAACTAGATTAAATATTAAATGCGCCATAGCCAAACGCTTTCCTGCAATATTTGAACTTAACGAACCAAGAACAGCTGTAATTGTAGTACCAACATTGGCACCAATTGCCAAAGCAAGTGCATTTTCATACTCAACTTGCCCAGCAGCCAATGCTGTTAAAATTAAAGCTAAAGTAGCACTACTTGATTGTAAAATAGTGGTAATAATAATTCCAACTCCTGCATAAACAAGCACTCCTAAATAACCAGAAATTGCAAATTGGGTGAGGTCTATGTATTCTTTAAACACATCAAACCCTTCTTTCATAAAGTGAATTCCTAAAAAGAAAAACCCCAAACCAGCCAATACATTTCCAACACCTTTTAATGCTTTTGTTTTTTGAAATGAAAAAATAATTCCGAACACCAACATAGGCATTGCTAGTGCAGATATTTTAACTTTTAACCCAAAACCTGCAACCAACCACGCAGTTGCCGTTGTACCAATATTTGCCCCAAAAATTAACCCTAAACCACCTGATAAACCAATTAACCCAGCGCTTATAAATGAAATTGTAATTACTGAAACTAATGAACTTGACTGAATTAATGCTGTTACTATAGCCCCAACCGTTATACTTTTATATAATTTATTAGTTGCATTTTTTAATAAATTTTGAAGAGGTCCTTTGGTAAAAACTTTAAAACCTTCTTCCAACAAAATCATTCCAAATAGTAAAATAGCAATACCCGCTGCAATTGTTTTAAAATTAGGGTTAAAAAATAATAAAACACCTAAGGCAACTAAAAAAGCAATAAAAATAAATTTTCGAATCATAAATCAGGGAATGAGTTGTATAAACTTACAGCTAAAAATTAAATTATAAAACACAAATTATTTTAAGTTACAACCAAGAATTTAATAATCATTTAATGTTTAGGTTACATCTAAATCTACAATTTAATTGATATTTGATGAATAATGAACCAAAGTTTAGGTGGCTTTTTTTTAAGACCACCTTTTTGTCATGCAACATAATTAAGATCTAATGTTAACGTAAAGTTAACATTAGATCCATAAATCTTTTAGTTCTTTGCTTTTTAAATAACACGTACTAAATTGAAAACCACAAAAGGGATTTTTATAAATTCTTCAACCAACTTCTTCTGTATGAATTTCAAACATATAGGGTATTTATTTAGTATAAATTCAATTAACTTATTACATTTACTTTTTAAAAATCTTAAAAATGGATAACATTTATTTATTAATGATTGTTGCTCTTGCTATTTTGGCTATTGCCGATTTAGTTGTGGGAGTAAGTAATGACGCTGTAAACTTCTTAAATTCAGCAATTGGTTCAAAAGCGGTATCATTTAAAACTATAATGATAGTTGCTAGTATTGGTATAGCTTGCGGGGCCGTTTTTTCAAGCGGTATGATGGAAGTAGCTCGTAAAGGTATTTTTAATCCCGGCATGTTTATGTTTAGTGACATCATGATTATTTTCATGGCCGTAATGATTACTGATATTTTATTACTAGATTTTTTCAACTCATTAGGTATGCCAACATCAACTACAGTTTCAATTGTATTTGAGTTATTGGGTGCTGCTGTAGCAGTTGCATTGATTAAAATTGGTGCTGATGGAGGTGATTTCTCTGGAGTTACTAATTACATTAATACCGATAAAGCTACACAGATTATTTTTGGAATTCTGCTCTCTGTAGTAGTTGCATTTTCTGTTGGTGCATTGGTACAATATATTTCACGTATATTATTATCATTTAATTTTGAGAAAAAAGCAAAATGGGTAGGAGCCTTATTTGGTGGAGTTGCATTAACTGCTATTGTTTATTTTATTCTTATGAAAGGAATTAAAGGAGCTGATATAGCAAAACAAAGTTTTGATATAATTGGTGGTGCTACTATAAAAGATTTTTTAGAAAATAATGTAATTTCAATTGTTGCTGTAAGTTTTGTTATTTGGTCTGCTTTATCTTTCCTTTTAATAACAGTATTTAAAACTAACATTTATAAAATTATTATTGTAGTTGGTACTTTTGCATTGGCATTGGCATTTGCTGGTAATGATTTAGTAAACTTTATTGGAGTTCCTATTGCTGCTTGGCAGTCATATGAAGCTTGGATTGGATCAGGAGTTCCTGCAACTGAATTTGCAATGGATATTTTAGGTAAAAAAGTACCTACTCCAACCTTGTTATTATTTATTGCCGGAATGGTAATGGTATTAACATTATGGTTTTCTTCAAAATCTAAAAATGTGGTAAAAACTTCTTTAGATTTATCTAGCCAAAGTGATACAAAAGAACGATTTGAACCTACTTTCTTATCAAGAATATTAGTTAGAGGTTCTATTTTAACTTCAAGATATTTTTCAGCAATTATACCAGATGCTGTTCAAAATAAAATTGAAAAACAATTTGAAAAACCTGTTATTAAATTAACACAAGGTAAAACTCATGAATTACCTGCATTTGATTTAGTACGTGCTGCGGTAAACTTAATGGTTGCAGGTGTATTAATATCAATTGCTACATCATATAAATTACCGTTATCTACAACTTACGTTACGTTTATGGTTGCTATGGGTACTTCATTAGCAGATAGAGCTTGGGGAACTGAAAGTGCAGTGTATAGAGTTGCAGGTGTATTAAATGTTATTGGAGGTTGGTTTTTTACGGCTTTAAGCGCATTTATGGCTGCAGGTATTGCTGCTTATTTAATTTCTTTAGGAGGTGCTACAATGATTGCTATTTTATTATTAATAGCTGTTGTTTTATTAATTAGAAACTCTTTAAACCACCTTAAAAAAACAAAAGAAATTAAAGCTGAAGATAGCTTAAGTAATGCTGAAAGTAAATCTGTAAAAGGAGTTATTGAAGAAAGCGCCGATAATATTTCAAAAGTATTAAAACGTGTAAGTAAAATTAATGAAAACACTATTAACGGTTTAATTAAAGAAAATTTATCTACACTTAAAAAAGCTAAAAATACAGTTGTTAAATTAGAAAATGAAATTGAAGATTTACAAAACAATATTTTCTATTTTATTAAAAACCTTGATGAATCATCAATTAGCGCAAGTAAATTTTATATTGATGTAATTGGAGATTTACAAGATATTGCACAATCTGTTTCGTTTATTTCAAAAGTAAGCCATAAACACATTAACAATAACCACAAAGGTTTAAAAGTAAATCAAGCTAAAGAATTAAAAGAAATAGATGAAAAACTAAATCATTTATTTGGTAAAATAAGAACCATTTTTGATGAAAGAGCATTTGATAAAATTGAAGCTCTTATTGAAGAAAAACAAGGCTTATTAAATGATGTTTCTGCTTACGCTCAAAAACAAGTTGAACGTACTAGAACAACAGAATCTAGCCCTAAAAACACTACGCTTTACTTTAGTATTTTATTAGAAACTGAAGATTTAATAAAAGCAACTATGGACTTATTAGAATTGTATTCAAATAAGAAATAAAAGCCACATAACTTTTAAAAGAAAAAACCCTGTTAACAGTTGTAGTTAACAGGGTTTTTTACGTTTTTAGATCACTTATTTATGAACCACACATTTCACAATCATCAGGATTGTTTTGTGAAGCTATTAGCATTTCTTTTAACTCTTGAGGTGTTAAAGGCGCATCTTCAACTTTCTTTTCTTTTGAAACTGTAAATTGAATAGCGTTCACTGCACTTTTTGTTCTTAAATAATACATCCCTGTTTTTAAACCACTTTTCCAAGCGTAAAAATGCATAGATGTTAATTTAGAGTAATTGGCATCTTGCATAAACAAATTCAACGATTGAGATTGATCAATAAAATAACCTCTTTGGCGAGACATATCAATAATATCTTTCATACTCATTTCCCACACCGTTTTGTACAGATCTTTTAATTCCTGAGGAATAACATCAATATGCTGAACAGATCCGTTAGCGCGCATTATACTCTCTTTCATTTCGTTGTTCCATA
This sequence comes from Lutibacter holmesii, assembly GCF_042679665.1. Lineage (NCBI taxonomy): Bacteria > Pseudomonadati > Bacteroidota > Flavobacteriia > Flavobacteriales > Flavobacteriaceae > Lutibacter > Lutibacter holmesii. Next base: position 89,135 of record NZ_JBHTMV010000003.1, read on the forward strand.
AGCCAAGCTCTACCAAATCTTCTAACAAATGCTTATTCACAACAATATATTCACCACTTAAAACTCTACGTGTATAAATATTTGACGTATACGGCTCAAAAGCTTCGTTATTTCCAAGTATTTGCGAAGTTGATGCTGTTGGCATTGGCGCTACTAATAACGAGTTTCTAACGCCATTTTCTAACACTTTTTCTCTAAGTGCTTTCCAATCCCAACGACCACTTAAATCGTCTTCAGAAACGCCCCACATATTAAACTGAAATTCTCCTTTAGACATTGGTGAACCTTCATATGTTGAATACGTTCCTTTTAGTTTTGCAATTTCCATAGAAGAAGTTACTGCAGCAAAATAAATAGTTTCAAAAATTTCTTCATTTAACTTTTTAGCTGCATCGCTAGTAAATGGTAAACGCAACATTATAAAAGCATCAGCCAAACCTTGAATTCCTAAACCTACTGGTCTATGACGGAAATTAGAGTTTTCAGCTTCTTTTACCGGATAATAATTACGGTCAATTACTGTATCTAAATTTCGTGTAATTTTTTTAGTTACCTCAAATAGTTTTTTATGGTCGAAAAATTTCTCGCCATTCTCATTTTCAGCAATAAACATTGGTATTGCAATAGATGCCAAGTTACACACAGCAACCTCATCTTTTGCTGTATATTCCATAATTTCAGTACATAAATTTGAAGAACGAATGGTTCCTAAATTTTTTTGATTTGACTTTCTATTTGCAGCATCTTTATACAGCATATAAGGGTTTCCAGTCTCAATTTGAGCTTCTAAAATTTTCTCCCAAAGTTCACGTGCTTTAATAGTTTTACGCCCTTTTCCAACTTTTTCGTAACCGGTATATAAATTCTCAAACTCATCACCATACGTATCAAATAAATGCGGACATTCATTTGGACACATTAATGTCCAATCTCCATTTTGCTCAACACGTTTCATAAACAAATCTGGTATCCACATAGCGTAAAACAAATCACGCGCACGCATTTCTTCAGCACCCGTATTTTTGCGTAAATCTAAAAAGTCAAAAACATCAGCGTGCCAAGGTTCCATATAAATTGCAAAAGAACCTTTACGTTTTCCACCACCTTGATCTACATAACGAGCCGTATCATTATACACTTTTAGCATTGGTACAATTCCGTTTGAAGTTCCATTAGTTCCACGTATATAAGAACCGGTTGCACGTACATTATGAATAGACAACCCAATACCTCCAGCAGATTGCGAAATCATAGCTGTTTGTTTTAAAGTGTCATAAATACCATTAATGCTATCATCTTGAATTTGAAGTAAAAAACATGATGACATTTGTGGTTTTGGAGTTCCAGAATTGAACAACGTTGGTGTAGCGTGCGTAAATATTTTTTTAGACATTAATTCATATGTCTCAATGGCTTCATCAATATCATTTAGGTGAATTCCAACGGCAACACGCATTAACATATGCTGTGGTCTTTCAGCAATTTCACTATTTAGTTTTAACAAATAAGAACGCTCTAAGGTTTTAAACCCAAAATAATCGTACCCAAAATCGCGATTATAAATAATGGTTGAATCAAGTTTTGCTGCGTTATCCATGATAACTTTATACACCTCGTCTGAAATTAATGGTGCTTTTTTTCCGGTTCTAGGATTTACATAATTGTATAAATCCGTCATAACATCAGAAAATGTTTTTTTGGTATTTTTATGTAAGTTAGAAACGGCAATTCTAGCAGCTAAACGTGCATAATCTGGATGTTGAACTGTCATAGTTGCGGCAGTTTCAGCGGCAAGGTTATCTAATTCTGAAGTTGTAACTCCGTCATATAAACCTTCAATAACTCGCATTGCAACTTTTACAGGATCAACTAAGCTATTTAATCCATAACACATTTTTCTTACTCTAGCTGTGATTTTATCAAACATCACAGGTTCTTTTCTTCCGTCTCTTTTTAATACAAACATAGGTTACACTTCGGTTTTTTTAGTTAATTAATATGGTTGAAAACCAAGTATGTACAACACATTGGTTTTTATTGAATTAAATTCAAATTATAGTTGAATTATATTTAAATAGCTTTTATTTAAAAATCAGCATCAAAACTAATTTCTCCTGTTCCTGTACCGCTTTTTACACCTGCTTTTTGATATTCAGAAACACGTTTTTCAAAGAAATTTGTTTTTCCTTCTAAAGAAATCATTTCCATAAAATCAAATGGGTTAGAAACATTGTACACAGTATCACATCCAAACTCAATCAATAATCTATCAGTTACAAACTCTAAATATTGTGTCATTAATTTGGCATTCATACCAATTAAACTAACAGGTAAAGATTCTGTTATAAACTTTCGCTCAATATCTAAAGCATCTACAATTATCTCTTTAATACGTTCTTTTGGTACTTTATTTACAATATGATTGTTGTGCAAGTGCACCGCAAAATCACAATGCAATCCTTCATCACGGGAAATTAACTCGTTTGAAAATGTTAAACCTGGCAACAAACCTCTTTTTTTCAACCAAAAAATAGAGCAAAAACTTCCTGAGAAGAAAATTCCTTCAACTGCAGCAAATGCAATTAAACGTTCAGCAAAACTTGGACTTTCAATCCATTTTAAAGCCCAATCAGCTTTTAATTTTATTGCCGGAAAAACTTCAATTGCTCTAAACAATTCATCTTTTTCAGCTTCATTTTTTACATAAGTATCAATTAATAATGAATATACTTCAGAGTGTATATTTTCCATCATTATTTGAAAACCATAAAAGAACTTTGCTTCTGAGTATTGCACTTCACTTACAAAATTTTCGGCTAAATTTTCATTTACAATTCCATCTGAAGCTGCAAAAAAGGCTAAAATATGTTTGATAAAATAGCGCTCATCATCGTTTAATTTTTGCTCCCAATCTATAACATCTTGGTGTAAATCAATTTCTTCAGCAGTCCAAATACTTGCTTCTTGTTTTTTATACCATTCCCAAATATCTTGGTGTTGAATAGGAAAAATTACAAATCGATCTTTATTTTCTTGTAAGATAGGCTCAATAAACGACATTATAGCTCTTGTTTTTTTTGAATTAGTTAGTTGAAATTGGTCTCGAATGAGAGAAACAAAGATTGGAAAAATTTAGATATAAAATTACGAGACTTATTCACATTTAGAAGTAAGTTCTTAACATTTTTAACTGTTTTTAAATAAACGATTAATAAGTCCTAAATATTGATTATCAATCAATTATAATTTTTAAAAACCACTACTTTTATAGTTTTATTACAGCAAAAAAATAAGGGCTTACTTAACTAAAAGGCATAAAAAAAGGCTGTTCAAAAAGTATAATTTTTATCAACCTAAACTTTATTTTAGGTTCTTATACTACTTAATTATTAGTACTATAAGATTTTAAATTCACACTTTTTAAACAACCCGTTTTAAAAGATTTTTTATAACAAAACGAAACCTTAATTAAGCGGATTTGCAGTTACTTCAATATAAAATTTTGCTTGTACTGTAAAACTCGCAGGATTTTCTAAATTTTTTGATTCAGCACTAAAAGCAATAGTTACTTTATCATTGTTTAATAATTTTGAGGCCAAAGTATTCAATCCTGTTGAATCACTTACTTCAAAAATTGTATTATTAGATGCTGCTGTAGACGCTACAAAACTCTCATCCATAAACAAAGTTCCGTCTCCACTAAACTTCACTTCAAATTCAGCTGCATCATCGCCACTGTAATTTAAAATTTGAAATGTAACTTTTTCAATTTCTACTTTTTTTAATAAATCTGCATAAGGTTCAATCGCGCTTGTTAAAATACTAATGTCTAAATCTTGAGATTCAAAAGAATCATCACCTCCTTTTAAATCAACCGTAAAATTCTCTGATAATACAACGCTTTTTTCAACATCAACCAAGTCTTCAAGTTCATCACAAGAGATTATTGGACTTACTAAAATGGCTAAAATTGCTAGATTTTTAAATAATGTTTTCATAGTTTTTGTTTTTATAGTTAGTAGTTATTTGTTGTATGCAATAACTTATTAAATTAAGTATTGCTTTAAATTGTATGGTAAATATAATTCATTATTTTTAAATAAAATATCTATTTTTTACAAATATATACACATAATTAACTGAAAATCAACCTAAAACCTAGTATTTAGTAATTTTTGATATTCTTTTCGTATTTGAGACTCTGTGGCGTTTGGGTTTGCCGTAAGCATCAGCTTTTTAAAATCTTCGTATGAAATACCACCAATAACAGCATTCATTTGCCCTGGCAATTGTTCTTCAGCTTCTTCCTTTAATTTTTCCTCTTCTGTTTTTTCGTCTTGTGAATCATTTATGCTCTGAGTTTCATCAATTTCTTCATCTTCCTTTTGTTTTTTTTCTCCTTCAGAAGCAGTAATGTAACCATTGATCAAGGAAAAAGCATCTTCTTCTGTCATTCCTTTTGTAGGTTTTTTTACACCATAAACAGACATTAATTTGTTAAAATCTCCTTGTGTTGGATTTTCAGTACTATCTTGATACTTCATGAAAAACTCAATCATTGGTGAAGCCTCATCAATCATTTTCTTGTTTGACTTCATATAGTTTTCTTGAATTTCATCAATATTTTCATTGGTTTTATCTTTTTGAGAAAAGCCCAAAGTTGTAAATAACAACACAACTATTGTATAAATAATCTTATTCATTTTCTAAAGGTTTAAATTCAATTTTTAGGGTCGCTTTGTGTCCTGTTAAAAATACCGCTAACTCTTCACTATTTTTAAACTTCTCAATTTCAGCATCTGTAAAATTATGCCGTTTAAAAGCTAAAGGGTAACCATTTAAAGAGTTCCCTTTTGTAGCATTCCATTCTTTATCTTCTTTACACCCAACATCAACTTGCATCCAAAGGTCTTCACCAGCATCATACATACCAAAAAGATCAAAATTTAAATCAAAGTATATTGGGCCATTGTTATCTTGTGAAATATTACAAGAATTTAAAGCGTCTTCATCAAGGTTTACTTTAAATTTTATCATTGATTTACTATCTCCTAAAGATCTAATAGAAATAATTTCTGGCGTTGCACTTTCACTCTCTGGCCAACCATATAAAGTTTGTTTACCAATACCTGGAATTACCGTTGCATATGGAATTTTTAATGGTTCACCATCCGTTCCTGTTGGATTTTCGTAGTCACCACTATTTCTAAATGCCATCATATCAAAAAATTGAATTTCCTCATCATCTTCAGGAAATTTAATTGTAGCATTTCTCCAAACTAGTTTAACAGTCGCAAATTTAGGCGCATAATAATGAACGTAAATATCATATTTAGCATTCTTTTTAACTTCTATTTCTGGCAATCTTAAAGTTGAACTTTTTGTCAATCCGGCCTGTGTATCTTTGGCGCCTTTGGTAACCACCCAATAAACTCCGTTTGGAACTTCAGTAAATTTAAACTCTCCATCTTTATCAGATACAGCCTCTTTTTTAGGTAAATTAGACGATTCACAAGCAGGTTTTAAGGTTACTTTTTGATTTTTTACAGGGTCTTTAGTTTCCTCATCCACTAAAGTTCCATTAATTTCACCTACAAATGTTTTAAGCTCATATGTAAACTCTTCAGGAAGCACTCCAAAAGGGTTATACACAGTATAACTTTCTAATTCTTGATACACTCCATCTAACCAAAAAAATTGCACTTGATAATCACCCATAAAAAGCTGATTGGTAAATTCAAATTTTCCCCCTTCCACATCTGTCTCATCTTTGAAATCTTTATTACCAGGACCTAAACGCCTCATTGCAATTTTTCCACAAGCGTTATAATCATCGTCACGATTAATTTCTCCTTTTAAACTTTGTGGTTTAATTTCATGAAAATAATAGGTAGAATTGGCATTAAAATACACTGAAACAGCTTCAGTTTTACCTGTTGATGCATTTTTGTAAGTTCCTTTTACTGTGTGCTTTTTTGAAACATTTTGCGCCCAAACTTCTGAAGTAATTTCAGCAGGCCAACCTGCAAGAGAACCACTCATAATATCATTATAAGATATTCCGCTGTAAGGATTGTATCCACAATGTGCTGCCCAAGTTGTACCATTAGGCGTGGTAATTCTTTTAGCGGGTGTTTGTAAATTGAATTTAAATTGTCTTCTATTTAATTTGGTAAGTTCAGCATTTAAATAATCTTCAACAATACCAATAACACCATCAATTTGAATTTCTTGACCTGATTGATTTTTAACAATTGCACGAACACCTCCGTGCCAAGCTACCAAATACTGACTTGAAGGATCTCTAAACATTTCATTGAAAAATTCTTTAGGAATTTCAAAATCCAATGCTGTTTCTTGGCATTTAATTTCGTGCTGAAATACAACAAATGCAAGCAACATAAAAATTAGTTTTTTCATAGGCTTTTTAAAATGAAATTAAATGGGGACGACTAAACTTGTTGCTTATTTTATTTCTTCTAATTCAATCACTAAATAATCTAGATCACCAAACGGATCAATCTCTTCTCGAATTATTTTAGCATACACACCAGGTTGATCAATAATCATCCAAAATTTAATTTTTGAATCACCTTCAAAACCTTCAACAATTTTACAGTTAAAAGTTCCTGCAGCAACCGTAACTGGTTCAGTATTTATTACTTTAAAAGGGTAAGGTTCTTCCTGTGGAAAAAAGTTGTTATACTCATTATATAAATATCCTTTAACACTTTCTGAGTATTGCAATGTGTCATTTTGAGTGATACTAAAATTATTAAGATGCACCCTTCTATCATTAGAATTTACCTTGACAGTTGATAGCAACGTTGAATAAACAAAAGAATTAGTACCGTTTATTAGTCGCCCTTGTTTGTATTTTAAGTGTTTTACATTGCTTAATTTATTTAATAAAACATCAAAATCTGTCCAAGGTGAATCTTCAGTAGACTCTTCAGGTAAATCTTCAAAAGTGAAGTTTAAACGCTCAATAGTCACATTTGAAGTGTTTTTTTCACCCATTATTTCGAGCCCATTATGGTCAATTATAAATTTATTTTCTGAAATTTCTTTCACCGTACTTTCACCATCAAAAAGGCGTGTTCTTCCAATAAAAATCACCTTTTTTTCTTTTGAATTGTACATCCAAGTTCCCGTAGTTGTAGTTGATGAAACTTCTAATATTTCGTTAAATGTAAACAAATTAGGAAGTTCAATTTTTAGCAATTGCGTTTGATTTGTTTCATTTATCAATTTCCACTCACCAACAAATCCAGAAGCTTTGTTTTCACTTTCAATGTTCTTTTGGTCAACTTTAAGGTAATATAATTTAGCTTCATCTTTTGTAACAACAAGCTCTTTATTTGAAATAGAAATTATACTATTGTCTCCATTAAAATCTTTATCAAGCTCAGATTTCATTACAATTTTATTCGCTTTTTTATCAAATTCCCAAGTACCGGCACCCATTCCCATCACAATCATATGACCATTTTTACTGAAGTTTGTGATATAGTAAGGTTGCTCAATTTTATCGCCAACTTCAACTTTTGTTAAAAGCCATTCTCCAATAATTTTATCTTCTTGCGCAACGCATAACATTATTGAAAACAATAGAAATAAGAAAGTTAATTTATAGTTTTTCATAGATTACTTTTTTAATTATTTCCAAATGTCTTCATCATTCTATACACGTTCTTAATTTCTTCATCTGAAATTTCAGGATCTTCCTTTTTCATCATTTTTTTAAAATCTTCAAAAGACATTTTTTGAACTTCCTTCATCATTTTTTTATCCTCGTCTGTTAGGCTTTCATTTGCATTTTCAAATTCAGAAAAAACATTATTTGCGCCTGCCATTTCAATTTCTTCAACAGCATAATTTGTGGGAGCAATAAACTTATCTGCATCAATATTCACAGCTGTTTTTATACTTGTTGCAGTTTCAACAATACGCATTCCCATTAAATTTGTTTCGCTTTTTAAAACCACTCCTTTCCAAGCCCAAATTGTACTCATACCTTTCCAAATAGTACAATTTTTACCTAAAATAGTTTCGTTTCCAATTTTTTCAAACCCCAAACTAATTAACACCTCTTCACCTGTTTTAATATAATCTTCACCTACATTTTCGGCATATTTTTCAGCATAAGGATTGTTTGTTTTAACAACTTTATTTGTTTCGTGATCTACTGTAAAAATTTCAGATCCAACGGTAATTACCTCTTCTTTTTCTTTGGTTTTAAATCCCATTATTTTAGTAGTAATTTCAGAGATTTCAGCTTGTTTAAAACCATAATCATCAATATAAATGGTTTTTGTTCCGGTTGAATTTCCTGTAATAGTATACTCAATTACTGCAGATTTAAATGGATATTTTTGAAAACCACTTTTAGCTGTTTTACTGTTTTGCGAACACGATGTTAACGACAATAGAAACACAACTACCAATAAAAATATATTTTTCATTTTTTTTGTTTTTAATGTTTATAGCGGATTTGCAGTTGCATTAAAATAAACTACAACAGTTAGCTCTGCAGTGGCTGCTGCCATACTTAAATATTCTCCTTTAAGATCTAAAACAACTTTTTTACTACTTAATAAAGTACTTGAAACAGTGTTTAAAACAGTTTTATCTGTAATTTCAAACACTACACCTAACTCACTACTTAAATTATACTCTGTTGGCGCTACAATGGTATTACCATTCATATAAAAACCAACATTCATATCTACATTATTATCACCTGTAAACTTTGTAATTTCATAGGTAATTTTAGTTATTTCAACTTCTTTTAACTTGCTTAAATATTTTGAAACATCACTATTGTCAGCTAAATTTAAGGTTAAAGATTCGCTAATTTTCTCCTCAGATTCTGCTTCAAAATTCAAGTTGTATTTTCCGCTAATTGAAGATTTAAAATCTACATCAATAAGATCTTCTACATCATCACAAGATGTGAAAGTGAAACTTACTAATAAAATGGCTGCTACTAATTTGATTGTTTTTTTCATCACGTTTTTTTTAATTGATTAATGCTTATTTTAAAATTTTAAATATTGCTGATTCTTTTGGATTTATAGACGTGTTTTTTTTGTCTTTAACTTGAAACCAAAAGTCTTCATCGCTTCGTAAAACATTTTCTGAGGTTCCTTTGTCTAAATCACAAGTGTAAGTTCCTTGAATTTGAAGATTGTTAGATTTACTTTTAACACCACCTTTGTAGGCATATGTCACATGTTTTATGTTGAGTGTATTGGTATATTTATCTACATCTAAAATTTGTAATTTTCCATAATCTCCAACTGAAGTTTGGTATAAAATAATAGTTCCTTTGCCATTTACAATTCCAGAATTATTGGAAATAGGAATATTAAAACTATCTGGTAATTCTTTCATTTTTGCTTCAATTGTTGCTTCAGTAAGCTGATCAAAAACCGTATTTTCACTACTATTTATAGTTGCAGAAGTAGTGTTTGATTTTCCTGAAAATTTAACAAACTCAACTCTACGATTATTAGCTTTTCCTTCTGGAGTACTGTTGTTATCTATTGGTTTACTTTCACCAAAACCTGTAGATTTTAATCTATTAGGCTGAATTCCCATTGTAATTAATTGATTCATTACTGCTTTACCACGCTCTTCAGATAAGGTTTGATTGTGCGCTTCATCACCATCACTATCTGTATGACCTTCAACACTAAAGTTAAGATCAGGTTGTTTTTGCATTAATTCAAAAATCTTATTTATTGGACCAATACTTTCTGGTTTTAATGTGGCTTTATTGGTGTCAAATTTAATTCCGTTAACAATAATTTTACCGTCAGTAAGCACTTTATCGTAATACTTTACACCACCATTTGCGATACGAAAGTTCTTGAAAAACATATTTTCTGAACCTCCAGAAAATGTTATTCCTGTAGGATCTCCTTCTAAATGAGGTATATTTATTAAACGCTCATCTTCAAAATAAACTTTCAACTTTCCTTTGGTATATGCAATTGATACGTGACGCCAACCACCAACTTCATCTTTATTAGTTCTATCTTTATTTGATAACGATCCTTCAGTTGCTTTATACAATATCTTGTTTACATAAAATGTCATTAAAGATGTCCCACTTCTAGGTTGATTTTTTCTATCATAAAAAGTTAAATAGTAACGCTCATTATATACACTAGGATTAAAAAAGAGATCAAATTCAATAGTAAAAACCTCAGGTAAATAATCTTCTTTAGAATTTTTTAGATATGGTACAATACCTTTACTGTGCATATTACCAACATCTGTAATAAATGTTATCACTGGTTCGCTATCAACTTCCATTATTTCTGCGCCTCCTTGAAATAAATCCCAACGACTTGGAAATTCGCCATTTTCTTCGTCTATGCTAGGTCCATCCTCAAAAATCACGGTATCTCCGGGAACAAAATCAAAACGGCTCCAAACCACATTCGGACTTGCAGCTTTCGCTTCATTATTTACAGATGAATTGGTTGATTTTTCCTCAAAATTAGGAGCTGAAGTATTAGAATTTTGCTGTTTTTCAGAATTTCCTTTTCCATTTATTGAGGTGTTTTTACCATCAATTGTATCTTCAATTTCATCAAAACCTTGATCAATAGTTTCATCTACTTTTCTTTCAGCTCTTTTTTGTGCTTCTCTTTCAATTTTTTCTTCAGCGTGTTTTTGCAATTTTTTTAAAAATTGAGCTTCTATTTGTTGCGGAGCACAAAATAGAAAGCCAATAATAAAAAGTTTAATGTAAAAATTGGTGTTTGTTTTCATGGCATCTTTAATTTTAAAAATTGTTTAAATCTTCAAGATTAAAGGTATGCTAGGTTTAAAAATAGTACTATACCAAATGTTCCAAATGCACGTTCATATGTGTATTGAAATATAAAATACTGTAATACAGTATTTTATAAATGAATAAAAAATACTTTTTACTCTTAATTTAACTGTTTTGAATTTTTTTCTGATACTCAGAAGGAGAGCATCCAAATACAATTTTAAATTGTTTTGAGAAGTATGAGGTACTTTCAAAACCAGAAGCAAAACAAACTTCAGAAATAACAACATCTTTATTTTTTAGCAGTTCTGAAGCATTTTTAACCCTATGAACTCTTATAAATTCTGTGGCAGACATTCCGGTAGTTGCCTTTAATTTACGGTGTAATTGGGTACGACTCATAGAAGCAATTGTACAAAACTCTTCAATTCCAAACTTTGGATTTGTAATTTCATTTTCTAACACTCTTTTCAAGGTTTCTGAAAACGAATTATTTCCCCATTTCAATAGTTGATTCATTGGCTTCAACACAATTTCTTCTCTATATTTTGCAGCCAACGTTTTTCTAACCTTACTTAAATTTTGAATTTTTGCTTTTAAAATTTTTATTGCAAATGGCTTTGTAATATAATCATCGGCCATTTCATTTAAGCCTTTTAGCATCATTTCTTCTTCAGATGCGGCCGTTAGTAAAATAATAGGAATGTGGTTGGTGGTTGAGTTTGTTTTTAAACTATTGCACAATTCAATTCCATTTACTTTAGGCATCATTACATCAGACACAATAATATCTGGAATATAATTTTGTGCCAACGTTACACCTTCTTTTCCATCTTTAGCTTCAATAATTTGATATGAATCGCTAAAAATACTAGCAATGTAACTTCTCATATCTTCATTATCTTCAACAATTAACATTATTTCATCTTTCGAGTTCTTATCAACGCTGGTTTCGTCAGTTGAATTAATTTTTAAAATAGCTGTTTCTTTTTTTAAGAAAACAGGCTCGTTACTTATTTCTGAAGAATTAAAATGTTCTTTTAAAATTGGTAGTATCAATTGAAATTCAATGGTATTTTTATCTTTTTGAGCTACGGAAACCTTTGCTCTATACATACTACACAATTCTTTTACTAAAGACAATCCTATACCGGTTCCTACTTGAAATGATGATCCGCTTGTATAAAACCTATCAAAAAATTGATTGATGTTTTTGCTCACGCCTTCATCAACTGTATTTGAAATATTCAACTTATAATTTCCCGCTTCTTTTACTCCGTTAATTGTTATTTGTCCATTTTCGGGTGTAAATTTAAATGCATTTGAGAGCATATTGGTAAGTAGCATTTCAACAATTTCAATATCGTACCAAACATTATCACTGTTTAAAATATCAACTGTATATGCTATTTTTTTTGTGTGAGCTATGTACTCAAAAGATTCTGAAATTCCCTTTAATTCATTTGCCAAATTAGCTTCTTGCGCCTTAATTTTAAATTTTCCAGTATCAATTTTTGAAAGGTTTAAAATTTGATTTACCAAATACAACAATCGCTCTGTATTTCTATACATCATTTTGGCATCTTCCTTCTGGTTTTTAGTTAATTTGCTGGCTAGCAATTTTTCTAACGGACCTTTAATTAAAGTTAATGGTGTGCGAAATTCATGTGAAACATTTCCAAAAAAACGAGATTTCATTTGGTTCACTTTTTTCAATTCTAAATTCACACGTTTTCTACTGCGATACATAAAATAGGTAAACACCACAATTAAACTCATTAATAAAGAAAATAGAATGAAAATTCGGCGTTGGTTGGTATTTGTTTTTTCAATAAGCGCTTTTTCTTTTATTAAAAACTTTATTTGTTGAACTGCTTCTTTGTTTTTATACCTATTTTCAATTTCTAATATTTTAACTTCATTATTTAAAGTTAATGTACTATCTCTGTAAGCAATAGCTAACTCTTTTGCTGCTAAAGCAGTTTTATATTCTTGTTGTTTTTTACTTAATAAGGTTTGTAATTCATAAGCTGTTTGCTGGCTACTGTAAGAATTTATACTTTTTGAAGTTTCAAAAATTTGCTGCATTAACAATTTAGATTCTTTTAATTGATTTAAACTAATTAACGACTTGCATAATGAAACCTGCATTTCTAACTTATGAAATGCATCTTTAGAATTTTCTAATATTGAAACGGCTTCGCGTATTAATTTTAAGGATTCGGTTGTTTTTTGTTGCGCCAAATAAATTGAGCCAATGGCATTTTTACAAATAGCAATTCCAATGTTTGAACCAATACTTTTATTTTCTTCTAATGATTTTTGGTAAAAGTCTAAAGCCGAATTTAAATCGCCTTTCATTCGCATTACTTCACCAAAATTTGCGTAGTTAATAGCTTGACCTAATTTACTATTCAATTCAATTTCAATAGCTAAAGATTTTTCAAAATATTTTGCAGCTTCATTTGGCTTCTGCAATTCTAAAAAAATATTTCCCAAGCCATTCATAGCAATAGCTTTTGATTTTAGGTTTTTATTACTATAGCTTGCCAACTCAAAAGCCCTGTAATGATATTCTGAAGCTTCTATGTTTGATGATGTTCTACGTAAATCGGTTCCTATGCTATTTAAAACTCTTATTATACTTACGGTATCATTTATTTCTTCAGCAAGCTGTAAGGCGTTAAAATGAACAATTAAAGCATCTTTAAAGCGTGCATTATCTCTATACTCGCTTCCTTTGTTGTTTAAATCTTCTATTTGCTTTACAAGACTATCTAATTTATGATTTTTTATAGCATTACGCTCCCATTTTTTATGAGTCTCATTGTAAATAAATTCGCTAGAACTAGAGCTATCACGCAATACCGCAACGGTATTACTCAATTGAATATTTGGTGTGAAATTACAGGAAATAAGTCCAAATTGTAGTGCAATACTTAAAATGACAAATCTACTTAGACTTTTATTGTTTATAAACATGATGAAAATCTCTTTTATAGCTTTACTTGTAAAAGTACAAAAGAGTAACTAGTTGACAAACAACCTTTACATCAATAAATTAAAAAAATTATTTATTATAAGTTTCAGCTACTTTTTCCAATTCAGCATACCAATCTTTACCAAATTTTCTAATTAAAGCTTCTTTTACAAACTTATAAACAGGAACCTGAAGTTCTTTTCCTAAAGCGCAAGCATCATCGCAAATTGGCCAACTATGGTAATTTACAGCTGAAAACTCACTGTACTCCATAATTCTAACCGGGTATAAATGGCAAGATATAGGTTTTTTCCATTTAATTACACCTTGATTATAAGCTTCTTCAATACCGCACTTTGTAATGTTGTTTTCGTCAAAAATTACATAAGCGCAATCTTTTCCATCAATTAAAGTAGTTTCGTATTCACCATCAGAAGTAATAAACAACCCTTGATCTTCAATGGCTGCAATACCCTCTTCTCTTAAAAAAGGTTTTACTTTTGGATATATATCAAGCAGTATTTGAAGTTCATTTTCTTCTAACGGAGCTCCAGCTTCTCCATCAATACAACAAGTACCTTTACAGGCATTTAAATTACAGACAAATTCTTTTTCAATAATGTCTTCTGAAACTATGGTTTTTCCTAATTGAAACATGCCGCAAAAATAAACTATTTTTTTATATACTTTTGTTAAACGCAACAAATGATTAACTACTTTTGCCGACCAAATTTTAATACAATGTACTATGGGTTTAAATTTTAAAGAAATATTTACCGCTACAATGGTGTTGTTTGCGGTAATAGATATTATTGGAAATGTTCCAATTATTATTGATCTTAGAAAAAAAGCAGGACATATACAGTCTGAAAAAGCTGCTTTGGTTGCAGGAATAATTATGATTGCTTTTTTATTTTTAGGGAAAAGTATTTTGAATGTTATTGGTATTGATGTGAATTCTTTTGCGGTTGCCGGGGCTTTAATTTTATTTTTTTTAGCCTTAGAAATGATTTTAGGAATTTCGCTTTATAAAGAAGAAGAAACAAACGCCGTAACGGTATCTGTATTTCCTTTGGCATTTCCTTTAATTGCCGGTCCAGGAAGTTTAACAACTATTTTATCATTACGCGCAGAATATGAAACAATGAATATAGCCATAGCTATACTTTTAAATATGATTTTCATGTATATAGTTTTAAAAACATCTTCAAAAATTGAAAGAATAATTGGTGAGAATGGTATTAAAATTATTAGAAAAGTTTTTGGTGTTATTTTATTGGCTATTTCAGTAAAACTTTTTGCTTCAAACGTTCAAGGATTATTTACTAGCTAAACCTAAAAACACTGCTATTTATACATTAATTAACAATATTACTGCATAAAAAAAAGACTATTTTCAATGAAAATAGTCTTTTTTTTATTGTTTAGTACTCTTATTCAACAAGCACTTTTTTTGTTATTACACCTGTAGTTGTTTTTAACTGCACAATGTATACGCCAGTAACTTTTATGTTTACAGGTAATGCTTTATAGCTATTGTTTAAATATTGGTTCCAAGCGCCCACTAATTGCCCTAAACTATTAAATAGTTTTACTTCTGTAATTTCTGAATTGGTTGTATTTCTAATTTGCAATTCACTTGCATCATTATCCATAACCACAGATAAGTTGGCAACCACTTCTATTCCTCCTACTTCGCCTTCGTCTTCAGTAATTTCTTCATCTTTGTTATACGATTTAAAAGTCAGTGAAAAACGATCTAAATATTCTCCTGCTTCTAAATTCATTTCAAAAGGTTCTTCATTAATTTTATAGAATCGTAAAGTGCTTTTATCCTTAATAAACAATTCAACATTGGCATCAATATTTTCTAAGTTATCAATTTTTATAGTTGCTAAACCTGATTTCCCCATCAAAATACCTAAAGGTATTTCTTTATCCCCAGTTATGCTATTTGTCGCTTGTATCACATATTTTTCATCACCCAAGTCCCAAAACATATCATCCTCTACCACTCCTAACATTTTGGCATCATATCCCCAATCTACGCTATCAGTTGCTTCTTCGTCTATGGTTAATAACAACTGCCTGTGCGCCACTTGGGGTGCTTCAAAACCTAATCTAATTTTCCCTCTAGTATCACTAAAACTTACATCACCTTTTGATGTTGATTTTGAACTACTAGATTTCATAAATACGGATACTTCATCTCCATTATCATCATCAGACTCTTTTACAAAAACACGCTGTGTATTATTAAATACAATTTCAATTTCATCTGATTCATCGGCACTTCTAACAAAAAAACCTTGAGACACCGGAATGTATTGCTTAGGTGTTTTTGAAGCCTGATCTGTATCTGTATCAGGTGATATACCAAACGGAATAGAAGCCGTAACTCCACCTGCAAGATTCAATGCGGCATACCCTCCTTGGTATTGAGCCAATACATGGCTTGTACTTGCATATTGCTCCCAAAAATAAATTACACCATCCTTAAAACTACTTTCACCATTCTCTCTAATAAAAGAAAAAGCATCAATTGCTGATGGGTATGGATTGGCAACTAAATAAATATTATTTGCTGATACCTCTAAGGTTATAGTACCATTATTTGGTTTTCCTTTAAAGGTGTAGTTTTGAAAAGACGCTAATGCACCTCCATTTTTACCTGTACCTTTCATGGTGAATCCTTCTCCTGCGTTTAATGATCCTAAATTACCAATATGTTGCCATTCAGCATATGTTCCTGTTAAATCACTGTATTTGTACAACCAGCGTGTTGACACACTTAATATAGTACTAAAAGGGTTTGCATCAAGGTTTGAAGTAAAATTCACCTTATCGGATCCATCATACAACACATCTCCTAAAGTATAAGTGTAATCATTTATTAAATTATCTGTAGCCTCTTTTTCAACACCTACTGGAGACCCCCAATAATTGTATGAATAAATATCTGCAGTCCCTTGCTGATCTCGTTCTAGCACACCTGAGTCTCCTACATCTAATGTGCTATTTTCTGTTTGAATTAACTGTGATTCACCATCTAAATCTAAAATTCCATCTAATTTTAAATAGTGTGTCACTGTTAAACCTTGACCTTCTCCAGTACCATCTGAATCAGTATTTCCTTCCAATATTAATTCAGCATCATCATCAGAAGAATTACTTTTAGCATCAATCATTAAGCCTAGTACTTCTATTTCACTACCATCTCCTCTGCTAGAATTAACAACTGTATTTTGAGAGATTTGAACAATATTCCAGTTTACCGTTTCTGAATTATCAACTATTGAAGTTGTACCTGGAAATGTTTGAACATCACCATTTAACCAAGTACCTTCATTATCCCAATCTCCATCATTTTCAGAAACATAAGGTAATGGAGCTGATTGTGTATCAACAGTATTTAATCCATTTTTAAAAATACCGTTATTTCCATTTTCAGAATCATCAATCAAAACTCCTGGGTATGCATAAGTAGACATTGGGTAATAAGCAGCTAAATCCGTTGTCCAACTGCGTGTATTAACATCATTTTTTTCTATATCCTGTGGAATTATAGTTCCATTTACTGTATCATCAGAATGTGCTTCAATTTCTTGATTCATAATATAACGTAACTCACCTACAGAAAGTGCTACATCCCAAATCCTTACTTCATCGATATTCCCTTTAAAAAAATTATTTGGGGCAGCACCATTGGCAGCACCAATTAAAAATGAAAAATCATTATCTTCCAGTGCAGTTCTTGGAGCTGATTTATCTTCAACACCATCTATATACAAATACAACGTTCCTTCGCTATAAATTGCTGCTACGTGATGCCATTCATTTTCAGGAATTTCAGTATTTGAGTTCAAATTTTGGTGAGAATTAGCTATCTCCCATCTCATTCTCAAACGAACTTTCCCTGAATTATCTTTGAAAATTCTAAAATCAAATCCATTCTCATATGGTTGATCTCTTTTCGAGATAATTGAACCATTTAATTCACCAACATCTCTTCTTACCCAAGCCGAAATAGTAAATGCTAAAGGGTTTAAATTTAACACATCACCCATATCAATATAATCATTAATTCCATCAAAATAAATAGAACGCTTTTCAACTGTATAAGGAGTATAGCCAAAAGTAACATATTGTGTACCTGTAAAATCGTATGAAGCTTTATAGTCTGATAATTCTATAATATCATCTGTTTCGTCAAATGTTTCGTCATTTGAAACAATCATATAATATGCAAGTGTAGGTGTCTCAGGAAATAATTCTGCAGGTACATAGACCTGTGTTTCATCAATGCTTCCTGTTTCAATAAATTTCCAAATGCGATTAATTCTAAAAAAATCAACATTTGTTGGGTCCATAGAACCAAGTCCTTCACTTAAATTTAGAGTTGTTAAAGGTGTTGTTTCTGTATAGTCACCATCATTATTTCCCCAAATTAAAAATTCCTTGTCATCACACGCCCCCCCATTATTAATATTTGTATCTGTTATTTCATCCAACCCAACAATAATATCTATTGCTTCTGCGTTTTGAGAAGTAGATTGTTTTTGGTATAAACCACGATTTAAATCATCTTTACCAATACCTGTAACGTTGTAATGATAATCTATATCCCTATTTGAACCTTCCCAAATTACAACCCCATCAGAATCTATATAATCACCATTGGTAACATCATCTGTATTATCTAACGTCATCCCATACTTTAATGCTAAGTATGAGTATATTTTTTGTAATTCAGCATCATCTAAGGTAGTGCTATAAGTTATTACTTCAGATACATAACCCTGAAAACCATTAGTTCCATTTCCTCTTCCTAATACACCAGGGTTGTAGCCTTGCAAAGCATTATTTTTAGTCAAAGTTTTTTTTATTGAGGAAGCATCTCTTAATTCATAAATTGTTTTTTTTCCTCCAATTACTGCCAATGTTTCCCCTCTTAATAATGATACAGAAGGCTCTGGAGAGTTATATGCAGCTACACTTTCCCTCGAAGAACTAAACCCTATACTCAACTCAGCTCTTGGTCCATCTGAAGCATTATATATATATCCAAATGACAAGGATTTAAAATCTTCATCACTTGTTGTTCCTAAAATATAATTACTAGATTTATCACTGGCTCTTTTTACGATAGCAATGATGTTGAAATTAGTATTATTTAAATCATCCAAATCTAAGTCAAAATAACCATTATCACCATTTATAAAATTCACAGCAGGATTGAAATTAATACCATTGCTTACATACATAGCGTTATTACTTGTTCCAGCTTTTGTTGCATTTGTTGTAGTAATTGTTGTTTCTTGATCACCCCATACTTCTACCACATCTGTATCTAAAGCATCAACTGTACCACCAGCATTGGAGTAAACACCTGCATCTGCTTTTAACCAAAGTTCTAAATCGTTCGTTTCAACACCTGGCTTTAAATTTCCCTCAATAGTGATGTCATCTAACAATAATTTTCCACTTGAATTAGATGTAATATTTGTTAAAAACCTAAACCTTGTTTCACTTGTAAATGGACCATAAGCTGTATTAGAAATATTCACTTCTTGATCTCTTATAATCATATTTTCATTAAATTCGGAACCATGTGAATACGGGCTAGGGCTTATTGAAGTCCAAGTAATTCCATCATCATTGGAGATTTGAATCTTAAAATCACCTCCTAAAAAGTTATTATTTGCTCGATAACCAAAATAAATATTAACATCCTCAAAGTTTGTTAAATTAATTCGATTCGTATATATAAATGATTCATCAGAATCATCCCCTGCTATTCGAACTGACTGGGTTTGATTGGTTTCGGTGCTGTCGTGTATATAAGATTTACCAAAAGAAATTTCTACTCCCGTTCCACCACTATTCCACATTGGTTTTACTCCATAATTTCCCGTATCAAAATCACTATAATCAATAAATACTTGTGAAAACACAGACGTATTCAACAATATTAATACTAAAAATAATAGTCTATTTTTTTTATAAAATTTCTTTTTTTTATCCATAGCTCTTAAAATTACAAGGTAAAAAGCTATTTTTCAATTATTTACAACTTTTTTTACACCTACAATTATTACATCACTAAAACAATTTCTCAAACAACCAACAATATTAAACTGTTGAATATCAGTTTATTGTGATTTTAAACACAATGGAATTAACATTTAGATTGTATTTTGAGATTAGGGTTTATTGTTTAGCACAATATTAGTAATTAATACCTTAAAAAAAAAATAAGTGTTATCATTCATTTCTATAAGCATAATAAGGCGTTTGATCTTTTTTACCCTTATTATTAAAAGTCGATTTGAAAAAACTTTTATAAACTTAAAAAGTTTAGAAAATTACATTAATATTGCTTAATCTTGTAAAATATGTATTTTTACGTTCATTAAAAGCAGTAAAAGAACAGTTTTTTTGTAAAAACCATAAGATTTTTAATACTTCAAACCTCAAAAAATGACAATAATTAAAAACCTAATTAATGGATTAGGATTAGTTCATACAACTTTAATTGCTGTATTGTTATTAACCTCAACAGTTACATTAGCTCAAGATTCTCCGTACCAAGCTATAAGATTGAATAATGGAGATCCTATTATTAATGAAGACTCATTCAGTTCCGCTACTAAAACAGATGGTGAAAATATTAATGGTCCATCCTTAATTCGTATTCCAGATTGGATTCCAACAAGTGAACGAGCAGACCCAACAGCAAAATATTATTTATACTTCGCACATCATGATGGTGAATATATACGTATGGCTTGGGCAGCAAATATTGGAGGACCGTATACTCTATATGATGATTACGCAATATCAGGAAACAGAGGTGTTTTAGATAATAATCAAAGTGATATTTTTTTAGATAATGATATAACAATCGGATTTAACCATTTGGCTTCTCCAGATGTTCATGTAGACCATGAAAACAAACGTATTATTATGTATTTTCATTCTGGAAAAACTACTTATATTGGCTCAGAGGATAAAGGTAATACTCAACTTTCATGGGTATCAACATCTCCCTATGGTTTAGAATTTTACGACAATATTGAATCAGTTTTTTTTGGGGTTTCTTATTTTCGTGTTTTTGAACATGGTGGGTATATGTATGCTTTAGATAATGGAGCAAATTACAATAGAGCTTTAGACGCAGAAAACCCATGGTATACTGACCCTACAACATATGATTACACAAAAACATTATGGGATAAAAAATCTGGTGTGTTTCAAAGTGCAATTGATGCAGTTACAGGGTTGGATAGTGATGAAATAAGGGCGAGACATACTGGTGTACGCGTAGTAGGTGATGATTTACATGTTTTTTATTCACAAAGAGGAGATATTCAAGAGCGAATTCAGTTATCAATAATAGATTTAACAGATGATTGGACTGATTGGACACCTAATTATCCTCCTTACGAGATTTTAGCACCAAATCCTGGCTGGGAAGATGGAGAGCTTAATTTAGATTTTTCTGAATCAAGTTCAGGGAGTGATATAAATCAGCTAAGAGATCCATATTTTTTTGAAGATATTGACGGAAAATTATATGTAGTATATTCAGGAAGTGGAGAAAAAGGACTTGGAATTGCTTGGTTATATGAAACACCAATAACAAATATTGCATTAACAGCAACAGAAGCTACATACATAAAACAGGGTAAGACAAATGCAAGTACTTTTTATAATTTATCTAACCTTACAACTAATGCAGGCTCAACTGATGATAGAACTATTTATATGAAATTCGATTTATCAAAAGTCACTAATATAGAACACGCTATAGTTCGATTATATTTAAAAACTACCACTTCGCTTACAGGAAATACAGGTTTAACAGGAATCGATAGAACAGTAAAAGGTGGACCAGTAACAGTATATGAAACAGGTAATGATTGGGCACAAGATGAAATACATGCAGGTAACGCGCCAGTACTTGGAGATGCAATCACAACTAC
Organism: Lutibacter holmesii; assembly: GCF_042679665.1. Classification (NCBI taxonomy): domain Bacteria; kingdom Pseudomonadati; phylum Bacteroidota; class Flavobacteriia; order Flavobacteriales; family Flavobacteriaceae; genus Lutibacter; species Lutibacter holmesii. The sequence continues at coordinate 110,889 of NZ_JBHTMV010000003.1, forward strand.
ACATTTAACTGAAACGGGAAAATACTATGAATGGAATATTACTGAGTATGCACAAGCAAACATAAGCCAGGAAATAAGTGTTGCTTTTGATATTGCACCAACAAATCTAGATATTGAGCATAAATTTGGAAGTCTTTCTGAGAACATAAACCCACCAGAATTAATTATGGTTGCTGAAAGTGCAACTTTACCAACAACAGCAGCTGTTTGGACGGGAAGTACAAATAACGACTGGACAAATGATTCAAATTGGCTTGGTGGAGTTTCTCCTGGATTATCTCCAACTACAAATATTTCAATACCTGCAGGATTAACAAATTACCCTGTTTTAACAACTGGACAAAACCTTTTAATTGCTTCAGATAAACATTTTGGAATTGAAGATGGATCAAGTTTAACTATAAACAATACTGCTTCATTTACTAACAATGGAACATTAACTAATAATGGAACTATCTCTTTGGTATCTAATTCAACACAATATCCAAGTTTAATTCCAACTTCAATTAGCGGTTGGGGAACCATCACTTATAATCGCCATGTAAATAATACTACCACAGAAGCATATGGCCGTGGTAACGATTTAATTTCAGCACCTTTATCTGGTCAAGCTTTTAATGAATTTGCAGCTGCAAACACTAACATAGCAATTGTTTCTGGAGATTTAGTTCGTTTTGGGCCTTATAAAAACAGCAATCCAACATCTTATGAGTCTTGGGATAAAACAACAAATACAACCGCATTAACAGCAGGAGTTGGGTATAGAACTGGATCTACAGATAATGGTTCTTTTACATTTACCGGAACTGTTCATACTGAAGATGTTTTAGTTGGAATTACAAGCCCAGCCGGTGGTAAAAAATGGAATTTAATAGGAAATCCTTACCCTTCTTATTTAAAAATAGACGACGGTGAAAATGGTTTCCTTAGCAATACTGCTAATGAAGATTTACTTGAAGATGAAACTGTAGCAATTTACGGTTACAACGCTACTGATGACGGTGGAATTTGGACTATTTACAATTTAAATACAACTGAATTATTAGCACCTGGACAAGGTTTTATTGTTGCATCAAAAACTGAAGCTGGAGGTAATATTCAATTTACCCCTGAAATGCGTAGCACAGGAACTAGCGACGACATTATACAAGGAAAAAGCACCAGTACAAACGCCAACTTAAAACTTCAAATTACAAGCGATTCAAAAATTTATAAAACAGATTTTTACTTTAATAGCAACTCAACATTAGGTTTAGATCCTGGTTATGATGCCGCTGTATATGGAAGTAAAGCACCAAAATTTGCAATTTATTCGCATTTGGTAAATGATAATGTTGGAAGTGATATGGGAATTCAGTCATTTAGCAACAAAAGTATTTCAGATGTTATTATTCCTTTAGGAATTAACGCAACTGCTGGTGAAGAAGTTACCGTAGGTATTTCAAAATCTACGCTTCCTGAAGATGTTTTGGTATATTTAGAAGATACAACTACAGATAAAGTAGTTTTATTAAATACTGAAAGTTACGTGTTTACAGCAACAGAAGATTTAACAACCACTGGTCGTTTCTTTTTAACTTTAAAACCTTATGAAATTTCAGAAATAGATGCAGAAATAGCTGTAGCTGAAAAACTAGAAATATATACAGCAGCAACCTCAAAAACAATTCATGTTAAAGGTGAATTAACTGGTGTAACTACTTTAAATCTTTACGACATTCAAGGAAGAAAAGTACTTTCACAAAAAATAGATCAAAGTAAAATTAGCAATGAAATTGATGTTTCTAAATTTAACACAGGTATTTATATTGTTCAACTAAAGAGCAATACCATTTACAAAACTCAAAAAGTAATTATTAGATAATTTTAACAATGAACAACAAATCTAACAACGACCAAATAACCCGTAAAGAAGCATTGCAAAAAATGGGAAAATACGCAGCTTTAACGGCAATGGGTACTTTTTTAATATTAAACCCTAAAAAAGCACATGCAGAGTCTTCACCAGAAGATCCGGGGTAAAATTATAATTAACCTTTACCTTTATTTATTTTGAAAAATAATTTAGCTCCAACCTTTGCAAAACCAATTGGTGACAATTACATTTTGTGGTTTAAATCAACCAATAATTATATTATTATTGATGGTTTTTTAATGAGCTTTGTTGAAATTTTCACAAAGGTTAAGGATAAGATTCAGTTTATTCAAGAAATCACACAGAGTGAAAAATTTTCTGAAGGTATTGAAAAAGCACAAGCCATTTACAATGCTATTTCTAATTTTTTAGAAGATCAAAACACACCTAATATTTCTACAGAAGTTGAAGAGGTTCCTTTTGAAAATTCATTCAGAAATTACCACGAAACATATCAAATAGATACACACACCCTTGAAATTTATTATGCTTCAGAAGCTATAAAGGAATTGATTCATCCAAAAATAATGCACCTTGCTAATACAGTTGAATCAACAAAGAAAGCAGAAACTATTTTTGATATTTACGACAAAGGAAACAACTTCTATTTATTTAAAAACAACTGTTTTGTAGTTTCTTTTGAAAAATCAAACTATCATTTATTACAAGGTAGATTTTCAATGGAATTATTGTGTGTTTTGTATAACAAACAGGAAAATGATTGGTTAGGTACATTCCACGCATCAACAGTTTCAAACGGCATAGAATCAATAATGCTTGTTGGTGATAGCGGCAATGGTAAAAGCACATTTAGCGCATTACTAATGGCTGCAGGACTAAATTTAATAGCCGATGATATTACACCAATACTTGCAGAAAACGGTCATGTTTACAGCTATCCTTCAGCAATTTCAATTAAACAAGGTGCCTTTGAAATATTGGATGACTATTACCCTAATTTCAAAAATTTAAAATCGTTTGAAAGTGGTACAAAAAAAGGGCTCCTAAAATATATTCCTCCAAAAAAATTCAAAAAAAAATCGAAAAGACACTTACCTTGTACAAAAATTGTTTACGTAAAGTATGACAAAAAAAAGGTTACAAAATTAACTAAATCAAGCCCAAAAAATATTTTACCAACATTAATTCCTGAATCGTGGATTTCTCCAAAACAAGAAAATGCGAAACAGTTTTTAAATTGGCTTGAAGATGTATCCTATTATGAATTAATTTATAATGATAATAGTAAGGCTATTTCAACATTTATGAAACTACTTTAGACTACAAGTTTTAAAAATGGTCTAAAACCAAAACTATTTACAATAATTATGGAAAAAGCTACTTTAACAACTGTTGGCGAAATTTTAAGCTTCAAAAGTGATTTAGTAGTACTAGAGCGTAAGATTAAAAATCATGAAATAGATTGGGATGCTCTTGTAAAAGTAGGTAGTAAACACTTGGTATTACCAGCAATTTACTCACAACTTCAGCAAAAAAAACTTTTACAATTTATACCAAAAGATTTAGCAATTTTTCTTGAAGAAATTGCAACTATCAATAGAAATAGGAACCTAACGCTATTGAAACAAATTACTTGGCTAAGTCAGCTTTTTAAAAATAATAATATAGACCATGTTTTTTTAAAAGGAAGTGCCTTATTAGCTGCCAATTATTATGTAGACCCTTGTGAGCGCATGATTGGAGATATTGATGTATTGGTATGCGAAAATCAATTAGAGCAGGCATATAAGCTATTAATGGCTAAAGGTTATAACCCAGGTAAAACAACCTTTGGAAGCGTTATAACAGGTCCTAAACACAAACACCTTACACGACTTATTAAAGCAACTGAGTTAGCAGCAGTAGAAATTCATAGAAAAGTGCTTAAAAAGCCTTATTTTGACTATTTACAGCCATCTATTCTATTACAAAAAAAACGTTTTGTAAATAATATCCCTGTTTTGTGTGAAACACATTTATTAGAACATAATATTCTAAACCTTCAAATTAATGATGGTGCTAATTTTAGAAAATATCTGCATTTTAGAACTGCCTATGATACAATTGTTTTATTAAATAAAAATCCAATTATAAATTTGAAAAAAGCGTACCCAAAGTCTTATTTTCAAAACTATTTTGTAATCTACGCCTTGTACTTTAACGATTTTGAATTGAAAAAACCATCCTTTCAATCAAAAGTTCACCTTCAATTATATAAATTTAAAACAAGGAGTCATAGCAATGAAAAAAACTGGAATATTGTTGTATTTTATTATTATTTATTCTCAAAATTAATCAATAGATCTTGGTATTTTATGACTAAAAAAGAATACAGGAATGGTGTTATTAAATATCGGAAACGCATTATTAACGACTTGAAAACGTCGTTGTTAAAAGCTAAAAAATAAATAATTATACTTAATTATTCTATTAATACTTTTTTAGTAATAACACCTGTAGAAGTTTGTAGTTGAACAACATACACTCCTGTTGCTTTTATGTTAACAGGTAATGCTTTATATGTTTTATTTAAATATTGATTCCAAGCTCCCACTAATTGTCCTAAACTATTAAATAGTTTTACTTCGGTAATTTCTGAATTAGTTGTATTTCTAATTTGTAATTCACCTGCATTATTATCCATAACAACAGTTAAATATGATGGTTCAACCACTTCTACTCCACCAACTTCACCTTCCTCTTCAATAATCTCTTCAGCATTGTTTAATTTAAAAGTTAATGAAAAACGATTTAGATACTCACCAGCTTCTAAATTCATTTCAAACGGCTCCTCATTAATTTTATAAAATCGTAAAGTATTTTTATCTTTTATATACAATTCAACATTTTCATCAATGTTTTCTAGGTCATCAACTTTTATAATGGCCAAACCTGATTCACCCATCACAATACCTAAAGGTATTTCTTTGTCATCAGCTATGCTATTTGTTGCTTGTATAATATACTTTTCGTCGGCCAAATCCCAAAACATATCATCTTCTAAAACACCTAACATTTGGGCATCATAACCCCAATCAACACTATCAGTTGCTTTTTCATCAATAGTTAATAGCAACTGCCTGTGCCCTACTTGAGACGCTTCAAAACCTAATCTGATTTTCACTCTATTATTATTGAAATTAGATTCTTCAGAAGAGTTTTCTTTTGTACTACTAGATTTCATAAAAGTAGATACAACTTCTCCCATATTATCTATATGAGACTCTTTTGCAAAAATACGTTGTGAATTGTTAAATTTAATTGCAACATCTGATGATTCATCAGCGCTTTTAACAAAAAATCCTTGCGCTACAGGAATATATCGTTTTGGTATTTTTGCATCAGTAGGAACGGTACCACCTGAATTTGCTATCCCATCAGGTATAGCAGCAGGAACACTTCCTCCTTTAGTCCATACGGCATAACCTCCTTGGTACTGAGCTAACACATGACTCGTACTTTCATATTGCTCCCAATAGTAAAGTGCTCCATCCTTTAGAACCGTTTCACCATTTTCATCAACAAACTTTTCGGCATCAATTGATGAAGGATAAGGGTTAGCAACTAAATAAATATTATTACTTGACAAAGGAGATAAGGTAATTGTACCATTATTTGGTTTTCCTTTAAATGTATAGTTTTGAAAATGCTCTAAATTACCATTATAGTTTCCAGATCCTTTCATGGTAAAACCTTCTCCTGCCTTAACAGACCCCGAATTTCCTATATGACTCCATTTAGCGTAATCTCCATTAGCATTGGTATAAATATACAACCAACGTGTTGATATGGTAAGAGTACTTCCTGGATTGGCATCTAAATTAGAGGTAAAAGTTACTTTATTTGAACCATCATACAATACATCTCCTAAACTATAGCTAAAATCGTTTATTAAATCATCACCTGATACTTTTGTAACACCTACTGGTGAGCCCCAGTAATTGTATGAAAAATTACTAGCAGTTCCTTGTTGATCTCGTTCTAAAACACCTAAAGCCCCAACATTTAATGTACTATTTTCTGTTTGAATTAATTGTGATTCACCTTCTAAATCTATAGTACCATCCAGTTTTAAATAATGAGATATAGTTAAACTTTCACCTGTTCCTGTTCCTGTTCCTTGATCTGGGTTTACATCTAAATCAATTCCCGGATCTGTCTCACCATCCATAGTTAAATTACTATCAACCTCAGACAATAAACCTAAAAGAGTAATTCCATTTCCATCACCTCTTCCTGAAGTTACACTTCCGGTATTTGTAAGCTTTACAATATTCCAATCTATTTCAGTTCCATCAAGACTTGTACTATTTGGAACATACTGTACAGTTGAAGTTGACCAAGTAGATTTTGTATCCCAATTTCCTGCTGTTACTGAAGCATATGGCAAAGGAGCAGTTTGAACATCAACACTTTTCATTCCGTTCATTAAAACACCATGATTTTCATTTTCAGAATCATCTATTAACAAGTTTGGATATGCATAAGTAGACATTGGGTAATAAGCTGCTAAATCTGTTGCCCAGTTGAGTGTGTTAACTTCGTTTTTATCAAGATCCTGTGGAATTAGCACTCCTGTAACTGTACCATCAGAATGCGATTCAATTTCTTGATTCATAATATACCGTAACTGTTCTGTAGAAAGTGCCACATTCCAAATACGTAATTCATCAACAGAACCAGGGAAATAACTATCTGAGTTTGGAGTTGTAGTACCTGCAGCTCCAATTAAAAAATCATCATTTGTTGAAACAATTGCTTTACCAGATGTAGACTCAGAGTTTTCTAAAACTCCATCTATATACATACTTACATTAGAACCATCATGAATTATAGCAATATGATGCCAAGTACCAACTGGGATAACATTTGTTGAAATTAACTGTAACTTATTGGTTGAACTGTAATAATATTCAAAATTTATTTTACTCCCAGAACCTGTTCCGCTTTTTTTCAATTCATATCCTTGCGTGTATGGATTGTCTCTTTTTGACAATATTGTGGTTGCATCAAACGCTGCATCTCCTTTAATCCAAACAGAGATTGTATATGCTGAAGTATTTAAATTCAGAACATCACCCATATTTACATAGTATTTTTTTGTACTAGCTGCACCACCTATATCATTTAACTTAAGTGCACGTTCTTCAACTACTGTGTAAGGAGCATACCCAAAAGTAATAAACTGTTCTCCAGTAAAATCAAAATCAGTTTCTAAGTTTGATCCATTTAAAATCAATTTAACTGCTGTTGAAGAAGCGTCAAATGTTTCTGAATTAGAAACGAGCATAAAATAATCACCACTAACACCTGATACAGCACTAAGCATTGTTTCTGGAATTGAAATTTTTGTTGTTTCAACCGTTCCTGTTTCAACCACTTTCCAAACACGTTCAATAGGTGTAACAGCTACATTTGTTATTATCCCTGAAATATCAGTACTCAAATCATCGGTGAGTGGCGTTCCTGCACTAATACCTGAGTTATTATGACCCCATAATAAAAATGATTCATCTGTAGAAAATGTATGAAGGTTTAAATTATTTGTTGTCTCAATTGAACCTAAACCTATTGTAATATCATCTGATGCATCACCTAAATTACTAGCATTTTCAGATTTAGATTGCTTTTGATTTAACACTGAATTATCATCTCTTCCAATACCTGTAACATTGTTGTGGTAAACATCATTAGCTGTAGCATCCCATAATAAGGTAGCATTTGAAGATGTATAGTTCCCATTTGTTCCTTTATCTAAGGTCATTCCATATTTAACTGCTAAATAGGTAAATATTTGTTGTAATTCAGCATCACTTAAAGTTCTATTATAAGCAATTACTTCAGAAACATAACCTTCAAAACCAGTACTGGTGTAACCTCTTCCTAAAACTCCTTGACCCGTTCCTGTTAGTTCCGCAGTATTTCCATGACTATTGCTCACTGAGGTACCATCTCTAAGCTCATAAATTATTTTCCCAGAAGAAGTATTAAGTTGACCACGAAGCAAAGCTACTGATTGATTTGGATTATCATAAGAATTCACCGTAACATCAATATCATTGGCATATTGGGCCAATGTAGCGCTCGTATTATTTCTATACCCAAAATGTAAACCTCTATTTGAACTTGAATTTGCAGTTCCTAAAAAATAATTTCTATCGTTATTTAATGTTGACCTCTCAACAATTGCTATTAAATTATAGTTGGAATTTTTAATTCCATCAAGATTTACATCAAAATAACCTTGATCTCCATTTATAAAGTTAACTGAAGGATTAAAATTATGATGTGTTTCTGCATAAATAGCATTATTACTTGAACCAGCTTTAGAAGCGTTATTTGCATTTGTTGTTTGGTCATTCCAGTTATCAACTACATCTCCATTTGATGCGTCACTTCCTCCATTTAAAACATCAATATCTGCTTTTAACCATAAATTTAAATTTGAGCTAACACCTCCAGGAGCTTCGGGATCATCACATACTCCACCACCACTAACATCAAAATCGACTCTAACACCTCCACTGCGAGCAGTCCAACCATCATTTGAAAGCACAGTAGTTCCTCCTGAAGTAATAGTTATATTAGATAATGTACTAGGAAGATTACGGTCCCATCCATCTCCTGGTCCATTTACTCCTGCTCCTCTATCGTACATAATCACATAATAATTAGAAGCATTCTCTAAACAACCTAAATTTACAGTAGTTGAATACGGTACATCTGGATTTGGCACACTGCTATCAAAACCATTGTCTATAGTGGTTATTAATACTCCTAAAGGAGAATATATCTCAACTCTATTTTCAGTTGAGTACAATGGCCAATCAACTGAAGCTATTACCTCTGAAAATCCTGATACTGATGGTATAACATTAATTGTATAATCTTCTACTTCGCCATCAAAATTATTATCACAAGAAGAAGGGTTATTATTATACCGACTAGTAACCCGCATACGAGTAGACCCTATAACAGCAAAACTAGGAATAGTTATTGTTTTTGGTGATAATGAAGGTTGATCATATAACTCATTTCTTATATCTCCTAAATCATATGCTTCTTGATTATCATCAAAATCACCATCTTGGTTCCAATCTATCCAAGCCCATACATGATATCTCCAATTACCTCTTTCTGCAGCTGTATTAATATAAACTGACAAATCATATGAGCTATTTATTGTAACATCTGTAGATATATTCGTAAAATCAGAATAACCACTTTGATAGTTTGGAGTTGGGTTATTAATTGAATTAAAATTCACTAATCTTATATCATCATTGTAATTACCATATGCATCATAAGCACTTGATGTACAATATTCATGACCTATAATTTCTATATTATCAATATATATTCTATCATTCCCATTATTTCCGTAGTTACGTATTCTAAATTTAGAATTTGCACTAAAAGAATAGGAACTATTACTAATATAAATTATTTGTGAAGTATAATTCGTATCATTATTAAAATCTGTACCTCTAACATATGTTTTAATAGTTTCCCAACTGCTTCCTCCGTTACTTGAAAATTGAATTTCAAAATGGTCACTTGGCTCCATGCTATCAGTTCTAAAATCAAATTGAAAACTAGCCGAATTATACGTTGTTAAATTTATATTATTACTTAATGTTGTTAAAGAAGAATTAGTTCCATTTTTTAATTCAACTACATATGTATTATTTAAATCACTATTATTTCTTCTCGTACAATTATCTCCTCCATCTTCCCAAGTTCCGTAATCAGAATTGAAATCTTCAGAATTTAGAGTTGTCTGCCCATAGCTCATCCCTGTCATTAACAAAATGCTAATAACAAAAGAGAACCTACAAACAAATTTAATAAACCCCATATAAATTTAAATATACCAAATTTCGCGCAAAAATAATATAATTTTCAAACAAAACACCTTAACCTACTGAATATTAACCTTTTTTTATAAAAAAACCAACAATCCTAGCTTTTAAATTATTAGAAAACCTTTAATTTTTCTATCCTTCTATTAAATTAAAACACCTTCATTTCTCTATTAATTTTAACGTTTACCATTTTAAATTTCGCTACTTATTGTTACGTTTATGAATTTTGAATTAAAACTCTTTTCAATACTTGCCCTTGATTGGTTTTTACAACCACAAAGTAAACACCTCTTTGAACATGCACTGGTAACTGTACACTCTCCGTATTTAAGTCTTGTACCCAAATTCTAACTTGTTGTCCGTTTTTATTTAAAAGCATTACGTTTTTAATAGTAACAGCATCTTTATTTTTAATATTCAAAATACCTTGCCCGTTATTTACATAAATAACTAACTTTTCTTTTTGATTGAAACCATAATCACGATTATTTTGATTGTTGTCTTCTTCATCATCTTCATTTTCATCACTCTCAGTTTCATCAGTTGAATTTGTTGTATCCTCTTCTGAAGTTTCTGTAGTTTCATCGGAAGTAGCATCATCTGTTTCTTCACTTGTATCTTCTGTAGTTTCATCGGAAGTAGTGTCACCTGTTTCTTCACTTGATGTTTCTTCACTTGAATCTTCTGAAGTATCATTACTAGTATCTTCAGTAGTTTGATCAGTACTTTCTTCACTAGTTTCTGTTGTTTCAGTAGTGGTATCTGCAACTGTGTCTTCTGAAGCTTCTGTACTTAAAAAAGTGATATAAAATCTATTATGATACTCACCTGCCGGAAGTGTTATTTGATACTCATTTTCTTCCAAATTATAAACCTCATTTTCTTCTTTGTCCAATAGAGCAACTATTAATCCTTCAACTGGATTTTTTATCTCATCTATTTTTATAGTAACAAGCCCTCCGTTAGTTGTAACTACACCTAACGAAATTTCTTTCCCTACGTTTATAGAATCTGTTGCTTGAATTACATACTTTCCATCTTCTATTAACCAATACATATCATCTGGTAATACTTCAGGAATTCCTCCTTCATACCCCCAATCAACGCCATCAGTGGTATTTTTATCAATTGTTAACAATAACTGTCTATGGTTAATTTGAGGTGCATCAAATCCAATTCTATACTTTGGACGTGTATCTCCAGAGAATTGATTTATATGATCATAACTTTCGTTTAAATTCTCCGTAAATGAAGATGCAAACATGCTTGTTGTTATACAATAAACAACTAGTAAAAGGTGTCTAATATTTTTCATAATCGTGGGGTTTATCGACACATCTAAAGTACATCAAAAAACCATAATAAAAAAACAAAATACACGTTTTTTCAAACAAATGGATGGTTTTTAACTTTAAATGGTTGTTTTTAAACCGAATTCACACCACAATCAACTAAAACTATAAAAGCTTTTTAGCTATAAATTACCTATTTAATAAATACTTTTTTAAACACAATACCAGAAGTTGTTTTTACACGAATTAAGTACAAGCCTCTTAATCTCTTTGCTACTGGTAAGCTTATTTGAGTTCCGGTTAAATTCTTTGTCCAACTATGCTCTACCTGACCTAAACAATTATACAAAACAACACGTTTTATAGTTTTTTGAAGCCTATTTCTAATAATTAATTTAGAAGATCTATTATTCATAAAAACATAAATTCCTTTGTTAGATAAATTTATATTTTCAATTATTTCCTCTATTAAAGTAACTCCACCTTCACTGTTATTACCACTTTTAAAGGTTAAAGAAAACCTATCAAAATAAGAGCCAGCATCTAAAGTTGTTTTAAACGGCTCATTATTTATTTGATGTTTTGTACCTGTTAAATTGTCTTTTATATACAATTTTAAATTTTCATCTACATTTTCTAAGGTATCTATTTGTATTAAAACAGCGCCGGTTTCTTTCATTGTTATTACCAACGGAATTTCTTTATTGGAAGTAATTTTAGGAATAACCTGAATCACATATTTTTCATTTGAAATATTCCAATACATATCATCATCTAACATTCCTAAAACCTTACCGTCATACCCCCAATCTACGCTGTCTGTTGCTTTTTCATCAACGGTTAATAACAATTGCCTATGATATACATTTGGCGCTTCAAACCCTAATCTAATTTTTGGTCGGAAATCACCTTTAGAATTCTTTTCATCAGTTGAAACCTCTTTTTCATTTGATGATTTCATAAAAACAGAAATAGGTTGCCCTGATACAGATTCAGATTCTTTTACAAAAGCACGTTGACTGTTTTTAAATTTAATTTCAACACCTGTTTTATCTACACTTTGAACAAAAAAACCTTGCGCTACAGGAATATATTGTTTCGGAATTTTTAAAGACTGTGAAGCGTTGGCATTTGGAGATATTCCTGCGGGTATAACAGCTGCTACAGCTCCTCCTTGTGTCATTGCGCCATAACCACCTTCATATTGCGCTAAAACGTGACTTGTTCCTTTGTACTGTTCCCAAAAATAAAGGGTACCCGTTAATAAAGTATCTTCTCCATTTTCTGAAATAAATTTATACGCATCTATAGCAGAAGGATATGGATTAGCAACTAAATAAATATTGTTAGCACTTACATTTAAAGTAATAGTTCCATTATTTGGCTTTCCTTTAAATGTATAATCTTGAAACGTATCAATAAGTCCTGCTCCTCCGCCTTTCATTGTAAATCCTTCACCTGCTTTTATACTTCCGGTACTACCAACGTGCTGCCATTCGGCATAAGTACCTGTTAAATTTGCGTATTTAAACAACCAATAATTAGCTATTTGTATTGGCGTTGTAGTATCATTACCATCATATCCACCTACAAAATACACTTTACTTGTTCCGCTATATAAAACATCAGCCAATGTATAAGCACTATTATTTGTAGTAGTATTAATAATTCCGACTGGAGAACCCCAATAGTTGTATGAATATACATTGGCCGTACCTTGCTGATCGCGTTCAATATATCCACTACTACTTACATCTAATACACTCTCCATACTTTGAACTAACTGAGATTCGCCATTTAAATCTAATACTCCATTTAAGCTTAAATACCATGAAACATTTAGTTCATTTCCGGTACCTGTGCCATTATTTATATCTGTAATTCCATTTAAAGTATACGACATATTACTTGACAAAAACAACCCAATATGACTTTGATCTTCATCAGAATAAATAAAATCATGTTCAATTTTTACAATAGAAGCCGGAGAATTAATAGCATCTTCACCGTTTACTCCATTTGAAGTATTTAAAGCTGTTGTTAAGTTTTTAGGACTTGCCATAGTTCCACCACTTTGTGTTACAAATGGTAAAGGTGCAGTTTGTACATCAATAATTTTCATATTGTACATTTTTGCTCCCGAAACAACATCAACCGTAGCTGTTGTCAAATCATCTGTAATGTCATCTTTAAACGTATCCATTCTAAAATATCGAAGTAAATTTGACCAAGATAAATCTACACTTGTTTCAATACCTGATGCACTATCATAACTATAATCTTGAATGTTTAAAGGTATTTCTGTTCCTTTTACAACTCCTCCATTGTTTTCTAATTCTTGATACACCATTTTATGAAATTCATTTTCAGTTAATGCTTTACTAAAAACTCGAACTTCATCAATATACCCTTTAAAATAGCCAGAATCTATATTTGAAATTCTTCCTATTGTAAAAGGCGAAGCATCTGCAGACAAGGTTCCGCCTGAAATACCATTACCAAGCTCAACTCCGTTTATATACAATTTAAAATCACTTGCACCATAAGTTGCTGCAATATGCACCCATCTATTTAATTCAATTGCAGTATTATACTCCTGTGATGTTCCATTAGCAACAACCGCAATTTTTTTACTTGAATTAATTTGAATGTAAAAATTATTTTGTCCTAAAATACGTTGGGTTCCATTTGGAGCTTCTTCAATTTTTATCCATCCCATTATAGATGCTTCCCCACTTAAAATTGCTGCATCTTCCACATAATCATTTCTTCCATCAAAATATAATAACAACTTATTATTGATATCTCTTGGCGATCCAAAAACGGTATTATCGGTATCAAAACCATCTAAAATTCCATCGCCATCAGTATCTGTAGTTCCATCAATTATTCCATTAAAATCAGTATCTATTGTTGGTTCTATTTGTTTATAAATAGTTGCATCAAAATCATTTCCTCCGTTGGAATTTACATCAATATAATTAGGCAACCCATCTAAATCAGAATCGGCCACATACAATGACCACTCTATTCCTTGACCAAGGTTACCATAAGAATCGTCCATAGTAGCACCATCATTTTCAAAATCAAGTTTAGTTGCATCGTAAATATCTAAAATTCCATCAGTATAATATTCTAAAACTCCATCGCCATCAATATCTGTTTCTCTTACCGCATCAGAATCTAAACCATCTCCTACGCCATCTCCATTAATATCACCATCTCCATTTTGATAGCCTAAAGCAAAATTGCTATTTGTTGCTCCAGATTCATCAACATCAAATACAGTATCATTATCACTATCTAAATCTATATAATTTGGAACTCCATCAGCATCTGAATCTAAAGGGTTTGTATTTTCAGCGTTGTCATGATGACCATCACTATCTGAATCTAACCAAAAAGCCGGAGGGAATTTTGCTTCACCATACGTATAGATTCCTAAGCCCGCTTCAACCGCATCTGGAATTCCGTCATTATCACTATCTAAATCAAAAACATTTGCTACGCCATCTCCTTCTGTATCGCATAATGTTTGAGAAATAACAATATCATCAATAGCCAAATCGTTTCCTAAACCACCAGTTTCATTATTATAAAAATAAACATAAAACTCATCTACATTTAAAACTAAATCTGCTTGAAAATTGATCCAATCTCCATCTAAATTTGAGGCACTTGTAGGTGCAATATCACCTGTTGTTATAGATGTTAAAAGTGTATTTGAAGCATCTCTAAATTCAACCAAAATATTAGGTCTTAGCCTTGTAGCAATTCCAGGAGCATCAGTTCTATCAATATTTAGCACCCAAAAGCTATATGAAATTGGAATATTTGGTAAAGCGCCCTTAATAGTTGCAGAATAAAATAAACCTGGATCAAAACTAGCATTAAATATTGCCATTCTACCATTAGTATCTCCTGTGTGGTCACCACCTTTGTACCAATAATCATTTGCCCAAGAAGCAATTTGTGCAGAAGTTCCTACGGTATAATACCCATCACCTAAATCTCCTGAATTTTTAAAACCATAAGTGGTTTGTGCACCTTCATTTACTTCATTAATTTCAACCCTATTTGTTCCTGTACCAAAGGTTTCATTTAAATACTTATAATTAGTTCTTTTTGCAACAGAAGATCTTTTGCAATCACTCTCTTCAATGGTATCTAAAATTCCGTCGTTATCATCATCTACATCAATATTGTCTAAAATTCCGTCGTTATCACTGTCATAAAAATCTTCAGTTTGAGTTTGTGTACCCGTAACTAAAATATTATCAAAACTATAAATTTCCCAATTACCTGTACCGTTTAAAACGCGAATAATAATTTGAATTGTTGAGCCACTTAAACCCAATTGAGAAGCGGTTACATTTCCAAATTCCCCAAGGTTTTCACCGTTAGTTTCAACTAATGTTTCTGTACCTCCATCAAGAATATAACTTACTTTAACATAATCCTCAGCCAATTCCATTGTTCCTGCAAATTTAGATGCATCTACACTTAAATTCACATTAGAATATGACGAAATATCAATTTGTTCAGTAGTAAAAACTTGTTCTTTTGCATCTGTATCTTTGGCTTGAAACTCTTGATTTACAACTTCAAAATAATTTATACCAGCAGTTGTAGTAACTGTCCATTTATTTCCTGTACCCACAATTGTCCCATCAGCATAACTAGAGAAATCTTCTTCCCAAATAGTAGTTTGTGAAAAAGAAACTGCAGGAAATGCTATTGTTAAAACAAATAATAATAAACTAAATTTAAATAAAGATTGGTTGAGTATCATATTGAGGGGTTTATGATAAATTTTAACAACAATATTGAGTAATTCTTACTCTGTATATTTTAAATAAATAACTTGATTAAAAGTACAAAAGAGAAATTTTTATTTTCATTTTACAGGGGTTTTTAGGACTCACTAAAGTACTACTTCTTTTCATAAAAAACAAATTGTTTAATTAAATATATTTAATAAACGGCTTGTTTTCAACAACAAACAGTCTTGAAAATCAAATATTTAGTAATACAGACATTGATAAACCTCGTCCTGGAGCACTTATTGCAGATGCAAACTCTTTGTAATGAATATCAAAAATATTATCTACGTTTACAAAAAAGCTAAAATTCTTATTCAATCGGTAATTTGCATTCACATTAAAAATACTCCAACTAGGACTTCCATAATAAGTGTCTAAAGATGCGTTATAAGGTGTTTCTTCAATATTATCTATCCCTTCTACCAAATTATAGTTTTCTAATGTTTTTTCACCGTTAAAAGTCCAATTTAACCCAACTTGAAAATTATCTTTTTCAAAACCAACTTCTAACATTCCAAATAATGGCGGAATAGATGATAATTTATTTTTTGTGTCATACGCCTCACCTTTAGTGTAGGTTAGCGATCCTTTTGTATACCACATTGGATTAAAATTACCACTAAAACTAAAAGTACTTCCATAAATATAAGCATTCCCTTTATTTACATTTGCCATTGTATTGGCTTCTTCACCATCATAAATAATGGTTGAAGACCCATCCATTTCATAATAATCTCTAGTTATATAATTATGAAGTAAGGTGTAATACACATCTAAACCCATATGAAACCTTTTATTGTAAAAATATTTTACTGCACTTGCTTCAAAGTTATATGCATACTCTGGCTTTAAATAAATATTTGGAACTGTAACATCTCCATTTTTCTCTCTAATTTTACCAACATCATCAATATTAGGCGATCTAAAACCTGAAGAAACAATACCGTTTATTTGCCAATTTGTGGTTGGTTTGTAAATATACCCTATGGTTGCTGTACACGATGAATTATTTAATGAAATATCCATTTCAGGTAAGGTAATAAAAGTATCGTCAATCCATTTAGCATTTAATTGTGTGTTGATATAACGAATTCCGGTATTTAAGGTTGATTTTTCGTTTATATCTTGTCGGTAATTTACGTAAACCGCAGCACTTGTATATGAACTACCTCCGTCAGGATATCTTGATTGTACCGTAAACTCATCACTAAAACCAACAACTGTATTACCTTCTACATCTAAAACTTTTCCTATTGATTCTGAATTTACATTGTTATACGTAGCCTCAACTCCATAAGAAAGTATGCGATTATTATCCTTTTTTAAAGGCACAAAAAAATCACCATTTAAACTAAATACATCTACATTTTCATTTCTATATGAACGCTCTAAACTCGAAAATTTTCGCTGAACACGAGATTCCTTCATATTTTGATATCCCAAAGTAATGGTTCCATATTCCAACCAATTTTTTGAAGGATTAATTTTTAATTGCGGCGAAATTAACAATCTTTTTTGTGGTCCATAATACCATTCTGCAAACTTTAAGCTACCATCTGAATATTGCGTTAAATTATCAAACCTTGGAATATTTGAAGAAGTAGAATATTGAAAATTTAATGTAAAATCGGTATTTTCTGAAAACGGTATGGCAAATTTTTGTAAAACATCTGTTTGACTAAAGCCTGTATTTTTTTGAATAGAAGTATTTGAGTTTTGAACAGGGTTTGCATTGTAATACGTGTCTGTATTATTTGAATACTCATACACCTTTCCCCAATCTTCAAAGCCATGATTTCTAGTTTTCCCCATTCGTAAATCTCCAAAATCACTATGGGAAACACTGGTAAATGAAGCCCATTTTTTAAACCTCAACTCTAAATTACCTTGTGCTGTTACTTCATTATTTACGGTATTATATCTTGAAAAAACGCTTCCTTCAACTTTATTAGTTGCACTAACTTTAGGGGTTTTAGTGTAATAATGTATAACACCACCAAGCGCATCAGATCCATAAATTACAGATGATGGACCAAAAATAACTTCGGTTCTTTCAAGAATATTAGGAGATACAGTGATTGAGTTTTGCAAATGCCCCATTCTATATATAGCATTATTCATTCTAACACCATCAACTACTAATAAAACACGGTTGGCTTCCATTCCTCTTAGTACAGGACTTCCTCCTCCAAATTGGGTTTTTTGAATTTTAATTCCGGGGAAAGTTGACAATAAATCTGCTGAAGTTTGTGGCGAAATTTTCTTGATTTCCATTGCTGATGCAACTTCAATTTGCTCGGCAATTCTACTTCTTTTTTCATTTCCTTTTGAAGCAGATAAAACAATTTCATCTAATTGTTCTGATTTTTTTACCAACGGAACAATAAACTCAATAACACCAAGTTCTCTTTTTAAAATTTCATACTCAAAATAACCAATGTGATAAAATGAAATTACATCGGTATCATTAAATGCTGATAAATCTGCAATTCCATCTTTATCGCTAAAAACAATTACTTCTTTAGTATCATTATAAATGGTGACGTTTTCAATAGGTACATTCAATCCAAGCTCTAATACTTTAACTTGCTGTGCTTGAACAGAAAAAACAATAAAAAAAACAAATACTAAAACCCTCATAATTAACCAAATACAGTCTTTAAAATTGCCAAAGATTTAGGTTTTTTAAAACCACTCAAATGTAATTCAAAATATTGAATAAGAATGGATAAAACACCTTGCCTACTAGTAGCATTAAAAATAACTTGATTTAGATTATCAAAATTTATGCCTAAAAGCTTTTTAAACTGATCTAAATTTTCTCCTGAAACCGTATGGTGTTGTTTTCTTGAAGTAAAACGTCCTTCAAGCAAATCAAAATAAGTTTCATGAGTCTTATTTAATTCTGGGTAAAACCCTAAATACTTGGTTAAATTCAATAAAAATAGTAAATGAAAATTAGCAACCTCATTATGCATATCTAACCATAAAAACGATGCTTCTAAATAAGTGAACAATGCAAAATTAGCTTCTTCTTCTTTAATAGCTTGATTTAAAACTTCACCCAAAAACAAAGCAATACTTTGTTTCCTAATATTTGAATGTAATGATCCATAAAAATGAAGTACCTCAACATCTCGTAAAGAATTTAAAGCTCCTTTATTATTATGATTTGCCGTTAAATTTAATTGCATTAAAGGTTGAAAATATGCAGGCTTTATTTTAGCTTTTTTAGATTTTAAAACACCTTTTAGCATATATGATTTTACACCACATTGCTCAGTATAACAGTTAGTTATTAAACTTGTATCGCCATACTTAATTGTATTTAGCACAATTGCTTTGGTTGTTTCAATCATAGCAAATAATAAATTGCATAAAAAATAGTGTACAAACTGCGCTCAAACTAGTTTCTTTATTTTGGTTGTAAATTATTCAAATATATCTATTAAAAAATGAAAAGTGAATTATTCTAACTTTTTTGAACAAAAAAAACCTTGAACATTATACTACGTTCGTACAATGTTCAAGGAATAAATAAATCAACCCCAAAGACTTATTTAATGTTTTAAATGTAAGTGTCAAAACCCCTCTTGACAGCATTACTATACAAATATACAAGTGTTTTTCCATACTTTTAAAGTGAATTTATAAATGAATACGAAAAATATATAAATGGTACGTTTTAAATGATAAACGTAAATTTTATAGTATAAATTTTAGCTTATTTACATAAAAAAATGAAAATTTAAACCCCTAACTTATTGCAAATGAGTAAACAAAACATTGCACTACGGTTTTTGTAACAAAAAAAAATTGAAAGATCTACAAGAAAGTTTTGAACAAAAAAAAACCTTGAACATTGTAATACGTTCTTACAATGTTCAAGGAATAAATAAATCAACCCCAAAGACTTATTTAATGTTTTAAAATGAATGAGTCAAAACCCCTCTTGACGTCATTACTATACAAATATACATGTGTTATCTTAAACAAATTAAGCTATTTCACAAACGAAGTATAAAAATATATAAATGGTAGGGTTTGCAATCTAAACGGTAAAACAAAAAGGTTAAATACAACGCAAAATTGGTAAAATACTACAATTTCACTACTTCTAAATTTTGAAAACCCCAATTGTAACCTCTTTTTATATAGGTTACTTTTTTAGTTACATTTTCATTATTAAAACGAATAATTCTAGTAAAAACCTGTTTATCTAAGCTTTGATTTACACTTGGTGTACCTATAAATTTAACCACACAACTTGTACTATCAATATCTTGAAGTATTTTAGTATCTGACGGAAAAGTAAATTTAAGTGCTGACATTTACAGTTTATTCAAATGAATTTCAGCAATATAGGAAGGTTTTCAATAAAAATTTGATGAAATTTATGTAGAAATGTAAAAAATATATAAACGGAATGAATTTATAAATAGTTGGAGAAACTACTCAAAAGGAAACTTAATAGAAACTTGAGTTCCTGTTTTTGTACTTGAAGAAATGTCCTTTGTTTCAATATGAACATCTTTGTTTTTATACAATATTCTAATTCTATTTTCTGTTGCTTTTGCCCCAAAAAACTTCCTTTTTTGAGACATATGGTTTATTGATTTTGCCTTATTAATTCCAATTCCATTGTCTTCAATAATGCATATTACTGTATTATCTTGCTTTTGAATAGATAATTCAATCTTTTTTTTGCCCTCTTTTTTCATAATTCCATGCCAAATTGAATTTTCAATAAATGGTTGCAAAAATAAAGTAGGCACCTTAATGGCTTCTAAATTTATATTTTCTTGAATATTCACTGTATAACTAAAACCACCGTTTACACGCATTTGCTCTAGTTTCACATACAATGATAAAATTCCTAACTCTTCAGATAATGTTGAAGTTGGACTTGATGAACTATTTAAAATTACACGGATTAACCTAGAAAATTTAGTAATGTAATCAGATGCTTTTTCAACTTCACTTTTAATTACAAAATTATTGATAGAATTTAATGAATTAAACAAGAAATGAGGGTTCATTTGACTTTGCAATGCTGTCATTTTTAACTCTTCCATTTCCTTTAATTTAACCGCTAAACTAACTTCGGCATTTTTACTTTTCTGTTCAATTTTTTTAATAATTGAACCAATAATAACAGATAATATTAAACATTGAAATAATACTCCAACGTATATAAAAAATATAGGTTTAACACCTGAGCTAATAAAAATATCTTTTCCAAACACCAATTCTAAGAAACTAATATTTGCAAAAACTACGTAAAATAAAGTGGCAATAACAAAATTAATTGTTGCGCTATTATTAATTCTAGTAATAATTACATAAAAAATATAGAATGTAAAAAGTGTAATAACTGGTGCTAAAACAATAAAAGCTTTAACCTGAAAATCATACCCAAAAAAGAATTGAATTAGCAAAAACACTGGTGCTAACAACAATAAAACTTTAATTTCAATTTCAAAGTATTTATCCCACATTAACAATTTGTTACGAGAATCTAATAATTCTCTAGCAAAAGCAATATAAGATCCATAAGCCAAAAACTGCATCGAAAAATTAGCGTAATTAGAGTATCCAGGAATTAGATCTTCTATAAAAGATTGGCAAAGAAATAACGTTATAAAAAGTAGGTATAAACTGTAAAATAAATATAGATTATTCTTATTCTGAAAATATATTAATAAGTGATAAACGAACAAGATAAATACGCCTCCTCTTATCCACGAATATACCTCAGAATGAAAATCTAATAACATTCTTTTAGTCTAAATAAAGTTTTTTAAATAACTCGGCTTTTCTATTTCTACTAATACTAGCAGTTAAACCATTTGTCATAATTAATTCACCTCCAAGACCTTTTAAATATTCTTTTACGTGATTTAAATTAATTAAATATGAATTATGTACTCTAAAAAATTGCGGAAACATAAACTTTTTCTCCACTTCTTTTAAAGTTTTTGAAACTAATATTTCTTGATTTGATTTTAAAAAGATAGTTGTGTAACTTTTATCAGATTTTAACATTACAACATCATCTTTATCTAATAAATACACTTTACCATCAGCAGAAATATTAATTTTATCATTATTATTGTCATTTAAATTACTTAACAATAACTCTAATTTATTTCCTAATAAATCTCCTTTCTCAGGTTTCTTAATTTTATCCATTGCTTCAAGCAACTCGTCCTTATCAACAGGTTTCAACAAGTAGTCAATAGCTGAAACTTTAATTGCTTTTAAAGCAAATTCATCGTGAGCAGTTGTAAAAATTAAATTGAAATCTCTATTTTCAAGCTTTTCAATCATTGTGAAGCCATCCATTTCTGGCATTTGAATATCTAAGAATACAACATCTAAGTCTCCTTGATTAATAATCTCAATTGCTTTAATTGGCGAGTTACACGTTGTAACCTCAACATTATCAATATAGTTATTCAATTTCCATTCAAGCGCTTCTAAAGCATCATTTTCGTCATCTACTAATAATATCTGTAGCATAGTCTCTGGGTGATGTTAGATTATTTTTTTCTGCAAGATACAAATTTTGAATAGATGTTCAAACAGATATTATTTAACTTCAATAATTCTACTAATTTCATTTCCAAAAGTATCTACAGCCGTTAATTTATACATTCCTTTTTCAGGTTTGGCTTCAATTTTATGTTGGTTTTTGGTTGTGCCAATATATTTATTGTTTAAATACCAAAAAACAATAGCTTCAGAATTTGAGTGCACTAAATTTAATACAATACCCTGCTGTTGTTCATTAAAATCTTTGGTTAAATAAAATGTTGTGTTTTCCTTGGGAACAATAAACTCCATTACCGAAGCACTTTCTACAATACAATCTTTTCTGAAATTTGGTAATTTCTTATAAAAAGGGTTTTTGGTTTTATAATAAAACTCCATTAATGGAGGTAATACAAACCAACATTTATGAATTATATTTTGTAAGTTTTCACAAGATGTATTTACTTGAAATGCCTCATTTTCATCTAAATGCACCCAAAAATGAAACGGACATGGTTTTGTTTTTAATCCTGCTTGCTGTACAAAAACCAACTCTTTATTGTTGCAATATTCATTAGCTCTATAACCGCTTTCAGTACAAATTTCAACCTCCGCTAATTCATCAAAAGGTTTTTGAAACCAAGTACTATTTGGTAAAATATTAAATACTTCAAACAAAATGGGAGCAGCTGTTGAAATTCCTACCAAACCAGGACGCCCTTCTCCATCAGCATTTCCAACCCAAACACCTACAACAATATCTTTAGTAGTACCAATTGCCCAAGCATCTCTATATCCAAAACTTGTTCCTGTTTTCCAAGCAATTTTATTGGCCGAGTTAAAATATTCCCAGTTCTCATCGCCTTCTGGTCTATGCACTTTACTTAAAGCTTCTGCAGTTAAATAAAGTGATCCTGCGTCAAAAATGGTTTTTTCTTTTGAAATTTCGCCAAAATCAGGTTCAAAATCATCTAAATACGAAGGTTCTAAAAACTCATTTAAATAATATTTCCCTTGTGTATCGTCGTAATGATTGATGGTGGAAGCCATAGAAGCATAACTTTTACATAAATCCCACAAATTGCTTTCAGCTCCACCCAAAATTAACGACAGTCCGTAATGATTGGCGTTGTATTTTATATCTTTTAAATGTAGGGCTTTTAAATAATGATGAAACCTATCTAACCCAAAACTTTGCAACATTCTAACAGCTGGAACATTTAATGATCTTGACAAAGCTTCACTTGCAAACACTGCTCCATCAAATTTTTTACTAAAATTTTCTGGTTTATAACTTCCTATTTGCGTTGGTACATCGACCACCAATGTGTTGGGTAGCAAATCTCCAGCATCTAACATAGCAGCATATAAAAAAGGCTTTAAAATACTTCCTGTACTTCTTGGTTTACTTACAATATCAACATCTTTTTGATGCTGTTTGGTGGTTGGTGAATTTCCAACATACGCCAAAACTTTTCTAGTTTTTACATCTAACACCAAAACAGCCATATTATGAATTTGATTTTGGCTTAATACCGCATATTGGTTTTTTACAATGTGATTAACTTGTTGTTGTAGTCTTATGTTTAAAGAAGTTTTTACCCTTTCTCCTTTTTGACTCTTTGCAACTCTTTGTAACAAGTGAGGTGCTGTTTGCGGAACACTATACGGTTTTTGAGGTAGCTGTTCCAATAATGCCAATTGGTATGTTATTGTATCTATATAGTTTTCTTTGAATAGCTTTTTAAGTAATCTATTTCTTTTTACTATTAGTTTTTCTTGATTTCTTCCAGGGTAAATTAAACTTGGCGCATTTGGTAAAACCGCCAAGGTTGCACTTTCAGCCCAAGAAAGTTCGCTTGGTAAACGTCCAAAATAACGCCAAGAAGCCATATCTAAACCAACTACATTTCCCCCAAATGGCGCATTTGACGCGTATAAAGCCAATATTTTTTCTTTAGAATACCTAAACTCTAACCGTGTTGCTAAAATTATTTCTTTTAATTTTTCCCAATATGTTCTAGCTGGATTGTCTCTTGACAACCTAATTACTTGCTGCGTTAAAGTACTTCCACCTCTTTTTACATTTCCTTTGCTTAGGTTACCGTAAAAAGCTTTTAAAATTGAAACCGGATTAAAACCAGGATGTTTAAAAAAATAAGCATCTTCAAATTGCACAATGCACGTTTTAAATTTATTAGGAATACTATCATTTTGAGGAAACCGCCATTGCTCATCATCAGCAATTCTTGCGCCTAATAATTCACCTTCAGCACTTTCAATTACAGTAGAAGTTGGCTTGTTAAATAATTCTTTTGGTAAGGCAAAATAATAAGCCGTTAGTAACATAACGGCTATTATTAATTTGATTTTATGTTTTTTTAACTTGTTCATTTTACTTGTCATTCAAAGCGATAGTAAAGAATCCACGCTACACAGTGAGATTCTTCATTTCATAGCACTTCATTTAGAATGACATTTTATTTATTACTTTACCACTTCAACCCATTGTCCTTTTGTTCTTGTAAAATAATCATTGTCATACATTGCTTCAGCTTGTAAACCGTACAAATAATAATTTCCTAAATACGAAGCGTTTAAAAGCACTTTAAATGTTTTTGTTGAACTCTTCTCTAAATCAAAATAAAAGCTAACTCTATCGTCTCTTATATCAGTATAATTAGCACTGCCGGTTGTAGTAGTTCCAAAATCTGTAAAACGAGTATTTACAATTTCCCATCCCGAAGGAAAAATCTCTGTTAAAGCAATATTGTGAACTGTTTCTAATTTTAAATTTGTTACAGTAACTTCAGCTTCAAACTCGGTTCCTTGCTTTAAACTATTTACGTTTATAATTTTACCCTGCGTATCTTTATAAACCACTTGAACACCTAATCCTCTTTTTTCTGAAATTTCTTCGCCCAAAGGTAAAATACCACTGCTTACTACATTTACAAACACCAAGTTATTCTCTTTATTTGTAATTGAAATTGAATTTTCACCATCATTTATGTTTAAATCTTGCTGAGCAATGGCAAACTTTGATGTTACCAAATTAGATTTTCCATTATTTAAAGTGTAATTTAATTTAATAGATTTCCCTCCATTTAATGCAACCATTTTAGCCATTGCTAATAAATTATATGCGGTGGTTTGTGTACTCATCCAACTTTTAGATGATAATCTTTTCGCTATGTATTTTGCCAATTCTTTTGCTTGCGAATCACCTGTTAACAACATTGTTTCCATTGCCATTGCTCTATTTCTATCTACCGAACCATAGGTGTAATAATTGTTGGTTTTAGTTTCAAAAGTAATATTTGCAGTGTTTGCAATTTTAGTTGCCGCTTCTTTTTGACCAGCCAACGCATACGCCGCTGCCAAACGCCATTTTGCATTGTTTGATAGTTCACTAAACTCTCGCAACCTGTTCATGGCTGACAAATCTGGATAACCAGCCAACGCCAAAGTATACAACCTATACGCTTGCGCTAAATCTGAATTGTTTTGCCTATAACTTGGCCTCCAACTACTAGCTGCTTGCTTTTGATATTTTAACCAATTGGTCATAAAAGTTAGTGGCAATACAAATCCTTTTTTTGAAGCTTCTATCATAAAATGACCTGCATAACTTGTTCCCCAATCATTGGCTGAATTTTGCCCCATCCAATAACTTAATCCGCCATTTGGTATTTGAAAATTACCTAAGCGCTCAATACCTTTTTCAATATTCTTTGTGATTTTTTGTTTATTCTGAACAGGCAGTTCCATAATGTCATTTAAATACAACTGCGGAAAAACACTTGAAGTAGTTTGTTCAACACATCCGTGTGGATATTGAATTAAATACTGTAATCTTCCTGAAAAATCCATAGGCGGCAATGTA
The DNA here is from genome assembly GCF_042679665.1 of Lutibacter holmesii. NCBI lineage: Bacteria > Pseudomonadati > Bacteroidota > Flavobacteriia > Flavobacteriales > Flavobacteriaceae > Lutibacter > Lutibacter holmesii. The sequence goes on from NZ_JBHTMV010000003.1 coordinate 137,204, forward strand.
GAAAACTCAATAGTTGCTGCGTTACTTCCTTTAATTCCGAAGGTTGAAAAATCAAGCGTTTGTGTAGCATTTGGTTCTAATTCTAAAGCAATTCTTTTTGAAGAAATAGGATTAGGGTTTACCACGTCAACCTCAACTTTATACAATGATTTTTCGCCATTTCCTGCGGCTAACACTTCAACAGTTCCAATTCCTTTTGCATTTGAAACATCTAACTCAAAATAAACCATTTTTTCATCGGGGTTTGAAAATGATAATTGTTTGGTAGTTGCTCCAATTACTTTAATTCCTTTTGATAATTTTAAACTTACCTCAACATTTTTCACTTTATTTTCCATAGTAAAAACAGTAACTGGTAAGGTTACTTTTTCTCCCGGACTTAATTTACGAGGTAATGTAGCCAATACCATTAAAGGTTTACGAACAGGAGTTGTTTTTTCTGCAGTTCCATAAGCACCTTTTGAATTGTCTGAAGCAATTACCATAGTTCTAACAGAACCTATATATTTTGGTAATTTAATAGTGTGTTTTGCTGTTTTTCCCTTTGTTAACGTAAACGGCCCTAACACACGAACCACGGGTTTAAACCTATTAGCTTTTTTCTTTTTACCAGCCGCCGCATCGCCATCACCACCAATTGCAAAAACCTGCTCCAATTTACCGCTGTAAGCACCAATTACATCGTCAAAAATATCCCAAGTTTTTACACCTAAAGCTTCACGTGTGTAAAATGAATCCCAAATTTTTGGTGTTTTATAACGTGTTAAATCTAACAAGCCTTCTTCAACAACAGCAATTGAATATGACATTCGTTTCCCTGATTTCTCACTAACTTTCACCGTAAATTCTTCTTCAGGCTTTAACACTTCAGGCATTGAAATTTGAGGTGCTAACCGCGTTGTTGGGTCTTCAACTAGTAACGGAATAATTCCGTATAAACGCACTGGTAAATCGTTTGCTGTAGATGCGTGTGGTTGTACTAATGAAATGTTGATAAACACATTTGGTGTCATTTCCTTTGTAATAGGAATTTCAACCTTTGTTTCACCTTTTTGTGTTTTTTTCCAAATAGTATTTAAAACTTCAGTACCATTTTCAATACTAATTAATGCCCTACCTTCTGTTCCTGAAGGAAACGTAATAATAGCTGTTTCACCAACATTATACTTGTCTTTATTTGAAGAAAAAACCAACATTTTTGAAGCTTCAGGATTGTTAGTTGGACGTTTCCACCAGTTTTTATAAAAATACGTTGTTGTTCCTGTTGCATGACCACTTTTGGTGTCTACAACTCTAATTAAAAAACGACCACCATCAGCATCTGAAATATTTAAATTAAAGTTTGCTTTTCCGTTTGAATTTGTGGTTAATTTTAATTTTTTATAAGGTTTATTGTAACTATTTCCAATGTAAGTTGAAAGGTTTTCATAATCTGAACTCCACCACCAGCGCCATTCAATTTTATACACTTCAACTTCAACTTTAGTTACAGGTTTTAATTTACCTTCCGCAGAAATTGAAACAACATTAAACTCAACATTTTCATCTGTATCATAAGCACTGTAGGCTTTTGGTTTGGGTAATTGTAAACCAACAAAAGAGGAATAAGGCGCATAATTTTTAGACACAACATCTATAGAAAAATCGCCGCCATTTTCAAATGCTTTTGTTAAAAAAGCTACTTTTAACATTCCGGGAGCTCTTCCTTTTAAATTTACTTTTTTATTGAAAATAGCTTTTCCATTTATATCAACTTTTCCATCAAAAACTTTCATTTCTTCTGAAGAAAATTCACGTGTAGGATCGTTAAAAATATAGGTAGGAAATTGTTTTTTAAATGCAGATGTAAACGGCATAAATTTAGCATTTACTTCGGCTTTTATATTTTTTGCTGGTGCACCATGCAACCAATTTACACTTAAATTTCCGTTGATTGGTTGCTTGTTTGAAAGCACCTCTTCTTTAAAGTCAATGGCAATTTTTAAACGGTTTGGTTTTACGGTCTCTACCTTTAGAGGTTTTTTAAATTGTGCACCACCAACGCTTATAACACTACTCCAATTTCCTGTAGGATCAGTACTTGAAGTTGGCACTACAAACCTATACATACCGTTTACGTGATTGGTTGTAATCTGTTTAAAAACTAGTTTTCCTCTTGCATTAGTTACTTCTAATTTAATAGGGTGTTCTTTTGGTAATTTGTTGGCATTATCATTTAAAACAAACATTAAATGAATAGAATCTCCCGGACGCCAAACACCGCGTTCACCGTATATAAATCCTTTTAAACCTTTCTGTAATTTTTTTCCAGAAACGTTGAATTTACTTAAGGAAAGTGAATGTCCGTCATCTAGTTTTAAATATGTTTTTTGCTTATTTTTAGAAACAATTGCGAAATAACCATTTTTCCCAACGTTTAAATTTACAATTCCTTCATTATTTGTAACTGCTTTGGCAATTTCTTGTTGTTGAAAATTATAAAGGGTTACAGTTGCGCCAGCCTCAGGAACAGTTGTTAAAATATTAGTAACCGCAAAAAAGTATGATTTATCAGTGCCTTTTTTAGCAATAACTCCCAAATTAGAAGCTAAAATATTGGTTGAAACCACGCTATTATTATTGTAATAATAGGCTTTTTTACACGGATTATCTCTATCTCTCCAACTATAATAATTATTATTGTAACTATACATTAAATTGTCCCAATACAGCTCTTCTTTTTCTTCTTCGGCAGCAGTTAAATTTGCATCGCTTTCAATAAAATCATCTTCAAAAAAAGTTGCTGAATTATCAGTTTCTGTGCCTTCACATTTAAATAATGAATACGCAGGTTTCATACTTAATTCAACTCTGTAAATAGCGCCAGGATCAGCTTTTATCATTTTTGATAAATCAATTACGTAGGCTTTCCATTTTCCATTATTTTCAATTTCATTGGTTACTAAAGTTTTGGTTGTTTTAGCAACTCTTCTACCTACCCTTCTAACTCCATAACTATCATTACTTCCTAAACTATTTTGCTGTAAAAATTGTAAAACATTGTCTTCAAAAATTTTAATTACCCGTACATCAACCGCTTTTAAATTTACCGCTTCAAAACTCAATTTTAGATCTTTTGAATTTGGTAAAATAACGCCGTTTGAAATTAACCTAATTCCTGGTTTTAATTGTTCAAAAGCAACGGTTTCAGAAAGAGATTTTTTGAGTTTATAACCGTCTACACTTTTTATTCCTTGAAAAACATCTACCAAAACATTTCCTGCAATTCTAGAAGTTGGGTATACTTTTAAAACATTACCATTCACCACAAATTTTAAATTAGTTGCATTTTTTATAGCTACCAATCCATTAAAATTTTGTTGCTTTTTTAAAGGATCAGAGAAATTAATTCTTAAAAATTGTTCAGGAGTTTGAATAACATCAATATTCAATATTGAAAAATTATTTTTCCCTGCAATTCGTAAAGAAGAAGTTCCTTTATTATCAACATTTATAGAGCTTCCATTCCAAGAAAATACTACTTTAGAGTCCTCTTCAAACCGCTGAACGCTATCTATTTTAAAACTAAAACGAGTACTTATAGAATCTGAATTTTTCCATTTAATAGGCAAATTATTACCGTTTTGTTTGGCTGAAATAATTGTTTTTACCTTCTCAAGTGCTAAAATATCAGCTGTTTTTATACTTCCTTCAACATATTGCCATTCCTTATCATACGATTGAAAATTGGTGGTAGTAACTGCAAAGTTTTGTTCAATAGTTTTAAACTTAAACGTATATGTTTTAAATTCAGAAGGTATATTTAAATACAATTTACCCAAATTTACCGTAACTGTATACTCTGTATTTGCTTGTAAATTTTTTGAAGGTTGAAATATTAAACTACGTGTATTTAATGCTAAAAGTTTCCCGTCAATACTCGGGCTAATGCTTACTATATTTTCTAAAATCTCTTGATTTGCTTCCCAAGATTCAACTTCTTTAGCTAAATCAATTTTAATAGGTTCGACTATAGAAACCACGCCAGATGTGGTGTAATTTATATACTCTTTAAACTTAAATAAATTGTTGGTTGAAGCTTGTGGCGTATCTTTTTTACAAGAAAACAATACCACACTCAATACAAGAGATACAATTAAAAAACGAAATTTCATGAGCTGTGTTTTAAGGAATTAGCAAATTTTGAATGAAATTACTAAAAAAACGAACAAGAAATTCAAAAAGTAGTACTTAAATTTTATTACAGCTTACACATAAAAATATACAGCCATAAAATGAGAGAAACTGCCTAACAAAACAAAAATGTGAAAAATAGCGTGATTGTATTTTATACTTTTAAAACTATACAATACGGCTCCAACTGTATAAAAAAGTCCGCCAGCTAACAACCAAAATAATCCTGCAGTTGGTAAATTATGTAGTAAAGGTTTTATAGCAAAAACAATTAACCAACCCATTAACACATAGGCTATGGTTGAAATTTTATCAAACTTACCCGTAAAAAACAACTTGAAAATAACGCCCAACAACGCCAATCCCCAAGAAACTCCAAAAATTGTCCAACCTACCCAACCGTTTAAAACTACCAAGGTAAAAGGTGTATAAGTTCCTGCAATTAAAATGTAAATAGCTGCATGGTCAAAAATATTTAAACGCTGTCTTAATTTGGGTGTTTTTGAATTGTGATATAATGTAGAAGCCGCATATAAAACAATTAAACTAGATCCGTAAATACTAAAACTTACTATATGCAATACGCCTCCAAATAAACTTGCTTTTACCACTAACAATACAAGCGCAACAACACTTAATAACAACCCTACAAAATGCGAAATCACATTTAATTTTTCTTCTTTTGGAGTGTAATACTTAACAGCTTCTTTTTCCATATTTAAACAACGTATTTTACCGAATTTAATTACTATTTTGTTGTGATTTTTCGTTTAAAATTAAATCGTTGTAAATTAAATTATACGTCTCATCTTTTAGCGTATCACACGCTTTTAAGGAAAGACCGTCTGTACTTAAAAATTTATGAATTTTAACTCGTAATTTTCCAGGACTTCCACTAAAAAAAGTATACGAAAAACGTTTTTTACAATCGTAAAATGAAATTGGAACAACCGGTATTTGATGTTCAATAGCCAATCTAAAAGCACCTTTTTTAAAATCACTAAGCACAACAGATTCATCATCAGGAACCAAACCTTCAGGAAAAATACAAACATCTAATCCGTTGCTTAACCTTCGTCTAGCTTCATCAAAAACAGCTTTTCTACTGTGGTTATTATTTCTATCAACAATAATGCACGTTCGTTTGTAAAAAAAACCAAAAATTGGAATCTTCGTCAATTCAGCTTTTCCAACAAAAACAAAAGGATATTTTGCTACGGAAAGCATTAACATAATATCAATCATTGAAGTATGATTTGGACACAGCATATAACTTTTAGTTGCATCGAATTTTTGCTCTTGAGTTAAACTTACTTTAAAACCCATTACAAAAAGCAACGTATTTGCCCACGCTTTTGCCATTTTAAAAAATAATGGATAAAATTTTTCAGAAGAAGTAACCACAAGCAATACTGGAAAAACAGCAATTATTGTACATAGTACCCAAGCATAAAACCAGCAACGCCAAGCAATATAAAAAATAGACTTAAAAATTTTCATACGTATCAAAAGTAAAGATTTAGATGAACTTTTCATTTTTATTTTACTAATTTCATTTTTTATTAACTTTTTACATTTAAAATTATGATTTACTCTATTATTATTGGTGGTTTTGCAGGCTGGTTGGCAGGCAATATTATGAAAGGTGGCGGCTATGGAATATTGAAGAATATTTTGCTAGGGATTATTGGCGGCCTAGTTGGTGGTTGGGTTTTTAATTTTTTAGGTGTTATAATTCTAAATGGTTTTTTAGGAGATTTATTAGAAGGCGTTATTGGAGCTGTAATAATTTTAGCAATTGCTGGAGCTGTTAAGAAAAAATAGATTTTTTTAAAAAATTGAATGCAGCTCACACTTCTTTTTTTATGTGGTTGAAATATGTACTTTTGCGAAAAGTAAACAACAATTAAATGGCAAGAATTTTAACAGGAGTACAAAGTACAGGAACACCTCACTTAGGAAACTTATTAGGAGCAATTATTCCGGCAATAAAAATGGCGAATAATCCTGCAAATGAATCGTTTTTATTTATTGCAGACATGCACTCTTTAACACAAATAAAAAACGGCGAAGAATTAAGAGCTAACACATACAGCACAGCTGCAACTTGGCTTGCTTGTGGATTAGATTTTGAAAAGACTGTTTTTTATAGACAAAGTGATATTCCTGAAACAACTGAGCTTTCTTGGTATTTAAGCTGCTTTTTTCCTTACCAGCGCTTAACTTTAGCGCATAGCTTTAAAGATAAATCAGACAGATTGGAAGATGTAAATGCTGGTTTATTTGGCTATCCAATGTTAATGGCTGCAGATATTTTATTGTATGATGCTGAAGTTGTTCCTGTTGGAAAAGATCAATTACAACACTTAGAAATTACACGTGATGTTGCCAATAGGTTTAACCATCAAATGGGAGAAACATTAGTTGCACCACAAGCAAAAATACAAGAAGGTTCTATGTGGGTTCCTGGTACTGATGGTGGAAAAATGAGTAAATCAAAAGGAAATATCATCAACATATTTTTACCAGACAAACAACTGCGTAAACAAATAATGAAAATTAAAACAGACTCTACTCCGTTAGAAGATCCAAAAAATCCTGATACGTGTAATTTATTTGCCTTTTATAAATTATTAGGAACTGAAGCTCAAATTGCTGAAATGAGAGCGAATTATGAAGGTGGAAATTATGGCTATGGACACGCAAAACAAGCGTTTTTTGAACTTTTAATTGATAAATTTTCTGAAGAAAGAGCACGTTACAACTACTTTATGGAAAACTTAGATGAAGTAGATAAAGCTTTAGAAATTGGCGCTAAAAAAGCAAAGGTAGTAGCTGCTGATGTTTTAAAAAGAGTGAGAGCTAAAGTTGGTTATTAATTTATAATCATTTACAACTATAACTTATAAAATCAGTCTTTGGTAAATTACCAAAGACTGATTTTATGTTTAACACCTAAACTACAAATAATTAGACTTCATTTTCAAAAAAAAAATTAAGCCTAATTTTCTCAAAAAAAATGTATTTTTATCCATCAAAAAAAAATAATCATGAAAAATACTTTTAAAAATCTCCTTATTTTAGGTTTCTTTTTGATACTTGGTTTTACTGGGTTTTCACAAAAAGATTCCATAAAACTTGCTAGTAATCAAGTTTTAATAGGAGAAATTAAAAGTATGGACCAAAGTATTCTTGTTTTTAAAACTCCGTTCAGCGATAGCGATTTTAAAATTAAATGGTGGAAAGTAAATGAAATTTACAGTAGAAGACACTTTATTGTAACTTTAACAAACGGAAAAAGATTTACTACATCTATAAACACAGACACCATTAACAAAAAAAATGTGAATTTAATTCACTCTGGAGATACCACTAAAACTAACTTAAACAAAATAACATCATTAGATCCGTTTACTGGTGGTTCTTTTTTAAAACAACTAGAATTGGCTTTTGACACGGGTTTTTCACTGACAAAAGCTAATAATTTTCAACAGCTCACCGTAAATGCTAGCGCAAATTATAAAGTTTCTAAATGGAATTATTTAAACTCTTTTAGCTTAGTATATAGCAGACAAGACGATACCGATGACATTAGAAGGTATGAAGCAAATATTAAAATTCAACGCTTTTTACCAAATGATTGGTTTTTATCTAGCGGATTAGATTTTTTATCAAATAGTGATCAGCAATTAAAATTACGTACCACCGGTAGTTTAGGTGCGGGTTATTTTATTACAAAAACCAACAGCCTTTACTTTGGTACAGGTGCAGGTTTAGCTTACAACAACGAGCGTTACACCAATTCAATAGATAGTAAAAGCAGTTTGGAGTCTTATTTTGCAGCAGAATTAAACAAATATGACATAGGCGATTTTAGTATTCTTACTTCAGCAACTTTATCTCCCAGTTTAACTGAAAAAGAAAGGGTTCGTTTTGATTATAAATTAAGTTTAAAATATGATATTACTTCAAATATTTACTTAAAAGCTGAAGTAACTTACAATTTTGACAATCAACCTGCAGAAGGAGCTACAAAAGGTGATTATACCTTTCAAACTACCATTGGTTGGGATAATGATTAAACAATTAAATTTAAGCTGTTAAAAAGGCTTATTTTCAGTTAAATTAATTCCAATTTATTGTGCTAAATCTTACCACTTATTTAGTTTAACATTTTATTTGTCTGCTAAATATTTAAACAAACTAATTTTCTAATAACGCAAGCATTTTTAAGGCATATCGTTTTCCAAGTTCTCTGTAACCTTTAGCATTAAAATGTATTTTATCGTCTTTAATAGCACAACCATTTGAAGATATTACATATGCATTATCAATGAATTTTGGCAAGGTTGCAATTATTGAATTCATCTCAGCACATTTTCCGCCTTGATCTTTATGCACCACCTCTCCAGCCAATAAAGGAACCAAATTTGCATCTAATGAAAGATCTGTGATTACATTATTGTAAATAGTTTTTACATATGTTGGCCAATTAATATCTCCATTATTTGTTTCTCCTTGATGCAGTAATATTCCTTTAACTACTCCCTTTTGTTGCGCTATTTTTGTCAATTCAATTAGATGTAAATACGGATTTCCACTATAGTTTTTTATCTTATCTAAAAACCATGATTCGTTATATGTTTTGGTATAATTTGTATACAAATCCTTATCAAACAAGCGAATATCGCAACCTCCAACAGCTACATTAATTACCACAACCGTAATACTGTCTGGTAATTTTTGAATCATTGTTCTACCAAAATAATCGGCTGGTGATAAACCTGTATAACATTGCGCTAATGGAGGAATAGCCGGATAAAAATTTCCTTTTTTTCTACCTAAATTAGGACAATCAATTGTTTGTACCATTTGAAAACGATTATCAATAATTGTGTCTTTCGTTTCAATTTTTCCTTGCCCTTCCATATTTGATTGTCCAAAACATATATAAATGTGAACATTTTGGCTTTGTGAAAAAATAGTTGAATTGGTTAGTACTAAAAACACTACTAATAAAAATCTAAAACTCATTTGTCGCATATGCATACAGTTTATTATGGTGCCGGATTGGGTTGTAATTCGTGAATTTGATCTATTTTTTCCAACGTTTCACTGGAAAGTTCCACGTGGATACTTCCAATGTTTTCTTTTAATTGTTTTAGAGTTGTAGCACCAATAATATTCCCAGTTAAAAATGGTTGTTGATTCACAAATGCCAACGATAATTCTGTAAGCGTTATATTTAACTCTTGTGCTAATTCTAAATATTTTTGCACTAAAAAAGAACTTTGTGCACTGCTATACCTGTTGTATTGAGGAAACAATTTGATACGAGATTTTTCTGGTAATTGATTATTTAAATACTTTCCTGAAAGCACTCCAAACGCCAACGGTGAATACGCTAGTAAACCCACATTTTCACGCATAGCAACTTCAGCTAAATTCACTTCAAACAATCTATTAAGTAATGAATATGGATTTTGAATGGTTTTACAGCGCGTTAAATTATGCTGCGTACTTTTGGCTAAATGATGCATTACACCCCAAGAACTCTCATTAGAAACGCCGTAATGACGAATTTTACCTGCTTTTACCAAACCGTCTAATGTTTCAATAACTTCTTGTATGTTATCTTCCCATTGCTCGTTTGCATTATGTTTGTAATTACGTTGCCCAAACATAGGTGTATTTCTGTCTGGCCAATGCAATTGGTAAACATCTACATAATCTGTTTGCAAGCGTTTTAAACTTTTATCTAAAGCATCTAAAATTACAGGTTTTGAAAAGCCTAAATTATCACGTAAATAGCTAAAATAAGGATTTGGACCTGTTACTTTTGTTGCTACAACTAAATTTTCTCTTTGTTGATTTTTTAACCAAGAACCAATGTGTTTTTCAGAATTCCCTTGTGTTTCTTTACTTGCCGGAACGGAATACATTTCGGCAGTATCAATAAAATTTACACCTTGCTCAACGGCATAATTTAATTGTTCGTGCGCTTCTTGCTCACTATTTTGCTGACCAAAAGTCATGGTTCCTAAACAAATTTTACTAACTTTTATATTGGTATTTGGTATGTTTGAATATTTCATTTTTAATTGAATAAATAGTTTAACTGTATAAAATTTTAATAGCTTTTAGCATATTAAATTACGGCGTAGCGTAAAAGTAAACAAAGATGTGAATAAAAAAAACCGTCTCAAAAATTGAGACGGTTTTTATATTAAATAGTGAAGTGTTTAAAATTTAAACACTTCAACTTTGTGATCTAAATTTATTTTAAAATAGCTTCAATACCTGGTAATGTTTTACCTTCTAAGCTTTCTAACATTGCTCCTCCACCAGTAGAAACATAACTTACTTTATCAGCAAATCCAAATTGTTTTACAGCAGCAACTGAGTCTCCACCACCAACAAGTGAGAAAGTTCCGTTTTTAGTAGCATTTGCAATAGAGTTTCCTAAAGCAATTGTTCCACCAGCAAATGTTTCCATTTCAAAAACACCTAAAGGACCATTCCAAAGAATAGTTTTAGATTCGTTTACCACTTTATCAAAAATTTCTCTTGATTTTGGTCCTGCATCTAAACCTTGCCATCCATCAGGAATTGCAGTAATATCACATACTTGTGTATTTGCATCATTACTAAAAGCATCAGCAGCAATTACATCAACAGGAATATGAACTTGTACACCTTTTGCTTCGGCTTGTTTTAAAATTTCTAAAGCTAATTCTTGTTTATCATCTTCACAAATAGAATCTCCTACAGTTCCACCTTGTGCTTTAATGAAAGTAAAACTCATACCTCCACCAATAATTAAATGATCTACTTTATCTAAAATGTTTTCAATAACAGTAATTTTTGAAGATACTTTTGCACCTCCTAAAATAGCTAATACTGGTTTTTCACCTTCTTCTAAAATCTTTTTTAAACTAATAATTTCTTGTGCTAAAAGGTTTCCAAAGCATTTATTTTCTGGAAAAAATTGAGCTACAATAGTTGTTGAAGCGTGTGCTCTATGCGCAGTACCAAAAGCATCGTTTACATAAACATCACCTAACTTAGATAATTGTTCAGCAAAGTCAACATCACCACTTTTTTCTTCAGCATGGAAACGTAAATTTTCTAATAATAATACTTCTCCCATTTGTAAGTTAGCAGCAGCAGTTTCAGCTTCTTCACCAACACAATTTGAAGAAAACTTTACGTCAACGCCAATTATTTCAGAAACTTTTTCTGCAATATGTTTTAAAGAAAATTTGTCTTCAACTCCTTTTGGTCTTCCTAAATGCGACATTAAAATAACCGCACCACCATCTTCTAAAATTTTAATAATTGTAGGTTTTGCAGCTTGAATTCTTGTTGCATCCGTTACATTAAAATCTTCATCTAAAGGAACATTAAAATCTACACGAATTAACGCTTTTTTACCTTTAAAATCTATGTCTTGTATTGTTTTCATCATTATATATTTTGTTGTACAAATATAACTAAAATCATTAAACACTTTTAGTTTTTTACGAAAGCGATTTCATATACATAGAATTAATAGCTTCAAAATTAAAAGATTGAAAAAGCCTTTACACACTCAAAGATTCGCAATACAAGCTGCACCTAGCAAAATAGCAATTAAAACTAAATTTGTACTATCTTTGTTTTTATGAATTTTTCTAACATTTTAGGCCAACAGCATTTAAAGAATCATTTAATAAAATCTACTGATAACGGTCGTATTTCACACGCACAATTATTTGTAGGTAAAGAAGGCTCTGGAGTATTACCAATGGCAATTGCCTATGCGCAATACATTTTATGCAGCACAAGTGACAATAAAGAAAGCTGCGCGTTAAAATGTGAGAAATTAATGCACCCCGATTTGCATTTTGCGTTTCCGGTTGCTTCAAATGATAAAATTAAAAGTCACCCTGTAAGCAAGCTATTTTTAAAAGAATGGAGAGCTTTTGTAAATACAACTCCGTATGGTAATTTATTTGAATGGTTACAATCAATAGGTATTGAAAATAAACAAGGGCAAATTGGTGTTGATGAAGCTGAAGATATTGTAAAAAGTTTGAAGTTAAAAAGCTTTGAAGGCGGTTACAAAATTATGATTATTTGGATGGCCGAAAAAATGCACACATCTGCAGCAAATAAATTGTTGAAACTTTTAGAAGAACCGCCTGAAAAAACTGTTTTTATTTTAACTGCTGAAAACGAAGAGCAAATTATTTCAACCATAAAATCAAGGTGTCAAATTCTGCAATTTCCATTGCTTTCTGAAGCTCATATTGTAAAAGGTTTAGTAGATTTTGAAGGCACCGATCCGCCAATAGCTGCACAAATTGCACAACAAGCAGACGGTAATTTTAATAAAGCATTGCATTTATTACACAACGATAATTCAGACAAACAATTTGAGCAATGGTTTATTGTTTGGGTAAGAGCCGCATTTAAAGCAAAAGGAAATGCCACCGTTATTCAAGAATTAATTGAATGGAGTGAAACCATTGCAAAAAGCGGTAGAGAAACTCAAAAACGTTTTTTAAATTATTGTTTGCAGTTTTTTAGACAAGCATTATTGCTAAATTACAATGCAGATTCTTTGGTGTTTTTAGAGCCAACATCTCCTAGTTTTAAGCTAGAAAATTTTGCTCCTTATATTCACAGCAGAAATATTGTTGAAATTAACAAAGAGTTGAATGATGCAATTTACCATATTGAAAGAAATGGAAATCCGAAGATTATATTATTAGATTTATCTATAAAACTAACCAGATTACTGCATACAAAAGAACAAGCATAAATGTCTTTATTCAATCAAAATTCTGCACAAATACTAATTTTACTTTTTTTTATAATTACTTACTTTATGTCGGTATTAGAAAAACTAAGTGATTGGAAAGGAACTGTAGCGTATTATGAAGCGCATTTCAAAAAAACCATTTTACATAAAATGATTTCTTTACTATTGTTACAGATTGTTATTTCTGAAATAGCAACACTCATTTTTATAAGTTTAGGATTGTATTTTTTGGTAAAAGAAAACACTTCAACTATTGCATTAATTGGATTAGAAATGTCTGCTTTAACATTACTTCAATTTTTAGCAGGACAACGAATAGCGAAAGATTATCCTGGCGCAATGAACATTACAGTATACTTTATATTAAACATTATAGGCATTTATTTATTAACTTAATTTATTGATTATGAAACTATTAGGTATAGGTTCACGTATAAATCACCCAGAATTTGGTGCAGGAGTTGTAACCAATGTAACTGCAAAACATTATTGGGTTACTTTTATTGAAACCGGATTAGAAACTATTGAAATTAATAACGAATTTGAAGTTATTGAAGCTGTTGAAGACGAAGTAGATAGTGTTAGCTTTTATGAAGTAGAAACCATTTTAAAAAATATGTTGAAACAATGGTCTGATATTTCAGAAATTATACCAATTGCCGATCGTTACAAAGGTGGAAAATTAATTATAGAACCAAAAGACACCAACCTAGCAAGCAAAGAAATTCCGATTGATACTTTTTTTCATAAAATTGTTATGGTTAGAGATCGTGTTCGTGTAATGGAACAAAAAATAAATGCTAGTAAATTATTAGACGATCAAGACAAAGTAGATTTGCAACAATATATTACAAGAATTTATGGTAGCCTCACTACTTTTAATGTATTATTTAAACTTAAAGAACATCAATTTTCAGGTGCAAAATCTAAATAAAAAAAAGCCTTTAACGTTTGTTAAAGGCTTTTTAATTTATTGAAAAGAATTACACTTATTTCGCTTCAGTTTCTTCAGCAGGCACAACAGGTTCTTTTTTATCGTAATCTGCATTTAACATTTCAATTACATCAGCTGTAACATTTAAAGCATCATCTCCATACATTACAGTACCATTTCCTTGAGTTCCTAAAACAATACCTAAACCTTTAGATTTTGAATAATTTGCAACAATACTATCAATCGTTTTAATTAAAACCTCACTTTTAGCTTGGTTTTCTTGCTCTAACATTTGACTAGCTTGTTGTTGCTGTCCTTGTAACATTTGACCTTCTTGTTGCAATGCTTGTTCTGCAGCTTGTTTTTTTGCTGAAGACATTTTAGGAGCATTTTTGTAATACTCTTGTACTTTTGCTTGAAAAGCACTTTGAGCACCTTGTAACTCTCCTGCAATTTGTTGTTGCTTTGTAGTCATTTCTTCTTCTAAAGCAATCATTGCTTTATATTCACTCATTACATCAGCAACATCAATGTAAGCAATTTTAGTTTGAGTACAAGATGATAATACAATTGCAAAGGCAACTAGTATAAGTTTTTTCATGTTTTAAATTTTAAGGTTGATTTTTATTTTAACTGCGAATATAGTAACAAATATTAAAGAAGGTTATAATATTTATAAGTATTAGCTTTATTTATAATTTACAACTAAAAAATAAAAATACTCTATTGAAAAAGGATTAAAATAAGCTTGTTTTAAGGCTGAATTAAAAATTTCCACATATATTTTATGCTTACTTTTAAAAAATGCGTTAAAACGCTTTAAAATGCTTTTTAGCTGTTTTTAAGCACGTAAATTAAAGAAGAATACTCTTTAGTTCGCATTGCCTTTACATTAGAAAGCAAACCAACATAAAATGCCTTTAAAAAATTAGATTTTCCAGTTTTGTACTTTTCACTTAACAAAGAAACATAAAACGAATCAAACTTCATTGGAAGTATTGTATCTACTTTCATATCAAATTCTGAAAATATCAACTCAATTGATTTTTTAGAAAAGTGCCATAAATGTCTTGGCACATCAAAAGCAGCCCAAAACTGTTTGTAATAAGTAGCATCAAAACTTTTATAATTTGGAACAGCTACCACTAAAACACCATTTGGTTTTAATAATGATTTCAGTTTAAAAATATAACTATTTAAATCTGGTACATGTTCTAACACATGCCATAAAGTAATTACATCAAATTTTTCAGATGAAATTTCTTGAAGCTCATCAACAACAGCTGTAGAATTATGTTGAGCTAATTTTGAAATTGCCAATGCTTGCGCATTTTTATTTGGCTCTACACCTAATACATTCCAACCATTATGTTTACACGTTAATAAAAATTCACCGGTACCACAACCAACATCTAACAACTTTTTGTCTTCTGTTTGAAAAGAATTAATAAGCTTCAATTTATTTTTTAAGGCAACACTTTTTACCGCTTGATATAATTTATCTGTAAAAGATGCTTTTGAATCTGTATGCGAAATATAGTCTGAACTTTCGTAATATTTAGCCAACTCTTCTCCTTCTGGTTTCGGAAAAGTTTCTAACATTCTATAATTAGCATTATACAATAAATCAAATTTTTGATGAGATACTGTATAATCTACACAGGTAAAAAAAGGTTGTTTTTCAGAATTCATTTAAAAAATATTAATGGTTTTTACACCTACGTAAACAGGATTCTATATTTATTTTTTATTACAAATAACACCTTAGTTTGTATTCCCGTTTTCACTTCTACGCTACGTAGCGAGCACTTAAAATTCCCAATAGATTTTAGCTTAATTTCAAGGTAAAATAAATCAACTATTTTAAATGTTCCACGTGGAACGCTTAAAAATTATCGACCCATATACACCAATAAAACAGAAATATCACTAGGAGAAACTCCACTAATTCTACTCGCTTGTGAAATAGTAACCGGCTTAATTTTTGTTAATTTTTGACGCGCTTCAATTGATAATGACGCCACTTTAAAATAATCGAAATTAGGAGGAATTGAAACATTCTCTAAACGATTTAATTTATCTGCTTGATTCTTTTCCTTCTCAATATAACCTGCATATTTTACGTGAACTTCAGTCTGCTCAATAATTTCATGATCAATATCTTCACGTAAAATAAAATCAGCAACAGCAGGAATTCTTTGTAAATCTTGAAAGTCTAATTGCGGACGTGCAGCAATTTTAAACATCTTCATAGACTGTGAAACCACCGCAGTATTATTCTCTTCTAAAATAGGATTTATCACTTCAGGCTTCACACTAGTTTCAATTAAAAACTTCACAAACAAATCTGTTTTACGTTGCTTTTCAATAACACGATCCATTCTTTCTTTAGACGCCAAACCTAAGTCAAAAGATAAAGGTGTTAATCTTAAATCAGCATTATCTTGACGTAATAAAGTTCTATATTCAGCTCTTGATGTAAACATTCTATACGGCTCTTCAGTTCCTTTTGTAATTAAGTCATCAATTAAAACACCAATATAAGCTTCGTTTCTTTTTAAAATAAAAGGCTCTTTATTTTGAATTTTTAAAGCAGCATTTATACCCGCCATTAAACCTTGAGCAGCGGCTTCTTCGTAACCTGTTGTACCATTAATTTGACCAGCAAAATACAACCCTTTAATCAACTTTGTTTCTAATGTATGTTGTAATTGTGTAGGCTGGAAAAAATCATATTCAATAGCATAACCAAACCTAAAGAACTTCACATTTTCAAAGCCAGGAACTTTTCGCAAAGCTTTGTCTTGAACATCCTCAGGTAACGATGTTGAAAAACCATTCACATACACTTCAACTGTGTTCCAACCTTCAGGCTCAACAAAAATCTGATGTCTTTCTTTCGTTGCAAAACGATCAATTTTATCTTCAATAGACGGACAATATCTAGGACCAATACTTTGTATTCTACCATTAAACATTGGTGAACGATCAAAACCAGTACGCAACAAATCATGCACTTCCAAAGAAGTATAACTCATATAACAAGAGCGTTGTTTAGCCAATGGTTTTGTACTTTCCAAATATGAAAACTTTTCAGGATTCTCATCACCAGGTTGCTCTATCATTTTAGAATAATCTAACGATCTTCCATCAACTCTTGGAGGCGTTCCAGTTTTCATTCTACCAGCCTCAAACCCAACTTTTACTAAATCTTCTGTAATACCAACAGAAGCACTTTCCCCTGCTCTACCACCACCAAAAGTTTTATCACCAATATGAATTAATCCATTTAAAAAAGTACCAGCAGTTATAATAACAGCCTTAGCTTTTATTTCAATTCCTAGCGTAGTTTTTACCCCAACAATTTTATCACCATCAAACAACAACCCGTTAACCATGTCTTGAAAGAAATCTAAATTATCAGTTTTCTCAAGCATATTTCTCCAAGTTTCAGCGAATCGCATACGATCACTTTGCGCTCTTGGACTCCACATTGCAGGACCCTTAGATTTATTCAACATTTTAAATTGAATAGCAGTTTCATCAGTAACAATTGCACTATAACCACCCAAAGCATCAATTTCTCGAACAATTTGTCCTTTGGCTATTCCACCCATCGCAGGATTACAACTCATTTGTGCTATATTTTGCAAACTCATTGAAATTAATAATGTTTTTGCACCCATATTGGCACTAGCGGCAGCTGCTTCACCACCTGCATGACCTCCACCAACAACTATAACATCATAAACAGTATTAAACATAAAAATATGTATTGTGTTCCACGTGGAACGTTAAATTAAGATTTAAATAAACTCAAACAATTATCTTCTTCAGCACGCATTACTTCCTTATCACTAGCAGATTTATCTTTAAAGCCACAATAATGCAAAATACCGTGAATAACAACTCTATTTAACTCATTCTCAAATGGTTGACTAAATTTTTTAGCATTTTCACGCACTCTTTCAACAGAAATAAAAATATCCCCACTAATTAGTTTACCAAGTGTATAATCAAAGCTAATTATATCCGTAAATGTATCATGTTCTAAAAACTCAACATTCAATTTTAATAAATATGCATCATCACAAAAAATATAATTAATTTCACCTTCAGTAAAATCATACTTTGTAATACAAGAAGAAATCCAAGCTTCCATAGCTTCTTCATTCTCTAAATTAAAATCGGTTTCGTAGTTAAATTGAATCATAATATTATTGAACAGTTTTAAAATAATCCTGCACTTTCTTTTTATAAATAGTGCGCAAAGGTAATGATTGTCTGTTTAATATTTCGTTATAATTAAAATACTGATTTTGGAGTTTCAATTTTTGAATTGTACGTTCTTCAAAAGTTTGGATATTTGTTTCAGATTTACGGTCTTTATCTTTTCCTTGCTTTAATTCAGCTTCTTCCAATTTTAGTAGTTCATACTGTAATTGCTCCATTTTTTCAACCACCTCTTTTGTAAAACCTTGCTCTAACATTTCCTTTTGCAATTCTTCCATTTGTTTTACAGCATCACCATTTCCATTTTTTGAATTGCCTTGTTCCCCACCCATCATTTCTTTTAAAGCCTGTTTCAATTGTTCTTGTTGTTTATATATTTCATACAACTCATCACTCATTTGCTCACTTGTACCTTCACCATTTCCACCTTCCTTTTCGCCATCTTCACCTCCTTTTTGTTCACTAGGAGATTTCCCTTTTTTCATTCCCTCCTTCATTTTATCACTAAGCTCACCATGCTTTTTAATTATATCTGGAAGTGAAAAACCTGGCTGAGACTGATTTCCTTTTCCCATATTGGCAGAAGCATTCATTAAACTCTCTAACAAATCACTTAAGTTATTAGCTAAATTATTTGCGCCAGTTAACACAAAATGTTGGTGTGAAATTCCTTGCTCTAAATAATTGTCGGATAAACTTTCTAAAGAACGATCCATATTGTAATGCACATCTGAAACTTCTTTTTGAATTTCACTACCCATTTTTACCAAGCGTAAAGACAACACGTACAAACTATCATCAATATGCTCAAAATATTCTTTCAGCGTATGCTGATCTTTTAGGTTTTTTGCAAACTCAGGATTATTTAAATCATTGTTTGAAAATTTATTTAAAACAGCCTCTTGCTGAAATGAAAACTCAATTAAATTTTCAACAATTTTACGTAAATCTTCAATATTCTCATCAATCATTTCACCTTCCATAGCTTCCATTGAAGACTCCATAGATTTTCCAAGTTGCTTCATTTTATTTGAAGCTTGCTTTTGATTTTTTTGAGCAGAATTAGCATCTTTATTTTTTAAAGCATCCATTGCTTTATCCAAATCTTCGTCAATATCATTTAACATATCTTCAGAGTCTGGAAGTTTCATGGAACGTTTTAATTGATTGTTCATTTCATTCAACTCCTTCAATTCTTCTTTTATATTGTTAAACTTTTCTGTTAACTCATTTTGTTTTTCAGGTGTATTTGTATCTTCATTTTCTTTTGAAAGCTCCGCTTCTTCTTCACCTAAACTTGATAATTTTTCAGCAATTTGATTCGCTTTTTGTTCAACATAAAAACGTTTGGTCAATTCTAAAATACGTTCTAAACTTTGCTCATTTTGTTTATTCTGTTTTGCAATATCTTTTAACTTTTCAATTAAATCTTCTTTCTCAATTTTTTCAGACAACTTATTTAATTCATCCAATAACTTTTTTTGTTGAGCTAATTTTTTTGTTTCTTCTATACGTTTTTGAAGTGCTTCTTTTTTCTCTTGTAAATCTTCACTAACTTCCTTTTCATTTAAATTATTTTCTAATTGTTCAGTTTGTTTTTCAAACATTTCTTGATACTGATTTTGTCGCTTCACAAATTCCTCTAATTTTTTAGTATCATTCCAATTAATGTCAGCTTTTCGCTGCATTTCATTCTGAAACTTTTTCAATTCAGCATTTTCCTTTTTCGAATTTTCTAAGGAATTAGAAATAGTATTAATTGTTTCCTTTTGCTCTTTCAACAAATCTTCATTTAGTTCTTTGTTTGTTTTATTATAATAACTAAACGTTCTACTTTTTGCCTTTTTTGAACCGTTTACTCGGTCGTTATCAAACACTTCAAAATAAAACTCGTAAGCAACACCTTCTTCAGGAGTAATTCCTTCAGGAAAAATGTAATAAAAATCTGTAAATGAAGACTTTGAAATTAAAATATTGTGCTTTTTAGCATTTTTTGGACTGTTTTTATCATAATACACCAACTGAAGTTTTTCAACACCATAATCGTCGCTTAATTGCCCTATAAATTGCACAGGACCGCTACTTACAGAATCAATATTTGATTGCACTATAATTTTTGGCAATTCGTCTTTTATAACCTCAACAGAAAAATCTAAAGCTTCATGATTTTTTAATTGTTGATTAGATGTGGTAATTTTATAATTTACAGAATGAAGCATTCTTTTTTGAAAATTAAAATAATCTGTATTTGAATTCTTAAAACTAAAAACGGTGTCTTTCTCTAAAAAAGAAACTTCATTGGTTTGGTGTGTTTTAATCTCCCACTCTATCACTGTTCCCTGTGGAACAATTGCATTTCCGGTATTTGTAATAACTTCATTTGATTTACCAGTATAACTAGGATACTTTAAAGCCATGGATAAATTGGTAATTATTGGAGTTGGAATTACATTAATTTGATAAGTTTTAGAACTTACTCCATTGGCTTCAACATAAAAATTTAAAGAAGTATGAATGTTAGAAAAAGTATACTGAAATTTACCGAAGCCTACATTTTCTAAAAAGTAATTTTCATTTAAAAAATAAATTTTAGCGTCGTTTGGTACAACATCACCAACTGTTTCTATTTGAACTGTAAAAGACTCCCCTTCTATAACATCAAATGAAGTATTTAAAATATGATAAGAAAACGGTGCTGGTGGTTGGTATTGCTTGTTGTAATGAACAACCCGCGAAAAACTATCATTAAAAATGGTAATGTTACCAGTTATAAAAAAAAGCAACCAAATAATCACCGGAATTAATGCGTACTTAATGTATTTTGTATTGGTTGAAAAATCTACAGCGCGTTTAAAGGGTACTAATTTTAATTCACTAGATTTCTGTTCAATACTTGCTTCAATTAATTCTGAACCTTGCTTATTGTTTTTTAACTGAATCATATTCAGTAACTTATCATTCACTTCAGGAAAATGATTACCAATAATTTTAGAAGCTTCAAGTTCATTAATTCCATTTTTTAAACCCCATAATTTAAAAATAGGAAACAAAATATAAAACACCACCAAGGCTACTTCTACCCCAATAAAAAGTACAAACAACACCGTTCTGGCTAAAGGTTTTAGCCAAAAGAAATACTCAACTAAAAGTGTAAAAATAAAGTATAGTAAACCTATTGAAAAAAACAACAAAACCCCTTTAATCAATTCATTCACATAATATTTCTGAATAAATTGGTGTAGTTTGTGTTGTATGTGTTTATAATTGTTCAATTTGTTATTTTACCGTTATAGATTGGCTAAAATTAACGAAAATTGATTACAGTATAACTATCTTTTGTTTTATTGCGTATAAAACTAGACCAATACGTGTTTTTGCTTCTAACTTTTCAAACAAAGCTTCTCTATAATTTTCAACGGTTTTTGGACTTAAAAACATTTTTTCAGCAATTTGTTTATATGTTAATTCTGAACAAGCTAATTTTAAAAATTCTAATTCTCGTTCCTTTAAAACAATCGTGTTTTTTGTGCTTGAAATAGTATTTGCGTTTAACAACGTACTTGTAACATTTTCAGTATAATAAAATCCGTTTTTATGTACCTCACAAATTGCATGTTTTAAAACGGAAGGATGAATATCTTTTAATAAATAACCTTTAGCACCAGCTCTTAACATTGCTAAAATAGTTTCTTCTTCACACTCCATAGAAAGTGCAATTACTTTCATAGCAGGTTTGTTATTTTTTAACCAACTTGTAGCTTCAATACCATTCATTATTGGCATTTGAATATCCATTAAAATTACATCAGGAGCTGGATTATTGTTCTTAAAATAATCAACCACTTCAGCCCCATCATTTAGAACTTTAATAACATTAAATTCATCAAATTTAGACACCAAACTGTTTAGCGCCTGAGAAAACAACATATGATCGTCTACTATTATAACATCTATTTTATTCATAAGCTTTATTTGGGACAACTAATATATAACTTCGTTCCATTATTTTTGGATGATTCTAACTCAATTTTTGCATTAATAAGTTCACACCTACTTCTCATATTTACTAAACCGATACCTGTATTTTTTGAAGTATCTGTAACATCAAAACCAATACCGTTATCTTTTGCAGTAATAAGCAATGCATCTTCATTAAAGTTAAGTGAAATAGATAAATCTTTAGCTTTTGCATATTTTAAAGTGTTATTGCAAAATTCTTGTAAAATTCGAAATAAAATAATTTCTTTTTCATTGCTTAAATCATAATATTCACCTACAACTTCAACAGAAGCATTGATAAAATTTAAACGATTAAAGCGTTCTATTTCTTGCGTTATTGAAGTAATTAAACCTTTATTTTTTATGGTTTCAGGGTTTAATGACTTTGCAAGACCTCGCAGCTCTTGTAAGCTTTTTCCAACAATATCACTAGGTTCTTGAATACTTGCCTGATGTTCTTCGGGCAAACCAAATTGCACCATATTTAGCTGCATTTTTGCAGTAGATAACAATTGCCCAACATTGTCGTGAATTTCCCAACTTATATTTTGCAAAGCTTGTTCCTGAATTTCTAAACGCGACTTGTTTATTTCTTCTTGAAAACGCTTTTGAGTTTCGCGCTGTTTTATTAAATACGCTGTCTTTTTTTGTTGAAAATAAAAAAAGAAAACAATTAATGTTATTGCCAATATTAAAACAATAATTGTAATTACAAAAACCAATAATTGTATTTCGGTTTGATCCATAATCTAATTATTAAACTCTTTTTTACTCACTAAAAAACCCGTAATAAAACATAAACTCATAATAATATTTAATGTTAAAATTATGTAGCTAAAAACACCTCTGTAAGCAATAAATTCAGCAATAATAATTATGGGAATAAAGCCAATATTAAACAATAACACACCTATTGAAATCCAAAATATTAAACTGTTTTGAATCTCTAATATTTCGTCTCTGTTTATTAATTCAACAAAAAATAACATTACTGAAATTACAACAAATAAACTTCCAATAATCATAATATTAATAAGCCCTTCTGTTATAAAATTTTCAATAAAAATAACATCAATAGCCACAATAACAATATACGTAGCCAATAACAATTTTAAAAAATTTCTCTTAAAAGAATCCTTCATTAAATTTAAAAAGAAAAGCATATAAAACAAGTGATTAACTAAATGCCACGTATTATAAATATAAAAGGTATTCATAGCTAAAAGGCGTGAACAATAATTCCCAATTACTTCAGTAAAAAAAGAATAAATTAAGAAAGCTAAAAAAAATAACGAGGACTTTTGATGTTTATATTTTGAATAAAATATGAGCCCAACAGCTATAGTAATAAAGTAAATTAAAGGATATATAAATAACCACATTGGAAATACTAATTGTAAATTTTATTGAATTTTTATAAAAGCAACTGCTACTTTATTAAGTTACAAGTTGCAAAAAAACGTATCGCATTATTTATTATTGAGGATAAGTTGCACTTGGTGGTTGACCTAAACCACCAGAATTCATTCCATCAATACCATCAACATCAGCGTTCCCATCAACACTTACTAATTCACCTTTTAGTTTAGCTCCTACTCTAGCTTTTGTTGGAACAAAAAACACAGTTGACAAACCTTTGTTTGCCGTTTTTTTATCTTTTGCACCATACGATCCAAAATAAACACGTAACCCGTTTATATCAATTCCTTTTTCTTTTCCTTGTTTTTCAACATAGGCAATATATTCTTTTATTTCATCTAAAGAAAACCAACTAGAAATTGCATCTTTTTCGTGCGGGTGCCCTTCTTCTTCTTCAACAATTTTATTTAATTTTTTAGAACGTGTTTTTACAAAATTTTGATTCAGTTCTTTTGCCTCTTCTGGTGTAATTCTTTTCATTTTTATGTTTTTTTTAGTACTGCATAAAGCTAACTATTTAAACTTAGTTTGAAAAATATAAAAAAGGGGAAATATCCCCTTTAAAAAATAGGTGTTTTCCCTCATAAAAAATTTAAAACATCATATACTTTTACAACACTAAAAGTACGGCAAAATGGAAATTACAAGAAATTTAAACGCAAAAAGCTTAAAACTACTACTTATAACTTTACTGTTAGGAGTGTTAGTTGTGATAAATTTATACGTAATAAACAGGGTATTCTCAGGTTCGCCTGAACAAGTAGATCAACACGAACGCGTTGACAGGAACATGATGGTTTACCAATAAAAGAAACGGTGTCCCCCAAACATCCCTAAATTACATTCTAAGGGATATTAAAATCGAAATTGGGCAAATTTCAAAAAGGTTGTAATTTATTACAGCCTTTTTTTTACGTTAAAACTTCCTTATTACATAGGTTCAATTATCTTTGCAGCCTAAAATTATTCAGAAAATGGAAAATGTAAGAGTACGCTTTGCTCCTAGTCCAACAGGACCTTTGCATATTGGTGGTGTAAGAACTGCACTTTTTAACTATTTATTTGCTAAAAAACACAACGGAACCTTTGTGTTACGTATTGAAGATACTGATCAAACTAGATATGTTGCCAATGCCGAACAATATATTATTGATGCCTTAAATTGGTGTAACATTCCTTTTGATGAAGGGCCAGGGAAAAACGAAAAGTTTGGACCTTACCGCCAATCTGAACGAAAAGAAATATACAAGCAATATGCCGAAGAATTAATTGCTAAAGGAAAAGCATACTACGCTTTTGATACTGCTGAAACGTTAGACTTCCATAGAAAAGATCACGAAGAAAAAGGAAAAACATTTATTTATAACTGGCACAATCGTGAAAAGTTAACAACATCATTAACGCTTTCAAAAGAAGAAGTTGAACAACGAATTGCCAACGGTGAAAAATATGTGGTACGTTTTAAAATGCACAATCCAGCCACTGATACTGAAGAAACAGTAATTTCAGCAAATGATATTATTCGTGGAACTGTTAGCTTTAAAACTGCTATTTTAGATGATAAAATTATTTTTAAAAGCGATGGAATGCCAACTTACCATTTGGCAAATATTGTAGATGACCATTTAATGCAAATTAGCCACGTAATTCGCGGTGAAGAATGGTTGCCTTCACTTCCACTACACGTTGCATTGTACCAAGCTTTTGATTGGGAAGCACCAAAATTTGCCCACTTACCACTAATTTTAAAACCTGTAGGAAAAGGGAAATTAAGCAAACGTGATGGTGATAAATTAGGGTTCCCAGTATTTCCTTTAGAATATAAAAATGAAGCAACCGGAGACATTTCTCGTGGTTATAAAGAAGATGGTTATTTTAACGATGCTTTTATAAATATGCTTGCTTTGTTGGGTTGGAATCCTGGAACAGAACAAGAGCTTTTTAATTTAGAAGAGTTATGTGCTGAATTTAGCCTAGAACGCGTAAGTAAAAGTGGTGCTAAATTTAGTCCAGACAAAACAAAGTGGTTTAACCAACAATATATGATGACAAAAAGTGATGCTGAATTAGCAGATATTTTTAATGATATACTTGTTGAAAAAGGAATTACTTCTGAATTAGCTTATACTGAAAAAGTAGTGTCATTGATAAAAGAACGTGCCACATTTGTAGCTGATTTTTGGGAATTAGGAAACTTCTTTTTTGAAAATCCTACAGAATACGACGCAAAAGCTTCTAAAAAACAATGGAAAGAAGGTACGCCTGAATTAATGAAAGAATTAGTTACAATTATTGAAAGTGTTAACGATTTTAATTCTCAAAATATTGAAACTATTGTAAAGGAATGGATTACTTCAAAAGAAATTGGTTTTGGAAAAGTAATGCAACCTTTTAGGTTAAGTTTGGTTGGAGCAATGAAAGGTCCTCACCTATTTGATATTGCTGAAATGATTGGCAAACAAGCAACCATTGACAGAATAAATAATGCTATTGAAGCATTGTAATTCATAATCAGATTCCTGAATTTAATTTCAGAATCTCATACTTATTTGAAATAAAAAACCTAACAGATTTTATTATCTGTTAGGTTTTTTATTTGATTTATTAAACTCCAGTAGATCCAAATCCACCAGCGCCACGCTCAGTTTCACTCAACACCTCAACTTCTTCCCAAACTGCACGTTCATGCTTTGCTATTACTAACTGTGCAATACGTTCACCATCATTTATTACAAAGTCTTCATTAGAAATATTAGCCAAAATTACACCAATTTCACCTCTATAATCTGCATCAACAGTTCCTGGAGCATTTAAAACTGTAATTCCTTTTTTAGCTGCCAAACCACTACGCGGGCGTACTTGCGCTTCGCTTCCTACAGGCAAGGCAATAAATAAACCTGTTTTTACAATTGTACGTTCTAACGGTTTTAATGTAATTGATTCTGAAATGTTTGCTCGTAAATCCATTCCTGCAGAAGCAATGGTTTCATAGCTAGGCAATTCGTGTTTAGATTTGTTAATAATTTGTATGTTCATAATAATCTAATGTTATAAAGTATTTTTATGGTTATCGTCTTCTTTTTAAAATAGCTGTTAATTCTTTTTTTTCCTTAACATAAATAATTGCAGCAAAACACGTAATTAATAAAGTTGAAACCCAAAAATTACCTCTAAAATAATTAAAAGAAATCCAACTAATAACAACTGACGCTATTAAATACACTGCAATTTTTTGAAGGTTATACTGTATTGGGTAATGCTTTTTTCCAAATAAATAAGAAACAACTGTCATACAGCCGTACGCAATTAATGTGGCATATGCAGCCGCCATAATACCAATTATCGGAATAAGCCAAACATTTAATACAATAGTTAAAAGCGCTCCAATAATAGAGAAATACATGCCGTATCTAGTTTTATCTGTTAATTTATACCAAATAGCCAAATTGTAATAAATTCCTAAAAATAAGTTTGCCAATAAAATTATAGGCACAATAGCCAAATCTGCCCAATAATTTGGATTGATAAAATATTTTAATATATCAATAAAACCAACAATACCAATAAATACCAACGAGCCAATAATTATAAAATAATTCATAATTAAAGCATAAGTATGTTTGGCATTTTTTTTAGATGATTGATTGAAAAAGAAAGGCTCTGCTCCTAAACGAAATGCCATTATGTATAAATTCATAAAAATAGCCAATTTATAACACGCGCTATAAATTCCCATTTCGGCTTCTCCAACTATTCGCTTGATTAAAAATTTATCTAAATTTTCATTAATAACATACGCTAAACCAGCCACCATAATTGGCCAACTATATGCTAAAATTTTCTTTAATAACTGTACATCAAATTGAAACTTAAATTTCATTAAATACGGCAGTAATAATAAAAACGAAATAGCACTTCCTAAAATATTAGCTATAAAAATAAAATTAACCGTTGCTGTACCATTGTATATGTTTTTAACAACTAAAGGAAGCTCAATTCCTTTGTTTAAAAAATAAGGTATATATCTTAAAAACAACAAATTAACAACTACAATTACACCTACGTTTACCAATTTTATTGCAGCGTATCTAATAGGTCTATTTGTAACCCTCAAATAAGCAAATGGTACCATAGAAATAGTGTCTAAAGCTAAAATTCCAACAAATAATTTTAATCGTAAAGGGTTATGTTCAAAGTCTAAAAATTGCTCAAAAAAGTCAAAGAAAACAGATATAACAACTATTAAAACTGTGGCAGAAAACAGCATACTTACAAACGTTGTAGAAATAAGTTTATCTTTTTTCTTTTCTGTATTGTAAAACCTAAAAAAAGCCGTTTCCATTCCAAAAGTAAGAAACACTGCAAAAAGTGCTGCCCAAATATAAAAATCACTATTTACAGCATACTTATCTGCAGCAAGTGCATCTGTATGCACACGCACTAATAAAAAATTAATTACACGCGGTAAAACTGCTGCAATTCCATATATAACGGTGTCTTGAAAAAATCGTTTAAGTGTACTCAAAAGTGCCTAAAGTTAATGCATAAAAGTACAAAAGTATTCATGGAATACAACAATAAAATTTTATTGAATTATATTGTATTTTTGACCAATGAATACAGAACTTCAACAACATATTGAACACCAATTACAATCTCTAGTTTCAACAAATAATACTTTTAAATGGCAACCTGTTGCAGGAGGTTCCATAAATAAAACATATAAAATTACCACAAATACCAACACTTATTTTATAAAAACAAACACAATAGCTGTTTTTAAAAATGGTTTTAAAGAAGAAGTTTTAGGCCTTCAATTTTTAGAAAAAAACAAGGCTTTTATTCCAAAAATTATTGCTGAAGGCAGTTTTCAAAACGATATCTTCTTAATTTTAGAATGGATTGAGAAAGGCAAAGAAAGCAACTTATTTTGGGATAATTTTGCTCAAAACTTGGCCAACTTGCATACCCAAAAAGGAACACAATTTGGACTAGAATATTCAAATTTTATGGGGCAATTACATCAAAACAATAGCCATTTTAACGATTTTACTACTTTTTTTATTGAAAACAGGTTAAAACCTCAAGTAAAATTGGCTTTTGATTCACATAAAATTGAACAAAAACACTTAGCACAATTTGAAATTTTATATACTGATTTGAATGCTATATTTCCTGATGAAAAACCTGCAGCTATTCACGGAGATTTATGGAGTGGAAATTACATATGTTCTGCACAAGAAAAGGCCATTTTAATAGACCCTGCTGTGTATTATGGACACAGAGAAATTGACATTGCAATGACCCAACTTTTTGGAGGTTTTCCACAACAATTTTATAAAAAATATAATGAAATTTATCCTTTAGCTCCTTGTTTTAACTTAAGAACAAACTTTTATAATTTGTATCCTTTATTAGTTCATTTAAACCTTTTTGGAAACCCATACTTAAAAAGTATAGAAGATATTATAACTAAATTTTAAGAGAGCTATTTGTCCAAATTGGTTACTTTTACCGCCTAAAATAAATAAAATTATGAGTAAATACCCTAAAGTTGCCGTGTTTGGAGGAGGAAGTTGGGCTACTGCAATTGTAAAAATGCTCTGTGAAAATTTAGATCAAGTAGGTTGGTATGTACGCAATGAAACCACTATTGACTATATTAAAGAAAACGAACACAATCCAAATTACTTAAGTTCTGCTCAATTTAATATTGAGCAACTTAATTTATCAAGTGATATTAACAAAATGGTTGCTTACGCTGATGTATTAATTTTTGCTATACCATCAGCATTTATAAAAACTGAATTAGATAAGATTACTGAAGAATATTCTTCAAAAATTATATTTTCAGCCATTAAAGGAATTATACCTGAAAGTGGATTAATTGTAGGTGAACACTTCAATCAAAAATTAAATGTACCATTAAATAATATTGGTGTAATCTCAGGACCTTGTCATGCTGAAGAAGTTGCAATGGAACGCCTTTCATACCTTACCATAGCTTGTAGAGATACTGAAAAGGCCGAACTTATTAGCAACTGCTTATCTAGTCATTATATAAAAACAAAAACTTCAGACGATATTATTGGAACTGAATATGCCGCTATGCTTAAAAATATTTTTGCCATTGCCGCAGGTATTGCACATGGTTTAGGTTATGGTGATAATTTTCAATCTGTATTAATGTCAAATTCTATTCGTGAAATGAAACGTTTTATTAAAAAACGTCATAAAATGAAACGAAATATCAATAATTCAGCTTATTTAGGTGATTTATTAGTAACCGGATATTCAATTTTTAGTAGAAATAGAATGTTTGGAAATATGATTGGGAAAGGATATACCGTTAAAAGCGCTATGATGGAAATGAGTATGATTGCTGAAGGTTATTATGCTTCAAAAAGTGCACAATTATTAAATAAAATAAATCCGGCTAAAACACCAATTATTGATGCTGTTTATGCCATATTATATCAAAATAAAAACCCAAAAACGGTATTCAAAAGATTAACTGAACAATTAGATTAATCATTGATTTTCAATATTTTTCAAATAATAATGAACAATGCGTTATAATAAATGTACATTTGCATTTTAACAATATTATTTTTTAACAATGAAAAAAGGTACAGTAAAATTTTTCAACGAATCTAAAGGTTTTGGATTTATTATTGAAGACGGATCAAACACAGATTATTTTGTTCACATCTCAGGATTAATTGATGAAATTAGAGAAGGTGACGTAGTTGAATTTGAACTTAAAGAAGGTAAAAAAGGTTTAAACGCAATAAACGTGAAAGTACTATAATTTATAGTATTTTAAAACTTTTTAGAAAACTAACGCCTCTTTTTAGAGGCGTTTTTTTATGCTTTATTTTAATTTTAACTTCATATAAATTATACAAGTAAGCTACTTTTTTTTAACTTTGATAGTGTTAAATATAAAATTTAACTCAATTGCATATGAGTAATAAAACAGCTCTTTTGTATTCAACTGTAGATGGTCACACTTTAAAAATATGCCAAGAAATTTTGGCTGTATTTAAAAAAAACAACCTTCAAATTGACCTTTTTTCAATTGATAATTTCAACAAAAACATTCAAGATTATAATAAATTTATTATTGGTTCAAGCATTAGATACGGGCTTCATAACAAACAAATAATTGCTTTTATAAATACACATAAAAAGGAGCTTGACCATATTAAAACAGCTTTTTTCTCAGTAAATTTAGTAGCCAGAAAACCTGAAAAAAACACCCCAGAAACCAATCCGTATGTGGTTAAATTTTTTAAAAATATAGATTGGAAACCTACTGTAAAAACCGTTTTTGCAGGTATGTTAGATTATAAAAAATATCCATTTTTTGACAGGCTTATGATTCAGTTTATTATGTGGATTACCAAAGGGCCAACTAATAAAAATACCAAAATTGAATATACCAATTGGAACAAAGTAACTGCTTTTGCAGAACAAGTTTGCCAATTGTAATGCTACGCAAATGTTTACTATCTTTGAATTATCAATTAATTGATAAGCATTAATGAAAATTACTTACACCTTTTTATACATCTTATTTTTTGCGTTTCAAATACAAGCACAAGAGAAATTTTTAATTGAAGAAACAGATAGTATTCAACTTTTTGAAACCTATTTATCTAATATTTCTACTGGAAATATATTTCCTACGCCGTTTAACAATGGACTTATTTATGTGTCTGATTACAAACAAAATAACTACAATTTATATTATTCAGATTTACAGTCAAAACCAAAAAAAATAGGCTTAGGTTCTAAATTTGATTTTGGTGCAGCCACTACTTTTGAAAATACTATTTATTTTACAGGAATTTCAAAAAAACCCGATGCTAAAGGTTTTTACAATTCTACAATTTACAAAGGTAAAATCAATAATTTTAAAGTTTCAGCTATTGAACCTTTAGCATTTTGCAATAAAAACTTTTCATATACCGATCCTTGTATTTCAAAAGACGGAAAAAATTTACTTGTAGTAAGTACTGAAAGAGCGGTTATTCATATTATGGAATATATGAAAAATGACCTTGGAAAATGGATTAAAAAAGGGCTTGTTTATATTTCTAATCCAAATTTTGATATTATAAACCCAACTTATTTTGACGAAAACACTATTTATTTTTCATCAAATATTTCAAAAGGTGAAATTACCGGTGTTGTTTATGTTAAAAATGAAAAGGGTGAAATATCAATAGATAAAGTGAACAGAGAAGTTGGAGATTTTAATATTTATAAAATAAAACGAGTTGATGATAGATGGGGAATTCCAATAAAAGCACAAGAATTTAATTCTGAATTTGATGAATTAGGTGTTCAATTTGATTCAGATAGAAGTGGATACCTTACTTCGTTTAGGTATAATAGTAATGATAATATTTATTACTTTGTATTAAAACAATAAACAAACTGGTGAAACACAAGCTTCACTATACATAAAAGTTAACTTACCGGTCTCTTTTTGCACGTTGTAAACGCTTATATTGTTACTTCGTTGGTTTGCTACTAATAAAAATTTTCCGTTTGGAGAAAGCGTAAAATTTCGTGGCCAATCTCCTTCAACAAAAATAGATTGAATTTTACTTAACAATCCGGTTTCTAAATTTCGTTTGTAAACAACAATGGTGTTCTCACCTCTATTTGATCCATATAAAAACTGTTGATTGTTTGATAAATGAATATCTGCACAAGCATTCATTCCAATAAACCCGTCTTTTAAGGTACTTATAGTTTGAATTTCAGTATACGTGTCTTCTACCCTTTTTAAAGCCGTTATAGTTGAATTTAGCTCGTTAATTACATAAATAAAGCTTCCATTCTTTGAAATTTCAAAATGGCGAGGACCGGCTTTTTTAGCCATCATATAATTCTTTTTTAAAACATATGTATTGTCTTTTTCAACATATTGAGATAAAAAGTTACGTCCAAGGTCAGCAACAAACAATTCATTATTATAAAATTTTCCCGAATGTGCGTGTGCTGGCACACCAGGTATATTATTATTTACAACCTGAAATGCATTAATAAAACTTCCATTTTTTTGAAGGTTATATATAGAAACGGTTCCACCTCCATAATTTGAAACTACAGCTTTAGTACTACTTTGGTTCAATTGTATGTGACAAGGACCACTACCATTACTACTTACTTTATTTAAAAGGTTTAACGTTCCATTTTCTGTAACGGCATAAGATGCAACAGTACTTTCTTTGTCAGATTCGCTCACCGCATATAAAAAATCTTTATTTGCTGAAAAGGTAATAAATGATGGATTTTCAGCTTTTACGGCAAGTTTTTTATTGCTTAATGTTCCCGTATTTGTATTAAAACTATAGTAATAAATACCTTCACTCTCGGTATTTGTATAACTACCAACATAAAGTGGTACATGTTGTGCCACAATAATTTGTGAAATAAATACAAATAACACTGTAAAAACTGTTTTCATAAAATAAATTTGAATAGCTAAGGTACTTAAATTGGTTATATTCTGAAGGTTAAGTTTCAATAATATTTGCATTAATACACACTAATAACACCACAAATAAGCTGAAAATAAATACGGTAAATACCTAGTATAAATAACTTTATGTAATTAAACATTGATAAATATCAGTAAACTGCACATAAAAAATTTATATTTTTGATAGATAACAACCCTAATAAATACAAAAAAGTTTCACGTTTTGCTTTCATTTATTTATTAAAAATAAGCCCTACTAATGTCAATTAATCAGAATTATGTACATAAAACATTAGATTTTATTTCATCACAAGGCTACCAAACTTCAAGCTTTGAATTCTTAAAAGAAATTTCTTCATTTTTAGCGCAATTATTAAATGTTAACTATGTTTTAATTAATAAATATTCAAATGAAAACCCCACACAAGCCGAAGCCATAATATTATACAACAACGGTAATTTTAAACCATCATTTTATTATAATTTAAAAAATACACCTTGTGAAAATGTAATTAATAAAGCGTTATGTCATTATTCAACCAACCTACAAAAAACATTTTCTAAAGATTCTTTTATAGTTGACAATAATATAAAAAGTTATATTGGATTTCCTTTATGGAACTCACATAAAGAACCTATTGGCCTCATAGCTTTTATGGATACCAAACCATTTGAACAGGTAGAAACCATTGAAATATTACTTAAAATTATTGCGCTTAAAATTGAAAAGGTACTTGAAAACTTAACGTTTGAAACTATAACAAAACAAAAAGAAAAGCAATTAACAACAATATCAAATCTTACTTTTGAAGGAATTTTAGTACATAAAAACGGTATTGTAGTTGAGGTTAACCAAGCATTTGAAAAAATGTTTGGCTATAAAAAAGAAGAACTTATAGGGAAAGATATTCAACCAATATTGTTCTCAAAAAAATCTCAAAAAATATTTACAAAAAAAATCCAAACTGGTTTATTAGAACCGTATGAAGTAGAAGGAATTAAAAAAAACGGTGTGAAATTTCCAGTAGAAATTGAAGCACGTAATATCTTTTACAAAAACACCAACAATAGAGTAGCCGCTTTTAGAGACCTAACCTTTAAAAAGAAAGCAGAAAAAGAAATTAAAGACAGCAATTTTAGGTTTAAAACATTAATGGAGCATACAGGTGATGCTTTGTATTTATCTGATTTTAATGGAGAAATTTTAGAAATCAACCAAAAATCAACAGAGCAAACTTTATACACTAAAGAAGAACTGCTTTTAATGAATGTTAAAGACATAGATGTAAAAGCGCCTTCTTTAGAAGCTATGCAAGAATTTTGGGGAGACCTAAAGCCTAACGAACCCAAAACCGTTGAAACACTTCATAAGAGAAAAGATGGAACAATTCTTAATGTTGAAGTTAGAGCTGTAATTATACAAATTGATGGTCAAAATTTAATTTTTGGTTTGGCTAAAGATATTACTAACAAAAAAATACGTGAAGCTGAAAATAATAAACTTTCCACAGCTGTAGAACAAAGCGAAAATACTGTTTTAATAACCAATTTAAAAGGTGAAATTGAGTATGTAAACCCAAAGTTTACAAAAATAACCGGCTATACATTTGAAGAAGTAAAAGGTAAAAACCCTAGCATCCTAAGCTCTGGAAATATGCCTAAAGAATATTACCGAATTTTATGGGAAACCATTACAAAAGGAGAAATTTGGAAAGGTGAATTCCAAAATATTAATAAGCATGGGCAAATTTATTGGGAACAAGCAACAATTACACCTATAAAAAATGGCTTGGGAGAAACGCTCAATTATTTAGCTATAAAAGAAGATATTACAGTACGTAAAAAAGCAGAATCTGAACTTAAAAGAGCTTATAAAATAATTAAAGAAAAAGAAGATTATTTAACCAAAATATTAAAAACAGCAAATGAAGGATATTGGATTATAAATCCGCAAGGAAATATTATAGATATAAATGATAAATTATGTACCATATTAGGTAAAGAGCATCAAGAAATTATAAATAAAAGCATTTTTAATTTTGTAGATAAAAAAGGTAGTGAAATTTTTAAACGAGAACTTATAAACAGGCAAAAAGGTCTTTCAAACACCTATGAAGTAGACCTTTTAAAGAACAATCAAAACTTAATTACTTGCTTATTTAAAACTTCTCCTATTTATAATAAAAAAAATCAATTTGTTGGTTCCTTTGCACTTATTACCAACATTAACAAAATAAAAGAAGCACAGCTAAAATTAGAAACTAAAAACAAAGAATTACAAACTATTTCTAATGAGCTCTCTAAAAAAAATGAGCTCTTAGCAAATAGTGAAAATAAGTATAGAAACTTATTTGAAAATAGTCCGGTTTCACTTTGGGAAGAAGATTTTCAAGAAGTAAAAAAACACATTGCTAAAAAAGGAATTAAATCCGAAGATTTAGATGCCTATTTTATAAAAAATCATGGTTTTTTTGTTGAATGTTTAAATAAAATTAAAACCCTATCAGTAAATCAAAGTACCTTAAATTTATTAGGCGTTAGCAATTTAAATGAATTAAATAAACTATTAAAACAAACCAATACCAGCGTATCTTATAAAGTTTTAAGAGAGGAATTAATTGCCGTTTACTCTAACCAAAAAGAATTTATTAGCGAAACACAATTTACCCATAAAAACGGTAAAACTATTTATGCCATTATAACTTCAGAAATTGATGAAAATGCCAAAGCAATTGTATCAATTATTGACATTACAGCCTTAAAAAAAGCTGAAAATGAATTAAATAATGCAAAAGAAAAAGCTGAAAAAAGTGATGAACGCTACAGATTAGCCGTAAGAGCTACCGGTTTAGGAATTTGGGATTGGGATGTTTCAACTAACAAATTATACCTTTCTAGATACTTTAAACAACAAATTGGCTATCAAAATTACGAACTTGAAAATAAATTTGAAACCTGGGAAGAGCACGTTCACCCAGATGATTTAGAAAAAGAATTACTAAAAATAAAAAATTACCAAAAAAATCCAGTAGGGCAATATCTTTCTGAGTTTAGGTTTCGACATAAAAATGGCTCTTATATTTGGATTCTTTCAAGAGCCGAAGTTTTACTAAATGAAAAAGGTGAAGTTGTACGAATGTTTGGATCACACAGAGACATTACTATTAGAAAAAAAGCCATTTTAAAACTAGAAGAACAAACTGTTGAACTAATTCAAGCAAAAGAAAAAGCCGAAGAAAGCAATAGGTTAAAAACAGAATTCTTAAATAATATGTCTCACGAAATTAGAACTCCAATGAATGGAATTCTAGGATTTTCAGACCTATTAAATACAGAGAATCTTCCTCCTGAAAAAAGAAATTATTATGTAAATATTATTCAAAATAGTGGAAATCAATTATTACGTGTTATTGATGATATTTTAGAAATTTCAAGACTTGGTACCAAACATATTAAAGTAATTGAAAAACCAGTTTGTTTAAACGATTTATTACTGCAACTATTCTCTATTTTTGACATTAAAACCAAAGAAAATCAAATACCATTATACATTTACAACGGGCTCTCAAATTTGGAAAGTACCATTTATTCAGACAAATCTAAACTTGATAAAATTGTAAGTAATTTATTAACAAACGCTCTTAAATTTACAAATAAAGGTTCCATAACCTTTGGCTATGTACTAGTAAATAATAAAATTGAAATTTTTGTAAAAGATACAGGAATTGGAATAGCTCCTGAAAAACAAGAAATAATTTTTGATAGATTTTCACAAGAAGAAAAAGACCTTTCAAAAAATGTTGGTGGTTTAGGTTTAGGTTTATCAATTGCCAAAGAAAATACAGAGTTACTTGGTGGTAAAATTTCAGTGGTTTCTGAAAAATGGAAAGGTTCTACATTTAAAGTTTCAATTCCGTATAAACCTGTTCATAAAACAAAAGATACTACTAACAATACTGCAGTTAAGGAGAAAAAAAAGCACACCATTTTAATTGTTGAAGATGAAGAAGTGAACTTTATTTTTATTGAAATTTTACTTTTAGAAAAAATTGATTTAGACTGTAAAATTTTACACGCTAAGAACGGAAAAGAAGCCGTAGAGCAATGTAAAAATAATGCAATTGATTTTGTTTTAATGGACATAAATATGCCAATTATGAATGGTTATGATGCTACTGAATTGATTAGAGCAGACTTCCCAAATTTACCAATTGTAGCACAAACAGCCTATTCAACAATTGAAGATAAAGAAAAAGCTATGGCGGTAGGTTGTAATGATTTTATAACAAAACCAATACAATTAAATAAGTTAAAACCTATTATGGAAAGTTTTTTACTTAAAAAATAAACGGTGTTTTAAAAGTTTATTTTACTAAAATTCCACGTTTATTTAACATAGCAACGGTACGTAAATTACCTTCTTTAATAGTTCCTTTTTCAAATAAATACTTTTTATCAAACATTTTTGAACCTTCAAAAAAAGTAACATTAAAAAAATTGGAAAGTTTTAAAACATCTTCTTGTAGCAGCTCAACTTTTGCAAAAGATTGCGCAGGTAGTTTTTCTATTTTATGACGTAAAACAGCTGTTTCAGTAAGCGTATCTTCATCATAACCTTTAGAAACAATTAAAACCATTTCTAAATCAACCTCTTTATTGTTTATAATATATGCATTCCAATCTTCACATTTAAATTCATCATTGTATTCTTTTACAATGGCCATATAAACGTTAGTAACTTCTGGTAATTCAATATCTTTTTTCATCTGTTATTTGAAATAAAAAATTCCGCTAAAGAGCGGAATTTACTAGGTTATATTACTGATTTAAATTGCTCTAAAAAACGTACATCGTTTTCATAAAACATTCTAATATCAGGGATTTGATACAGTAACATTGCAATACGCTCAATTCCCATACCAAACGCATATCCTGAGTAAACTTCAGGGTCTATATTTGCATTTTTAAGTACATTTGGGTCTACCATACCACAGCCCATAATTTCAAGCCAACCAGTTCCTTTTGTAATTTTATAATCAGTCTCTGTTTCCAATCCCCAATAAATATCTACCTCAGCACTTGGCTCTGTAAATGGAAAATAAGAAGGGCGTAAACGTATTTTAGATTTCCCAAACATTTCTTTAGTAAAATATAAAAGCGTTTGCTTTAAATCGGCAAAAGATACATCAGTATCAATATACAAACCTTCAACTTGATGAAAAATACAATGTGCACGTGCTGAAATATCTTCATTTCTAAATACACGACCTGGAGAAATAGTTCTAATAGGTGGTTTGTGATTTTCCATATAACGAACTTGTACAGACGACGTGTGCGTTCTTAATAAAATATCAGGATCTGTTTCAATAAAAAACGTGTCTTGCATATCACGTGCAGGATGATATTCTGGTAAATTTAATGCAGTAAAGTTATGCCAGTCATCTTCAATTTCTGGTCCTTCAGAAACTGTAAAACCAATTCTTGAAAATACATCAATAATTTTATTTCTAACAATTGATATTGGATGACGCGAACCTAATTCAATTGGCTCTGAAGGTCGAGTTAAATCACCATAAAAACCTTTATCTTCAACTGAATTATCAATAACTTCATTTAAAGTAGTTACCTTTTCTTCAGCAGTTTTCTTTAAATTATTTAATGCTTGTCCAAAATCCTTACGCAATTCAGCATCCACATTTTTAAATTCAGCAAATAAATCTTTTAATAAACCTTTACTTCCCAAATATTTAATTCTGAAGGCTTCAATTTCTTCTTTCGTCCCTGCATTAAATGCCGATACTTCACCAATCAGTTCTTTTACTTTATCTAACATTTTGTGTAAAATTAAGCGACAAATTTACACATTTTTATGGGAATTATACCAAAGGAAAATGATTCAACATATAAATAACAAATTGAAATAAAATTTAAAAAATAAATATGTACAATACACACCGTACGAAAACGTTTTAGTTTTCGTACCAAATTTCGTTAAAACAATTGCTGAAATTGATAATTTTTTATTTTTTAACTATATTTGTTTAGTAAATTACGTAAAGTTTAAAATAATACATCATAAATTATGGAATCAAAAATAAAAGGATTTATGGATTTGGTGAAACAACGTAACCAATTTGAACCAGAATTTTTACAAGCAGTTGAAGAAGTTGCAGAAACCGTTATTCCATATATTGCAAGTCAAGAAATTTACAATGGTAAAAACATTTTACTAAGAATGTGTGAACCAGAAAGGGTATTAATGTTTAGAGTACCTTGGATTGATGATACCGGAGAAATTGTAGTAAACAGAGGTTTTAGAATTGAAATGAACTCTGCAATTGGACCTTACAAAGGAGGCTTACGATTTCATCCAACGGTAAACTTAAGTATTTTAAAATTTTTAGCTTTTGAACAAGTTTTTAAAAATGCCTTAACAACACTACCAATGGGCGGAGGTAAAGGAGGATCAGATTTTGACCCTAAAGGAAAATCTGATGTTGAAATTATGCGCTTTTGCCAAAGTTTTATGGGAGAATTATTTCGTCATATTGGTCCAAATACTGATATTCCAGCAGGAGATATTGGAGTAGGAGGTAGAGAAATTGGATATTTATTTGGCATGTATAAAAAACTTAGAAATGAATTTACAGGTGTTTTAACAGGAAAAGGAATGTCTTGGGGCGGAAGTTTAATTAGACCTGAAGCTACAGGTTACGGAACCGTATATTTTGCTCAAAGTATGTTAGAAACAAAAAATGAAACACTTGAAGGTAAAGTAGTCACCATTTCAGGCTCTGGAAACGTAGCGCAATATGCATGTGAAAAAGCCACACAATTAGGTGCTAAAGTAGTAACACTATCCGATTCTTCAGGTTATATTTATGATGAAGATGGTATTGATGCCGAAAAATTAGCATTTGTAATGCACTTAAAAAACAATAAAAGAGCAAGAATTCATGAATATATTACGAAATACCCAACAGCAAAATTCTTTAAAAGTGCAAAACCTTGGAGTGTAAAATGTGATATTGCAATGCCTTGTGCCACACAAAATGAAGTACATTTTGAAGATGCAAAAAATTTATTAGCAAATGGTTGCTTTGTGGTTAGCGAAGGTGCCAATATGCCCGCAACACCTGAAGCTGTTCATGCTTTTCAAGCAGCAAAAATATTATATGCACCAGGAAAAGCCTCTAATGCAGGTGGTGTAGCCACTTCAGGATTAGAAATGTCTCAAAACTCATTACGTATTGTTTGGACAAGAGAAGAAGTAGATGAACGTTTGCAAAAAATAATGAGCAACATTCATAAATCTTGTATAAAATATGGAACAAAAGAAGACGGTTATGTAGATTATGTAACTGGTGCAAATATTGCCGGCTTTGTAAAAGTAGCAGATGCTATGTTAGCACAAGGTGTGGTATAAATAAACTTTATTTATTATGTGTTCAAAAATAAATACAATAAGTTAATAGCCAAACATTTATTTATTTTTAAAACAGTAACAATGTAAAATTTGTTGCTGTTTTTTTTAGTTATAATGCAAAAAAAAGGATACAGTAAACTGTATCCTTTTCTATTTTTTTAATTGAATTAAATTACATTCCAATTAATTTCATTGCTTTTTGAAGTAGCTCTGGG
Source organism: Lutibacter holmesii (assembly GCF_042679665.1). Taxonomy (NCBI): domain Bacteria; kingdom Pseudomonadati; phylum Bacteroidota; class Flavobacteriia; order Flavobacteriales; family Flavobacteriaceae; genus Lutibacter; species Lutibacter holmesii. The sequence continues at coordinate 177,908 of NZ_JBHTMV010000003.1, forward strand.
TTATTTTTAACGTAATCCATTACTTTTTGAGTTAATTCTGGGTTTTCCAAAATATACTTCATTACTTTACTTTTAGCAGTTGGGTTTTTGCTAATTACTTTAGCAACTTCCATAGCAGTATCAGGATTGTCCTTTAAATAATTAATAGCAGTATCACGTAATTCAGGATTTGCTAATAATTGTTCTTTTACTTTTGCTTGTGCTTCTGGTGATTCAAATAATGATTTCATAGCAGAGCTTGAAACATCTGTTGTACTAGGAACTTTAAGACCACTTACACTTGGCATAGTTTGAGCAAAAGCAGTGTTAGACACTCCAATAAAACAAACAACGGCCAATAATAATAGTACTTTTTTCATAATTTATATTTTTTCAGTTAATAATATGTGCAGCCAAATGTACAATAAAATTTAATTTGAAAATTATACAAACAGTTAACAAAGTGTTATAACTATACTTTTCAATATCAAAAAACCTTAAAGTAATGTCTTTTAAATTATATTTGACTTATGTATGAAGAACAAATACATCGTAAAATAATTCATATTGATATGGATGCATTTTATGCTTCAGTTGAACAATTAGACAATCCTGAATTAAGAGGTAAACCTTTAGCTGTAGGCGGTGGAGGCGAACGAGGTGTTGTTTCAGCTGCAAGCTACGAAGCTCGTAAATTTGGAGTTAGATCTGCAATGAGTGGTGTATTGGCACGTAAAAAGTGCCCGCATTTAATATTTGTCCCTCCAAGATTTGAACGCTATAAAGAAATTTCAAAAAAAATTAGAAACATTTTTAAAGAGTACACCAATTTAGTAGAACCACTATCTTTAGATGAGGCATATTTAGATGTAACTGAAAATAAAAAAGGAAACCCTTCGGCAAGTTTAATTGCAAAAGAAATAAGGCAACGTATTGCTAATGAATTGCATTTAAATGCTTCCGCAGGAATTTCAAATAGCAAATTTATAGCCAAAATAGCTTCAGATATTAACAAACCAAACGGACAAAAAACAATTCCGCCAGAAGAAGTTATTTCATTTCTAGAAGATTTACCTATTGAAAAATTCTTTGGAATTGGAAGAGTTACAGCGGCCAAAATGTTTAATTTAGGAATATTCACCGGTAAAGATTTAAAACTAAAAAGCGAAGCGTTTTTAACTGAACATTTTAAAAGTTCTGGAACACATTATTACAATTTAGTACGCGGAAACTACCACAGCAAAGTAAAACCTAACAGAGAACGAAAATCTGTTGCTGCTGAACATACATTTATAACCAATTTAACTTCGGAAATTTTTATGCTTGAAAAATTAGAAAAAATTTCAGAAGAATTAGAACAACGCTTAGCAAGCACTAAGGTTTCAGGTAAAACCATTACGCTTAAAATAAAATATAGTGATTTTACTACGCAAACTAGAAGTAAAACATTGCCCTATTTTATAAAAAATAAAGAAGTTTTATTAGAAACGGTAAAAGATTTATTGTTTCAAGAAAAAGTACAAAACTCGGTACGTTTATTAGGTATTTCAGTGACTAATTTAAATATTAATTCTAAAAATAAACCTGAAAAACTTATTGACTTTCAACTAAAATTTGAGTTTTAAATTTTTTACAAAAAGTACGTGAATAGCACGTTTTTGAACAAGTATTTTTAATAAAAAATAATTTTCCTCGTATTTTAAACTAATTCATTAAAAAACAAAGTTTTATAATAAAAATAATTGCTAAAAACATTACATAAAATTTTAAAAAAGATTACTTTTATAGGAAATAAAAAAGTATGGTCCCCATAGACGTTAAAACCTTATTTTTTACTTATTGTTTTATCAACATAATTATCTTTCCCTTATTTATTTTATATGCAATATATTATAAGGTTAAAACACCCATTTTTAAAATTTATATCATAGCAAGGTTCTTTGGAATATCCTCAGTTTTATGGATGGTTTCAAGAGATTATATTCCAGATTTTTTTAGTATTACACTTGCTAATTATTTACTGTTTTTTAGTATTTCGTACGAAATATTTTCACTTTACAACATAAACACAACTTTCGATAAAAAATTTTTTATTCGTATAAATATTATACCAATTACCGCTAGCTTTATTTTTACACTCTTTATTTCGTCAAATGAAAACTTAAGAATTGTGGTTTCTTCTATATGTTTAGCGCTAATTTATTTAATAGGAGCCTTTTTGTTTTTCATTAACAAATCAAAAACCATAATGCAAAAACTAGCAGGATTGTTGTTAATTATTGCAGCTATAATTTATGGTATTAGATTGGTAAAAGCATTTTTAAACGGTACTAGCTTGTTATTTTCTAATGATTATATACAAATAGTATCGTATTTATATTTAATGTTTTTAAGTTTTTCTACACCAATATTTATATTATTTATATTTAAAGAAAAAGATTCTAAAAGAATTGAAAATAACAATTTAGAGCTTCAAAAATTAAATGAAAGTAAAAACAAATTATTTTCAATTATAGCGCATGATTTAAAAGGTCCGTTAGGCAATTTACAGCAAATAGGAGAACTTCTTTGGAAAGATGAAGAAGCGCATAAAATAGACAATAAAACTAAGAAAATACTCACCGAAAACATTTATAAAACATCTAAAAAAACATTTAATTTACTAGACAATTTACTTAAATGGGCTTCAACAAATTCAGGTAATATTGAAGTAAATGCCACAAAAATAAATTTAAAAAATATTATTGAAGAAATTATAAGTTTTTATAAAACCAATACAATGGTAAAAAACATTACCATAGAGCACCAATTAAACAATGATATTTTGGTACTAGCAGATTATAATATGATACATACTATAATTAGAAACTTAATTTCAAATGCCATTAAATTTACACCTAAAGATGGTAAAATTGAAATTTCAAGTATAAACCAGCAAAAACACCCTAATTGTAGTAGTATTGCCATTAAAGATACAGGCGTTGGAATTGAAAAAGCAGCTATTTCTAAAATTTTACAATTAGATTCTACTGTTACAACCCTTGGAACCGAAAATGAAGTTGGTACAGGTTTTGGGTTAAAATTATGTCAAGAATTTATTAGAATAAATAAAGGAAAAATTGAAATTGAAAGTGAAAAAAATAAAGGAACAACTGTTTTTTTATCCATACCAAACTGTTAGTTTGAAATTACAAGTAATAACCGTTGTTCTTTTATTTTATATTAACGTAATTCTTCACATATAAAACCATTTTTATTAAGTAAATAGGTAACTTCAAAAGTTATATTTTGCGAAGCTTCTATACGTAAAACACGATCCACATCTTCAAAATCAAAATCTATACTAGAAATTTGTTTAAAGGTATTTAAAAGACTTCTAACGTGTGTTTCTAGTTGCGAAAATATATTTGTTTTTAATACAATAACCATTACTTAAATTTAGTTTTTAAGCCACCATTTAGATGACGGATAATTAGTGTCAACAACTATTGCTTCACCAATAATTGGTGTTGCCATTTTTACATGAAGCTCTTGTGCTTTTTTACTTGCTCTTTCAATTGGATCTGTCCATTGGTGTAAAGCAAGTTTAAATGCTCCCCAATGAATTGGCATCATAGTTTTGGCTTTTACATCAACAGATGCTTGAATAGTTTGTTCAGGAGACATATGAATATGCGCCCATTGTTCATTATACTGCCCGCACTCCATCATTGCAAAATCAAACGGACCATATTTTTCACCAATTTCTTTAAAGTGCTTACCATAACCACTATCGCCACTAAAAAAGATAGCGTTATTTTTAGATTTTATTACCCAGGATGTCCACAACGTATTGTTTCTTGAAAAACCTCTTCCAGAAAAATGACGTGCTGGTGTTGATACAAATTCAACACCTTGAAGGTTTGCTTTTTCCCACCAATCAAACTCCTTAATTTTATCTTTTGAAACGCCCCATTCTGTTAAATGTGCTTTAACACCTAAAGGAACATAAAACAATTTTACTTTATCTTTTAATTGTTGAATAGATCCATAATCTAAATGATCATAATGATCGTGAGAAATAAGTACCACATCAATTTCTGGTAAATTATTTATAGAAATTGGTAATTCTTTATTGAACCTTGCATTTCCTAAAAGTGGGTGAGGAGCAGGAACATCGCCTAACATTGGATCAATAAAAACATTCATTCCTTCTAATTCAACAAATAACGTTGAATGTCCAAACCAAGTAATTCTTGGTTGTTGCGGTTCACTATCAAAATAACTTTTAGGAAGATTTATTTGTGGTATGTTACCTTGAGGTACTTTGTTATCACCGTTGGTAAAAAACTTTGGAAAAGTACTTAATTTTAATCCGGTACTTGCCAAGGTTAATTCTAAATTTTTGAAACTTCCGTCTCCATTATAATTTGGAGAATTCTCCATTCTCACTAAATCTTCACCGGTAGTTTTTCCACCAAATTGCGGACTTGTATTTACAAATATAGCTCCTACTATTGCTATAATAAGTATAAAACTTAAGATTCCTATTAACATTACTTTTATAAATTTTATTAGTTTTTTAATCATTGTTTTTAACTTCTTGCATTTTTCTAACTTGCTTTAACATCATTTTTTTAGGTATAAATGGTATGGCAGCCATCATAACTTTTTGCCCTACAGTTAATCCTGAAATTACATCAATTTTACCTTTAAGCATTCCATTATAACCATCTAAAGCAACAGCATAAGAAGTCACAGTATTTTTAAATATTTCCGTTTTTTCCATTCCTGAAGTAGCACCAAATTCACTTTCAGTAGCACCAGGCATTAAATTAGTAACCGTAACATTTGTATTAGCTAATTCTTCACTTAAAGCATTGCTAAAAAAAGTAACATAAGCTTTTGTAGCAAAATAAACAGCTTGTAATGGTCCAGGCATAAAACTAGCAGTAGATGACGTATTTAAAATTTTACCACTATTATTTTTAATAAAATCAGGTAAAAATAAATGTGTTAAAGTGGTTAATGCTGTTACATTTAAATTAATCATTGAAATTTGTCTGTCCAAATCCATTTCATGAAATTTACCTAAAGCTCCAAACCCAGCATTGTTAATTAAATAATTAATTTGAACTCCTTGTTGTTTTACTTCATTATAAATTTCTTTTGGTGCACTTAAATTTGATAAATCTTTGACAATAATTAAAACAGTAACTTTATATAATTGCTCTAATTCTTTCTTTAATTCATTCAATTTATCTTCTCTACGAGCAACTAAGATTAAATCTCCACCATTTTTAGCGTGAATGATAGCAAACTGTTTTCCAATTCCGCTAGATGCTCCAGTAATTAATGCTGTGTTTGTATTCATTTTTTAGATTTAGCAGTTTATGATTGAGTATTCAATCAATATATGATTCAAATTTTTTTAAGGTTTTAAATAATTATAATACATTTCCCAAGCTTGTTCAATAAATACTTGATCGTGACGTAAAGCAGGAAATTGTGTGATATGTTTTACCATTGAAGTAATTAAACTAAACATAGAATTCATTAAAAAATGCGTATCAATATCTTTAATAATTTTAGCGTTTATAAACTCTTGAATTAACTGCATAAAAAAGTCTATATTTTTAATTAATTCTGGATATTGATTTACAGAAACCGAACAACTTGTATGATCAATTTGAAGTAAAAACCTATATTTTAAAGGATTATCTAATCCCCAATTCCAAGAATTAGACCATATTAATCGTATTTTTCCTATATCAGAATTAATTTTATCAATATCAGTTAAAATACTTTCGGTCAATTCCTTTTTTATAGCAACATATAACTCGCTAATTAAATCATCCTTTGTTTTAAAATAATGGAATAAAATACCAGCACTTACACCAGCTTCTTTTGAAATAGCTGAAGTAGGTGTAGCGTGTAAACCTCTTTCAACAAAAAGTTTAGTTGCCGCTGCTAATAATAATTCTCTTTTATCCATGTGTGAATTGACTAATTACTCAACAAAAGTAATTTAAAAAATAGAAATCACAAACAAAACTTTCAGTTATTTAATATTGAGGTATACTTTTTCGTTTTCTGAAAGGCTTTTTGAATGTTCAAAATAAATAGATTTTCCTTGTAAATCAGCTTCAATTAAATAACAAACCCCTTTAAAATAAGATTTTACAACAGTAGCTTTAAACTCGGATTTTTTTGCAATTTTAATTTGATTGGGATAACGAAGTAAAATTTCTTCGGAAGTATTTGGGTTTAAAATAGTTGAAGAAATTTCATTTATTTCATTAAAAAAAGAAGCCACATAACCAGATACTGGATTGTTATAAATTTCTTGTGGTGTTCCTTTAGCAACAATTTCAGCATTTTTTAACACAATAATTTCATCAGCAAAAGAAAGAGCATCTGTAGTGTCATGTGTGGCAACTACACATAAAATATTTTTAGATTTTAAATATTTAAATAAACTTCTACGTAATTTATTTTTTCTAAAATTATCAATATGACTAAAAGGTTCATCAAGTAATAAAACTTCGGGTTCTTTTGCCAATACTTTAGCAATTGCAACACGTTGCTTTTGACCACCACTTAGGTTTACAACCTTTGTTTTTAAAAACTCAGTCATATCTACCACTTCAAGTAATTCAGAAATTCTACGGCTTCTATTTTCGTCTAAATAAGACAAATGTTTCCCTATATTTTCTTCAACAGTAATGTAGGGCATTAAATCAAAATCCTGAGGTAAATATTTCATGAAAGGTTCACCTGGAATTAATTGAAACTTAGGACCGCGTAATTTAATATTATTCCAATAAACGCTTCCTTTTTCAATGTGAAGTAATCCATAAATTATTTCTAATAGCGTACTTTTACCACAACCACTTTCACCAACAATAGCAATATAATTTCCTTTATTAGCCGTAAAACTAATATTATTTAATACTTCTTTTGAAGTATAACCAAACCCTACATTTTCAACTTTTAACATGGCTTCAAAATACAAAACGCCTTAATAAATAAGGCGTTTTAATTTACTTTTATAAAAACTAATTAAAATGATAATTCTAAATTATCAAGTGCATTAGTTAATTGGTTTTCGTTAAAACTAATATCTAATAATTCAATAGCTCTTTCAACAGTGCAACAATATTCAGTTGTAATATCAAGTATACCAAACTCCTCTTGCATAAGATGCGTTAAAGCAGTAATCATAGGCTTATCAACTAATTGAACAGAAACATGATTTTTTTGAATTATATTTTTTTTAACATCTAATAATAAAGCAATATCCTCATTATTAAATACATATTCAACATATCTTAAATCTACCAAAAATTTGTTTATAGATTTCCATTCAGGTGTTTGCACAAAAGCAAGTACTTGTTGCTTATAAGTTTCAAAACACCAAACTCCTTCGTATCTTAAAACTAAAAGTTGGTTTTCTTCAAAAACTTGGTACTTAATAATCATTTTTTAATCTTCCTGATTATTAATAACATATTTAATTTTTGTTTCTAACTCTTCAGCCAATTCAGGATTGTCTAAAATTAATCCTTTCACAGCGTCACGTCCTTGACCTAATTTAGTATCACCATAACTAAACCAAGATCCGCTTTTCTTCACAATTCCAAATTCAACAGCTAAATCTAAAATTTCACCTGTTTTTGAAATTCCTTTTCCGTACATAATATCAAATTCAGCAATTTGGAAAGGTGGCGCAACTTTGTTTTTTACCACTTTTACTTTAGTACTGTTTCCAATAACTCTATCTCCATCTTTTATTTGAGTTCTTCTACGAATATCTATACGTACTGAAGCATAAAACTTTAAGGCATTACCACCCGTTGTAGTTTCAGGGTTACCAAACATTACACCAATTTTTTCACGTAATTGGTTAATAAATATTACTGTACAATTTGTTTTATGAATTGTACCAGTTAATTTACGTAAAGCTTGTGACATTAAACGTGCGTGTAATCCCATTTTAGAATCACCCATTTCACCTTCAATTTCACTTTTTGGTGTTAACGCCGCAACTGAATCTACCACAACAATGTCAATAGCACCAGAGCTAATTAAATTGTCTGCAATTTCAAGAGCTTGTTCTCCGTAATCAGGTTGAGAAATAATTAAATTATCAATATCAACACCCAAATTTTCAGCATAAAAACGATCAAAAGCGTGTTCAGCATCAATAAAAGCAGCAATACCACCAGCTTTTTGAGCCTCGGCAATAGCGTGTAATGTTAATGTAGTTTTACCCGATGATTCTGGTCCATAAATTTCAATTACTCTTCCGCGAGGATATCCACCAACACCTAAAGCCAAATCTAATCCTAATGATCCTGTTGAAATTGCATCAATATCATCTACTGCAACATCACTCATTTTCATTACAGTTCCTTTTCCGTATGCTTTATCTAATTTATCTAAGGTAAGTTGTAACGCTTTTAATTTTGCCCCTTTTACTTTGTCTTCTGCCATAATCCAATTATATCTGTTAATTTATTAGTCGCTAAAATATAAAAAAGTATTGACTATATTTAGCCTTTATTTATAATTCTATTAACTGTTTTCAACATGAAAAAACAAGCTTTATTTCTCTTTTTTTTAATCACAATTTTTAACCAAACTATGGCACAAAACACTGTAATTTCAGCATTTTTATTGAAATGGGAAAACTCTAAAAACTATTTAATTGAGATGGCTGAATTAATGCCTGAAGAACATTATAATTACAAGCCTACAGAAAGACAAATGAGTTTTCAAGAACAATTACTTCATATTAGAAGTAATATGGTTTGGCTAAGTGAAACTAATTTTGTGGATGACACTTACATAAAATCAGAAAAAATAGCTCCAAAAACAAAAGAAGAATTGATACTTGAATTAACAAATTCATTTGATAAAGTAACTGAAATTATAACATCAATTTCTGAAGAAGATTTAACCACTCAAGTTGACTTTTTTGCAGGTCCAAAAAGTAAATTACAAATTCTAAATTTACTACAAGATCACGTAACACATCACCGCGGACAATTAATTATTTATTTAAATTTAAACAATATTACACCTCCAAAATATAGAGGTTGGTAACAAACAAATTATGAAAAAATCATCACTTACAGAACATATTACTTATAACGAAAATAAAGCAGCCATCTCAGTTTTATTTGAAACTGAAACTACTAAAGAAATTAGAATAGTTATGAAGAAAGATCAGGTTATGAAAGAACATAAAACTTCTTTTCCTATTACTGTTGAAATTTTTGAAGGCGCTATAAATTTTGGTGTAAATGGTAATGTTTACAATTTAGTGAAAGGAGATTTGGTAGCGTTAGAAGCAAGTGTTCCACACGATTTAGTAGCTGCAAAAGATAGTATTGTAAGGTTAACCTTATCAAAACTTGATACGGTTGATAGTGTTATAAAAGTATCAGAATCGTAAACAGTTTCTATGGCAGGAGAAACAAACTTAAATACTCTTATAAAGGGTATGACACCCAAATTAAACAACGGAGATTATGTATTTTGTACCGTACAAAATTTAGAACAAATCAACCGAAATGATACCATTTGTGAGTTTACAGAAGCTGAAGGTACAACCATTGTACTTGAACAAAACAAAGCAGATTTTTTAAACCTAAACTATGAGTATATTGCTTCTTGGATTACGTTAACCATACACTCTTCATTAAATGCGGTAGGCTTAACAGCGCTATTTTCAACTGAATTAGCTAAAAATAATATTAGTTGTAATGTAATTGCTGGCTACTATCACGATCATATTTTTGTTGATAAAAATGATGCAAACAAAGCACTGAATGTATTAAAAAATCTTTCTAAAAAATAGCTATTAAAATAAATCAACCTTAACTTTTGTTTAAAACAAAGGCTAAGGTTGACAAAAATATTTACTATTTAAAAACTATTTTTATGGATTTGTAGACCATAAAGAAGCACCTGCCATCATAGCTCTTCTTGGTAAATTTAAACCAGCAACAATTAATTCAGCAAAATCTTCAGGCTGTAATACTTTGTCTTCAGAATCTTTATTAGCAATACCTAATTCTATAGACATATCAGAAACAATGGTACTTGGTGTTAACGTAGTAACTCTAATATTGTTTTTACGCACTTCTTTCATTAATGATTGTGACAAACCAATAACCGCAAATTTTGATGCTGAATATGCAGAAGTAGTAGCATTACCATTTAAACCAGCTGTTGAAGCCACATTAATAATATCTCCTTCATTTTTTTCAATTAAATACGGTAACACTTCTTTAGTAACATAATACATTCCCATTACGTTTGTTTGGATAATATTTTCCCAAAGTTTTACATCCATGTCATTTAAAGAACCAAACGCTGCAATACCTGCATTGTTTACTAAAATATCTACGCCGCCTAAATTTGAAATTATATTTTTAATTCCAATTTGTACTTCTTCATAAGTACCAACATCAAAAATTTCGTAAAAAGCGTTTACACCCAATCCTTGTAATTCTGCAACTGTTTCTTTCAGTTTTTCTTCGTTTCTACCTGTAATTGCAACATCAATTCCTTCTTTTGCAAACGCAATTGCAGTAGCTTTTCCAAGTCCACGACTTCCACCAGTAATGATGGCTTTTTTGTTCTTTAATTCCATTTATATTTATTTTATGTTGAAGTGAAATGTTCACTTTATGTTATACGTTTCTTAAATAATTACGAATTATTTTATAAAGACAAAGTTGCGATTTTATTAACTTAATTCTAAGTTTAACTACAAATTTATTTAAACCACTCATAATTAAACTTAGAATTACTTTCTATAAAAAACGTTTTATTTTAATTGATGAAGCGCAGTAATAATTTCACTAGGTTCAGCTCTTTTTTTATAATCTTCATCTAAAAATGCGTATTGAATTATTCCGTTTTTATCAATAACATATGTTGCAGCTAAAGGAAGTTCGCTACTAGAATTTCCATTATATGTTGACAAACCAAAACCTTTTTCGTACATAGATGCTATCGTTGAATTTAATTGATATACAACACCATATTCTTTTCCTACTTTATTGTTAATATCACTTAAAACAGTAAATTCTAATTCATTTTTTTCTGAAGTACTTAACGATTTGTCTGGTAATTCTGGTGTTAAAGCCATAAGTGTTGCACCTGCTTTAGTAAACTCAGGTAAATTGTCTTGTAAAGCATGTAAAGTAATATTACAATACGGACACCAACCACCACGGTACCAAGTTAAAATAACTGGTCCATTTTTTAATTCATCATATAAAGAAACAGGTGTATTAGTTGCATTATTTAGGGTGAAATTTGGCGCTTTATCGCCAACTTTTAATGCACTTTCTAATACTCCAGAATTTTTTACATCTTCAATACCTTTAGCATAAGCTTTCTTTTTTTCTTCAGAAGATTTTGCAGCTGAAGCTGCTGCTTTTTTAGAAAGCAACGCTTCTAATTCTCCTTGTTTATTTGTGGTTTCCATTTTACTTGTTTCTGCTTTAATTGTAGATTCTTTTTTACTTTCTTTTGTTTGGCAACTAACAGTTAGTGCCAATACCATAATAATGATTGCTGTTGTTTTTTGTAACATTGTTTTTAGTTTAAATTATTTATTTTAACTAAGCAAATGCTTAGTTTTATTTTAAAAAAAAGCTTATATATTTTTAAATGTCATTTCAATATAATCTTCTATTTCTTGCTTAGTATTTACTCTTGCTGCTGCCGCTAAACCGTGTTTTGCCAATAACAAATAGTTTGCTTGCTTCAAAACAGTTTCTTCATTTTTTGTTGAATCTATTTTTAATTTTTCAATAAAAATAGCCTTTAAACTAGCCATAAAATCAATCATTTGATTTTTAATTTCTTCATCTTCACTCTCAATAAATTCATTATATGTATTTGTAACTAAACAGCCTTTGTAATCTAAATCATTTGTTTTTTGAATAGAATCATAAAAGAACTGTTTTATGTCTTCTAAACCTTTGTTTGATGCTTTTAACTTATTAAAAATTACAGCATTTCTTTTTCTATATTCTTTAAGACTCGCTACAAAAACTCCGTGTTTATTTCCAAAACTGGCGTAAATGGAAAATTGGTTGATTCCCATTTCCTTTTCTAACATACGAACCGAAGTATTTTCGTAACCATTTCTCCAAAACAAATACATTGCTTTTTCAATTACTTCTGCTTCGTTATATTGCTTTTTTCGTGCCATTGTTTCTAAAATACTTTACAAAACTAAGCAATCGTTTAGAAATAAAAAAATCAAATATTTTTTTATAATTGATAAATAATTTAAAGTCAGAATATAAGTGTTTATTTTTATGAAAAACTAAACTATGTTATAATCCTAATAAAGGTAAATGCTTCACTTTATGATAAGTTAAAGCGGTTGCAATACATTTTTTCAATTCTTCTTCTGGAATTTTATCCTCTAAATTAAAAATGATAGCTCTGTTTCCTTGAAACTTAAATTTGTTTTTAAAAACTGTTTTAAAAGTAGGTATTAGTTGACTGGTACATTTAAAATACATAGCATATTGTGTTGGTTGTTTTGGTTTCCAATCTATACGTAAGGTACTTCCTTTTTTTACCAAATAACTGGGTTCTCCCCACTTTAAAGTTTCTTCAATAACAACTATTTCATCAATTTCAGAAGCGGTTTCAATAATTAATTTTCGTAGCTGTTCAATTTTAGGTTTTACAGTTTCAGGATACTTATTAAAAACTAAGGAAACTTTTGGGTTGGTCTTAATTTTTAAGGGAACCATTAAACTAAATTATGAATTTTGGCATATTGCAATAAAATAATGGTTTTTGCATCGCAAATTTCACCTGTATAAACCATTTCTAAAGCTTTATTAAAAGCTATTTCTATTACTTCAATTTCTTCGCTTTCTTCTTCTAATCCACCGCCTTCACTAATTTTCATATTGTCAGCATATTCAGCAATAAAATAGAATAATTTTTCAGTCACTGCTCCAGGTGTAGAATAGATTTCAAGTATTTTTTTAGGATTTGAAATTTTATAGCCTGTTTCTTCTTCGGCTTCTTTTATAATACAAGTTAAAGGATCATCAGCATCTAATAAACCAGCGCAAACTTCAATCATCATACCATTAGCGTGTTCATTTAAATAACTTGGCATTCTAAATTGTTTGGTAAGAATAACTGTTTTTTTTAATGGATTGTATAATAAAATTGCGGCTCCGTTACCACGATCATAACATTCACGTTGTTGGTTTTGCCAATTACCGTTTTTTGTTTGATAGTCAAAATCTACCTTATCTAATTTGTACCAATTATCAGATAAATTTTTAACGCTGTTTATTTTTACTCTTGGGTTTTCCATACTTTATTTTTTTAGCATTCCTATATGCGGAATTCCATCTTCTAAATATTCGTTTCCAATCATTTTAAAATCAAAAGATTCGTAAAATTTTTTTAAATATTTTTGAGCAGATATTTTTATTTCAGTTTCATTAAAATAAGATTGTATAGCTTTAATAGAATATATCATAATTATGTGTCCGTAACCATATTTTCGTTCATTTTTTGCAACTACAACTCTTCCAATACTGGCTTTTTCAAAATAATCACCAGGTTTAAAAATACGGGTATAAGCAATTAATTTTTTATGTTTATAACCTAAAACGTGTACCGCTTTTTGATCTTTATAATCAATATCTTGATACACGCAATCTTGTTCAACTACAAAAACTTCACTTCTAAGTTGTAAAGCTTCATAAAGTTCTTCTTTAGTAAGTTCAGCAAAAGTTTTGGTTGTTATTTGAAGCATACTATGGTTTATAAATAATATTAATTTTTGAAGATTTTCCAGATTCTAAACTTGTAGAAATAGTATGTTGAACCTCTCCATCTTTTAAAATTACTTTGGCTGTATTTGGAGGAATAGTTCCGTTATTATTAGCTAATATTTCAACTAAATTTTCACCTTCAATTAAATCTAATTCAACAATTCGTTTTTCTTTTTTTACAGCATATTTTCTAAAAACGGTTTTTTTATTAAACGTTAAAGAAATTAAATCTCCATCTTCTTTTCCATTATCCCAAATTTCTAAAATAAATTTATTTCCTTTAGAGAAAACCGTTAACACATCGTCACTTTTAAGTGTGTTAGGTTTTATTTCATTTAAAAAATGTTCTTTTGTAAATTTTGTTTTAGTAACACTATCAATCTTTTTAGTTTTACTTATTTTTTTAGAAACTTTTTCAATTTTATCAAAGGCATCTTTTAAACTAACCAACAATAATTTACCAGTAGCGCAGGTATCTTTATTATGATATAAACCAACAAAATCACCTTGAATTGAAGGTTTATCTTTTTCAATTTTAAGTTTTGCATCAACATTTATAAAACAAAAAATATCTTCAATTTCTTTAGATTTTGTATATAGTATTGAACTTTCTTTTAATACTATATTTTTTTCTTTGCTATTGTAAGTACCTGTAAGTTCTGATTTTGTTTCATCTTTACCATTAATATCAGTATAAGAGAATCCAGAAATTTTAGAATCTTTTATATCAAATTGAATTCTATAAGTAATTAATGCATTATTTTCTAAAATTAAAGTTCCAATAAAATCATAATTCTCTACTGTTTGCGCGACTAAAGAAAAATTAATAAAAATTAAAAAGCTTAATACTTTGTTTTTTATATTCATATACCTATTTTTAAGCTAAATTAATTAAATTATTAAATTATTATGAAAAATTTACTTGTAATGAGAAAATCATTCATTTTCTCAATGGTTGCCCTTTCTTTTTTATTGTTTTCAACCAATGCATTTGCATCATTTCCGGTTAAAAAATCAACTAATACTGAAACTTCAGTAGTAATGGATGCGGATACAAATGCAGATAGTGCGGATATTGCAGTAGTAGGAAGTGGTAAAAGTCAACTAACAGCATTACTTTTAGTAATATTTTTAGGTTGGTTAGGTGTTCATAGATTTTACTTAGGTTATATTTGGCAAGGTGTTGTTCAATTATTAACACTAGGTGGATTTGGTATTTGGGCTTTAATTGACCTTATTAGAATTATTACTGGTGACTTACAACCTAAAAATGGTCCATATTCAAAAACTCTATAGTTTTTTTATTTTCCCATTTAAAAAAAAGGCGATGTGTTAAACATCGCCTTTTTTTTAATCTTGTTTTATCAATTCTTTTACATCATCTCTATTCAACTCGGGTTGTAAATTAGAATGATTTATATGAAAATTATCTAATAATATTTTTTCTACTTTTTCACACACTACATCAAATTGTGATAAACTAATATCGTTATTAAACTGTATATGCGCTTCAAAATGGCAATCGTGGTCATTTAATTGCCAAATATGAACGTGATGTATATTTTTAATTTCTTCAACTTTTAAAACTTCTAAAACTACTTCATCAATATTAATATGTTTTGGAGCAAATAACATTAATATTTTGGTTGAATCTATTAAAATACTCCAGCTCATATAAATTAAATACAACGAAATTATAAGAGTTAACAACGCATCTATCCAATAAATTTGATAGTATTTCATTAATAAACCTCCTGCTAAAACAGCAACTGAAGTTAACATATCAGTTAATAAATGAAGATATGCCGATTTCATATTTAAATTATGATCAGCATCTTTTTTAAGTAATAATACGCTAAACCCGTTAACAGCAATTCCTAAAATTGCCAACCAAATAACCAAATTACTTTCAATTTCTTGCGGATTGTTAAAACGTTCAATAGCTTCTTTTGCTAAAAAAATTGCAACAACAATTAAAGATGCTGAATTGATAAAAGCTGCAATAATTTCAGCACGTTTATAACCAAAAGTATACTGTTTTGTTTGTTTCTTTTTTTTAGTTAAAATATTTGCTATATAACTAATTACTAATGAAATAACATCAGAAAAATTATGAACAGCATCTGAAATTAATGCCAAACTTCCTGAAAGAAATCCGCCAATAATTTGGGCAACAGTAATAATAATATTTAGTACTATAGATAGTAATAAATTTTTACCTGATAAAGTGGGATGATGGTGTGAGTGATTGTGACTCATGTTTGTTAACAATAATTAGCAACAGCTTTTTGTTGGAATTTTATCAATTCTTGTTTGGTGACGGCCACCTTCAAACTCAGTATTTAAAAATATTTCTACAAATCCTAAAGCTTGTTGTAATGATACAAAACGCGCAGGAATAGTTAACACATTTGCATCATTATGCAATCTAATTAATTCTACAATTTCATTGTTCCAAACCAAACCAGCTCTAATACCTTGATGTTTATTAGCTGTCATTTGAGCACCATTACCGCTTCCGCATAAAATAATACCATAAGTAGCTTTTCCAGATTCAACAGCATCAGCAACCGGATGAATTGCGTCAGAATAATCCATACTATCATTTGTATTGGTTCCAAAGTTTAAAACTTTTATACCTTTACTTTCTAATAGTTTTATAATTTCAAATTTGTACTCAGTACCAGCGTGATCATTACCAATTGCAATTACCATAAATATGTATTGTTAATAAGTTAAAGTACAAAAATACAAATTCAGGCTTATTAACAGTAAAAAATCTAATTGTTAATAGCATTTTTTAAAAAACTGATTTACAATAACTTTACATTTTATAAACATTGTGGAAAAGTTTACAGTCAAAAAAGAAAACTATTTTTTGATAATTACTAAGAATAGTTTAATGCAAAAATTGACATGACTTTTCCAAATTTTTTTATTGATTTTTAATTTAAAGTTGTGAACCATTTTTAGAACGGTTGTTAACATTCAAAAGGTGAAATTTTATTCAATAAATCTGTTAATTAACACTATTAACATACTGTTAACAACTACCATAATTTTATTGATTTTAAAGTCTTTAAAGTTTTAATAATTGTTAATAGTATTCTATAAGTCATAAATCAAAATTTAAAAGGAAGTATTTATGCCACATATTAACACACTATAATAACAAAAAATATTTTTTAAATTTTTTAAATTCTTTTTTATAATATATATATATGTTTATAACTAAAGTTAATTTTAAAAAATTGAAAGTAAATTGAATTATGAATTTTAAATTATAGTTTAATTGATAATTTTAAAGCAGTAGATGGAAGCGTAACTGTTTCTATTGGATCTTCAGTAGAAAAAGTAGTATTGATACTTTCTATAGTTACAAGTATGCCAACTAAGAAAATAAGCATAAAAAAGATAATTATTTTATATAATCGCTTCATAATTAATGTCTTCTATATGTTAAAGACGAAATAATTATAAGGATGTTACAAATTTATTAAGATTTTTTTAACGTTTTACGTTTTAGGAACAATAAAAGTTAACGCTTTTGGAAGTATAGTTACTTTAAAATCTCCTGAACCTATTAATTCTCCATCGGCTTGTATATAGGTTTCTTGTTTATCTAATACTTTCACTTCTATTGTAGAAGTTTTATAGTTTTCAACAATTTTATGTTTTGTAATGTTCCCGTTAAATAAGCCTTTAATATTAGTTAATAATTGTAGTAATGAAATATTTTTAACAAATGAAATGTCAAACAAACCATTAAAAGGATTTGGATTTTGAGTTAATTGCATGCCACCGCCACAATAGGTACCAATTCCAATAAATAAAAGTAAGGTATTGCTTTTTAAAGTGTTATTGTTAAAATTAATTTCAAGCAATGGTTTTTTATAACTAATTAAACTAACCAAAGCACCAGTTAAATAAGCTAAAGAACCTAAATTTTTAAATTTATGCACTTTATTAACAACATAACCGTCAAAACCAATTCCGGCTAAATTATTAAAGTAAATACTTGTATTTGTGTTAGTTATATTAATTTTCCCAATATCTTGTTGTATAGTATGTGCGTTTTTTAAGGTGTTAATTGCAGTTTTAAAATTAGTTGAAATACCATAGGTTTTTATCCAATCGTTTCCAGTTCCAATAGGAATTACACCAATTTTTATTTTAGAAATATTAGGTGTATTTAATATAAAAATACCATTTACAATACTATGTAAAGTACCATCTCCGCCCACACAAATAAAATTTTGAAATCCTTTTTCAATGGCATTTTTAACCAATATAATGGCGTGATCTTTGTGTTTTGTAACTGAAAATTCAAACTGAAACTGTTGTGCTTTTAATTCATTAAAAATAAGTGGCCATTTCTTTTTTGAAGCGCCATTTCCTGAAGTAGGATTTACAATTACAAACCAATTTTGCTGCATATAATTCAGTTCAAATTTTATGCAAAATACAAATCATTACTTATATAAGGTTTTATTAACACAGTAAAAGTTAAATAGTTGTACTTTTGAAGTAATTATAAAATGAATTTAATGTCGAAGAAGAAAAAATTATATAAAAAGAAAGGCAACGTAATTAAGGATTTAACACGAAAAATATTAAAATTATTAAATCAAAATGCTTCAAATAGTTTTAATTATAAGCAAATTGCTGCCAAATTAGATGTGACTGATGCAAACGGAAGAAATCAAATTATTCAAAAATTAGAAGAATTAAAAGGGCAAAAAAAGGTAAAAGAAGAAGCACGAGGTAAGTTTAAAATAGTACCGTTAGATAAATATTATATTGGAGTTTTAGATGCTACTTCTAACGGAAATGCTTATTTTGTTTGTGATGAATTAGAAAAAGATATTTACATTCCTGCGCGTAATTTAAACCATGGTTTAGATAAAGATACCGTTAAAATTTACTTATACAATCGTAGAAATAGCAGCAAACAAGAAGGTGATGTTGTTGAAATAATTAAACGTGCAAAAACAGAGTTTGTAGGTGTTTTACAACTAAATAAAAACTTTGGTTTTTTAGTACCTGATGATGCTAAAATGTATGCAGATATTTTTATTCCAAAAGATAAATTAAAAGGTGCTGAAGATGGTGTAAAAATATTAGCTAAAATGACTGATTGGCCAGCAAATTCAAAAAATCCTTTTGGTGAAGTTGTCACTGTTTTAGGAATGCCTGGTGACCATGAAACTGAAATTCATTCAATTTTATTAGAATACGGATTGCCTTATGAATTTCCAAAAAATGTAGAAGAAGAAGCTTCAAAAATATCTTTCGAAATAACTGAAGAAGAAATTGCAAAGCGTAGAGATATGCGTAAAGATTTAACCTTTACCATTGACCCTAAAGATGCGAAAGATTTTGATGATGCTTTGTCTTTTGAAGTGTTAGAAAATGGAAATTATGAAATAGGAATTCATATTGCAGATGTTTCGCATTATGTGCAAGAAAAAACTATTATTGAAGATGAAGCTTATGAAAGAGCAACATCTGTTTATTTGGTTGATAGAGTAGTACCAATGCTTCCAGAAGTATTATCAAATGGGGTATGTTCTTTACGTCCAAATGAAGAAAAATTAACTTTTTCAGCCGTTTTTGAAATGAATGAAAAAGGACACGTAGTAAAAGAATGGTTTGGAAGAACAGTTACGTATTCTGATAAACGTTTTGCTTATGAAGAAGCGCAAGAAATTATTGAAACCAAAGAAAATAAAGTTTCACAAGAAATTTCAATAACTGGAGAAGCATATACAGTGCAACCTGAAATTGTAACAGCAATTTTAAAATTAGATGAACTTGCTAAAAAACTTCGAAAAAAGCGTTTACAGCAAGGCGCTATTACTTTTGATAGAGTTGAAGTTAAATTTAATTTGAATGAAAATGCAGAGCCTGTAGGTGTATTTTTTAAAGAATCTAAAGATGCCAATAAATTAATTGAAGAATTTATGTTGTTAGCCAATAGAAAAGTGGCTGAATTTATTGGAAGAAAAAAAGGTGTTCCATCTAAAAATACATTTGTGTATAGAGTTCATGACGAGCCAGATTTAGACAAATTAGCATCATTACAAACTATTGTTAGTAAATTTGGATATAAAAATATTATTGATACAAAAGATAAAAAAACAACCTCTTCAACTTTAAATCAGTTATTGAAAGATGTACACGGTAAAGGTGAAGCAAATATGATTGAAACCTTAGCGGTTCGTTCAATGAGTAAGGCGGTTTACACAACTGAAAATATTGGACATTACGGATTGGCATTTGATTATTACAGTCATTTTACATCGCCTATTCGTCGTTATCCTGATGTAATGACACATCGTTTATTACAGCATTATTTAGATGGCGGAAAATCTCCAAAAGCTGAAGCGTACGAAGAAAAATGTAAACACGCTTCAAACCAAGAATATTTAGCTTCAAAAGCCGAAAGATCTTCTATTAAGTATATGCAAATTAAATATATGGAAGATCATAAAGATCAAGAATTTGAAGGCGTAATTTCAGGAGTTACAGAATGGGGAATTTATGTTGAAATTATTGAAAATAAATGCGAAGGAATGGTGCGTATTCGTGAAATTAAAGACGATTATTATATTTTTGATGAAAAACAATATGCCTTAGTTGGTCAATCTACTAAAAATTTATATCAACTTGGTGATCACGTATTTATCAAAGTAAAAAATACAGACTTAGAACGTAAACATTTAGATTTTACATTAATTGAAAATAAGTAACAAATAATTAAACTATAAAACACAATTATTTCTTTTTATAAAAGTTATAAAACAAACAGCAATCATGAAAAAATTAGCATTATTACTATTATTTACAAGCGCTCTTGCTTTTGGTCAAGAAACTATTGAAACTAACTTAGGAGATTTTAACACCTTAAAAATATTTAGTGGTTTAAAGGTTGAATTGATAAAATCGGATGTTTCAAAAGTGGTAATTACTGGCTCTAAAGCCAGTCAAGTTTCCATTAAAAATAAAAATGGAATTTTAAAATTTAGTATAAAATTTATTGAAGGGTTTAAATATGATGATGTAGCTATTAAATTATACTATACTAATATTCCTACCTTAGATGCTAATGAAGGTTCACATATTTTTTCTAATGAAGTTATAAAACAACAACACTTAGAATTAAAAACACAAGAAGGTGCAACTATTAATGCTGCTTTAGATGTAAAGTATTTAACAGTGAAAACAGTTTCTGGCGGAATTATAGAAGTTAGTGGTACTGTTGATAATCAAACTATTGAAGGTAATACTGGCGGAATTTATGAAGGTTTTGAAGTTGAAAGTACACATACAACTGCGGTATCATCAGCTGGTTCAGTTGTTGAAGTAAATGTTTCTGAAATGTTAGATGCAAAAGTTAATTTTGGCGGAACTATTTATTACAAAG
Organism: Lutibacter holmesii; assembly: GCF_042679665.1. Taxonomy (NCBI): domain Bacteria; kingdom Pseudomonadati; phylum Bacteroidota; class Flavobacteriia; order Flavobacteriales; family Flavobacteriaceae; genus Lutibacter; species Lutibacter holmesii. Next base: position 199,133 of record NZ_JBHTMV010000003.1, read on the forward strand.
GAAATCCTGAAGAATTAAAAACAAAGAAAGTAATTGGAGGAAAAATAGAAAGCAAGTAAGTTTTATTCAACCAGCAAAAATAGGGTTGTATAAAATATCATCTTAGTTTTGAATTAATTACTATCTTTGTAACACAAAATTTTAAAAAATGAATGCACTTACTATATTTATTGGAATGGTTGGTCCTTGGCAATGGATAATTATTGGCTTAGCCATTTTATTATTGTTTGGAGGTAAAAAATTACCAGAGTTAATGAAAGGTCTTGGTGGCGGAATTAAAGAATTTAAAAAAGCAACGCAAGATGATGAAGATGATGAAAATAAAAAAGTTGAAGAAAAAAAATAGTATTACAACTATATTTTAAATAAAAAAACCTGTACAAATTGTACAGGTTTTTTTATTTAAAATATTAAAGATTCTTAAAATTTAATAGCAGTACCTGAAGCGGTAACCATTAACATTCCGCCATTTGGACCAACGGTTTCATAATCCAAATCAACACCAATTACGGCGCTTGCGCCAAGTTTAGATGCTTCTTCTTTCATTTCTCTTAAAGCGGTGTCTTTTGCTTCTCTTAATACACGTTCATAAGAACCAGATCTTCCACCAACAATATCTCTAATTCCTGCAAAAAAATCTTTAAAAATATTGGCACCAATAATGGTTTCACCAGTTACAATTCCTAAATATTCTTTTACTTGGTGTGTTTCAATAGTATTTGTAGTTGAAAGTATCATATTATTCATTTTCTAATTTTTTTTTATCAATTTTAGACGATTCGTTAATTTTATTTGCAGCAACCAAACTTGTAACCATATCATTTAACATAGAACTTGCAGCGTTTGGATTGTTAGGTAATAAAATTAAGTTAGAATTGGTGTCTTGTCCAATACTTTGTAAAGTATCATAATGTTGGGTAATAACAATTAAAGCTGAAGCTTCTTGGCTGTTAATTCCGGCACCGTTTAGTACATCAACACTTTCTTCTAAACCACGTGCAATTTCTCTACGTTGGTCTGCAATACCTTTACCTTGTAGACGTTTACTTTCAGCTTCTGCTTTGGCACGTTCAACAATTAAAATACGTTGTGCATCACCTTCGTGTTGAGCAGCAATTTTTTCACGATCAGCTGCGTTAATTCGGTTCATGGCAATTTTCACTTTTTCATCAGGATCAATATCTGTTACCAATGCTTTAATAATATCATATCCATACTCAAGCATTGCTTGTTTTAAATCACGTTGAATAGCTAATGCAATTTCTTCTTTCTTTTCAAAAACATCATCTAAAATCATTTTAGGAACTTCAGCTCTAACAACATCAAAAATAAAGGCGGTAATTTGTTCATCAGGATTTTGAAGTTTGTAAAAAGCATCATACACGTGATCAGGTCTAATTAAAAATTGAACTGATATTTTTAAATGTACAAATACGTCATCTTTTGTTTTTGTTTCTACAATTACATCTAATTGTTGTACACGTAAACTTACACGTCCTGCAATTTTATCAACAAGTGGAATTTTAAGTTTTAAACCTGCACTTCTTATACTATCAAATTTTCCAAAACGTTCAACTATAGCCGCAGTTTGTTGTTTTACGGTAAATAAACCTGTAGCAATAATTACTACAAGAAAAAAAATAAAAATATAGGTTCCAATCATTTTATAAAATATTAAAGGTTAAATTAATTATTAAAGATACAATATTTTAAAATCTTTATTAACTTGTTTACTATAATATGTTGTAAACTTTTATTAATTGTTACAGCATTTTTCACTTAAAATTAATTAACAGGCTTTTATATTTTGTAAAATCTGTGATTTTTTACTCAGTTTTATTAAAAACCATTTAACTTTGTGTTAAATCCTACGTTAAAAAATTTAATATTATTATGAAAAAAATTCTTTTAAGTACTCTTGGTGTTGTATTAATTGGTTCCCTTTTATATTTTTTATTTGTTTATTATGTAACCTATAGTAATGGTTACAGAGCTGGTGAATTGGTGAAATTTAGCCATAAAGGTGTTGTTTTTAAAACGTGGGAAGGTGAAATAAGCCAAGGTGTTTCTGAAGGACAAATTTTTAAATTTTCTGTTGAAGATAACGAAAAAGAATTGATACAAAAACTAGGTGAATATCAAGGAGCTTATGTGAGATTAACTTACAAAGAGCGCTTTAAAACATTTTTTTGGTTAGGAGATACAAAGTACTATGTAACTAAGGTTGAAAAAACAGAAAGAAACAAAATTTATGAGCAATAATTTTAGAAGAGCAGTTGATTCAGAAGTAATATTAACTGAATTAATGTTACCATCGCATTCAAATTTTAGTGGAAAAATTCACGGAGGTTTTATTTTATCATTAATGGATAAAGCTGCCTTTGCTTCTGCTTCTAAATTTTCTGGTCAATATTGTGTAACAGCTTCTGTAAATAGAGTAGATTTTTTAAATGCTATTGAAGTTGGTGAGTTGGTTACCTTAAGAGCAAGAGTAAATTACGTTGGAAGATCTTCTATGGTTGTAGGTATTCGTGTTGAATCGCAAAATATTAGAACTGGAATTGTAAAACATTGTAACTCTTCTTATTTTTCAATGGTTGCTAAAGATTTAGATGGAAAACCTGTACAAGTTCCTGGGTTAATTATAGAAGATGAAAGTGGTTTACGAAGATTTTTACGTTCTATAAAACATATTAATATGAGAAATGCACGTAAAATTGAATTTAGCCGAGAAAATTTTGTTGCTAAAGATTACCATGATATTTTAAAAAATTACAACGTTAAAATTACGATGTAATTAACAAGGTTGATTTACATACTTTTTTCCTTGCCACGTATTTTTTTCAATTAACTTTTTATCAATTTTAGCTACAATTTCAAAATTTTTAAGTCGGCCCCATTTTGGTGCAATCAATAAATTTGGAGGAGCTTCACTAATAAAACGCTCTATAATAATATCTGGGCGAATAATTGAAATAAATTCAGTAATAAAATCTATATATTCTTGAGCGGTAAATAACTTAAATTTTTCAGGATTTCTGTTGTATTCAACCGCCATTACAGAGTTTTTTACAATTTGTAAATGATGTAATTTTAAGGTTGCAATTGGTAGTTTTGAAAGTTCAAAAGCGTGTTGTAATAAATCTTGTTTTGTTTCACCTGGCAATCCTAAAATAATATGTGCTCCTAAGTGAAAACCTTTGTTTTTACATAATTTGTAAGTTGCTTTGGTATCTTCAAACGTATGGCAACGGTTTACTTCTAACAAAGTTTTTTCGTTGGTACTTTCAACTCCAAATTCTAATGAAATAAAATAGTTTTTAGACAATTCATCTAAATAATTAATAATTTCTTCAGAAATACAATCAGGACGTGTACCAATAACCAAACCAACAACTTTAGGAACACTTAAAGCCTCATCGTACAATTTTTTAAGCGATTCAAAATCTGAATAAGTATTTGTGTATGCTTGAAAATAAGCCAAGTATTTGTTATTTTTTCCTTTTCTTGAAAAGAACTCAATACCTTGTTCTAACTGTTGTTTTACACTTTTTTGTGGCTCGCAATAATCAGGATTAAAAGTGTTATTATTGCAATACGTACAACCACCAAATCCTTTAGAACCATCTCGATTTGGGCACGAAAAACCAATATCTAATGATATTTTTTGAACACGCTCACCAAAATTTAATTTGATGAATGAGCTATAATCTAAATATCGTTTTCCTGTAATTTTCATGGATTTGTTTGTTTTGCAAAATTATGAATTGTTATTTTTACGGCAACCTATATGAGTAACTATTTAAACATAAAAAAACAATTATTAAAAGCGTGTATACTTTTTGTTGAAAACAAGCATACAACCATTTCAAAAAGTATTGCTTCTAATAAAAACGATTTATTTTCTGAAACCAAAAGTTCAGCAGGCGACAAACATGAAACTGGTAGAGCTATGATTCAGTTAGAAATGGAAAAAGCAGGCCAACAATTGGCTGAGGTTAGTTTTATGCAAACTGTTTTAAGTAAAATTGTGGTAACTAAAGTTTCAAACATTGTTTGTTTAGGAAGTTTAGTAAAAACCACAAAAGGAAATTATTTTTTAGCGGTGAGTGTTGGGCAAATTAAGGTTGAAAACCATACTTATTTTGCAGTTTCTGCACAATCACCAATTGGAAAACAATTGTTAGGTAAAAAAGTTGGAGCAATTATTGAATTTAATAAAGCTGAAGTTTTAGAAGTAGTTTAAAAAAAAGCTGTCTAAAAAGTAAAATTTTGGTCAACCTGAACTTGTTTCAGGTTCGCATACTAATTGATTATCAGTATGATGAAATTCTGAATCAAGTTCAGAATGACGGTTTCAATACTTTTTAAACAGCCTTTATAAATTTAAGAATCTATCCTTTAACCTTTGTTTTACTTGGCAATTCTTTAAAGCCCATATTGTACAATGTAAATCCAAAAATATCAGCGTATTGCTCAATAGTTTTAGAAACAGGTGTTCCTGCTCCGTGACCTGCATTGGTTTCAATACGAATTAACGTTGGATTATCACCAGCTTGTTTGGCTTGTAATTCTGCAGCAAATTTAAATGAATGCGCAGGTACAACTCTATCATCGTGATCACCAGTTGTTACCAAAGTTGCAGGGTAAGCAACACCTTCTTTTACATTATGCACCGGAGAATATCCTTTTAAATAGTTGAACATTTCTTTAGAATCTTCTGAAGTTCCGTAATCATATGCCCAACCAGCACCTGCAGTAAATGTGTGGTAACGCAACATGTCCATTACACCAACAGCAGGCAATGCTACTTTCATTAATTCAGGTCTTTGAGTCATTGTTGCACCAACTAATAAACCACCGTTAGAACCCCCTCTAATAGCTAAAAAGTCTGATGAGGTGTAATTATTTTCAATTAAATATTCTGCAGCAGCAATAAAATCATCAAATACATTTTGCTTTTGCAATTTAGTACCGGCTTTATGCCATTCTTTTCCGTATTCACCACCACCACGTAAGTTAGGTACAGCATAAATTCCGCCTTGTTCCATCCAAACGGCATTGGTAATGCTAAATGAAGGTGTTAAGCTAATATTGAAACCACCGTAACCATATAAAATTGTTGGGTTTTTACCATTTAATTCTGTTCCTTTTTTATAAGAAATAATCATAGGAACTTTTGTACCGTCTTTTGAAGTAAAAAATACTTGTTTAGACTCAAAATTATCAGAATTAAAATCGATTGCAGGTTTTTTATATAATTTTGAAATTCCTTCTTTAGGTTCAAAAGAGTAAATAGAACCTGGAGTTATGTAGTTTGAAAATGAATAATACAGTGTTTTAGCATCTTTTTTTCCACCAAAACCACCTGCAGTTCCTACACCAGGCAATTCAATTTCACGCACTAATTTACCTTTATAATCGTATTGTTTTATTTGTGAAACAGCGTCAACCATATATTTAGCAAAAATAAAACCGCTTGCTTTTGAAGGTGATAATACGTTTTTTGTTTCAGGAATAATATCAACCCAATTTTCAACAGAAGGATTATGTACAGGAGCTTCAACAATACGCTTGTTTGGTGCGTTTACATTGGTAACCAATAAAAACTTATTTCCTTTATGATCTAGTACTGAAGTATCGTAGTCAAAACCTTTGATAATTGGTTTTATTTCGCCAGGTATTGGTGATAATCTTTTGTAATACAGTTCATTTCCTGAAGTAGAAACTGAAGCACGAATAATTAAAAACTTACCATCTTCAGTTACATAACCATTTACATATCTTCTTTTTTCTTTGTCTCCAAATATAATTTCGTCATCTTTTTGAGCCGTTCCTAATTCGTGGTAAAATAAACGATGTTGATCTGTTTTAGCAGACAATTCACTTCCTTTAGGTTTTTCATAACTTGAATAAAAAATACCTTTATTTCCTTTCCAAGCCATTCCGCTAAATTTCACATCAATTAGCGTATCTTCTTTAATTTCTTTTGTAACGGCGTCCATAATAATAATTTTACGCCAGTCTGATCCTCCTTCAGAGATTGCATAAGAAACTAATTTTCCATTTTTTGAAAAAGAAATTCCAGATAATGAGGTTGTGCCGTCTTCAGAAAATGTATTTGGATCTAAAAATACTTCAGGATCTTCACCTTCTTTAAAACGGTACAAAACGTATTGATTTTGTAAACCATTATTTTTATAAAAATAGGTGTAATCTCCTTCAATAAAAGGCGAACCTACTTTTTCATAATTCCATAATTCTTCTAATCGACTTTTTAATTCTTCGCGATATGGTATTTGAGATAAGTAACCAAAAGTTGTTTCATTTTCAGCACTTACCCAAGCCGCAGTTTCATCAGACATATCGTCTTCTAACCAACGGTAAGGATCATTTACATCAGTTCCAAAATAGTTGGTAATTGTATCAACTTTTTTTGTTTTTGGGTAATTCAAATCAGCAGTTTTTGGAGCATTAGAATTTTTACAAGAGAATATAAAAATTCCAATGATCATTAATAAAAGATATTTTTTCATGGTAGTTGTATTTTTGATTGTAACAAAAATACTTAAAAAAGCACTGATTTTTTGGTTTTAAATTAGTGAATACAGCGTAAATATTACCATTTAAGGTAATTTGAGACTATTTTTTTACGACTGAAGTATCAATTCATTTTTATCAGTATGTTCAAATTCTCTTCCGTAAATATCTAACATTGTAGTTTCAGCATACGTCATTTTACCATTTTCAATTTCAATTACCTGGCGATAGTTTTTAGTTAATGCTTTTTCTTTCATAAATGGTGATTGTACAATTCCCCAATCGTTATTTTCAATTCCTGCAGAAATATCAATAGAAAGTTTTCCATTTTTGTAATTGGCATCAGTTAATTTTACACCTGCTAATAAACTTACAGCTCTTGGAATATTTAAGGAGTGCATAATCACATTTTCTTTAGCATCCCACATCCAATAACCAGTTTCATCATGAAAAATACCATCGTTAGATTTACGTTTTACAATTCGTCTGTAATGTAATACTGCTAGTACTTGTTCTTCACCATTGGTTAAATCGCCACCTTCTTCAAAAGTTATGGTTTCGTAATATGGATTTTCTTCAGTACCATCAGATTCTGGTGCAATATCCATTCCTTTATCTCCTTTCCAAACTCCAATAAATTCTTTTAAAGGGCCGTAATTTATTTCTGTAACTTCGCTCATTTTTTTAAAATTTTATCAAATGTAATTAAGTAACAGTAGTAAGATACTGACATTTGTCAAATAATTTTAATTTAATTAAAATTTAGCTATTTTTTTAGCTGAAAAACCCGAAATAAGTAAAGAATAACCCAAAAATTAGTATAAAAACCCCTAAAACAGGATAAATTTTAGGAATACTAAAAAGCGACTTAAAACTAGAAATTGTTGTAGGAAATGCCAATAATAACATACCTTTTATAAGCGCTATCCAACCAATTATTGTAATTAAAACAGTCCAATTTTTAACCCAAAAAGGATGGTTTTCAATAATTATAGCACCAAAAATAATAGCTAAAAACCCGCCAAAAATTAAGTAACTTGTATTTTCTAATAATTTTGGAATTTCCTTTTTATAATAATTGCCATTTAGTAAAATTCCTACTCCAAAAGCAATGTAAACACAGCCAATTATTTTTGCTATTAATTGCGAAGTTTCCATTTTAAAAGAATTGAATATTAAGTACTTTAAAGGTACGTTTTAAAACTTTTAAAACCAATAATTATACTTGGTTATTGGTTTGGTAATTGCATTAAGTTGGGATACTTAAATTTAAATTTTAAAGTTGTTTTTATTTTTTCATTTCCAATAATTTTCATTGATTTTTCATCATTTTCATTAAAAATTGGCTTTTCTCTACCAACTTCAAGAAACGATTTTGTGTAAAAATCACGTCGTTTTGGATGTGTATCTGCGCAGGCGTTAAAGGTATTATTCCAACAATTTTGAACAATTACTTGTTTTATAATTTCAATACAATCATCTTGATGAATCATATTTACCACACCTTCAGGGTTTGGAATAATTTTTCCATTTTTAAACCAATTACCAGGTTTTCTTTGGTAACCTAATAAACCAGCAAAGCGAAGAATTGTAGTTTTAAAATGTGTGTTATTTTGAAATAATTCTTCAATTTCTTTTAATGGGCAATTTTTTAAAGTAGTTGTTTCAGTTATAATTTCTTTAGCACTTGCAAATACTGAAGTTGAACTTATAAAAAGTACTTTTTGAATGTTTGATTTTTCAATAAATGAAATTAGATTTTTAAAACCTGCTACATTTTTTGAAGGAATATTTACAATTAAAATTTCAGCATTTAAAAACTCTAAAATATTAGTTGGAAGCTCTTTTAACGTACATAAAAATGGTTGAATTTTATTTGATTGAAGTTCTTTTAGTTTTTCTTTGGAAGTTGTAGAACCTTTTACCAAAAAACCTTTGTTTACCAAGTTAATTGCTAAGGGTTTTCCTAACCAACCACAGCCAAAAATACTTATTGTAGTGTTCATAATTTTTTACGGGTACGTTTCATTATTTTTGGACCAAACCATAACCAAAACCCCGAAATTGTGAAGAGCAATAATGAGCCGCCCATAATGGTTGTGTATATTAATTTAAATGGTTTTTTAGAAGTGTTAAACCATTTATCTAAAATTGAGCCATCGTGAATATTTTCAATCAAATCAGAGTTTCGTTTTCCTATACTTAATAGGTTACCCGTAGCACCATCTAATTGAATTTCCCAATAATGATTTTCAAAAACAAACTTTACAATTCCTTTATTTTTTCGAATGTCAATTCGGTCAATAGTATTGTCTAAATTAGTTGAAATAGAATCGTGTAAAATTACCAATGCTTTTTGATGTAATTGATTTATAGGCAACCATTCTTTTAAGTTTGTTGAAGTACCATTTTGTGTTTTGGGTATAATTGTACCATTGCTATTATTTTTCCAACCTAATAATAAGCCTGAAACTGAAATAAAAAAGAAAAAAACAAATAATAGTGCGCCAGTTTTTCTATGAACTTTACGGAACAATCTTATAATTTTTGCTTGGCGTTTTTTTGAGGGATGGTAAGTCATTAAGAATGCAAAAATTTAGGGTTGTTTCTCAGAATGTTCAATTACTGAATTTATATTTAGTTGTTCTTTAGGTAAAAATCCTTTGAGCATTAAAGCAATTCCAAAAACCATTAATAAAATACCCATTCCACGTTTTACTTTGTAAATAACGCTGGGTGTTAATTTCTTTTTTAATTGTTTTGCAAGTAAAATTTTTCCAAGGTCTGTAATAAAATAGCTTATTAAAATAACGGTAAAATAATTGAATATTTTATGCGGATCCATTTGTAAATTTGAACCTACAACTACAATCATTCCTAACCAAAAAGCTAAAACACCAATATTTATAAAGTTTAGTAAAAAACCTTTTAGTAATAACTTTACATAATTTGTTTTTTCAGGTAAAACTAAAGTTTCATCCTGTACCACTCGTTTCTGACTTTTGTCTATGTAGGTAATTATGCCGTACACCAATAAAATAATACCTCCAATAAAAAATAAACGAGGATCATCTTTAATTTGTTCTAACAAACTTTTACTTCCGTAGTAAGCAATTAAAATAAAGGCAATATCACCTAAAAGTACGCCTAAATCAAATGCAATTGCGGCTCTTGCACCTTTTATAATACTGGTTTGTAAGAGCATAAAAAATACAGGACCAATCATAAATGCTAGAAAAAATCCAATAAGTACTGCATCTTTAAGTTCGCTAAACGTCATAAATAGTGCTAAAAATTGTTACTTTTTAAACCTCGTCAAAATCAACTGTTAGTTTTTTTGTAACCGGATGTGCCTGACAGGTTAAAATTAAACCTTCATTAATTTCATCTTCAGATAAAATGGCATTTTTTTCCATTACAGCTTTTCCTTCAGTAACTTTTGCTAAACAACTGCTACAAATTCCGCCTTGGCAAGAATAAGGAGCATCTAAACCTTCTTTTAAAGCAGCTGTTAAAATATTGGTTTGTGAATCCATTTCAAAAGTAGCTTCTTCATCATCAACAATTACTTTAATTTCACAAGTTCCTTCAAATACTTCATTTGATTCGTTTTCGGTTGCAATTGGAGCAGAAAATAATTCAAAATAAATATTAGTTATACCGTTTTCAGCAAGGGTTTCTTTTGCGGTATCAATCATTGCTTCTGGGCCACAAATAAAAGCTTTATCAAATACAATTTGCTTGAATTTATTTTTGATAACAAAATTGATATTGCTTTTATCAATTCTTCCAAATAATGCATTTTCTTGTTCTTCGCGGCTTACAACATATTGCACATTAAATTGGTTTGGATACGTATTTAATAAGGCATCAATTTCAGCTTTAAAAATAGTGTTGGCTGTTGATTTATTTCCGTAAAGTAATGTAAATGTACTATTTGGTTCGTTTGTTAAAGTAGCTTTAATCATTGCCATTACAGGTGTAATTCCACTTCCGGCTGCAATTCCTAAATAATTGTTTTTATTGGTTTCAGCAGTTTCTAATACAAATTTACCTTCAGGTTTAGAAACTTCTAAAGTATCGCCTTCTTTTAAAATAGTTGTTGCAAAAACAGAGAAAGTTCCGTTATCAACAGCTTTTATAGCAATGCGTAATTCGTTGCTATTTGGTGCAGAACAAATTGAATACGCTCTACGTAATTCTTCACCAGAAAGTTCTTTTTTAATAGTAATATATTGTCCGGCTGAAAATTCAAATTCAGGTTTTAAACTTGTTGGAATATCAAATACAATTGAAACGGCATTTTGCGTTTCTTTTTTAATTTCTTTGATAGTTAGTGTGTGAAATTTTGCCATTAGTAATAGTTTTAAGGCTACAAAAGTAATTAATCTAACCACAACTTTTTGTTAAAAAATATACCTAAGATAGTTATACATAAGAAAATTATGTATATATTTACATTGAATTTAAGCAGAAGAACAAAACTATTCATGGGAAATCAGAAATTATTTAAAGGCTCTTTACAAACCATAATTTTAAAATTATTGGAAGAAAAAGACAAAATGTATGGTTATGAAATTACCCAAAAAGTAAAAGAAATAACTAAGGGTGAATTAAATATTACCGAAGGCGCCTTGTACCCAGCATTGCATAAATTAGAAGCTGAAGGTTTGTTAGATGTAGAGGTTGCAAAAGTTGATAACCGTTTGCGAAAATATTACAAACTCACAGAAACAGGTACTAAAGAAACTGTAAATAGATTGGCTGAATTGGAAGAATTTATAAAAACTATGCAAACTATTGTAAATCCTAAATTAGCTTAAAACATTTTTTAAATTGCTGTAAAAATGAAACTTACCAAAGAACAAATACAAGAAATTGATGATTACATAACTGCTTGTGATATTAAATGGTACGATGTTAAAATGGAATTGGTAGATCATTTTGCAACAAGTTTAGAAGGTAAATTGGAGGAAAACCCAATTGTAGATTTTAAACAAGCAATTATAGATGAGCATAAAAGTTTTAGCGACCAAGGATTTAAAAAACTATTAAACACAAAAACAAAAGCAGTTGAAAAACAATTTTACAAACAAGTGTTTAAACATTTAAAATTGTTTTTTACACTTCCCAAAATATTTATTTCAGCAAGTATTTTTTACGGATTGGTATTGTTGATGAATATATTTGAGAATAAAGAAAACTTTTTTATTTTTTTAACTGCTATTCTTTTAACATTAGTTGTGCAATTGTTACTTAGAATAACTTCATATAAAAAGAATAACAAAACACCTTTTTTAATTTTAAATAGAACAAATATTTTTTTACAGCTCTTTAATGGAATAATGATTATTTTTTCAAACATTACTTCTTTTAGAACTGAAGAAAGTTTTTACAATTCAACTTATAATTATGTACAAATAGGAATTTTTGTTTTAATCATATTATTTTATTGGTGCGCAGAGTATGTGTTTTTTATGAATAAAAAATATGTAAAAACTAATTATCCTGAAATTGCTATTTAATATGAAACTTACCAAAGAACAAATAACGTATATAGATGATTATTTAAAACATCACAAAGTAAAATATTGGGATATTCGTATAGAATTATTAGATCATATTGTAACCAATGTAGAAGCTTTAATGGAAAAAGGAATTTCTTTTGACAAGGCTTTGGAAGAAGTTCATATTAGTTTTGGAAATTCTTTAAAACGTTTTTGGAATTCTGGAATAGCATACGGAGTTATGGAAAATGGTATTGGCTATGAGAAACTAATAGATTCTAAAAGAAAGGAAATTCATAAAAAATACAATCGCTTACTTTTTAAAGAAATTAAAAACTTTTTTACAACTACTAAAACAATACTGCTTTCAATTGTAGTATTTGCTATGTTATATTTCACTTTTATAGTTTTTAAAAATAATATTTTAAAAATAATTGCTATTACCAGTATAGTAAGTTATTCAATGAGTATTTATTATTTTCCAATTAAGTTGTGGTTTCAAAATAAAAGAGAAAAATCAATAAATCTTCAAAACGCGTTAAACTATATGCTTTTGGCGGTGTTATTTCTTAATTGCTTAAGTCTTTTTAGACCTAAAGATGCTTCATCTTTTTTTACACAAGAACAATATCTTTGGTTTGTTGTAAGCATGATAATGTTATATTTTATTACAAATTATTGCGGTGCACAAGTTTATAAAAAAGCGTACAACCATTACTCTAATTTATATGATAAACTGCAACAGTTATGAAAAAACTAAATTCATACCAAATACAGCAACTTTATACATTTACACGTGCGCATTTTGTTGAATATTACGATGTACAAACTGAATTGGTTGATCATTTAGCCAATGACATTGAACAAATTTGGCAAGAGCAACCTCATTTAACTTTTGAAGATACCAGAACTATTTCATTCAAAAAATTTGGTGTTTTTGGTTTTATGGATGTGGTTGAAGCCAGAACCAAAGCCTTAAATAAAAAATATTGGAAATTGGTTTGGGGATTTTTTAAAGAGTTTTTTAAAATTCCTCAGGTAATTTCTACAGCCGTAATTTTTATGGTAATTTATTTCAGTTTTATACTTGTACCAAATCATACTTGGGTTTATGTGTCTATAGGTTTTAGTATTTGCGCAGTTTTAATAGTTAGATTATTTCAATTGCAACAATTAAAAAAACAACGTTTTAAACAAACCAATAAAAAATGGTTGTTAGAAGAATATATTTTAAATTCAGGAAATATTGCATCCTTTGCATACGTAATATTTTCGGTGCCTTTAAACTTAAAAGTTCAATTAACGGCCTCTTATCAAATTGCACTTATGTCGTTATTTTTCACCAGTTATTTACTATTAATTTATATAATTACGTTTGTTTTACCTCAAAAAGCCGAAGAAATTTTAGAAAATCAGTACCCAGAATATAAATTGGTTTAATTTTACCTGTAACATTTTATAAAATTGTAAAGCATATAAAAACAACTTCCCAAATGATTCAACATTTTTTTAATTTTGAATGGAAACAATTCTTTCGTTCATCGTATTGGCAAAAAAGTATTGCCATAAACATTTTATTAGGGTTTGTAGCGCTCTATTTTATTTTAATTTTTTTAGGTTTAGGAATTGGGTTATATCCAATTTTAAAGAAACAATTTCCAGAATCTGACCCGCTAATTATTTTAAACGGATTTTTATTTTATTGGTTTTTAGGAGATTTAATGCTACGCTTTTTTTTACAGAAATTACCTGTAATGAATGTTAAACCATTTCTAATTTTACCTTTAAAACGAAGTAAAATTATAAACTATGTTTTGGGAAAAACCATTACTTCATTTTTTAATTTTTTACCACTTTTTGCTGTTATACCATTTGGAATTATTTTAATTTTAGAAGATTATAGCGTAACAACCGCAATTGTTTGGATGCTTTTAATGTATACGTTTACGTTAATTATTAATTTTTTAAATTTTATTATTGAAGCAAAATCTGCTGATACTGAATTGTCATTTTTACCAATTATAATTATTGCTGCAAGTTTATTTGCAATCAATCATTTTGAAATTGTTTCCTTGTCAAGTTTACTTTCAAGTGCAATTAATAGCATTATTGAAACACCGTTTTTACTACTAGTACCTTTGTTAATTTTAGCCGCATTGTATAGTATAAATTATGCTATGCTAAAACAAAAATTATACATTGATGCATCTTTAAAAGTAGAAGCTGAAACCGCTACAACTACAGATTTAGCTTGGACACGTAGATTTGGAGATATTGCACCTTTTTTACAATTAGATTTAAAATTACTTTGGCGAAATAAAAGACCTCGTTCTTCAGTATTTATGGTAGCTATTGGATTGTTTTACGGACTTATTTTTTACCCAAACCCAACTTACCAAAATATGATGCCTATGTTCATATTTGTTGGAATTTTTGTAACAGGAATTTTTATGATCAATTTTGGTCAGTTTATTCCGGCTTGGGATAGCGGTTATTACAAATTGTTAATGAGTCAAAATATAAAGTACAAAGAATACTTAAATTCAAAATATACATTAATGATGATGAGCGCAATTATTATGTTTGTTTTAAGCATTCCGTACGTGTATTTTGGATGGAAAATTTTAGTCATTCATTTTGCAGCAATGGTATACAATATTGGCGTAAACTCGTATGTTTTATTATACGGTGGTTCTTTTAATAGAAAAAAAATAGACTTAACACAACGCGCTGCATTTAATTACCAAGGTACAGGCGCAGTGCAATGGATTATTGGTTTTCCGCTACTTTTAGTACCTATTTTAATATTTTATCTTCCATATAAATTTATTGGATTTGAAGCAGGTATTGCCACCTTAATTATTTTAGGCGTTATAGGAATTGTTTTGCATCAAAAAATAATGAAAGTAATTACCAAAAAATATACAACTTCAAAACATAAAATGATTAGTGCTTTTGACCAAAGCAATTAACAGTACACATTTTTACAACTCACAATTAAATAAAAACAACAATGATACAAGCAACAGATATTTCAAAAAAATATAGTGGAAATACCGTTTTAAATATAGCATCTTTAGAAATTCCAAAAGGGCAAGCATTTGGTTTAGTTGGAAATAATGGTGCCGGAAAAACTACTTTTTTCAATTTACTGTTAGATTTAATAAAGCCTACAACAGGAAACATAACAAACAACCAAATACAAGTAAATACAAGCGAAGCTTGGAAACCATTTACAGCTGCTTTTATTGATGAAAGCTTTTTAATTGGCTATTTAACACCTGAAGAATATTTTTATTTTGTTGGCGAATTACGTGGTATGAATAAAGCTGATATTGATACTTTTTTAAAGCAGTTTGAAGAAATTTTTAATGAAGAAATTTTAGGAAAGAAAAAATACTTGCGTGATTTATCAAAAGGAAATCAGAAAAAAGCAGGAATTGTTGCCGCTTTAATTGGAAACCCTGAAGTAATTATTTTAGATGAGCCTTTTGCAAACTTAGACCCAACAACACAAATTAGATTAAAACAATTATTAAAAAATTTAACGAAGAATAGCAATGCAACAATTTTAGTTTCAAGCCATGATTTAGGTCATGTTACTGAAGTTTGCGAGCGAATTGTTGTGTTAGATAAAGGTGAGATTGTTAAAGATATTGAAACATCAGAAGCAACATTAAAAGAGTTAGAAGCCTATTTTTCAGTGTAACTGATTTAAGTACACAATATTTTGTATTTTTACATCCCTTTTAACAATAAATAGTGTGTGTGTTTAGTTTAAAAGGAATGTAAATTAGATTCTATTGAAAAATATATATAAAATAGCTGCGGTTTTTTTAACCTTTATTGTAGCCTATAGTTGTTCCACCAAAAAAGATGCTTTTGTAAATAGGCAATACCACGCTATTTCAACAAAATACAATGTTTTATTTAATGGTGAGCAGGCATTTTTGCAAGGTTTAGAAGCTTTAAATGCTAATTATGAAGATAATTATTGGGACGTTTTACCTATTGAACCTTTAAAAGTTGATGAATTAGCAATGCCCGGAATGATGGGCGATACTGATAGTTCCCCTCAAGAGTTTGAAAGAGCTGAAGAAAAGGCTGTAAAAGCAATTCAAAAGCACTCTATGCTAATTGCACGTCAAGAGCGCAATAGCCAAATTGATGCTGCTTACTTATTATTAGGAAAAGCACGTTATTATTCAAAAAGATTTGTGCCTTCATTAGAAGCCTTTAACTATATTATTATTAATTATCCAACGGCAGATTTAATAGATGAAGCTTGGATTTGGCGCTCAAAAACACACGTTCGTTTGCGAAATGAAGAAATTGCAATTGACCGTTTAAAAACATTGCTAACCAAAGAATCTATTTCAAAAATTGATTTGGAAAGTGCTCACACAACTTTAGCAATGGCATACCAAAGTTTAGATAGTATTCCGCAGGTAATTTATCATTTAAATCAAGCTGTTGTAACTGATTATAATAAAGAGCAAACAGCTAGAAATTTGTTTGTTTTGGGACAATTGTATCAAAATAAAAATGAACGAGATTCAGCAAATATTGCTTTTCAAAAAGTGATAGACTTAAAAAAATCACCGTATAAATATAAAATTCACGCTGAAATTGAACAGGCTAAAAATGTTTCAAATAAAGAAGAAGCTTTGGTAATGATTGAAGAGCTTGAGCGTTTAATAAAAGATCGTTACAACCGTGAATATTTAGACGAATTGTATTTTAGGTTAGGAGAAATTACCGCTCAAGATGATGTAGAAACAGCTTTATATTATTATAAAAATGCTGTTGAAACTAGTACTAATAACTCGTTTCAAAAAGAATTAAGTTACGAAGCTATTGGAAATATTTATTTTGATAAAGCAGAATTTAGTACAGCCGGAGCCTATTACGACAGTATTTTACAAATTTCAACAAATGAAAATAGTAAACGTATTAGAAGTATAAAAAGAAAACGAAATAATTTAGATGAGGTTATTGCGTATGAAGATATTGCTAAAAAAAATGACAGTATTTTAGAAATAGTTGCAATGTCTCCAGAAGAACAAAATAACTATTTTAATAGCTATATTAAAAAGTTACAAGCTGAAGAAGAACGTAAATTGTTAGCCCAAGAGTTGCAAGGAAACACAGGTTCATCTTTTTACAATGCAAACGATATTGGAGGATCAAGTAATAGCGGAAAGTGGTATTTTTATAACACGCAGTCTGCCGGATTTGGACAACAAGAGTTTTTAAAAATTTGGGGAAATAGACCGTTAGAAGATAATTGGCGTTTAAGTAATAAAATGCAGTTAAATAACACTACAATTACAACCGTAGAAACAACAACTCCACAAATTGATGCCTCTCAAAAGTATGATGTTGCTACTTATATTGCCCAGCTTCCTTCAACGCAAGATGAGATTGACGTAGTTGTGCGCGAACGTAACAACGCTTATTATAACTTAGGAATTATTTACAAGTCACAATTTAAAGAAATAGATTTAGCTATTTCAAAACTTGAAAAACTGCTTACTTTTAACCCAAAAAATGACATTTTAATTCCATTAAAATATCATTTATATAAAATGTATACAACGTTAAATAGTGAAAAAGCAGCAGTGTATAAAAATGATATTACATCAAATTATCCAGATTCAAAGTATGCAAAAATTATTTTAAACCCTACAGAAATATCAAATGCCGATACTAGCAATTCCCCAGAAAGTATGTACGCAAATGCATTTCATGAATATAAAAACGAAGATTTTAATAGTGTAATAGAAAAATCTAACAAAGCAATAATTGCGTATGAAGGGCAAGCAATAGTTGCAAAGTTTGAATTGTTAAAAGCTTATGCTATTGGTAAAAAAGAAGGTGTTGATGCGTTTAAAAATGCCCTTGAATTTGTGTTAACAAATTACCCAAATACAGAAGAAGGAAAAAAAGCTGAAGAAGTATTGCAATCAATTAATTCAAAAATTTAAACCCCCAAAAAAATTAAAAGTCATGTTTTCAGAAAAAAAAGATAAATCACCTCAAATTTTAGAACGAAATATAATTGGAACCAACACAACAATTGTTGGTGATATTGTTTCAGAAGGAGATTTTAGAATTGATGGTAAAGTTGAAGGTACTGTTACAACTAAAGGGCGTGTTATTATTGGAAAATCAGGAACAGCCATAGGAAAAGTAGTATGTGCCAATGCAGATATTGAAGGAAAATTTTCGGGCGAATTATTTGTTGAAAATTTATTAACCTTAAAGGCAACAGCTAATATTTCAGGTGATGTGGTTATTAGTAAATTATCTGTTGAGCCAGGAGCTGAGTTTAACGCAAGTTGCGCAATGAAAGGCTCAGTGAAAGAATTGAATAATGGACAAGCCTCAAAAGAAAAAACAGCTTCATAAATATATTGCACTTACAGGTGTTGCTTTTCAAATGGGAATTACTATTTACTTAGGAGCCTATTTTGGAAAAAAATTAGATGCTCATTTTGAAACTAACAAAACATTTACGTTAATATTAACATTGCTTTCATTGGTAATAGCTATGTGGAGTATTTTGGCTCAGTTAAAAAAAATCAATGATAAATATGATAAATCCGGCAATTAATTTTTTAATTAAATTAACAGTTTTTTTAGTATTAATTTTTGGAATTCATATTGCAATTTTACAATATTTACAAGTTCCCATATTTAGCAACCTAATTGTCCAATCATATATAGTAAATGTGATTTTGGCCATTGTAATTTATGGTTTATTATACTTTTTTAGAAAAAAGTATTTAGATCTTTTAGGGTTTATTTTTATGGGAGGTAGTTTTTTAAAGTTTGGTGTGTATTTTATTTTTTTTCAACCAACTTTTAAAGCAAATGGTACGGTAAGTAAATTAGAGGCTATTTCATTTTTAATCCCTTATTTAGCTTGTTTATTGGTAGAAATATACTACCTTATTAAACTATTAAATAAGGACTGATAAGTCTTTAATATAGAGAGTTTTATTACCTTTAAAAAAGTAAATAAAATATATTTAATTTTCTAATTTAAAAATGTACCTTTGCAAGAAATTTTTTAGGTAACACTGCTAATTACAGCTTTTATGTATAAAAATAAATTTATTAAAATACTTGTTTTATTACTATTTGTAGTAACATCAACGGTTCACTCACAAGAATCCTCTGAAGAGCATAAACCAGAAGAAAAAAGTATTAAAGTTGAAATTAAAGAATACATTAACCACCATTTATTAGACTCGTACGATTTTAGTTTGTTTTCATACACAAACGATGCAGGAGAGCACGTGTATATTGGAGCTCCATTACCTGTAATTTTATGGGATGGCGGGTTAAAAATATTTTCATCATCTAAATTTCATCACGGTGAAACTGTAGCTGAAGTTGATGGAAATTACTACAAAGTTTTTCATAATAAAATTTACAAAACAGATGCTGAAGGTACTATAACTTTAGACGATCACCATCACCCAACAAATGCAAAACCATTAGATTTTTCATTCACAAAAAATATTACTGTTATATTTTTAGTAGGACTTTTAATGTTATTTATGTTTAGCAGAATGGCTAAATCATACCAAAAAAATAATTTAATGCCTACAGGAATTGGCCGTTTATTAGAGCCACTAGTTTTATATATTCGTGATGATATTGCCATTCCAAATATTGGAGAGAAAAAGTATAAAAAATACATGAGTTATTTATTAACAGTATTTTTCTTTGTTTGGATTATCAATTTATTAGGTTTAACACCACTAGGTGTAAATGTAACTAACAATATTGCAGTAACATTGTCATTGGCGTTAATCACATATTTTTTAACAACGTTTACAGCAAATGGAAATTACTGGAAACACATATTTTGGATGCCAGGTGTGCCGTGGCCAATGAAAATAATTTTAGCACCTATTGAGTTATTAGGAACTATTATTAAGCCATTTTCATTAATGATTCGTTTGTATGCAAACATTACAGCAGGTCATATTGTATTAATGAGTATTATTGGATTAATGTTTATTTTCAAAAACTGGATTGGTAGTCCTTTATCATTTGGATTGGCATTTGCCCTTTCGTTATTAGAATTATTAGTAGCAGCGCTACAAGCTTATATTTTCACTATGTTATCTGCATTGTACTTTGGTATGGCGGTAGAAGAACATGATGATCATTAAAATTGAATGTTTAATTAATTAATATATATACATTATGGAAATTCCAACTATTGTAGGAGCAGGTTTAATCGTTATCGGTGCTGGATTAGGTATTGGTAGAATTGGTGGATCAGCAATGGACGCTATTGCACGTCAACCAGAAGCTTCAGGAAAAATTCAAACAGCTATGCTTATTGCAGCAGCTTTGATTGAAGGTATTGGATTTGCTGCTTTATTTGCAGCTTAAGAAAAAACAAACAAATAGCTACAACGATTGGTTGTAGCTATTGTTTAAATTTTTAATTACATTAATTATAACTACAACTCTTAAAAAATGGATAAGTTAATAGAACAGTTTTCTTTAGGTTTGTTTGTTTGGCAAACAGTACTATTTATATTACTAGTACTTTTATTAAAGAAATTTGCGTGGAAGCCAATTTTAAACGCGGTAAGTGAAAGAGAAGAAGGTATTAAAAGTGCATTAGACGAAGCTGAAAATGCACGTAAAGAAATGCAAAACCTTAATGCTGATAATGAGCGTATTTTAAAAGAAGCACGTGCTGAACGTGATACTCTTTTAAAAGAAGCACGTGAAATGAAAGATAGCATTATTACTGAAGCAAAAGAAGAAGCGCAAGTACAAGCAAATAAAGTAGTTGAACAAGCTCAAGCAACAATTCAAGCAGAAAAACAAGCAGCAATTTCCGATTTAAAAAATCAAGTAGCTGAATTGTCTATTAGCATTGCTGAAAAAGTAGTGAGAGCAGAATTAACTGACCAAAAGAAACAAGTTCAACTTGTTGAAGATATGTTAAAAGAAGTTACTATTAGCTAAATTATTGAAATGAGCGGATCTAGAGCAGCAGTACGTTATGCAAAAGCCATATTAAGCTTTTCACTTGAACAAACTAAAGAAGTTGAAGTGAATAATGATATGTTGTTAGTAGCAAACACAATTGAAGAAAATACAGATTTACAATTGTTGCTAAACAGCCCAATTTTAAAATCAGATATTAAAAAATCAGCTTTAAAAGAAGTTTTCTCAAACAAAATTTCTAGCTTATCTTTTGGGTTAATTGATCTTTTAATTGAAAATAAAAGATTGCCTATTTTAGAAGATGTAGCAAAAAAATATACACTTCTTTTTGACGCATTAAAAGGAATTGAAGTAGCCAAAGTAACTTCAGCAGTTCCTTTAACTGACGCTTTAAATAAACAAGTTTTACTTAAAGTGAAGGAAATTACAGGAAAAGAAGCAACCATTGAAAATATTGTAAATCCTGATATTATTGGAGGATTTATTTTACGTATTGGCGATGTTCAATACGATGCAAGTGTTGCAAACAAATTACAAGTATTAAAAAGACAATTTGAAAACGAAAGTTAATTTCAAATTTGACGAACAATAAATAGTTTTAAAAAAAATAAAAAATGGCATCAATAAAACCAGCTGAAGTATCAGCAATTTTAAAACAACAATTAGCAGGATTCGACGGTGCTGCTTCATTGGATGAGGTAGGAACAGTTTTGCAAGTAGGTGATGGTATTGCCCGTGTTTACGGTTTAGCAAATGCACAATACGGTGAACTTGTTGAGTTTGAAGATGGACTAGAAGGTCTGGTACTTAACTTAGAAGAAGACAACGTTGGTGTTGTTTTATTAGGAGCTTCCAAAAACATCAAAGAAGGAACTACTGTAAAACGTACTGAAAGAATTGCTTCATTAAAAGTTGGTGAAGGTATTATTGGACGTGTTGTAAACACGCTAGGTCTTCCTATTGATGGTAAAGGTCCTATTCAAGGGGAAACTTTTGAAATGCCTTTAGAGCGTAAAGCTCCAGGAGTTTTATTCCGTGAGCCAGTAACAGAGCCATTACAAACAGGTGTAAAAGCAGTTGATGCTATGATTCCTGTAGGTAGAGGTCAACGTGAACTTATTATTGGTGACCGTCAAACTGGTAAATCTACAGTTGCTATTGATACTATTATCAATCAAAAAGAATTTTACGATGCTGGGGAACCAGTATATTGTATATATGTTGCAATTGGTCAAAAAGCATCTACGGTTGCTGGAATTGCAAACTTATTAGAAGAAAAAGGAGCTATGGCTTATACAACTATTGTTGCTGCCAATGCATCTGATCCTGCATCTATGCAAGTATATGCTCCAATGGGAGGTGCTGCAATTGGTGAGTATTTTAGAGATACTGGTCGTCCAGCTTTAATTGTGTATGATGATTTATCTAAACAAGCAGTTGCATACCGTGAGATCTCTTTAATTTTACGTCGTCCACCAGGACGTGAGGCGTATCCTGGAGATGTATTTTACTTACACTCTCGTTTATTAGAACGTGCTGCAAAAGTGATTAATAATGATGCGATTGCTGCGCAAATGAATGATGTACCAGATTCTTTAAAAGGAATGGTAAAAGGTGGTGGTTCTTTAACGGCATTGCCAATTATTGAAACACAAGCGGGTGATGTTTCTGCATATATCCCAACAAACGTAATTTCAATTACTGACGGACAAATATTCTTAGATGGTGATTTATTCAACTCAGGAGTTCGTCCAGCAATTAACGTAGGTATTTCTGTATCTCGTGTTGGTGGTAATGCACAAATTAAATCAATGAAAAAAGTAGCAGGTACTTTAAAATTAGATCAAGCACAATTCCGTGAGTTAGAAGCTTTCGCGAAGTTTGGATCTGATTTAGATGCAGCTACCTTAAATGTAATTGAAAAAGGAAAACGTAACGTTGAGATTTTAAAACAAAATCAAAGTGATCCTTTTAAAGTTGAAGATCAAGTTGCTATTATTTATGCAGGTTCTAAAAACTTATTAAGTAGTGTTCCTGTTGAAAAAGTAAAAGAATTTGAACGCGACTATATTGATTACTTAAACGCAAAGCATAAAGATACTTTAGATACGTTAAAAGCTGGTAAATTAACTGATGAGGTTATTGATACCTTAACAAGTGCAGCTAAAGAAGTTTCAGCTAAATACGCTTAAAAATATTTTAATATCAAGTATTGAAACCTATAATTTCAATACTTGATTTTTAATACTCAATACCATAAATAAATGGCAAACTTAAAAGAAATACGTAACAGAATTACATCCATTGGTTCAACAATGCAAATTACCAGTGCCATGAAAATGGTATCGGCAGCAAAGTTGAAAAAAGCACAAGATGCAATTACACAAATGCGTCCGTATGCCAATAAGTTAACAGAACTTTTACAAAGTTTAAGTGCTACTTTAGACGGTGATGTTGGTGGAGTTTATTCTGAACAAAGAGAAGTTTCAAAAGTATTATTAGTAGCAATTACTTCAAATAGAGGTTTGTGCGGTGGTTTTAATTCATCTATAATTAAAGAAACTATTAAAAGTATTGAAGGAACTTATAAAGGTAAACAAGTTGACTTACTTACCATAGGTAAAAAAGGAAACGATATTTTATCAAAAACACAAACAATTGTTGAAAACAATAATGATGTTTATGATGATTTAACCTTTGATAATGTAGCCGTAATTGCTGATAAGTTAATGACTTTATTTGCTGAAGGAACTTATGATAAAGTTGAATTGGTTTACAATCAATTTAAAAATGCAGCAACTCAAATTGTAAAAGTTGAGCAGTTTTTACCAATTGAACCTGTTGAAGGTGAAACTAATGTAAATGCTGATTATATTTTTGAGCCATCTAAATCAGAAATTGTGTTAGAATTGATTCCAAAATCATTAAAAACACAATTGTACAAAGCAATTAGAGATTCTTT
Organism: Lutibacter holmesii; assembly: GCF_042679665.1. Classification (NCBI taxonomy): domain Bacteria; kingdom Pseudomonadati; phylum Bacteroidota; class Flavobacteriia; order Flavobacteriales; family Flavobacteriaceae; genus Lutibacter; species Lutibacter holmesii. The sequence continues at coordinate 223,127 of NZ_JBHTMV010000003.1, forward strand.
TGCTTCGGAACACGGTGCACGTATGACAGCAATGCACAAAGCAACTGATAATGCTACAGATTTACGTAACGATTTATTGTTAACGTACAACAAAGCACGTCAAGCTGCAATTACCAATGAAATTTTAGAAATTGTTGGTGGAGCTGAGGCTTTAAACAATTAAGCTAACTTCAAGACAAAATTTTTATATTAAAAAGAGCCTATCAAAACATTGATAGGCTCTTTTTTTGTAATTTGGTACGTACTTTGTTAATATATATTTATGAAAACATTAAAAACAGCACATATTGGAATTGCAGTAATTGGTTTATTATTATTTTTTAGTTGCAGTTCAACAGCAAAAATTTCGGAGAATAATCCACCTTTTAAAGTTTTAAAGGCAACGTATTCAAATTGGAAAGGTAGTAAGCCAAGTGAAAATGGTTTTTTAATAACAATAAAAACCAATAATTCAGCTGTAGTTTTAGACACCGTATTCTTTAGAAATACAATTACACCGTTAATATTTAATAAAGAACCTGAAACCTATTCAGCCACTATAGTTGTGCCAAACTCTAAACTAGATTTGCAGTTAGATATAAATTCAAAAAATGAATTTGGAAATCAAGTTCCTCATACTTCAACAAAAATTCCTTTTGATTTAAAAGAGAATGAAGCAGTTGTAAGTTACCTTTATAAAGGGAAAAATTATTTTCATAAAATTTCAAACGTTATAAAAGTAAGTTTAAATTAAATTAATTAACTGAAAATAAGTTATTTAAATATTACTTTTTCGATAATTTATTTTTGGCATAGAATTTGAAATTTACTTACTGTAACTAAAACCAAACGCGTATGAAAACCATAAAATTACTTATAGCAATTCTATTTATTACAAGCGCTACCATATCTTGTAGTGTAAATAATGACATTTATTACCCACCAACACTTGAAGATGTTGTTACAAATTATGACATATGGTATGTAGATTATAATAGAACCGAAGGTACAGGTGACATTCCTTTTTTATCAAATGCATTTACAATTTCATTTTTAAATGGAAAATTATATGCCAATAACAATATTGTTGGAATAGGATTTACGGGTGATGGTTACGGAATTCAAGTTGGACGTTATGATACTTATAACGGTTATTTAGAAATTAACCATACTATTGATGGTTATTACGATTTAGATGTGGTTGAACTGTCCTCAAATAGTATAAAAATTGTAGATACTTTTAATAATGTTGCATATTATTTAGAAGGTTATCAAAAAAGTAGCTTTGATTTTGACAAGGTATTTTATGACAATATAGAATATTTTTTACAAGAATATGAAGCTTGGGAAAAAACGGCAGTTATTGGAGGTGAGGTAAATGAGTTTGATTATGAGAATTTTTTAGCTTTTACACCTGAAAATATAACAACTTTTTATTCTTCTCAAGATGAAGTTGGCACAGATATTGCAAACCTGATTTGGGATTTTGAAGGAGACTATGAAGTGTACGATGTTACTGGGTATGATAACCTAAAAATATTAACATTAGCTTATGATTTAAATGGTACTGAAGAGTTTGAACTAAGCGTTATAAATGATGAACAAATTAGTTTGTATCACAATGCATCAGGAACAACATATGAGTTCGCAGGAAACAATTTTCTTCAGTATTTAAAATCTGATGGTAAAACAAATAAAACTGAAGATGTTAGTATTGATGGTAGAAAAAGAACAAAAGTAGTTAGAAAAACAAAAGATAGACAAAATAGAAAATAAAGTTTGGTTAGTTGATTATTAGTTGGCTTTTTGCCAACTAACAAAAACCACTCCTTGGTCGGAGTGGTTTTTTTGTATCTTTATATTTCAAAAATAAAATGAAAATGAATCATAAAACAGCATTTATAACTGGAGCAACTTCAGGAATAGGAAAAGCAACCGCCGAAATGTTTGCAAAAAATAATTTCAATCTAATTCTTTGTGGAAGACGAATTGAACGCTTAAATGAATTGAAAGAAACATTAGAAAAATTCACCAATGTTACCACCTTGCAATTTGATGTTCGTAACAAAGAGGAAGTATTTAAGGCAATTGAATCACTACCAACAAAATATCAAAAAATTGATATTTTAATTAACAATGCTGGGAATGCACATGGCCTTAGTACCATTCAAGATGGAAGTATAGATGATTGGGATGCTATGCTTGATATTAACGTAAAAGGATTGTTGTATGTGTCAAAAGCTATTATTCCTCAAATGGTTGCAAGAAACGATGGTTTTATAGTAAATATAGGCTCTATAGCAGGAAAAGAAGTATATCCTAACGGAAATGTGTATTGCGCTTCTAAACACGCTGTAAACGCCTTAAATAAAGGAATGCGTATAGACTTAAACAAACATAATATTAGGGTTTCTGCAATTCATCCAGGTGCAGTTGAAACAGAGTTTTCTGAAGTTAGGTTTAAAGGCGATACAAAAAAAGCTAAAAATGTATATGCAGGCTATAATGCTTTACAAGCCAAAGATATTGCTGAAATTATTCATTTTGTAGTAACTAGACCAGGGCATGTAAATATTGAAGATTTAGTAGTGTATCCTACAGCACAAGCAAGTGCTACTATTTTAAATAAAGAATAATTTTCAAATGATAAACAGGCGTCTTCTTGTAAAAAATTTATTAGCTCATATTGACGAAAATAGTTTTTATGATAAAAAGCAAAAAATAACGCTAAATACCAAAGAAGGAAAAGCAAAGTTTTTAAAACATATTTGCGCGCTTTCAAATTCAAACCCTGAAAACAATTCTTATATTGTAATTGGGGTTGAAGACCAGCTAAATATTATTAAAGGTGTTGATTTTTATGACGATAGTAAAATTCAAAATTTAGTTAATTCATATTTAAAAAACCCGCCAAAAATTCAATACCAAAATATTGCCTTTCCTAGTTTACCAAGGCATAAAGTTGTTGGCTTAGTAACCATTGGTCCAAATAATAAAGTAACGTCTTTAAAAAAAGGAATTTGGAAATATGAAATGGGTTGTATTTTTTATAGAAGAGGCAGTAACTCAATGTCAACTTTTGGGGAATTTGAACTAAAAAGCACCAATAAATCTATTGTTGAGTCTATAGAAAAAAGCGCAAGTAATAATATTAAATTAACCTTAGATGGCGTGTTTGATTTTATGGAGCGTCATAAAAATAAATACCACCCAACGTATAAGGTTTTTAATGAGCAGTTTGTACTGTGTTGGGCAGGAAAAAAGAAACAAGTAGGAGAAAAAATATTTTATTCACGTGTTGATATTGAATTAATTACAGAGCAAGTACGTTTGTTTTATTCAGCTTTAGATGAAGTTAAAATTGAGTTTAATACTACTTCTTTCAGAATTACAGAGTATGTGTATTTAGGTATAAAAGAAGAATTTGATTATTACCCGTTAGAGAAAACTGTTATTCATTTTAAAGATAATGGAAAGCACGATATTGTTACAGAATATTTATTTCAACCACCAAAATTTGATTTATATATTTTACATCACGTTTTTAACAATTGTAATGTAATATTAGAAAAGTTAAAAAATGAGTCGCCACTTACACAATTAGAGGAAATTGATTTAAAAGAATTACCTACTATTTATATGCTTTGTGTGTTAAATAATATTCCTAATGCGCACCAAAAATTAATAGAAGCAAAACCTTATTTAAAAAATTTACCTAATATTTCAACCTACGTAAAATACAAAGAAGCCGTTCGAGTACTAAGAAAAGTAAAATACAATTAGTAAATATAAATTGTTATTTTTACGGCTAAATTTTTTAATATGAAAAGTAGAACGTTAGTTATTGGAGATTTGCACGGAGCTTTAAAAGCACTTGAACAAGCAATGGAGAGAGCAAATGTAACTGAAAACGATACCCTTATTTTTTTAGGTGATTATGTTGATGGTTGGAGTGATGCTGCCAACTTAGTAAATTATTTAATTACACTAAAAACTACACATAATTGTGTATTTATAAAAGGAAATCATGACGAGCTATTTTTAGATTGGCTTCAGAAAGAAAAACACAATCCGCAATGGTTATTGCACGGAGGTCAAGCAACTATAGATTCCTATAAGAAACTGACTGAAGGAGAAATTGATGTTCATATTCAGTTTTTAAGCGAATTAGAAAATTATTATTTAGACACTGAAAACAGACTGTTTTTACACGCGGGTTTTACCAATGAACACGGAGTAGAAAAAGAGGCGTTTTCAAAAAGTTTTTATTGGGATAGAACATTGTGGGAAATGGTTTTAGCAATGGATAAAAACTTAACATTAGAGAGTATTTATTATCCTAAAAGATTAAAGCATTATGCCGAAATTTATATTGGTCATACTGTTTTATCTAGAATTAATGAAACTACACCACAACAACGTGCAAATGTTTGGAATATTGATACGGCAGCAGCTTTTAAAGGTCCTTTAACCATATTAGATGTAGACACCAAAGAATATTGGCAAAGTGAACCTGCTTATAAATTATATGCTAATGAAAAAGGAAGAAATTAGCAATTGTCATTCTGAACGAAAGTGAAGAATCTAACTAAAAAAGAGTAGATTTTTCATCCAGTTAGCACTACATTCAGAATGACAAAGGATATTTACAAATCAAATTTTATACCTTGTGCTAAAGGTAATTCGGTTGTGTAATTAATAGTGTTGGTTTGTCTACGCATATAAACTTTCCAAGCATCAGAACCAGATTCTCTACCGCCACCGGTTTCTTTTTCACCACCAAAAGCGCCACCAATTTCAGCACCTGAAGTTCCAATGTTTACATTGGCAATTCCACAATCTGAACCTGCGTGCGATAAAAATGCTTCGGCTTCACGTAAATTATTAGTCATAATTGCTGAAGATAAACCTTGCGCAACATTATTCTGTATTTCAATGGCATTTTCAACATTTCCAGCATATTTTAATAAATATAAAATAGGCGCAAATGTTTCGTGTTGTACAATTTCATAATGATTTTCAGCCTCCACAATGGCTGGTTTTACATAGCAACCGCTTTCATAACCTTCACCATTTAAAACGCCGCCTTCAACAATTTTGTTTCCACCTTCTTTAACTGCTTTTTCTAAAGCATTCTCATACATTTTAACAGCATCGGTATCAATTAATGGTCCAACGTGATTGGTTTCGTCTAACGGGTTTCCAATGCGTAATTGTTTATAAGCTCTAACCAAAGCGTCTTTAACTTTATGGTACATAGATTCGTGAATTATTAATCTACGTGTTGAAGTACAACGCTGCCCTGCGGTACCAACAGCACCAAAAACAGCACCAATTATAGTCATTTTTAAATCGGCATCAGGTGTTACAATTATAGCATTGTTTCCTCCTAATTCTAGTAACGATTTTCCTAAACGTTCACCAACTGTTTTCCCTACAATTTTTCCCATTCTAGTTGAACCAGTTGCTGAAATTAAAGGAATTCGTTTATCGGTTGTCATAAATTCTCCTACTTTATAATCGCCATTTATAATGCACGAAATTCCTTCAGGTAAGTCATTTTTCTTTAAAACTTCAGCAATAATATTTTGACAAGCAATTGAGCAAAGTGGTGCTTTTTCTGAAGCTTTCCAAATACAAACATCACCACAAATCCAAGCTAAAGCAGTATTCCAACTCCAAACTGCAACAGGAAAATTAAATGCTGAAATTATTCCAACAATTCCTAAAGGATGGTATTGTTCATACATTCTGTGTCCAGGACGCTCAGAATGCATAGTTAAACCGTGTAGTTGACGTGATAAACCAACTGCAAAATCGCAAATGTCAATCATTTCTTGAACTTCACCCAAACCTTCTTGTAGAGATTTTCCCATTTCATAAGAAACTAATTCGCCTAAAGGTTGTTTTAATTCGCGTAATTTATTTCCAAATTGACGCACTATTTCACCTCTTTGAGGTGCTGGCATTACCCGCCAAGTTTTAAAAGCTGCTTGAGCAGTTTTAACAACTTTTTCATATTCTTCTTTAGTTGTTGTAGTTACCTTACCAATTAGTTTACCATCAACCGGAGAAAACGATTCAATTTCAGCACCATTTCCAAAGAAATTAGCACCTGTTGAGGTTCCTAAATTTGTAGTTTTAATATGTAATAACTCAAGAGTATTTTGAATAGCCAAAGATTTCATAAAGCAAATAGTTTAGTTTAGGTTGCTAACAAAGCTACAAATAAAAAACGGTTAAAAAGTAAAGCCATTTCACATTTGAAATGGCTTTTCTTCATTCAATATTTGGTAACCAACCAAATAATAAACCAACTAAAACTTATAATTTAATCCTGTGTAAATTCCTAAATAATAGGATTGAATTCCTCCATCATTTTTAGAGAATGTATTTGTTTGTACTTTAAACATTGGTGTAACATTTATGAATAAATTTTTATAGATAGAGTAATCTACATCTAAACCAAAGTTACCGCTAAAGTTAATATCTCTTAGGTTGTTTGAACTACCTATACTTTGTGAAAATGAATTTGTTTCAACAAAAACTTCGTCTTTATTTAAAAGTAAAGTACTAATTCCTCCAATTACATTTAAACCAATTTTACCATCGGTAATGTTGTATTTTATTTCAACAGGAATTTCTATATATCCAAAAACTTGATTTAAACTTGCAGCGTTTTCAGAATTGAAATTAGATCCTGATTTTGCTAAATCAGCATTACTTTTACCTAAGGTAGGTAAATTTGAAATATTAGATAAACCAACTACTGCTACACCAGGTGTAACATAAACATTGTTTGTTGTTTGCCCTAAACTAATTAGGTTTACACCAGATTGTAAACTAAATTTTTTATTTAGTTTATAAGAGAATTTAACACCATATGAATAGGATGATTTTCCTGAAGTTTCGTTATGGTTAAATTGCGCGTCAACACTTGAGCCGTCTCCAAAAGAATTAAAGTAAATGGGCGCAAAAATAGTTGCAACTGTAAATTTACTTTCGCTAATTTCTTTTTGAATGTGAGGCGCTGTATAAGCTCCTGTAAACGGAATTTTTTTAGAATTTGAAAAGTTTAAATTGTTCAAAGGTTTTTTTTCTAAAGAAGGTTCTTTTGCTTTTGAAGCAACAGCTATTTCTTTTGTAGAAACTATAGGAAGAATTTCTTTTTGAAATGCGGGGTTCAATTTAATAACCTTGTTTTGAACTTTACTATTTGTAGTTTCAATAGTATTTGGCGTACTTGTTATTTTAGGTGAACTCTCTTCCTCAGTTATTTTTTTAGGAGACACATTTTTTTTGGGAAGGAAATTTTTGGTAAAATTAGTTTCAGGCATAAAATAAATAGTACCTACACTAAAAAACAGCACAAATAGTGCTGCAATACTTGATAATTTGGCCCAAAAGGGAAAACGTGTTTTTTTGGGTACACCATTAAGTTTATTTTCAATAGCGTTCCATGATTTATTAGGAGGAAAAACTTCATAATCTTTTAAGTTTTCCTGAAATAATCTATCAATATTTTTTGAATCTCTCACCTTTATCTATACAATTCTTATACAGACTGCTGACTTTCTTGATGCATTTCAATTTTACTTTTTAAAATGGCTCTTGCTCGGGCTAAATTTGATTTTGATGTGCCTTCTGCAATATGCAACATTTTTGAAATTTCTCTATGAGAATGCCCATCCAATACATAAAGGTTAAAAACCATTCTGTACCTATCAGGTAATTCTTGTATTAAACTTAATAAAAAGTCTAATGAAACCTCATCATCATCAATGTCAACAATCACTTCGTCAGGAATCTCTTCTGTAACAATATTTAACACGTTTTTTTTCCTGTACTTTACTAAAACAGTGTTAATCATAACGCGTTTCATCCAGCCTTCAAACGAACCATTAAACTTAAATTGCTCAATTTTATCAAAAATAGTTATAAAACCATCTTGAAAATTATCTTGCGCTTCTTGCTTATTTTTTGAATATTTTAAGCATATAGAAAACAATTTACCAGCAAAAAGGTGATAAATTTCTTCTTGTGCCTTTCGGTCGTTATTCGCACATCGTTTTATAAGTTTATTTAAACTCAAATACTAGCGTTATTAATTATTAATAAGATACCTAAAAGAGTGATAGGTTGCGTAAATTTACATTACTTTTGCATCGTTTCCCAATTTTATGAAGAGAAAAAGTATTTTTAACATTCAAGGTATCAATGAGTTTGAACAATTTGCTTTGGAAATATTTCAATTTCAAGCGCAACATAATTCTGTTTATAAAGAGTTTTTATCGCATTTAAAAACAGATATTTTTGCTATAAAAAATGTAAAAGATATCCCATTTTTACCAATTCAGTTTTTTAAAACTCACCAAATAGTTAGTTCGCAAGAACCTATTCAAAAAACCTTTTTAAGTAGCGGTACAACCGGAATGCAGCAAAGTAAACATTTGGTTACAGATGTTGCTATTTATGAAGAAAGCTTTAGAAAAGGCTTTGAATATTTTTATGGAAATATTGAAGAGTATACCATTTTGGCTTTATTACCTTCATATTTAGAACGTGATGGTTCTTCATTAATTTATATGGTTGATGATTTGATTCAACAATCTAAAAAACCTAAAAGTGGTTTTTATTTAAATAATTTAGACGAATTAGCTAAAAATTTAAAAATTTTAGATGAAAAAGGTGAAAAAATACTACTTATTGGGGTTTCCTTTGCGTTATTAGATTTGGTTGAAAGCTACAATTTTCAATTAAAAAATACGGTAGTTATGGAAACTGGCGGAATGAAAGGCCGTAGAAAAGAATTGATTAGAGAAGAATTACATGAAATTTTATGTAGTGGTTTTGGAGTTGATAAAATTCATTCTGAATATGGAATGACTGAATTATTAAGCCAAGGATACTCTAAAGGAAATGGTATTTTTGAATGTCCACCTTGGATGAAAATTTTAACAAGAGATACGGAAGATGCGCTAACAATGTTACCTGAAGGAAAATCAGGTGGAATTAATGTTGTTGATTTGGCAAATGTAAATTCGTGTTCGTTTATTGCAACGCAAGATTTAGGTAAAACCTATGCAAACAACACTTTTGAAGTATTAGGCCGTTTTGATAACTCTGATATTAGAGGTTGTAATTTGTTGCTGCTGAAGTAAGACTCAACTTTAAATAAACCTAACAGGTTTTTAAAACCTGTTAGGTTTTATAATTTATACTACTTTTAATAAAAAGTAACTTTTTTTACCACGTTGTAACAGTACAAATTTATCTGCAATTAAATCATTTGAAGAAATTATAAAACCATCTTTTACTTTTTCTTTATTTACAGAAATAGAGTTCTCTTTTAATGCTCTACGTACTTCACCATTAGATTTTAAGAAACCAGTTTCAGCAAATGCGGCAACAATATCCAATCCGTTTTCTATAACAGTACGCTCAATTTCAGCTTGTGGAACACCATCAAAAACATCTAAAAAGGTTTGTTCATCTAAACTTTTTAAATCGTTTGCTGTAGATTTTCCAAACAATATGTTTGATGCTTTTATAGCGTTATCATAAGCTTCTCTTCCGTGAGTCATTACAGTAACTTCTTCTCCAATTTTCTTTTGAAGAATACGCATATGTGGTGCTTCTTTATGTTCAGCAATTAAAGTTTCAATAGTTTCTTTATCTAAAAACGTAAAAATTTTAATGTACTTTTCAGAATCTTCATCAGATGAGTTTAACCAGTATTGGTAAAATTTGTAAGGAGAAGTTCTTTTAGCATCTAACCAAACATTTCCGCCAGCAGTTTTTCCAAATTTACTTCCGTCAGCTTTAGTAATAAGTTTACAAGTTAAGGCATATGCTTTTCCTTGTGCTTTACGTCTCACTAATTCTGTTCCTGTAGTAATATTTCCCCACTGATCAGAACCACCCATTTGTAGTTTTACATTTTTTTCTTTGTATAAATGGTAAAAGTCGTATCCTTGAAATAATTGGTAGGTAAATTCAGTAAAACTCATTCCGGTTTGAGAGTCAGATCCTAAACGTTTTTTCACTGAATCTTTCGCCATCATATAGTTCACCGTAATATGTTTTCCAACATCACGTACAAAATCAATTAATGAAATTTCTTTCATCCAATCGTAATTGTTTACCAATTCTGCAGGGTTTTCAACATCGCTATCAAACTTTAAAAAACGTTCTAATTGTCCTTTTACACCTGCTACATTTTTAGCCAAAGTTTCTTCATCTAACAAGTTACGCTCGTCTGATTTTCCTGAAGGATCTCCAACCATACCAGTAGCGCCACCAACCAAAGCAACAGAGCTATGACCAGCTTTTTGGAAATGCATTAAAATAATGATAGGAACTAAACTTCCAATATGTAAAGAGTCTGCCGTAGGGTCAAATCCAATATAACCAGCAGTTTTATTATTTAATAAATATTCTTCAGTTTCAGGCATAATGTCGTGTAACATGCCTCTCCAACGTAGTTCTTCAACAAAATTCATTTTATAAATTTTTAATTTGAGCAAAGATAAAATTTTAGTTGTAGAAATACCTTTAAACAAACATTTTTGTTACATTCGTTTTATGATTTTAGTCACCGGAGGAACAGGTTTAGTGGGCGCACATTTATTGTATCATCTTTCTTTAGAAAATGAAACCATAAAAGCAATTCATAGAAGTACTAGTAATTTAGAAGCTGTTAAAAATGTATTTAGTTATTATACTGAAGCGTATGAACAATTGTTTCAAAAAATTGAATGGATTGAAGCTGATATCACCGATGTTTTTGCCTTAGAACTTGCTTTTAAAAATGTAACTAAAGTTTACCATTGTGCCGCGTTAATTTCATTTCATGAAAAAGATTACAGAGCAATGCGTAAAATTAATATTGATGGAACTGCCAATATTGTAAATTTTTGTATTGAAAAAAATGTATCTAAATTATGTTTTGTAAGTTCTATTGCTGCTGTTGGAAAAGCACTGCCTGATACTTTAATTAATGAAGATGCCGAGTGGGATATTGAGAAAAGTAATTATGGTTATGCTATTACTAAATACGGTGCTGAAATGGAAGTTTGGCGTGCTTCACAAGAAGGTATTCCTGTGGTAATTGTTAACCCTGGAGTTATTTTAGGACCTGGCTTTTGGAACAGTGGATCTGGTCAATTGTTTAAAAATATTTTTAACGGTTTTAAGTTTTATACCGAAGGTGTTACAGGTTATGTTGCGGTAAACGATGTGGTTAAAGCAATGCTGCAGTTAATGAATAGTACTATTAAAAATGAACGTTTTATTTTAGTTGCTGAAAATAAATCATTCAAAAATGTATTTGATGTAATTGCTGAAAATTTTGATAAAAAACCTCCAACAATAAAGGTTTCAAAATTTATGAGTGCCATTGGTTGGCGTTTTGAAAAGGTAAAATATTGGTTTACAAGAAAACGGCCTCTTTTATCAAAACAATCTGCAGAATCTATGCACGCACAACGATTTTATTCTTCAGAAAAATTAGAAAAAGCACTTAATTTTAAATTTGAACCTATCGCTAAAACTATTGCATTGGTTTGTACAGCTTATAAAAATAAAAAATAGTGGATTTTTAAACTTAAAAATCCACTATTTAAATGAGGTACAAAGGTTTATGCTTCTTCCTTTTTTGTATTCGCTATTTTAATTGAATCTTTTTTAGATTTTCTAAGCGAATCTTCTAGTTTACGTTCAATCTCATATTGATCTCTTAGTTTTTTTAAGCGTGCATCAACTCTTTCTAAAATTTTATCGTAGTCATCAATTTTTGATGTATAATAATAATTACTTTCTTTAAACTGCGTGCTGTCAATTTGATATTTTTCAAACACCAACGGATAATAATTTATATTACGTTGTGAATGAATATTTTTAATATTTTTTCCTCCATTTGCTAAAAATAAATCGGTTAAAATATTTACCATTTCATCTTTAGAAATTAAGTTGTCTGGCTTTTTAATAATTGTATTGCTTGTACAGTTTATTAAAAAAAAACTAAAAAAAAGTATGTAAAAATATTTACGCATTTGGTCTATTAAACAGTAAACGTTTTCCTTTAATGGTATCATTAAATTTACCAAGTTTGTACATTAAATTTCCGTTTACAAAGGTGTGTGTAATTTTTGAGTAAAACGTGGTGCCTTCAAAAGGAGACCAGCCACATTTGTATAAAATATTTTCTTTGGTTACTGTCCAAGGTGAAGCAATATCAACCAAAACTAAATCGGCATAAAAACCCTTTTTAATAAACCCTCTTTTTTCAATATGAAATATTTTAGCAGGGTTATGTGCCATTTTTTCAACTATTTTTTCAATAGATATTTTTCCTTTTCTATGTGCTTTTAGCAACGCAGGTAAGGCGTGTTGCACTAAAGGGCCACCACTTGGTGCTTTGGTATAAACTTGCTTTTTTTCTTCTTTGGTATGTGGAGCGTGATCAGTTGCAATTACATCAATTCTATCATCTAGTAACGCTTTCCAAAGTCCTTCTTTATCTTCTGCAGTTTTAACAGCAGGATTCCATTTTATGTACGTTCCTTTTTCTTTATAATCACTTTCATCAAACCATAAGTGGTGTACACAAACTTCAGCAGTAATTTGCTTTTGTTCTAGCGGAATTTTATTGGTGAAAAGTTCAGTTTCTTTTGCTGTAGATAAATGAAAAACATGCAAACGAGCTCCTGTTTTTTTAGCCAATTCTATTGCTTTTGAAGACGATAAATAACATGCACGTTCGCTTCTAATTTTAGGATGTTTTTCAATAGGAATATCTTCTCCATATTGCTCTAAATAGCTTTCTAAATTAGCTTTTATAGTAGCTTCGTCTTCACAGTGCACAGCAATTAACATTTTTGTTGAAGAAAATATTTTTTCTAAAACTTCTTGATTGTCAACTAACATATCACCAGTTGAAGAACCTAAAAATAATTTAATACCAGCCACATTTTTAGGGTTGGTTTTCATAAGTTCTTCTAAATTATCATTAGTACCACCAAACATAAACGAATAATTGGCGTAAGATGTTTGTGCCGCTATTTCAAATTTTTGTTCTAATAATTCTTGTGTTGTTGCTTGCGGAACCGTATTTGGCATTTCAATAAAAGAGGTAATTCCTCCTGCAATTGCAGCTCTACTTTCTGTCTCAATGGTTGCTTTTCTTGTTAAACCTGGCTCACGAAAATGTACCTGATCATCAATAGCACCTGGAAGTAAGTATTTTCCTTCAGCATCAATAATTTTTGTGTCAGCAGATTTTGAACTAATTGAAGTGTCAATATCTACAATATATTCTCCATCAATTAAAACATCACCTTCTAAAATTGTACCTTCATTAACAATTTTCGCGTTTTTAATAAGTGTTAACCCCATAATCTTTTTCTTTATTTTGGCAATCCTTGTAATTTCATTTTTATAACACCAAACACAGCTTCTGAAATAATTGAGCCACTCATTTTTGATGTTCCTTTTTTTCTATCAGTAAAAACAACTGATACTTCTTTGAATTTAAAATTTCTTAACCAGGCTTTAAATTTCATTTCAATTTGAAATGCATAGCCTACAAATTTAATTTTATCTAATTCAATATTTTCTAATACAGTACGTTTGTAACAAACAAATCCAGCTGTGGTGTCAAAAATAGGTATTTGAGTTATAATTTTCACATATTTTGATGCGAAATATGATAAAAATAAGCGTTTAAAATCCCAATTCACTACATTTATTTTGTTATTTAAATATCTTGAACCTATAGAATAATCAGCACCATCAATTGCGCAGGCATTGTACAAACGTATTAAGTCTTTTGGGTTGTGTGAAAAATCAGCATCCATTTCAATAATAAAATCGTATTTATTATTTAAAGCCCACTTAAAGCCATGAATATACGCGGTTCCTAACCCGTTTTTATCTTTTCTAACTTCTAAAAATAAATTTGGAAATTTTTGTTGCAAATTTTCAACAATTCTCACTGTTCCATCAGGTGAATTATCATCAACAACTAAAATATCAAATTGCTTTTCTTGAGAAAATACGGCCTTAATAATGGCTTCAATATTTTCTTTTTCGTTATAAGTAGGAATAATTACAAGCGTATTTGACATATAAAAAACTTAGCGGCAAAGATAAAACAAATTATTACTAATTTTGCGTTAAAATTAGAACTAACTTAATGTTTGAAGCAAAAGAAATACTTTCTCAAAATAATGATTGGATTACATTAGTTTTCTTTACAATTTTTGTGATTTTAGTGGCTATTAAATTTTTTTTTAATGAGCGGTTAGCACATACAAGTATGCTTTTATTTTCAAAAAAATATCTAGCTATTTATTATAGTAAAGAGAAGAAAAAAGTATTTAATAATTTTCAGGTTTTATTTTTTTTGGTGCAATTATTGACTTTTTCTCTCATTTTTTTTGAAATATTAAGGTATAAAGTGCCTTCTTTTAGTCAATTAGATGGAAACATTTTTGTATTAATTTTTATTTGTGTCTTTTTATATTTTGTTGTTCGATTCTTAATTGGATTTTTTTTAGCAAGTATTTTTAATTTTAATGAATTTCATAAAAAATTGCTCTATGAAAAATCAAATTACTTTAATAGCTTGGTTATTAGTATATTACCTTTTTTGTTAGTTTTGTTTTATACAGAAAGTTATCAACTTGTTTTTTTTAAAATAACCTTAATTGTTTTTCTATTTTTACTAACATTGCGTTATGTATTAGTACTTAGAAACAATAAAAAAGTCATTTTTGGTAACTTGTTTTATTTTATTTTGTACCTTTGCGCACTTGAAATAGGACCCTTAGTAATTATTTTAAAATTAACTATTTAAGACAAAATTGAAGTTTATGAAAGTGAAAACAATTTTAGTTTCCCAACCAGCTCCAAAAACTGAAAATTCGCCTTATACTGAATTATCTGAAAAGCAAAAGGTGAAAATTGATTTTAGACCTTTTATACATGTTGAAGGTGTTGAAGCAAAAGAAGTAAGAGCTCAAAAAATTGATTTAAGTAGTTTTACGGCAGTAATTTTAACTAGTAGAAATGCAGTAGATCATTTTTTTAGAGTAGCTGAAGAAATGCGTTTTACAGTGCCAGATTCTATGAAATATTTCTGTCAGTCTGAAGCAGTTGCTTATTATTTGCAAAAATATGTGGTATACCGTAAGCGTAAAATTTATGTGGGTACACGTACTTTCCCAGAATTAGCAAAATTAATTAAGAAGTACAAAGACGAGAAATTTATTTTACCGTCATCAGATAAATTAAAAGAAATAGTTCCTCAAACGTTAGATGATTTAAAAGTTGATTGGCAAAGAGCTATTTTATTTAATACAGTAGTTAGTGATCTTTCAGATTTAACAGATGTGTTTTATGATATTTTGGTGTTTTTCAGTCCGTCAGGAATAGATTCTTTATTTAAAAATTTCCCTGATTTTGAACAAAATAATACTAGAATTGCAGTGTTTGGAAATACAACTGTAAAAGCTGCTCAAAAAGCAGGTTTAA
The DNA here is from genome assembly GCF_042679665.1 of Lutibacter holmesii. Lineage (NCBI taxonomy): Bacteria > Pseudomonadati > Bacteroidota > Flavobacteriia > Flavobacteriales > Flavobacteriaceae > Lutibacter > Lutibacter holmesii. Next base: position 238,640 of record NZ_JBHTMV010000003.1, read on the forward strand.
AGTGTAATATACAAGCACCAACTCCTGAAACTCCTTCAATGACAATGGCATTGGAAAAATATATTGTTTCAGCAAATAAGAAATAGTACAACAGTATTTATAATAAAAAAGCCGAGTAATTTACTCGGCTTTTTTATGCAAATAAGTTATCGTAAATGTCATCAACCTTTGTGACTTTTACAATTTTAATAGCATGTTTTGGATTGCTAATTTTGTTGAATTTTGAAATAAATATTTTGTTGAAACCAAGTTTTTCAGCTTCTAAAATTCGTTGTTCTACACGGTTTACAGGTCTTATTTCACCGGCTAATCCAATTTCGGCAGCAAAACAATAATCTTGAGGAATACCTTCATTTTCATTAGATGATAAAATTGCTGATATTACAGCCAAATCAATTGCAGGATCATCAACTTTTATACCTCCTGCAATATTTAAAAACACATCTTTTGCTCCTAATCTAAAGCCGGCTCTTTTTTCTAAAACTGCCAATAACATATTCAATCGTTTGGTGTCGTAACCTGTTGATGAGCGTTGAGGTGTACCGTAAACCGCTGTGCTAACTAAAGCTTGTACTTCAATCATTAAAGGTCGCATACCTTCTAATGTTGCGGCAATTGCAGTTCCACTTAAATCGTCTTCTTTTTGTGAAATTAATATTTCTGAAGGGTTTTCAACTTCTCTTAAACCTACACTTTGCATTTCGTAAATACCCAATTCAGCAGTAGATCCAAATCTGTTTTTGTTTGCTCTTAAAATTCTGTAGGTATGATTTCTGTCGCCTTCAAACTGCAGTACAACATCTACCATGTGTTCTAAAATTTTAGGTCCGGCAATATTTCCATCTTTGGTAATATGACCTATTAAAAGTACTGGAGTTGCTGTTTCTTTGGCGAATTTAGTTAATTCAGCAGTTGTTTCTCTAATTTGAGAAATAGAGCCTGGAGAAGCTTCAATATATTCAGTATGTAATGTTTGAATAGAATCAATTACAACCACATCTGGTTGCACTTCTTCTATAGTTTTAAAAATATTTTGGGTATTGGTTTCAGTTAAAATTAAACAATTAGTATTGGCTATTTGTAAACGTTCTGCACGCATTTTTATTTGCGATTGACTTTCTTCCCCCGAAACATACAACACTTTTTTGGGAATATTTAATGCAATTTGAAGTAGTAAAGTAGATTTTCCAATACCTGGTTCACCACCTAATAAAAGCATAGAACCTCTTACCAATCCGCCACCTAAAACTCTGTTTAATTCATTGTTTAAGGTTGAAATTCTATCTTCTTTATCAATGGTAATTTCATTTATTTTTAAGGCTTTGTTGGCTTTTTTTGGGCTTGTATTTTGTTTCCATTCTCGTTTTTCTTCTTTCTGAATAACTTCTTCAACAATAGTGTTCCATTCATTACAAGATTTGCATTGCCCTAACCATTTTGGGTATTGAGCGCCACAATTTTGACAGAAAAAAGAAGTTTTAGTTTTAGCCATTTTTAGGTATTTGAAAAACGTAAATATAGGAAGAAAATGGAACTATTTTTTGTATTTATTATAAATTGGAATGAATTGGAATGACAACAAGCCAAAGACAATAACCATTACAGTTTGCGCGGTCCACATAATCCAACCAAAAGCCAATGCAGGATTGTTTGGAATACCGTATAAAACCAATGCACTTGCAACAAATACCGGGTAGGTTCCTAAGCCTCCATTTGTTAAAGCCATACTTAATCCGCCAACAACAAATCCTACAATAATTGCTGAAAATGGTAAATTAGTTGTTTCAGGTAAAGCAAATGTTACTGCATAAAACATAAGTACGTACATAAACCAAATAAAAAGTGTGTGGAAAATAAACCACCATTTTTTCTTCATTTTTAAAATACTTATAACACCTTCAAACAAACCGTTTATAAATGAAATTATTTTGACGATATAATAGTTTCTAGATTTTTTTAAGAATTTATAACTTATGAAGCCTATGATAGGAAGTACTATAAAAATGAATATTTTTGAATAAATACTACTTTCAGGTTTATCTTTAAAAAGGTAGCTTTCAATTAAATCAGTTTGTAAAAAAAAGGCAATCCCAATAATTGAAAATAGCATAATGGCATCTGCAACACGCTCGGCTACAATAGTTCCAAAAGCTTTATCAAAAGGAATTTTATCGTATTTTTTTATGGTAGCTGCTCGTGCAAATTCACCTGATCTAGGAATAAATAGGTTTAACAAATAGGCTATTAAAACCGCCATAACACTATTTGCAAATTTAGGTTTATAGCCTAAAGGTTCTAATAAAAATTGCCAACGATAAGCGCGTGAAATATGGCTTAAAATTCCAAAGGTTAAAGATAATGCAACCCACCAATAATTTGCTGTTTGAAATGATGTTTTTATGGATTGTACATCACTTGGAGATAACTTGGCGATAGAGTACCAAATTAAAAATACTCCCAATGCTATTGGGAGTATTATAAAACTAATTTTTTTTAATTTTTTGTTCAAACTTAGATTAACAAGTTATTGCTTTCGTTTGGAAAAACAATTGAAGGTTTAAATGTTTTTGCTTCTTCAAAGTCCATTCTTGCATAGGTAATTAAAATTAGAATGTCTCCTACGGCAACTCTTCTGGCCGCTGCACCGTTCAATGTTATTTCACCACTATTTCTAGGTCCAGGAATAGCGTAAGTTTCAAGTCGTTCACCATTGTTGTTATTTACAATTTGAACTTTTTCACCTTGAATTATGTTTGCAGCCTCCATTAAATCTTCATCAATAGTAATACTACCAATGTAATTTAAATCGGCTCCGGTAACTTTAACTCGGTGAATTTTAGATTTTACTACTTCTATCTGCATGGCGCAAAATTAATAATTTTGTGTTAATGTATTCATATTTATAAACTTATATTGTCAATAAGTCTTATTTTTCCGGCAAAAACGGCTATAAAAGCTCTGTATTTTTTGGATGAATTTTTACTTTTAATTGGTAATAATGTTTCTTCATCAGCAATTTCAAAATACTCTAATTCTAACAAAGGTTGTTTTTTAAATTCATTTTTAACCCAATCTATAACTTCCTGAGCATTTTTTGTGCCAAACTCAATTTTTGCTTGTTTAAGTGTTTTATAAATAAATGGCGAAATGGCTCTATGTTGTTTTGTAAGTCTTGTATTTCTAGAGCTCATGGCTAAACCATCATTTTCTCTATAAATATCACAACCAATAATTTGAATAGGTATTTGCTGTTGTTTTACCATGCTTCTTATAATTTGAAGCTGCTGAAAATCTTTTTCTCCAAAATAAGCTTTTGTAGGTTTTACAATATCAAAAAGCCTTTTTACAATTGTGCCAACACCGTCAAAATGACCGGTTCTAAATTTTCCTTCCATTTGGTGTTCTAATCCTTCAAAATTAAAGGATGTAGATTGAATGTTATTGGCGTACACTTCTTCAGCAGTTGGTGTAAAAACAATATCGCAACCTACAGATTTTAGTAGAGATAAATCTGTATCAATGGTTTTTGGGTAGTTAATTAAATCTTCTTTTTTATCAAATTGAGTTGGGTTTACAAAAATACTTACAACTACAATATCATTTTCCTTTTTTGCACGTGCAATAAGTGATAAATGACCTTGGTGTAAAGCTCCCATAGTTGGGACAAACCCAACATTAGTTTCATTCTTTAACGACTCAATTTTTTGTTGTACCGATTTTATTTTGGCAAAAACTAACATTTTCTTTTGTTAATAAACGTTAAAAGCGTGCAAACTTACGTTATTAAAGCTAAAAACTGTATAAATTTTCGTAATTTTGCATAATCTTAAAATTAAGAGTTGGAATATGAAAGATAAGAGAGTATTGATTGTTTCTTCAGAAGTTGTGCCTTATTTACCAGAAAATGAATTGTCAAATACTTCATTTGATGTTGCTAAAATGGTTCATGGAAAAGGAGGACAAATCCGAATTTTTATGCCACGTTATGGTCTAATTAATGAAAGAAGACATCAATTGCACGAAGTAATTCGTTTATCTGGGATGAATTTAGTTATTAATGACATGGATATGCCATTGATTATTAAAGTGGCTTCAATTCCTAAAGAAAGAATGCAGGTGTATTTTATTGATAACGATGAGTACTTTAAACGTAAAGCTTTGTTTACAGATGAAGATAATAAGTTGTTTGAAGATAATGATGAAAGAGCCATATTTTTTGCAAAAGGTGTTGTAGAAACTGTGAAAAAATTAAATTGGTCTCCTGATGTTATCCACGTACATGGATGGATGGCTTCACTTTTACCAATGTATATTAAAGAATACTACAAAAATGACCCGTTATTTGCTGATAGTAAAATAATTACGTCACTTTACAATAATGGCTTTGAAGGCTTGTTAAGTAATGAATTCATTGAAAAAGTTAAATTTGATGGAATTGATGAATCTAAAGCACAATCAATTTTAAACCCTAACCATACCAATCTATTATTGAATGCTGTTCAACATTCTGATGCTATTGTAAAAGCAAGTGAAGATTTACCAGCTGAATTAATGGAGTTTTTAAGTGAAACTGAAAAACCAGTGCTTGAATACTTCTCAGAAGAGGAGTTTGAAACGGCTTATACTGATTTTTACTTAACCAGAGTTTTATCATAAAAAATCAAACTACATATATGACTACAAAAGTTGTAACTATTTTAAAATACGTTGGATTATTTTCTATCGTGTTTTTTTCATTCATTTCTTGTGAAAAAGAAATTGAAAATATTGGAGTTGGTATTGTTGATAATGGGAAATTTACAATAGGAGATTTTGTTGCTGAAGTTGGTACAAATTCTGAAAATGTTGAAAGAGTTCCTGCAAATGGAGTTCCTCAATATTTGTTAGGATCCTATTCAGATAATGAGTTTGGAGCCTTAAAAGGTTCAATTGTTTCTCAAATACTTTTATCGGCTACAGGAGATAATTATGATTATGGAGAGAACGCAGCAATTGATTCTGTACTTATTTATATTCCTTACCAAACTACGCAATTAGATGATGCTACAGATGGAAAACCTTTATTTGAGATAGATTCAGTTTTTGGAAATGCTGATCAAGAATTTGAATTAAAAGTGTACGAACTAAAAACATTTTTAAATACACTTGATCCAACAGATCCTTCAAAACCAATGACGTATTATTCTGATAAGGTTTTTGAAAAATCATCAACACCATTTTACGCAGAAAAGTTTAAAGTAAATCCAAATGATACCGTAGCCTATATAAAAAGATATATGCCTGATGGAGTTACGGTTTTTGATACAGATACTATAAAAGAAACAAATGCAAGCCCAAGTATAAAATTACCATTAAATGAAGCAATGATTCAAGAAATTTTTGTTGATAATGCTTCAGGATCTGGGTTTGAATCTACAGATAACTTTATTCGTTATTTTAGAGGTTTTTATATTGAAGCTGTTGAAACAACAACTAAGGAATCGCATCTTATTTCATTATCTATGGCATCTTCAAGAATGGTAATATATTATTCAAATGATGAAGATGAAGATACTGATGAAGATCTTGATGGAGATGAAATTACAGGTGAAGAAAATGTGAGAGTTAAACACTTTTACAATTTTACCTTTGGATCTAATAAATCAAATGTTTTAGAAAGAGACAATTCAAACATTCAAGAAAGTGGCCCAGACAGATTATATGTTCAAGGAGCTGCAGGTTCTGTAGCAACTATAGATTTGTTTGAAGGACAAGATTTACCAGAATTAAGAGAGAACGAGTACTTAATTACAGGAGCAACACTAACTTTTTACGTAGATCAAGATGCGTCAAGTGATATTGTACCTGAACAATTATTTATTTACAACTACCAAGACAATGAGCAAATTTTAGATATGCTTACTGAAGGAGTTGCTACAGTTGGAGCCGCTTTAGAATATGACGATGATGGAAATCCTTATAAGTACGTATTTACTATAACTGATTATGTTTCTGAAGTATTAGTTTTAGAAGATTATGATGAATTGGTAACCTTAGGTATTAAAGTATACAACCCAACAGATTTACCTTCAAGTACTACAAATACTACTATTAGTGAATATAGTTGGACACCAAAAGGAGTTGTATTGTATAACCAAAGTGAAGAATTTGGTGATAAAAGAGTAAAACTTGATATATTTTATTCTCAAATAAACAATTAAATATAAAATTAGATGTGTGGAATTGTAGGTTATTTAGGCTTTAGAGAAGCCTACCCAATTGTAATGAATGGGTTACAACGCCTAGAATATAGAGGTTATGATAGCGCTGGAATTGTTTTAACTAGTGAATCAAACACAGGTGGTTTATATAAAACAAAAGGAAAAGTTGCTGATTTAAGAGAAATATCAGAAAAAAATAATATCAAAGGTACATTAGGATTAGGCCATACAAGATGGGCAACTCACGGTGTTCCAAATGATATAAATTCTCACCCGCACCAATCCAATTCAGGAAATTTAGTAATTGTTCATAATGGAATTATTGAAAATTATGACACACTAAAAAAAGAATTAATTAAAAGAGGTTATACTTTTTATAGTGATACAGATACTGAAGTATTAATTAATTTAATTGAAGAAGTTAAAAAAACCAATAATTGTAAATTAGGATATGCTGTGCAATTGGCACTTAGAAATGTTGTGGGTGCATACGCCATTGCTGTTTTTGATAAAAGCAATCCAAATGAAATTATTGTTGCTCGCTTAGGAAGTCCTATTGCCATTGGAATTGGAGAAAATAACAAAGAATTTTTTATAGCTTCAGATGCCTCACCATTTATTGAATACACAAAAGATGCCATTTATTTAGATGATGAAGAGCTAGCCATTATTAAAATAGATAGAGATATTAGAGTTCGAAAAATTCATGGAAATTTAGTGGTAGAGCCAAATATTCAAGAATTAGAATTGAATTTAGAGCAAATAGAAAAAGGTGGTTACGACCATTTTATGCTGAAGGAAATTCATGAACAAACCAATGCTATAGTTGATACTTATAGAGGACGTTTATTAGCAGATAAGGATATTATAAAAATGGGAAGTGTTGATAATAACATTACCAAATTTTTAAATGCTAAAAGAATAGTTGTTGTTGCTTGTGGAACTTCATGGCACGCCGGATTGGTTGGAGAATATTTATTTGAAGATTTAGCTAGAATTCCGGTAGAAGTTGAATATGCTTCTGAATTTAGATACAGAAACCCTGTAATTCATAAAGATGATATTGTAATTGCAATATCACAATCTGGTGAAACAGCTGATACATTGGCGGCTATAAAATTAGCAAAAGCCAATGGAGCATTTGTATTTGGAATTTGTAACGTTGTAGGTTCATCTATTGCACGTGAAACAGATTCTGGAGCTTATACGCATGCAGGTCCAGAGATTGGAGTAGCATCAACAAAAGCTTTTACAACGCAAATTACAGTTCTTTCTTTAATAGCATTAAAGTTAGGGTATTTAAAAGGAGAATTATCAAAATCTGATTACCATAATTATATTCAAGAATTAAGTATTATTCCTTCAAAAGTTGAAAAATTATTGAAATTTGATGCTGAGATTGAAAAAATTGCTGCAATATATAAAGATGCTCCAAACTGTTTGTATTTAGGAAGAGGTTATAATTTCCCAGTAGCATTAGAAGGTGCGCTAAAATTAAAAGAAATCTCGTACATTCACGCTGAAGGATATCCTGCTGCTGAAATGAAACACGGTCCTATTGCTTTAATTGATGAATCTATGCCGGTTGTAGTTATAGCAACTAGAAAAGGACATTATGAAAAAGTTGTGAGCAATATTCAAGAAATTAAATCTAGAAAAGGAAAAATTATTGCTATTGTTACAAAAGGAGATACACAAGTTAGAGATATTGCAGATCACGTAATTGAAATTCCAGATACTTTAGAACCTTTTACGCCTTTATTAACAACAATTCCGTTGCAATTATTGTCATATTACATTGCTGTAATGAGAGATTGTAATGTTGATCAACCAAGAAATTTGGCAAAATCAGTTACGGTAGAGTAGTTGAATAATTTATAAATTTTTAAAAAACCAATACTAATCGTATTGGTTTTTTTATTTAAAAGCAGGAATTCCTGTAATGTCCAATCCTGTAATTAGTAAATGAATATCGTGCGTTCCCTCATAGGTAATAACACTTTCTAAATTCATCATATGGCGCATAATGGAATATTCGCCTGTAATTCCCATAGCACCCAAAACTTGTCGTGCTTCACGAGCTATTTTTAAAGCCATTTCCACATTATTTCTTTTAGCCATAGATATTTGAGCTGAGGTTGCTCTATCTTCATTTTTAAGCACTCCTAAACGCCAAGTTAATAATTGTGCTTTGGTAATTTCAGTAATCATTTCGGCTAATTTCTTTTGCTGTAATTGAGTTCCTGCAATGGGTTTGTTAAACTGAATACGTTGTTTTGCATAACGTAAAGCTGTATCATAACAATCCATTGCGGCACCAATGGCTCCCCAAGCAATTCCATATCTTGCAGAATCTAAGCAGCCAAGAGGAGCACTTAAACCATCTTTATTTGGTAATATATTTTCTTTCGGAATTTTAACGTTATCAAAAATAAGTTCTCCAGTTGCTGAAGTTCTTAAACTCCATTTATTATGAGTTTCAGGAGTTGAAAAACCTTCCATACCGCGTTCAACAATTAAACCCTTAATTCTTCCATCTTCATTTTTAGCCCAAATAACAGCAATGTCTGCAAAAGGAGCGTTTGAAATCCACATTTTTGCACCATTCAACAAAAAATAATCACCCTTATCTTTAATATTGGTAAGCATACCAGACGGGTTAGAGCCGTAATCTGGCTCTGTTAAACCAAAACATCCCATAAATTCACCACTTGCTAATTTTGGTAAATATTTTTTACGCTGTTCTTCGCTTCCATATTTAAAAATAGGATACATAACCAATGAAGACTGAACAGAAGCTGTAGAACGCACACCAGAATCTCCACGTTCAATTTCTTGCATAATTAATCCGTAAGAAATTTGATCCAAGCCTGCTCCTCCGTAAACTGAAGGAATATAAGGTCCAAAGGCACCAATTTCAGCAAGTCCTGTAATAATTTCTGATGGAAATTCAGCTTTTTGTGCTGCTGTTTCAATAATTGGAGAAACCGAACGTTTTACCCATTCTCTTGTAGCATTTCTAATTAAAAGATGCTCTTCACTTAATAAATCGTCCAGTTGATAGTAGTCCGGCGCTGTAAATAAATCTTGTGACATAGGATAAATAGTTTTGGTTTTAAACAAAGTTAGGAATTAAACTCTATTGAAATTTATTTTTTAAAATCTTTTATTCCTTACATTTGTACTAATGAAATATACGTTAGGAAAAGACGAAAAGCTAAAGAGTAAAATTTTTATAGGGCAACTATTTGCTGAAGGAAAACGTGTAAAAGCGTACCCATTCCAACTAATTTATTTACCTGTGAAACACCAAGCTCAGTTTCCTATTAAAGTAGCTTTTTCTGTTCCTAAACGAAATGTAAAACTTGCCGTAAACCGTAACAGAATTAAACGGTTGATGCGTGAAGTATACCGAAAAAACAAACATGTATTTGCTGAAAATTTAAACGAATCATATATTTTTATGTTTATTTATATGGCAAAAGAAGAAATAGCATACGAAGATTTAGACCAAACAATTGTAAAGGTTTGTAAAAAATTTCAGCATAAAATTATAGAAGATGAGCAAAATTAAAAAGTGGTTGATAGGTGTTTTTGTGGTAATTTCTGTTGCTGTTTCAGCCGGATTTCAATCAGATTTTTTTGAAGTAGCCAAACAAATTGATATTTATACAACCTTGTTTAAGGAACTAAATATGTATTATATTGATGAAATAAATCCTGCTAAAATTACCAATAATGCAGTTAATCATATGTTGTCTAATTTAGATCCGTACACGCGTTATTATGATGAGCAAGGAGTTGAAGATTCAAGAATTAGATCTACTGGAGATTATGGAGGCATTGGAGCAATTTCACGTTTTAAAAACAAAACATTAACCATTCGCGAGATTTTAAAAAATTCTCCGGCTGAGAAAGCAGGCATAAAACCAGGAGATAAAATTATTAAAATTGGTGATATGTTGGTGGCAGATTTTGAAGGTGAAGGTATTACAGCTTTGCTAAATGGTTTGCCAAATACAACGGTAAACCTTCAAGTTGAGCGTCAAAATAAACAGCTGAATATTGAAGTTACGCGCAAAAAAATAGAAATTAACCCTGTTCCTTTTTATACCATGATTGATGCTGAGGTAGGTTATATTTCATTTACCACATTTAATGAAAAAGCATCAGCTAAAGTAAAAGAAGCTTTTCTAGATTTAAAATCAGAAGGTATGAAAAAGCTGATTATTGATGTAAGAAGTAATCCGGGAGGATTATTAAATGAAGCTGTAAAAATCAACAATTTTTTTATTCCGAAGGATAAAATTGTGGTTACCACCAAAGCAAAAATTAAAAAGTGGAGCACCGTTTATAAAACAAAAAATGAACCGTTAGATTTAGAAATTCCTATTTCAATTTTAGTTGATGGCCGTTCAGCTTCAGCTTCTGAAATTTTAGCGGGTACTTTACAAGATTATGATAGAGCTGTAGTAATTGGAGAACGCTCTTTTGGAAAAGGTTTGGTGCAACGCTATTTACCGCTTTCTTATGGAGCTCAAATGAAAATTACCATTTCAAAATATTACACACCAAGCGGAAGATGTATTCAAGAATTAGATTACACCAACCGAGATGATAAAGGAAATATTCCAAAATTTTCAGATGTTGGAAGAAAAGCGTATAAAACAGAAAAAGGTAGAACAGTTTATGGTGGTGGTGGAATTTTACCAGATGTTGAAATTAAAAAACCTTCAACTACTGAAACTACCAAAGTTGTATTTGATTCTAACATGTTTTTTAATTTTGCTACCAATTATTTTTATGCAAATCCAACAATTGAAGAACCTACAAAATTTAGTTTAAACAATTCAGACTATAATGCGTTTAGAACTTATGCAGCTGCACATCAATCTGATTTTGAAACAAGTACAGAACTAGACTTTATTAAGGCTAGTAAAAAGGCGAAAGAAGAAAATTTAGATGGAAGTTTAAATACTTCTTACGCAAATCTTTTAAAAAATATTCATTCAGAAAAGTTAAAAGAATTGGATAAGAATAAAGAGGAGGTTTTATCAAAACTTACCGAAGAAATTGTGAAAAGGTACTATTATGAAGAAGGTGTGTATCAACAAAAAGCAGTTTTTGATACAACAATTTTAGAAGCTGTTGAACTTTTAAATAATACGTCACAGTATAATAAAATATTAAAAAACTAAAAGCAGGCGCTAATTTATAGTTCAACAATATATCTGTATCTTTGCTTTCCAAATTAATATTATGGAACACACAAAAATAGTTTCTAGAACTAGAGCTCAAGAGTCATCAAGTGCTATTGAGCGATTATATATTTCAATGCGTCATTTATTTAGTCGTGGTTTTTACAAACCAATGGGTATTTCAGGAGACACATTAAGACAATCGTTATTATTACTTAGACCTGAAATTTATGGATCAATTGCAGAGGAAAAAGTTGAATTAAACGGATTAATTTATGTTATTGAACGTCTTCCTTTTGGAATTGAAGAATGTAGGTTTATCAATTTAACTTCTGATGAAGGGTACTCAAATTCTCACTTTAAAGTAATTATTCCGCCAAAGCGTAGAAGAAATTGTTTTAGAATTGATAAAGATCAAATGAATATTGAAGTTACCAGAGGTAGATCTGAAATTTATGATATTCTTACCCATTTAACATTCTTATTTATTGAGTCTCATAAAATAGCCAATAAAGTTTTAATTAACGAAGAAAAAGACACCATTAGAGAGTGGAAAAAATTAGAAAACGTTGTACTTCACAATAAAAAACTTTCTAAAGATGAGCGCGATATTATGTTAGCGCATATGGCAAGTATTTTGGGGCGAACATTTGCTGAAACACAAGCAGTTCATTTAGAGCTTTCTGAAAAAAATAATGAAGACCGTTTTTTCCAAATTATTTATTGGTTAGGGCATTTGGCTATTCAAGAGAAGGTTCATAATTTAAAACGTACCATTAATTTTAGCCCTGTATTACGCGAGCGTATTGGACATCATATTTATGGAGAAATGTGGGCAAATAACATTAAAGACGTTTTACATGAAAATAATTTAATAGAACGCCCTATTCATATTATTAGTGCAAATATGCACAGTGTTATGAACTCTATTTACGCGCCTTCAGTACTTCCAAATCAAATAATAGACAACGATATTATTTCCTTGTTTGAATTGTTAAGTAAAGATGACAATGAAGATTTAAGAAAACAGGTAAAAGAATATGCTTCAAAAAATGGTTTAACGTATATAAAAGATACTTCAGGAACCAATATCAATGTTCAAATAATAGACACTGAAAAAGTAGCTTTTGATACAACACAATTTAAGATTGAAAATAGTATTGAACACGAAGAAAAACCTGTGTTAATTGTAATGGATTATGCATTTGGAGAACAAGCCTATGAAACAATGGATGAGTTGCTAAAACCATACATTTGTAAAAAAGGTAAAAAGCATCATTTAAATGTTGAGTCTGTTTCCATTATGGGAAAAGCAGGTATTTTAGAAGGTGGAAAAGGTGATATTATGATTCCGTCATCTCATATTTTTGAAGGTACTGCAGATAATTATCCGTTTAAAAATCAGTTAAAAAAGAAACATTTTGAAGACTGCGGAGTTGGTGTTTATAGTGGCGCAATGGTTACAGTTTTAGGAACATCTCTTCAAAATAAAGATATTTTAAAATTTTTCCATGATTCAACTTGGAAAGTAACAGGTTTAGAAATGGAAGGAGCACATTACCAAAAAGCCATTCAAGCCGCAGCAAAAATTAGAGGAAATATCTCAAGTAAAGTAAAAGTTAGATATGCGTATTATGCTTCAGATAATCCGCTAAAAACAGGAAGTACTTTAGCGTCAGGTGGTTTAGGAACATCAGGAGTTTTACCAACGTATGTAATTACTCAAAAAATTTTAGAACAAATATTTTAAGTATTGTGTTAATACTAAACACATTATATTTTTAAATAAAGAAAGTAAAAAGAACACATAATTATGAATGTATTAATTTTAGGTGCTGGCGGAAGAGAGCATGCAATGGCTTGGAAAATAGCACAAAGTAGTTTATTAGATAAACTTTTTATTGCACCAGGAAACGCAGGTACTAAAGAAGTAGGAACAAATTTAAACATTAATCAAAGCGATTTTGAAGCTGTAAAAAATGCAGTACTTGAAAACAATATTGAATTGGTAGTTGTTGGCCCTGAAGATCCTTTAGTTAAAGGTGTTCATGATTTCTTTTTAAATGATGACACATTAAAAAATATACCTGTAATTGGACCTAAAAAAGAAGCAGCTCAATTAGAAGGAAGTAAAGAATTTGCCAAAGAATTTATGGTGCGCCATAATATTCCAACAGCAGCTTACGAAAGTTTTACAGCTGAAAATTTAGAAGAAGGACACGCTTTTTTAGAGAAGTTAGCGCCTCCATATGTTTTAAAAGCTGATGGTTTAGCTGCTGGTAAAGGTGTAGTTATTTTAAATGATTTACAAGCAGCAAAAGATGAGTTAACTGCGATGCTAGCAAACCAAAAATTTGGAACTGCAAGCAGTAAAGTTGTTATTGAAGAGTTTTTAGACGGAATTGAGCTTAGCTGTTTTGTATTAACCGATGGTAAAAGCTATGTAACTTTGCCAAGCGCCAAAGATTATAAACGAATTGGTGAAGGTGACAAAGGACTAAATACAGGTGGTATGGGAGCTGTTTCTCCGGTGCCATTTGCTACTGATGAATTAATGAAACAAATTGATGAATTGGTAATTAAACCAACCATTGATGGATTTCAAAAAGATAATATTGATTATGTTGGTTTTGTTTTTATAGGTTTAATACTTGTAAAAGGTGAAATTAAAGTTATTGAATACAACTGTAGAATGGGAGATCCAGAAACTGAAGTTGTAATTCCTTTAATTGAAAGTGATTTCTTAGAGTTGTTAATTGCAACTGGTAAAAAAGAATTACATACCAAAACCATAGAAATTAAAAACCAAAGCGCTTGTACGGTAATGTTAGTTTCAGGAGGATACCCTGAAGCTTATGAAAAAGGAAAAGAAATTTTAGGGTTAGATACAGTTAAAAATTCTATTCCGTTTCATGCAGGGACTACAATTGTTGACGGAAAATTAGTAACCAATGGTGGTAGAGTAATTGCCATAACTTCTTACGGAAGCAATTTTAAAGACGCTTTAAAAACATCGTATAAAAGCATTGAAAAAGTATGTTTTAATGATATGAATTTTAGAACAGATATTGGTTTTGACTTGTAAAAAAAAATTCTTGTCGCTCCTTTAAATTGGGGATTAGGTCACGCAACTCGTTGTATTCCTATTATAAAAGCCTTACTTAAAAGTGGTTTTGAACCTATTTTAGCAAGTGATGGTGAAGCGTTAGTTTTGCTTCAAAAAGAATTTCCTTTTTTAAAAAGTTACACACTTCCATCCTATCAAATAAAGTATTCTAAAAGCAGTAAGAATTTAAAATTCTTACTGCTTTTTAGTATGCCCTCTGTATTTTTAGCCGTTAAAAAAGAAAGAAAAATTGTTGATGAAATTATAGAGAAAGAACATATATTAGGTGTTATTTCTGATAATAGATTTGGAGTGCGCTCCAAAAAAGTTCCTTCAGTTTATATCACACATCAATTGCAGGTTTTGTCTGGTAATACTACTTATTTTACTTCTAAAGTTCATCAAAAAATTTGGGAAAAATTTGACGAATGTTGGATTCCTGATACTGCTTCAACACCAAATTTATCAGGAAAATTAGGGCATTTACAAAGCAGTAAATTCAAGTTAAAATACATAGGAATTTTAAGCAGACTCAATTATTTTAAAACAACTTTAAAATACGACTTGCTAGTGCTATTGTCGGGTCCTGAACCGCAAAGGTCAATTTTAGAAAGTAAAGTGCTTACAGCGCTTAAAAACTACCAAGGAAAGGTGTTGTTTGTTAGAGGCGCTTTAAAAAATGCAGCTGCTTTACAAACAGCTGAAAATATTGAAGTGAATAATTATTTATTGTCATTAGATTTAGAAAAAGCAATAAATGAAAGCAAATTAGTACTTGCAAGATCTGGATATTCAACTATTATGGATTTGGCTGTTTTGGGTAAAAAAGCTTTTTTTATTCCAACACCAGGGCAATTTGAACAAGAGTATTTGGCAGAGAAATTATCAAAAGAAAGTATTGCTCCTTTTTCAACTCAAGATAAATTTAAAATAGAAGATTTAAAAAAAGCGAATAATTTTAAAGGTTTGCAGGCTATTAAAAGTGAATTGAATTTAAACTTGTTTGAACTTTTCAAGGGTAAATGAAAATTCTGATCCACGTTCAATTTTACTTTTTACAAAAATTTGTTCATTGTGAGCTTCAATAATATGTTTTACAATAGAAAGTCCTAAACCTGAACCACCTTGATCACGTGATCTACTTTGATCAACTCTATAAAAACGTTCAAAAAGTCTGTCTAAATGTTCTTCTTTAATTCCTTCACCATTATCTTTTACTTTTACTAAAACTTTATTGTTTTCGGCAATTTCTAAACTTACAATGGTTGCGCCATTAATTTTTCCGTATTTAATGGAATTTACAATTAAATTGGTAAGTACTTGCTCAATACGTTCAACATCACCAATAACTTTAATTGGATATTCGTAGTGCTTGTCTAATAATAAGGTAACATTACGTTTTTTAGCTTCAATTTCTAACAAATCAAAAACTTCTTGCACCAATTCAACAATATTAAATGTTTGTTTGTTGAGGTTTAAATCATTAGATTCTAATTTTGAAATTAAATCTAAATCTTTCACAATTGAGATTAACCTATCAACACCTTTGTTGGCTCTTTTTAAATATTTTTTTCCAATTCTTTTATCGTTCATAGCACCATCTTCTAAGGTTAGTAAATAACCTTGAACGGTAAAAAGAGGTGTTTTTAATTCGTGCGAAATATTTCCTAAAAACTCACGACGGTAACCTTCTCTAAGATTTAAGTTTTGAATTTGTTGTTGTTTATTTTCAGCAAATTTTTGAACTTCAAGTGAAAGCATATCCAAATCGGCTGAAACAGCTGTTTTATTTAGGTCTGAAGCGTCTAACAAAGAAACGTTCTCATAAATATTTTTTATGCGCAAGTAAATAAATTTTTCTACTCTAAATTGAATAATAAAAAACGAAAAAGTATATACAACACAAATAAAAATAAGTGCGCTAATAAAGGGTAACCAAATATTTAAAAAAATATAAGAACCTAGATAAAAAGTTACAAATGAAGTAAAAGTTAATATTAATGATGTCCAAAAGGCAAAAGAATATGTTTTTTTAATCTTCATTAATTACAAATTTATACCCAACACCTTTCACAGTTTTAAAATAATTATCACCAATTTTTTCACGCAATTTTCTAATGTGAACATCAATAGTTCTTCCACCTACAACAACTTCATTTCCCCAAACTAAGTTTAAAATATCGTCACGTTTAAATACTTTGTCTGGTTTTGATGCTAATAAAGAAAATAATTCAAATTCTTTTCTTGGTAATGAAAGTTTTTCTCCGTCTTTAATAATCACGTATTCTTCACGGTCAATAACAATACCACCAACATTTATTTGATCTGTATTTTTTGAAACACTTTCTACTTTATTTACTCTTCTAAGCAAACCTTTAATTTTACTAATTAAAACTTTAGGTTTAATAGGTTTGGTAATATAATCATCAGCCCCAACATTAAAACCTGCAACTTGTGAATAATCTTCACCTCTTGCTGTAAAAAATGTAATTAATGTGTTTTTTAAGCTATCTGTGGCTCTAATTTTTTCACAAGCTTCAATTCCATCCATTTCAGGCATCATAATGTCTAAAATAATAAGGTGCGGAATTTCATCTTCTGCAATTTTAAGTGCTTCAACTCCGTTTTTAGCGGTGAAAATTTTGTACCCTTCATTTTTTAAATTGTAACCTACAATTTCTAAAATATCGGGTTCATCGTCAACAAGAAGTATTTTAATATCTGAATTTTTCATTGTTAAATATTGTATAACTGTTCAAATTTAGGTATTTCTTAGTTTAAATGTATAAACTAATACAAAGTAAATAAATTTATAACATTAACCTAACATTGCCTTGACATTGCGTTCATTTTTAGCACATTTTACTGTTTTTAAACAATTAGTTGAAATTGTTTTTTTTACTATCTTTAGTTAAAAATTTGCAATGAATTACAAAATAGATTTTGAAAATATCCTTTTTTTGGATATTGAAACAGTACCTGAGGTTGAGAGTTTTACCGACCTATCTAAAGAAAAACAAGAGCTTTTTGCGCTAAAAACACAGTACCAAAGAAAGGAAGAATTTACCGCTGAAGAATTTTATGATCGTGCTGGAATTTGGGCCGAGTTTGGGAAAATTGTATGTATTTCGGTTGGGTTTTTCACCAAATTTAATTCGGAAGATAGAAAGTTTAGAGTTACTTCTTTTTATGGCGAAGAACCACAATTATTAGAAAATTTTAAAGAGTTATTAAACAAACATTTTAACAAGCTACAACACGTATTATGTGCGCATAACGGAAAAGAATTTGATTTTCCATTTATGGCAAGAAGAATGATTATCAACCAAATTGAATTGCCAGAAAAACTAAATTTATTTGGAAAAAAACCTTGGGAAATTCCACATTTAGATACAATGGAGTTGTGGAAATTTGGCGATTATAAGCATTTTACATCGTTAAAGTTATTAACCGCTATTTTAGGAATTCCTTCACCAAAAGATGATATTTCTGGAAGTGAAGTTGGTGCTGTTTATTATAAAGAAAAAAATATAAAACGTATTGTAACCTATTGCGAAAAAGATACCATTGCTATTGCGCAGTTATTATTGCGCTTTAATAACAAACCTTTAATTGATGACATACATATTATTCATGTGTAGTAAATTTTGTTATGCTAAATGTAGCAACCTAAATAAAGCATTTAATATTTAAGATACTTCACTTAGGTTTAGAATAACAGTAATTCTTAATATTTACCCTTCTAATTTTGCAGAAAGTTCAAACCAACGTTCTTCTTTCGTATCTATTAAAGTACTAATTTCTTGAAGCTTAATAGAGAGTTCATTTATTTGTTCACCAGAAAGAGATGCGTCTAAAAATTTGGCTTCAATCTCTGTTTTTTGGGTGTTTAATTTTGCAATTTC
The DNA here is from genome assembly GCF_042679665.1 of Lutibacter holmesii. NCBI lineage: Bacteria > Pseudomonadati > Bacteroidota > Flavobacteriia > Flavobacteriales > Flavobacteriaceae > Lutibacter > Lutibacter holmesii. The sequence goes on from NZ_JBHTMV010000003.1 coordinate 257,049, forward strand.
ATCTTCAATACCATCAAACTCTCTTTTTTCATTGTATGATAATTTTGCTTTTGTTGTAGTATTTGTTGGTTTGGTTTCAACCTTTTTTACAGTTGGTGTTTCTTTGGCTGGTTTAGAGTCTTCATAAGCTCTATAGTCAGAGTAGTTTCCTGGGAAATCTTCAACAACACCGTTGCCTCTAAACACAAATAAATGGTCAACAATTTTATCCATAAAATACCTGTCGTGAGAAACCACTAATAAACAACCAGGAAAATCTAGTAAAAAGTTTTCCAATACGTTTAAGGTTATAATATCTAAATCGTTGGTAGGTTCATCTAAAATTAAAAAGTTTGGATTTTGAATTAAAACGGTACATAAATACAAGCGTTTACGTTCACCACCACTTAATTTTTCTACAAAATCATATTGTCGTTTTCGGCTAAACAAAAAACGTTCTAGCAATTGTGCAGCAGATATTTTTCGTCCTTTTGTAAGTGGAATGTACTCTCCAAATTCTTTAATAACTTCAATAACTTTTTGCCCTGGTTTTATTTGAATACCATCTTGTGAGTAGTATCCAAATTTAATGGTATCACCAACAACAACTTTACCGCCGTCAATAGGCATTTGTTGCGTTATTATTTTTAAAAAACTAGATTTTCCCGTTCCGTTTTTACCAATAATACCAATACGTTCGCCTCGTAAAAAATTATAATCAAACCTATTTAGTATTTTTAAATCACCAAACGATTTTGAAATATGATGCAATTCTAAAATTTTAGAACCCATACGGTGCATATCAATTTCTAACTGTATTTTATGATTATTTCTTCGTTTTGAAGCGGCCTCTTTAATTACATAAAAATCGTCTTGTCTACTTTTACTTTTGGTGGTTCTGGCTTTTGGTTGCCTGCGCATCCATTCCAGTTCTTTTTTATACAAGTTTTTGGCTTTATCAACCATTGCTTGTTCAATTTCTATACGTTCCTCCTTTTTTTGTAAGTAGTTAGAGTAATTACCTTTGTATGAATAAAAGCCACCGTTGTCTAACTCAACAATTTCATTACAAACACGCTCTAAGAAAAAACGGTCATGCGTTACCATAAACAGCGTAATTTTTTCTTTTTCAAAATAACTTTCTAACCACTCAATCATTTCTAAATCTAAATGGTTGGTAGGCTCATCTAAAATTAATAAGTCGGGTTTATGAATTAAAACCAAAGCTAAAGCCAAACGTTTACGTTGCCCACCAGAGAGCGCACTAACCTTTCTGGTTAAATCGTCTAATTTTAACTTAAATAATATTTGTTTGTACTGTGTTTCAAAATCCCAAGCGTTTAAACGCTCCATTTTTTCAAAAGCAAGTTGATACGCTTTTTCGTCATCCGGATTGTTTAATGCGTGCTCGTATTCCTCAATAACTTTCAACGTTTCGTTGTCCGAATCAAAAATACTTTCCTCAATTGTTAACTCATTGTTTAAGTTATCTTCTTGCGATAAATACTCAATGTTTATGCCTTTTCTGCTTACAATTTGTCCAGTATCTGAACTATCAACCCCTGCAATTATATTCAACATGGATGTTTTTCCAGTTCCATTTTTAGCAATAAATGCAATTTTTTGATATTGATTTATTCCAAAGGAAATGTTGCTAAAAAGCTCTAATTCTCCAAATGATTTTGATATATTTTCAACCGATAAGTAATTCATTAACTGTATATTTTACCGCAAAACTACACAAAATATACGCTTAAATTACAATTAAAATTATTTGGGCGTTTCCCGTTGGGTCGGGCTATCACTACTCGCTTTTTTAAAGTTTCAAAAAACTTAAAAAAGAGCTCAAACAAATCGTTCTATCCCTAACGCGGTTTAAAACAAAAACTGTATTTTTAAAAACGTATTTTTATACCACAAAATTCTACTATGTTAAGCGTACAAAACCTATCTATTTCTTTTAATTCTAAAAGTAACAAAAACACCGTTGTTCAACAAGTTTCTTTTGAATTGCAACCAGCAAAAATTTTAGGAATTGTGGGTGAATCTGGAAGCGGAAAATCTGTAACGTCTTTAGCTATTTTAGGTTTGTTAAATAAAAATGCACAAGTTGAAGGTACTATTCTTTTTAATGAAACCGATTTGTCTAAAATTTCAGATAAACAGTTTCAACAAATTCGTGGAAATCAAATTTCTATGATTTTTCAAGAGCCTATGAGCTCTTTAAATCCTAGTTTAACTTGTGGTTACCAAGTGTTAGAAATTTTAAAACAGCATAAAAACATATCAAAATCAGAGGCTAAAAAAACAGTAATTGAGTTGTTTCAAAAAGTAAAATTACCAAGAGCCGAAATGATTTTTGAGCAATATCCACATCAAATTTCTGGAGGTCAAAAACAACGTGTAATGATTGCAATGGCAATTGCCTGTAAACCTCAAATATTAATTGCTGATGAGCCTACTACCGCATTAGATGTAACCGTTCAAAAAGAAATTATTGAACTGTTAAAAGAGCTGCAACAAGAAACACAAATGAGCATTATTTTTATAACACATGATTTAGCGCTTGTTTCTGAAATTGCTGATGATGTTTTGGTAATGTATCATGGTAAAATTGTAGAACAAGGAGCCGTAAATCAGGTTTTTAAATTGCCTAAACATAATTACACTAAAGCTTTAATTAATTCAAAACCAAGTTTAACAAAGCGTATTAAAAAATTACCAACTGTAAAAGATTTTATTGATCAAACTATTGATAATGAAGTGTATACTGCTGAGCAACGTGCTGCTTTTCATCAAAAAATTTATGAAAGCAAACCATTGTTAGAAGTTAAAAATTTAGCCACTTACTTTAATTCAGAAAGTAGTTTTTTCTTTGGAAAACCCAACACTGTAAAAGCAGTTGATGATGTTTCATTTCAGCTTTATGAAGGTGAAACTTTAGGTTTGGTAGGCGAATCTGGTTGTGGAAAAACTACGTTGGGACGTACCATTTTACATTTAGAGAAAGCTACAAAAGGTGAAATTTATTATCAACAAAAGGATGTTACCACACTTTCAAAAAAAGAACTAAAAAACTTTAGAAAAGAAGTTCAAATTATTTTTCAAGATCCGTTTTCTTCCCTAAATCCAAGAATTCCTGTTGGTAAAGCTATAATGGAGCCTATGAAAGTTCACGGAATTTTAAATACTTCCGCAGAAAGAAAACAATACGTGTTTGATATTTTAAAAAGAGTTGGTTTAACAGAGGATCATTTTTATAGATATCCGCATGAATTTTCAGGAGGTCAACGTCAACGAATAGGAATTGCACGCACAATCGCGTTAAAACCTAAACTAATTATTTGTGATGAATCCGTTTCGGCTTTAGATGTTTCAGTACAAGCGCAGGTTTTAAATTTATTAAATGAATTAAAGCAAGATTTTGGATTTACATATATTTTTATTTCGCACGATTTAGCCGTTGTAAAATATATGTCTGATCAATTAGTGGTAATGAATAAAGGTAAAATTGAAGAAATTGGCGATGCCGATATTATTTATAAAACGCCTAAAACCAACTATACTCAAAAATTAATTGACGCCATTCCAAAAGGAATTTAACTTCAATAAATTGTATATTGCGAATCTATATGAAAAGTACAGTTGTTTTTGGTTTATTTTTAATGGGAACTTTAATGGTTTCAAATAATTTATTTGCGCAAGAAGTGGGCGTAAACCAATTAGTTACTGGTGATAAAGAACAGTTGATTGAAAATAAAAACCTTGAATTTCAAACGCATTTTTTTGAAGCTTTAAAGCAAAAAGCCATTAATAATTATTCAAAAGCTATTGAAAGTTTAGAAGCTTGTTATGCCATTGATTCAACAAGTAAAGCTGTAGAGTTTGAGTTTTCAAAAAACTATTTATTGCTAAAAAAATATATTGAAGCTGAAATTTTTATTGATAAAGCCTTGTTACAAGATCCAAAAAATGTGTATTTATTAACACAAAAAGTAGCTATTTACAAAGCACAACGTAGTTTTAATTTGGCTATAGAAATTCAAAAAGAAATTATTACAATGCACCCTTCATACTCTGATGAGTTGGTGTTATTGTACCTACAAAATCAAAATTTTGAAAAGGCTGAAGTTTTAATTGCTGAAATTGAAGCAAAAGCTTTAGCTACTTCAAAAATTAAAGGCTACAAGCAATATATTGCAAATAGAAAAAAAGCTATGGAAAGCGCCACTTCTAAACCAAAAATGGCTGCCAAAACCAATGATATTGCAACTTTGAAAAAGCAATACGAAACATCTAAAGATTTTAAACTGTTAAGACAAATTTTAAATTCAGAATTACAAAGTAATAATTTTAATGCGTTGTATAGCGACAGTAAAGAAGGTTTAGAGCTTTTTCCTACCCAACCATTTTTATATCAAATTAATGGATTGGCGCTAAATAAATTAATGAAATATAATGAAGCCATTGCCGTTTTAAGTATTGGCATTGATTTTGTTATAGATAACAACCAAATGGAAGCTGATTTTTATGAGCAATTGTCGATTGCTTACAAAGGTTTAGAGAATGAAAGTGAAGCTTTAAAATACAAACAGAAAGCTGAAAAATTAAGACAAAACAAGTAAATGAAATATAGTTTTAAAATAATAATGTTGCTTTTTTTGATATTTACATCTTGTAAATCAAAAAAAAATATTGCCGGTGCAAATGCTGTTACATCGGTTTCAACAAAAAAAATTATTCATAACCATTATGAAAATGTTTTTGACCAAGAAACTATTGATGCAAGGCTAAATGCTAAATATAAAGATAAAAGTAAATCGGTTTCTATTAACATTAAAATGCGTTTAGAGAAAGATAAAACTATTTGGATGAGTGCCACCAAATTTGGAATTCCTGTAGCTAAAGTATTAATTACACCTACAAAGGTTAGTTATTATGAGAAGTTAAGCAATACTTATTTTGATGGCGATTTTTCGTTATTAAGTAAATGGTTAGGTACAGAATTAGATTATGAAAAAATTCAAAACTTGTTGTTAGGTCAGGCATTGTTTAATTTAAAAGAAGGAAGGTATAGTTCAGCTATTTTAAATGAAACCTATCAATTAACTCCAAAAAAGAAAAATGAATTATTTGCTATTTTATTTTTTCTGAATTCAAAAAACTTTAAATTAGACAAGCAAGAAATACGTCATCCAGAGAAAGCGCAAACACTTTTGGTTTCGTATCCAAATTATCAAGAAATTAATGGGCAGCAAATCCCAAAAAATGTTGATATTACTGCTACAGATAATAAAAAAACAACCAATATTAATATTGAATATCGTTCAGTTGAATTTAATAAACAGTTGACATTTCCATTTTCAATACCAAGTGGTTACACTGAAATTACATTAAAATAATGCAGCCTAACATAAAGTACATTTTTCTTTTTTTAGCACTAATTTTTAGTGTAAACCTAACAGCTCAAAAAAAAACCAAGCGTGAGGTTTTAGAAGCGCGCAGAATTCAACTTCAAAAAGACAAGGTTTATATAAATGCGTTACTTTCAAATACCATAAGAAAAGAAAAAAATGTATTGGTTGAATTGGTGGAGATTGATGGAAAAATAAAAACCAGTGACGAACTTATTAATGTAATTTCAAAAGAATCAAAAGAATTAGATAATGAAATTTACTTAAATCAGTTAGAAATAAATAGAAATAAAAGAGATTTAGCAGCCTTAAAAAAGGATTACGGAGATATGATTTACAAATCATATAAAAGCAAATCTCAAAATAGTAGAATTATGTTTTTACTGTCTTCTGAAAACTTTTTTCAGGCGTATAAGAGATTTCAATATATGAAGCAGTACGCATCTTTTAGAAAAGCACAGGGAGATGAAATTCAAGAAAAAACAATTCATTTACAAGAATTAGCTGAAAACTTAAAGGTTAAAAAACAATTAAAGCAAGAATTGTTAGCTGAGAAAAAACAAGAACAATCTGTTATTGAAAAAGAAAAGCAGCAGCGCGAAATTTTATTAAGTCAGGTTAAAGAAAAAGAGAATAAATATAAAAATCAAATTAAGAAATTTATAAAGCAAGAAGCGGTTATTGATGCGCAGATTGATAAAATTATTAGAGATGCCATTGCAGCTTCTAAAAATAAACCAAAAGCAGCAACATCTAAAGCGGGTTCTTTTGCTTTAACGGCTGAGGCTAAAGCATTGGCTAGTCAATTTGTTGCAAATAAAGGTAAATTACCTTGGCCAGTAGAAAAAGGATATGTTTCTATGTATTATGGAAAACAACGTCATCCAATTGTAAAAACTGCTACCATACAAAGTAATGGCGTTAGAATTGTAACAAATAAAGGTAGTAAAGCACGCGCCGTTTTTAACGGAACAGTTTTAGCGGTTCAGGTTACAACAGGAAATAAAAAAGCCGTTTTAATACAGCACGGTAATTATATTACAGTGTATAAAAATTTACAGAACGTTACCGTAAAAAAAGGTGACAAGGTTAAAACCAAGCAAGAAATAGGTACAATTTTTACAGATAAAGTTACAGGTAAAACCATTATTGGATTTGTATTATCTAAAAATGCAGTAACTGAAAATCCGAAAAATTGGATTTATAAAATGTAAAATTACGAAGCAAACAAAGCTTTTAATTCTGTAGCTTCAGCAGGTTTCATTCTACCTGAAAGTATTAAACTTAACTGTTTTCTACGCAATGCACCTTCAAATCGCTCTATTTCTAATTCAGTTTCTGGTTGAATTTGCGGTACTTTTAATGGTGATCCTGTGTGGTCAACAGCTACAAATGTGTAAATACCTTCGTTTACTTTGGTGCGTTTTTGTGATTCTCTATCTTCAATCCAAACATCTACATAAACTTCCATTGAAGATTTAAAAGCCCTTGATACTTTAGCTTCTACAGTTACAACCGTACCAACTGCTACTGCTTTATTAAAAGCCACGTGGTTTACAGATGCTGTTACTACAATATGATGGCAGTGCCTTTGTGCTGCAATGCTACAAGCTCTATCCATTCTAGCTAATAATTCTCCACCAAATAAGTTACCTAATGGATTAGATTCACCAGGTAATACAATATCAGTTAAAATAGTTAATGAGTCTTTAGGTGTTTTTATCATGCTAATAAATTTTTAGCAAAGATATGGCTATTTTAATAAAAAAGTGAAGAGGCTATTTCTTGTGTGTTTAGTATTCTTTTACCAACAACCAAGCATCTTTAGATTCAGATTTTTTAATGGTATTTAACGCATTTATTGCATCGTTTTTAGCATTAAAACTTCCGTATGAAACCTGTGTTAAATTCCATTTATTTACACCTAAAATTTTTGCATTAAAACCTTTTTTAACCAATTCTTTTACTTTTTTCTCTGCATTGGCAGGTTCTCTAAAAGCACCAGCAATAACGTGGTAGTTAAAGGTTTCTTTGGTTACGTTTAATGTAATTGTAGGTAATGGATTTTCAATAATAAAAGTTGCTTCCTGAATGGTTTTATCAACCTTTTGTTGCTGAAGTTCAGCATCTGCAACTAAGTTGTTGTATTCATTGGTTTGATATTGATTCCACCCAACTGAACCCAAAGCAAAAATAATAGCCGCTGTTGCAGCATACTTTATAAAAGCAGGAGTTTTGCGTTTGTTTTCTTTCAAAGGAATAATTGGAGTAACTGTATCTAATTGCGCTACCTTTTCTTTGTATTCAATTCGTTTTACAGCTGGTGAAACATATGAATTCATCCCAAAAGATGAAGTTAAATAATTAACTGTATTCATTGGTTCAAAAATATATTTTCCTTCAGCACTTAAGTGAAAAGAACCAATATTTTCAATTTCAAACTCTTCATTAGCAATGGTAGATTTCCAAAGGGCAACTTCTCCTTCAATAACTTCAAGTGCATTAGCGTATGAAATATTTTCAGCCGAAGCTACGTAATTTACTAATAAACCATCATTGTTTTGTAAATGAGCGTTAAAACTCAACTGTTTTGATGGTGCATAAAAAGTATGTGTAAAGTGGTTTACTTTCGCCGAAATTTCATTGGTAACAAAACCTCCAAAATTTGGTACAATTACACATTCATATCTGTATAATAAATCGCTTATGTAGTTTGCTAATGTCATTAAAACAAATATAAGAGAAAACCAACCTAAAAATATAGAGTTATCCTATTTTTTATTAACAATAATTTTATAACTTGACACTCAAATTGTTAAAATATGCTTGAAGAAGAATTGCTGTATATTTTAGCGCTGCAACGCGTTAAAGGTATAGGAGATATCAATGCAAAAAAGTTAATATCTCACTGCGGAAGCGCAAAAAATGTGCTAAACGAGAAGAAAAGTAAGATTTCAAAAATTAATGGAATTGGTGAAAATACCTTGCAGTTTTTAAGTGATAAAAACAACTTAAAAGCCGCCGAGAAAGAGCTTAATTATATTAAAAATAACAATATTGAAACACTGTATTTTTTAAATGATAATTATCCTAAAAAATTAAAACATTGTATTGATGCGCCAATTTTATTGTTTAAAGATGGGACATTTAATTTAGAAAATAGACCAATTATAAGTGTTGTTGGTACACGAAAAATTACAAGTTATGGTCGTGATTTTTGTGAACGATTTATTGCTGAATTAGCATTATACAACCCTATTATTGTAAGTGGTTTTGCTTATGGAGTTGATATTTGTGCGCATAAAGCTGCTTTAAAAAATGAGCTAACCACCATTGGTGTGTTGGCACACGGTTTTGAAGAAATTTATCCAAAATCACATAAAAAATATGTTTCAGAAATGCATAAAAATGGTGGGTTTTTAACCGATTTTTGGCATAATGATGTATTACTAAGAGAGAACTTTTTAAAGCGTAACAGAATTGTTGCAGGAATTTCAGAAGCAACCATAATTATTGAATCGGCTAATAAAGGCGGCTCTTTAGTTACGGCAGATATTGCAAATTCTTATAGTAGAGATGTGTTTGCGGTTCCCGGAAGAACAACAGATAGTTTTAGTAAAGGTTGTAATGATTTAATTAAACGAAATAAAGCAGCAATTTTAACTTCGGCAAAAGATTTGGTTGAAATGTTAAATTGGGATTTAGAAAGTAAAACTCCGGTTCCAATTCAAAAACAATTGTTTGTAGAATTAGATGAAAAAGAACAACAGATTTATGATTTTTTATTGAAAGATGGAAAACAATTATTAGATGCTATTTCGTTGAATTGTAATTTGCCAATTTACCAAACCACTACTATTTTATTTAATTTAGAAATGAAAGGTGTGGTAAAACCGTTGCCAGGAAAATTGTTTGAAGCTATTTAAAAACCTTCTTGTAAAAACAAGTGTTCTATTTATTTTTATGCTTATTTTTGACTCTTAATTTTTTATTATGATACATATTCCAACAAGTGCCAAAGGTTTAATTTTTGATCTAGACGGAACCGTAGCAAACACCATGCAAAATCATTTTGAAGCGTGGAGAGCTGCAGTTTCTCCTTTTGGAATAGATTTTACGCCAAAATTGTTTTTAACATTAACAGGAATGCCAAAGGCTGCAACTATTATAAAGTTAAATGAATTGTTTGGAACAGCCATGAATACTGATGAGGTTGGAAAAGCAAAAGCAAAAGTTTACAAAGAGTTGGTTAGCCAAACCCAAGAAATTAAAGTGGTAACTGATGTAGTTAGAAAATACCACGGAAAATTACCAATGTCTATAGGTACAGGAAGTACACAAATTGGCGCAAAAAGAACGTTGTCTATTTTAGGATTAAAAGAATATTTTAATCCAATTATTACAGCCGATGATGTCATGAATTTTAAACCAGCGCCAGATACCTTTTTAAAATGTGCCGAATTAATGGGTGTTGCTCCAAAAGATTGTGTTGTTTTTGAAGACGGTATTTTAGGAATTCAAGCCGCTGAAGAAGTTGGAATGATGGTGGTTGACGTGAATGATTACTTTGAAATGAAATTTACCATTTAAGTTATTTGTTTTTATTTGAATAATAACTTTCAATTATAACAGTTGATAGAATTAAAACACCTCCAATAATAGTTTTTGAAGCCGGAATTTCCCCTAAAAAAAGCATTCCAAATAAAATTCCGTAAATAGGTTGTACACTACTTATAATACTAATGGTTCCTATAGAGAAATGTTTCATACTTAACACAAAAAGTGTGTGACCAATAGCAGTTGTAAATAATGCTAAAGCAGCCAAACCTAGCCAGTCGTGGGTTGAAGGGTTTCCTTCAAAAATAAAAAATACAGGGATTAACAAAGCAGCTATAACAATCATTTGATAAAACATGAGCATAGAACCGTGATAATTTGCAGTTTTCTTTTTCATTAAAATATTTCTAATTGAATAAAATACAGCTGAAATAATTCCTGATAAAACCCCTAAACTTACGTTGTTTTCAATGTTTAATTCAGGTGTTAAAAAGTAAATACCAACCAACACCAAACCACCCAATAAAACGTGTTTTAAGTTTAACTTTGTTTTAAAAAATATAGGTTCTAAAAAAACGGTGATAATTGGGTATGTAAACATAGCTAACATTCCAATGGCTACACCTGAAAGTTTTAAGGCGTAAAAATAGGTGATCCAGTGTGCTCCCATAAAAAAACCACTTACCAAAATGGTTGATAAATCTCTTCTGGAATAAACCTTTAAATCTATTTTTTTATACCAAATATAAACACCTAAACAAAAAACAGTTAAAAAACTGCGCCACCAAATTGTTAACGGTGGTGGCATTGATATAAAGCGTCCTAAAACACCAGAAGTACTTATAAACATCATAGCTATGTTTAATTCAACAAGGTGTTTTATATGTGTATTTTTCATTTATATTTTTTGAAGGGTTTCTAAGGCTGTTTTTATAGAATCTATACGAATAAATGTTAACAATAAGCGTAAACCATTTTTGGTTTCTTTCTCTTTCATAACACAAGTAGTAGGATTACTGGTTGTGTAATTTATAACATTTTTAAAGGTTTGCGTGTTGAAAAATTCGCTTTGTTGGTCTGAAATAAAATAACACAACATTCTTTTTTTCTTTAAAATAATGCGCTCAATTCCTAATTTTTTTGCAATCCATTTTATTCTAACACTGTCTAATAAATCATCAACCTGCGCCGGAAATTCACCAAAACGGTCTATTATTTCAGCTTCAAACGTATGCAATTCTTCTTCTGTTTTTAAAGTACCTAATTGGTTGTATAAATTCAATCGTTCTGAAATTACATTTACATAATCGTCAGGGAATAAAATTTCAAAATCAGTATCAATTTGAATTTCTTTTACGTACTCTTTTGGTTTGCTATCAGCTTCACCTTTGTATAATTCTTTAAACTCGTTTTCTTTTAGTTCTTCAATAGTTTCACTAAGAATTTTTTGATACGTATCAAAACCAATATCGTTTATAAAACCACTTTGTTCACCACCTAATAAATCACCGGCACCACGAATTTCTAAATCTTTCATGGCAATATTAATTCCGCTTCCTAAATCGGTAAATAATGAAATGGCTTCAATTCTTTTACGCGCATCATCTGTCATCATATGATAAGGTGGCGTTATAAAATAACAAAATGCTTTTTTGTTTGATCGTCCAACTCTACCACGCATTTGGTGTAAATCAGACAGTCCAAAGTTGTTGGCGTTATTTATAAAAATGGTGTTTGCATTTGGTACGTCTAAACCACTTTCAATAATTGTTGTTGAAACCAATACATCAAATTCATTATTGATAAAAGAAAGCATTAATTGTTCAAGCTTTTTACCGTCCATTTGACCATGACCAATTCCAATTTTAGCATCAGGAACCAAGCGTTGTAATAAACCTGCCACTTCTTTTATATTTTCAATTCGGTTGTGAATAAAAAATACTTGCCCGCCACGTTGAATTTCATAACGAATAGCATCTCTTAGTGTTTCTTCTGAAAAACGAATTACGTGACTTTCAGTTGGTACACGGTTTGGTGGTGGTGTACTTATTACCGATAAATCACGTGCTGCCATTAATGAAAACTGTAAAGTTCTAGGAATAGGCGTTGCGGTTAAGGTTAGCGTGTCTATATTTTCTTTAATTGTTTTGAGTTTGTCTTTTACAGCAACACCAAATTTTTGTTCTTCATCAACAATTAGTAAACCTAAATCTTTGTATTTAATGGCGGCATTTGTTAATTGATGTGTGCCAATTACAATATCAATTGATCCATCTTCTAAACCAGCCAACACACCTTTTCTTTGGCTAGCTGTTCTAAAACGGTTTAAATAATCAACAGTTACAGGAAAATCTTTTAAACGTTCGCTAAAGGTTTTAAAATGTTGAAAAGCTAAAATGGTAGTTGGTACCAAAATGGCAACTTGTTTTCCGTTATCAACAGCTTTAAAAGCGGCTCTAATAGCAACTTCTGTTTTTCCAAAACCTACATCACCACACACCAAACGATCCATTGGTCGTTCATTTTCCATATCGTTCTTTACATCTTGTGTTGAAGATGATTGATCTGGTGTATCTTCGTATAAAAAACTAGCTTCTAATTCGTGTTGTAAATAGCTATCAGGTTGGTATTGAAAACCTTTTTGCATTTTACGTTTAGCGTACAATTCAATTAAATTGTAGGCAATGTGACGTATGCGAGTTTTTGTTTTTTGCTTTAAGGTTTTCCAAGCAGGCGAACCTAATTTGTGTATTTTTGGTGGTTTACCATCTTTACCTGTGTATTTTGAAATTTTATGAAGCGAGTGAATGCTAATGTATAAAATATCACGTTCGCCATACATTAATTTAATGGCTTCTTGTTTTTTACCTTCAACATCTATTTTTTGAAGTCCGCCAAATTTTCCAATTCCGTGATCAATGTGCGTTACGTAATCTCCAATTTCAAGACTAGTTAGTTCTTTTAATGAAATGGATTGTTTTTTAGCGTATCCGTTTTTTAATCTAAATTTATGATAACGTTCAAATATTTGATGATCGGTGTAACAAACTATTTGATTTTCAACATCAATAAAACCTTGATATAATGTAAAAACAATGGTTTCGTATGTTACTTTTTCATCTACTTCTTTAAAAATATCATGAAATCGTTCTGCTTGCTTTTGCGAATCACAAAACAGGTAATTGGTAAACCCTTTTTTAGTATTTTGTTGTAAATCTTCAATTAATAAATCAAATTGTTTATTAAATGAAGGTTGTGGTTTTGTATTAAAAACAACAACATCTTTTTTGTTGTTTTTAAGAATTTTTTTTGTTGTTTTTGAATCAAGCTCATTATGGTGCGCATTTAAAATTTCAACGCATGTATAATCTTCAAGCTGTTTTTTTATAAGTGATCCATTACAAAAAAGTTCATTAGGTGCTGCATGATTTATGGCTGAAGAAAGGTCTTTAAATGCACTTTCTGCTTTGCTGAAAAGTTTATCTAATCTACCTGAAAGCAAGTCTAAATTCTTTGTAAAAACAACTGTTTTTGAAGAAATGTACCGAAGGAAACTTTCACGTTTTTCATCTAATGTTTTGTCTTCAACATTAGGCATGATACTAATTTTGGTTAGTTTTTCAGTAGAAAGTTGCGTTTCTATATCAAAAGATCGAATGCTATCTACATCATCACCAAAAAATTCAATTCTATAAGGTTCATCGTGTGAAAATGAAAAAACATCAATTATTCCTCCACGTACTGAAAATTCACCAGGTTCACTTACAAAATCAACTCTATTAAATTTGTATTCAAATAAAACTTCGTTTACAAAATCAAGGCTTAAATTATCGTTTACTGCTACTTTTAACGTGTTTCTGTTTAATTCAGCTTTGGTAACCACTTGTTCAAACAAAGCATCAGGATATGTAACAATTACGGCTGGTTTTTTACGAGAATTTATTCGGTTTAAAACTTCTGAACGCAATAACACATTGGCATTATCAACTTCTTCAATTTGATAAGGTCTTCTGTAGGAACCAGGATAAAAAAGTACATCTTTTTCCCCAATTAATTGCTCTAAGTCGTTTAAATAATAGGCTGCTTCTTCTTTATCATTAAAAATTAAAAGAAATGGTTTCTCAGACTCTTTAAAGCTTTCAGCAATAATAAAAGACAATGACGATCCTACCAAATTCGAAATTTGAAAATGGTTTTTCTCTTTTAATAATAATGGAGCTAATTGTTTTTTTTGTACAAGTTGCTCGTAACTTTTTAAAATGGTTTGCTTACTCAAAAAATGCAAATTTTGGCAAAGGTAGTATTTTTATAAAAAAGCCAATAAAATCAACAATAATTCCTTAAATTTATAGATAAGAACTTAAATACCAGACTATGACAATTTCAGATTTATATCCAACAGGACTGCACGAAGAAAATATAGGGCATTTTGCAAACATTGTGAGATTGGCTTTATTGGACAATACAATTGATGAAGACGAATATCAATTATTGAAAAGATTGGCAAAAAGATTAGATATTTCTAAAAGTGAATTTCGAAAAATTTTGAAAGATCCCACAACATATCCTGTAAATCCGCCAGTAAGTTATGAAGATCGTTTAGAACGTTTATACGATTTAACTAAAATGATGTTTATTGATAAAAATCCAACTATTGATAAAACATCAATTATGGATAGAATTGCAGTTGGTTTAGGTTTTCCAATTGAAACTGCTAGGGAAGTTGTAAAAGCTGCAATAGATTTCTTTTTAATTGAACCTGATATGGACGATTTTAAAAAGACCATAAAAAAAGTTGATAAAATAAATCAATAGCATAGTTGGTTGTACTTATTAAAAAGTAATAAATCTCAAATTATGGGGTTAGCTAAATGTGTTATGCTTATTTGCAAGCTATTAAATGCGAAAATAAAATATAAAGAGAATTGAATTGTAAAACCTGAACAATATGTTTAGGTTTTTTAACGTTAAAAAGTATATTTTTGCGATTTTTAAAATGTATTTATAAGTATGATGCCTAAGTTTACATCAAAGTCTGTATTTTTTTACATAGTTTTTAGTCTATTTTTAATTCAAGAGAATTATGCTCAAGATGAATTTAATAAATGGGTTTTTGGAATTGGTTTAAATGCAATAGATTATTTTCCTTCACACGCACCAAATACAGGAAATGATAATGGTTTTTTAAATGAATTTGCAAATGCAAGAGATCATTGGAATATTTCGGGTCCTCAAATATTGGCTACAAGACATTTAGTGAATAACCTTTCTGTTGATGGTTTATTAGCCTTTAACAACATTACTAAATATGGAGATGTAGCTGTTGATGGAACAACTTATGTTGGAATTGACATTAACTTACGTTATAGTTTTATGGATACATCAAATGATTTTACCATTTTTATGCTTGCAGGTGGTGGTTATACTTTTGCTAATTATAGTGGTGCCACTATTAATATTGGTACAGGAGCAAACTATTGGTTTACGGATAAAGTTGGTTTAAACGTTGAGGCTTTGTATAAATATAATTCTGATGATTTTAAATTAGCTCCTCATTTTTATTATGGATTGAGTTTGGTATTTAGAATGAATTCAGGAAACTCAGCTTCTTGGAGAAACTGTAATTAAAGAAGCTTTTAAAAGCGTTTTATTTACTAACTTGCATTATAATTCTTTTCAATGCAAGACACAGCGCCTTTTCAAATTTACAATGCTTCTGCCGGAAGCGGAAAAACTTTTACCTTAGTTAAAGAATATTTAAAAATTCTATTAGCTAGTAATAACCAGTATAAATTTCAACAAATTTTAGCGGTTACGTTCACCAACAAAGCTGCTGGTGAAATGAAAACGCGTGTTATTGAAAATTTACAAGATTTTTCTAATGAAGAAGAATCAAATAGTATGCTTCCAATAATTTGTAAAGAAACTAGTTTGCCTAAGCAAACTATTTTCAATAGATCTAAAACAGTTTTAAGTGCTATTCTTCAAAATTATTCTGCATTTAATATTACAACTATTGATAGTTTTACGCATAAATTAATAAGAACTTTTGCGTATGATTTAGATCTTCCGTTGAATTCAGAAGTAGAAATGGATACCGAAAGCTTATTAAATGAAGCTGTAGACATTGTTATTTCAAAAATTGGAGAAAACAAAGAGTTAACGGGTGTTTTAGTGAATTATGCCATTCAAAAATTAGACGACGATAAATCTTGGGATATTTCGTTAGATCTTAAAAACTTTGCCAAATTAATTTTGAATGAAAGTGACGCCGTACATTTAAAATCACTCCATGAAATTTCAATGGATGAGTTTAAAAGCTTAAAAGAAGAACTTCAAAAAGAAAATAAAAAAATTGCAGAAACCTTTAAGAGCATTGGAGAGCAAGGTTTAGAAATAATAAATAATACAGGAGTTACCCATAAAGATTTTTATTATTCGCTTATTCCAAAGCATTTTGAACAATTAGTAGCCGATGCTAAAAAAGCAAAGTTCTTTGATCAAGGGAAATTAAAAGTACGCATTGAAGAGGAAATGTTTTATTCAAAATCAAAATCAGATGCTGTAAAATCTGCTATTGATGCTGTAATTCCAACATTGGTGAATTTATATAACCAATCTGAAGTTTTGTTTCAACAAAAAACTTTGAATGATTTATTTTTGAATAGTTTAATTCCGTTAGCCGTTTTAAGTCACATCAATAAAGCGTTACAAGATTTAAAACAAGAAAATAATATTTTGTTAAATGCAGAGTTTAACCAATTAATTAGCGATACAATTAAAGATGAGCCTGCACCTTTTATTTATGAACGAATTGGTGAAAAATTTAGATATTATTTTATAGATGAAATGCAAGATACTTCGATATTGCAATGGCAAAATTTAATTCCGTTGGTTGAAAATGCAATTTCTTCAGCAGATGAATTTGGCGAAAAAGGAAAATTATTGTTGGTAGGTGATGCCAAACAATCTATTTATAGATGGCGTGGCGGAAAAGCAGAGCAATTTATTGGTCTTTCAGCAAAAAACGAAAATACCAATCCGTTTTATGTAGAAGAAGAAATTAAAAACTTAGCCACAAATTATAGAAGTTTTAGTGAAGTTATAACATTTAATAACCAATTTTTTACGCATATATCACAGTTTTTGGGGAATGAAAAATTTAGAAATTTATATGCTGAAGGAAATAGCCAACTATTAAATTCTAATGAAGGTGGTTATGTAGAATTATCGTTTTTAGAAGATGAAAAAGAAGCCGATGAAAGAGCGTTAATGTTTCCAAGAAAAGTTTTTGAAATTATTGACAATTTAGATCCTAAATTTCAAAAAAATGAAGTGTGTGTATTAGTGCGAACTAAAAAACAGGGTGTTGAGGTTGCCAATTATTTAACTGAAAAAGGCATTGAAATTATTTCTTCAGAAACCTTGTTATTAAAAAATAGTCCAAAGGTTACTTTTATTATTAATTTGTTGAATGTAATTCAAAATCCAACCAACAAAGAATTTAAAGTTCAGTTACTTTACTATTTATATGATTATTTGGAAATTCAGATTGATAAACATCAATTTTTAAACGAATTTGTACATTTAGAAAATCAGTTGTTTTTTGAAGGATTAAAACAATTTCAAACCTTTTTTAATTACAATGAATTTGTTAAAAGTCCGTTTTATGAAAGTATAGAATACTGTATTCGAAGTTTTCAATTGGTAAAAACATCTGATGCTAATATTCAGTTTTTTTTAGATGTAGTTTTTGAATATCAGCAAAAAAAGCAAGTTTCTATTGGTGGCTTTTTAGAGTATTGGGATTTAAAAAAGGATAAGTTAAGTATTGTTGCTTCTGAAGCAAAAAATGCGGTTAGAATTATGACCATTCATAAAGCTAAAGGATTGGAATTTCCTGTAGTTATTTATCCGTATGACATTGATATTTACAATCAAATCAATCCAAAGGTTTGGTATACCTTTAACAACCAAACCAGTAATTTAAAATCATTACTTGTTAGCTATGGTAAAAAACTAAATTATATTGGAGAGCAAGGCGTTGCATTATTTGACGAGCGCAAAGAAGAATTAGAGCTAGATAATTACAATATTTTGTATGTAGCTTTAACACGTGCGGTTGAGCAATTGTATGTGGTTACAAAATTAAAAATTTCAAAAAAAACCAATGAAGAAGACCTAAAATTTACGTCTGGTCTTTTTATCAATTATTTAAAAGGGTTGAATTTGTGGAGTAATGAGAAATTAACCTACAGTTTTGGAAATCCTATGCGAGGTGATTTTGAAGAAACAAAGGAAAGTCAAACAACCACGCAAGAACATTTTATTAGTAATTCATGGAAAAATCATAATATTTCAATAGTTGCAAATTCATCATTACTTTGGGATACGGATCAAGGTAAAGCTATTGTTTATGGAAATTTAATTCATGAAATTTTATCAAAAATAAATACAAAAAGTGACATTAAAGAAGTTGTAAATCAGTACCTCTATAAAGGAATAATTACATCAAGTGCATTTGACCAAATTATTTCAATAGTAAGTAATGTTGTAGAACATGAAAAATTAGCGCAATATTTTGAACAAAATAATACGGTATTTACTGAACGTGAAATATTAACTGCTGATAAAAGAATTGTAATTCCTGATAGATTAGTTTTAAATAATGAAGAAGTAACAATTATTGACTATAAAACGGGAAAACCAGAAAAAAAACACGTACATCAAGTAAATGAATATGCATCGGTTTTAGAAAGTTTAGATTATAAAATAGCTAATAAATTATTAGTTTATATAAATAATGAAATTACAATTAAAGAGGTTTAAAATGTGTAAATAAAAACTACAATTATGTACGGAGCTATAAAAGAGCATTTGCAAAAAGAACTGCACAACATTAAAGAAGCAGGACTTTATAAGTCTGAACGTATAATAACATCTTCTCAGGATGCGGTAATTAAAATAAGTACAGGTGAAGAAGTTATCAATTTTTGTGCAAACAATTATTTAGGTTTATCAAATCACCCTGAAGTTATTCAGGCAGCAAAAGACACTTTGGATTCTCACGGTTATGGAATGTCTTCAGTACGCTTTATTTGTGGAACTCAAGATATTCATAAGCAATTAGAAGAAAAAATAGCTGATTTTTATGAAACAGAGGACACCATTTTGTATGCTGCTGCTTTTGATGCTAATGGAGGAGTATTTGAACCATTGTTTTCAAAAGAAGATGCTATTATTTCAGATGCTTTAAATCACGCATCTATTATAGACGGAGTTCGTTTATGCAAAGCCGAGAGATACAGATATGCTAATAATGATATGGATTCTTTAGAAGCAAAATTAATTGAAGCGAATAAACAGCAACATCGTTTTAAAATAATTGTTACTGATGGAGTGTTTTCTATGGACGGAATTGTAGCTAGCTTAGATAAAATTTGTGATTTAGCTGAAAAATATGATGCGCTAGTAATGGTTGATGAATGTCACGCGGCCGGATTTATTGGTAAAACAGGAAGGGGTACTTTAGAACTTTGTAATGTTATGGGTAGAGTTGATATTGTTACCGGTACTTTAGGAAAAGCATTAGGAGGAGCAATGGGTGGATATACAACAGGTAAAAAAGAGATTATTGAGCTGCTTCGTCAACGATCTAGGCCATACTTATTTTCAAACTCTTTGGCACCAGCAATTGTAGGAGCGTCATTAAAGGTTTTTGAATTGTTATTAAAAGATACATCTTTAAGAGATAAACTAGATTGGAATACGAATTATTTCAAAAAAGGTATGTTAGATGCAGGTTTTGATATTGTTGAAGGTGATTCAGCAATAGTTCCAGTTATGTTATATGATGCGAAGTTAGCACAAGAGATGGCAAATTTATTGTTGAAAGAAGGTATTTATGTTATTGGTTTCTTTTTTCCTGTAGTGCCAAAAAATAAGGCAAGAATAAGGGTTCAATTATCTGCAGCCCATACTAAAGAAAATTTAGATAAAGCTTTAAAAGCCTTCAAAAAAGTTGGAAAAGTATTAAAGATTATATAGAAAAATAGAAAAAATATGCTGTGTTACAGATAATTTTGTATTTTTGCTTGGTATATTTGGCTTTTTTGGCTCAATTATTAATTAACAAAAGAACATTTAATTTAAAATTTTGAAAATGAAACATTTAAAAGTAGCCTTATTGGCTTTGTTATTAGTTACAGGTTTCAGCAATGTAAATGCACAGGACGAAAACAATCCTTGGGCAATTGGCTTTGGTGTAAACGCAGTAGATTTTTATCCAACGAATCCTCAAACTGAATGGGGAGGAAACTGGTACAGCGAGTTTTTTAATGCGAACGACCACTATAATATCGTTCCTGCAGTTAGTAGATTAACTGTTGCGAGATATTTAGCTGCAGGTTTCAGTTTTGAGGCTGCTGGAAGTTTCAATAAAATTGAGAACATTGGGGATATGAGTGTTGATGATTATTCTTTCTGGACTGTTGATGGTTCTATTAAATATGATGTTAATAAAATTATTGGAGACACAAAATGGTTTGACCCTTACGTATTAATTGGTGGAGGTTACACTTGGATGGATGATTTAGATACTGCATCTGGTAATGCTGGTGTTGGAGCAAACTTCTGGTTTAATGATAATGTTGGATTATCAATTGAAACAAGGTACAGACACACTTTTGATAGCGATCTTTTTGATCACTGGCAACATTCTGCAGGAATCACTTTTAAAATGGGTGGAAAAGATACAGACGGAGATGGTGTGTATGATAAAAAAGATGCTTGTCCAGATGTATTTGGATTAGCTGAATTCAACGGATGTCCTGATACTGATGGTGATGGAGTTATTGATTCTGAAGATGCTTGTGTTGATGTAGCTGGTTTAGCTGAATTAAAAGGTTGTCCAGATGCTGATGCTGATGGAATCACTGATGCTAAAGATGCTTGTCCAAATGATAAAGGTACTGCTGCTAACGGTGGATGTCCTGATACTGATGGTGATGGTGTTGTTGATAAAGACGATGCTTGTCCTACAGTTGCTGGTCCAGTAGCAAATAAAGGTTGTGTATGGCCTGATACTGATGCTGATGGTGTTGCAGATAAAGATGATAAATGTCCTAATGTTGCAGGTCCAGCTTCAAATAATGGTTGTCCTGAAGGATTAACTGATGCTGATCTTGCAAAATTAAAAGAATTAGGTAACCGTATCTATTTTGATACTGAAAAAGATACTTTCAAATCTTCTGAAACTGAAACTCGTTTAGATGAAGCTTATGAAATTATTAAAGCATATCCTGAAACTAAATTACATATTGAAGGTCACACTGATGCTACAGGTCCAGATTCTTTCAATAATAAATTATCAAAAGATAGAGCTGATACTGTTAGAGATTACTTAATTTCTAAAGGTTACAATCCTGAGAACTTAACTTCTGAAGGTTACGGTTCTACTCAACCAGTAGATTCTAACAAAACAAAAGAAGGTAGAGCAATGAACAGACGTGTAGAAATTAAATTACAAAAATAATTTAACATACGTTTTATAAATATAAAAGAGCCATTCGTTTACGAATGGCTCTTTTTGTTTAAAATTGCTTTGTATTTATAAGTTTTACACTTTGTAATTTAATTGACTTTTTCTGTTTCGCTTAAGACGAGAACAGTCTTTAGTTGTATGTGTTAACGTGTTAGTAATTTTAGATAAGCGTAAATTAGAACAAATAAAAAATACTTTTAAAAAAGTCATTTCATTCGAAATGGCTTTTTTACTTTTATAGTCTAAAAAAGTTATATGAAATCATTTATTTCAAATGTAGTTGATGAGGTTTTAAAAAATCAAAAAAACTTAAATGAGTTAACCTTTGTGCTTCCCAGTCAACGTGCTTGTGTGTTTTTAAAAGAAGAGTTGATGCGAAATATTTCAACAACTGCTTTTCTTCCAAAAATTGAAAGTATTGAAAATTATATTCAACAGTTAGCCGATCTTCATTTGATTGACAATACCCAACTTTTATTTGAATTTTATTCTATTTATAAATCGCATCTTCCAACTAATAATTTAGAATCTTTTGAGGCTTTCTCACAATGGGCTACAATTGCTTTGCATGATTTTAATGAGATTGATAGTTATTTGGTGGATACAAATGATTTTTTTGAAAACTTAAAGGATATTAAAAAACTTGATACCTGGTTTTTAGATAAAAAGCCTAGTAAGTTGGCTGTTAATTATTTACATTTTTTCGAAAATTTAAATGTATTATACAACGCATTATATCAAAATTTGAAAAATAATAAATTTGGTTATCAAGGTCTAATTTATAAAGAAGCTACCGCCAATTTAGAGTTTTACATTCAAAATAATACCAATAGTAAGGTTGTTTTTGTTGGTTTTAACGCGTTAAATAAAGCTGAAGAGTACATTTTTCAGGAATTATTAAACAATGGCGTAGCAACGGTTTATTGGGATGCAAATTCTTCTTTTTTTGAAAACACAAATGAAGCAGGAGTTTTCTTAAGAAAATATAAAAAGGAATGGTCTTATTATAAGGAGAATGATTTTTTATGGTCCAATACTCATTTAAATCAAACGCAAGATATTCATTTAATTGGTGCTCCTAAAAACAGTACACAAATTAAATATGCAGGTGAATTATTAGCAAACTTTACTAGTTTTAGTAAAACAGCTTTGGTGCTAGCCGATGAGAATTTGTTAACCTTAACGCTAAACTCTTTGCCAAACAACGTTAACAATATTAATATTACTATGGGATATCCGTTAAAAGATATTCCTGTGGCAGGTTTGTTTGATAAACTGTTTAAAATGCATTTAAATCAACAACGATTTAATAAGGAAACGTCACAGTTTTATTATAAAGATGTAATAAGCTTATTAAATGATCCTTTTTTAAATAAACTTTATAAGGAAGAACTTCAAAATATTATTTCAAAAATAAAAAAAGAGAACAGTATTTTTTTAACGGTTGAAGATTTAACAAAAGATATTTCAAATGAAGATAAATCAAGCCTTTCCGTTTTATTTTCATTATTTACTTTTTCTGCAAATACCAATGAAATTGTGCAGCAATGCGCAGGTTTAATTAATGAATTAAAACCATTTGTTGAAGGTGTTGAAAAAGAATACTTATTTAGATTTTACAATGTTTTTCAGCAATTAGAAACCTTAAATTCTAAGTACAATCATATTTCTGATTTAAAAACTTTGACATTGTTTTACAATCAATTATTGCAAAATGAAAAGTTATCGTTTCAAGGAGAACCTTTGCAAGGTTTACAATTAATGGGAATGTTAGAAACAAGAGCCTTAGATTTTGAAACGGTAATTATAACATCAGTAAACGAAGGAATTTTACCTGGAGGGAAAAATGATTTTTCATTTATTCCTTACGATGTAAAAAAATATTTTGACCTGCCAACATATCAAGAAAAAGATGCCATTTTCTCGTATCATTTTCAACGTTTATTGCAAAGAGCTTCTACTATTTATTTAATTTATAATACCGAAACTGACGGGTATGGCTCAGGTGAAAAAAGTAGATTTTTAACGCAATTAGAAATTAACAATCCAGCTATTACAAAAACAATAATTAGCCCAAAAGTACAACGTTTTGAAACAGATTTGTTGGAAATTAAAAAAACGCCTGAGGTTTTAGAAAAGTTAAAAGAAGTTTTTACAAAAGGAATTTCACCCTCAGCATTGGCAAATTACATATACAATCCAATAAGTTTTTACGAGCAAAAAGTATTAGGAATTAAAGAAGATGATGAGGTTGAAGAAACCATAGCAGCAAACACTATGGGCTCTGTTATACATGATGTGTTAGAGCAAATGTACATTCCGTATATTGGAAAATTTTTGCAGAAAGAACATATTGCTACCATGCAAAAAAATATGATTCCTTTATTGAATACATATTTTGAGAAACATTATTTAAAAGGGAATATTCAAACAGGTAAAAACAAATTAATTTTTGAAGTTAGTAAAAGTTATATTCAACGTTTTTTAAAGCAAGAATTACAACTTCTACAACAAAAAAAAGCTCTCAAAATTATTGCTTTGGAAGGGAACTTAAATAGTGAAATACGTGTTGATGGTGTTGATTTTCCAATTAAATTAAGAGGAATTGTGGATAGAGTTGATGAATTGGATGGCGTAACACGAATTATAGATTATAAAACAGGAAAAGTTGAAAGTGCTCAACTAAAAATTACCGATTTTAGTGTAATAAGTGAAGATTATAAATACACCAAGGCAATGCAAGTTATGTTATATTCGCATATGTTTTTGGCAACTTCAAAGAAAACGTACAATGAATTAGAGAGTGGGATTATTTCTTTTAAAAATTTGCAAGCAGGTTTTTTAAAAATGAATTTTTCAGAAAGTAAAACTAAAGATAACCAGGTTTCTGAAGAGCGCATTAACGATTTTATGTCTGAAATCCATAAAATAATTTTAGAGATTCTAAATCCAATTATTCCATTCAAACAAAATGACAATTTACCATTTTAAATAAAACAATATGAAGTCTATTAAAAATACTGTTATAAAAAGCAAGCAACATAAAAAACCAATAGTAACCGATTTATTTTACAAAGCAAACAATACCAAAAAACCAGTGGTAATTTTTTGTCATGGTTACAAAGGTTATAAAGATTGGGGCGCTTGGAATTTGGCAGCTGAAAAATTTGCTTCTGAAGATTTATTTTTTGTGAAGTTTAATTTTTCTCACAACGGTGGAACTTTAGAAAACCCAATTGATTTTCCAGATTTAGAAGCTTTTGGAAACAATAATTTTGTGCTAGAATTAGATGATTTAGAAACGGTTATTGATTGGTTGTTAAATAATTCAGATTACAAAAATGAAGCAGATTTTGAAAATATTACGTTAATTGGACATTCTCGTGGAGGTGGAATTGTAACTATTAAAGCTGCTGAAAATAATAAAATTTCAAAAATAATTTCTTGGGCAGGTGTTTCAGATTATGGAGTTCGTTTTCCGAAAGATGAAAAAATTCTTCAGTACTGGGAAAAAGAAGGTGTTTCGTACATTGAAAACGCAAGAACAAAGCAACAAATGCCACATTATTTTCAGTTTTACACCAATTTTAAAGAAAATGAAGAGCGATTGACCATTAAAAATGCTGTTGCTAATATTACCATTCCGCAGTTGATTATTCAAGGAGAGTTAGATGAGGTTGTAAAAACCAATGAGGCAGAAAATTTACATAGTTGGAATCCTAAAAGTGAATTGGTAATTGTTAAAGAAATGAATCATCCTTTAGGTTGTACACAGCCTTGGACAGCAACTGAAATGCCTGTTCATTTAGCTGAAGTAGTAAATTATAGTATTCGTTTTATTAAAAAATAACGCTTTTAAGAAAAATGATTAAAAAGGCTGAAATATCAGACATCAATCAATTGTTGCAAATAACAAAAAGTTGTGCAAAAGATATGATTGATAAACAAATTTTTCAATGGAATGAGTTCTACCCTTCAAAAGAAGTACTTCAAAAAGATATTGTTTTACAGCAACTTTGGAAATTAGAAATAGATCAAAATATTATAGGATTAATTGTATTAACCGAAATTGAAGATGCAGAATATGAAAACGTAAAATGGTTAACTAAAAATCATCATAATTTATACATTCATAGGTTAGCTATTCATCCAAAGTTTCAAGGAAAAGGATATGCTCAAAAGTTAATGGAGTTTGCTGAAAACTACGCAATGGAAAATAATTATATTTCAATTAGGTTAGATACTTTTAGCCAAAACAAACGTAATCAGCAGTTTTATAAACAACAAAATTATACACAATTAGGAGCTATTTATTTTCCAAAACAAAGTGAGCATCCTTTTTATTGTTTTGAAAAAATAGTGAATGTATAAAGAATCAAATATTACGTTTAAAGGCATAAATAAATTAGCAATTCCAGCAATTATATCTGGTATTGCAGAACCTTTATTGTCTATTACTGATACTGCAATAGTTGGAAACGTTCCTGTAAATCCTACTGAGGCTTTAGCAGCAGTTGGTATTGCGGGTTCATTTATTTCTGCTTTGGTTTGGATTTTAGCACAAACACGATCCGCAATTTCAGCAATTGTAGCAAAGTATTTAGGTGCTAAAAAGTTAGATGAAATTGCAACGTTACCAGCGCAAATTATAGCTATTAATTTATTTTTAAGTACTGTTATTTATATAGGAACAATATTTTTTACTGAACAAATTTTTAAGTTATACAATGCAGATGGTCTAATTTTAAATTACGCAATAGATTATTATAAAATTAGAGCTATTGGTTTTCCTTTAACGTTATTCGTATTTTCTGTATTTGGGGTTTTTAGAGGTTTACAAAACACCTTTTGGCCAATGGTAATAAGTATTGTTGGTGCTAGTTTAAACATTGCGCTAGACTTTGTATTAGTTTATGGAATTGAAGGTTTTATTGCTCCAATGAATGTAAAAGGAGCTGCTTGGGCTAGTGTTATTGCGCAAGGTGTAATGGCTGTTTTAGCACTTATATTATTGTTGAATAAAACACCTTTTAATTTAAAACTTACATTTCAGCTTAATAAAGAAATTAAAAATTTGTTAGCCATTAGTTTGAATCTTATTATTAGAGCTATGTCTTTAAATGTGGCTTTGTATTTAGCAAATTCATATGCAACAAAATATGGCGAAAATTATATTGCTGCGCAAACCATAGCTTTTCAAATTTGGTTGTTTTTTGCTTTTTTTATTGATGGTTATGCAAGTGTTGGTAATATAGTTTCAGGGAAATTATTGGGAGAGAAAAATTATGAAACAATGTGGAGACTAAGCATTAAGTTAAGTAGATACTCCATTGTTATTGCCGTAATATTAGCTTTAATTTGTGGTGTATTTTATAAGGAAATAGGATTATTATTTTCAAAAGATGAATTTGTGTTGCAATCGTTTTACGGTATATTTTGGATTGTATTATTTATGCAACCTATAAATGCAGTAGCTTTTGTTTTTGATGGTATTTTTAAAGGTCTGGCAGAAGCCGTTACGCTTCGTAACTTATTAATTGTTGCTACTTTTTTAGGGTTTATTCCTACCTTGTTAATTGGAGATTATTTTGATTTAAAGTTATATGCCATTTGGATGGCTTTTACAGTTTGGATGCTTTTACGATCGGGAATTTTGGTTGTAAAATTTAGACAGAAATATTTACATAAAAACACGTAACTTTGAACTCTTATGAGTAACGGAAGTTTATACACACATATTCAAAATAATATTGCAACAATTGAGTTTTTTCACCCAGCGAGCAATTCGTTTCCAAGTGAATTATTAGCTAGGTTAGCCGAGGCATTTAATACGCTTAGTACAAATTCAGAAGTTCATGTAATTGTTTTAAAAAGTGAAAAAGAAAAAGCTTTTTGCGCTGGCGCTTCTTTTGACGAATTGGTTGCTATTTCAACGTTAGAACAAGGAAAACAATTCTTTTTAGGTTTTGCAAACGTTATTAACGCAATGCGAAATTGCTCAAAACTAATTATTGGGCGTGTACAAGGAAAGGCTGTTGGTGGTGGTGTAGGTTTAGCTGCAGCGTGTGATTATTGCCTTGCTACAGAACAAGCATCTATAAAGCTTTCAGAATTAACTATTGGAATTGGTCCTTTTGTAATTGAACCTGCTGTAACTCGTAAAATTGGTGTAGCTGCTTTTTCTGAATTAGCTATAAATGCTACCAATTGGAAAACGGCTTATTGGGCAAAAGAAAAAGGTTTATTTGCTGAAGTTTTTGATTCAATTAAAGAGCTAGATGCTGAAGTAGAACATTTAGCAATAAAACTTTCAACATATAATTCAGAAGCTTTAAAGGCTTTAAAACAAACACTTTGGAGTGGAACGGAAGATTGGAATGTATTGTTAGAAAAAAGAGCAGAAATAAGCGGGAATTTAGTTTTGTCTGAAGCTACAAAAACAGCACTTCAAAAATTTAAAAAATAACAAATGTTAGCAGGTTTTATTGCGTTATTGCAACAAGTTGATATTGAAGAAAAAATAAAAAATGCACCTGATAGTGGTTACGAAATTGGTGTGGTTATAGGTACTTATTTGCCTTTTGTTTTTTTGGTAGCCATTGCTTATTTGGTATTTTATAAAGCAAAAAACAGAAAAGATTTAGACGATTAATTTATAGTTATGAGTAATATTAGAATAACAAAACAATTTGATTTTGAAACTGGTCATGCATTATATGGCTACGACGGAAAATGTAAAAATGTACACGGACATAGTTATAAATTATCTGTTACAGTAATAGGAACGCCAATTACAGATACTTCAAATGTAAAATTTGGAATGGTGATTGATTTTGGTGATTTAAAAAAAATTGTGCTCACTGAAATTGTAGATAAATTTGATCACGCAACTGTATTTAATAAAAATACACCGCACGTTGAATTAGCTGAAGAACTTGAAAAACGAGGGCATAATGTTATTTTAGTAGATTACCAGCCAACAAGTGAAATGATGCTGATTGATTTTGCTGAGAAAATAAAAAAGAATTTACCTGAAACAATTCAGTTACATTCATTAAAATTACAAGAAACCGGAACATCACATGCCGAGTGGTTTGCTTCTGACCAGTAGTACATTTAATGGGAAGTTCCATTTTGACAATACATTAAGAAAAAATCATTATTATTGTAACTAGAAATTTGTGAAAATCACCTTAAATTTATACAATCCGATGATGTCAAAATTGATTTCAAAAAACCTCTTAACCATATTTGTAATAGTTTTATTCATTTCAAACTTTTCAATGCACGCTCAAAATGGGTATGAACTGACTTTTGAAATCAAAAATTATGACAGTTCTGAAATGATTCTGGCATATCACTTAGGAGATAAACAATTTATTAATGACACGTTAAAGGCGGCAAAGCCTGGTTTATTTTTAGCAACCGGAGATGAAGAACTTGATCCCGGAATGTATATTGCGTTTTTTCCTTCATTGAGAAAATCATTCGAGTTTTTGGTAAATAAAGAAGAGCAACATTTCAAACTCTCAACCGATTCAAACAATTTTGTTTCTAATATGCAAGTAGAGAATTCATTTGAGAATAAACTCTATTTTGATTACTTGCAATTTTTAGAACAAAAAAGAGAGGAAGAAAATAAGGAAAATGTTGATAAAGAAGTAGATGCATATCAGAAAAATATCATTAGTGAATATTCAAATAGTTTTACGGCAGCTATTATAAAATCGAGTCGAAATATTACAGTTCCTGAAAATGAAAAACAAGGTAAAGACAAAGGATTTTATTATTATAAAGAGCATTTTTTTGATAATTTAAATTTTGCTGATGAACGTTTGCTGCGTACTCCAATAATTTATTCTAAAATTGATTTGTATATAAGTGATAGGTTAACAATTCAACATCCAGACTCTGTTATTGTCGCAGTAGATAAAGTGCTTAAACTTTTAGAAGTGAATCAAGAAATGTTTAAATATTTTGTGATACGTTTGGTAAATAAATATGCAAAATCTAATACGGTATGTATGGATGCGGTTTATGTACATTTAGTTGATAATTATTATTTAAATGGTAAAACTCCGTGGATTGATAAAGAGCAATTAAAAAAAATGCAGGAAGATGCAAATGATTTACGGCCGTTTCTATGTGGCAAAGTAGCGCCAAACGTTGAAATGCAAAATTTTAAAGTACCTGCGGAGCCAGTTAGTATTCACGATACGAATTCAAAATATACCGTGTTGTATATTTGGGATCTAGATTGTGATTATTGTAAAGAATCGGTGCCAGAACTTGTAAAATTTAAAGATAACCATAAAGATGATGATGTTAGGGTAATAACTATAAGTACATCGACTCATAATGAGTTTGATGAAACCAAAAAAATTATTGAGGAATATAATATGAGCAGACTTATAAACCTAATTGACCCCTATAATCGTTCTAATTTTAGTGAGGAATACCATATAAAATCAACTCCGCAGGTTTTTGTACTTGATGAGAACAAAAAAATTATTTCAAAACGAATTGGTACTAATCAATTGGAAGAATTGTTTGATAAATTGTTGAAGAATGACAAATAGGTTACTTTTTTTAATACTGTAACTTCAGTATTATTTTCCGTTGAAAGAATTCATGGTGTTGTTTAAGCCAGCTGTGCCAAATGATTTTACAAGTTCATGGGCTTTTTCTAGGCGTTCAGGTAACAACTTAAATTCGTCGTTATTCCATTTTCCTAAAACATAATCTACTTGTCTGCCCTTAGAAAACTCATTTCCAACTCCAAACCTAAAACGCGCGTATTTTTGAGTTTGTAACACCGCATTTATGTCTTTTAAGCCATTGTGACCTCCGTCACTTCCTTTTGCTTTTACTCTAATAGCACCAAAATTTAGATTTAAGTCATCACAAATAATCAAGATATTTTCTAGCGTAATGTTTTCTTTGGTCATCCAATATTTAACAGCTTTTCCGCTTAAATTCATAAAAGTTGAAGGTTTTAAAAGTGTAAAAGTTCTTCCTTTAAATCTAAATTTAGCAATACTACCTAGTTTTTGACTTTCAAAAGTAGTACTTTCTTTAGCTGCAATTTCATCTAAAATTTTAAAACCTATATTATGGCGAGTATCGTCATATTTCTCACCAATATTTCCTAAACCAACAATTAAGAATTTTTTCATAAGATCTTCTGTAGTTTCTTTTTTTGTGCCGAATATTTTTTTAATGAATTCGAATAATTGCATTTTGCAAAAGTACTAAAAAGAAAAAGCGTTGCAAATTTGCAACGCTTTTAAATACTTTTACTAAAGTTAAATTATTCAGCAGCTTCTTCAGTTGCTTCGTCTTCATCTTCATCTTCGTCAGTTGCTGCAACAGCACTTCTAGAAGTTCTAACTTGAACAACAACAGAGTTTTCAGGGTGAAGAATAGAGAATTTTTCATCTGCTAATTCAGTAACAAATAATTTGCTTCCAATTTTTAACTTAGAAATATCAGCGTTGATAAAATCAGGTAAGTCTGAAGGTAAAGCTCTTACGCTTAATTTACGCATTGCAAAACGTAAAGAACCACCATTAATTACACCTGGAGAAGTTCCAACTAATCTTACAGGAATTTCCATTGTTACCATTTTATCGTCAAATAATTGGTAGAAATCTATGTGTAAAATTTTGTCAGTTACTGGGTGAAACTGAATATCTTGTAAAATTGCGTGATATGTAGCACCTTCTACTTCAATCATTGCAGTATATACGTTTGCCGTGTACACTAAGTTTTTAAATGCTGTTTCATCAGCTGAAAAGTGTAATGGCTTATCCCCTCCGTATAATACGCAAGGTACCTTTCCAGCATTACGTAAGGCTTTAGTTGATACTTTACCCACGCTTTCTCTTTGAGATCCTTTGATTGTAATTGATTTCATTTTATTTATCTATTTATTATTAATTTACATTAAAAATTGTCCGCTTATTGAGTTGTTATCTTGTACTTTATGCATCACATCTGCGAACAAAGGCGCGCAAGATACAACTTTTATTTTAGAACTCTCTCTTTTTAAAGGAATTGTATCAGAAACAATCAATTCTAATAGTTGAGAGTTTTCAATTTTTTCATATGCTTCACCTGATAAAAGAGGATGTGTACATACGGCACGTACGCTTAAAGCTCCTTTTTCCATCATTACGTTTGCTGCTTTTGCTAAAGTTCCTCCTGTATCAATCATATCATCAACTAAAATTACGTGACGTCCTTCAACCTCACCAATTAATTCCATGGTATCAATAACATTTGCTTTTAAACGTTGTTTGTAACAAATTACCACATCGCTTTCTAAATATTTAGAATATGCATATGCACGTTTAGAACCTCCCATGTCTGGAGATGCAACGGTTAAGTTTTCAAGTTTTAACTCTTTTAAATAAGGTAAAAATATGGTTGAAGCGTATAAGTGATCTACTGGTTTTTCAAAAAATCCTTGAATTTGATCCGCGTGCAAATCCATAGTCATTATTCTAGTAGCACCCGCTGCTTGTAATAAGTTTGCCACTAATTTTGCACCAATAGCAACTCTAGGACGGTCTTTTCTATCTTGTCTTGCCCAACCAAAATATGGCATTACGGCAGTAATATGACGTGCAGAAGCCCTTTTAGCTGCGTCAAGCATTAAAAGCATTTCCATTAAATTATCTGAATTTGGAAAAGTAGATCCAATTATAAAAATACGTCTACCTCTTACAGATTCTACTAATGCGGGTTGAAATTCACCATCGCTAAATTTTGAAATTTCAACATTTCCAAGCTCGCTACCGTAGCATTCGGCAATTTTTTCTGCCAATGCTCTACTTTGTCTGCAAGCAAAAATTTTGGGAGCTAATCGATTACTTTCCATTTTTTAGTTGTGTTTAATGATTCGGTTTTTTATGTGTTGTTGTTTGTTGGGTGCAAATTTAAAATTATTTAAGTAGTAATTATGCAACTTCGTAAAGTTTTTGTGTTTTAGATGAAAAAAAATTATAAATTTGCAATCCATTTCAGCAATGCCTCGATGGCGGAACTGGTAGACGCGCTGGATTCAAAATCCAGTTCTTTCGGGAGTGTGGGTTCGATTCCCACTCGAGGTACTTATAAAAACCTGCTAATTAAATAATTAGCAGGTTTTTTATTTTTTGAATTTTTGCTTTTTAAATTGGGAATCTTTAATGATTTATAACTAATTATGCGTTTTTTTAATATATTAGCTTAGAAAAAATTAGCAATATGTTTTTGAAAAAATGTTTACTGGCGCTGTGTCTTATTCCTACTATTTTATTTGCTTTTGTTGAGCATCAAAATACCGAAGTTTACCCATTAATAAGTTTACAGCAAGAGTCAGAGATGGTTTCAGCTCCAGTAGTTTTTAACTTAGATACACTTTTTTATATAAATAATAGTGCGAATAGTTACCCTGTTACTTTTAGAGCTAACGGTATTTCAGATAGGCTTCAAAAATTCACAAAAAATTACAATGCTATTACTGATAGTGTTTATATTCAGTCTAATAATAATTTTATTGAAACGTATTTTAATGATAAATTGTTATTTATTACTAGTAATATAGATCTTGAAAATAGCGATTTATCATTAATTGAATTGGCGAAAAGTAGAACTAAAAGTGTTCAAAAAAGCCTTGATAAATTAGTGAATTTAACACCAAAAGAATGGTTAATTAGAATTGGGTATTTTACCTTATCGTTAGTTTTTTTAATTGCATTTATAAAATTGGTGAATTGGCTTTTTAGAAAGTTAAATGTGCCTTTGTCAAAAATTGAGAAGAATTTTTTAAGAAAGAACAGAAATATTTTAAGGTATTTTATTCCAAAAAGTACAGCAAATATTTTCGTTTTCATTTCAAATATTGTTCGCATTGTAATAATTGGAGTTGCTTTATTTGTGTATGCGCCATTTATGTTTAGTTTTTTTCCGTGGGCTGAACATTTGGTAAAATTATTTTATGGATACATTGCAACACCGGTTAAATTTGTGGTGTTTGGGTTTATAGATTTTATACCTTCTTTATTTTTTATTTTGGTTATTGCCTTGTTTGCAAGGTATGTTGTTAGGGTAATTAAAGAAATTTCAGCCGATATTGAAATTGGAAAGTTTGAAATTAGAAACTTTCATAAAGATTGGGCAAAACCAACTGGTAATATTCTAAGTATTTTTATTTATGCCTTTTCTTTAGTGTTAATATTTCCATATTTACCAGGTTCGGGTTCTTCAGCTTTCCAAGGTGTTTCTATTTTTATTGGAGCAATTATTTCATTTGGTTCAACTTCAGCAATAGCAAATATTATTGCAGGTATTGTAATAACATATATGCGACCATTTCAAATTGGTGATCGTGTTAGAATTGATAGTATTGTGGGAGATGTTATTGAAAAATCAATTTTGGTAACTCGTATTAGAACACCAAAAAATGAAGATGTTACCATTCCAAATGCAAACATTTTAGTAGGAACAATTATTAACTATTCTAATAATGAAGGCCGAAGTATTATAGTGCATACAACTATTACATTAGGGTACGATTTACCTTGGCAAAAAGTTCATAAGTTATTAATAGAAGCGGCCAATAAAACTACTTTTGTTGAAAAAACACCAGAACCTTTTATACTTCAAAAAAGTTTAGATGATTATTATGTGTCGTATGAATTAAATGCACATACTTTTGAATCAAAAAAAATACCATTCATTTATTCAGAAATACATAAAAATATTTTAGATATATTTAATGATGCCGGTATTGAAATTCTATCACCTGCGTATATGGCAGCAAGAGATGGTAGTTTAACTACTGTTCCAAGTAAATTAAAATCTGAAGATAAAACACCTTTAGATAAAATTGTAGATCATTTAACAGGAAGAAATCAGCAAGTAAAAGTTGAAAAATCAAACGATGATTAGTGACTGTTTTTAAAAATTATTCTAAACCTAAACGCTCAAATAATCCTTGAATATCGTTTGGGAACATATTTTTTGATTGTTTGTTATTTGCTGAATTACTCGGAATTATTTTAGTGTTTTCATCACTATTGATAGCTGTCTTTTTTTTGTTTTTCGATTCTTTTTTTGTCATTTTTCTATGAACTTTTGTAATTAAGAATTACTAAATAACTCGTTTTATTGGGGTTACTGAAAACAGTATAAAGCAAACTATCTATTTTGAAGATATTTAAAAATAATGCAATTATGTGAGTTTTTTGCTATTTTACCCATAAAAAAAGGAAGGATAAACCACACTTGCTTGTGGCAAATGTTTAGTATTTTTGAAAAAAGTTATCTTTCCATTTCAAATATTATGAGAAATTATTTTATAATTGACACTGATCAAAATTCTATTCAAAGTATAAAGAATGTTTTAGAGGATTATTATGAGTTTAATTGTATTGGTGTTTCTAACGATTATGACGATGCAATGAACACTATTTTAAAGGAAACCCCTGATTTAGTGTTTTTTAATTTAGATAATGCTATTGAAAATCCTTTTAAATTTGCGCAGGAACTAAATTTATTTAATGATGATTTCCCTGTTTTTATTGCAATTTCAGCTTCAAAAGATTTGGTTTATGATGTGATAAAAAATGGTTTTTTTGACTTTTTGTTAAACCCATTATCAGAGTTAGAGATTAGAAAGTCTGTGTTAAAAGTGTTGAAAAAAATACCTGCAAGATCTCGAAAAAATATATGCTTAAAATCATATAAAGATTATCAATATTTAAAAACAGATGAAATTTTATTTTTAAAAGCCGATAATAATACAACTGATTTTTATATGAATGATGGAAATGTAATTAGCGCTTTTAAAACATTAAAAACTTTCGAGGAAATTTTGCCAAACAATTTCCATAGAATTCATAAAAGCTATATTATTAATAAAAATTTTGTTTCAAGAATACAGTATGGTAAATTTACATGTACTATAAAACGAAACAACTACGAAGTGCCTTTTACTAAGACATATATTAATAATATTGAGAGTATGAATAAAGCACTTTCAGAATATTCTTACCAATCTTTAAATTAATCTCCCTTTCAAATAGTACACTTTTACTTATAAACAGTATGCTTTTACTAAAGAATGTAATAATAGGTAGTTACATCTTCAAGTTTGTTCTAATTTAGCCTCAGATTTAAACGTTAAAAGTTTCTTTTTTTAACAAATTAGTACCTAAAATTTGAAGCCGTTTAAATCTTAAAAAAACGATTTTAACAAATTAAAAAACATATTGTCCAATTTACACCCTATTAAATTATGAAAACTATTAAATTTATCTTCGCATTTGTATTATTCGCAACTTTATTAACTTCTTGTTCTGCAACTTCAGTATCTGATGATGATGAATTGTACTCAGTAGAAAACACACAAGCAACAGGAGAGGAAAGTAGTGCTGATGTAATTAGAGAAAGAAACTAAGTAATAGTTATTCTATAAAAGTTAAAAGCCTTACACATTTGTGTAAGGCTTTTTTTAGTAGCTTTGTTTTTAAACTAGCTAATTTTGAAAACACCTCTATCTTATATTTTTTATAATTTTCTGTTAATCCTAATATTTATGGGATGTAGTGAAGATGTTAAAGAAAATGATTTGGTTGATTCAAAAATTGATAATACGGATGTTTGGTTAGCCCAATCAAAAAGCAGAAAGTTAACTATAGAAGAGCGCAAAAAAGCTTTAGAAAAAGCTTTTGAAGCTGCAGAATCAAAAAAATCAGATACATTAAAAAGCTATTACTTTTCAAAAATTGCATTTGAAGCAGAGCTATTAAATAACGACCCATTATTTAAAAAAGTAAATTTAGACAACCTAAGCTTAGCAACTAAACTGCAAGATACCTTTAAAATTGGTGATGCTCATTGGAATTACGGCTCTTATTATCAAAAAAAAGAGGTGATTGACAGTGCATATTATCACTATCATAAAGCTTACGAAAGTTTTAAGAGTATAAAACATGAATTGTATACAGCTAATATGCTGTACAATTTGGGTTTTATTCAGGGTCGAATAAAGGATTATACCGGTAGTGAAATTTCATTGATTGAAGCTATAGCCATTTATAAAAAGTTAGATAGGCCCAGAAATTTATACAGATGTTATAATTACTTAGGGATTGTTTACAATAATTTGGAAGAATTTGACCGATCTATCTATTACCATAACAAAGCCATTGAATATTTAGAAAAAGTAAAAGAAGTAGATAAGAGAAATTTTAAAGAATGGAGTTTAAGTAATATTGGCTTGGTATACCAAAAACAGCGCAATTACGAATCTGCTATTGAAAGTTTTGAAAGTGCTATAGAAAACAGCGATTTAAAGAAGAACGATCTCAATTTTTATGCGCGTTTAAGAGATAATATTGCGTATACCAATTTTTTAAATGCAGACACTACAGATGTTGAAAAAGAATTTAAATATGCTTTAAAAATAAGAGATAGTCTTAAAAATATTTCTGGAGTTGTAATTAGTAACCGTCATTTATCTGAGTTTTACGCAGCTAAGTATGATACTGTAAAAGCCGTACAATTTGGGATTGAAGCTTATAATTTAGCGGAGCAAGTAGATAATAACCGAGATAAATTAGAAACCTTATTATTGCTTTCAAAAGTAAACAAACCAAAGTCTCATATTTATTTAGCTGAGTATGTGCATTTAAATGATAGTTTACAAATTGAAGAGCGTAAAACAAGAAATAAATTTACGCGAATCCGGTTTGAAACAGATGAATATATTGAGGCTACTGAAAAATTAACACAAGAAAGAATTTTAATATTAATAGGTGCAGTTTTTTTGCTGTCAATTCTTTCCTTTGCCTATTTTTTAAGAGCACAAAGAGCCAAAACCAAAGAGCTGTTATTTGAAAGAGAGCAACAAAAAGCCAATGAAGAAATATTCTCATTAATGCTAAAACAACAATCTAAGTTAGAAGAAGGTCGTATGAAAGAACGACATAGAATTTCTGCAGATTTACATGATGGTGTTTTAGGGAAAATTTTTGGAACCAGATTGGGACTCGGATTTTTAAATATTAAAGGAGACACTGAAACTATAGAAAAACATCAAGTGTATATCGATGAGCTTCAGAATATTGAAAAAGAAATACGAACTATTTCTCACGAACTTAAGAACGAAATTTTATCTTCAAAGGAAGATTTCTTCAAAATTATTGAGGATTTAATAAAACAAAAGAGTAAATTAGGGGTGTTCGAATATGAATATATCTATGATAGTACTATCAATTGTGATGAAATAAGTGATGATGTAAAAATTAATTATTATAGAATTACTCAAGAAGCATTGCAAAATATTATTAAATATTCTGAAGCCAATCACGTAAAAATAATGTTTAAGTTAAAAAATAACAATTTAAAGTTAGTGATTAAAGACAATGGAATAGGTTTTGATGTTGAAGGAAAACGAAAAGGAATAGGCTTAAAAAATATGGTTTCAAGAACACAAAATATTAACGGAATTTTCGAAATAAAATCTAAACTAAATAAAGGAACCACAATTTCTGTAGAGTCTCCAATGCAATAATAAAGTAACATGAGTAAAATTTATAGTGTATTAATTGTTGATGATCATCCAATAATTGCTGATGCGTATAAAAGTGCCTTTGATTATATAAGTTCAGAAAATGATGAACTTAAATTTGACATTACTATTGTAAATAATAGTGATGATGCTATTGAAACAATTACAAAAGCATCTAAAGCAAATGGAATTGATATTGTATTTTTAGATATTTCTTTACCACCTTCAACTGATGGAAAAATTTTATCAGGAGAAGACATTGGTATAAAAATTAGGCAAATAATTCCTAATTGTAAAATTATAATTGCAACTACATTTAATGATAATTATAGAATTCAAGTTATCTTAAAAAATGTAAATCCTGATGGGTTTTTAATTAAAAATGATGTAAATAAAAATGAATTAGTTACCTCAATAAAAACCATTTTAGCTGATACTCCTTATTACAGTAAATCTGTTTTAGAACTGTTTAGAAAACAATCATCTATAGATTATAAATTAGATAAAATTGATCGTCAATTATTGTACGAAATGTCTATTGGTACAAAAATGAAAGATCTTCCTAAAATAATTCCAATGTCAATGACTGGTCTTGAAAAAAGAAAGAAACATTTAAAAGTTCTTTTTGAAGTAAAAGAAAATGATGATAGAGAGTTAATATTAAAAGCAAAAGAAAAAGGATTCATATAATTATGAATCCTTTTTTACTATAAAAAAAGTTTTTGGGGTTGATTATCTTTTTATAGATACTCAAATATATAATGAAACTTTTTTCAAAAAAAGTCTTGGAGATAAAATTTTATTGGGAAACCTAATGTTTATGGAAAGCACCTAAATTTTGTAAGGTAAAACCATATTTTAGGTATTCAATTTTAATTTTTGATTTAAGGTAGTTAAAAAGTTGTATCAAATTAGGAAAAATTTAACACTATACAATTAAGGGGCTTCTATTATTTTGCGTCTTACTAATTAATATTCATTAATTTTGACAACTTTAAAAAGACACATAAGTTTTATGAAAAATTTATTCCTCCTACTATTTTGTATTGTAATTGGCACAACAAGTTATGCGCAAATTCATGACCCTGTAAAATGGGCTACTTCAACTGAAAAAATTTCAGACACTGAATTTGATTTAGTAATTACTGCAAATATTGATCATAATTGGCATTTATATTCTCAAAATGTTCCTGAAGATGGTCCAATACCAACATCTTTTGCATTTACAACTTCTGATGGTTTTGAATTGATTGGTGATACTTCTGAAGAAGAAGGACATACTGTAGACGATCCAGTTTTTGGAATGAAAATTAAATATTTTGAAAACGCTGCTACCTTTAAACAGCGTATTAAACTCACAAATTCAGCCTTAAATACTATTATTGGTGAAGTTGAATTTATGGTTTGTGATGATGCAAATTGTTTGCCTCCAACTTTTGTAGATTTAGAGTTTAATATTTCTGAAGCTACCGTAAGTACTTCAAAAACAGCAGCTGTTGCAACGGTAAAGAATCAAGAAAAATCATCCAATAAAAGTTTACTTGGTATATTTATTATTGCCTTCTTCTCTGGGTTTGCAGCTTTGTTAACGCCTTGTGTTTTTCCAATGATTCCTATGACGGTGAGCTTTTTCACAAAACAAAGCAAAAGCAAAGCAAAAGGTGTTAAAAACGCAATTATTTACGGTTTATCAATTGTAATTATATATGTGTTATTAGGTTCTTTTGTAAGCGCTATTTTTGGTGCCGATGCATTAAATGCCTTATCAACAAATGTGTGGTTTAACGTTATATTCTTTTTATTACTTCTTGTTTTTGCAGTTTCTTTCTTGGGAGCTTTTGAAATTACCTTGCCAAGTTCTTGGGGAACTAAAATTGATGCTCAGGCTGATAGAGGTGGTATGATTGGAATTTTCTTTATGGCATTGGCTTTAGCTATTGTTTCATTTTCTTGTACCGGTCCTATTGTTGGAACATTATTAGTTGAAGCAGCTGCAGGAGGAAATCAAGTTGGACCAATTGTTGGTATGCTAGGATTTTCATTAGCCTTAGCAATTCCTTTTGCATTATTTGCAGCATTCCCAGGTTGGTTAAATTCGTTACCAAAATCTGGAGGTTGGTTAAATACAGTTAAAGTTGTATTAGGGTTTTTAGAATTGGCATTAGCGTTTAAATTTTTATCAAATGCAGATTTAGTATTGCAATTACATTGGTTAGAACGTGAGGTTTTCTTAGCAATTTGGATAGCTATTTTTGGAACATTAGCGTTATATCTATTCGGAAAAATACAATTACCACACGATTCTCCTATTACACATATTTCAGTAGGAAGGTTAAGTTTAGGTTTACTTTCATTAACATTTGTATTGTATATGTTACCTGGTCTTTGGGGAGCGCCTTTAAACTTAATAAGTGCATTTCCACCAGCACAACATTATAGCGAATCGCCATACGGCGTAGGTTTTACAAAGTTAAGCGATGGTTTAGAGGTTGGAGCTGCACACTCTGAAATTCCTGAAGGAGCACATTTAATGCCACCTCATAACATTTTAGCATTTAACGATTATGATTTAGGTGTTGCGTATGCTAAAAAAGTAAACAAACCTATTATGCTTGATTTTACAGGGCACGCTTGTGTAAATTGTAGAAAAATGGAGCAAAATGTATGGGCAAAAGATAAAATTTTACCAATTTTAAGAAATGATGTAGTTTTAATTTCTTTGTATGTTGATGATAAAAGACTTTTACCAAAAGATGAAGTAATTGAATCAAAATTACGTCCAGGTAAAAAATTAAAATACATCGGTCAAAAATGGAGCGAATTTCAAACCATAAAGTTTGGGGCAAATGCACAACCTTTTTATGTGTTAATGGATTTAAATGAAGAAAATTTGAATGATCCTACGGCATACACACCAGATGTTGATGAATACCACGATTGGTTAAAAGACGGAATTTCAAACTTTAAAAAGTAATTGAATACATGAGTAATTCAAAAAATATGTCAGATTTAGAAATTTATTTTCAACAGTTTAGAAAAAATATTGTTGGTGTTGATTATACGTTTGAATCACCGTACGGGACAAAAGAAATTATTTATACTGATTGGACAGCTAGCGGACGATTGTATCGTCCAATTGAAGAGAAATTATTGAATGAATTTGGTCCTTTTGTTGCAAATACACACACTGAAACTTCAATAACAGGTTCAGCAATGACTATGGCGTACCACAAAGCCAGAAGCATTATAAAAGAGCATGTTAATGCAAGTTCAAATGATGTTTTAATTACCGAAGGAACCGGTATGACAGGTGTGATAAATAAATTACAACGAATTTTGGGTTTAAAGGTTTCTGAGAATTTAAAAGAGCATACACAAATTCCTACAGAATTAAAACCAATTGTTTTTATTACGCATATGGAACATCATTCTAATCAAACATCTTGGTTAGAAACTATTGCAGATGTGGTTATAATTCCTTGTCAAGAATCTGGTTTAATTTGTTTTAATAGTTATAAAAAACTTTTGGAAGAACATAAAGACAGACCCATTAAAATTGCATCAGTCACAGCATGTTCAAACGTAACTGGAATTAGAACTGACTACCATAGAATTGCTAAAATAACACATCAAAATGGCGGACTTTGTTTTGTTGATTTTGCTTGTTCTGCACCTTATGTTGAAATTAATATGCATCCGCAAGATGAAGATGCTTATTTAGATGCTATTTTCTTTTCTCCGCATAAATTTTTAGGTGGCCCAGGAACTTCAGGTGTGTTAATTTTCAATAAAAAATTATATAAAAACATTGTGCCAGATAATCCAGGTGGTGGTACAGTAAGTTATACAAATCCGTGGGGAGATCACGATTATATTGATGATATTGAAACGCGTGAAGATGGTGGTACACCAGGCTTTATGCAAACCATTAAAATTGCTTTAGCTATTCAGCTAAAAGAAAAAATGGGTATTCAAAACATATTAGATAGAGAGCATGAAATTAATGAATTAATTTTTGAAAAACTCAGCAAAATTCCAAACGTAACAATATTAGCAGATCAGCATACAAATCGTTTAGGAGTATTTTCTTTTTATGTTGAAAATGCACATTATAATTTAATTGTTAAACTGCTAAACGATCGTTTTGGTGTACAAACTAGAGGAGGTTGTTCTTGTGCTGGAACTTATGGACATTTTTTATTACACGTAGAT
Source organism: Lutibacter holmesii (assembly GCF_042679665.1). Taxonomy (NCBI): domain Bacteria; kingdom Pseudomonadati; phylum Bacteroidota; class Flavobacteriia; order Flavobacteriales; family Flavobacteriaceae; genus Lutibacter; species Lutibacter holmesii. The sequence goes on from NZ_JBHTMV010000003.1 coordinate 299,314, forward strand.
CAAAAAGCATCAAAAGATATAGAAAAACAAATTGTTGAAGGGTGTTTAACAGAGCGCCCAGGATGGGTTCGTATGTCTATTCATCCTACCATTACAAATCAAGAAGTTTTGTATGTATGCGAAAGTATAAAAGAAGTTGCTGAAAATCATTTGGAATGGGCCAAAGCATATGAATATAAATCTGATAAAAACGAATTTGTTCATAAATCAGCGAAGGCTATTGAACCAGAAATTGTAAATAATTGGTTTAAGTAGTTCTTTTAAGGAGGCATTTTTTCTATATTTGAACGAACTTAATTAAACCCCAAATGGATAATTTAATCTTTTTCGTAAAAGAAGGCTTTTTTCATGTGTTAGACTGGAAAGCTTATGACCATGTATTATTTTTAATAGCACTTGCAGTAGTGTACGATTTTAAGAATTGGAAAAAAATATTTTGGTTAATTACCCTATTTACAATAGGTCATACCGTATCATTATTATTAGCAGCATACAACGTAGTTTCAGTAAGTAAAGCTTGGATAGAGTTTTTAATTCCGTTAACTATTTTTATTACCGCTTTGGTGAATATTTTTTATGCCAAAACAGCTTCAAAAGACACAAAAACAAACACTAATTTATTTTTCGCGTTATTTTTTGGGTTAATTCACGGCTTAGGTTTTTCTGGTTATTTTAAAATGTTGATAGGTTCAGAAAGTAATAAATTTTTACCATTATTAGAATTTGCCTTAGGAGTTGAATTAGCACAAGTTGTTATTGTAATAGTAATATTATTACTTGGATTTATTTTTCAAACAATATTTCGTTTTTCAAAGCGTGATTGGATACTAGTTATTTCATCAATTGTAATTGGTGTGGTAATACCAATGTTGATTAATAATTGGATTTGGTAAAAATTTAACTATGTGATTTTAAGATTCTTACTATTTTCGTAATCATTTTAAACAATATGAAAGAGAAAAAACAATTAAAATACGACAATGCGTATATGCGAATGGCTATGGAATGGGCAAAATTATCGCATTGTGATCGAAAAAAAGTAGGAGCCTTAATTGTAAAAGACCGAATGATTATTTCAGATGGGTTTAATGGAACACCTACAGGTTTTGAAAATTGTTGTGAAGATGAAGGTGAAACAAAGTGGTATGTTTTACACGCAGAAGCCAATGCTATTTTAAAAGTAGCGGCATCAACACAATCTTGTAAAAACTCAACGTTATATATAACATTATCACCTTGTAGAGAGTGCAGTAAATTAATTCACCAGTCGGGTATTAAACGTGTTGTTTATGCCAATGAGTATAAAGATACTACTGGGATTGATTTTTTAAAGAAAGCAGGTGTTGAGTTAACTTATTTGAAAAATATAAAATGACAAAGAGAAATATTTACATTCCTTTTTTAATTGGTTTAGCCATTGCATTGGGCGTTTTTATTGGAAGTAATTTAAACTTCAATAATAAATCGGCATTGTTTAGTGTGAATAGCAAGGAGGCTAAAATTAAAAAACTAATCAACTATATTAATTACGATTATGTTGATGAAGTTGATACCGATGAGTTGTTAGATGGTGCTATTACTGAAATGTTGGGAAAACTAGATCCGCATTCAGTTTATATTCCTAAAGAAGACTTACAGCAAGTTACTGAAAATATGCAAGGTAAATTTGTTGGAATTGGTGTTTCATTTTTAATGTATAAAGATTCAATTGCAGTTAGTACAGTAATTAAAGACGGACCTAGTGAAAGAGCCGGAATTAAAGCTGGAGATAGAATTATTTATGCTGATACTGATACTCTTTTTGGAGAAAGTATGCTAAAAAAAGCAGGTGTTCTTGAAATTGAAGAAGGAAGTATTATTGGAGATAGAAAAATAAGTGCTGCCATATTAAAATCATTAAAAGGAGAACCAGACACTAAAGTAAATGTTTCGGTTTACAGACGCTCAAGTGATGAAGTGATAGAGTTTCCAATTACCAGAGGTGAAGTTGCATTAAAAAGTGTAACGGCGCATTATATGATTACACCAAGTTTAGGTTATATTAAAGTAGAAAGATTTGCCCGTACAACCTACAATGAATTTAAAACTTATTTAGATGAGTTAATAGAAAATGGTATGACTTCTTTAGTACTTGATTTAAGAGGAAATCCAGGTGGTTTTATGGATATTGCAAATAGCATTGTTGATGAGTTTTTAGAAGATGGGAAATTAATTGTATTCACTAAAAATAAACGTGGTAAAGTAGATAAATCTTACGCTTCTGAAGTAGGTGATTTTGAAGATGGAAATGTATATGTTTTAATTGATCAAAATTCAGCTTCAGCAAGTGAAATTGTTGCAGGAGCACTTCAAGATAATGACAAAGGAACCATAGTTGGTCGTCGTTCTTTTGGAAAAGGATTGGTACAGCAAGAAATGGATTTAGGTGATGGTTCTGCGGTTCGTTTAACAATTTCTCGTTATTACACGCCTACAGGAAGATCTATTCAAAAACCGTATAGCAATGAATCTGCACAAGCGTATGGAAATGATTATGCCGAGAGAATTCACAATGGAGAACTAATTTCAAGAGATAGTATAAAGGTAAACGACTCTTTAAAATACACCACTCCAAAAGGGAAAATTGTTTACGGTGGTGGCGGTATTATTCCTGATGTTTTTGTGCCAATTGACACGTTGAATACGTATAGAAATATATTATACCGAGGTTTAAACGATTTTACGTTTGAGTATATTGATAGTCATAGAGAGGAAATGGAAGCTTGGGAATTAGAAGATTTTGTAAAGAACTTTGATACAGATAACCAAGTTTTTAATAAATACACAAATCAACTAGATCTTGATGTGGTGATGTCTCCAAAAGAAAGAGAAGACTTAAAACGTTATTTCAATGCTTTTATAGCACGTAATTTATTTGATGATACCGGTTATTTTATGGTAACCCAAACACACGATAATGTTATTTTAAAAGTGTTAGAATTAGAAAACGAAAAAAATAAAGAGTAATTTTGCTAAAAGAAGCTTAATTAAGAACCATTTCAAATTGGCAATTCAAAAAAAAATATACTTTGCATCCGATCAGCATTTTGGTGCTCCAACTATTGAAAAAAGTAAAGTTAGAGAACAAAAATTTGTAAAATGGTTAGATGAAATTAAATCAGATGCAGAAATTCTATTTCTATTAGGTGATCTATTCGATTTTTGGTTTGAATATAAAAAAGTTGTTCCTAAGGGTTTTGTTCGTGTATTAGGAAAATTAGCCGAACTAAAGGATAGCGGAGTGGAAATTCACTTTTTTGTTGGAAATCACGATCTATGGATGCGTGATTATTTTGAAACCGAATTAAACATTCCTGTTTACTTTAAACCACAAGAATTTACACTTCATGACAAAACATTTTTAATTGGTCATGGTGATGGTTTAGGCCCAGGAGATAAAGGTTATAAACGCATGAAAAAAGTGTTTACAAACCCTTTGTCTAAGTGGTTGTATCGTTGGTTGCATCCAGATATTGGTGTTGGGTTAGCACAACATTTATCAGTTAAAAATAAACTTATTTCAGGTGATGAAGATGTGAAATTTTTGGGTGAAGATAATGAATGGTTGGTGTTATACTGCAAAAAGAAATTAACTGAAAAACAGTACGATTATTTTGTGTTTGGACATAGGCATTTACCAATGGAAATTAAGGTTTCTGAAACCTCAAAATATTTAAATACAGGAGACTGGGTAATCTATTTTACTTATGCCGTTTTTGATGGTGAAGATCTAATGTTAAAAACTTACTAAACATCACTGTTTACCTCATATTTTAACCAATTTTTAACAACATTTTAAAAAATATTTCTGCTATTTGCATGCTTAAATAAAGTGCGTTAAATTCACGCGGCTAAAAAATATAAAAATGATTGAAAATAATGCTTCGGTAGATATTAAAGCTATCAATGAGAAAATAGAAAAAGAGAGTGCATTTGTTGATTTGTTAATCATGGAAATGAACAAGGTTATTGTTGGACAAAAGCACATGATTGAACGATTACTTATTGGTTTGTTGGGTAACGGACATATTTTGTTAGAAGGTGTTCCTGGGTTAGCAAAAACTTTGGCAATTAACACTTTGTCAAAAGCTGTTGCTGGAGATTTTAGTAGAATTCAATTTACTCCAGATTTATTACCAGCCGATGTTGTTGGTACAATGATTTATAGTGTAAAAGACAATGATTTTACCATTAAAAAAGGACCTATTTTTGCCAACTTTGTACTTGCGGATGAGATAAACCGTGCACCTGCAAAAGTTCAATCAGCGTTGTTAGAAGCAATGCAAGAGCGTCAAATTACTATTGGAGATACAACGTTTAAGCTAGATGAACCATTTTTAGTAATGGCAACTCAAAACCCTGTAGAGCAAGAAGGAACGTATCCTTTACCAGAAGCACAGGTAGATAGATTTATGTTAAAAACAGTTATTGATTATCCAAAATTAGACGAAGAGCAGTTAATTATGCGTGCTAATTTAGCAGGAAGTTTTGGAAATGTAAATTCTGTAGTATCTATAGATCAAATTAATAGAGCCAGAGTTGCAGCCAAAGAGGTTTATATGGATGAGAAAATTGAAAAATATATTTTAGATATTATTTTTGCAACACGTTATCCTGAAAAATACAACTTACCAGATTTAAAAGCTTTAATAAGCTTTGGATCTTCACCTCGTGGAAGTATAAATTTAGCAATGGCAGCAAAATGTTACGCATTTATAAAACGAAGAGGATATGTAATTCCTGAAGATGTTCGTGCTGTAGTGCAAGATGTTTTACGTCACCGTATTGGAATTACATATGAAGCAGAAGCTGAAAATATAACTTCAGTAGACATTATCAATCAAATTGTAAATCAAGTAGAAGTACCATAGAGAGAGTTTAATAGTTTATGGGTTGAACCATGTTTTAATACGTTTCAACTTTTAACTTTTTCACTTTCAAACTAAAATATATGGATACCAAAGAAATACTAAAAAAAGTTCGTAAAATAGAGATCAAGACACGTCGTTTGTCTGATCATATATTTTCAGGAGAATACCACAGTTCATTTAAAGGACGTGGTATGACTTTTTCTGAAGTGCGACAATATCAATACGGAGATGATGTAAGGGCAATTGATTGGAATGTAACTGCACGTTATAATGAGCCATATGTAAAAGTTTTTGAAGAAGAACGAGAACTAACCATGATGTTAATGGTTGATATTAGTGGATCTGAACTTTTTGGTACAACACAACAATTTAAAAGAGATACCATTACTGAAATTGCTGCTACATTGGCTTTTTCAGCAACTCAAAACAATGATAAAGTTGGTTTAATGTTGTTTTCTGACGCTATAGAATTGTTTATTCCTCCAAAAAAAGGAAAAAGTCATGTGCTTAGAATTATTAGAGAATTAATCGAGTTTAAACCTAAAAGTAAAAAAACAAGCGTAAACAACGCTTTAAAATTTTTATCACAGGTTATAAAAAAGAAAGCCATTGTTTTTGTGTTGTCTGATTTTATGGATACAAATTATGAGCATACTTTAAAAATTGTAGGTAGAAAACATGACGTTACCGGAATTAGAGTATTTGACAAGCATGATGCTACAATACCAAATTTAGGTATGGTGCCAATGTTAGATGCAGAAACCGGCGAAACAATGTTGGTAAATACTGCTTCAAAAAGTGTAAGAAACGGTTACGCAGCACACTATTTAAAGTCTGTTGATTATTATGAAAAATCATTTAGTCACAGTGGTGCCGGAACAATAAGTTCTAGAATTGATGAAAGTTATGTGAAAAAATTATTAGGTTATTTTAAACATAAAGGCGCAAGATAGAAGATGAATTTGAAAGACGCGAAGAACATAAAAATGAAGAGATTTTTAGTTTATATAGTATTTTTTATTGGGTTTGTTAGTTGGTCACAAGAGAATCCTGTTTCTATAAAAGTTGATACAACTACTATTAGAATTGGAGAGCAAATTCAATACAAAATTTTGGTAAACAAAACAGGTAATGTGGTTTTTCCAAAATTACAATTAGACAGTTTAGGAAAGGTTGAAGTTGTTGAAGTTTTAACAACCGACACACTTAAAAATAGATTAGAAAAAAAATATTTATTAACTAGTTTTGATAGTGGTCAGTATGTAATTCCGCAGCAAAATGTACTAGTAAATAGTAAAAAATATTTAACAGACTCTATTTTGTTAAATGTAGCAACTGTAAAGGTTGATACTACAAAGCAACAAATGTTTCCTATAAAATCCATTCAAAGAGAACCTAAAACATTTGATGATTATAAACATTTATTTTGGTGGCTAATTCCAATATTTATAATTGTTGCTGTTATTTTGTATTTCATTTTTAGAAAGAAAGTGAAAAAAGAAGCTCCTGTTGTTTACATTGAGCCAATTCAAGAAGCTTTACAACGTTTAAAAGAATTAGACGAAAAAGAACTATTGAAACAAAACAAAGTAAAGGTTTATTATTCTGAGTTAACCAATATTGTTAGAACATATATTGAAAAAGATATAAATATTCCTGCGTTAGAATCTACAACAGATGAGTTGATTGATACTATTCTTGATTTTAACGAATCAAGTAACCTAGGAATTTCAAAAGAAACTATTAAAGAATTAAAAGAAGTATTGCAAAGTGCCGATTTGGTGAAGTTTGCAAAATCAAAGCCAATTGTTGAAGAAATTAGAGGACATAGAAATATCTCTGAACGTATTTTACAAAGCTTAAAACCCATTAAAGAAGAACCTGTAAAAGAAGAAGAAAATGATGGGAAGTAATTTTGAATTTTTAAATCCAGGTTTTTTGTGGCTGCTAGTGTTAATTCCGTTGTTAGCAATTTGGTATTTTTTAACACGCAACACTAATAGCGCTGCATTAACCATGGCAAGTACAAAAGGTTTTCAAGCAAAACCTTCAATTTTAGCAAAATTAAAGCCGCTTTTATATGTATTTCGATTGTTGGCATTAACCTTATTAATTTTGGCGTTAGCACGTCCAAGAAATGTATCGGTAAGCTCGCGTACAAAAACAAATAAAGGAATTGATATTGTTATGGCTATTGATGTTTCTGCAAGTATGTTGGCACGCGATTTAAAACCAAACAGATTGGAAGCATTGAAAAAAGTAGCCAATGAGTTTGTAAATCAACGTCCAAATGACCGAATAGGAATTGTAGTATACGCAGGTGAAAGTTTTACCCAAACACCAATAACAAGCGATAAAAGAATTGTAAGAAATACCATTTCTGAAATAAAATGGGGAGACCTTGATGGTGGTACCGCTATAGGAATGGGTTTAGGTTCAGCAGTGAACAGATTAAAGGAGAGTAAAGCCAAAAGCAAGGTTATTATTTTATTAACCGATGGTGTAAATAACACAGGATTTGTTGATCCAAAAACAGCTACTGAGTTGGCGGTTGGATTAGATATAAAAGTGTATACAATTGGTTTAGGAACCAACGGAACAGCTTCTTTTCCATATGCAAAAGATCCTCAAACAGGGAAATTATTGTTTAGAAGTTCGCCTGTTGAAATTGATGAAGATTTGTTGAAATATATAGCAAAAGAAACCGAAGGTAAATATTTTAGAGCTACAGATAATAGCAAGTTAAAGGCTATTTACGAAGAAATTAACAAATTAGAAAAAACCGAAATAGAAGAGTTTAAATATTATAACTATCAAGAAAGATATAGATTTCTTGTTATTTTGGCAGGTTTATTTATTTTGCTAGAAGTGGTATTAAGAAACACCATATTTAAAAGTTTTATATAGAAAGTAAACGATTTAACAAAAAGAAATGTATCAAATAGAAGAACCAACATATTTTATTTACTTAACAATTATTCCAGTAGTATTTGTACTGTTTTTGTTGGTGTTTTGGTGGAAAAAAAGAACACAGAAAAAATTTGCAGATAGCGGTTTAATTCAAAAGTTAAGTCCAAAACAATCAAACTTTAAATCATTTTTAAAAATTATTGTTGTTTGCGTAGGTTTGGCTTTTCTAATTGTTTCATTAACAAACCCAAAAATGGGTACAAAGTTAGAAACTGTAAAACGTCAGGGAGTTGATATTGTGTTTGCATTAGACGTTTCAAAAAGTATGTTGGCTGAAGATATTGCGCCAAGTAGGCTAGACAAATCAAAGCAAATAATTACCCGAATTATTGAAAAATTAGGAAGCGATAGAATTGGAATAATTATTTATGCCGGAAATTCGTATCCGTTATTACCAATAACAACCGATCACGCTGCAGCCAAAATGTTTTTGCAAAATGCAGATCCAGATATGGTTTCAAGCCAAGGAACAGCCATAAATGATGCTATTGGACGTGGAATGACATATTTTGATAATGATGAACAAACCAATCGTTTTTTGTTTATTGTTTCAGACGGTGAAGATCACGAAGAAAGCGCTACAAGTTTGGCAAAATCAGCAGTTGAACAAGGAATTAAAATTTATACCATTGGTGTAGGAACTGAAAAAGGAGGGCCAATTCCAATTAAAGAAAACGGAACAGTTATTTCTTATAAAAAAGACAGTAAAGGTGAAGTTGTTATAACTAAAATGAATCCTTCAATGTTGCAAACCATAGCTGATGAAGGAAACGGAAAATATATAAACGGAAACAAAACACAAGAAACAATTGATATTGTTGAAGATTTATTGTTAAAAGCCGAAAAAAGTGAATTTGAAACCAAACAATTTTCAGATTATAAAGATCAATTTCAATGGTTTATTGGATTTGCTATTTTGTTTTTAGTAATTGATGTTTTGTTACTTGAAAAGAAGACAAATTGGATTCAAAAATTAAATTTATTTAATCAAACTGAGAAGAATGAGAAATAGTTTATTTATAGTGTTTTTGTTGTTTTCATTTGTAGGTTTTTCTCAACAGAAAAATCAAGAGCAATTGGAGCGTGAAGCCAGAGAAGATGTGCGTGAAGGTAATAAACTGTACAATCAGTTAAAGTTTGGAGATGCAGAAATAGCGTATAAAAAGGCGTTAACTAAAAACCCAAATTACCCTAAAGCATCTTATAATTTGGGGAATGCCATTTATCAACAAAACAGAAATAAAGAAGCCGTTGCGCAATTTGAAATTTTAGAAAAAACGGCTCCAGATAAAAATAGCAAAGCTGAAGCTTATCATAATATGGGAAATTCATTTATGAAAGAAAAGCAATATGATAAAGCCGTTGCAGCCTTTAAAAATGCTTTAAGAAATAATTCAAAAGATGAAGAAACGCGTTATAATTTAGCTATGGCGCAAGAATTGTTAGAGCAGCAAAAACAAGATAATAAGGATAATAAAGACAACAAAGACAATAAGGATAATAAAGATAACAAGGACGATAAAAATAAAGATCAAAAAGATAAAGAAGGCGGAGACGACGAAAAGAAAGACGATAAAAATAAAGATCAAAAAGATAAAGGAAAGGACAAGGAAGATGATAAAAGTGATCAGAAAAAAAATCAAGACGATAAAAAAGAAGATCAAAAACAGCAGCAGCCTAGACCAAATCAATTATCGCCTGAGCAAATGAAACAGTTATTAGATGCTATGAATAACGAAGAGAATAAAACTCAGAAAAAATTAAACGAACAAAAAGCGAAAGGCAAAAAAATTAAACAAGAAAAAGACTGGTAGTAAAAAATGGAATTTAAAAAGTTTTTCATACTTGGTATTTTAGTGTTTGCAACGCAAGCAGTTTTTGCTCAAATTGAGTTTACAACTTCAGTGAGTAAAAATAAGTTAGGTGTAAACCAACGCTTTAAAATTCAGTTTACCGTAAATAAACAAGGTGCAGATAATTTTGAACCACCTTCATTCACCAATTTTAAAGTAGTTGGTGGACCAAGTTCTTCTGTAAATCAATCGTGGATTAACGGAAAAACAAGCTACTCACAATCATATATTTATATTGTTGAACCTACAAAAGTGGGTGAGTTTACTATTGGAGCAGCGCAAATTGAATATAAAGATGAAATTATTAAATCAAACCCTGTAAAAATTACAGTTACTAAAGAAGTCGAGGTTCCTAAAGACCCAAATAATCCACTTTATATTGCGCAACAAAACATTCATTTAGTTGCTGAAGTTTCAAATATGAAACCTTATGTTGGTGAAGGTATTTACGTTGTTTACAAATTGTATGTAAGTGAAAATATTAGCGTAAACGATTGGAGAGTTAGTGAATCACCACAGTACAATGGTTTTTGGAATCAAGATATTGATGTAAAGGAAATTAGCGTTAAAAAAGGAACCTATAATGATGAGAGTTACAGGTATATTGTTTTAAAGAAAGCGGTATTAATTCCTCAAAGAGATGGCAAACTGGTAATTGAGCCTATGAAAATGGACTTTTCAGTTGGTATTCCAACGGGTACAGGAGATTTCTTTGGAAATATGATTACAAAAAATATTAGCTATTCTACACAATCTGTTGTAAAAAATGTGAATGTAAAAGCTTTACCAATTGAAGGAAAACCGCTTGATTTTACAGGTGCTGTTGGTGAATTTGATTTTACTGTAGCAACTAATAAAAATGAATTAAAAGCAAATGATGCTGCCCAAATTGAAGTAAAGGTTTCAGGACGTGGAAATTTAAAACTATTTGAAATTCCAAAGATAACTACACCAGCAGAATTAGAAGTGTACACACCTGAGCATAAAGAACAAGTTGTTACATCATTAAACGGTTTACGTGGAAGTATTACAGATACGTACACAGTTGTTCCGCAATACAAAGGGAAATATAAAATTCCTGCTGTTAATTTTTCTTATTTCAACCCAAAAGAAAAAAAATATAAAACCATAAATATTGAACCTATTATTGTTGATGTGTTAGAAGGTAAAGAAATTCCAACCTCAACTGCAGACAGCAGTACCATTACCAAACAACACGTGGTTGCAAACGATAATAATTTTAGGTTTATAGCTTTAAAAAGCACTTTTGAACCAATACAAAAAAAGGAATTTTTACATTCAAAACAATTTTGGTTGTTACTATTGTTGCCGTTTTTAGCCATTCCAATTGGAATATTTATAGGTAGAAGAAGAGCTAAAAGAGCTGGAGATGTATTTGGAAACAAAATTAGAAAAGCTGATAAGTTAGCACGTAAATATTTATCGCAGGCAAAAAAACAATTAGGAAATCAAGAAGCATTTTATGTAGCTTTAGAAAAAGCATTACACAATTTCTTAAAAGCAAAACTGCACGTTGAAACCTCTGATATTTCAAAAGAAAAAATTTCTGAAATATTACAAAATAAAAACGTTGAATTAGATACAATCAATGAGTTTATGGCAGTGTTAAATGATTGTGATTTTGCACGTTATACACCTACTACCAATGTTATGATGGAGCAGGAATTAGAGAAAGCAAAAAATGTAATTACTAAAATAGACAAGTATTTATAAAATGAAAAAGCTAGTTACCATACTCGTGTTATTTTTTAATTTGGCGGTGTTTTCGCAAACACAAGATCAATTGTTTGCTGAAGCAAACACATTTTATAAAGAAGCTAATTATGAGCGCGCATTAGGTGTTTATTTAGCTATTGAAGAAGAAGGTTTAGTGTCTAGTGATTTGTATTTTAATTTAGGAAATACCTACTATAAATTAAACAAAGTGGCTCCTGCTATTTATTATTATGAAAAGGCACTTAAATTAAATCCGGCAAATGAAGATGCTAGGTTTAATTTAGCTTTTGCAAAAAGAATGACCATTGATGTGATTGATGAATTACCAAAAACAGTATTTCAACGTTTTTCAGCAAATATAATTCAAAAACTATCTTTTGATACTTGGGCTTTAATAGCTGTTATTGCATCGTTTTTAGCGTCGTTTTTGTTTTTAATGTATCATTTTTCTGATGCTACAAGAAAAAAATTACTTTACTTTAATACTACTATAATTGCTGTAGTTGTTATGTTAATAAGTGTATTTTTTGCGTTTAACAATTATAAAACAGTTAAAAAAAATAGAATAGCTATAATTTTTGCTCCAAAAGTTGAGGTTAAAAATGCACCAACTTCTTCAAGTGATGAGGTATTTGAATTACACGAAGGTACCAAAGTTATTATTTTAGATGAATTGGATAACTGGAAAAAAATTAAAATTGCCGATGGTAAAGTTGGTTGGATGAATGATGAAGAGTTAAAAGAAATTTAAGCTACTTAAGTACTAAATAATAAAAAGTCCAAACAAGTTTTATAACTTGTTTGGACTTTTTTTATTAAAATAAATCTTCAATAAATGCTTTTAAGTGTTCGCCGTGTATATTTGACGCTATTATTTTTCCTTCTTCATTAATTATAAAATTGGTTGGTAAAGCTGTAATTCCGTATTCAATAGCAACAGCAGATTTAAAGCCTTCAACAGTTGATACGTTTGGCCAAACTCTGTTGTCTTTTTCTAAAGCATCTAGCCAACGTTGTTTTTTTGAATCTAATGAAATTCCATAAATTTCAAATCCTTTTGAATGGTATGTGTTGTATAATGTATTTAACATAGCGCTTTCGGTTCTGCACGGCGGGCACCAACTTGCCCAAAAGTCAACCAATGTATATGTTTTTTTAACAGAATTTAGAGTTATAATAGTTCCTTCTTTTAAAGGCATTTCAATGGATGAAACATAGCTTCCAACCGCAGTTTTTTGTAATAATTCAACCCGTTTTTCTAGTTTTGAAGTAATCTCAATATTTGGGTGTGCAGCTTTAAAGTTGGCTACAATATTTTTATAACTCGCTAAATTTTCTCCATTCCAACGAATTGAAGTTGGGTAAATAGCAATAGATGTACCCATTTTTTCTTCAATAAAAACCGTAAGTTCAGCTAAATGTTTATTGTAGTTCTCAATTTCAAGCGCTCTTAATTCGGTAATTTTTTGTTCTGAAGCTTGTTCTTTTTTAAGTGTTGAAATTTCTTTTCGAACAGCATATACCAACCTATTTAATGATTCTTTTCTAAAGGTTTCATACGCTAGTAGCAATTCTGAATCTTTTGATCCTGTAACGTTTAAACTATCTAAATGCGAACCTTCAATTACAACTGCTTGGTTTTTATCAATAGCTAATTGCATTGTTTTTTTGTTGTTAAAGGTAAGCGTATAAATAGCAGGAGCTTGTAAGTTTTTAGATTGAAAAGTACCGTTTTCTTGAACTTGAAGCGTATCAATTACGGTTGTTTTTTTCTCTTGAACATTGTCTACTTTTGAAAGTAGTATAAAGCTTTGCGCTAAACCATTAATAGTTCCTGAAATTGATGTAGTTGGTTTTTCTTTGGTAGAACAACTAATTATTAAAAGTGCGCTACAAATAAAAATTGAACGCAAAAGGTATTTTTGAAACATAGGTATAAAATATTTATGCCTTTTTGGACGTATAAAAAGTGTTTTACTAACAAAAATTAAATAGAAACGTCTAACTCCTCAGCTTCTTCTTCCACTACTTTTAAAAAGTTGGGAAAAAGTGTAGGCGCTAAATTTTTAACAGGTTCATATAAAACTGAATCTTCTTTTTGTTCGTTTGAAATAAAAGGAATTGTTTTGTTTACTTTTGTAAATATGAGCAAAACAATACTTAAAATAAGACCAATTTTAAGTGCTCCAAAAACACCACCTAAAATTTTATTTAATAGTCCTAAAGCCGCAAGATCGGCAATTTTTGTAAGTGCTTTACCTGCCAATGCAATAGCTAAAACAATAATTGCAAATGTAATGGCAAAAGATGCTATGGCAATATATTTTTCTTCCCAAGAAACGTAGTTTACTATAAAATCAGCTACAAAGAAAGAAAAGTGAATGGCACCATAAATTCCGGCAACTAATGCAATTAAAGAAGCAACTTCAACAAATAATCCTTTTAGTAATCCTCTTACAAATCCAAAAATTAAAAGTGCTGCTATAATTATGTCAAACGTATTCATATAATTCTTTTTGTAAATATACATGAATCGATTTGTATATTTGCAGCCTAACTAAAATTATCAAATGTCAAGAGATCAACAATTAAAAGAAAATTGGAACCAGGTAGTGGAAATTATTGCTGCTAAATTTGGTGAAGGTGAGCAATTAAATTTAGATGCAATTATTTATTTAATAGGTGTACAAGAACTTGGAAAAGGCGCTGTTGAATTTAAGAAAGATGACAAAGTAAACTTAATGCATATTGCTATTTGCCGTTTACTTGAACCTTTTGGATATTATGAATTTGACTTTTTTGATGACGACGGATGGCCACATTATAAAAGTTTAGAGGAACTTCCAATTTTAAAACCTGGAGAACAAACAGTTTTAATGAAGGAAGCAATTGTACTTTATTTTAAACAACAAGAATTAATTTAAGTACTTTTATAGTATTGTTATGTATTTTAAAAATTTTAAAAAATGTTAAAAAAACTACTAATAACCTTATTTTTTATTGCAACAGTAGCGCAAGGGCAACACATTGTTAAGGGAACAATGGCTCCAATTGATGAAACTGTTTCTTGGGTTGCTTTGTACCAATTAAAAGGGTCAAAACAAATTTATATTGACAATGTAACTATTGAAAATGGTACGTTTTCAATTAATATTCCTGAGAATGCACCCAAAGGAATGTATAGATTGCGTTTTAAAATGGAGGCTTCAGGAAATGTAAATTTTATTTACAACAAAGAAAATTTAGATGTAAAATTTGATCCAAATATGCCTGCGGAAACCATTGAGTTTTCAACTTCAGAAGACAATAAGTTATACTATTCTTTTTTAAACCAAACAGCTGTTTTAAAGCAACAATTAGACGCTATTCAATACCGTTATTTTAAGCTTAAAACTGTTGAAGAAAAAGTAGACTCAAGAGTTTTGTATAAAAGTACTTTATTAAGCTACACTGCTACACAACAAGAGTTTGAAGAAAAATCTAAAGACAAGCTTGCGTACCATTTTATAAAAGCGGGAAAAAAATATTACAATGAAACGTTGTTTGAAAGTGCTCAAGAATATTTAAACAGTGAAAAAACGCATTACTTTGATTATATAGATTTTACAGATGTGTATCTTCAAAATTCAACAGAAATTACCGAATATGTTTTAAACTATGTGTTTTATTTTAATGTTTCTGAAGATCCTGATGTTCAGTTTGCTTTACATAAAAGTGCCATAGATAACGTAATGTACAGACTTGAAGATAATGCAAGTTTACGAGCTGAAGTAACAACTACTTTGTTGTTTACATTTTCTCAAAGAGAAAATTTAAGAGCCATGGAATATTTAATGGTGAATTATTATAATAAATTACCAGCAACACTACAAAATGAAGTCGATATTGAAACTATTTTAAATAATGTAAGATTGGCTGTTGGAAAAAATGCTCCTGATTTTTCATGGGATGAAAATGGAGCATCAAAAAGTTTGTATGCGCTGAATAAAGCCGAGACGTATGTGTTGGTTTTTTGGAGTACAAGTTGTTCACATTGTGTTGTTGAAGTACCTGAACTGTATGAGTTTTTAAAAGACAAACCAAATATTCACGTGGTTGATGTTGCCTTAGAAAATGATAGATTAGGATATGATGTTTATAAAGAGAAGTTTTTAAATTGGACCAACGTATTAGGATTGGGTAAATGGGAAAATTCTATTGCCAAAACATATGAAATTGTAAGTACACCAACATATTTTATTTTAGATGCTAATAAAAAAATAATAGCTAAACCTGAGTATGTAAAGGATGTAAAAACTTATTTTGGAAATTAAATTAAAAAAACGGGCTTTAAAGCCCGTTTTTTTGTTTTATGAATGACTGCATTCGTGGTCTTCGCCGTGTGCGGCACAAGTTTCTCCACTATCTACAATTAATCCTTTTACATAAGCATCTATTAAGTTGTCTACATCGCCAGAGCAACCACGTATTACATCAATATTCCATCTGTTTAATACATTTATAGCGCCTGCACCAATTCCGCCAGCAAGCATTACTTGTACACCTTCTTCAGACAAAACACTGGCAATATTAGATTTGCACCCACAACCTTCTTCTGATGGTAATGTTTTTATATCTATAGTTTTATTATCGTTTGATAATGTATAAATATTATAATATTTGCAATGTCCAAAATGATCATCAATTTGGTTATTTTCACCTACTGGTATAGCTATTTTTTTCATAATTATATTGATTAATTTTTTAAATATTTAATTTTTTAAGTCCTTTAGATTTACAATTTTTTTTGTTTTTACATTTGGCTTTGTGGTGTTCTCCTTCAACTAAATTGTGACAATTTTTACATCGTGACCATGCTTTATCAAACTCGTAATTTCCACCTTCAATTTCAATTGCTTTTCCTTCAATAAATGCTTTTGAAATATTTTTTAAAGCCTTATTGTAAATACGAGTTAGTGTTGGTCTAGATACATTCATATGTACTGCTGCATCTTTTTGTGGCAACATTTCATAATTTACTAACCTAATACTTTCGTATTCTTCTAAGGTAAGTTGAACCGTTTCTAGTTTACAACGTGGTATTCCATAGGGTTTAAACCCTTTCATAATAGGAGGTTGAGAGACTTTTCTATTTTTTTCTGGTCTTGCCAATTATTGTGAGTTTTGTAAACAAGTCACAAATATAATGAACGAGCGTTCATAATTAAAATTAAATAGAGTTTATTTTTGTAGGTTTTGTTACTTAAATTAAAAATGCAAAAAGGCATCTTTTAAATGTTCAATATTAAATGCTTGTTTATTTTTAAGAATAGAAACAATATCAAAACGAACTTCTACATTTAAATCTTTAGAAATTACATACTCATTTGCAGCTTCAACTAGTAGTTGTACCTTTTTTTGATTTATAAAATCTTGTGGATTTCCAAAATAGTTTGAAGACCTAGTTTTTACTTCAACAATAACTAAAACAGCTCCTTTTTGTGCAATAATATCAACCTCGGCTTTTTTATAACGCCAGTTTCTATCTAAAATTTGGTAGCCTTTTTTTTGTAGAAATTCTACAGCTAGTTGTTCTCCTTGTTCACCTAAATCATTGTGTGTAGCCATTTTTTTGTTTTTTAGTCATATTGACCGTGAGATTCTTCATTCAGGTTCACTGCATTTAGAAAGACAATGTAGTTTCTTCTTCCCCAACTTTCAGCTTAATTTTTTCTCCTAAAACTAGGGCTCTATTATCTTTTAAATGTCCTGCCGGAAAATCAAATACAACCGGAAAATCAAACTCTGAAACTGTATCTAAAATAATTTCTTTGGCATTTTTTCCAAACGGAATAGCATTGTCGTGCATACTTGTCATTCCGCCAACAATTAATCCTTTTAAATTATTAAAATAACCGTTGCGTTTCAAATTCATAAACATTCTGTCTATGTGATATAAATATTCATCTAAATCTTCAATAAACAGAATTTTTTCAGCGGTTTGTATACTAGAATCACTTCCAAGTAAACTATACAACATTGATAAATTTCCACCTACTAGTTCACCAGTTACGGTTCCTAATTTATTTTCTTTGGAAGTTTTTATACTGTATGAAACAGGTTTTCCAAACAAACATTTTTTTAATGAAGCTAAAGCGTGTTTTGAGTTTTTTTCAACATCTAAAGGCATTGTTGCATGCAAGGTTTGAAATCCTAAATTGTGAATGTGATTGTGTAAAACCGTAATATCAGAATAGCCAATAAGCCATTTCGGATGTTTTTGAAATGCTGTAAAATCTATAGTGTCAATAATTCTAACCGTTCCATAGCCGCCACGAGCACACCAAATAGCTTTAATTTTTGGATTGTTTAACATTTTTTGAAAATCAGCAGTGCGTTGTACGTCGGTTCCCGCAAATTGATGGTCTTCAAGGCCAATTGTTGCGCCAATTTCAACATTTAAACCCCATTTTTTAAGTAAATCAATAGCTGGTTGAATTTCAGCTAAAGAAATTTTTCGAGCAGTAGAAACAATGGCAACAGTGTCTTTTTTTTGTAAAATTGTAGGTTGAATCATCTTAATTTTTAATAAATCAGATTGCAAATTACGAAAAGCCAATTAACTATTCACTTTTCTAATAAACAATCCTTATTTTTGCACTTTCTTAAACAGATTTTGATGAGCAATTCAAAAAGATATACAATTACGGCAGCATTACCGTATACAAACGGACCGGTTCATATTGGACATTTAGCTGGTGTTTATGTGCCTGCTGATATTTACGCACGTTATTTACGTAACACTGGAAACGATGTATTATACATTTGTGGTTCAGATGAGCACGGTGTGCCAATTACTATTAAAGCAAAAAAAGAAGGAGTTACTCCGCAAGATATTGTAGATAAATACCACGCAATTATCAAACAATCGTTTAGTGATTTTGGTATTTCTTTTGATAATTATTCTCGTACATCTGCAAAAGTACATCACGATACAGCTTCAGAATTTTTCAAGAAATTATACAATGAAGGTAAGTTTATTGAAGAATCTACTGAGCAATTGTATGATGAAGAGGTAAATCAGTTTTTAGCAGACAGATTTGTAATTGGAACATGCCCAAAATGTGGAAATGAAGAAAGTTATGGTGATCAATGTGAAAGTTGTGGAACAAGTCATAACGCTACAGATTTAATCAATCCAAAATCTGCAATTACAGGAAATGTACCAACTACTAAAGTTACAAAACATTGGTATTTGCCATTAGATAAATATGAAAAATGGTTGCGTGAGTGGATTGTTGAAGGTCATAAAAACGATTGGAAAACAAATGTTTTAGGTCAAGTAAAATCGTGGTTAGATGACGGTTTAAAACCAAGAGCCGTAACACGTGACTTAGATTGGGGAATTCCTGTGCCAGTTGAAGGTGGAGAAGGAAAAGTATTGTACGTTTGGTTTGATGCGCCTATTGGTTATATTTCATCAACCAAAGAATGGGCAGCTCGTGAAGGAAAAGATTGGGAACCGTATTGGAAAGATAAAGATACGAAGTTAGTGCATTTTATAGGAAAAGATAATATTGTATTTCACTGTATTATTTTTCCTGCAATGTTAAAGGCTGAAGGAAGCTATATTTTACCTGAAAATGTACCTGCAAACGAGTTTTTAAATTTAGAAGGTGATAAAATTTCAACCTCTAAAAATTGGGCAGTTTGGCTGCATGAATATTTAGAAGATTTCCCAGGAAAGCAAGATGTGTTGCGTTATGCATTAACAGCAAATGCTCCTGAAACAAAAGATAACGACTTTACTTGGAAAGATTTTCAAGCACGTAATAACAACGAATTAGTAGCTATTTTTGGAAACTTTATTAATCGTGTTGTAGTACTTACAAATAAGTATTACGAAGGTGTAGTTCCTGAACCAAATGAGTTTTCTGATGTTGATAATGAAACCTTAGAGAAATTACAAAAATATCCATCAATAATTGCCAATTCAATTGAGCGTTACAGATTTAGAGAAGCATCACAAGAACTTATAAATTTAGCTCGTTTAGGAAACAAATACTTGGCAGATGAAGAACCTTGGAAATTAATTAAAACAGCTCCAGAACGTGTAAAAACTGTTATGTATGTTGCGTTGCAAATAGCGGCAGGTTTATCAGTAGTAGCAGAACCATTTTTACCTTTTTCAGCTCAAAAATTAAAAGGTATTTTAAAAGTTTCTGAAAGTGTAGCTTGGAGTGCAATTGCTGAAACCGAAGAGCTAATTGCTCCAAACCATAAAATTGGGAAAGCTGAGTTGTTGTTTGCAAAAATTGAAGATGCTGAAGTGCAAGTGCAATTAGATAAATTAGAAGCAACAAAATTAGTAAATGAAGCTGAAAATAAAGTAGTAGAACCACAAAAAGAAACTATTGAATTTGACGATTTCACCAAATTAGATATGCGTGTAGGTACTATTTTAGAAGCAGTAAAAGTGCCAAAAACAAAAAAGTTATTACAACTAAAAGTTGATGTTGGTATTGACACTAGAACTATTGTTTCTGGTATTGCTGAAAGTTTTAAACCTGAAGATATTATTGGTCAAAAAGTAACTGTTTTGGTAAATTTAGCACCAAGAAAATTACGCGGTGTTGAAAGCCAAGGTATGATTTTAATGACAGATACGCCTGATGGAAAACTTGCTTTTATTGAGCCTGAAAATGATACTGTAGCCAACGGAGAACAAGTAAGCTAATTAAATTTTCAAAAAATATACAACTAAAAAGGACTGCATTTTGCAGTCCTTTTTTTTATATACAGAATTAACTTCCAAAAGGCATTAAAATCTCTTTGTAAAATAATATATTGCATAGTAAATAAAAGCCGCTAAAAAAATGAATAAAAATCCACTACCTGATTTAAAATCGTATGAGTTTGAAGATGTTGCTTTTGACCAATTAATGCAAAAAAGAATTTATAGAATTTTAATTGTTTGTTCAAATTACGATTACTATATGTTGGAGGAAGATGGTAGAATTGATGAGCGTATTTTTAATGAATATACCGCTTTAAACTTGCGGTATCCTCCAAGTTTTGAACATGCAAATTCTGCTAAAAGAGCCATAATGGCAATGGAAGCAAATAAAATTGATTTGGTAATTACTTGGTTAGATATTGGGAATTTTAAAACGGTTGAAACTTCAAAAAAAATAAAAGCTGCTTTTCCAAACGTTCCAATTGCTGCAATAAGTCATTATTCAACCCAATTGCGTGAAAAAATTAGCAGTGAAAGTTCAGGAAATATAGATTATGTTTTTCATTGGAACGGAAATGCTGATATTATTTTAGCAATAATAAAATTAACGGAAGACAGAATGAATGCTGAAAAAGATATCAATGAAATTGGTGTAAAAGCTATTTTATTGGTTGAAGATTCATTAAAATTCTATTCAAAATATTTACCGGTTTTTTATAAAATTTTATTGAATCAAACGCGGTCTTTTATGTCTGAAGGATTAAATGCGCACCGTACAATGATGTTGATGCGTGGTAGACCAAAAATTCTATTGGCCACCAATTATGAAGAAGGGTTGCATTTATTTAAAGAATATAAAAACAATCTGTTAGGCGTAATTTCTGATGTTTCTTATTTTAGAAAAGGAAAACGAGACGCAAAAGCAGGATTTCACTTTTTAAAATATGTGCGAAGCTTTAAGCGTTATTTTCCGTTTTTAATACAATCATCAGATAGCAATAATGAAAAATATGCACTTGAGTTAAAAGGGAAATTTTTATACAAGCATACTCAAACATTAGAAGAAGAAATAAAAAACTACATCAATCAGTATTTTTCTTTTGGCGATTTTGAATTTTGGGATCCTGTTCAAATGAAAGTATTGGCAATTGCTAAAGACTTAACCACATTTCAAAAATCTTTAAGCGTTGTAACCGCAGACTGTATTGCCTATCACTCAAAAAGAAGCGAATATTCAAAATGGTTAAAATCAAGGGTTTTATTTCCGTTAGCCGATTTATTTAGCAAGGTTGAATACGATGATTTTGATGATCCTGAGCAAGCAAGAACCTATTTAATAAATGCCATAAAAGCTTACAGAGGATTTAGAGCGCGCGGAATTATTTCAAAATTCAATAAAAATAAATACGATGAATATTTAGGATTTGCAAGAATTGGAGATGGATCATTAGGTGGAAAAGGAAGAGGTTTGGCATTTATAGATTCTTTTTTAAAGCGTCATAAATTAAGACAACATTTTGCCGATGTTAAAATTTCAATTCCAAGAACTGTGGTGTTAAGTACCGAGGTTTTTGATGAATTTATGGATACGCATAAACTAATTCGATTTGTTGGAGAATGTAATAATGACGAAGAAATATTAAGTATGTTTATTTCAAAGCCATTACCAACTTGGGTGGTTGAAGATATTGAATCCTTTTTAAAAGTAACCCAATCTCCTATCGCTATTCGTTCTTCAAGCGTGTTAGAAGATTCGCATTACCAACCTTTTGCAGGTATATTTTCAACCTATATGTTGCCAAACACTGAGCCTGTAAAAATGTTAGAAATGATTTGCAATGCCGTAAAATCGGTAATGGCATCATCTTTTTTTAACGCAAGTAAAAGTTATTTAAAAGCAACTTCACATACTATTGAAGAAAGTAAAATGGCGGTGATTTTGCAAGAAGTTATTGGCAAACAATATGATGATGTTTACTATCCAAATATTTCAGGAGTTGCACGTTCTATTAATTTTTATCCTATAGGAAATGAACAGCCAAGCGAAGGAATTGCAAATATAGCTTTAGGTTTAGGTGAAATTATAGTTGGAGGCGGAAAAGTATTACGATTTTCGCCTTATCATTCAAAAAAAGTATTGCAACTCTCATCACCAGGCTCAACACAACGTGATACTCAAAAATATTTTTATGGGTTAGATGTAAATCCAAATAGTTATAAAACATCTATTAGCGAAGCCGTAAATAAAAAGAAAATTACTGTTAGAAGAGCAGAGAAACATGGTTCATTAAAGTTTGTAGCATCTACATACGATTTGCAAAATAATGTAATTAAGCCAGGTGTAATGCATGATGGAATTAGAGTAATTACATTTGATAATATTTTAAAATACAACACATTTCCTTTACCTGAAATTTTACAAAAATTGTTGCAAGTAAGTCAACGTGAAATGAGAAACCCTATTGAAATGGAGTTTGCTGTAAATTTAGATGTGCCCAAAGGAGAGCCTAAGGAATTTAGTTTTTTACAAATAAGACCTATTGTTGAAAGCAATGATAATTTATGTAAAATTCCTAAAGATTTTAAACAAGAAGAAAGTATTATTTATTCTAAATCAGCTTTAGGAAATGGAAAATATGATCATATTTATGACTTTGTATATGTAAAACCAGAAACGTTTAACTCAGCCAATACAAGAGAAATTGCAAATGCGGTAGCGCATATTAATAAAACGTTTATTGAAACTGATAATCAGTACATTTTAGTTGGTCCAGGAAGATGGGGTTCAAGTGATCCGTGGTTAGGAATTCCTGTAATTTGGCCGCAAATCTCAGCTGCAAAAATAATTGTTGAAGCAGGGTTAAATGATTTTAGAATTGATCCAAGTCAAGGAACACATTTTTTTCAAAATTTAACCTCGTTCAAGGTAGGTTATTTAACTATTAATCCGTTTGTAAATGATGGGTTTTTAGACCTTGATTATTTAAATGCCCAAGAAGCAGTTTTTGAAGACACATATTTAAGACATATTAGATTTAAAGACCCTTTGAGTGTTATAATTGAAGGAAAAAGTAATAACGCTGTCATTTACAAAGAAGGTATTCACCCTAAAAAGAAAGAAGTTTCATTAGAAGAATTGATAGATGATTTGCCTCCTGATGGATTTATGTAAAAATGCCAATTGATAAAACCAAAATAATTATAGAAAATCTCAATAACATTTTACGAATATTGTAATTTATTTGAGTAATTTTGATAAAAGTTTAATTGATTATAATTTTAATAGCTGTTAATTATATATAGATATGAAAGTACAAGAGATACTAAATAACCTTGAAACCAAACATCCAGGGGAAAAAGAATACTTACAAGCAGTGCAAGAAGTATTAGAGTCTATTGAAACAATTTACAATGAAAACCCACAATACGAATCGGCCAAAATTATTGAACGTTTGGTTGAACCAGATCGTATTATAACTTTTAGAGTTTCTTGGGTTGATGATGACGGAAATGTACACGTAAATTTAGGCCATAGAGTGCAATTTAATAATGCAATTGGACCATATAAAGGTGGTATTCGTTTACACCCAAGTGTAAATTTAAGTATTTTAAAGTTTTTAGGTTTTGAACAAATTTTTAAAAATGCCTTAACTACATTGCCAATGGGTGGTGGAAAAGGAGGTTCAGATTTTAACCCAAAAGGAAAGTCAGATGCTGAAATTATGCGTTTTTGCCAAGCTTTTATGTTAGAATTATGGCGTGTAATTGGCCCAAATACTGATGTTCCTGCAGGAGACATTGGTACTGGCGGTAGAGAAATAGGATTTATGTACGGAATGTACAAGAAATTGCAAATGGAAAACTCTGGAGTGTTAACCGGTAAAGGTTTAAATTGGGGTGGAAGTTTAATAAGACCTGAAGCAACTGGTTTTGGAGCAACCTATTTTACCAAAGACATGTTGAAAACTCAAAACGATTCTTTTAAAGGAAAAACAGTTTGTTGTTCTGGGTTTGGAAACGTAACGTGGGGCGTTGCTTTAAAAGTAACAGAATTGGGTGGTAAAGTTGTTACCATTTCAGGACCTGATGGATATGTGTACGATAAAGACGGATTAGATGAAGATAAAATTGATTATTTGTTGTCTTTAAGAGCTTCAAATAATGATATTGTTTCTCCGTATGTTGAAGAATATCCTGAAGCGGTATTTTATCCAGGAAAAAAGCCTTGGGAAGTAAAATGTGATATTGCAATGCCTTCAGCAATTCAAAATGAATTGAACGGTGAAGATGCTGCACAACTTGTAGCAAATGGTGTGCAATATGTTGCCGAAGTTTCTAATATGGGTTGTACGCCTGAAGCAATTGAGGTTTTTCATAATCATAAAATTCCGTTTGCTCCAGGAAAAGCAGCAAATGCTGGTGGTGTTGGGGTTTCAGGATTGGAAATGTCTCAAAATGCCATGAAAATTAACTGGACAAAAGATGAGGTTGACGCAAAACTGCATCAAATTATGTCTTCAATTCATGTGGCTTGTGAAAAATATGGTACTGAAGAAGATGGTTACATTAACTATGTAAAAGGTGCAAATATTGCAGGTTTTATTAAAGTAGCCGACGCTATGTTAGATCTTGGCGTAATTTAAATTTGAGATTATTATTAGAGATAAAAAAACAGTCACAAAATATTTTGTGACTGTTTTTTTTATGGTGTAATGTTTGTAAAACTTATCTTGTTTCAAATTCTAATTCTCATTGATTATTGGTGAGGGAATATGCTGAATCAAGTTCAGCACGAGGTACTTTAATAAATTTCTATTTAAAAACGGTATCCAATTCTTGTATGTAAATTAATAGCTGTTTCATTACTGGCTTCATATTTATAATTATTAACCGTATCAGCAAACTCGTGCAACCAGCCAATTCCAATTCCTAATTCGTAATTAAAATGTTTGCCAATATTTCTTCGCATTCCCCAAGTTGGAACTATAGAAATTTGATTGGAAACATTATAATTATCAGATTTTGAAATAATAAACCAATCGGGGTGATAACTTGTTTTTAGCGATAAAAAACTACCGCTGTTTCCTGTAATGTCTTTTGATTTAGTAACTCTTTTATTTAAATTGTAATAAAACTTAGGTTCTAAAGATACACCAGGCACCATAAAAAAATCATCATTGTGAATTCCGCTATCCAATCCTATTTCGCTTCGTAAAGCAAACTTATTTGATAGTCTAGCTTCATGATGTGCCCAAATACCTAAAAGCCCTGTTTGAATTCCAAATACAGATTTTTCTACACTTGCATCTTGCGCCTTCGCTATAAGTGTGATTCCACATAAAAATAAAGTGAATGCTAATTTTTTCATACGTTTGTTTTCGTTTAGTAAGGTTTAAAGTTATCAATAATTATTGCAATTACTAGTTGAAAAAAATTATAAAATAAATAAGTACCTTGTTTACATTTAAAAAAAATACACTCTTTGTCAACCATTTTAAACTTTAAAGCGTCTTTATATATGTAAGGCCTTTAAAAAAGTATGCTAAAAGTCATAAAACTAAATAACGATTCGCAATTAATTAAGCAAGCACTTAAAAGCAATAGAAAAGCTCAAAAATGTTTGTACGATAAATATGCACCAAAAATGTTGAGTTTATGTGCATATTATATAAAAGATGTTCAGCAAAGTGAAGAGGTAATGTTAAATGGTTTTTTTAAAGTTTTTACCAAATTACATCAGTTTTCAAATGAAGGTAGTTTTGAAGGTTGGATTAGAAAAATAATGGTTTGGGAAAGTATTTCTTATTTAAGAACAAAAAAAGAATTAACCCTTACAAACGAAATTGAAAGCTTTGAAAGCATAGTTGATAACGAAATTGAATTGTCTATTGCTGTAGAAGATTTACAGTTGTATATAAATGAATTGCCTAATGGTAGTAAAGTGGTTTTTAACTTGTATGTGATTGAGGGTTATAAACACGCCGAAATAGCAGAAATGTTGAGTATTTCAATAGGAACATCAAAAACACAACTGTCTAGAGCTAGAAAAGCATTACAAAAAATGATTTCTATAAATCAAAAAAAGTATCATGGAACAACATAAATTAAGAGAAAAATTACAAAACAGAAGTATTGTTCCTTCTAAAAATTCTTGGGATCAATTAAGTCAAAAATTAGATACTGAAGAAAGCACTCAAAAAACTGGTAAGTGGTGGTTTTTAAAATATGCCGCTATATTTTTAATGTTTTTTTCAGTTGGTTTGTACTTTTTTAAAACAAATAAACCTGTAGTTGAAGTGCCAGTTGTTGTAGCTCCAACACTAAAAGAAGAAGTTAAAAAAACACCTGAAATTGTGGTAGAACCTGAAATTAGAGTTGCAGAAACTACAGTAAATTCAGTTGTAAAAGAAACTCAAAAAAAGCAACCAATAATTTTAAAAAATAAAGAAGTTGAAAATGTAGCAATAGCTATTCGTAGTACCGTTGAAACAACAGAGTCTTCAAAAATTATAACTATTGAAAACACATCTGTTGAAATACAAACCGAAGAAATTTTAGTAGTTGAGCAACCTTCAGAAGAAGAAATTTTAAACGCTGAAGTAGAGCATTTATTAAATGCTTCAAAAATTAAATTACGTGTAAATCATCAAATATCTAAAAAAAGAGGTGTAAGCGCTAGTTCTCTTTTAGCTGATGTTGAAGATGATTTAGACAAAGATTTTAAAGAAAAATTAGTAGAAAAAATTATTACAACCTTAAAAACTCCTCGAAAAATAGTTATTACAGATCGTGGAGACTAACTAAAAACAATCAAAAATGAAAAAAATAGTAGTAGTATGCTTATTGTTAAGTCAGGCTTTTTTGTGGCAACCAATAGTTGCGCAAGAAACGGCAGAACCTTCAGAACAAGAAGTAAAAATTAAAGAGAAAAAAGAGCAGATTATTCAAGGCGAAAAAGAGGCGTTAAAAAAAGAAGTAGTTGCAATTAATACACGCTTTAATAATGGTGAAATTACAAAAGAAGAAGCCGATAAATTAAAAGAAGAAGCTGCAGAAATTCATGCCTTAAATATTGAAAATAAAATTGCAATTATTGAGAATTCTATTGCTTTGTCTGAAAGAGCAATTGTAAAATTTAATGATGATGATGTGAATATTGAGTTGAGTACTGATCCGTATAAATTAACATTACAAATATTTGAAGATGAAGAATCTTTGATTGATATTCAGTATGGTCAGAAAAAAAAGTACGACAAACGTACACATTCAAATCTTTTAATTTCTTTTGGGTTGAATAACGCTATTATTGAAGGACAATCTATTAACGACTCTCCGTATAAAATAGGAAAAAGTAAATATTTTGAGATGGGTTGGTTGTGGTCTACTCGATTGTTAAAAGAATCAAATGCAGTGCGATTTAAGTATGGTTTTTCATTTACATTTAACGGTTTAAATCCAACAGATAATCAATATTTTGTTCAAAATGGTGATTTAACCAACGTAGAAGATTTTCCTACAAATATTACAAAATCAAAGTTGCGAATGGATAATTTAGTTGTTCCTATTCATTTTGAATTTGGACCTTCAAAAAAAATAGAACGTGATAATTATTTTAGATATTCAACACGTAAAAAATTTAAATTTGGTATAGGAGCGTATGCTGGTTTTAATTTGGGAACACGTCAAAAGTTAAAATATTCAGAAGATGGGTCTAAGCAAAAAGATAAAATTAAAAAGAGTTACAATACAGCCAATTTTATTTATGGGTTAAGTACGTATATTGGTGTTGATGATTTTTCGTTGTATTGTAAATATGATTTAAATACCATTTTTAACGATCCTAATGTAAAGCAAAATAATATTTCTTTAGGGTTACGTTTTGAGTTATAAATAGTTAAAAAATAAATGGAATATATAAAAACGGAGCGCATTAAATGTCTCCGTTTTTTTATGCATAAATACCAAGTAAGTAATACCTTTGTTGCTCCTAAAATGAAACCTTAATACCTAAAAGTGATCGTTGGTATCAAATTAGGTGTGATAACAAATTAAATAGTAAAAGGTCACCTTACATTAAAATGATAAAATTGTTACAATGCAACTACTCAACTTTATAAAATCACAAACCAATCTTCCTTCAAAAGGTATAGAAAACACCATTGAATTATTAAATGAAGATTGTACCATTCCGTTTATTTCTCGCTATAGAAAAGAACGTACAGGAAATTTAGATGAGGTTCAAATAGGTGATATTGTAAAATATAAAGCACAGTTTGAAGAGCTAGAAAAACGCAAAAAAGCCATTTTAAAAGCTTTGGAAGAGCAAGATGTTTTAACTTCAGATTTAAAACAAAAAATTGAAGCTACTACCAATGTAACTGCTTTAGAAGACTTGTATCTTCCTTACAAGAAAAAACGTAAAACAAAAGCTGAAACAGCTCGTAAAAACGGATTAGAACCGTTGGCAAAAATGATTATGAGTCAGCGTGTGAATGATTTGGAATATACAGCTTCAAAATATACGAATAACGAAGTTGAGAATGAGGAAAAAGCCTTAGAGGGCGCTCGTTTTATAATTGCTGAATGGATTAATGAACGAACGGATATAAGAAACAATATTCGTTATCAATTAGAGAAATTTGCAACTATCAATACAAAAGTTGTAAAAACAAAAAAAGAAGATGAAAAAGCACAAAAATTTAGAGATTATTTTGAATGGTCTGAAAGTTTAAACCGTTGTCCATCGCATCGTTTTTTAGCTATTTTACGAGCAGAGAAAGAAGGTTTTATACGTGTAAAAATTGAAATTGACAACGATCGTGCATTGGATAAAATGGAAAGTAGAATTATTCGGTCTAACAATGCTTGTTCAACTCAAATAAAGTTAGCTATTCAAGATGCGTATAAACGTTTGTTGCTACCTTCTTTATCAAACGAAATTTTAAACAATTCAAAAGAAAAAGCTGATGAAGGAGCTATTAAAGTTTTTGCCAAAAATTTGCAACAGTTATTGTTAGGTGCACCTTTAGGCGAAAAAACTATTTTGGCAATTGATCCTGGATTTAGAACGGGTTGTAAAGTGGTTTGTTTAAATGCGCAAGGTGGTTTAGAGTATAACGAAACTATTTATCCTCACGCTCCAAAAAACGATGCTATTGGAGCAATGAAAAAAATTAATTCGCTGGTTGACGCTTATAAAATTGAAGCTATTGCTATTGGAAATGGAACCGCTTCACGAGAAACAGAGCAATTAATTCGTAAAATGAGATTCAACAAAGATGTTGAGGTTTTTGTGGTGAGCGAAGCCGGTGCTAGTATTTATTCAGCCTCCAAAATTGCGCGTGATGAATTTCCTAATTTTGATGTTACCGTACGCGGAGCGGTTTCAATAGGTCGCCGATTGGCTGATCCGTTGGCTGAGTTGGTAAAGATTGACGCAAAATCTATTGGTGTTGGGCAATACCAACACGATGTAGATCAAACCAAATTAAAAAATTCGCTAGATACTGTTGTTGAAAGTTGTGTAAATAAAGTAGGTGTAAATATAAATACAGCAAGTGTTTCATTGTTAAGTTATGTTTCAGGAATTGGACCAAAATTAGCCGAAAACATTGTGAATTACAGAGATGAAAATGGTGCTTTTATTTCAAGAAATGACATTAAAAAAGTAGCTCGTTTAGGTAATAAAGCATACGAGCAAGGTGCTGGTTTTTTACGCATAAAAAATGCTAAAAACCCGTTAGATGATTCGGCAGTACATCCTGAAAGTTATAAAGTTGTTGAAAAAATGGCAAAAGATGAAGGCAGTTCTGTTGCTAATTTAATTGGAAATAAAGCAGTTCTTCAAAAAATAAATTTAGAAAAATATACTTCAGCAACCGTTGGATTACCAACATTAAAAGATATTATTTCTGAGTTAGAAAAACCAGGTTTAGATCCGCGTGAACAAGCAAAAGTATTTACATTTAATCAAAACATTCACACAATAAATGATTTGCACGAAGGACAATTATTGCCCGGAATTGTAAATAACATTACTAATTTTGGTTGTTTTGTAGATATAGGAATTAAAGAAAGTGGTTTGGTTCACGTTTCTAATTTAGCCGATAAATTTGTGAGCGATGTTAGTGAAATTGTGAGTTTACATCAACAAGTAATAGTAAAAGTTTTAGAAGTGGATGTGGCACGTAAACGCATTCAATTATCTATGAAAAATTTAAAATAAAACACTTAAAGTTTTCTTTACTGTCATTTTTTAAAGCGGCATTTGTTGTGTGTTTTAATCAATTTACATAAGCGCTAAAGCTTATATTTAGTCTATTTGAATGGTGTAAATATCAGTTGTGTTAGATTGTTCATATTCGTAACCTGAAAGTTGAAATGTCTCGGTTTTGAAAAATGTACAGCAATTTTCATATTTTTCTTCCATATCTAATTCAAGTGTAAATTCAACTAAATCGCCAACAGTTATAGTATACGTATGCGGATCTAAGTTCCAGCCAATTTCATTTAAGCTTAAAATATTGTAATTGTTTTCAGAAATAAAACTATATGAAACGGCATTATTTTCTTCATCTACCACTTTAATATCGTTGCTATTTAAAGTTTCATTGGTAAATAAATTTTCACCTGTTGCTTTATCTACTAATTCAAAAGAAAAATTAGGTGGTGGAGAAAAACAAGCGATACCCTCACATTCATTGTTTTTGCATCCAAGTACAGTAAAAAATATAAAAAGTAGTGTAAGTTGTCTCATTTGTTTTAAAAAGTATTAAATGTCAATTACTAATATAAAGGTATCGAAGGTACTCATTCTTAAAAAAATATAAGATAAAATGGTTATTAATTTTTTATTTCACGCTAACAATTAATTGGCTTTTAATGATAAGTTGTTTTTTTGTGAAAATTGTTATGCTAATACCGTTAAAAAACTTTTAAATTTGTAGTTAAACTAAAACGAATAGTTATGACAAATACAATAGAATTAAGTTGGAAAGGGCAAATGTTGTTTGAATCTGTAGCTCCGGAAGGGAGCGTAATGATTGATGCTGCTGAAGAAGTTGGCGGGCAGGGAAAAGGATTGCGACCTAAAGCAATGATGTTAACTTCATTGGCAGGTTGTTCTGCAATGGACGTTGCTTCTTTGTTGAAAAAAATGCGTGCTGAGGTTGATGATTTTAAAATTGAAGTTGTTGCTAATTTAACCGAAGAGCATCCAAAAGTATACGATAAGGTAAAAGTAATTTACACCTTTATAGGAAGTGAATTTAAAAAAGCTAAAATTGAGAAAGCGGTTAATTTATCGGTTGAGCGTTACTGTGGAGTAATGGAAATGTTTCGTCAATTTGCTGATGTTTCTATTGAGATTAATTATAGAGAAGAAAAAAGTTAATTAAGTTTTAAAAGTATCCATTTTAGGTTTGTGATATTTTGAAGGTATTTTAAATTTTGTTGTGATTTCAATAAATGTTAAAACAATAAATTTAATTATTTTTAAAATATAAGTTATTTATTTAAGATTATTTCACCTTAAATTAAGGCGAAATACATTTATAATTGTATAAATTTACTTTGTCTAATTACCAAGTCTATGGAGATAAAGTTAAATGAATATAATTTAAAACTTAAACATACATTTACCATTTCAAGGGAATCACGCGATATTCAACCTTCACTTATTGTTGAATTAAAAGATGGTGGTTTTACAGGTTTAGGCGAAGCAACATCAAGCCCGTATTACAATATTACTGTGCCTAAAATGATGGATGCTATTACTGCGCTTGAACCTAAAATTAAAGTCAACAGAAATTCTACACCCGAACAGTTTTGGGCTGAATTATATCCGTATTTTAAAGAAAATATGTTTGCGCTTTGTGCCTTAGATTTGGCATTTAATGATTTGTATGCTCAAAAAAAAGGTGAAAAATTGTATGAATTATGGGGTTTTAATATTTCAAACAATCCGTTAACCGATTATACTATTGGAATAGATACTATTGAAAAAATGGTAGCTAAAATGAAAGAGTTGCCTTGGCCAATTTATAAAATTAAATTGGGTACAAAAGAAGATATAAAAATAGTTGAAGAACTTAGAACACACACAAATGCTATTTTTAGAATTGATGCTAATTGTGGTTGGACTGTTGATGAAACCATTAAAAATTCCATAGCATTAAAAAAACTAGGAGTAGAATTTTTAGAGCAACCTTTAAAAGCTAATGATTGGGATGCGCATAAAAAAGTTTTTGAAGCATCGGTTTTACCAATAATTGCAGATGAAAGCTGTTTGGTTGAAGATGATGTTGAAAAATGTTACAATCATTTTCATGGCGTTAATGTAAAATTGGTAAAGTGTGGAGGTTTAACTCCGGCAAAAAGAATGTTGGAAAAAGCAAAAGCTTTAGGAATGAAAACTATGGTTGGTTGTATGACCGAGTCTTCGGTTGGTATTTCGGCAATTGCACATTTATTACCGTTGTTAAATTACGTTGATATGGATGGCCCTTTATTACTGTCTGAAGATATTGCAAATGGTGTTACTATAGAAAATGGAGTTATTTCTTACAGTAATTTAAATGGTTTAGGTGTTACGTTGATATAAGAAATTATGATTGTTAATTGTTTTCCTGATAGAACTATTCAGATTGGAAATAACGAATATCTATACTTTGGAGGAGCCACTTATTTGGGCTTTTCAACTCATTAAAAATTTCAAGAAAATTTAATTGTAGGAATTAAAAAATGAAAAGCTTTTTATGGTAGTTTATGTAATTACTAATTTTTAATAGTAACTTAAAAAAAGCAAAGAATAGAATAGTAATTGCAGCTAGCAATACAAAAACAGATTTAAAGTTGTTGAGTAATACAATGCGTTAAACACTTTTTTTAAGGTTTAAAAATTTTACTAATCTTCTTCTTCAATAGTAAACAAATATTCTACTGTAACATTAAAAAATTGCGCCATTTTTATGGCTAATGTTACTGATGGATTGAATTTATTTTTTTCTATAGCGTGAATAGTTTGGCGCGAAACACCTAGTTTTTCTGCTAGTTGAGCCTGTGTTAAATCGTGTCTCGCACGTTCTACTTTAATTAAGTTTTTCATTATAGAAAAATTTGAGTTCAAAAATAGTGATTCCAATAATTACTAGAACTAAACTCGTTAATAATTCAATTGTATTTTCGTAAAAGTACTTAAATACAAAACTATTTAATAATGCTAAAAAGGTAATCATAGCTAGTACACTCTTTTTTTAATAAAAAATGTGATTAGATATAAGTACATAAATAAGGTTATAAAATAGTCTATAGTTAGTTTAATTTCTTCTGAAAAAGCATAAAGTAATATTGAAATTAAAATACCAATAATGGCTGTAAATTTGTACGATTCTAATCGTAATATATTAATATAATCGTCTTCAATTTTTTCTTTTGATAGCATATAAATTAAAACTCCAAAAAGCGAAAGTGCATCTAAAATGCGTAATGTTTTTTCACCAAAAAAATCTTTAAAAGTAGTAACATTACTTTTTGGAGGTGTAGTAATAGTTTTGTTTTCAGTTTTTTCATTTATTGGTTGAAATGAATTTTGACCATCACAATATCCATTTATAGCACTATCTCCTGCACTAATAAATGAAAATATTATAAACATTGCTAATCCTAATTTTTTGCACCAGTTTGGAAATATTTGAGTTTTCATAGTTGTGTGTTTAGTAAATGCGTTTTTTTATAAAGAATGTAATTAAGTATGTCCAAATAAATAAGTAGATAAAATAATCTATTGAAAGTTTTAAGTTTTCGTTAAAAGAGTACGCTATTATAGCAATAACTAGCCATAAGATACTTGATAATAGATAAGATTCGTATCGAAGTTTATGAATATAATCATCTTCAATTTTTTCTTTTGAAAGCATGTAAATTAGCATTCCAAGAACGCCAATAATTTCAAATATATGCAAGCCTATTTCTCCAAAATTGTCGGTTAGGAACGAGTTTGGTTTATAATTTAAAGGTTGTTCTTTTATTCTAGTTGAATTGTAGCCTTCAGTAAAACCTTCTTTAAAGTCATCATAACCTCCAACTATTGTGCCTATAAAAAAGATTGCTAATCCTAATTTTTTACACCAATTTGGTAGTATTTGCAATTTCATAGTTTAAATTTTTAGTAAATACGTTTTTTTATAAAGAATGTAATTAAGTATGTCCAAATAAATAAGTAAATAAAATAATCTATTGAAAGTTTTAAGTTTTCGTTAAAGGAGTAAGCTATTATTGCAATAACTAACCAGAAAATACTAGAGAAAAGATAAGATTCGTATCGAAGTTTGTGAATATAATCATCTTCAATTCTTTCTTTTGAAAGCATGTAAATAAGCATTCCTATTATACCAAGCATTTCAAAATAGTGAATGCCAATATTATTCATTATTTCAGAAACCTTATAAGGCTTATATTCTGCCTGGGTTTGATTTACTGGTTTGTACGGACTGCTATCTTCAACACTATACCAGCCAGCTCTAAATTCTTCAAAACCTGTTAAAACAAAAAAGGAAAAGAATAAAATTAGCCCTAATTTTTTACACCAATTTGGTAATATTTGTAATTTCATTATCTATTATTTTTATACAAATGTAAAGTTTTGTTTACATTAAAACAAATAAAATAGAATTTTTTTAACTTATTTGAATTGATTACTTTTGAAAAAAAGTACTGCTATGCGTTGGAAATTACAGCCCGAAACCGATTCTGAAATAACTAAAAACCTTGCAAAAGAGTTAGGTGTTGAATATACGTTGGCTAAGTTATTGGTTCAACGTGGTATTGATTCTTTTGATGCTGCAAAGGCTTTTTTTCGCCCTAATTTAAGTGATCTACACAATCCATATTTAATGAAAGATATGGATAAAGCTGTTGCTAGAATTGAGTTGGCAATTGCCAATAATGAAAATATTTTGGTGTACGGTGATTATGATGTTGACGGAACTACGTCGGTTTCATTAATGAGTTCGTATTTAAAAACAATTCATCCCAATATTGCTACTTATATTCCAGATCGTTATGCTGAAGGTTATGGTGTTTCCTTCAAAGGAGTTGATTTTGCTGAAGACAATGAAATGTCATTAATAATTGCTTTAGATTGTGGAATTAAAGCCATTGACAAAGTAAATTACGCAAAAGAAAAAGGGATAGATTTTATTATTTGTGATCATCACAGGCCAGGGAGTGAAATTCCTAAAGCCGTTGCTGTTTTAGATCCAAAGCGTGAAGATTGTGCATATCCGTACAAAGAGTTGTGCGGTTGCGGTGTTGGTTTTAAATTAATTCAGGCGTTGGCAAGTGAACGTGGTGAAACTATTACAGATTTGCTTCCGTATTTAGATTTAGTAGCTACAGCCGTGGCAGCTGATATTGTTCCAATTACCGGTGAAAATAGAGTGTTGGCTTATTACGGATTACAAGTAATAAATTCCAATCCAAGAAATGGTATAAAAGCTATGATTCATCAGTTAGAGAAAAAAGAGCTTACTATTACCGATGTTGTTTTTGTAATTGCGCCTCGTATCAATGCTGCTGGAAGAATCAAGCACGGAAATTATGCCGTGGAATTATTAACAGAACTCGATTTTGATGCAGCCGTAAAATTTGCTTCTGAAATTGAAAAAAATAACAACGATAGAAAAGAGCTTGATAAAACAATTACTGTTGAAGCTTTGCAGCAAATTGAAGCTAATAATGAGCAGCAAAACTACACTTCAGTTGTATATGCTGAAAATTGGCATAAAGGTGTTATTGGTATTGTAGCTTCTAGATTGATAGAAACCTATTACAGACCAACTTTAGTTTTTACAAAAAGTGGCGATAAATTAGCAGCATCTGCACGATCTGTAAAAGGATTTGATGTGTACAATGCTTTGGAAGAATGTTCAGAATTTATTGAGCAGTTTGGAGGACATAAATATGCAGCGGGATTGACCTTGACGGTAGAAAATTACCCAAAATTTAAAGCAAAGTTTGAAGAGGTTGTAAAAGCAACCATTGCAGAAGAATTGCGTACGCCAGAAATAACAATTGATGCTGAGATTAGTTTATCTGAAATTACTCCGAAGTTTTTTAGAATTTTAAAACAATTAGCGCCGTTTGGCCCTCAAAATATGCGTCCAACTTTTTCGGCTTCAGGCCTACGGGATAATGGATTTGGAAAAAAGGTTGGTGCAGATCAAACACATTTAAAATTAAATGTTATTGAAGGAGCTAATCAAAAAACCTACAATGCTATTGGTTTTAGTATGGGTGATAAATTTAATCTAGTTCAAAAAGAACAAGGTTTTAATGCTGCTTTTAATATTGATGAAAACCATTGGAATGGAAATACATCATTGCAATTGCTCTTAAAAGACATTAAAGCAACATAATTAAATTAATTATGCTGCTTTTTATGTTTTTTTCCGTACCAAAGTAAACCACCTGTAACAGGTAAACTGGCAATTAATAAACTTGCAAAAAAAGCAATAATTTTACCTGTTATTCCTCCAATTGCACCAATGTGAATGTCGTAGTTCATTCTTAAAAGTTTGTCGGCAAATTTGGAGTCTTTGTACTTGCCAAAAATAGCATCCGTTTCAATTTCCTCTAAAGTGTTTTGATCAAAGAAACGAAAATCAGAGTCGTAAAATAATCCTTTACTGTTTGAAACTTCTACGTAAATACTATTGTCTTCACTTTCAGGATAATGTAACTCAAAACTTTCAGCATTTGGTGATTCTTTTAATAGTTTTGGAATTAATAAATCAATGGGTTTTACTTCATAATCTGTAGCACTTATTTTACTATTATTTTCAGGAATTATAAATGCTGGCACCTTGTCTCCACCGGTTGATATGTATACTACATACTTCAACCAATCATACGACATAATTACTCCTGTAATTCCAAGAGCTAAGGCAAAGGAGCAAATGTAAAAACCAAAGATTGCGTGTAAATCAAAGTTCTTTCGTTTCCATTTTGTAGTTGCTTTCCAGTCAAATTTTAATCGTTTTTTTAATCCTTTTCGCTTTTTTGGTAACCACAACAAAAACCCTGAAATAATAATGAAAATAAATAGCATAATGGAGGCGCTAACTACTTGTTCTCCTATTTTTTTTGGTAACCATAATCGCATATGACCTTTTAAAACAAAGGCAAAGAAACCTGATAAATGATCATCAACTTGAATTATTTCCCCAGAATACGGATTTATAAAAATACTTTGATAAAATTCAGGTTCTGCATCATAAAAAATAACTTCAACAGCATCATCTTGTTTGCTAAAAACTGTTCCGTGTACGGTATTGTTTGGAAATATTTTTGAAGCAATAGTTTTGGCTTCTGTAACAGTAATTAATGCGTTGTTTTGTGGATTTACTTTTTTATAATCGCTGTACAGACTTTCAATTTCATCTTTAAAAGCGAAACAACTACCTGTAATTGCAACTATAAATACTACAATTCCTGTAAGTAAACCTAAAATTTTGTGTAATGCGAGTATGGATTTTCGATATTTCATATCCTTTGAAAAAAGGAAAATGACAATTCGTTTGAATTGCCATTTTCAAAGTTTTTATTTAGAATTTATAGTTTAAAGTAGCTAAAATTACACGTTTGTTTTGCGGTGTAACAGTGCTCCAACCTGAATAGAATTCTTCATCAGTTAAATTATTTCCTTTTACACTTACTCTAAATTTGTTTGTTTCATAATATACTGAAGCGTTTAAAATAGTGTAGGCAGGTAAATAAAAACTACCAGTTGCCGCTTTGTAATCAACCATTGTGTCGTATTCTGTAGCTCCGTTAAAACCAGCTCCAACCCCAAAATTCTTTAAGAATTTATAGTCTGCCCAAAAATTGTAAGTTATTTCTGGTCCAGATTCACCGTATCTATTTCCTTCTAAGTAAGTTGCAGATGGAGAATTTGTAATTTCAGAATCATTATAGCTAAATCCACCGTGTAGGTTTAATCTGTTTATTGGGTTTGCGTTTACTTCCAATTCAATACCTTGGCTATTTACTTCAAGGTCTTGTGTTTTAGTTGCCCAATAATATTTATTAGCTACATTTATGTTGTAATAACTTAATGTAGTTTCAAGTTTATTGTTGAATAATTTTGTTTTTACACCAAACTCAAATTGGTTTGCTTGTTCAACATCATACGATTGTAAGTATGTTTCTCCAGTGGTAAAATCTGTAATATATTGTGGGTTTACGTATGAAAATCCATTTTGATAATTGGTAAAAATAGATACCTTGTTTAAAATAGGTTGATAAACAATTCCAAACTTTGGAGAAAATGTAGACTCTGTATACTCTGTATCATCATCTTCATCTGTGTTTTGGTCTCCCTTGTAGTTAAATCTGTCATAACGTACACTTGCCATTACAGATAATGAAGGTAAAATATTTATAATGTCAGATACATAAGCTCCAAATACATTTTGGCGTACATCACTATCAACATTTCCAATTCTGTTTAATGCAGTTTCTAAATTTTCTGCACTGGTTGGTGCTCCTGCAAGTAAATCTCCTTGAAGGTTAATAGTGTTTAAATAGCCCCAATTTGAACTTTGATCAATTGTTTTTGAATCTAAATAATCAAAACCTACAAGTACTTTGTTTTGAAAATCACCTAAATTAAAAATACCATTAAAATTTTGTTGAAGGTTTAAGGTTTTTGTTTTAGCGTCAGTATCTTGTGCGTACAAGTTAAAGTAAGGTGTTCCTACTGGAGCAGAAGGGTTTGACCAATCAGCAAAATTCCATAAATACGTATAATATCCATTAGATTTTGCCACACCACCAGCAATTAAAGTTTGAGAAGACCATTTATCTGTAATTTTCCAAGCAATTTCCCCTCTGTAGTTTTGTGTATTGTTTTCTAAAACAACATCATTATTAGTGAATGATAAGTTGGTATCGTAGTTTAAATCTTCAATTGAACTAAATGCAAGAGGTCCATACCTGTTTAAAAATAAAAAGGTTTCATTTGTTTGTTCATTTTTTGAAGCTTCGTACGAAAAATTAAAGGCTAAATTGTTGCTAGCTTTATAAGAAACTGAGGGCGCTATGTAGTACGATTTTTTAAATCCAGCATCTTGAAAGCTATTTTCTTTTTGGTAGCCACTATTTAGTCTAAAAGACAATTTCTCTTTTGCTGAAACATTTACATCCATATTTATTTTAGCAAAATCATTTGATCCACCAGCCAATGTAATTTCACCACCAGTACCTTTATATGGTTTTTTAGTTATAATGTTAATTAAACCTCCGTATGATGTAACAGAGCTTCCAAATAAAGTAGCTGAAGGGCCTTTAATTACTTCAACACGCTCTACGTTTGAAGGGTTTATAAATCCATTTGTAATTCCGGCAACTCCGTTTACTAATTGCGGTTGTACTGCAAATCCTCTACTTGAATAATAACCTGCACCGTCTCCACTTCTACCAGTTGAAGACCATAATTTGGTAACACCTGTGGCGTTTGTTAAGGCGTCTTGAAAACTATTAACAGATTGAGATACAAGAAGCTGATTGGTTACTGTATTGTAAACTTGAGAGTTTTCAATATTTTTAAGTGGCATTTTTGAAACATAAGCACTTTCTTTTCTTGAAAATTTATTTGCTCTAGTACCTTCAATAAATACTTCACTTAGTATTTCGTTTCCTTCGTAAATAATAATCGTATTTAAATTTACAGGTTCACTGTTTGTAATTGAAAATGGTACTTCTTTAGATTTATAACCTAAAATTGAAATTAATAGTGTGTAATCTCCATTTTCAATGT
This sequence comes from Lutibacter holmesii, assembly GCF_042679665.1. Lineage (NCBI taxonomy): Bacteria > Pseudomonadati > Bacteroidota > Flavobacteriia > Flavobacteriales > Flavobacteriaceae > Lutibacter > Lutibacter holmesii. Next base: position 339,316 of record NZ_JBHTMV010000003.1, read on the forward strand.
TGGTAATTTCAAACACACCTTCTTCATTGGTTTGTGTTCCTTTTTGTTGGTTTTTAAATGATACGCTAACTCCAAAAAGAGCGTTGTTTCCGTCATCTGTAATTTTCCCAGTAATTTTTCCGGTTTGAGAGTACGTGAATGTGCTAATAGTTAGACATACAAGTAGTGTAATAATTTTATTCATTTGTTTTTATTTAGACTAATTAAAAATAATAAGTCGCAAATGTAATATGCATTATCAAATCTACCAAATTATTTAGAATGATTCTTAATAAAAAATTAAAGCTACTGTTTTATGGGGTAGCAGAGAGGTTTAAGTAGTGTAAAATGGAATTAAAGTTGCTCGTATAAAGCCTTAACTTGTTGTTGGTTGTATTTTTTTTCAAGTTTACGAACTATAAAATGACCTTTTGCCATGTCTTGAAAATGATCTATAAAAATTGTGTTGATAAGCGCTCCACCGGCTGCTCCCAAAATAGGAATGGCTTGTGCGGCTGCCTTTTCAGATATTTGTATTCCAAATCTTTGTGATATACTAGAGATAAGTTTTAGTAATGCCGGAGCTGTTTCTTTTGATGCTGTTTTAGAACCTAAATGCTGCATAGATTCTGAAATAGATTTAGCTAATAAAGTTCTCATTGTAAAGTAACCGCTCTCTGTTGCATCGTCTAAAGTTGTTTTTCCTCCTAAAGCAAATACTTCTAAGCAAGCTAATTTAGTTTCGTATGTGTCAACATCTTCACCTTGTGATCTGGCAATATCTATAATTGATCTTAGCATTATAGTTGTTGAAACAGGAAGTTCAATGGCTAAAGCCGTAAAACCAAAAAAGCCTCCAATACCACCACTAGTGGCTACACTTAATTTGTGCCATTTATTTGAAGGAGTTTTTGAAGGTGTATTTTTCATGGTTAAAATAGCAGTTTCAGTTGCTTTTAACAATGATTTTTGAGTGATTACACTTATTTTATGTTTCCAATTTTCTGGAAGAACTTCAAAACCTTTTTCTATAGGTGTGCCTAAAAAATTCGTCAATTTTGCAGCAATTCCTGGATTTTCTAACAATTGCTTTGCTACTACTAATTCTTGTTTGTCTTGAATGGAAATTTTTGAGCTCAACGTTCTTAAAAGGTTTTAATTAGCAATTTATAAAGCTTGAATTATTTTTTATCTCTTAATAAATACATATAAACTGGATAATGATCGCTGTAGCCATTTATAAAATTAGATCCGGCGAAACTTCTATGCGGATAACCTTTATATTTCCCTGTTTGTGTAGTTAAATACTGCGGATTAAAAATGATTACTTTGTACATTTTATAAGTAGAATAATCTTTTTTTGAAGCTAGTAATGGCGATGTAAACATAATTTGGTCAAACAAGTTTATATTGTCTCTGTATACTAACGTGTTTTGTCCACGTCTAAACATATCTTCTGTTGGATTGTAAATATCTCCTTCTTTTACATCGGCTTTTCTAGATTTTGTTTTTAATACTGTTTTGAAGCTTGAATTGGTTGGGTCGTCATTAAAATCGCCCATAATAATAATTTTTGCATTTGGATCATTCTCTCTAACCTTTGCAATTATTTGAGTGTTTAAATAGGCAGCTTTTTCACGTTTATGTCTACTTTTTTCTTCTCCACCTCTTCTTGAAGGCCAATGGTTTACAATTACATGCACCAATTCATCATCTAAATAACCTGAAACCAATAACTGGTCACGCGTAAAAATTCGTTTGCCTTCTTCATCCCAAAGCTTCAATTCAAAAGTTTCACTATTGGTTGGTTTAAAATAATTTGGTTGGTATAAAAAAGCCACGTCAATTCCTCTTAAATCAGGAGAATCATAATGAATAATTTCATAATTACGATCTTTTAAATAATCTGTTGAAATTAAATCTTCTAACACTTTTTTATTTTCAACTTCAGCAACTCCAAGCATTACTGGGCTATTTTTTGACTCTGCAATTCCAATTTCTGAAATTACTTTTGCCATATTGTTTAACTTCTTTTCGTAAATAGCTTCTCTTCCTTCTTTAATCTCCATTATAGGACTCGCTTCATCATTAATAAGCGTATCATTTTCAGTGTCAAATAGGTTTTCTAAGTTGTAAAAAGCAACGGTTCTTATTTCGTACTTTTTTTGACCGAAAAGTGCATTACTTGTAATTAATAGTATTAAAACTAATAGAGGAAATCGTTTCATGAGTGTATTTCATTTTTATGAGTTGCTAATTTACAAACAATGTTTGAATATATGTGAAATTGTATTTTTCATAGGTGAAACAATGAATTTGATGTGTTTATGATAAATATCAGTAAGTTTTATTGAATTAAAATTTAATTTTATTGAGTATAAGCGTAAAATTAATAATTGCTATGTTAAATAAATCGCTCTTTTGTACAGTGTTTTCACTGTGCGCATTTCTTTTTGGCTACGGACAAACCATACTTTTTGAAGGAGATATTTCTATAATTGGAATAGATACTCCTTCAGAAGATTTTGTGTTTGTTACTTTCGTTGATTTAGATGCTGGAACTGAAATTTATTTTACAGATGAAGAAGCTGATGGTGATAATACTATTGGTGCTGGTGAAGGTACAATTCTATATACGGTTCCTGTCGGAGGTGTTTTGGCCGGAACAGCTATTTCATATTCTGTAAATACTTCAAATTTTAATGTTACTGCTGATGGAGATATTCAATTAGCAGATAGTGGTGATGGTTTAATTGCATATCAAGGAACTTCTGTAGGAAATGTAACCACTTTTTTACACGCTGTTGCTAAAGATGCGAGTGTTATGGGTACTTTTCCTAATGGATTTTCAAATTATGTTTTGTTGAATAGTGATGATGGAAAATATTTTGGTGTGAGAGATGGAAAAACCGCTGGTGAATTTGCTGTTGAGGTAAATAAAATAGCGAATTGGGTTACAAGCGCAAGTGGTGTTAGCCCGTTTAATTTAACAAATTTCACATTAAATGCTGAATTGGTAAACAATTGTTCTGAGCTTATTATTTCAGAATATATGGAAGGAAGTTCCTTCAATAAATATATAGAAATTTACAACCCTACAAATGCTCAAATACTACTTACCAATAATTATTCAATTCAAATTTTTTACAATGGAAGTAATTCTTCATCAACAATTGATTTGGTTGGAAGTATTGAGCCTTACGGAGTTTTTATATTGTCGCATAGTTCAGCTGCAATTGGAGTTGTTGAAAGTCAGTCTACCAATTCGTTAAAATTTAATGGAAATGATGCTGTTGCTTTAGCTAATGCTACTAGTATTATAGATGTGGTTGGTGTAATTGGCGATCCTACAAATTTTGGAGAAGATAAAGGTTTTAAAAGAAAACTTGTTGTAAAAGAGCCTTCGGTGCTATTTGATGAATTAGAATGGGATGAATTGAGTGTAGATGATTTTTCTAATTTAGGATCCTATTTTGGAGATTGCGGATATGTATGTTCTAATTCTAAAACTTCTATTTGGAACGGAATGGCTTGGAGTAATGGTATGCCAAATAAATACACAACAGCAATTGTAAATCAGTCGTACAATACTTCTTCCAATACAAGTTTTAATGCTTGCTCTTTATTGGTTGAAGAAAATGCCATTTTAACAATTGCCAATTCAACTTTTATTGAGGTTCAAAATAATGTTGAAATAAAAGGAGATTTAATTGTTGAAACAGCAGCAGCTTTTTTACAAACGAATAACTTAGCTAGTTTTCAAATTTTAGATAATGGAACTGCAAGTGTACAAAAAACAGCAGCACCCATTAATGCTTGGTACGAATATACGTATTGGAGCAGTCCGGTAACAAGTGCAATTATTGGAAATACGCTTGTAAATGCAGCAGAAAGTAGAAGATTTTGGTTTAAAGCTCAAAACTGGTTAGATGCTTTTGCTGAAAATAATAATAACAATGCTGCAGTAAGTGGACAGGATAATGTTGATGATAATGGAGATGATTGGCAATACGTAAAGGCTACAGATTTAATGATCCCTGGTGTTGGTTATGCGGCAACCTATACACCCAATAAATTTACGCACGCTGGCCAGCAATATGAATGTGTGTTTTTTGGTGCATTTAATAACGGTGTTATAACAGTTCCTGCTTATAGAAATGATACCGAAAAAAATGATGTGAATTGGAATTTTATTGGAAATCCGTATCCTTCTGCAATTGATGTTGATGCTTTTTTTAGTGAAAATGTGTACAATTCAATTTCCAATCCTTCGGGTGTTTTAGACGGAGCAATTTATTTGTGGTCTCAAAATACACCGCCTTCAAATACAGCGAATGGAAATGATCAATACAATTTTTCACAGTCTGATTATGCAGTAATTAATGGGACTGGTTCAATTTCCGCCGGAGGCGATAGTCAAATTCCTGAGCGATTTATACCTTCTTGTCAAGGATTTTTTATGTCGTTTTCAAATAATGCTCAAGCCGTTAGTACCGCTTCCGCAGGTATTTACAAAGGAAACGTAATTTTTAACAATGCAATGCGAGTGCAACAGCATAACAATCAGTTTTTTAAGTTGGATAAAAATAGTAAGGAGATTGAAAATACCAATAGGTTGTGGTTAAATTTAACTGCTGAAGGAGGTTTGTTTAGTCAGGCCTTGGTTGGTTATGTTGATGGAGCTACAAATGAGTTGGATACACCTTTTTACGATACGGTTAGAAATTCATCGTCTAAATTATATGCTTCAATTTATTCAACTGTTGAAGGAAGTGAAAGTAAATTGGCTATTCAAGGAAAGTCAAAAGAAAAGTTGAATGTAAATGAAGAGTTTGTTTTAGGGTTTGACACCTCTATAGAGCAGCCAATTACATATGAATTATCCATAGCTAAAATTGAAGGTGATTTTTTAACGGCATTAACTGTATATGTTGAAGATCAAGTGACAGGGAAATCTCATAATTTGTCAGAGTCTAGTTATTTTTTTACTTCTGAAGTTGGAACGTTTAACAAGCGTTTTAAAATTCGTTTTTTCAAAGAAGAGGTTTTAGGAATTGAGGATGAGGTTCCTTTAAATTTATTATCTATTTCAATTATAGAAAACGAAAAATTAGAATTTTCTACGTTAGAAAATGTTTATATGGAACATATTCAGATTGTTGATTTATTAGGAAGAAAATTGATTGATTTTGAAGGGGAAACCAATGAAAAAATTGTTGATTTAGCAGCTTTAGCAAGTTCAATTTACTTTGTAAGAGTTCAATTATCAAATCATAAAATGATTCAAAAAAAGCTATTAAAAAAATGAATTAAGAATTAGTTGTGTTCTTAATTTTTATGAAAAAGATAAATATGAAAAAGCAAACAAAAACAATAGGTATTGCTACTATTGTCTGTTTGATGTGTGTTTTTAATGCGCTTGCACAAGCAGAGAATTCTATTAAAGGAAAAATTGTAGCAGCAAATACTGAAACGCCTTTACAAGGTGTTTCAGTAAAAATATTAGACCATCTTTTTTTAACTAAAACAAATGATTTAGGTGAATTTAAAATTGAAGGCATTTCAACGGGAACGTATATTTTACAGCTGTTTTTAGAAGGCTATCAACCTCAAAATATTTCAATATTAGTAGAAGAAAATAAGCCGTATAACTTAGGTGTTATTTATTTAAATGTAGCCACAGTTGACTTTGTTGATAAGAGTATTATTTCTTTGTCTGATGATGATTTTTTTGATGATAGCAACCAAAGTTCAGCCTATGTTTCTGGTTTGTTTCAATCTTCAAAAGATGTGTATTTAAGCGCAGCAGCATTTAATTTTAGTCAGGCTTGGTTTAAGATTCGTGGGTACGATTCAAGTTTAGGAACTATTTCAATTAATGGTGTTGAAATGAATAAATTGTATGATGGCAGACCTCAATGGGGAAATTGGGGAGGTTTAAATGATGCGTTTCGAAATCAGGAATTTACAACAGGATTAGCGCCAGCGGCGTATTCTTTTGGAGGTGTTTTAGGGTCTACTAATTTTAGTACGCGAGCTTCAGATCATCAAAAAGGAATAAAGGTTTCTGTTTCATCAACAAATAGAAGTTATGCAGGGCGCGTAATGGCAACGTATGCATCTGGTTTAAATGAAAATAATTGGGCGTTTGTAGCTTCAGGATCCTATAGGTTTGCGCAAGAAGGTTATTTTGAAGGTGCTTCATACAACGCGTGGTCAGGGTTTTTTGCTACTGAAAAAAGATTGAATGCACATCATAGTTTTAATTTAACGGCTTTTGTAGCTTCAAATAGGCGAGGAAAATCGTCGCCAAACACACAAGAAGTATTTGATTTAAAAGGGTATCAATACAATTCGTATTGGGGAAATCAAGAAGGTGATAAACGCAATTCAAGAATGAAAGAAATTGTAGAGCCTGTTGTTATGTTAAGTCATTTTTTTGATATAAATAAAATCTCAATAAACACCACTGTTTCGTATCAATTTGGACATATAGGAAATAGTAGATTGGGGTATTTTAACGCACCAAATCCAGATCCTACATATTGGAAATATTTGCCTAGTAATTATTTGCGATATGAAGATGATTTAGATTATGGCAACGCTTATTTATCTGAGCAAGAGTTTTTAAATAATGGCCAACTAAATTGGGCTAATTTGTATGAAGTAAACTCAGACAAAGGAAATGCATTGTATTACGTTTATGAAGACAGTGTAGATGATACGCAGTTTTCATTCAGCTCTATAGTAAATTCAAATCTGTCAGATAGTATGAATATAAATGCGGGCGTTTCATACCGTAATTTAACTTCAAAAAACTTTGCTGAAATGTTAGATTTATTAGGTGGAAATGAGTTTGTTGATTTAGATCAGTATTCGCAAGGTGATGCACGGCAAAACGATTTAAATAACCCAAATCGTAGTATTTTTGAAGGCGATCAATTTCAATATAAATATACTATAAATGCTTCGGTTTTAGGTGCTTTTGCCCAAGTTCAAAATGTGGGTAAAAAAGTGGATTATTTTGCAAGTATTCATTTTGAAAACACGAATTACCAGCGAGAAGGATTTTATAAAAATGGACGTTATCCAGATAACTCATTGGGAAAAAGCGCAAAACAATCTTTTGTAGATATTAGTGCAAAAGCTGGGATTACATATAAATTTAATGGTAGGAATTTATTGAGTTTAAATGCTGGTTATTTGTCAAATGCACCTACTATTAGAAATTCATTTTCTAACTCACGAGTCAATAATAATAGTACTCCAAATTTAAAAAGTGAGAAAACACTCACAGCTGATGTTACTTATTTATACCGTTCACCAAAGTTGCAAGGAAGGCTTACGGGGTTTTATACGCAGTTTCGCAATGCTATTGAAACAGGGTTCTTTTTTGCTGAAGGTTTACGTGGTGACCAAGCAGATTTTGTAAATGAAATCGTAACTGGTGTTGATAAACTTCATTTGGGAGCTGAGTTAAGTGCACGTTACCAAGCAACATCTACAATTAGTGTTTTGGCTGCAGGATCTTTTGGGCAATTCACGTATAGTAACAATCCGCATTTGTATTTGCAATCAGAAAGTTTTTTGGAATTGGAGAGTGATTTTGGAACCGCTTATTTAAAAGATTATCGTGTTGCCGGAACACCTCAAAGAGCTTATTCTTTGGGTTTTGAGTATCGAGATCCAAAATATTGGTGGTTTCAAATGAATGCCAATTTGTTAACGCATAATTATTTAGATATTTCTCCTTTATTACGAACCGATAATTTTTATTTAGATGCTGATGGTGTTCCGTTTGTAGATGATGAAACCGGAGTTGAGGTAACCCAAGAACAAGTAAAATTATTGTTAGCGCAAGAACGTTTTAATGATGCTTTTTTAGTGAATATGGTTGGTGGTAAATCTTGGTTTATAAATCAAAAATATGTTGGTTTTTTTATTGGAGTAAACAATGTTTTAGGAGCGTTATTTAAAACGGGAGGTTTTGAGCAGTCTCGAAATGCAAATTATCCAGAGTTAAAGCAAGATAAACAATTGGAGAAGCCCATTTTTGGTCCAAAATATTGGTATGGAAACAAAGCTTCGTACTATGTAAATGTATATATGAGATTTTAAAAATATAGCTATGAAACAATATTTAAAAATTAAAAACTATGTGAAAATAGCGCTAGTAGTGAGCCTTTTTTCAGGGTGTGTGAAAGATTCAGATTTTTTTACACCAAATGTAGATTGTGTTTCGCCAGAAATTACGGTGACAAACACCATTCAACAAGTAAAAGAAATGTATTATTTTGGTGGAGCAACTGAAATTGAGGAAGAGGTTATTATTGAAGGTTATGTTGTTTCAAATGACGAGGCTGGTAATATTTATAAAACAATTTCCATTCAAGATAAAGCTGAAAATCCTACGGCAGCCATAAAACTAGCAATAGATCAAACAGATTTATACACAACGTATAATGTTGGTAGAAAAATTTATGTAAAGTTAAAAGGTTTGGCGGTTGGCTATAGTTACGGTAGTTTTCAAATTGGAGTTGCAAATGGAAAGGAGTTAGATAGAATTCCTTCAACAGATGTGAAAAACCGAATTGTAAGGTCTTGTGAGGTTGCTGAAATTGTACCTAAATTGGTGAAAATTTCAGAATTAAATGAGGATTTTTTAGAGATGCTTATTCAAATAGATAATGTGCAATTTAGTAGTAATGCGTTGGGAAATTCATATGCTAATTTAAACAACTCTTTAACCGTAGACCGCACACTTGAAAGTTTTAATAGCAATTGTGGTTTTACAGGAAATGTAATTGTTCGCAATAGTGGTTATTCCGATTTTAAAAATGAATTATTACCTGAAGGAAAAGGAAGTATTACTGCAATATTGAGTAATTATTACGATGATTTTCAATTGTATGTTAGAGACTCAAAAGATTTGAATTTTTCTGAACCACGTTGTGATTATTCAAATGCATTCACACCAACAATTACAATAAAGGAGGTAAGAGAATTGTATGAAAGTGGTTTGTTTGAGTTTGGAGTTTCTGCACCATATATTATTGAAGGTTATGTAATTTCAAGTGATGAGCAAGGTAATTTTGAAAATAAGTTGGTGCTTCAAGACGCTGTTGAAAATCCTTCTGCTGGAATTCAGTTATTAATTGATAAAGAGATGATTTATGAAGACTATGCTTTAGGCGATAAAGTTTTTGTAAAGTTAAACTCCTTATATATGAATAAAAATGAAGGTATTTTAACTGTTGGATTTCCAAAGAAAAATGAGGTTGTTGAAATAAATGCCGATGCCGTTGAAACTTACTTATATAATAGTGGTGAAAATTTTGAATTGAAACCTAAAGAATTGTTAATTTCAGAAGTGGTAGCAGAACAATATGAAAGTACTTTAGTAAAAGTTATAAATGTACAATTGGTAGAAAGTGAATTAGGATCAGCTTTTGCTTACTTTTCAGGAACTGATGATGGTGTTAGAATTTTAGAAACTTGTAACGAATCAAATAAAATATCAGTTTTTACTAATGGAAACGCACTGTTTGCCAATCAACTATTTCCTGAAGGTCACGGGGCAATTACGGGTGTGTTAACTTCAGCAATTGAAATAAGAGCGATTAGTGATGTTGATTTTACAGAACCTTATGAAGTTTGCCCTGTAATTATCCCAGAAGTTTTAATTACAGAAGTTGCCGATCCTAAAAATAGTACAACAGCGCGTTTTGTTGAATTGTATAACGCTACAGCTTCAGCAATTAATTTAACAGGTTGGAAATTGAATAAATATACAAATGGAGCTACATCAGTCTCAGGAACTCCAATAGATTTAAGCGGAGTTGTAATTTCTTCAGGTGGTTTTGTGATAATTGCTAATACCGGTTTTGCAAGTGTTTTTGGAATAACGCCAACCATAGAATCTACATATATTTCTGGAAATGGAGATGATGTTTATGAATTGGTTGATAGCTCGGGAAATACTATTGATATATATGGTGTAGTTGGTGAAGATGGAAATGGTACAAGTTGGGAATATTTAGATGGAAGTGCTTTTCGTAATTTAGAGGTAAATAATTCAAATAATAAGTTTGAAATTAGTGAATGGACGGTTTCAACAAATGCAAATAATTTATTGGTTCTATACCCAAATACGCCGAAAAACGCTCCAAATGACTTTTCTCCAAATTATAGATAACATAATTTTATTAGGTATTTTTAAAGTATATGGTATTTTTAACTAAATAAATCATTTAATTGTTGTCAATAACGCAATAAACTTAATTTTTTGATTCAAAGTTGTGAAAAATTCATGAAGGTGAATTTCAATGTAAAATTACCGTAAATTTGAGTATTAAATTAAAGTAACAATTTTAAATATAAAAAAGATGAATAAATTTAAATTAATGGCAATTGCCTTAGTATTTGGAGTATCAAGTTTATTTGCAAATAATATAATAAACCCAGAAGTTTCAAAAGATGAGATTAGACAACAAATAGTTGAATTAGTACAAGATGCTAACCATACTATTGATAGTGAAGTAACAGTTAATGTAACTTTTACATTTAGTACATCAGGTGAAATTATTGTTAAAAAAGTAAACTCTACAAATCCACAAGTTTTAGCTTTTATTCGTGAGAACATTAACAGCAAAGTGTTAGTTAATCCAGGAAGAGCAAACAGAAATTTTACAATGCCAATTGTAATAAAATAAATACCAGACCAAAGTTAAAAAAGCTCAAACCTTAAGGGTTTGAGCTTTTTTTTTGCACAATATTTACAAAAATTAAATTGTAAATGTTTATTTTTTTTAGTAACTTAATAATCAATTTAATACACTACTGAAGATTGGTTATTCTTCTGTTGCTATTGGTGCTAAATTAATAGTTGTTTACTTTTTTTGGTACTTTCTTTATTTCTATTGCTTTCAATTTCAATTTGTAAAAAGTGAAAGTAACATTCTTTTTCAAATGTTTTATTTTAGTATTTGCAGTACTATTATTTCAAGGTTGCAAAGTGTACCACACACAAAAAGTAACCTTAGAAGAAGCAATTGCTGCTAAGCAAAAGGTAAAAGTACTTATGTGGGACAAAAAATTTACATTTTGTAAGTTAATTTATATAGACAATCAGCTATACGGTACTCATAAAATTACTTCAACCACAGCAAAAAAGTTAGATAACTTAATGGTAGGATGTTCTTTAGATGGGAAAACTGCTAAATTTAAATTAAATGAACTTGAGATTCAGGAAATTTATCTTTGTAAAAAGTAGTTACTATTTTTTATTGCCACTATTTTTCTTGTAAATACTTCTTTTATAAATAATTAAGGTGCGTTTCTGTTTTAAGTAAAATAGCCCTAAAAACACATTTTAACATAATTTAAGTTAATTTTTATTGTAAAAATAAGACTATTTAATATTTTTTACACCTTCTTATATGGTTGAAAAACAATTAGTTAGATGTTTTTCTTGTTTTTTGAAGAATATTTTTTGAGTTTTTTTGAAAAAATGATGGGTTAAACAATTGTTAATCAGTTTTAGAAAAATGTTATGAGCTTAAATTAGGCATACATTTGAAATAACAAAAACAAAACTTTTAACCAAAATCTATTAATTATGAGAAAATTTAAATTATTGGCAATTGCCTTCGTATTTGGAACAGCTAGTTTATTCGCTTCAAATGATGTTCCTTCAGAAAAACCAAAAAAAGAAATTAGAACACAAATTGTTGAACTGTTAACTACTCCTGAGTTTGAAATAAAAAATGAAATAAATACTATGATTTCGTTTACATTTAATTCAGAAGGAGAAATTGTTGTATTGTCGGTTGATTCTGTAAATCCTGATATTTTAAATTATGTTCGTGAAAATTTGAATAGAAAAAGAATTCAAAATCCTGGCGAACGAGATAAAATATTTACAATGTCATTGAAAGTAAAAAGGGCATAATATGAAATGCATATTTAAAAATTAAAGCTCAAACTTGTTAAGTTTGAGCTTTTTTTAATACTTTTTTAAATACACATGCACGGGAAAATGATCACTAAATCCACTTTGATACCATTTTCCAATATAGGTTCTAAAAGGGTTTCCTTTATATTTTCCTTTCCATTCTTTTAAAAAATGCTTGTCAAAAACTTCAGCGTATTTAAACGTGTGCGTATTTTCTTCAAGGTTAAAAAAGTTTTTTGAAAAGATAATTTGATCAAATAAATGCCAAGTTCCTTTGTAATTTAAAGTACCATTTCCTGTGTTAATTAAACGTTCCATTGGGTTGTAAAACGTGTTATTTACCAAATGTTTTTTTACGCTTGTGCTTGTTGGGTCGTCGTTAAAATCACCCATAATAATTATTTTCGCATTTGGAGTTTCGGCAGTTATATTTTCAGATATTTTATAAACCAATTCGGCTGCTTTTATTCTTTTTTCTTCAGTTTCATCAAAACCACTTCTTCTTGAAGGCCAATGGTTTACTAATACGTGCATAAGCTCACCATTTAAATTTCCTTTTACCAATAACACGTCTCGGGTGTAATCTCTTTCTCCGTTGCTACCATTTACATATAAAGGAAAAGTTTCTGAACTAATTAATTCAAATAATTCTTTTTTGTACAATAAAGCTACATCAATACCTCTTTCGTCTGGAGAGTCATAGTGTACAAAACCATAATTGTGGTTTTTTAAGGCGCTATTGTTTACTAAATCTTTTAAAACAGTGTCGTTTTCAACTTCAACAACACCAACTATTGCAGGTGAATAGTAAGATTTTTTAGTTCCTAATTGCGTAATTACATTTCCAAGTTTTTTAATTTTATTTTTATAACGTTTTGGATTCCAATTTTTTTTGCCTTTTGGAGTGAAATCATCGTCTAAAATTTTTGGATCGTTCTTTGTGTCGAATAAATTTTCAAGGTTATAAAATGCTATGGTATAAGCATTGTTAATTTTCCCTGGAGATTTGAAATATGAAAACATGTGTTATTTTTAGAAACTCGAAAATACAAAATTAGAATTAAACATTGTATTTGTATCTTTGCAAAGCATTCTTGAAAAATACAGACTGTAAAAGCACATAAAAATATGATTGAAGAAAGAAAAGTGTCCTCTGAAAAAGCCGTTTTAATTGGTGTTGTTACACAGCACCAAGATGAGCAACAATCTAATGAATATTTAGATGAATTGGAGTTTTTGACACTAACTGCAGGAGGACAAGCGGTAAAGAAATTTACGCAAAAATTAGAAATGCCACATCCTAAAACCTTTATTGGTGCTGGGAAGTTAGATGAAGTGCGTTCGTATATGGAAGCGCATCATATTGAAACTGCTATTTTTGATGATGAATTATCATCGTCTCAACTAAGAAATATTGAAAAAGTATTAGACTGTAAGGTATTAGATAGAACCAATTTAATTTTAGATATTTTTGCGCGCCGCGCACAAACAAGTTATGCACGTACGCAAGTTGAATTGGCTCAATGCCAATATTTATTGCCGCGTTTAACTCGTTTATGGACACACCTTGAACGTCAAAAAGGGGGAATTGGTTTAAGAGGTCCGGGTGAAACAGAGATTGAAACAGATAGACGTATTATTCGTGATAAAATTTCTTTATTGAAAAAGAAATTAAAAGTGATTGATAAGCAAATGGCTGTACAGCGCAAAAACCGTGGAAAAATGGTGCGTGTGGCTTTAGTAGGTTATACAAATGTTGGGAAATCTACACTAATGAATGTAGTTAGTAAAAGTGATGTTTTTGCTGAAAACAAGTTGTTTGCTACATTAGACACAACAGTTAGAAAGGTTGTTATAAAAAACATTCCGTTTTTGTTAACTGATACGGTTGGGTTTATTAGAAAGCTTCCTACACAATTGGTAGAATCTTTTAAATCTACACTAGATGAAGTTCGTGAGGCTGATTTATTATTGCACGTAGTTGATATTTCGCACGCTAATTTTGAAGATCATATTGCTTCAGTAAATAAAATTTTAGACGAAATTAAAAGTGCTGATAAACCTACCATTATGGTTTTCAATAAAATTGACGCGTATAAACACGAAACTATTGAAAGTGACGATTTGGTTACCGAAAAATCTAAAATGCACTATACTTTAGCTGATTGGGAGAAAACTTGGATGAATAAAATGGACAATAAGTGTTTGTTTATTTCTGCTTTAAATAAAGAAAACTTAGAGGATTTTAAAGAAAAAGTGTTTGAAGAAATTAAAAAAATTCACATTACACGTTTTCCTTACAACGACTTTTTATACCAAGAGTATACTGAAGAGGATAGCTAGGATAAAAAGTTTTTTTCAACAAATTGCTGAAATTTCTCTTTATACTGGTCGCTTACCGGAATATATACTTTGTCAAAAATAATTCTGTTACGTTCAATAGTTGAAATTTTATTTAAATTCACAATATATGAACGATGAACACGCATAAAGTTTTTGTTTGCTAATTGAGCTTCCATAGCTTTCATGCTTAAAAGTGTCATAATAGGCTTGTCATTAGCTAAGTGAATACGAATATATTCGCGCATACCTTCAATATATTTAATATCATCTAGTTTTATGCGTACAATTTTGTATTCAGATTTTATAAACAAAAAATCTTCATTACTTTGAAGCTGTTCGGGTTGTTTTTCATGAACATCAAACCAAGATTTTGCCTTGTTTGAAGCTTTTAAAAAAGTAGCATAATCTATAGGTTTCAATAAATAGTCAATAGCATCTACTCTAAATCCTTCTACGGCATATTCGCTATAAGCCGTTGTAAAAATTATTTTTGGTGGATTTTCTAATGATTTTACAAAATCTAAACCATTAATATCTGGCATATTAATATCAACAAACATTAAATCAATGGTGTGTGTTTGTAAGTATGTAATAGCATCAATAGGACCTTCAAAACAATCTTTTAAGTCTAAAAAAGGTGTTTTTTCAATATATGTTGTTATTTGTCTTAAAGCTAAAGGCTCGTCATCAATTGCTATACAAGTTATCATATTGGAACAGTTAAATTTACACGATATATTTTTTCGTTTTGATCAACCACTAAGGTATATTTATTTTTGTAGATAAGATCTAAACGTTTCTTTGTATTTTCAACTCCAATACCTGAAGCTGCTTCATCTTTTTTGGGGTGATTGCTGTTTTCAATTATAAAATTCAGGTTATTTTTATTAAAAGACAGCGCTAAATTTATGAAAGATGTTGTGTGATAGCTAATTCCGTGTTTAAAAGCGTTTTCTAATAATGAAGTAAACAGCAATGGTGCAATAAATTTATGTGGAATTTCTGAAGGAATTTCAACATTAATTTTCACCTTATTTGAAAAACGAAGGCGCATTAATTCAATATAACTTTCAATAAATTCAATTTCCTTTTTAATTGGAGTCATTTTTTCTTCAGAATCATAAAGTAAATGACGCATAAGATTTGACAATTTAATGATTGCTTTTTTGGCTTCATCAGTATCAATATCAACCAGCGCATGAATATTGTTTAAGGTATTCATGAAAAAGTGGGGACTTACTTGGTTTTTTAGTATAGCAAGTTGATTTTCAATATTTTCAGTTTGAAGTTTCATTTTCTCCTGTTCTAATTTTGCCCAGCGCATAGAAATTTTTAATCCGGCATCAAAACCTACTAATAAAATAGCAAGTATTAAAAAGTTTGCATAAGGCGGAATAGAATCGGGTGTTTTTTGGTTAGAAGGCATAGGAAGTCTTTCTTTTGAATTAAACCGTGGTGGTTCAGGTCTTTGAAAGTCCATATTTTGACTTCTCTCGGGTGGTGGAGGTAACCTTCTTTGTTGTGTGTTGTTTTTTGGATGAAAGAAAAACAAGCTAAAAGCTATGGAGCAAATTAGTAAAAAGGTAGCAGAAAAATAAGCGATTTTTTTTCCTTTAAATAATAATTTTGGTAATAAAATGTACCTGTTTACAATAAAAACAAGTAACAATGGTAGGTAATTTAGCCAAACTATAAAAATATGGTCCCATTCTATTTCATTTTCAAATCGCCCAAATAGTAGTGGAGATGCAAATAATAATGCCCAAAAAGCAGTAATAATTATTGGCTGAAAATTATTGAAATTCTTTGTTGATTTCATTGTGTCTCTGCTAAAGTATATAGAGAAAATTGGATAAAAAATTTGTTCGTACAACCAACCCTATAAGGATGTACGAACAAATATAACCAAACCAAATTTAACTTAATTTAAATAATTGCTTACTGCAGTGCTTCTGCTTGCAGCATGTGATTTTAATGTTGATATACCTGTGTAGAATGAACTACTGCTATTTAAAAATGTATAACCATTTACTTCTGATGTTGCATACGTTTCAACTAAACTTGCATACGTGTCATAAACTCCTTGAATGTAAGTTGTATTAAAAGGACCGTCTATTGTTGCTTTTACATAAGCATCGTACTTTGCTTTGTACACATCATCATCATATAAATATTCAATTAAAGGCCAATCATTACTTGATAGATCAGAGAAATTTAAATTCAATGAGCCTCCTTGTTTTCCGTCTTGTAAAGCTTCATTATTATCCCAAGGAATCCAAGTTAATAAACCGTTGTCTGGATTGTTGTATAAGTAATAATTATGCTCCATTCTTCCATACGTATCCCAGTTTTGTACCACTGTATTAACTGCTAGATAATTTAAAAATGTTTCAACATCAAAAACAGCTTCTAATCCTGCTCTCCAAGTTGCAGGATCGCTTGTTCTTGTAGTTGCGTGTAAGGCTGTAAACACACTTTGAATATCACTCCAGTCAGAATCATCTTCATTTGTTTTCTTTTCAAATCCATCTTCATTAAATGTTCCGTAGGCAAAGCTTGATCCGTAGTCTTCAGGTTTGTATAAGTTACCATCATCACTAGAAAATTGTGTTTTAATTACGGTGTTGTCAACTTCTTCAACTAAGGTGTACAATCCAAAATATTCTGGACCATTACCGTGATCAACGTATAGCGTGTAAAAAGCTGTATTTGAAACTGCTAATCCTGCATCTCTAAATATGTCAGCTGTTACTTTTTCTCTTAATAATGAATTATCGTCGTAGTTGTTTTTAAGACTAAATTTTTTAAAGCCATAAAAACGTTGATTTTTTATTTGCGGATAATCATCTTCATATTCATCAAAATCCATTTTAAAAGCCAATTTTAAAATTCCTGATTGCCAAGCTGTTTGTAAGCTTGAGTTTCCTTTAAAACGCAAACCTACTTTGTACCATTCGGTACCATTATAAAAAACAGATCCAGGAACAAAAACAGGGTCTTCATCAGAAAAACTTGAAGATCCACCGCTACCACGGCCAAAAGTACCGTAAATGTTTGTCATGTCATTCAACATTACGTTCCAGTTTTCTTCAGAAATAACAAAATCTAAACGTTTTACTTCAGTATTGCTAAAAACTTCATCAAAGTTTGGGTCGGCATCTTTACTATGCGTTTCTGTAGTCCAATCTGTTGCCTCAAAATCTATATCATCAATTACTGGTGTTGTTTCTTCTGTTGTGCCAGAACTAGAACCATTATCTGTGAAAGTTTCATCGTCAGAGCAATTTGTGAATATGAATGCTGTTGAGATGAACATTATGCTTAAAATTTTAATAATTGGTTTTTTCATAATATTCTTATGTTTAAAGTGGTGTTTTATAATGAACAAAAATAACGGGTTACTAGTTTTATAGAAAAATGAATCAATGAACTAGGTTATTTTATCTACGAATAGCTTTTATAATTAGGTATTTATTTTTTGTAATGCTTATTTATTTTTAATTGTATAAGTGTATTTTAATCCAATAATGTTTTTGGTTTCAGGATAAGTTTCATTAAGCTGTTTTTTAAAGCGATAATAAAATTTTAATTTTCCGTAAGCTTTCATGTTATATTCTGAACCTACGGTAATTCTATACCTGTCAAAGCCATTTTCTTCGCCTTCTTCAAAATGGTTGAATATTTCAGCAGAGACTTCTGGATCTAGTTTCCAGTTTTTTATGTTATAACCTACACTTGCTTTAAAACGAAGGTGTTGGTTGGCGTAATCACCTTCAGAAGGACTAACACCTAACTCATTTTTATTTTGGTATCTTAAACGATATCCAAAGGTAAAATCATCAACTTTATGTTTGTAACTTGCCTCTAGATGAAATCTAAAATAGTCTTCGTAGCCTTGAATATTACCGGTATTGTCATTTTTACTTATGTACCTAGCAGCTGCTCCAACTTTAAATTTTTTGGTGATGTTGTATTGTACACCAACTTGGGTAATGTATTTTTTTATTTCTGAAAAGTTTTCTTTTAAACGTAGGTGTTGTTCTAGTTCAAAAGCCCATTTTTTATTTAGCTTATATTTTATTCCTATTGAGTTCCAGCTTTCCCAATCATTTAAATCTTCATCTTGAGCTTGGTTTTTTTGAACTACAAAAAGGGTGAAAGCCAATAATATTAATATTGTTTTATTTTTCATAATGGAGTGTTTTATTTAAAATAAAAAATGGTAACCTTTGCTGTGTCTTTTAAAAAATCTACATCACCAATTTTTATTTTGTTAATTTCTAATCCTGTTCTTGTTTCTAAATCTTCTTTTAATAAGTGGTAATTTTCTGGTTTTATGTTTTGAATATTTTCATAAACAACAGATTTAGAAACTACTTGTTTTAATGCCCAGTATTTTTCAATAAAAAGTAAAACAAAAATAATCATGGCATTTGCTGTAAGAATTTCAGCATAGCTCATTTTTTTATTTGCCAATGCATTTATAATAGATACACCAATAACTACAAATAAATAGGTCATTTCTTTTATATCTACGGGGTTTGTGCGGTAACGTATAATTCCAAAAATGGCAAATAAACCTAAAGCCATACCTATGTCCATTTCGTATTTTTTAAGCGTAAAGCATAGGAAAAAAACAATGATACTAATTAAATAATAGGTAAAAACGTAGTCTTTTCGTTTTGAATCAGGGTAATAAATAAAACGAATGATAACGGTTAAAAATAAAAAGTTTAGGATAAATCGAAAGATCATTTTAAAAAAATCATCATCGAAAAAAGGGATGTCTAAGAATTCCATTGATTGTTGTTTTAAGCTGTTATTTTATTGATTTTTATTAATTTTTTTTTGAATCTATTGTATTTAATATCTGGATAAATGTTTGTCATTCCAATACAATATTTACTCATGCTGTAAGGGTTTATACCTTTTTCTTTTAAAGATTTTACTACTGGAGAAGTTCTATCAAAACGTTCTTGTTTTACTTCAACTATTACCAAATTATGGTATTCTTTTGTAGAAGAATTCATTTTAAATTCAAGGTTTAAATCTATGGTTAGGCGTTCCATGGCGTGTTTATTAACCAATGTAATACGATCAAATTTGTTCCATATAATAGGTTTTAGGTCTATTTTTTCAATGGTTTTACTGTCAATAAAATCTATTAAATCTTGAGGAAGTTTTGTTTCAAAATCTTTAATTTGAATTCTAGATTTTGTAGTTTTTCCTTTTCCGTCTTTTTGTTTAATTTCAAGAAAACATATGTTAGACTCCATGTATTTACGCATTCTTACTTTTGTTCTGTTTACTTTACCATTATGATGGTCGTGGTAAAATTTTTTGTCTTCAGTGTCAAAGTATAATGATGAATAGGTTAATAATCTATTTCCATTAATTTCAAGAACTCTATATTTATCTGTGACAGTTTTTAATACTTCAATTAATTGTTTTTGATGTATTACAAATTTTGTGTCAGTTCTTTTCATTAAAGAAACACCGTCCATTTCGCTTAAAGAAATAGGATCTAAATTATTTACGACTTGTTTTATTTGTTGTTTCATTGTGGTGTAAAGGAACTAAGTATAAGGCTTGTAAAGAAAGAAAATCAATGAATTGGGGAATTACATCAATGAAATAGTCTTAAAAAAAAGCAAAAAAAATCCGCTTATTAAAACCAACTGGTTTTTATAAGCGGATAGTAATCAAACACCTCAATTTACGTAATTATTCACTTCTATTTAATGTGAATTTTGGGTTTAAATTTTACATCTCTCGTTTAGATTTTCTTTTTTTACTGTTTTTCTTTTGATAAGTTGTATACAATTTTTGTTGATCTTCAGTTAAAACATCTTTTACATCATTTTCAAAATCTTCTTTTAATTCTTCCATTTCACTTCTATCAGGTCTTCCAGAACTTGTTTTGTCTTCAACCTCTTCAAAATGCGCTGTATATAATTCTAATACTTGTTCTTCTTGTTCTTCTGATAATAAGAGCTCCTCAGCTAAATTGCTTACCATTGTTTTAATTTCCTTTGCAGTTGGTACTGGAGGTGGTCCTTGTTGACCTCCACCTTGCTGACCGCCGCCTTGACCGCCTCTTTGTTGCCCACATGCGCTTGTTGTAATTATCAATGCTACAACAACCAATTTCCATACTTTGTTCATTTTAAATCTCATAATCTGAATTTTTTAATATTGCTTTTTTTATTTATTTTTAAATCGTTATTCAAAGAAACATAAGTTTGCAGAAGTGTGAAATAACAATCAATGAATTGCTGTATTTTATCTATGAATACTAGTTTTTATAGAAGATGTTCTAAAAAAAGGAAAGGCTTGTAATCCTCCCCAGGAATAACAAGCCTTTCACATTCATCAACCAAACCTTATTAATTTATATTTCGTACTAATCTCACATAGTTTAAAATTCTTATAGCATCTCCTTGTGGTCCATGGCCATCTTCAAATTCAGTAGGGTCACCATCTTTTGGATCGCTACGTTGTGCTCCTGCACCGTGAACATCAGTCCAGGTATCAGTTCCCATATTACCCATACAACGTCCGAAAGCTAAATAAACTCCCCATCCACCTTCCATGTCATCAGACTCTGCTTCATGGGTTGTACTACTCCAATACCAAGGATAATCATCTTCACCTGCTTCATTCTCAATTACAGTGCTATTAAATACACTATCAATAGTTGCAGAATTAGTTGTAGCTGGAGATTTTGTGTAATCTATAATTCCTTGTAATTCTTTTGCATCAGGTAAGCGCCAATCACTAAACCCAGCATATTCAAAGTTTTCTGCATAGTTTAATGCATCTTTCCAAACCATGCTAGCAGCACTATCATCTTGCATCCACATTAAACCTGTTGCAGAGTCAGAAATGGTACCATCACCATTGTCGCTATACTCATTTATACCATAAGTTTCACGTCCACGAACTAATAAATAATTGAACGATTTGTCTTGTCCCATCATCTCAGTTCCATAACCTTTTATACGTCCATCAGCAAGGTTCACTCCAAAAACGGTTTCACTAACTTCGTCACTTACGTAAACAGCTGTAGTAGCACACTGAACATCAATTAAACGCTCCATAGCTTCCGTATCTCCATAATCAAAGTCGAAGTAATCGGTATTGATAAAAGGTATTAAACCTGTAGTATCATCTCCTTCTACAGAACTTATATCTCGACCGCTAAACATCATAAGAGAATACATTTCTTTAATTGTTGGTACACGCCAATCAGTATAACCTCCTGTAGAAGTTGTGTTTACAACTATTAGTATATCAGCATAAGATAATTTATCATCTGCATCAATACTGCCATCTCCGTTGTGGTCAAAAGATTGTTCCCACATTAACCCTGTAACCATATCGGTTACTGTACCATCTCCATTATCTTCATAACTTGGTGTTGTACCTGGGTAATTTGCGTTTTGACCATAAAAGTCATCATCTGTGGATTGCGTTGTGGTTTCTGTTGTATTGTTAAAGAATTTTGATTGGTTAGTTCCAACAATAGGGAATCCTGAAATATCAGGTAAATTTTCTGTAGTTTCTTCTGTTCCGTCTATTTCATCAGTTATCGTATCATCATCATCATCATCACAAGCTATTGTAGCAAATGCCAAGCATGCACTAAGGCATAGTAGGCTTAAATTTTTAAGTTTCATTGTTTTCATGTGTATTAAATTTAGTGTCATTATTTTAATTGTTTTTTAAGATGAAACAAAGAAAGAGTAGAGTGGATTAAATAAAAATTTGAATCAACGTTTAGGTGGTTTTTATCTATGAAGCGCTGTGTTTTAAAACCCAAAAATTAACATCTTTTGATTAAGAAATGAAACTTTGTTAATTACAGTGAAATAGGAACTTAAAAAAAGAAAGAACCAACATTTAGGGTGTTGATTCTTTCTAGGAAAATGAAAAAAGGGTGTTCTTTTATATTTATTTTAAACAGGCCAAGTATTAAAAGGTTGTTTTTCAAACTGCATAGTTTCATCAGCTCCTTTAAATATATTAATCCAAGCTTGCCAGTTTTCGTTATCTATTTCTGGGTAATCTAATCGGTAGTGACTGCATCTACTTTCGGTACGCATAATTGATGCTTTTAATTTCATTTCGGCACTTACAATCATATTTTTAGTCTCGTGCGCTAAACGTAATTCGTGTAAATTTGAAGCTCTTAGCATTGGCGCATGGTGATCTCTTAATTCTTCAACATAAGCTAAAGCGGCTTTTAACAAGTTTTCTTTTTTAATGTAAATAATGAAATTAGGAATCATAATTCCTTGTAAGGTTTGTGTTACCCAAGCCGGACTGTAACCTGCTTCTCGTTTTAAAGGCGCTAATATTTCTTCTTGAATTTCATTTATTTTTGAAGTAGAAATATGAGTAGTTTCTATATTTTTACTGTAGTTTGCTGCGGCTTCACCAGCAACACCACCTTGTACTGCAGATCCGGCTAATGAAGATCCTATTTGTGTGTAAATAGCTCCTGCCATATATGAACCTAAAGCATCACCAGCGGCGTATAAGCCTGGAATAGTAGATTCGCATTGATCGTTAATTGGCACCAAACCTTCAGACTTGTGTATTGCCATTCCTGCGGAAGAACCACCTACAATACTTCCTCCCATTCCTGGAGGTGCTCCGCCTTCTTTACCACCTTTTGGTGGTCTTCTTCCTTCTTTGCCATCTTCTCCCGGCGGACCAGATTGTTTTCTTTCGAATTCACTTGGTTTATATGGTCCTCCACTAACATTTGTTTGTTGACCCGATCCTGGAGGTCCCATTTTTAAAGGACTTCCATTTTTGTAGGCAACATAATTCATATCAACACCTAAATCATGTCGAATTTCAACTCCTGTAGTACCTGGTTTTTGTTCAAACATATTTCCCCAACCATTGTAGCAAGCTGCGGAATTTTCTGCTTTACCAGGGTGTCCATCATTCCATTCTTTCCCTGTTACTTTTGCACCAATATTGTAAGCCATTACAGTACCGTCATGTGTAAGGTCACAAATTGGGAAACCGTTAGGTTTAAATCCGCCAGCACCCGTACAAAGTATTACGCTTTTTGCTTCATAAAAAAGTACTTTTTCCTTATCAACACTAAAACCTGCTGCGCCTACTATTTTGTTATTTTCTTTTATTAAATGTGTAATTACAATACGTTCATGTACCGGAATTTTTCTTTCTTCAATGGGTTTGCTAAAACTTTTGTTGTAAATGGCTGAATTAAAAAATCCCCATTCTTTTAACTCGTTTACGCGCGCTAAAGAATGTTTAGCCATTTGACGTGTATAGGCATTGTTATTTGTTCCTAGTGAAGATTTTGAAACTTTAGCAACAAATTCATCTAAGGTTAAATTTTCTTTTTCAGGATCAAAAGCAAAAATACCTTTAGCAAAAGGTGTTTGTCCTGAAGCACCTAACCTACCTTTTGAAACCATATGAACTTTAGCACCTGCATCATGTGCTTTTACGGCGGCAAATAAACCTGCCATTCCGCTACCAATTACCAGTACGTCAGTGTTAATTTTATCAATATTTAAAGAGTCAACATCAATTTCTGGATTGTTTAAAGCCCAATCTAATGGCATTCCTATGGCTGACATTGCTGCTAAACTGGCTGCTGCTCCACCGGCTAAAGAAATGAATTTACGTCTAGAAATATTATTTTTTGTTGGTGTCTTTTTCATTTTTTTGAAGTTTTAAAAAGGTACGTTCTAAGTAGGTAGAAAATTCCACTGGCAACCATTAGTACATAATAAATGGAGAATGGTGTATTACTGTGGCGACCTATGTTAATTACATGCCAAGTAGCGGTAACAATAAAAAGCATGGTAAAATAACCGTGTATGCTTCTCCAAGTTCTATAGGTTAATTTAAGTTTAAACCTAAAAAATGAAGTAATTAAAAGTATTACCATGCATACGTAGGCAATTAAGCCTAAAATTACACCTAAACTATCAAAAGTTGTAATTAATTTTGTAAATGCATCTAACGGAGTTACAGCATTGTCAAAAAACTTTGGAAGAATAATTAAAATAGGATGAAATAAAAGGATTGAAATAAATAGATACCCAATTATTTTATGAACTTTTAAAACGTTTACCATTCTAATTTTTTTAACTAATTTTTTATTCATTCTAGTTGAAAAAAATTGAGATAATAAAAGTGTAAAGCCAATAATGGTTATGAGTGATACGCTTTCCATTAGTAAATTTCTTTTTGGAAAATCCCCTAAGAAGTATAATAAAATTGGCACTATTATAAAAATAATGGCCAATGATGTTATTTTAAAGATGTAGTGTTTATTTTTCATAATTAACCCCATGAAACGATTACTGGAATAGATTTGTTTGGTGTAATAGTTATAGCGTCAACAGGACAATATAAACGGCATAAATGACAAATTTGACAGTCTTCAGGATATAAAATCTCTGCTTTTTTAGAATCTGGATTTAACCTTATAACGTCTGTAGGGCAGCTTTTTATACATTCTTCACACCCAATGCATCCGTTTATATTTTCTATAGCCATTACTTTTTCTTTTGAATTGTAGTTCAAAGAAAAAACTTATAGTTTAATTGCTAAATTATTATCAACGTTTCCCTTGTTTTTAATAACGAAAGTGTGTTTTGGTTAAATGAGTGTTTAAACCAAGCTGTATTTTTTTGTAAAGGTGTAATTGTTAGAAAGATAACGGTTTAGGCTGTTTTTTAACTAGGAGTAAGTTATTTTATAGAGCATAAAACAAATTCAGTTGTGAACCTATAAATAGGAAGTGTTTTTAAAGTAGTACAAAAAGTGCGAAAATTTGAGAAGAAAGTATTGTTATTCTTCTTTGTTTTTCTCTTCAATTAAACCAATTTTTTTGCACGTAATTCCCAGCTATTTCTGGCTAGTTGTTGCAAGTCGGCTACATTATCACTTTCATCCATAATTTCTAAACCAAGTAGGGTTTCAATAACATCTTCAATAGTTACCAGGCCAGTTGTTGTTCCATATTCATCAGTAACCAATGCAATATGTGCTTTTTTTGAAATTAAAATTTCAAATAAATCAGGAATAGGAATATTTCTATTGGTAAGTAAAACTTCTCTTTTAATAGATGATAAAGGTTCGTCTCCTTTTCCGTTAATAATTTGCTCCATAACTTCATCTTTTAAAATCATTCCTGTGATTAAATCTGAATCGCTTTTAAAAATTGGAATTCTAGAAAAGCGTAGTTTTGGATGCTCGTCATAAAAAGATTGTATTGATGTGTCTTCAGAAGCCGTCATCATTACGGTTCTTGGAGTCATAATATCTTTTGCTTCAATATCTTTAAACGACAGTAAGTTTTTTATAATGGCACTTTCATTTTTTTCAAAAACCCCTTCTTTATGTGCAATATCTGTCATTGCATGAAAATCTTCTCTACTTAAAATAGAACCGTGTGCATTTTTTCCTCCAATTAATTTGGTAGCTATTTGTAACAACCATAAAATTCCTGTCCATTTTAATGGGAAAATTAAGAATGAAAGTGCTTTTGCGGTAAAATTGGCAAGTTGTTTCCAGTAAGTTGCACCAATTGTTTTAGGTATAATTTCTGAAACTACTAAAATTAAAAAAGTCATAATTGCTGATACGATACCAACAACATTGATTCCTAAAAACTGAAAATCATAATCTAATGTTTCGGCTTGAACTCCAACCAAAATAGCACCAACTGTGTGTGCAATTGTATTTACGGTTAAAATTGCAATTAAAGGTTGATCAATATCTTTTTTAAAGTTTTCTAGCGTTGTTGCATACTTTTTTCCTTCTTGTTTTTTAACTTGAATAAAGGTAGAAGTAATACTTAATAATACCGCTTCTAGCACAGAACACAAGAACGAGAAAAAGATTGATAAGATTGCGTAAAATATTAGTAATGACATTTAGCAGTTGTTTTGCTGCTAAAATAAGCAATAATTTTTACTTTAAGATAAAATGATGTAAACTGAAATTAGAGAAGTTTTAATGTTCAAAATTATAGTTTAATCCAATTCCAAATACTTCTCTTATTTGAAAACCTTTAAAGGCATTGTCATCATAAATAGATTGAAAAATAAAATCGGCAGATAAATATTTATTGATATTCATATCTAAGTTTACTGTGTAATTCATATCAATGTTTTGAGGATTGTCTATGTAGTTGGAATAAAAGGCTAAAATATTTTCTAGAGTTACATTTGTCATTACTTTAAATTTGTAGTACAATGATGCGCTAAAACCAATTTCATAACGTATACTTTCTCCTTCTTCAACCCCAAAATAACCTTTATCTGGAGTTGTAAAATCTTTATCAACAAATACAAATTTAGAAGTGGCAGGAGCTAGGTTTAATTTTAAGGTTTTTCTTTTTTCCCAAAGCATACCTGGACCAATTAGTAAATATCCGGGAGACATAAAATTAGTGTATTCTTCGCGATATTCTTTACCATTATCATCTTTATTGTATTTGTATCCTTTGGCAAATTGTGTTTTAAAATTCACTAATAAAGAGTAAAACCAATAATTGTCTGCATCATAACCAAACATAGAGTTAAACATTACTCCATCAGAAGTTTTTTTAGGAAAATCGGTATTTTTACTTTTTGTGAGTCCGTAAGAACTTATTATTTTATTGTTCCAAATAAACTTGTCTTTTTTATAATTGAATGTGTAGTTTAAATTAATGTTTCCGGCAAGTGTATTTTCACCACCAGCAGCCCAATTTGAAAAGGCTGATTGGTTAAATAAAAAGGTAAATTTTCCGTGATGTACCCAACCTTCTTTAGTTACTTCTTTTAGTTTAAGTTCTTGGGCAAATGAACTATTAAAAATGAATAAAAAAACAATGAATACTAATGGATACTTCATAATAGTTATGAATTTATTAAAAACATTAAAAGTAAAAAAAATACAATCAAATTTTTAAATAATTGATTGTAAAATGAATACTTGATTTTGATAAAAAGTATTCAACAAAAATTTTGCCAAATGTGATTTTATAAAAATAATTTAATAGGAACCAAAAAAAAGAGCTTTCATTCAACTGAAAGCTCTTTTTTATTTTTTGAGTTGTTTGAAATAAATTATAAAGAATAATTCAATCCAAACATCCAGTAAGTTTGTAATTTGTTATCTACAGTGTCAAAAGTTGGAGTGGTAGCACCATCAGCCAAATTAGACAAAGCATAGTTTAAAGCTTCTTGTTTGTTTTTTCTTAACCCAAAATCAAACCCTACACCAATACCTTTCCATAATGTGTATCCAAATGTGTTTGTCCAAGTCCAGTTTGAGTAGTCTGAGCTTTTATAGCTTTGGAAAGCAGAAAGGTTAGTTTTAAACTTTACATTTCCAATTTTTCTAGCATAGTCAGCTACAATTTTAGCTCCTAAAGAAGATTCAAATACAGTATCTCCACTGCTAAATACAAAGTTGTAGTTTAAAGGGTGAATTACAACAATTAAATTTGTAACAGGTGTCCATGTTGCACCAACCCCAAGATCTAAATATCCAGGATCATTAAAGTTACTTAGTATTGTTGTTCTGTATTCTGCTAAACCAGAAATAGCGAATTTTTCACTTAATTTTCTACCGTAAAGAGATGAGATGTTGAAAACATCTGTAGCTTCTTCAAAATCAGAATGATCAGTAGGATCATCTTTATCGTCAAATTTCACCCAGCTTAAGTTTACATTTGCTGAATTTCTCCAGAAAAACGATTCTTCTATAAGGTTTGCAAAAGCATTTACAGTGAATCCTATTTTACCTGCAGATGAATTTGGAGTAGCTTGAGAATACCAATTATCAGATCCAGATAAAGTACCTCCAATAGTACCTAAAGCACCAGTTCTCCATCCTGGTAAAGCTTCAATTTGTGCATCTATAGCGTCAACTTTAGCTTGTAAAGCAGCTATAGAATCTTTTTTAGGTGCTTGTTCAGCTTTTAACTCTTCTAAAGTTTGTGCAAATAAGCTTGTAGTACCAAAAAGTACCGCAATTGCTAAAATTACTTTTTTCATTTGATTCATTGTTTTAGTTTAATTTTTAAAATGTTTTTATGTATTAGTTAGACTCTTTTCTAATTTAAAAGTCACAAAAATTATTTTTTATTTTTAAAAAGTGGTACTGTTGAACAGGCTTCACCAAACATAATTGATTTTACTTGAGGTTGTAATTTTTGAATTAATTGAATGTATGCTGTTGGTGGAATTGGTTTGTTAGCACAACCTTTTATTATAACAGGTTTGTTTATAAAAGCTTCAATATTTAAATTAGAAATAATATTTTGAAAGATTGCCGTTTCTAGTTCAATTAAGTTACCTACAACAATAGTTTTTGAGTATGGAGCTAAAAATGTACTAATAAGCATATACGCCCAAGAAGGTATAATAGCATCAGATGAACAAGTTAAAGCTATAAAATGGTTTTGGTATTGACTCCAATCGTGCTTGTTTAAGTGTTCACGAAATTCAGTTTCTTTTAAAACAAGTTCATGAAATAACCATTGTTTAATGTCAATAACAGATCTTGGACCTGCTGGATAATAATCTTCAAGGTCAATTGTTTGAAGTTGGCTGTTGGCAACTCTATTTACAATTTCAGTAGGCATTTATAAAAATCCAAGTTCTAGTTTAGCTTCTTCACTCATCATATCTTGTGTCCACATTGGGTCAAAGGTAATTTCAACTTCAGCGTTGTTAACTTCTTCTAATGTTTTTACTTTTTCTTCAATTTCAACAGGTAAAGTTTCAGCAACTGGACAGTTTGGAGAAGTTAAAGTCATTAAAATTTTAACATCATTATGTTCGCTAACAAAAACATCATATATTAATCCTAATTCAAAAATATCTACAGGTATTTCAGGGTCATAAATTGTTTTTAATTTCCCTACAATTTTATTCCCTAAATCTTCAACTCTATCACTATTCATCTCAAAAAAACTTCTTTATATTCATTCTAAATAAGTACAAATATACATGAATTAACTTAATTTAGATTGAAAAGCCAATGCGTATAATTTAATTTGTTTAATCATAGAAACAAGGCCATTGGCACGTGTTGGAGACAAATGTTCTTTTAAACCAATTTCATCAACAAAAAACAAGTCTGTTTTTAAAATATCTGAAGGTTTTTGATTGTTAAAAACACGCAATAATAAAGCTACAATTCCTTTAGTTAAAATAGCATCACTGTCTGCTGTAAAACTTATTTCATTACCTTCTATTTCAGAATGTAACCAAACTTTACTTTGGCAACCTACAATTAAATTTTCATCTGTTTTAAAACTATCATTTATCATTGGAAGCGATTTTCCAAGTTCAATAATATATTCATAACGTTCCATCCAATCTTCAAACATTGAAAACTCATCTATAATTTCTTCTTGTATTTCTTTGATAGTCATTTTTTAAACTTATTTTTGCAAAAATAATCACATCAAGTG
The DNA here is from genome assembly GCF_042679665.1 of Lutibacter holmesii. Taxonomy (NCBI): domain Bacteria; kingdom Pseudomonadati; phylum Bacteroidota; class Flavobacteriia; order Flavobacteriales; family Flavobacteriaceae; genus Lutibacter; species Lutibacter holmesii. Next base: position 369,063 of record NZ_JBHTMV010000003.1, read on the forward strand.
TCTAAAAAAAATTTAAACACAATTAAAAAGGTTAATTAGATGTGTATATACTATAAAATATGAGTAAATTATTAATAGTTGGTACGGTTGCTTTTGATGCTATTGAAACTCCGTTTGGAAAAACTGATAAAATTTTAGGTGGTGCAGCAACGTATATTTCACTTTCTGCAGCGCAATTTGGTGTAAAATCAGGTATTGTATCTGTAGTTGGAGGAGATTTTCCGAAGGATTATTTAACGCAATTAAACGGAAAAGGAATTAATACTGATGGTGTTGAAATTATTGAAGATGGAAAAACGTTTTTTTGGAAAGGAAAATACCATAACGATTTAAATACCAGAGATACTTTAATTACAGATTTAAATGTATTGGCTGAATTTAACCCAGTTGTTCCAGAGGAATATACTGATACAGATTTTTTAATGTTAGGAAATTTACACCCAGCTGTTCAAATGGGCGTAATTAATCAAATTTCAACAAAACCAAAATTAATAGTTTTAGATACTATGAATTTTTGGATGGATAGTGCTTTAGATCAATTAATGGAGGTAATTGCTAAAGTTGATGTAATTACTATAAATGATGAAGAAGCTCGCCAGCTTTCAGGAGAATATTCATTGGTAAGAGCGGCTCAAAAAATTCATGAAATGGGACCTAAATATGTGGTGATTAAAAAAGGAGAACACGGTGCTTTGTTATTTAACAATGGCGATGTGTTTTTTGCACCAGCATTGCCTTTAGAAGAAGTTTTTGATCCAACAGGAGCAGGAGATACTTTTGCCGGAGGGTTTATTGGTTATTTAGCCAAATCTGAAGATATTTCTTTTGAAAATATGAAAAGGGCGGTAATTGCAGGGTCTAATTTAGCTTCTTTTTGTGTAGAGAAATTTGGAACAGAGCGAATGGAATCTTTATTAGAAAAGGAAATTCAAGAAAGATTATTACAATTTAAACAATTAACTCAATTTGAAATAGAATTAAGTTAAAATGAAATTCGGCGTGCGTGCCGAATTTTTTATTTATATTAACTGAATAATTAAAACAAAACAATGAGTGACGCTATTAAACACGAGTGTGGAATTGCAATGGTTAGGTTATTAAAACCATTACAATATTATAAGGACAAATATGGTTCTGCATTTTATGGTTTAAATAAAATGTACCTATTAATGGAAAAGCAGCATAACCGCGGACAAGACGGAGCTGGTTTAGCAAGTGTTAAGTTTAACGTTGATCCAGGAATTAGATATATTAGCAGGGTAAGGTCTAACAAACCACAACCAATTCAGGATATTTTTTCTCAAATTAATGGAAGATTAAATGGATTAAATGAAGAAAACCCAGATAAAGTTGATGATGTTCAATGGCAATTAAACAATGCGCCTTATATTGGAAATTTGTTTTTAGGACACGTACGCTATGGTACTTTTGGGAAAAATAGTATAGAAAGCGTTCATCCATTTTTGCGTCAAAGTAACTGGCGTCATAAAAGCTTAATTGTAGCAGGTAACTTTAATATGACCAACTCTAAACGACTGTTTAATGATTTGGTTGAAATTGGTCAGCACCCTAAAGAATTGACTGATACAGTTACGGTAATGGAGAAAATAGGTCATTTTATTGATGATGCTGTTGAAAAATCATACCAAAAAATAAAGAAAAATGATGGTGTATCTAAAAAGGATGCTTCTCCTTTAATTGAAGAACGAATTAATATTAAAAAAGTATTAAAACGTTCTGCAAAAAATTGGGATGGTGGTTATGCAATGGCTGGTATGTTAGGTCATGGAGATGCGTTTGTATTAAGAGATCCAGCCGGAATTAGACCTGCATTTTATTATAAAGATGATGAGGTTGTTGTGGTAGCTTCAGAACGTCCTGTTATTCAAACAGTGTTTAACGTTTCAATTAATGATGTGAAAGAAATTGAGCCAGGTCATGCATTAATTATTAAGCGTAGTGGTGAAATTAGTTTACCACAAGTAACAGAGCCATTACCTAAAAAAGCATGTTCATTTGAGCGTATTTATTTTTCAAGAGGAAGTGATGCTGATATTTATACGGAGCGTAAAAATTTAGGAAAGTTTGTATTTCCTCAAATTTTAGAAAAGATTGATAATAATATTTCAGAAACAGTTTTTTCATATATTCCAAATACAGCTGAAACATCATTTTATGGAATGAGCGAAGCTGCTGAAGATTTTTTAAACAAACAAAAAACAGCAATGATTTTAGATGGTAAACGTAATTTATCAGCTGAAAAAGTTACTGAGATATTGTCAGAAAGACCTAGAGTAGAGAAATTAGCAATTAAGGATGCAAAACTAAGAACATTTATTGCTGATGATAATAGCCGTGATGATTTAGTAGCACATTTATATGATGTTACCTACGGAATTGTAAAGCCAACAGATAATTTGGTAATTATTGATGATAGTATTGTACGTGGTACAACTTTGAAAAAAAGTATTATTAAAATTTTAGATAGGCTAAAACCTAAAAAAATAATTGTTGTGTCTTCGGCACCTCAAATTAGATATCCAGATTGTTATGGAATTGATATGGCAAAAATGGGTGATTTTATTGCGTTTAGAGCAGCGTTAGAGTTGTTAAAAGATACAAATCAATATCATATTGTTGAAGAGGTTTATAAAAAATGTAAAAACCAACAACATTTAGAAGATGCTGAGATTACCAATTCTGTTCAAGATATTTACGCATCATTTACCGATGAGCAAATTTCTAATAAAATTGCTGAAATGTTGAAAACAGATGATATTAATGCTGAAGTTGAAATTATTTATCAATCAGTTGATAATTTACATAAAGCTTGTCCAAATCACTTAGGAGATTGGTACTTTACAGGGAATTATCCTACGCCTGGTGGAAACAGAGTAGTGAATGATTCGTATATTAATTTCTTTGAAGGAAATAATGAAAGAGCTTATTAATAGCTTAATTTATAGTATAAAAAAACGCACCCATTGGGTGCGTTTTTTATTTTAAATAAACTGAAATTTATTTGTTTTCAGCGTATAATTTTTCAACGTGATTCCAGTTAATTACATTAAAAAATGCATTAATGTAATCTGGTCTTCTGTTTTGGTAGTTTAAGTAATATGCGTGCTCCCAAACGTCTAATGCTAAAATTGGAAAACCTCCACAGCTAACACCTGGCATTAAAGGGTTGTCTTGGTTTGCAGTTGAGCAAATTTCAACTTTTCCACCTTTATGAACGCATAACCAAGCCCATCCTGATCCAAAACGAGTTGCTGCAGCTTTTGCAAAAGCATCTTTAAAAGCATCTACTGAACCAAATTCTGCAATAATAGCATCTTTTAATTCTCCACTTAAATATCCTTTTCCTTCAGGGTTCATTACATCCCAAAACAAACCGTGATTGTAAAAACCACCACCGTTATTTCTTACGGCTCCATTACTCATATCTAGACCTCCTAAAATATCTTCAATAGATTTTCCTTCTAAATCTGTTCCAGCAATAGCATTGTTTAAGTTGTTTGTATATCCAGCGTGGTGCTTAGAGTGGTGTATTTCCATTGTTCTAGCATCAATATGTGGTTCTAAAGCGTCATAAGCGTACGGTAATTTTGGTAATTCAAAAGACATAGTTATATATTTTTAGTTTAAATTATTCTTCTTTCTTCAAAGGTAGTTAACAGTTTTCATTTTAAGAAATCTTAAAAATCAAATGTTTTTATAGTGTTATTGTTAAATGTTATATTGATTGTGAAATTTTAAAAAAATTAATAATCGGCATCTTCAGGGTAATTAGCCATAAACTCTTCGGCTTTGGCAACCATATTTTTACTTCCACAGAAAAAAGGCACACGCTGGTGTAATTCTGTAGGTTTTATATCTAATATTCTTTTGAACCCATCAGAAGCTTTTCCATTGGCTTGTTCTGCTAAAAAAGCCATTGGATTACATTCGTATAACAAACGTAGTTTTCCTTTTGGCCCAATAGAACTTGTTGGGTACATGTAAATTCCACCTTTAATCATATTTCTGTGAAAATCTGATACTAAAGATCCAATATATCTTGACGTGTAAGGGCGCTCATCTTTTTCTTCTTGGCAGTACTTTAAATAATCTTTTACTCCTTGCGGAAAATGAATGTAATTTCCTTCATTTATAGAATAAATTTTACCATCATCTGGGAATCTAAATTTAGGGTGCGATAAGTAAAATGAACCAATTGCAGGATTTAACGTAAATCCATCTACTCCATTACCAGATGTGTAAACTAACATAGTTGATGTTCCGTATACCACATAACCTGCAGCAACTTGTAAATTACCTGGTTGTAAAAAATCTTCTATTTGTACTGGTGTACCAATAGGAGTTACCCTTTTATAAATTGAAAAAATTGTACCAACAGATACGTTTACATCAATATTTGAAGAGCCATCTAATGGGTCAATAAGTACAACGTATTTATTTTCATTAGTACCTTCTTTCCCTGTAATGGTAACAAAATCATCTTCTTCTTCACTAGCAATTCCACAAACAATTTCTCTATTAATAAGCGTTTTCATAAAAACATCATTGGCATATACGTCCAATTTTTGTTGATCTTCTCCTTGAATATTGGTTTCACCTGCAGCTCCCATAATATCTACCAAACCAGCTTTGTTTACTTTGTAGTTTACAACTTTAGCAGCTAATTTTATAGAGCTTAATAATCGGGTGAATTCTCCAGAAGTAGATTTATAATGTTTTTGATTTTCAATTATAAACTCTCCTAATGTTAAATTGTTGTTTTCCATGAATATTATATAGTGTTAGTTTATACAAATATCGAAAAAAATATTTTGAAAATTCAACTAGTTTGTAATATAGTTTACATAAAGAGTTTTACTTTAGCATATACGAATAAAAATATATAGAAAAATGAATTTTACCATAAGAGAAGGGAAGATTGAAGATATGCCTTCAGTTTTAAATTTAATTCAAGAATTAGCAGATTTTGAAAAAGAATCAGATGCCGTTTTGGTAACAGTTGAAGATTTGCAAAAGGATGGTTTTGGAGCGTCACCTCTTTTTAACATTTTTGTTGCTGAAATTGATAACGAAATTGTTGGAATGTCTCTTTTTTATCCAAGATATTCTACTTGGAAAGGACCAACAATTCACTTAGAAGATTTAATTGTAACCGAAAAAAACGTGGTTTAAAAATAGGAAGTGCTTTGTTTAAAAAAGTAATTGAATATGGTTTTGATAAAGGTGTAAAACGTATTGAATGGGCTGTGTTAGACTGGAATGAGCCAGCAATTACCTTTTATGAAAGTACTGGGGCAAAGGTATTGAGAGATTGGGATACCGCTCAAATTCATTGGGATGAAATGAAAAAATACTTAAATAAGTAACGTGAAGGTTTTCAAATTTGGTGGTGCATCAGTAAAAGATGCTGATGGTGTTAAAAATGTGGTTCGTGTGTTAAAACATGAAGGCTATCATAACACACTTATTGTTGTTTCTGCAATGGGAAAAATGACCAATGCATTTGAAAATATTGTAGCTGCTTATTGTTACAAACAACACAATTTAAATAGTTCTATTGAATTTGTGAGAGACTTTCATTTAACAATTATAAATGCACTTTTCTCTGATAAAAACAATCCAATTTTTTTAGAATTAGAAATTACTTTAGGTCAATTAAGTGGTTTTTTTATTTCAAATAAAAAGAAAGATTATAATTTTATTTACGATCAGGTTGTAGGTTTTGGAGAGCTGCTTTCAACCAAAATTATAAGTGCTTATTTAAAAGAGCAGCAAATAGAGAATAACTGGATTGATGTTAGAGATTTTATTAAAACAACTGCTCATTTTAGAGATGCTCAAGTAAATTGGGAAGTAACTTGTGCAAATATTTCACAGTTAAATACAGCTAATTTATACATTACTCAGGGGTTTTTAGGTGCTACCAATACCGGAGAAACAACAACATTAGGGCGTGAAGGTTCAGATTTTAGTGCGGCTATTTTTGCGTATTGTTTACAGGCAAATAGTTTAACAATTTGGAAAGATGTTGATGGCGTTTTAAATGCCGATCCACGTTTTTTTGAAAGTACAACACTATTAAACCAAATTTCTTATCATGAAGCTATTGAAATGGCTTTTTATGGAGCATCAGTTATTCACCCTAAAACATTAAAGCCGTTAGAAAATAAAAATATTCCGTTGTATGTACGTTCGTTTTATAATTTAGATTTGAAAGGAACCACGGTGAGTAAAGGTTATGATTTAGTACCTGAAACACCTTGTTTTATAGTAAAAAAAGATCAAATTTTAGTATCAATAGCTGCGGTAGATTTCTCTTTTATGGTAGAGCATAATTTGAGCCATATTTTTAAAATTTTACATGATTTTAAATTAAAAGTAAATTTAATACAAAATTCCGCATTGAGCTTTTCGGTGTGCATTGAAGATAAATTTGGTAATTTTCAAGACTTTTTAGAAGAACTTACAAAGAAATATAAAGTTAGTTATTTTAAAGCTGTTAATTTGTATACCATTAGGCATGCAACTAAAAAATCAATTGCTACTATAGAGCAAAAAGGGAAGGTATTATTAAAACAAGTAACAAAAGGTACGGTTCAAGTTATTATGGAATAATTTTACGTATTTTTGTTCTTATTCATAATTTTTTTAAATGAGTTTAGTTACAGCTAAGGAGGTTGCACAAGCAGTAAGCCTAGATAAATATGGGTTTATTGGTACTTTTTTTGGTTGGGGAATTATGAAAATTCTTCGAATTTCTAGGTTGAATAAAATTTACAACAAGCACAAACATTTAAAAGATTTAGAGTTTTTTTCAGCATTATTAGATGATTTTCAAATTAAATTTGAAATCCCTGAAGAAGATCTTAACAGAATTCCAAAAACAGGTTCGTTTATTACAGTTTCTAATCATCCTTTGGGCGGATTAGACGGTATTTTATTGTTGAAACTGTTAATAGAAAGAAGACCCGATTATAAAATTATAGCTAATTTTTTACTGCATAGAATTGAGCCTATGAAGCCTTTTATTATGCCTGTAAATCCGTTTGAAGATAGAAAAGAAGTTCAATCTAGCTTAGCAGGAATTAAAAGCGCGTTATTACATTTAAAAGAAGGTTATCCTTTAGGGTTGTTTCCTGCAGGAGAAGTTTCAACCTACAAAGACGGAAAGTTAATTGTAGATAAACCGTGGGAAGAAGGTGCTTTAAAATTAATTCAAAAAGCAAATGTCCCTGTAATTCCTATTTATTTTCATGCTAAAAATAGTCGTCTTTTTTATTTGTTGTCAAAGTTAAATCCAACCTTAAGAACGGCTAAATTACCTTCTGAATTATTATCGCAAAAAGGAAGGGTAATTAAAGTTAGAATTGGAAAACCTATTTCTGTAAAAGACCAAAAAGCGTATCCTAATTTGCAAGAATTTAGGAGTTTTATACGTAAAAAAACTTATATGTTAGCAAACCCTTTTGAAAAGGAGTTTGTAGGAATAAATTCCCAGTCTTTAAAAATTCCGAAGGCACCAAAAGAGATTGTTCAACAAAAAAATAACGATAAAATTATTGAAGAAGTTGAAGCGTTAAGAAATCAAAATGGGCGCTTGCTTTTAAGTAAAAATTATGAAGTGTTTTTTGCGCCAAGTAAAGCAATTCCAAATGTGATGTTTGAAATTGGACGTTTGCGTGAAATTACTTTTAGAGAAGTTGGAGAAGGTACTAATGAATCTATAGATTTAGATGTTTTTGATGGCTACTATCACCATATGTTTTTATGGGATAATGTGGCTAAAAAAATAGTTGGCGCTTATAGAATGGGCTTAGGAAAAGGCATTTATGCAAAGTACGGAATTGAAGGTTTTTACGTACATACATTGTTTAAATTTGAGCCTGAATTGTATAATATGATGGAAAATTCCATTGAAATGGGCCGTGCTTTTGTAATAAAGGAGTACCAACAAAAACCAATGCCATTATTTTTGTTGTGGAAAGGAATTGTACACGTTACGCTTCGTTATCCAGCATATAAATATTTAATTGGTGGTGTAAGTATTAGCAATCAGTTTTCAAATTTCTCAAAATCGTTAATGATTGAGTTTATGAAATCACATTATTACGATCCGTATATTGCGCAATACATTCATCCTAAAAAAGAATATAAAGTAAAGCTAAAAGATGCTGATAAAGATTTTGTTTTTGATGCAACAGAAGCAGATTTAAATAAATTTGATAAGGTTATTGATGAGTTAGAGCCAGATTTACGTTTGCCTGTTTTAATTAAAAAATATGTAAAACAAAATGCCAGGTTAGTAGCTTTTAATGTAGATCCTAAGTTTAATAATGCTGTAGATGGTTTAATGTATATTCGTGTTTCAGATATACCAGAAAGTACGGTAAAACCAGTTTTAGAAGAGTTTCAAGCTGAGCTAGAAAGTAAAATAGAAGATGAAATAATTGAAGGCGAAATAAAAAAGAATTCCGCCTTCTAATATATTGTTAAAACCACTCTTTAGTGTTTTTTTGATAAGTGTTTATGAATTCTTCATCTGATTTTGTTAAGTAGATGATACCTTCAATAAAAGGAATTAAAGTTAAAATTCCGCAACTAACAAAAGAGATAATTAATTGAATAATTCCTGCTTTTGTATAGCCAAGTACAAATTTATGAACACCAAGAGAGCCTAATACTATTGCTAATACTCCAGTAATCACTCTTTTACTTTCTTCGTTGCTTTTTGGCACAACTTGTCCATTTTCATCTATTACATCCATTTTTTTTCAGTTTATATTGATTTATTTTTTTTTTTATAAAAATGCAGCATCAATTGGTTCCCACAATTCAATTTTATTTCCATCAGGATCTAAAATCCAAGCAAATTTTCCGTAGTCGTAGGTTTCCATTTCTCCAACTATGGTTACGTTCTCCTTTTTTAATGCGTGCAGTAAATTTACTAAATTATCAACTCTATAATTAAACATGTACTCTTTTTTTGAAGGAGAAAAGTAATCAGACTCACTTTTAAAAGGACTCCATTGTGTGCTGGCGTTATTTCCATTTTTATCTTTCCACCAAAAAGTAGCGCCGTAATCATCGGTGTTAAAGCCTAAATGTGCTTTGTACCAGTCTTTTAACTTGGTAGGATTGTTTGTTTTAAAAAATAACCCTCCAATACCTGTAACTCTTTTTAATACAGGTTTGGTTTGTTGCTCTTTTTTAGTAAAAAAAGTAGTTTCTACTTTATCAACAATAGTTTGAGCTAATTTAATATTCGATTCAACCGTCCAACCAGCAATATGAGGTGAAAGTAATACATTTTCAGCATTGATTAAATGTTCAAAAGCTTCAGGTAGTGTTTCATTTTCAAATAAATTTTCAAATGATAACTTTTCGTATTCTAACACATCTAAACAAGCGCCCAATATTTTTTTGTTGCTAAGCGCTTCTACTAAGTGATTTGTAACCACAGCAGATCCTCTTGCTGTATTTATAAGATAAAAAGGCTTTTTAAATTTTTCAATAAAAGAGGCGTTTACCATATTGTGAGAAAGCTCATTAAACGGTGTGTGTAGACTTAAAACATCGGTTTTATGTTGCAATTCTTCTAAAGAAACTTGTGTGCAATTTTCATCACCAACATCTTCTTTTATATCATAGCAAATAGTTTCAACACCAAAACCTTTTAGCTTTTTAGCAAAAGCTTTTCCCATATTACCGTAGCCTATAAGTCCAACGGTTTTCCCTTCAAGTTCCAATCCTCTATTTGCTTCACGTAACCACTTTCCTTTTCTAATTTCTAAATCTGCTTTTTTAAGGTTGTTGAATAAGGAAAGAATCATTCCCAACGCATGTTCACCAACAGCATTTCTGTTTCCTTCAGGAGCTGAGATTAAGTGAATTCCTTTTTGTTCAGCGTAACTAGTATCAATACTTTCTAATCCGGCACCAACTCTTGCAATAAATTTTAGGTTTGTTGCTTTGTTTATAAAAGTTGTGTCAATATTAAATCTACTTCTAATAACAACTCCTTCATACCTGTGAATTTTTTCTTCAATTTGTTGTTTTGTAGATTTATAATCTTCATCACAAATACAACCTAATTGCTCTAAACCTTTTTGAAGAATTTCATGATTGGTATCTATAAGAAGTACTTTCATAAAATTGGTGTTTTGCTTATTTGTAGTTTTATTTTTTACGCTTAAATATAGTTAAAAGGAATTAATATTGCTCACTGTCATTTGGAAAGTCTCTGGTTTTTACATCTGAAATATAGCTTTCAAAAGCACCTGTCATTTCACTGTATAAATCTAAATAGCGGCGTAAAAAACGTGGATGAAATTCGTGTGTCATTCCAAGCATATCATGCGTAACCAATACTTGTCCGTCAACATCGTTTCCTGCACCAATACCAATTACAGGAATTGATAAACTTTCAGCAACTTCTTTGGCTAATTTAGCTGGTATTTTTTCAAGTACTAAGGCAAAGCATCCAAGTTCTTCTAATAATTTAGCGTCTTCTAATAGCTTTTTTGCTTCTTGTTCTTCTTTGGCTCTTACGGTAAAAGTTCCAAATTTATAAATTGATTGCGGTGTTAAGCCTAAGTGTCCCATTACTGGGATTCCTGCGGTTAAAATTCTTGAAATAGACTCGGCTATTTCACTTCCACCTTCTAATTTTACAGAGTGTCCACCAGATTCTTTCATAATTCTTATGGCAGAATCTAAGGCACTTTTAGAGTTTCCTTGGTAACTACCAAAAGGTAAATCTACCACTACAAGTGACCTTGAAGTAGCTCTTACAACAGAGCTTGCGTGGTAAATCATTTGATCTAATGTAATAGGTAAAGTAGTTTCATGACCCGCCATAACGTTTGAGGCAGAGTCTCCAACTAAAATAATATCCATTCCAGCATTATCCACAATTTTTGCCATGGTATAGTCATAGGCAGTTAACATGGCAATTTTCTCGCCATTCATTTTCATATCTGTTAATGATTTTGTGGTAATTTTTTTGTAACTTTTTTTTGCAGTTGACATTGGTTTGCTTTGTTTTAAAAAACTAAAGAGCAAAAGTAATCAAAAATCAGATTTATATAGCTTAGTTTTATTTAAACTTCATATTGTTGAAAAGTATTTTTGCGAATAGTTATAGAATTTAACAAAAGTTTGATTTTCAGCATTATTAAATTTACTTTTACTTTTTAAACCGCATTATTTTGAAAAAGAACCAAAACAAATCAGCCAATTATATTGAGGAATTGGAAGATAAAATTGTTGAGCTAAGCTTACAATTAAAATCTAAAAACAATCAATTACAAACCATTCAAGAAGAAAACTTTGTGCGAAACAGAAAGGTAGTTCATAACCTTAAAAACCCTATAGGAGTTGCCTATTCTTTTTCAGAAATATTGGCAAGTAATGGATTGGACACTTCAATTGAAAAATTTGAAAAGTATGTTGAGGTTATTAAAAACTCTACAGATTTTTCCATACAATTTTTAAATGCTTTAAGTAAGTTAAACAGGTTAAAATCTCCATCGTACGCATTAAATTTAGCCAAAGTTGAATATGTTTCATTAGTAAAAAAAGTGATAAGTGAGTTTAATGCTGAAGCTGAAACTAAACAAATTAGTATTTCAACAAAATTACCTAAAAATCAAATTTTTGTAACGCTTGATAAAACTGAAATTGAAACTGTTATAAGTGCATTAATTCAAAATGCTATTCGTTTTTCACCTGCTAATACCACAATTAGTATTGAAGTTGTGGAACATGAAAATTATATTGAAACTAAGGTAATTGACGAAGGAATTGGAATGTCAGAATTAGATGTTACCAATATCTTTAAAGAGTTTTATGTAGTGAATACCTATTCTGAAAATAAAGAAAAATGTATAGGTTTAGGTTTGGCAATTGTAAAACTTATTTTAGACTTTCATAAAGGAACTATTCAAGTAAATAGCACCTTAAACAAAGGCACTTCTTTTAAATTTTCTATTCCAAAATAATTGTTTCAAGCAAATAGGTTTCGCCAAAAGAGAAAGCTTCAGTTATTTCAATATGTAAAATTATAAATATTACGTATATTTATAAGGTGAATAATATGAATAATAGCTAGATGGAGGAGAACAATACTATTAAATCTAATATGTCTGAGATGAATTATGATGCGCAAAATTACTTTGGTTTTTTTGAGTATGCACCAATTGCATTATACATTGAAGACTTTTCGGAAGTAAAAATTTTTATTGACAAAAAAGCAAAGGAAGCAAACTTAGATGTTGAAAATTTTTTGTTGAAAAATAAAAGTATTGTTGATAGATTGCACGAAAAAGTTATTATAAAAGCAGTAAATGCCACTGCAGTTAAATTATACAAGGCTAAAGATAAACGAGATTTATTAGCAAACTTAGATAAAGTATTTACGGTTGATTCTTCCAAAGGGTTTTCAAAATTAGTTAGAGATATTTTAACGGGGAAAAAGGAAACTGTTGTTGAAACTGTGAATAAAACCTTAGAAGGTGATGTTCTTAATATTATAATAAAATATAGAGTTGAGTTAGGAAGCGAAGAAACCTTAAAAAATGTAATTGTATCAATTGAAGATATAACCGAAAGAGTAAAGGCAAAAAATGCTTTAATTATTAGTGAAAAACGGTATAAAGAAGCTCAGGAAATTGCAAAATTATCTAGCTGGTTTTACGATTTTGAGTTAGGAGAGTTAAATTGGTCAGACGAGGTGTTTTCTATGGTTGGAATGGCTCCTAACCTTTCATTACTTAGTTTAAATTTTTACCTGTCTTTTATTCATAAAGATGATATTGCCTTGGTAAATAACTTTTCATTAGATTATCTAATAAACAATCCTAATCAAAATTTAACATATAGAATTTTTACCAAACAAGGTGAGCTAAAGTATGTTTACGAAAAAAGAAGTGTTATTATTTCTAACGGTAAAGTACAGCGTGTAGTTGGTATATGTCAAGATGTTACTGAGAGGGTTTTATCTGAAAAAAAACTTAATAAAACTAAAAAAATATTATCAAATACCCTTTCAAGTATTCAAGATGGTTTTGTGATATTAGATAAAAACTCCAATTATTTATATTTAAATAGCATAGCGTGTAAATTATTAGGTAAAAATGAAGCTGAACTTATTGGGAAAAATATTTGGAGTGAATTTCATGAAAAAGAAGGTGATTTGTTTTATGATAATTATCAAAAAGCATTAGAAACTAAAAAAGCAATAAGTTTTGAAAACTACTTTCAACCTTGGGGTCGTTGGTTTGAGAATAGAATTATTCCTTCTAGTGATACTATGCTTATGTTTTTTCATGAAATTACCAGTCAAAAAGAAAATGAGAATAAAGTAAAAGCAGCATATAATATTATTAATAAAAGCTCTTCTGTAGCTATTTTATGTGAAAACAGTTGGGATTTTCCTATTGTTTTTGCTTCTGAAAATTCAGATAAATTATTTGGGTATACAGACACTGAATTGTTAAGTGGAAAAGTAAAAATAATTGAATTGGTGTATCCTCCTGATGTTGATTTTATAAGAACCTATTTTTTTCAGTTATTAAAAGGAGAAGTAGCATCAGAAAAAGTAAAGCCCAAGAAAACGTTTAGAGTAGTAACCAAAACAGGTGAAATTAAGTGGATTGAAACCAGTATTGAGGTAATTAAAGATGATAAAGGTAAGGTAACTCATATTCAAGGAATAACATCGGATATTACGGAGCGTAAAAAAACAGAAGATTTATTTTTTAAAAGTAATCAACGGTTAAAAGACCAATTTAACAATACACCACTAGCATCAATAATGTGGGATGTTAATTATAAAGTTATTGAATGGAATAATTCAGCAGAACGAATTTTTGGATATTCAGCTGAAGAAGTAATTGGAGAGTCAATAAAAGATTTGTTAACTCCACCTCATTTAAAGCACGAAATGAGTGTTCTTAGGGAAACACTATTTACAAATAATCAAAGTTTAAAAAACACCAACGAGAATATAACTAAAAGTGGTAAAATTATTACTTGTGATTGGTACAGCGTAACCTTAAAAGATGCTTTAAATAATGTAATTGGTACTGCTTGTTTTGTTGATGATATTACAGATAGAATATTATCAAAAACGTTATTAAAAAAATCAGAAAAAAAGTATAAAGATTTATTTGAAAAATCAGGCGATGCTGTTTTTATTTTGAAGAATGGTAATTTTGTAGACTGTAATGTGGCTACTTTAAAACTATTTGGATATTCAGATAAAGCTTCTTTAGTAAAAGTGCATCCTTCAGAAATTTCACCTAAAATTCAGCCAGGTGGAGAAAGTTCTTTTTTAAAAGCAGAAGAAATGATGAGGTTAGCCTTAGAAAATGGAAGTGAAAGGTTTGTATGGTATCATAAAAAAAAGAATGGAACTGTGTTTCCAACAGAAGTTTCTTTAACAAAAATTGGTGAAGATAAAAATGATATTACCATTCATGCATTGGTTCGGGATATTAGTGAAAGAGTAAAAAAAGAAGAATTAGAAAAAATACTTTATAACATTTCAAATGCAGCAATTAGAATTGAAGATTTTGTAGAGTTTGGTTATTTTATAAGACACGAATTAAGTAAAATAATTGACACGCGTAATTTTTATATAGCATTGTATAATGAAAAAAATGATTCTTTTCATACACCAGTAATTGTTGATGAAATTGAAGCTACAACAGATTTCCCAGCCAAGAAATCACTTACAGGTTATGTGTTTAAATCTAAAAAATCAATGTTGTTTACGAATGAATCACACGCAAAACTTGTAGAAAGTGGAGAAGTTGGTTTAATAGGAAACGATTCAAGAATTTGGGCAGGTGTTCCTTTAAAAACACAAGATAAAGTATTTGGTGTTATTGTAGTTCAAAGCTATGAAAATGTTGATGCGTATACTGAAAAAGACCTCTCATTATTAGAATTTGTAGCAGATCAAATAAGTATTGCAATATTGCGTAAAAATACAGAGAATGAACTTAAATTGGCGTTGGCTAAAGCACAAGAGTCTGATAGGTTAAAATCGTCTTTTTTAGCAAATATGAGTCATGAAATTAGAACACCAATGAATGGTATTATTGGTTTTTCTGAATTATTTTTAAATCCTGAATTGTCTTATGCTGAAAGGAAAGAATATGCTAAAATTGTGATAAATAGTTCCAAGCAACTTTTATCTATTGTAAATGATATTTTAGATATTTCAAAAATAGAGGCAGGAGTTGTAAAATTAAATTATGAAAATGTAAATGTAAACGAGCTTTTGCATAATTTAGAAACATTTTATGCACCTAAAGCCAAAAAAAGTAATTTAAAATTAACTTGTGTTAAAGGACTTAAAAATTCTGAAAGTAATATAAAAATAGATAAAACAAAGCTAAATCAAGTCATTACAAACTTAGTGTCAAATGCCTTTAAATTTACAAACAAAGGAAGTATTGAATTTGGATATGAACTAATTGATGGCTTTTTACGTTTTTATGTAAAAGACACAGGTGTTGGAATTGATAAAAAACAACATGATGTTATTTTTGACCGTTTCATTCAAGTAGATGAAGATTATTCAAAACAAAGTAAAGGAACCGGATTAGGATTAGCAATATCTAAAAGGTTTGTTGAATTATTTAAAGGTGAAATTTGGTTGAACTCCTCAAAGGAAGGAACTACTATATTTTTCACCGTTCCTTATACCAAAGTTAAAGAGACAATAGTAAGAAGTGTAGTAGATAAAAAAGTAAAAATTGTGGAAAGTAATATTGAGATTTCAATTTTAGTAGCAGAAGATGAAGAATATAATTTATTATATATTAATGAATTGTTTTCAAAAACTAACTATAAAGTAATAGAAGCTGAAAACGGATTAGAAGCTGTTGAAATGGCAAAAAAACATCCTGAAATTAAATTAATTTTAATGGATATTAAAATGCCGATAATGAATGGGATTGAGGCTATGAAAGAAATTAAACAAATACGACCAAATATTCCTATCGTAGCGCTATCTGCTTTTGCCATGGAATCTGACAAAGAAAACGCGTTGGAGAATGGTTTTGATGGGTATGTTTCAAAACCTATTGATAAAAAAATATTATTTGATTTAATACAAGAATTCACTAATTAATTTATGTTATTTTATTAGTTTTTTATTTTGAGAATATTAAAACTTTAAAAAACACACAGCACAAGGTTAGTATTAAATAAATAACTATTTTAGCCTATAGCATAAAAATAATGGCAGAAAAGAAACATACTTTAAACCCAGACTCTTGGGTAAAATTACATGCAGATTATTTATTTAATTATACAATAAGTAGAGTTAACAACCATGATTTGGCCAAAGATTTGGTGCAAGAAACTTTTTTTTCAGGCTTAAAATCCAAAGATAATTTTCAAGGGTTGGCAAGTGAGCGTACTTGGTTAATAGCTATTTTGAAGCGAAAAATAATAGACCATTATCGTAAAATAAATTCAGCTAAAGGACAAGCTGAAGTGAAAATGAATTTTTATGCTGATGGTGATCGTGAAGGAGAATGGATTGAAGAGAGAGTGCCTTCAAATTGGAGTAACAACACCGATAAAAGTATAGAAAATGAAGAGTTGAATACAGTTTTAGAGCAATGCATTGATAATTTGCCTGAAAAATACGGTATGGTTTTTCGTATGAAAACAATTCAACAGTTTGAAACCGAGGAGATTTGTAAGGAATTAGAAATTACCTCGTCAAATCTTTGGGTAATAATCCATAGAGCCAGAACTCAGTTAAGAAAATGTATGGAAGATAATTGGTTCAAAAATTAAAATTTAGACAAATGAAATTAAGCTGTGACGAAGCAACTACAATTTGTGATAAAAGCCAATATGGTGAAGTATCTTTGTTGGAAAGAATTAAATTGAGTTTGCACCTTTTTTTATGTAAAAAATGTGGAAGGTATAGTAAACAAAATGGTATTATGACCAAATGTTATAAAAAACAAGCAGAGGTGCAAAAAAGAGAAAAATGCTGTCTTTCAGAAGAAGAAAAGCAATGCATGGAAAAAGAGTTGCAAAAAAATAGTTAACAATTAAAAACGAAATATTTAAAAACGGACCTTCAACAAAAGTTCCGTTTTTTGTATTTTTATAAATTAAATAAACATGAATTTTTTACCTGAAAATATTGATGCTTATGTTGAAGGGCATTCACAACAAGAGCCCGAAATTTTAAAGCAATTAAATAAAGAAACTTGGCAAAAGGTGTTAAATCCAAGAATGTTAAGTGGAGCTTTTCAAGGGCGTGTTTTATCTATGTTGTCAAAACTAATACAACCATCAACAATTTTAGAAATTGGCACGTATACAGGTTATTCAGCTTTGTGTTTAGCTGAAGGACTGAAAAAAGATGGTTTACTAATTACTATTGATAAAAATGAAGAGTTAGAAGATTTTTCTAAAAGTTATTTTGAAAAGTCTGCTTATAGCAAGCAAATAAAACAACGTGTAGGAAATGCATTGGAAATTATTCCAACAATTACAGAAAAGTTTGATTTGGTTTTTATTGATGCTGATAAATCTAATTATGTAAATTATTTTAATTTAATTATTGATAAAATGAACCCAGGAGGTGTAATTTTGTCTGATAATGTTTTGTGGAGTGGCAAAGTTGTTGAAGAATTAAATCCAAAGGATATTGATACAAAAGCATTGTTAACTTACAATGCGTTATTAAATACAGATGAACGCATAGAAACCGTATTGCTTCCTATTAGAGATGGTTTAACAATAAGTAGAGTTAAATAGTTTCTTTTTTGAAAACTACTTTTTGAATGCCTAAATTAAAAATGGTTGCAATTAAATAACCTAGTAACATTCCAAATAAAATATCTAAAGGAAAGTGGGCTGCTAAGTAAATTCGGCTGTATGCAAACAGTAAAGGAAATAAAAATACTAAAAAAGCATATTTGTATTTTTGTTTTAAAACCCAAAACATTAAAAATGCAATTGTAAATGATACGGTTGAATGTCCTGAAACAAAACTAAAATCATTTTGCTCAATTAATACCCTAATATTTGTGTTTATAGAGGTGTCATTTATGGGGCGTAACCGTTGAATGTAGTTTTTAATAATATTTACTAAGGTAAATGCTGTTAAAGCACTTAAAGCTGTAAAACCCATTATGAGTAAGGCTTTTTTTAACCTATATACACGATAACCTAAAAAGAATAGTAAAATAAAAAAAGGAATCCAGTGTATTGGTGTGGTAATAAAAATCCAAAAATCATCCCAAAATAAACTCCCTTGAGCATGTAAAAAAAGAAGTAGTTGTTTGTCTAAATTTACAAGCGTATTTAATAGCTCTAACACTATTTTGTTCGTTTTATTGGTCCAGTAATTTCATCAATAACATTGTTTTTTACTTTACTTACAGGATCGGTAAAATCACCAATATTATCTTTTACTTTACTAATTTCGTCTCTAACTTTTGTGGCAACGTCAATATCAACATTATTTTTTTCAGCACTTGTTTTAATCTCTCGTTTTATATCGTTGGTTGCATCTTTAACTTGACGCATTCCTTTTCCTAAGCCACGTGCAATTTCAGGAAGTTTATCAGCACCAAAAACCATTACTACAATAAGTAATATTACAAAAATTTCAGGTCCGCTAATGAATAGATACATGTTTAGTAATTTAGTTTGTAAAGATAATATATTTGAATCAATAAAAAATGTTAACTTATTTTAGCTTGTCTATCATACATAACAATACTTCCTGCAACAGAAACATTTAAGCTTAATGTAGATTTAAATTTTACTAAAAAATGCGATTTTTCTATAGCAGCTTTAGACATACCGTGATCTTCAGCACCTAATAAATAAACACAACGTCTTGGATGCGTAAAAGTTTCAAGAGGCACTGCTTTCTCATCTAATTCAACACCAACTAATTGAGCTCCTTTAGGTAAGTTGTTGTAAAAATCTTCAAAAGTATTGTAATGAAAATAAGGCATAGCACCTGTTGCTTTGTGCGTGTCGCAAGCTTGTTTTGCATACCTATTGCCAATGGTAAAAATAAAACTAGCACCCATGTTTTGAGCTGATCTCCATAAAACACCTAAGTTTTCAGGAGTTTTTCCATTTTGAATCCCAATTCCAAAAAAGCCTTGTTCTAAATTATTTATCATTCTATTTATACGCTTATTTTAAATATTTCATCGTGAAGCAAATTAGGTTTGACATGACGATTGAAACTTTTTAATTACTTTTTCTTCGTCAACATTCGCTTTATTTCATTCAATTTCATTAAAGCTTCAATTGGTGTTAATGCATCAATATTTGTTGAAAGAATTTCCTCTTTAATGTCTTCAAGTAAAGGATCATCAAGGTTAAAAAAGCTTAACTGCATTTCTTCTTCTTGTGCATTTTTTAAGGTTTCTTTTACCTCTGTGTTGGTGTGGTTTTTTTCTAATTGTTTTAACATTTTTGAGGCTCTGTGAACCACTGCAGTTGGCATTCCTGCTAATTTAGCAACATAAATACCAAAACTATGTTCGCTACCTCCGGCTACTAACTTTCGTAAAAAAATAACTTTGTTTTTTAGTTCTTTGACGGAAACGTTGAAGTTTTTTACACGATTAAATGTATTGGTCATATCATTTAATTCATGATAGTGAGTTGCAAATAAAGTTTTTGCTTTTGTTGGATGTTCGTGTAAATATTCAGCAATTGCCCAAGCAATAGAAATACCATCATACGTACTTGTTCCTCTTCCAATTTCATCTAAAAGCACCAAACTACGTTCTGAAATATTGTTTAGAATACTTGCTGTTTCGTTCATTTCTACCATAAAAGTAGATTCGCCCATTGAAATATTGTCACTTGCACCAACTCGTGTAAATATTTTATCTACAATACCAATTCTGGCATTTTGTGCCGGAACATAGCTTCCCATTTGTGCTAATAATACAATTAATGCTGTTTGACGTAAAATAGCCGATTTACCACTCATATTAGGACCGGTAATCATAATAATTTGTTGTTGTGTTCTATTTAAAACAACATCATTGGCAATATATTCATCTCCTATCGGTAATTGTTTTTCAATTACTGGATGACGCCCATTTTTAATTTCTAAATCTGAAGTTTCATCAATTTGTGGGCGAACATAATTGTTGTATTTGGCCAATTCAGCAAAAGAAAGCAAGCAATCAATTTGAGCAATTAATTGGGCGTTTAACTGTATTGGCTGAATATAGTCTAGTAAATTGCTAATTAATTCAGCAAAAAGCTCGTGTTCAAGTTTTCCAATTTTTTCTTCAGCACCTAAAATTTTGGTTTCGTATTCTTTTAGCTCTTCAGTAATATACCGCTCCGCATTTACCAGCGTTTGTTTGCGAATCCATTCTTCAGGAACTTTGTCTTTATGTGAGTTTCTAACTTCAATATAATACCCAAAAACATTGTTAAAGGCTATTTTTAATGATGAAATTCCGGTACGTTCTGTTTCTCGTTCCAGCATAGCATCTAAGTAATCTTTTCCTGAAGTTGAAATAGCTCTTAATTCATCTAATTCGGCAGAAACTCCTGTGGCTATGGCATTTCCTTTGTTAATGTTTACCGGAGCATCTTCGTTAATTGTTTTTGAAATTTTTTCACGAAGCGTATTACAGTTTTGTAGTTGTTCGCCAATTATTTTTAAACTTTCATTACCGCTTTTTTCAGCAGCTTCTTTAATTGGAATTATGGCATTTAATGAGTTTTTTAACAATACAACTTCTCGTGGATTCACTTTTCCTGTTGCTACTTTTGAAACCAACCTTTCAAGATCACTAATTTGTTTAATTTGATAGGTAACAATATCAAAAAAGTCATCATTGTCAATTAAATATTTTACAATATCATGGCGCTTTTTTATGCGGTTCATGTCTTTTAAAGGTAATGCCAACCAACGCTTTAATAGGCGTCCACCCATAGGTGAAATAGTTTTATCAATTACATCTAAAAGTGTAACGGCATTTACTGAAGTAGAATTGTACAATTCTAAATTACGAATGGTAAACCTATCCATCCAAACATAATTGTCTTCTGAAATTCGATTGATAACCGAAATGTGATCTAGTTTATTATGTTGTGTTTCTCCTAAATAGTGTAAAATGGCACCTGATGAAATAATACCTTCGTTCAATTCATCAACGCCAAATCCTTTTAAGGTTTTTACTTTGAAATGATTGGTTAAGGTTTCTAACGCATAGGTTGATTGAAAAATCCAATCTTCTAAATAAAATGTGTAAAACCGCTCTCCAAAAAGTTCAAAAAACTTTGCTTTATGTTGTTTTTGAACCAACACTTCGCTTGGGCTAAAGTTTTGTAATAATTTATCTATGTATTCGCTGTTTCCTTGTGCGGTTAAAAATTCACCTGTTGAAACATCTAAAAAACTTACACCAATTATTTTTTTACCAAAATGTACTGAGGCTAAAAAGTTATTGCTTTTAGATTGTAAAACTTCATCGTTTAGCGCTACACCTGGAGTAACCAATTCGGTAACACCACGTTTCACAATTTTTTTAGTCATTTTTGGATCTTCCAATTGATCGCAAATTGCAACACGCATTCCGGCTTTTACCAGTTTTGGTAAATAGGTGTTTAGTGAATGGTGCGGAAAACCTGCTAAGGCAGTTTCAGTTTCACTACCTGCACCACGTTTGGTTAAAATAATACCTAAAACGTGCGCAGCTTTTTTGGCATCTTCTCCAAAGGTTTCGTAAAAATCTCCCACTCTAAAAAGTAACATGGCATCAGGGTATTTCACCTTAATAGCATTATACTGTTTCATTAATGGAGTAACTTTTTTGGCTTTTCCCAAGTGTGGATGGTTTTAAATTTAATGAAAGCGAAGTTATAGAATTACAATTAGTATTACAAACATAAAAAAAGGTCCAACTTGTTTGAAGATGGACCTTTATTTAGAATAAAATAGTTAATTAATTATCTATGTTTTGTTCATTTCGGTATCCTGCGCTGTCTTTATACCAATCGGCATATTCATACCCTCCAGAAGTTGCCCATTGGCTAAAATAGTTGTAGGCATCTGTAATAGTTATTTTTTCTTTAGGAACTTTAAAATCATGTACAATGTTAATGGCCCAAGGTAATCCATTGTCTGTTAAGTAATCTCCGTCTTCATCTCTATTAATACCATCAATTTCAAAACTTTTTAAACCTAAAGAAGTTGTGTGTCCATTTGGTAAGTGTACTTCTTTTTCTCTTATTTTATTAATAATCATAAATGGATTGAAAGGAGCTGTTCCTAATTTCTCAGTTGTAATTGGAGATTTAAATTTAATTGATAATGTTGTTTCATTTCCTTTCATTGTATGCGCATTGTCAAACAAAATAACTACTGCATTTTCTTGTCCTACTTCGGTTCCATTGGCATCTTCATTAATATAACCTTGTGTTAAAACTGTTCCTGTAACACTTTCAATTTCTGAAGGTGAAAGTCCTTCCATTTCAAGACCAAATCCGTTAATGTAACTTCCTCCATTTGCTTTTACATTGTAAATAAAATCTATCTGAACTGCTAAGTTTTGTGAGTTTAATACTGCTATTACTTTGTAATTTAATGCTACATCATTAAAATCATAATCACCTGTTGCTGGCCATAAATCTTCAAAGGCAATTGTTCCCCACCCGTATTTACTTGGTGTAAAAACTTCAAATGCTTTTTCTGCATCATCTGGATATTCATCATCTCTGTCAATAATTCCATCACCGTCAGAATCTGTATCTTCAGTAGTTTCCGAATAAATTCTAAAAGTTGTAAGGTCGTTTATTGTTCTTCCATATTCAACATTGTTATTAGCGTTTGGTCCGTAATTATATTGCCATCCACCTGTTTCGGTATCCATAATTATTAAATCAGAGCTACTATCGTTACTTGCTAACCATAACTCTTGATTAGAATCAAATGTCATAGAAGTTGGTTTAAAAGGTAAATTGTCTGCACTTATTCTAGTGCTTTCGTATTCATTATTTTCATCTAATTCAAGTTTGTATAAACCTGAGAACGTACACATAAATAGTGTTCCGTCTTCTGCAAAAGCTAAATCTCCACCACCTGTATTGTCAAGTCCATTAATAGACCAAGTATTTAATGTGTTTCCATTTGTTGGATCGTAAGTGTATAACGTTGCTCCACTAGAAAAATACAACAATCCATCTCTATAATTATAATCTAAACGAGGTCCTCCTTTTTGAACATTGGCAACTGTTTCCCATGAGTTATCCTCAATTGAATATTTCATTAATGGATATGGACTAGATCGTCCAATAGAGTACATTGTTTTATTTGCTTGATCTATAGCACACGTATAACTACCCATTGGCATATCTGATAAATACGTATAAGCTCCGGTAATTGGATCTACTTGAAACAACTCTGCAGAACCATTTACACAGTATAAAAGATCATCTACTTTTGTACCGTATGATTTACTTGCTACTTCGTTATGAGTGTATTCAACTTTTTTATTACTAATAGTTTCAATAGCAGAAGAATATTTTAAATTGTCATTTCTTCTAATATAAATCTGATTGTAGTAATTAGGTAATGTAACGGTTTGACTTAATTTACCATTGTAAGGTACTCCTGTAAAAATAAGTTTGTTTAAAACATCTGATTTAAAAATTGAATCTGTAACAGTTTCTCCGCTTTCACTTTCATAGGTTTGCATTCCTTCAAAATACTTTTCATCAGAATATGCGTATACGTCGTACTTAACATTACTTTTATTATCGTTAATAGTAACAGTAACTGTTTGTGTTGTGCTAAAGTCAAATCCGTCAGGAATATTTAACTTGTCGATTTCTAATTCGCTAACATCGACTACTTCAGGTTCTGTGACTTCGGAAATGGTATCTTTTGTACAAGAGGTAAATGCAATAAAAAAGATACTTACTACTAATAAAGAGGTTTTAATATTTTTCATGGGGAATTTAATTTTTGTTACTGCTTCCATTAGGTTTAATTTTATTATAAATTTAATTACCTAATATTGTGCCAATTATGAAAATTTATACTAAGATACGCCTAAAATGGGGATTTTCAAAGGTAAAAAGCATTTGAATTATTCCATATTTTGGAATTTAAATTGTTTTTTGGACAATAAATGAGGTGTTATACTTGTGAAATTGAATTGTAATAGTAGAAAGTTGAGTTAAACATTTATATTTGCTTTAATATTTAACATATGAGAAAATTAAAAAATAGCGAACTTGGCAGATTGAATGTTGAGGATTTTAAAAAAACTGATAAAATTCCTTTAATTGTAATTCTAGATAATATTAGAAGTTTAAATAATATTGGTTCAGTGTTTAGAACTAGTGATGCATTTTTAATTGAAAAAATTTATTTGTGTGGAATAACTGCACAGCCGCCACATAAAGAAATTCATAAAACAGCTTTGGGAGCTACAGAATCTGTTGCTTGGGAATATGTAGAAGACACACTATCTTTAGTGCAAAAATTACAACGTGAAGATGTGTTGGTGGCTTCAATTGAGCAAGCTGAAAATAGCACTCTGTTACAAGATTTTGCAATTGTACCAAATCAAAAATATGCGATAGTTATGGGTAATGAGGTTAAAGGAGTTCAGCAAGAAGTAGTATCTGCATCTAATTTTTGTATTGAAATACCTCAGTTTGGTACAAAGCACTCATTAAATATTTCTGTAAGTTGTGGTGTGGTATTATGGGATTTATTTAAAAAGTTTAAGTATTAAGCAAAAAAAAGCCTCGTTAAAAAAACAAGGCTTTAAGATTGTTATGTTATATTGAAATTTAGTCAGCAAGTATAATTACTTTGTTTTCTTTCATTTCAATTGTTCCGCTTTTTATTGCTAAAGAATATGCTCCTTTTACATTGGTAAATTTATCTTGAAATTCTTCTTCAATTTTCACATTATCACCTTTAAAATTCACAGTTCCTTCAACTAATAAAGAAACAATAGGTGCGTGATTATTCAATATTTGAAATTCACCATTTATTCCAGGAACTGAAATTAATTCAACATCACTATGTACTAATGTTGCTTCTGGTGTAACTATTTCTAAAATCATATCAATTCGTTTTTATGCTTCAGCAAGCATTTTTTCTCCAGCATCAATTGCTTCTTGAATAGAACCTCTTAAGTTGAAAGCTGCTTCAGGATATTTATCTAACTCACCATCCATAATCATATTAAATCCTTTAATAGTATCTTTAATATCAACTAAAACTCCTGGGATTCCTGTAAACTGTTCAGCTACGTGGAAAGGTTGTGATAAGAAACGTTGTGCTCTACGTGCTCTGTGTACTGCTTGTTTATCTTCTTCAGATAACTCTTCCATACCTAAAATTGCAATAATATCTTGTAGTTCTTTGTAACGTTGTAATAACTCTTTTACACGTTGTGCACAATCATAGTGTTCGTCACCTAATATTTCAGCAGTTAAAATTCTTGAAGTAGAATCTAGCGGGTCTACCGCAGGATAAATACCTAACTCAGCAATTTTACGAGACAATACAGTTGTTGCATCTAAATGCGCAAATGTTGTTGCCGGCGCAGGATCCGTTAAATCATCTGCAGGTACGTATACCGCTTGTACAGATGTAATTGAACCGTTTTTAGTAGAAGTAATACGCTCTTGCATTGCTCCCATTTCTGTTGCTAATGTTGGTTGGTAACCTACCGCTGATGGCATACGACCTAGTAAGGCAGATACCTCAGAACCAGCTTGTGTAAAACGGAAAATATTATCTACGAAAAATAATACATCTTTTCCTTGACCTTCACCAGCACCATCTCTAAAATATTCAGCAATTGTTAAACCAGATAAGGCTACACGTGCACGTGCTCCTGGTGGCTCATTCATTTGTCCGAATACGAAAGTGGCTTTAGATTCTTTCATTTCAGTTTTATCAACTTTATCTAAATCCCATCCTCCATCTTCCATAGAGTGCATAAAATCGTCACCGTATTTAATAATACCAGACTCTAACATTTCTCTTAAAAGGTCATTTCCTTCACGAGTTCTTTCTCCTACACCTGCAAATACAGATAAACCACCGTGACCTTTTGCAATATTGTTAATTAACTCTTGAATTAATACTGTTTTACCAACACCGGCTCCGCCAAATAATCCAATTTTACCACCTTTTGCGTATGGTTCAATTAAGTCAATAACTTTAATTCCTGTATATAATACTTCAGTTGAAGTAGATAAGTCTTCAAATTTAGGAGATTGACGGTGAATTGGTAAACCATTTTCTCCTGCTTTAGGTAAATCTCCTAAACCATCAATAGCATCTCCAATTACGTTAAATAAACGTCCGTAAATATCTGCACCAACTGGCATTTGAATTGCATTTCCTGTAGCAACAACTTCAGTTCCTCTACTTAAACCATCTGTTGAATCCATTGAAATAGTTCTAACTGTATCTTCACCAATATGTGATTGCACTTCTAAAACTAATAAAGAACCATCTTTTTTAGTGATTTCTAATGAGTCATATATTTTTGGAAGTTCTGCTTCTGAACCAAATTCAACGTCAATAACTGGTCCAATAATTTGTGCCACTTTACCTGTAACTTTTGCCATTACTTTAACTGTTTATTTTTTAGTAGTTTAACCTTTTGAGGCGAGCCTCCTTTTTCAGAAGCCAAAGATAGTTTTTTTGATTTAATTTAAAAAAGAATTAAAAAATAAAATCCTAATGTTAACATCTGTTTTTTAATTCATTTGAATCAATTTTAATTATAGTTGTTAATTTATGTATAAACCTTGGTAGTTTCCAACATTTACATTGGGTATATTTGATTGGTACGTTGCATTAATAACATCAATCATTCCGTTAGAAATTATTGCATATCCTCTTGGTGAAGGGTGTACACCGTCTAAAGAAAAAGCACCTCCGGTTGCATATGTTGCCGTTGAGGTAATTCCGTTTTGTGTGATTCCAACTTCATTTAATTCTTGTAAAGTTGCAGCTGCATTATAAAATGCTAAACCGTGTTGAGTAGCCAAATTTTCAATAGATGTATTATATGCTAACCTTGCAGTTTCAACCAGCTCTTGCTCTGTAGCAGTTAATACCCATTTATCTTCTAAAGGAACCGAAACACCATTTATATACAGCGGATTATCACCTACAGTTGTACCTAAAAATGTTCTAGAAGTTAACACTAATAAATCTTCAGCAGTTGCTTGTCTCATATTTGTTAATTTCGGATTTAACGCAGATAAATCTGTTAAATCTTCGTCTAAAATTAGTACAGCGTTTTGACCTTCAACAAAAGAAACCATTCGTTTATCAGCTTCTTCTTGTGATAAATATGGAGTGTTATCAACAATAAATTGTAAACCTTGATTGTATTCTGAAAATGCACTATTTAACATTGTTGCAGTTGCAGCATCTAAAGGTATTGCATTGTAAGGAACTGTTGTGAAATATGGAATTGATGAAATACTAGGGATATTTGAAACAACACCTTTTGCACCACTTATTGTTAAATTTTCTAATAATTGGCTATAAACAAGTGAGAAAATAGTTGGGTCTGTAATGTCATTACTTCCATAAGATGAAGGATCCATATTTCCAGTTTGATCAATTCCTGCACCACCAGAAGTAGCAAAACTTAAAATATCATTGTTTCCTATCCATAATGAAAAGAAACTTGGGTTTTGAGAAATAGCATCTGCAATTACTGAACTTTCTGAGCTTGTTGCCATTCTTGCGTAATATGGATTTGCTTGCCCGGTAGCAACACCTGCAATATTACCATATCCGGCAGCGGTAAGGTGATAGCTTTTTGCGCCAGGAACACCCATATTGTTAAAAGGTCCTGTTATTATGTTTGTAATTTCAGTAGTAGGAGTTCCATTTATAACTTCAGGATTTGGAGACCCTGATGCAAATGAAAGGTACAATCTATTGGAAGTAATTTGATTTCCTGCAAGTAGAAGTCCACCTAAATTATCACTCATTAGTGGTTGTGTAAATGTACTTTCTTCAGCCAATTGAAATTGCGTAGCTAGTATATTTGGAAATGATGTGTTTTGACCATCAATAAATAATGCTCCGTCTGAATATCCTGCGGTTAAAGAGTTTCCTACAGCAACAAAGTTTGAAAAATCAGCAGTGCCACTTGTGTAATCTATCTCAGGAATATCTGCTTCAGGCGTTTCTACAATATAAGGAGTTACTCCATAGTCATCATCTGTACAAGCAGTAAAAATTATAGTGAAGAAGGCGATGTATATTATTTTTTTCATAATTTTAATAGTTATAGAGATTAAATTAAGGATTAATGGTCCAAGACATATAATATTGCGACCCTATTTTTCCAGTTCCAGGTGCACTAAAATATTCTTTACCACCTATGTTTGCGCCTCCAATTTTAAAAACGGATTTAATTTTTGAAACGGTATAATTTACTTGTGCATCAAATACTGATCGTGCTGCAATTATACCATCAGCAAATGTTGATTGCCACAAATATTCATCATTCCATCTATAATTAATGTTGAACCCAACATTTTTAATAATTTTTGGGTTTCCAAAAGAAACTTTTACCTTATGTTCAGGAGTATTAAATCCGGCTTCGTAATCAGGATCAGTGCTTTGGTCAAAATCAAATTTTGAGAATGTGTAACTAATTCCAAAACTATAATCTGCAAACACTTTAGAAGAAACACCAATACTTCCTCCGTATGAAGAAATATCTGCTGGTGAATTTGTAAAAATTTGGAATACTTGGTAATCTCCTTGGCTAAGTGCAATTGAAGCAGGCGGAGCTGGCATAGTCTCAGGGTTATAATCAGAAAAATCTGTTTGACCGTATAAAGGAACAACTACATTTTTGTTACCAATAAAATCTTTATAATCATTGTAATATGCGTTTACATCTAAAGCAATTCTGTTAAATCGTCCTCTATAACCTACTTCATACGCTGTTACTTTTTCAGGTTTTACTAAATCAAAGTAAGCTTTTTCTGGTGATCCTGCTGAAATAGAAGATATTGAAAATGCGTTGTAATATGCATCAGTTCCTGTTAATTGTACAGTGCTTGGTGCACCTAATGATTGCCCAATAGCACTCACTGGTAACGGATTTGAAGTGTATCTTTCTAAATTGTCAGGTGCTGAACCAACAATAATTAAACTACCAGCATCTATACCAACATATTGATCTTGTGTTGTTGGATTTCTAAACCCTGTTTGAAAAGAAGCTCTTATATTGTGATTTTTGTTTTCTCCTGCTGAATATGTGAATGAAACTCTAGGTGAAAAATTACCATCAAAATTTTGCGCTTTGTCATATCTAATAGATCCTGTAAATTTTAATCTTTCGTTAATAAATTTCTTTTGTAATTGCATGTAAGCTCCCCATTCGTCATAATTTATAGGTCCATCATAATCAGTGAAAATTGAACCTTTTGAATTTATTGAATACATTCTCCATTGGCTTCCAACTTGAATATCTACAAAGTCAATTAATTCATGAAAATTGTAATTTACATCAACATTGTACAATTTGGTATTGTCTTGAAATTTTGCACCTGTTGTTAAATCAGGAATTGCAATTACTTCATTTAAAGCTTTTTTAAATTCTGCTGTTCCTGGTACTAAAGCACCTGTTTGAGCCACGCCACGTGCAACTTGGTGCGCTGTAGCATCATCTAATGCTGGCATCCCAGGAATTAAACCTAAGCGACCACCAATGTAGGTTTGTGCGTATTCAGTAAACCAATCGGTATCAGATTTCCAAGACCTGTTGGTGTTAATAGCAGCAAAACGAGTGTCGTAAGAGTTTCCTCCATCTTCACCTGTCATATAAGCTCTCACAAAAAAGTTATTATTTCTAATTTCAAGTTTTTGTTGTTGCATAAAGAAATCTTTTAAAGCGTACCTGTTTGCACCTTGATAAATAGTATTTCCTACTCCAAACTTAAAATTATAAATTAGCTCTAATTCACCTCCAGTTGGGCGGTAATGTAAAGCAATGTCTGCTTTTGCGCTTTGCGCTACATAATCTGTTAAGTCACTTTCTTGGTAACCTGTTCTTGAAACTTTTTGCGATCCTAATGTTCCTTCAGGTAAGCCGGCTAAAGCATCAAAATTTAAGGTTGTTGCAACTTCATCACCATATATATTTAAACCATCATAAGCTGGATTGGTTCTGTCAAAATCAGGATTGGTAAAATCTCTATAATCAGTAGCAAACCAATCGGTTCCTTTTAAAAAAGAAAACGAAGCTTTGGCTGCAAATTTTTCGCTGAATTTATAAGCCATTCTTATTCCAAAATCTACAAATTGATTGTCTCCTGCAGCTTCTTGGGTAGTCATTCCGCTTTTTGCGTAAAAACTAATTCCGTCATGGTCAAATGGATTTTTACTAGTCATAAATAAAACACCATTAAAAGCGTTTGCACCGTATAAGGCTGATGATGCTCCTGGTAAAAGTTCAACACTATTTACATCTAACTCAGACATTCCTAACAAGTTTCCTAAGTTAAAATTTAATGCAGGTGATGAATTGTCCATTCCATCTACTAACTGCATAAAACGTGTATTGGCAAATGTGGCAAAACCACGTGTGTTTACAGATTTAAATGTTAAACTATTGGTATTAACATCTACACCTTTTAGGTTTTCAATACCATCATAAAATGAAGGTGATGTGGTGTTTTTAATTTCTCTAATATCCATTCTTTCAATGGTTACAGGTGATTCTAAAATACGTTCAGGAGTTCTAGATGCTGAAACCACAACTTCGTCTAAAATTGTTGCAGATTCTCCTAAAGTAATAGCTACATTTTCATTTATTTGGGTAATTTTAGCTGTTACAGTTGCAAAACCTATTAGAGAAGCTTCTATAGAAAAAGGAGGTGTTTGATTTACTTTTAAAGAGAAATTTCCATCGAAATCTGTAGTAGTTCCAATTGATTTTCCTGAAACTACAATGTTGGCACCCGGAATTGGCTGGCCGTTTGCGTCACTTATTGTTCCTGTAATGGCTGTTTGAGCAAGCATAACAGAACCCATAAATAATGTGATAAAAAAACTTAATAATTTTTTCATTTTTTGTGTGATTGATGTTAAATTTAATTCGGCGCAAATTACAATAATTTTCTAATTATCGTAAAAATCCAATAATTAAACGAAATATATTTATTATTGAGCTGTATTTTTTGAATTTTATTCAGTTTTTGCAACTTGTGAGGAAAAATAAATTTAGGTTACAAATACTTTTTTTAAAGTTGATTGAAAGGGTTAAAAGTATTACATGAAAGCTTAGGTATGTTCATAAAATGAAAATCAATGTGATAAAAGTTACTTGCGCTTTGGTAGTTTTTATGTCACTTTGTCGGTAAATAAACGTGGTATGTATATTGCGTAATAATTGATATAAAAACTTAATAAGATGACAGAATTATTGACTAAAGAAACCTTTTTAGAAAAGGTTTTTAATTTCGAAAAAAATAAAGAGTGGAAATTTGAAGGAGAAATACCTTGTATTATTGATTTTTACGCAGATTGGTGTGGACCTTGTAAGTCGCTTGCACCAGTTTTAGAAGAATTGAGTGATGATTATGCAGGGAAAGTAAATATTTATAAAGTTGATACAGAGGCTGAACAAGAATTAGCAGCAGCTTTTGGAATTAGAAGTATTCCTTCAATGTTGTTTGTACCTAAAAATAGTGAGCCTCAAATGGCACAAGGTGCGCTTCCAAAACATGATTTAGAAAAAATTATAGCAGATGTTTTAAAGGTTGAAAAATAACATTTAAAACACCTAAAATAAAAAAGCCGCACATTGTGCGGCTTTTTTATATATATAACTTGATTTAAAATTTAAACCAATTCGTTTGCAATTAAATATTCACCAATTTGAATAGTATTGGTTGCAGCTCCTTTACGTAAGTTGTCTGCAACAATCCAAAGGTTTAATGTATTTGCTTGTGATTCATCTCTTCTAATACGACCCACAAAAACTTCATCTTTATTGTGTGCATAAGCTGGCATTGGATATGTAAAAGTGTCTAAATTATCTTGTACAATAACTCCTGGAGTTTCAGCTAATAATTTTCTAACTTCAGCCAAATCAAAATCATTTACAAATTCAATATTTACAGCTTCTGAATGTCCACCAGCAGTTGGAATACGTACCGCAGTTGCCGTTACAGAAAAAGAATCATCAGCTAAAATTTTCTTTGGTTCATTCACTAATTTCATTTCTTCTTTTGTGTACCCATTTTCAATAAAATCATCACACTGTGGAATTGCATTTCTATTAATTGGATAGTGGTAAGCCATTTCTCCTTTAATTCCTTTTGTTTCGTTTTCTAATTGCTCAACAGCTTTTACACCTGTTCCTGAAACAGATTGATAGGTAGAAATTACCACACGTTTCATTTTATATTTTTTATGTAAAGGAGCCAAAGCCATTACTAATTGAATAGTTGAACAGTTTGGATTTGCAATAATTTTATCTTCTTTTGTTAATTCGTCTCCGTTAATTTCTGGAACAATTAATTTTTTAGTAGGATCCATTCTCCAAGCCGAAGAATTATCAACAACAGTACAACCAACTTCAGCAAATTTTGGAGCCCAAGCTTCAGAAGTGCTTCCGCCAGCAGAAAATAAAGCAATGTCTGGTTTTGCATCAACAGCATCTTGCAAACCTATAACTGTATAAGTTTTACCTTTATATTCCATTTGTTTCCCCTTTGATCTTTCAGAGGCAACTAATAATAATTCAGTAATTGGAAAATTTCTTTCCGCTAAAACTTGTAACATTACGTTTCCTACCATACCGGTAGCGCCTACAACAGCTACTTTCATCTTTTTGGTTTTTAAGTTTAATATGAATACAAATTTTGTAAAAAAAAGGGACAAACCAACATTAAAAAATAATAATTAACACAAAAATATTTTTTTGTTAAAAAATGCACTCAAATAGTAAAGTTTGTTATTGTTGTATTTTTTTAGACTAAATTTATCA
Source organism: Lutibacter holmesii (assembly GCF_042679665.1). Lineage (NCBI taxonomy): Bacteria > Pseudomonadati > Bacteroidota > Flavobacteriia > Flavobacteriales > Flavobacteriaceae > Lutibacter > Lutibacter holmesii. The sequence continues at coordinate 402,128 of NZ_JBHTMV010000003.1, forward strand.
CAATGCTTAAATTTTGACTTCAAAGAAAAAACTAAAATGAAAAAAATTACAACGTGTATTTTATTTGTATTTATTGCGATTAGCTCTTATTCACAATATATTGAAGGTCGAATTTTTGATGCAGCAACAAATAAACCTATTGAAGGTGTGAATGTAAGTGTTGTTAACCTTGAAGATGGCACGTTTTCTAATCCTAAAGGTGTTTATTATTTAAAAATAGCTACCAATAAAAAAGGCCTTGGGAATATTCAATTTTCACATATTGGGTATCAAACTGTTGAAATGGCTTTAAATAAAGGACAAAAAATCTACAATGTGTATTTGGTGAAAAATGTTAATTTTTTAGATGAAGTTGCCTTAGTTAATCAAAGAAACTTAAAGCAAACAATTAGTTATAAAAAGTTAAAATCAATGAAATATGGTATTTTTTCATTTGGTGGAGTTTTAAATAATGATAAAATATTTGTTGTTGGTGGAGATGCTTCTTACAATTTTGATGCTGTTGAAAAAACCTTAGAAAAGTATGAGCATTCAGATTTAACGCTTATTGAAAAACTTTTAAAAGCTGGTGTTTCTTATAATTATGATATGTATAGAGGAGATTTTTTAACCTATGATATACCAACAAATACTTGGGAGAAAAACATCTTGAAATTTGATAAACGATCAGCACATAATGTAAACATCATCAATCAATATGTATATATTTTAGGAGGTAAAATATTATCTAGTGGAGGCAGAAAAGATTATTTAAATGCAACTATTGAATTATTAGATGTACAAAACAATACAAGAATTGTTGATGAAACAAATCCGCATCAAGCTGTTAATTTTGCCTCTTTTAATTACCAAGGCAATTTAATTGTTCTTGGTGGTTCAGTAAAAATGAAAAAAAGCGGTGCTAAAGAGTATAATAACAAAGTTCATTTATATAATTTGAAAGAAGGATTTTGGTATCAGCTAGATACCATGTCAGTAGCTAAAGAAACACAAGGTGTGCTAATTAAAGATAAAATTTATTTAATAGGTGGTTTTAATAAAAAGCCATTGTCGCAAATAGAAAGTTATAATTTAAAAACAAATACGTGGCAAAAAGAAGGTAATTTGTTTTTTGGAATGGAGTCTCCGGCCATAGCAAATAATAATGAAATAATTTATCTTTTTGATAAAGACAAAATATATACATACAATACACTTACTAAAGAGTTGAATGAGTTTTATATTAAATTAAATATAACCTATTCAAAAATGTATTTTTCAAACAATAAACTATACATACTTGGCGGTTTACGTTTTGGTGATTTTGAAACAACTCCTTCCTCAGCATTATATAGTATTGATATTTCTGAATTCAATAAAACTAAAATTATAAGAACTAAAACCTTATAAATTTTCACCTTCATTTTTTTTAACATTCTTTAGAAAACGATTATTTAGTTGAATAACTAATAGTTATAAGAAAATACGTAATTTTGCAAAAAATTAAAAAAGAATGACTACTACTGGGAAAATTGAATTAATGGCTCCTGCCGGAAATTTTGAATCATTACAAGCTGCATTAGACAACGGCGCAGATTCAATATATTTTGGTGTTGAGCAATTAAATATGCGCGCAAGAGCAACTATAAACTTTACGTTAGATGATTTGCAGGAAATTTCAGACAGATGTAAAGCTAAAAACGTACGAACGTATTTAACATTAAATACTATTGTTTACGATCACGATTTAACAATTATAAAAACCCTTCTTCAAAAAGCAAAAGAAGCTGATATTACAGCTGTAATTGCTATGGATCAAGCTGTAATTGCTTCAGCTAGAGCCATTGGGATGGAAGTTCATATTTCTACTCAAATTAACATTACAAATATAGAAACGGCACGTTTTTATGCCATGTTTGCTGATACTATGGTGTTAAGTAGAGAGTTAAGTTTGCGTCAAGTAAAGAAAATTACTGAGCAAATAGCAAAAGAAAATATTTGTGGACCTTCAGGAAATTTATTAGAAATTGAAATTTTTGGACACGGTGCTTTATGTATGGCGGTTTCAGGAAAATGTTATATGAGTTTGCACAACCATAACTCGTCAGCAAACCGTGGTGCTTGTAAACAAAATTGCCGAAAAAAATATACGGTTGTAGATCAAGAAACAGGTGTTGAAATGGAGCTAGATAATGAATATATTATGTCTCCAAAAGATTTATGTACTATTGATTTTTTAGATGAAATTGTTGATGCTGGTGTTAAAGTATTGAAAATTGAAGGAAGAGGAAGAGCTCCTGAATATGTTGCAAAAGTTATAAAATGTTACCGTGATGCAATTGATAGTATTGAAGCTGGAACTTATAGCAAAGAAAAAGTAATTTCTTGGATGCAAGAATTAGAGAAAGTATACAATCGTGGATTTTGGAGTGGTTATTATTTAGGACAGCAACTTGGTGAATGGAGCAAAGGATCTGGAAGTCATGCCACTCAAAAGAAAGTATATATTGGAAAAGGAATGCATTATTTTCCAAAGGCAAACATTGGGGAGTTTAAAATAGAAGCTTACGACGTTGTTGTTGGAGATACTATTTTAATTACTGGTCCAACAACAGGTGCTCAAGAAATGGAAGTGAAAGAAATGTTTGTAAACGATGTAAAAGGTGAAAAAGGAACCAAGGGAGATTCTGTAACAATTCCTTTAGAGTTTAGAATTAGACCTTCTGATAAACTATACAAAATAGTTGAAAACAAAGTAGAAGCCTAAATGGTTATTATTACATTACAAAGAGCTAAATGTATTGGCTGTAATTACTGTGTTGAATTGGCTCCTGCTCAGTTTCAAATGTCTAAAAAAGACGGAAAATCTGTGCTGTTGCATGCTAAAGAAAAGAAAGGGTTTTTTACTATAAAATCTCCTGACGAAACTATTTTTGATGACAGTATAAAAGCAAAAGAAGCTTGCCCAGTAAAAATTATTGATGTAAAACAAACGTAAATCCCTTTTTATACGTTTTACAGTTCGTAATTTTAATCATATCTTTACAAATTAGTGAAGGTTGTAGAGTTGAATTATCAATTTTACGTAACACAATAAAATTAAAAAATATATGAGCTGTAATAGTTGCTCTTCAGATATAAATAGTACGCCAAAAGGTTGTAAAAGTAACGGTAATTGTGCCACTGATAGTTGTGAAAAACTTACCGTTTTTGATTGGCTTTCAAACATGGCGCTTCCTTCAGGTCAAGAACCTGAAACCATTGTAGAAGTACGTTTTAAAAATGGTAGAAAACACTTTTATCATAACCATGATAAACTTCAACTTTCAATAGGTGATATTGTTGCTGTTGAAGGAAATCCAGGACATGACGTTGGTACTGTTTCTCTAACAGGAGAATTGATTAAAGTACAAATGAAGAAGAAAGGAATTGCTCCTGATAGTGAACTTGTAAAAAAAATATACCGCAAAGCAAGTCAAAAAGATATTGATATTTGGAAGGCTGCACGTAGCAAAGAATATGATACACAATATCGTGGTCGTGAAATTTTAATGCGATTAGGCTTAAAAATGAAATTGTCTGATGTTGAATATCAAGGTGATGGAAATAAAGCAACTTTTTATTATACAGCTGATGATCGTGTAGATTTTAGACAATTAATACGTGATTTGGCAAGTGCTTTTAGTATTCGTGTTGAAATGAAACAAGTTGGGCTTCGTCAAGAAGCGGCACGTTTAGGAGGTGTAGGTTCTTGTGGTAGAGAGTTGTGTTGTTCAACTTGGTTGACAGATTTACGAAAAGTAAATACAACTGCAGCACGTTACCAACAACTATCTTTAAATCCCCAAAAATTGGCAGGTCAATGTGGTAAACTAAAGTGTTGTTTAAATTATGAGTTAGATACGTATTTAGATGCCTTAAATGGTTTTCCAAGACAAGATGTAATTTTAAGAACTGAAAAAGGGAATGCTTCATTTGTAAAAATGGACATTTTTAAAGGGTTACTTTGGTATACGTATATTGAAAATAGAAGTAAGTGGTATAAGCTAACTTTAGAGCAAGTTCAAGAAATTATTGCTTTAAATAAAAATCAAGAAAAAATTGCTTCGTTAGAAGAATATGAAGATGATTTAGTTGAAGAAGTTAAAGTTGATTTTGAAAACGTTGTTGGGCAAGATAGTTTAACCAGATTTGATGCGCCAAAGCGCAACAATAAACGCAGAAATAAAAAAAGAAAACCTCAAGCAAAAAGTGCTAATAAGCCAGCTCAAACAAGAGGTGGGCAAAATCAACGAAAGGCGGCTCCTAAAAAGCAAAGAGTAAATCCAAATAAACCTGGAAATCAAAATAAAAAGAAACCTGTTCAAGGTAATAAATCGGCTCAAAACAATAAACCGGTTCAGAACAAACAGAACCCTAAAAACAAACCAAATAAACCTTTGGCAAATAAAAAACAACAACCAAAAGTTGAGGGAGCTGATAAACCTGTAAATAAGCCAAGAAATAATAAAAACAGAAATAAAAGAAGAAGACCACCTAAAAAAAGTGAGAATACTACTAAAGATGCATAAATATTTCCAATTTTTAATTGGAGCTTTGCTGCTTGTTTCTTGTGATTCGGGGTTGATATACGATCAATATCAATCTATTGAAGACAATCAGTGGGCTTCTGAAAATAACATTGAATTTATTGTTTCAAATACAGATACTATTTCGGCTAAAAATGTGTTTATAGCTATAAGAAATAATAAAGATTACAATTACAGTTCTATATTTTTAATAGCTAAAATTGAATTTCCTAAAGGTTTAAGGGTAATAGATACCTTAGAATATGAAATGGCAGATAGCCAAGGAAAATGGTTGGGAACCGGATTTACTGATGTAAAAGAGAATAAACTGTTTTATAAAGAAAATGTAGTTTTTACAGAAAAAGGTGATTATAAATTTAATATTCAACACGCAACAAGAGGCATAAATGATATTAATGGAAGCGCACCTTTAAATGGTATTATTGATGTAGGTTTAAGTATAGAAAAAGTGAACTAATGGCAAAAGCACAAGCAAAAAAAACAACAACTCCTAATTTTTCAAAATATATAAAATGGTTTTGGATTGCTATTTTAGGAGGAACGCTATCTATTATATTTATATTTTTATTAGCTTCTTGGGGAGTTTTTGGAACGCTTCCAACTTTTGAAGAATTAGAAAATCCAGAAGATAATTTAGCTACTGAAGTTATTTCTGTTGATGGAAAAACTTTAGGAAAGTATTTTAAAGAAAATAGAACTCCAGTTAAATTTAAAGATTTACCACCAAATTTAATTAAAGCGTTGGTTGCAACTGAAGATGAACGTTTTTATGAGCATTCAGGTATTGATTTTAAAGCAACAGCGCGTGCCGTTGCAAAATTAGGAAAAGATGGTGGTGGGAGTACTATTACTCAACAATTGGCAAAATTATTGTTTACTGGTGAAGGTTCAAAAAATTTACCAGAAAGAATACTTCAAAAATTTAAAGAGTATGTAATTGCGGTTAAATTAGAACGCCAATATACCAAACAAGAAATTTTAACCATGTACTTAAATAAGTACGATTTTTTGAATTTAGCAGTAGGTATTCGTTCTGCTTCACGCATTTATTTTGGGAAAGAACCAATTGATTTAACAGTTGCTGAATCTGCAATGTTAATTGGAATGCTTAAAAATGCTTCTTACTACAATCCTTTAAGAAGAGAAGAGTTGGTTAGGAATAGAAGAAATGTTGTTTTAGGGCAAATGTTTCGAAATGAATTTATTTCTGAAAAGGAGAAAGATTCGCTACAATTGACAGATCTAAATTTAGATGTCAATAGAGAAAGTCATAGTGATGGAACTGCTACCTATTTTAGAGAGTATTTACGTGATGTTATGAAAACGTGGATTAAAAACAATCCTAAACCTGATGGTACTAAATACAATTTACATAGAGACGGACTTAAAATTTATGTAACCTTAGATTCTCGAATGCAAAAATATGCTGAAGAAGCAATGGACGAACATATGTCTAACCTACAGCGTGTATTTGACAAAGAGCAAAAAAGAAATAAAACAGCACCTTTTTATGATTTAGAAGATAGTGAAATAGCAACTACTATGACGCAAGCTATGAAGCGATCTAATCGATGGAAACGAATGAAGAAAAATGGAGCTTCAGAAAAAGAAATTAGAGCTTCTTTCAATAAAAAAACAGAAATGAAAATCTTTTCTTGGAAAGGTGATATTGACACCATTTTAACACCAAAAGATTCTATTTTATATTACAAACAAATATTAAGATCAGGTTTAATGTCGGTTGAGCCGCAAACAGGTCATGTAAAAGCTTGGGTTGGTGGTTTTAATTACAAACATTTTCAATACGATGCTGTAAAACAACAAAAACGTCAGGTAGGTTCTACCTTTAAACCTTTTGTGTATGCTTCAGCAATCAATCAGTTAAAATTATCACCTTGTTTTAAATTACCAAACACTCCGTACACAATTCCGAAGGAAAAATACGGAATGCCAGAAGATTGGACCCCAAAAAATTCTGATGATAAATACGGTGGAGAGTTAACTTTAAAAGAGGCTTTGGCAGGATCGGTAAATGTAGTAACAGCTAATTTAATTGATCGTGTACACCCAAAAACGGTTGTAGCGTTGGCAAAAAGTGCTGGTATTAAAAGTAAAATTCCAGAAGTTCCTTCAATTGCTTTAGGTTCGGTAGATTTATCACTGTATGAAATGGTAGGTGCGTATGCAACTTTTGCAAATAAAGGTTTGCAAATTGAGCCAATGATGCTTTTAAAAATTGAAGATAAAAACGGAACCGTTTTAGAGCAATTTGTACCTTCTTCAAAAGAGGTTTTAAGTGAAGAATCTGCTTATGTAGTTGTTAATTTGTTAGAAGGTGTAACACAGGCTGGTTCGGGAATTAGATTAAGAACTAAATGGGGAAAATACCCAGATAATGTTGCCACAGGTTACCCATATGAGTTTACAAATGCTATTGCTGGTAAAACGGGTACAACTCAAAATCAATCAGATGGTTGGTTTATGGGAATTGTGCCAAATTTAGCCACAGGAGTTTGGGTTGGAGGTGAAGATAGAGCAACACACTTTAAAAGAATTACACAAGGTCAAGGTGCTACAATGGCGTTGCCTATTTGGGCATTGTATTATAAGAAATTATATGCAGACCCTGAGCTATCAGTAAGTCAAGAAGATTTTGAAATGCCTGAAGATCTAAGTATTCAAGTTGATTGTAATGAAACTACTGAAGAAGATGAAACTGTTGAAACAATTATAGAAGAAGTTGAAGAATTTTAAATAAAAAATGACTTGTAAGCCATATTGGAAACCATCAAAAGAAACCATTGAGCACAGCAACATTTATAAAATGATGCAGCAACATGGTTTTGAAAATTATGATGATTTTTGGAAATGGTCAGTTAAACATAAAGAAGATTTTTGGACAGAAACAGTTCAAAACCTAGGAATTCAATTTCAAGAAAAATTCACTGCTATATTAAACATTGCAAAAGGTGTTGAAAATGCCGAATGGCTATACAATTCAAAATTAAATATTGTAGACTCTTGTTTTCAGAATGAAGAGGATGCGGTTGTTTTAGTATTTCAACATGAAGGTGGAACACTTCAAAAAGTAACACAGCGTGAACTTTTAATACTTGTTCATAAAATTGCCAATGGTTTTCTTGAAATAGGTTTAAAAACAGGTGATACAATAGCTATTGATATGCCTATGACTTTGGAAGCTGTTGCTATTTATTTAGCAGGTATTAAAGCAGGTATGCCTATTGTTACTATTGCAGATAGTTTTACTCCAAATGAAATTTCAGTTCGTTTAAAAATCACGAATCCTAAAGTAGTTTTTACGCAAGATGTTATTCATAGAAATGGTAAAGAGTTACCATTATACACAAAGTTATTGGAAGCAAATGCTCCGAAAACAATTGTTATAAAAACTTCCGAAGAAAAAAATAATTTAAGAGAAAAAGATAGCTGTTGGACTGATTTTTTAAGTGAAAAAACAGCCTTTCAAACGGTTATTCAAAAGCCAAATGATATCATTACCATTTTGTTTTCATCTGGAACAACCGGAGCGCCAAAAGCAATTCCGTGGACACATACAACACCTATAAAGTGCGCCAGCGATGGATATTATCACCAAGATATTCACAAAAATGATGTGGTTTGTTGGCCAACCAATTTAGGTTGGATGATGGGGCCTTGGCTAGTATTTGCAACGCTAATAAATAAAGCAACTATTGCGTTGTATAATGGAGCACCAATAGGTGAAAATTTTGGTGCTTTTGTACAAAATGCTAATGTAACAATGTTAGGTGTAATTCCAAGTTTTGTAAAGCATTGGAAAACTTCTGGTTGTATGGAGCAATTTAATTGGAGTAGTATAAAATGTTTTAGTTCAACAGGTGAAGTTTCTAACCCATTTGAAATGGAATATTTAATGCAGTTGGCTAACAATAAACCTGTTATTGAATACTGCGGAGGTACTGAAATTGGTGGTGGATATGTTACAAGTACTATTGTGCAACCAAATTGTGCAAGCACCTTTTCTACCCAAGCATTGGGTGGTGAATTTGTATTGTTGAATGAAGAAAATAAACTTTCAAATAAAGGAGAACTGTTTTTAATTCCGCCAATATTGGGTTTGTCTAAAAGCTTGTTAAATAAAAATCATTTTGAAGTGTATTATAAAAATACACCAACTTTTGAAGGTAAATTATTACGCAGACATGGAGATGAATTGGAACAGCTATCAAACGGTTATTACAAAGCTCAAGGAAGAGTTGATGATGCCATAAATTTAGGTGGAATTAAAGTAAGTTCGGTTCAAATTGAAGCAATTGTTAACCAACAAAATTTTGTAAAAGAAGCAGCGGCAATTGCAGTTACACCAAAAGGCGGAGGTCCAAGTAATTTAGTTGTATTTTATGTTGCTTGTACATCAACCTTATCAGCTGAAGAAAAATTAGTGCAAACAAAAAAGAGTGTTCAAGAGCAATTAAATCCACTTTTTAAAGTTTCAGATTTAGTGGAAATAGAAATGTTACCAAGAACAGCATCAAACAAAATAATGCGAAGAGCATTAAAAGAATTATACAAAAAGAAACAGTAATTTTTTCTGATAAAACAATTTAAAGTATCTATTTGCAGGAACTCAGTTAATCGCTTCAATATTAATGATTATCAATATTTTAAAATAATAAGAGAAAGATTTAAGCGTTTTAATAATTGTTATAAAATTTCTTAGTTGGTTTTTATTTTTAATCATTAAATCTTTCAGTTAACTTTACAAACTTTTAATTTTTCAATACTTAAAAATAATAATGAAAATAATATCATATAACGTAAACGGAATTAGAGCTGCATTAAAAAAAGGATTTATAGAATGGTTGGAAGCTGCAAATCCTGATGTGATTTGTATTCAAGAAACCAAGGCGCATAAAGAACAATTAGATTTAAGTTTATTTGAAAATGCTGGTTATCCATATCACTATTGGTTTTCGGCACAAAAAAAAGGGTATAGCAGTGTTGCTATTTTATCTAAAATAAAACCAAATCATATTGAGTATGGCACGGGAATTGAATCAATGGATTTTGAAGGTCGAAATTTACGTGTAGATTTTGATGATGTCTCAGTAATGAGCTTGTATTTGCCTTCAGGAACAAATGATGCTCGTTTAAATTTTAAGCTAAATTATATGGCTGAATTTCAAGAGTATGTAAATGAGTTGCGAAAAGAAATTCCAAATATTGTTATTTGTGGAGATTACAATATTTGTCATGAAGAAATTGATATTCACAATCCTAAAATGAAAGGTGTTTCAGGATTTTTACCTGTTGAACGTGAATGGATTGGAAGTTTTATTGATAGCGGATTTATAGATTCTTTTCGTTATTTAAATAAAGAACCAAATCATTATAGTTGGTGGAGTTATAGAGCAAATGCACGTAACAATAACAAAGGTTGGCGTATAGATTATAATATGGTAAGTGAACCGTTAAAAGATAGAATTAGTAGGGCGTATATTTTACCTGAAGCAAAGCATTCAGACCATTGTCCTATTGTAGTAGAAATTGATTAAATACTAAAACAAAACTTTATGATGTTAAAAAAAATAGCACTTTTATGCGTAATTGCATGTACATTAAATGCATGTGTGTCAAAAAAAGTATATCAAGATTTAGAATCTAAATACAATAAATTACGTTCTTCAAATTCAAAATTAATAGAAGAAAAAGACGATTTATTAGCAGCTAAAAAATCACTTGAAGACGATTTAGTGAAATTGAATAAAGAGTATGACGAGCTTTCAGCACAAAAGGCACAATTGCAAAGTGATTTAGAAGCATTGCAACACAAATACAATAATTTAGACGAATCATACCAAGCTTTATCTGCTCAAAGTTCAAAAAAATTGGCTGAACAATCTCAAAAAAATCAAGAGTTGTTAGCACAGTTAGAAGAGAAAGAGAAAATATTAGCGGCTGAAAGTTTGCGTTTAGAAAATCTTCAGAAAGAATTAAATGAACGCTCTATTCAAATTGAAGAATTACAAAGTTTAATCAATGCAAAAGAGGCGCAAATGCAGCAATTAAAAGATGCTATTTCTAGCGCATTGCATAATTTTGAAGGAAAAGGATTAACTGTAGAACATAAAAATGGAAAAATTTATGTGTCTATGGAAAACAAATTATTGTTTAATTCTGGTAGCTGGGCAGTTGGTTCTGAAGGGAAAAAAGCCGTGAAGCAATTGGCAACTGTTTTAGCTGAAAACGCAGATATAAATGTGTTGATTGAAGGGCACACAGATAATGTGCCATACAAAGGAACAACAGTTTTAGATAATTGGGATTTATCTGTAAAACGCGCAACTGCAATTGTACGTATTTTAGAAAGCGAAAAAGTAAATCCTACACAAATTACAGCAGCAGGAAGAAGTGAATATGTACCTGTGGGTACCAATGAAACAAAAGAAGGAAAAGCAAAAAATAGAAGAATTGAAATTATTTTAGCGCCTAACTTAGACGAAATTTCAAAACTTTTAAACGAATAAGAATACATGAAAAAAATACTAATAGTACTTTTATTAGTAGTAACAAGTGTCGGGTTTTCTCAAACAGAATCCGACACTTTGGCTATTGAAACTATTGAAGATTCTAAAGAATTACTTTCTTCTGGAGATAGTTTATTGTTAAAAACACCAGATTCATTATTATTTAAAACTCATGTAGAAGCCGCTGTAATTGATAGTTTATGGTTGAATGAATTGATTAAGTCTCCGCTGTATGACACAATTCCGTACGTGTTAAGAGATGATGAAAAATTGGTAACAGAACTTGAAGAGCTTCCAACAGCTTTGTTAAAAGAACGTTTGTTGGCATTAGATAGTAAAACGCCTTTTCATATTGAGTACAACCAAAACTTAGAGCAAGTAATTAAAACATACTTGAAAAGACGAAAATCAGCATTTTCAGTGTTAATGGAACGCGCACGTTATTATTTTCCAATGTTTGAAGAGCAATTGGATAAATATGATATTCCGTTAGAAATTAAATATTTAGCCATTGTTGAATCGGCCTTAAAGCCAAGAGCAAAATCATATGTTGGCGCCAAAGGTTTGTGGCAATTTATGTACCAAACAGGGAAGCAATTTGATTTAAATGTAAGCTCATATGTAGATGAGCGTTCAGACCCTTACAGAGCAACAGAAGCTGCCTGTAAATACTTGTCAAGTTTGTATAAAATTTTTGGTGATTGGGATTTGGCCTTAGCGGCGTATAATTCTGGGCCAGGGAATGTAAGTAAAGCTATTAGAAGATCTGGAGGAAGTAAAAATTATTGGAATATACGTCATAATTTACCAAGAGAAACAGCTGGGTATGTACCTGCGTTTTACGCAACCTTATATATATTTGAATATGCTGAAGAGCACAATATAAAGGCTAAAAAAAATGCGATTGCTTATTTTGAGACAGATACAGTTCAGGTAAAAGGACAATTAACATTTGAGCAAATTTATGAAACATTGAATGTTGATATTGAAGTGCTTCAGTTTTTAAATCCGCAATATAAATTAGATATTATTCCATTTATAAAAGGTAAAAATTACACATTAACCTTACCTAAAAAAGATATTGGAGCTTTTGTGAGCAATGAGGATCTTATTTACAAATATGCCTTGGCTGAAGAAGCAAAACGTGAAAAACCCTTGCCACGTTATGTTGAAATGAATGATCGTACAGTTTACAGAGTTAAAAGTGGAGATTATTTAGGTAAAATTTCTGAAAAATATGGTGTTTCTGTTAGTAGTATAAAACGTTGGAATAATTTAAAGAGTTCACGCTTAAAAGTAGGGCAAAAACTTACTATTTATCCTAAAAAAATGAATGTTGAACCTACAAAAGCAGTAGCTTCAACATCTAAAAAAGTGGTTCCAACGGGTAAATATTCTACTTATAAAGTGCAGTCTGGTGATTCACTTTGGTTAATTGCACAAAAATACCCAAATGTTTCAGTTCAAAATATTAAGGATTGGAATGATATTTGGAGGGTTAAAAGTCTAAAGCCAGGAACTGAATTAAAAATTTATAATAATTAAAATAATGAAAAAACTAGGTATTCTATTAGCAATTATTACGCTCTTTATTTCGTGTGATTCAGGAAATCAAAAAAAGAGTTATAAAGAGGCAAACGGACGAATTAATAATTTGTTGGTTGTTATGAAAAATAGCGAATGGGCTGGTGATATTGGTGACGAATTGCGTAAAATAATTGCAGAGCCTGTAGTAGGTTTACCACAACCTGAGTCTCAGTTTGAAGTAACACAAGTACCTATGGAAAATTTTAGTTCTATGTTTAAAGCTACACGTAGTATTTTAAATGTTGGAATTACTGGCGAAAATTCATTCTTAGTTGGTTCAGAAGTGTATGCGTCTCCACAAAAAATAATTACTATTACCGGTAAAAATGAAGAAGAACTAATTGCTGAAATTCAAAAAAACAGTCAAAGAATAATTGAAGTTTTTAAAAGCGCAGATTTAGAAACGGTTAGAAGAAGTATTTTAAAAAAATATTGGGATCCAGCTCAAATTGAAACATTTAAAAAACAAGGTTTTAGTATTACAATTCCTAGAACATACAGGAAGGTTGAAGATAACGGTGATTTTGTTTGGTATAGATATCACTTAAATGGAGGAAATAGTATGGAGTTATTTGCGTATAGTGTGCCAATTACTTCAGAAGACGATGAGAATGGAAATAATATTGTAGCCATTAGAAATGCGTTTGGTAAAAAAAATATTCCTGGTCAAGTTGACGATTCTTATATGATTACAGAAGAAGCGTATACACCACACATATTTGATGTTGAAATTGATGGAAAAAAAGCGTTTGAAACAAGAGGTAAATGGGAAGTGAAAGGTGTGTATATGGCAGGTCCTTTTTTAAGCTATACTGTAGTTGATAAGCCTAATAATCGTTTAATTGTGGTTGAAGGTTTAACGTTTGCTCCTGGAATTAATAAACGTGATTATATGTTTGAATTAGAAGCTATTTTAAAAACCTTAAAAGTTAACTAGAATACAAAAAATAAATCATAAAAAACCCGTTTCAATATTGTTGAAACGGGTTTTTTAGTTCTATAATAAAAGATAATTTACTTAGCCATTTTAGCCCAACTGTCTCTTAAAGGCACAGTTCTGTTAAAAATTAAATGGCTTTCAGTTGAATCAGTATCTACACAAAAGTATCCCAATCGTTGAAATTGAAAACGATCTAAGTTTTTGGCACTTTTTAAACTTGGTTCTACAAAAGCATTGATAATTTGTAACGAGTTCGGATTTATAAATTCTTTAAAATCTTTGTCTTTATAACTATCAGGAGCTTCATCTGTAAACAAGCGATCGTATACTCTTACTTCTGCTTTTACTGCGTGTTTTATAGAAACCCAATGTAAGGTACCTTTTACTTTACGTTTGCTTGCTTCAGTTCCACTTCCGCTTAAAGAATCCTCATCATAAGTACAGTGAATTTCAGTAACTTCACCATTTTCATCTTTTATACAGCTTTCAGCTTTAATAATATATGCGTTTTTTAAACGAACTTCTTTACCAAGTTTCAATCTAAAAAACTTCTTATTAGCTTCTTCTCTAAAGTCTTCTTTTTCAATATAAATTTCTCGGCTAAAAGGCACTTCTCTATAACCTGCATTTTCATCTTCCTGATTGTTTTCAGCAGTTAAAAGCTCTTCTTTTCCTTCAGGATAATTGGTAATTACCACTTTTACAGGGTTCAATACAGCCATTACACGTGGTGCAGTTTTGTTTAAATCATCTTTAATACAATGTTCTAACAAAGCAACATCTGTAACATTATCTCTTTTGGAGATTCCTGCAGTTTCACTAAAAGTTCTAATTGAATTTGGAGTATAACCTCTTCTTCGCAAACCTGAAATTGTAGGCATTCTAGGGTCATCCCAACCATTTACAATACCTTCTTCAACCAATTGCAATAATTTACGCTTACTCATTACAGTATAGCTTAAATTTCTACGAGCAAATTCACGTTGTTTAGGTCTTAATAAACTTGGATCTACTACTTGGTCTACGTACCAATCGTATAAATCTCTATGACTTTTAAATTCTAAAGTACAAATAGAATGTGAAATTTGCTCCAAATAATCACTTTCACCGTGTGTCCAATCGTACATTGGGTAAATACACCAATCGTCTCCAGTTCTATGGTGGTGTTTTTTCAAAATTCTATACATAATTGGATCACGCATATGCATATTTACGTGTTCCATATCAATTTTTGCACGCAAAACATGAGAACCTTCTTCAAACTCACCATTTTTCATTTTCATGAATAAATCTAAGTTTTCTTCAATGCTTCTATCTCTATTTGGGCTATTAATTCCAACTTCAGTAGGCGTACCTTTTTGTTTTGCCATTTCTTCAGAAGATTGGTCATCTACATACGCTTTACCTTCTTTAATTAAGGTAATTGTCCAATCAAATAATTGCTGAAAATAGTCTGAAGAATACAATTCTTTATCCCAATTAAAGCCAAGCCATTTAATATCTTCTTTAATTGAATCTACATATTCTTGTTCCTCTTTCGCAGGGTTTGTATCATCAAAACGCAAGTTTACAGGCGCATTGTAACTTAAACCTAAGCCAAAATTTAAACAAATAGAAGCTGCATGTCCAATGTGCAAATAACCATTTGGTTCAGGCGGAAATCGAAAACGCAATTTCTCTTTTGGTAGTCCGTTGGCCAAATCCTCTTCAATAATTTGCTCAATAAAATTCAGTGATTTATTTTCTTCACTCATAATTATAATAGTAATAAAGGGCAAAAATATCGATTTTTTTTGGCAATTCAACTTGTAACTGTACTAAATGAAGCATTCTGTTTAAAATTATAAAAATTATTTGGGCGTTCCCTTACAGGTCGGGCTATCATTACTCGCTTTTTTTTAGTTTAGAAAAACAAAAAAAAGAGCTCAAACAAACCATTCTATCCCTAACGCAGGGGTTAAATTTCAATAATTAATGGTAAAATATCATTTCATAATTCTACCTTTGTAGTAGTTCATAAAATTTAAGCTATTATGGGAACAATTAAAGTAAAAAACATTAGAGTATATGCCTATCATGGTTGTTTAATTGAAGAAGGTAAAATTGGTTCAGATTATAGAGTTGATGTTGCTGTAAAAGCTAATTTATCAAAATCTGCAGTGTCTGATGACCTGGCAGATACGGTTGATTATGTACATTTAAACAAAATTGTAAAAGAGGAAATGGCTATACGTTCTAAACTTTTAGAAGAAGTTGCTAAACGTATTTTAGATCGTATTTTAGCTGAAATTAGTATTGTAAAATTGGCTAAAGTTGAAGTTTCTAAATTAAATCCACCAATTGGAGGCAATGTAGCAATGGTGACTATTGAAATGAGTAAAAAAAGAGAATAATTTAGCTTTTATTGTATTTATATTCAGACAACTAAAACAACTATAGTAACAAGTGAGTAATTTTGAATAAGCAGCTATTAAACATTAATTAAAAAAATACTTGTTAACTCATTAAAAAATATTAAATTTGCAATCCAAATTATGGCGTCGTGGCCGAGTGGCTAGGCTGGGCTCTGCAAAAGCTCCTACAGCGGTTCGAATCCGCTCGTCGCCTCAAAAAAACCTAAGCAATATGCTTGGGTTTTTTTAATTCTTTAACATTTTGTTAAGCATAAATTAATGTATATTTGTGCTTGCAATAAGTATAACTGGTATGTATTTTGTATTGATATTCAGTTAGTTGTATTGAAATTTTTTCGTGTATGAAAATTTATCCTATTGAAACAGGAAACTTTAAGTTAGATGGTGGTGCTATGTTTGGTGTAGTTCCTAAAACTTTATGGCAAAGAACCAACCCGGCTGACGCAAATAATTTAGTTGATTTAAGTATGCGTAGTATGCTTATTGAAGATGGAGATAGGCTCATATTAATTGATACAGGAACAGGAAACAAACAATCTGATAATTTTTTTGGATACTATCACTTTTTTGGAGGGTTTTCTTTAGATAGTTCATTAGCCAAATACGGCTTTCACCGTGATGATATTACCGATGTTTTTTTAACGCATTTACATTTTGATCACTGTGGTGGTGCTATTCAATGGAATAAAGACAGAACTGGTTACCAACCTGCTTTTAAAAATGCCAAATTTTGGTCTAATAAAAATCATTGGCAATGGGCTATAGCTCCTAACGTGCGTGAAAAAGCCTCTTTTTTAAAAGAAAATATAAATCCTATTGAAGCGAGCGAACAGTTACAGTTTTTAGATATTCCTACTGGTGATTTTGCTAAAAACACTGCACTAGGATTTGATATTTTATTTGCTGATGGCCATACCGAAAAACAAATGATTCCTCATATTCAGTATAAAGATAAAACCTTGGTTTTTATGGCAGATTTATTGCCAACTGTAGGTCATATTCCTTTACCGTATGTGATGGGTTATGATACGCGTCCTTTATTAACAATGGATGAAAAAGCGAAATTTTTAAATAAAGCTGCAGATAATAATTATGTGTTGTTTTTAGAGCATGATGCTAGCAACCAATTATGTACAGTAAAGCATACAGAAAAAGGAGTTCGAGTGAACGAAACCTTTAAATTTAACGAAGTATTTAATTAACAATAAAGATAAAAATGAGAATATTAAAACCAATGTATGTAGTGGCCATTGCAGCCATTACATTATCAAGTTGTAGTTCAATTAAAAATATGGCCGTTCCTACAATGGACACAGCTGTAGCAAATGCAACTGCAAAAAAAGGAACAATTAGTGATGAAGATTTTAATCATTGGGCGCATGCCGATTTAGCATCAGACTCAATTCCAGGAATGAGTTTAGAGAAAGCTTATAAATTTGTTGAAGGAAAAGAAAGTACAACTGTTGTAGTTGGTGTAATTGATTCAGGAATTGATATTGAACACGAAGATTTAAAAGATGTACTTTGGGTAAATTCAAAAGAAATTCCTGGAAATGGAATTGATGATGATAAAAATGGATATGTTGATGATGTATATGGATGGAACTTTTTAGGAGGTTATGGTGTTGCTGCTCCTGAGCAGTTAGAAATTACTCGTTTATATGCAAAATCAAAAGCTAAATTTGAAGGTAAAACAGCTGAAACTGTAAGTGCTGAAGATAAAGCAGATTTTGAATTGTTTAAAAAATACGAAAAAGCTTACAATGCTTCTGCAGGATCACATATTGCAACTATGGAGCGTTTAAATCAAATTAATGACACATTTGAAAATGTTATGAAAGCAATGGGTACTGATAGTATTTCATTAGAAGCTTTAAAAGCATTTAAATCTGATGATGTTGCACTGTCAGGACAAGTAGCAGGATTAATTGCGTTGTATGAAAGAGGCGCTACATATGAAGATTTTAAAGAGTACTATGATTCTCAAGCAGAAAATAAAAGTTACGATTTAGAGTATGATGGTAGAGCAATTGTAGGTGATGACCCTGAGGATATTACAAATTTAAACTATGGAAATGGTGCTGTAATTGGTTCAAAAGAAATAGAATCACATGGAACACATGTTTCAGGAATTATTTTAGCAAATCGTACTAATAACCTTGGAATGAAAGGTGTTGCAGATAATGCTGTGTTAATGTCTGTAAGAGCCGTTCCTGATGGAGATGAGCGTGATAAAGATGTTGCTTTAGCAATTAGATATGCCGTTGATAATGGTGCAAAAGTAATTAATATGAGCTTTGGAAAAAGTTGGTCTCCAAATCCAGAGTGGGTTTTTGAAGCTTTTAAATATGCTGAGAAAAACGATGTATTATTAGTTCACGCGGCTGGTAATGATGGTAAAGATATTGATGTAAGTGAAAATTGGCCAAATGATACTGCTGATAAAATAAATGAACTTTGTGACAATGTTTTAACCGTTGGAGCAATGAGCTCTAATTATGATGAAAATATGCCTGCAACTTTTTCAAACTACGGAAAAATAAATGTAGATGTTTTTGCTCCTGGAGTTCAAATTTATTCTACAATTCCAAATAATGAGTATGCAAAATACAATGGTACATCAATGGCATCTCCTGAAGTTGCAGGTGTTGCTGCTTTGGTAAGATCATACTACCCAGAGTTATCTGCAAGTCAAGTAAAACACATTATCATGAATTCAGGTATTGAAGTTGATATGGATGTTTTAATTCCAGGAAAAGAAGGTGAAAAAGCTAATTTTTCAACATTATCAGTTTCAGGAAAAGTATTAAATGCTTACAATGCATTGTTATTAGCTGATAAAATGGTAAATAAAAAGTAAAAATTATAATGTTCTGTTAAAAGAGCACCTTCATTTTGAAGGTGCTTTTTTAGTTTCTATAGTTATAGCTATATTGCACTTTCGAAAAAAAACAACCTCATGAAAAAATTATTGATACTCTTATTTGTTGCCAACACTGTTTTAATAAATGCTCAAAACAATACATCGTATTGGCAACAACAGGTAGATTATACTATGGATGTTGATATGAATGTAGAAACATTCCAATATACCGGAACTCAAAAATTGGTGTACACTAATAATTCTCCTGATGTTTTAAACAGAGTTTTTTACCATTTATACTACAATGCTTTTCAACCAGGAAGCGAAATGGATAGCAGGCTACAATCAATTGTAGACCCAGATAGAAGGATGGTTACCAACACAGGAACAAAGGAAAATCCTGTTTATAAAAGTAGAATAGCAGATTTAAAACTAAATGAAATAGGGTATTTAAATGTGTTATCGTTAAAACAAGGCGGAAAAAAGTTATCATTTACTGTGGAAGGAACGTTACTAGTTGTTGATTTGATTTCACCAATTCAGCCTGGAGAAAAAGTAACATTTGATATGGAATTTGAAGGTCAAGTACCTGTTCATATTAGACGAGCAGGAAGAAATAGTGAAGATGGTATTGCACTTTCTATGGCACAATGGTATCCAAAAATGGCTGAATATGATTTTGAAGGTTGGCACGATCATCCATATATTGCTCGTGAGTTTCACGGAGTTTGGGGTGATTTTGATGTAACTATTCATATTGATAAAACATATACAGTTGGTGGAACCGGAGTACTTCAAAATCCGCAAGAAATTGGTCACGGATATGAAAACAAAAGTTTGCCTTTAGCTATTCAAAAAGGAGAAAAATTGGCGTGGCATTTTAAGGCAAAAATGGTACACGATTTTACGTGGGCTGCTGATGCTAATTATGCTCATGATGTTGTGAAAACTGAAAGTGGAACAACACTTCATTTTTTATATAAAAATACCGATACCTATAAAAAAGCTTGGAAAGAAGTACAGCCATTAACGGTAAAAGCTATGGAGTATTACAATACTGCTATTGGACCGTATCCTTGGGAACAATATTCAGTTATTCAAGGTGGAGATGGTGGTATGGAGTATGCAATGTGTACTTTGGTTGCTGGCGGAAAAAGTTTAAATGGAATTGCAGGAACCATTTTTCATGAATTTGCGCATGCATGGTTTCAGCATTTATTAGCTACCAATGAAAGTAAGCATTCTTGGATGGATGAAGGATTTACAACATATATTTCAACATTAGCTTCTAATAAATATTTAAAAGGAGAAAGTGATACACCAAACTCAAATGGCTACAGAGGTTACTATTATATTGTAAAAAACGATTTTGAAGAATCGCTAACTACACATTCTGATAGGTTTAATACCAACGCAGCTTTTAGTATTGGAAGCTACACCAAAGGAAGTATTTTTGTTTCGCAATTAAACTATATTATTGGTGAGGATAACGTAAAGGAAACGTTAAAACAATATTATAACGACTTTAAATTTAAACACCCAACACCAAACGATTTTAAACGTATTGCTGAAAAAGTTTCAGGAATTCATTTAGATTGGTATTTAAATGAATGGACAGAGACAAAACATACCATAGATTATGCTGTAGCAAAAGTTGAAGGAAGTACAATTACTTTAGCAAGAGCTGGTGCAATGCCAATGCCAATTGATGTTACTGTTACTTATGCTGATGGGACTTCAGAAAATTTTAATATTCCGTTGCAAATGATGAGGGGAACAAAACCAACTTCAGCAACTATTTTAAAAGATTGGGCTTGGGCATATCCTACCTATACTTTTACTACTAAAAAGGATGTTGTTAAGGTTGAAATTGATCCTTCAGGAATGATGGCTGATATTGATAAAGCAAATAATACTTATGTAAAAAAATAAGAATGTAAGTTTTAATAAAACGTACATCTAAAAAATAAATAACCCTGTATTCATACTTTTTGAATACAGGGTTTTATGTGAAATTTAATAATTATAAGTTTTAATACTTACAAAACCCATTTTACACGGCCAACGATACCAGTTTCTAATTGTACTTTAATTCCGTGCGGATGATTGGGTGATTTGGTTAAAAAACGTTTTACAATTCCTTCAGTTAATTCACCAGATCTTTGGTGTTGCTTTTGTACAACTTCAACAGTACTTCCAATAGTTATATTCTTTCTAAATTTCCCTTCTAATTTTTGAGTTTCCATGTCTTAAAAATAATGGTGTTAATGAACTATTGTTTAATTAATTTTAGTGTTGCTGGGTTCTCTGAAATAATTTTGGCAAAATAAACACCTGAAGGCATTTCTTCAATATTTAATTGAATTTCTCCATATTTTACAGGGTAAACCTTAGTTAATAATAATTGTGATTGTACATTGTAAATTTCAACAGTTACATTGCTATTGTTAGAAGGTACCGTAATTTGGAAACTACCATTTGAAGGATTTGGATAGGCTATTATGTTTTCAAATAAATCAATGTTTTTTGAGAATACACCTTCACATTCTATAGCTGTTTTAACTTCAACAACATCACCGTGTTCAATTGCAATTGAAAAAGAAGGGTTGGAAGTTTTTAATACTTCTTTTCCATTTACCAATATGCTGTAAGGTGCTGTTCCTTCAGAAATTGTTATGGCTGCATTATTAGATTTAACAGTTGCTTTTGCTGAAATTGTAGCGGCTTCTTCAATAGTTATTGTAAAGTATTGCTCATAATTTTCTTCAGCAATAGCAATACAAAAATCATAGGTTCCGTTAGGTAAATTCTCAATAATTCTACTGTTTGAAAAACTATAGTCAACACCATTTATGGTTGTGGTATAAGTATGTCTTTCTTCCGTAGAAATTAATAGTTGTCCGTTTCCTTTTCCAGAGCAAGTTTCACCTATAGCTTCAATATTAAAATTGCTTGCAGAAAGCATAAAACAACCTAGTGCATCTACATTAGAACCCGGTGTTGAGTTTGGACAAAGATCAATATCATTACTTACGCCATCATTATCGTCGTCATTCGCATCTGCAGCTTGTACTCCGCAAATATCTATGGCCCAACTTACAATAACACCCACGTCTTGAGCTCCATTATCTGTCACATTTAAGGTCCAATCACCTAATGATGTTGTATTGTCTAGGTTAGATAATGCTACTTGAGGAGTGTATTCTCCGCTAAAAGGAGCTGAACCATCACTAATAGCTGTGGTGGCATCATCGCTAAAAATTGTATTTGAGTAATTAGATCCAGAACTACCATTACTTACAGAGAGTAAAATTGCAACGCCATTTGGACTAGTAAGTGTCAAGGTTAAATCTTGTAAATAAGGATGCGTAATATTTACTGAAACTTTAATATCTGAAATAGATAAGTTATCTGTTACTGAAATTACTGAATTTACACCACTTGAATTATTGTCTGGTATATTTAAAGGTGTATCTGTAGCGCTATGTATATTACAAAAAACACTTGCTGTTTGAAATGAAAATACTTCTGAAAAAACACTTTCACCACAGTTATTTATTGCTTTTACTCGCCAAAAATAAGTGTTGTTGGTATCTAAAACTTCTGAAGTATAAGTGTTTGACGTAACGGCATTGTTTTCTTCAACAATTGAGTTAAAATCACTGTCTGTAGCAATTTGAATTTGATAAGTTTCTGCATTTTCATTAGTATCCCATTCAAAAACAAATGGGCTTAATAGTTCGGTTGCATTATTTACAGGGTTTGCTAGTGTTGGTGCTGTTATGTTATCATCAAAAACATTCAATGTAAGTGTTTCTGTTCTTTCTAATGAAGTAGTTGCTGATGTTCCAATAATATCAATTTCATATGCTCCAACAGTAGCATTGGTAAGATTGCTAATGGTAATTTCAACAGTTGTGTTATTAGCCGTTGCAGTTGTAGGGTTGAATGTAACCACAGAACCTGCAGGATTTCCGGTAGCAGAGAATGTTGTGGTTTCATTAAAACCTAAAAAAGTATTGTAATTAAAACTATAAACTGCATTTGACGGTTTACAAACTTGTACGTTACTTTCGCTAAAATTCATTTGAAACTCTTTGGCTTGAATACTAATATTTGCACTGTTTATAGCGTAAAAAATATTGCCAACACTTTCTACTTTAACTCTTCCTAAATTGGTGGTTGTATTAGGAACAGTAATAGAGTACGAACCGTTATTTGGAACATTTGAAGCCAATGTGTAAGGGTAGGTATAACCTCCATCAGTTGAAAGTAAAATATTTACATTTGAACAGCTCACAGGAGCACTGGTTGTATTTGCAACATCCCATGTAATTGTTTTTGAATCTTCTGAATTCCATGAAGTAGCACTAGCTTGAGAGGTTACTTTAAAAGGTCCTGAAGAGTCGCTAAATGTTAAGGTCATTTCTTTACTTGCAGACTGTCCTCCATTTAAATTATTATCTCTAACATTAACACCAAATGTCATAGTTCTGCTAACTGAAGGTAACACTTCCCAAGAATTATTTAAGTTACCAGCAATCACCGTACTTTGATTTGGAAAGTATCTCATTGGTGATGTACTTGGCGCAACCGATCTAAATGAAGGTCCTTCTGTTGATGTTGGAATTGGAGGAGCAATAGCAGTTTCAGTATCTAATTGTTCCCAAGTATAAGTTAAAATATCATTGTCAGCATCTGTAGCATTAGCGCTTAAAACAAAAGGAGTAGAAACAGGGATGGTGTAGTTTGTTAATGTACTAACATTAGGTGCTGAATTTCCGGTGTCAGTTAATACTGCACAACTACTGCTATTTCCAAAGCTAATATTTGACCACATTTCTCTAATACTTACTAAATGAAAATAGTCATCACTTTGTGATTGCACATTCTCAGGAGTACATAAACCTGCATACGCCATAATTGTAGAACCACTTCCTGGTTCAATGGCTGTGCTGCTATTTATATTTCCATCACAGCTTCCTTCATCACTATTAAATGTATGATGCGCCCCAAATTGATGTCCCATTTCGTGTGCAACATAATCTATATCATAAGTGTCACCAATTGGGTAACTTGAACCAGTTATTCCTCTAGCTTTATTGGTGGTACAAGGTGAATTTAATTGTGCTAAACCACCACCACCAGTACTAAATGTATGGCCAATGTCATAGTTATCAAAACCTATGTTGGCATCTATCACGGTTTGGCTTTCACTAATTAAAACACTACCATCGTCATTTGTTAGCCCGTCAAGACCTGGATCTAAAAAAATAACATCGTCGTTATTTGCAACTAATTCCATGGTTAATGAAAGATCACGTTCAAAAATTCCATTTACACGTGTCATTGTAACATTAATGGCTGAAAGTATTACTTCTTTTTTTTCTGAAATAGGTGTACTTGAACCTATACCGTTGTAAATTAATTGAAACTGAGAATACTCTCCTGTTGTAGCAATAGCTAATCTGTAAGTTCTTAATTGGCCATCATTTGCATTCGTGCTTTTTGAACTAAGCGTTGATTTTTCTGAAGTTTCTTCTGAATTTGTTTCGTCAACCAAACAAACAAAAGGATCTATTGTTGGTACATCTTTTTTTGAATAAACCATATACGATTTAAAATCTGAAGTGTACGGGTCAATAAAAACAGCACCACCTTTATGCTGCATAACCATTGCGTGTAAACCTATTTTTGATAAACTAAATCTAATTATTTCTCCAGAATTGTCAACACTTTTACCAATGTAAGATTTAATACTTGGATATTTATTTTGTAAGGATTCATTTAAAATGGAAGCTTCAAAAACTTCATAATTTACAATATCTCCAGAAGCAGTTGGAAAACCAATAATACTACTTGATTTTCCTTGTTTGCCCTTTCTTTTTGGAGTATTTTGAAGTTTTTGGCTTAAAGCATCAATGTCTAATTGAAAAATTTCATAAGCATTTGGAATTGATCTTCTTTCAACTTTATGTTTTGAATTTACTTCAACTTCAGCGTTTCTAGACCACAATTCATCGTGTGATTGGGCTGTAAGTGAAAGCACTGTAAAAAAGAAAAAAAATACGCTGGTAATTAGTTTATAAAATAATGCTTTCATAGTTTTAGTTCTAGTTAAATATAAATTTTAGTGTTAACAAATATAACTCATATTCTTTTTTCTACAATTTTAATACCAATATAAATTAATTTGGGTATGCTGCTTTTTAATAAAATACATTATTTTTACCACTTCAATTCCTAAATATTGTTTTCAACATTGAAAATTTACAACGATTTATCTCAATATAATTCAACCAACAAAACATTTGTTACCATAGGTACGTTTGATGGGGTGCACGTAGGGCATCAAAAAGTTATAAAAAAACTAATTAAGAGTGCTAATAAAAAAAATGCCACATCTTTACTGCTTACTTTTTTCCCGCATCCAAGAATGGTGTTGCAAAAAGATATTGATATAAAGTTAATAAATACAATTGATGAGCGTATTCAATTATTAGAGAAAATCGGATTAGAAGAAATTGTTATTCAGCCTTTTACTGAAGATTTTTCTAAACTTACGGCGTTAGATTTTGTTCGAAAAATTCTTGTAAACACCTTAAATATTTCAAAATTAATTATAGGATATGATCATCACTTTGGAAAAAATAGAGAAGGTAATTTTGAGCAATTAGAAGAATATGGGCATACCTATGATTTTGGTGTGAATGAAATTTCTCAAAAAGATATAGACAATATTTCTGTGAGTTCAACAAAAATTAGAACTGCCATTGAAAATGGTGAAATTGAAAAAGCAAATAACTTTTTAGGTTACTATTTTATATTAACCGGAGAAGTAGTTAGCGGAAATAATTTAGGTGAAAAAATTGGGTTTCCAACTGCAAATTTAAGAATTAAAGAAACGTACAAACTTTTACCAAAAACGGGTGCATATTTGGTAAAATCTGAATTAAATTCTAAAACAGTTTTTGGAATGATGAATATTGGTTTTAGGCCAACTGTTAGTGGTAAAAACCAAACCATTGAAATTCATTTTTTTGATTTTAAGGCCAATTTGTACGGTCAAAAAATTCAGGTTGAGGTAGTGTCATTTTTACGTGATGAACAAAAATTTGAATCTATTGAAGCCTTGCAGCAGCAATTAAAAAAAGATAAAGAAAAATCACTTAAATTAATTAACGATATTTTTTAGCATAAATTTTGTAAATTAAACCTATGAAAAATCTTGTAATTATTTGTTTTTTGGTGTTAGTATCTTGTAAAACTTCGCAACCTACAAATTCAGTTTTAGTAAATGATGTTGTAATGCAACAAAGTGAAAATTGTCCAAAATCGGGAACCTGTTTGTTAGAGTTAATTCCAAATAAATCTTTAAATTTTAAAACAGATGAATTTGGAAATGTGTACCCTGTAATTGATGATGGTACTAAAACATTGTTTAAATATTCATTTACAAAAAATCCAATTTCTGATACTGAAGACAGTAATTATACTGAAATTGTGTATGCTGAGCTAGATTTAACAAAGGATTTACAATTACAAAATGAAACTTTAAAAGAGATAAAAATGCATTACGGTCGTTTGTGTTTTTGCAAAGGAGAAAGCGGTTACTTTCCTGTTTCAAAAGGTGTTTTTAACTTGACAAAAACAGCGCCTAATTTGGTGAAAATTGATGTAAATTTTATCATTAAAAAAGTCCCTCAAATTGTTTCCGAAATTCACGAAACGGTTTCTTTAAAATCAACTACAAGTAATTAGCTTCTTTTCATAGCAATTTCTTAAATTTGCGGACTAATTAAAGGAAAAAGCCATGTTACAAGTAGCGTTTATTAGAGAAAACAAGGAAATTGTTTTAAAAGGTTTAGCGAAAAGAAACTTAAAAAATGCAGCAGAATTAGTTGATAAAACTATTTTAGCTGACGAAGAAAGAAGAGCAACACAAACTGAATTAGACGCAGTATTAGCCGAGTCCAATAAATTATCAAAAGATATTGGAATGCTTTTTAAAACTGGTGAACGCCAAAAAGCTGAAATTTTAAAGAAAAAAACAGGGCAACTTAAAGAGAAATCAAAAGAGTTGACTGAGACACTTCAACAAAAAGCAACAGAATTACAGGAGTTATTGTATTTAATTCCAAATATTCCTAATGAAATTGTTCCTGCAGGATCAACAGATGAAGACAATGTAAACGTTTTTGAAGAAGGTGAAATTCCTGTTTTACACGAAGGGGCATTACCACATTGGGAACTGGCAAAAAAATATGATATTATAGATTTTGAGCTTGGAAATAAAATTTCAGGAGCAGGTTTTCCTGTTTATAAAGGAAAAGGTGCCAAATTACAAAGAGCACTTATAAATTATTTTTTAGATAAAAATACGGATGCTGGTTATGATGAGGTTCAAGTACCTCATTTAGTTAATGAAGCTTCAGGTATTGCAACAGGGCAATTACCAGATAAAGAAGGTCAAATGTATCATGATGCACAAGACGATTTATATTTGATTCCAACAGGTGAAGTTCCTGTAACAAATATTTATAGAAACGTTATTGTTAAAGAAAGTGAATTTCCTATTTGTAAAACAGCTTACACACCTTGTTTTAGACGTGAAGCTGGTTCTTATGGAGCGCACGTTCGTGGGTTGAACAGATTGCACCAATTTGATAAAGTTGAAATTGTTAGAATTGAACACCCAGAAAAATCTTACCAAGCATTAGATGGTATGGTTGAACACGTGAAAGGAATTTTACAAGATCTTAAAATGCCTTACCGTATTTTACGTTTATGTGGTGGCGATATTGGATTTACTTCTGCATTAACCTATGATTTTGAAATGTTTTCAACAGCACAAGATCGTTGGTTAGAAATTAGTTCGGTATCAAACTTCGAAACTTTTCAAGCAAACCGTTTGAAACTTCGTTTTAAAAATAGCGATGGTAAAAGCGAATTAGCACATACGTTAAATGGTAGTTCTTTAGCTTTACCAAGAGTTTTAGCTGGATTGTTAGAAAATTGCCAAACACCTGAAGGAATTAAAATTCCTGAAGTTTTAGTTCCGTATTGTGGCTTTGATATAATTAATTAGCCTGTACAGCAATCATTAATTTTTTATAGTGGTTCATTTTAATTAACGCATCAAAATATGCGTGTAATTCTCCGTTATTCATAAATTTTAATGCGCTGTTTTTAGCTGCCTCGTATTGTTTAATTAATTCTTTCATGTTTATAAAGATTGTTTGTGTTATATGTTTAAGACAAATTTCAGGCCAAAATGTTACAATTAAGGAATCAAATTAAGCTGTATTTATAAAAACTTTAACAGTTGTTTGGTTATCTTTGAAACTATAATAAATAGTAAATGCGTCAATTAATTCTCATATTTTTTTGTTGTTTTTCTTTGCAAATGCTTGCACAAGATCAGCAATTGGCGTATCAATATTTTAGAAATGGAGAGTATGAAAAAGCTGCTTCTATTTATAAAAAATTACATGAGAAAAATCCGCATAATTCAAGTTATACCAATTATTTAATTGATTGTTATCAATTGTTAGAAGCGTATGATACAGCTAATGATTTAATTCAAAAGCAACTTCGAAAAAGTGCTAATAATAATTATTTGTATGTTGACTTGGGTTATATTTTTCAATTACAACACCATAAAGAAACTGCAAATTTATATTACCAAAAGGCATTAGCAGCAATTGATGAAAATCCAAATATTGGATATTTAGTAGGGAAATCATTTCAAGATAATCATTTGTTAGATGAAGCTTTATTGGCGTATAAAAAAACAATGCAATTGAATCCGTCTGCAAATTACAATTTTCAAATTGCAACCATTTATGGTGAAAAAGCAGATGTTCCAAATATGTTTAATACATATTTAGATATGGTTGAATTGGATGAGAAATATGTACCACGTGCTAAAAATTATATGGGTAGCTTTTTAAGTGATGACCCCGAAAACACCAATAATATTACATTAAGAAAATTATTGCTAAAACGTTCTCAAAACAATCCTAAAAATAGTTGGAATCAATTGTTAAGTTGGTTGTATTTGCAGCAAAGTGATTATATGAAGGCTTTTATTCAAGAAAAAGCGGTGTATAAAAGAAATTTAGAAGATTTAAATCCTATAATTGAAATAGCAACTATAGCTTTTGAAAATAAGGCTTTTGAAGTTTCTAAAAGTTGTTTTCAATATGTATTAGAAAATACAAAAGATGTTGATGTTGAATTAACTGCTAAGTTGTATTTACTGCAAATTAGTATGGAGTCTAACATAGATTTAGAGGTAGTTGAAACTCAATTTCAAGAATTATTTAAGCAATACGGAAAAGATAAAACTACACTAAATATTCAAGTTGCTTATGCTGATTTTTTAGCGTTTAAAAGAGGTGAACCTAAAAAAGCAATTTCAGAGTTAAAAAAGATATTAAAATTACCTTTAAATGATTTTCAAAATGGTTTTGTAAAAACCAAATTGGCAGATGTTTTAGTGTTTACAAATAAATTTAGTACTGCATTAATTTATTATACTCAAGTTCAAAATAGTTTAAAAAATCATGAAATAGGGCAAGAAGCACGTTTTAAAATTGCGCAAACTTCTTATTTTAAAGGAGATTTTGAATGGGCACAATCACAGTTAAGCGTGCTAAAAAATTCAACGTCGCAATTAATTTCAAATGATGCGTTAGATTTAAATTTATTGATAACAGATAATAGTGCAAAAGATAGTTTAAGAGTTGTTTTGCAAACATATGCAAGTGCAGAATTATTAGAGTATCAACATAAAAACAAACAAGCAATAGATACATTACAGGTAATTGTAACTAATTATAAAGAGCATTCATTACTTGATGAAGCGTTGTTTAAGCAAGCAAAATTATTTGAAAAAACAGAAGATTATCTAAAAGCTGAATCTAATTATTTAGCAATTATTGCTTTAAAAAATGACGATATTTTAGTTGACAATGCCATTTATTCTTTGGCTGAATTATACTTAAATAAATTAAATAATATAGAAAAAGCAACCTCTAATTATCAACGCATAATTTTTGAATATCCTTCGAGTATTTTTTTAGTAGATGCCCGAAAAAAGTATAGAAAATTAAGAGGAGACCATATAAATTAAAAGCTAAAAACTAATAACATGTATATATATAACGTAACAACTAACGTAGCAGAAGAAATCCATGACAAATGGTTGCAATGGATGAAAACGGTACACATTCCAGAAATGTTAAATTCGGGTAAATTTAGCAACGCTAAAAT
Source organism: Lutibacter holmesii (assembly GCF_042679665.1). Taxonomy (NCBI): domain Bacteria; kingdom Pseudomonadati; phylum Bacteroidota; class Flavobacteriia; order Flavobacteriales; family Flavobacteriaceae; genus Lutibacter; species Lutibacter holmesii. The sequence goes on from NZ_JBHTMV010000003.1 coordinate 432,304, forward strand.
GACTCAAGTTTTAATTGATGAAGAAATGGGAGGTACAACATATTCTGTTCAATACACAACAGATAGTATGGAGACTTTAGAAGCATATTATAAAGATGATGCTCCAAAACTTAGAGATGAAGCAAACAGCTTATTTCAAGATAAAATAATAGCTTTTAGAACAGAATTAAAAGTAATAAGCGAGCAATTTAGTGTTACTGTAAAAAATTAATTATATGAGTGTAAGAGCAAAAAAACACCTTGGACAGCACTTTTTAAAAGATGAACTTATTGCAAAACAAATTGCAGATAGTTTAACAGAAAAAGGGTACAAAAATGTATTGGAAATTGGTCCTGGAATGGGTGTTTTAACAAAATACTTGCTCAAAAAACCATTTACAACACACGTAATTGAAATTGATACAGAATCGATTGAATACTTACAAGCACATTACTTAAATTTAGCAAACAGGATTATTTCAAAAGATTTTTTAAAAATAAACTTGTCTGATTTTTTTGGAGAGGAACAATTGGCAATTATTGGTAATTTTCCATACAATATTTCAACACAAATAGTTTTTAAAACTTTAGAAAACCGACATCAAATACCTGAGTTTTCGGGGATGTTTCAAAAAGAAGTTGCTCAAAGAATAGCTGAAAAAAAAGGAAGTAAGGTATACGGAATTCTTTCAGTGTTAACGCAAGCATTTTATGATGTTGAGTATTTATTTACAGTACCACCAACGGTTTTTAATCCACCACCAAAAGTAGATTCAGGAGTGATTAGATTGATAAGGAAAGAAAATTATACCCTTCCTGTAAATGAAAAATTATTTTTTAGAGTAGTAAAAACCGCTTTTCAACAACGTAGAAAAACATTACGTAACAGTTTAAAAACATTCAATCTGTCTGATGTTTTAAGAGAAGATGCTATCTTTGGAAAACGTCCAGAACAGTTGTCTGTTCAAGAGTTTATTAGTCTTACTTCTAAAATAGAAAAAGATGCAGTTTGAAATTACAAAAGAATATATTGAAAATATTCAACAACTAATTATTGATAAACATGATAATACACTTTTAAAAAGTTTAGAAGATGTACATTATGCTGATGTTGCTGAGTTAATTGAAGAGTTAAGCACTGAAGATTCACTATATATTATAAAATTATTAGATAGTGATTTTACGTCGGATGTTATTGCAGAGTTAGATGAGGATGATCGTGAAAAAATATTAAAAGGACTTTCCTCAAAAGAAATTGCCGAAGAAATTGATGAATTAGATACAGATGATGCTGCTGATATTATCAACGAATTACCTGAAGAGCAAAAGGAAGAAGTAATATCTCAACTTGAAGATGTTGAGCACGCCAAAGAAATTGTTGAACTTTTAAGGTATGATGAAGATACTGCCGGTGGTTTAATGGCAAAGGAATTGGTGAAGGTGAATGAAAATTGGAATGTGCTTACTTGTGTTAAAGAAATGCGGGCACAAGCTGAGGAAGTTACACGTGTACACTCTATTTATGTTGTTGATGATAGCGATGTTTTAAAAGGTCGCTTATCATTAAAAGATTTATTAACAACTTCAACACGATCTCCAATTACTGATGTTTTTATTAAAAATGTTGATTCGGTTAATGTTCATGATAAAACAGATGAAGTGGCTAGAATTATGCAAAAGTACGATTTAGAAGCCATTCCTGTAGTTGATGAATTAGGTCGTTTAGTTGGAAGAATTACCATTGATGATATTGTTGATGTTATAAAAGAAGAAGCTGAAAAAGATTATCAAATGGCAGCTGGTTTAGTAGATGATGTTGAAGCTGATGATAGTATTATTGAATTAACAAAAGCACGTTTGCCTTGGCTTGTTTTAGGGCTTTTTGGAGGGCTTGGTAGTGTTTTTATTATGGAAGGTTTTGATGCGGCTTTAGGTAATTATAAAGAGCTGTTCTTTTTTACGCCTTTAATTGCCGCAATGGCTGGTAATGTAGGTGTTCAATCTTCTGCAATTATAGTGCAAGGTTTGGCTAATGATATTATTAAAGGTAGTTTGTTTAAACGTCTTATTAAAGAGGTTAGCATTAGTTTAATAAGTGGTGTTGTTTTAGGCTTACTTATTATAATTTTTGGGTTGGTTACTAGTATGGATTTTAAATTTAGTTTTACCGTGGCAATTTCTATGTTATGTGTAATTATTATAGCTTCGTTAATTGGAACTTTTGTACCAATAATTTTAGATAAGCGTGGAATTGATCCAGCTATTGCTACCGGACCTTTTATTACAACAAGTAATGATATTTTTGGAATATTTTTGTTTTTCTATATTGCTAAAAGCATTTTAGGTTTTTAGTTTTAAAGAAGTTTATAAGAATATTTCTATTCAAAATGAATAAAAAAAATGCCGAACAAAACTTGTTCGGCATTTTTTTTAAGTGTTAATACTATTAAGAGAATAGTTTCACAATATCATTTCCATTGGCAAGAATAAGCAATGCAATTAACAATATAAATCCTGTTATTTGAGCGTACTCTAAAAACTTGTCATTTGGTTTTCTACCTGTAATAATTTCATATAAAGTAAACATTACATGACCACCATCTAAAGCTGGAATTGGCAGTAAGTTCATAAACCCTAACATAATTGATAAAAAGGCTGTAATGCTCCAAAATGCTTGCCAGCTCCAAGTTGCAGGGAAAATATTTCCAATTGCAATAAAACCACCAATACTTGTTGCTCCTTTTTTAGTGAAAACATATTTAAATTGAGAAATGTAGTCTTTCAACGTCCAAACCGCTAAAGAATTACCCATAGGAATACTCTCTAAAAAAGTATAGTCTTTATGTTGAACTACAACGGTGTTTGATGTGCTTGGAGCTACACCAATAGTTTTATCTTCACCTGGTTTTACTACTATGTTTTCAGTTGTTCCATCTCTTTCAACAACAATAGCAATTTCTTCAGTAGCACTTACTATAGTTGATGTTAATTGGTGCCAATAGTTAATTGCCACACCATTCATAGAAACAATTCTATCTCCTACTTTTAATCCTGCATTGTCAGCTGGTGAATCTGTAGAAACTGTTCCAATTACTGGAGGAATAATAGGTGAAAAAGGTGTCATAACTCCATTTTCCCACATAATACTTCCAATATTTTCAGGTATTGCAATTGTTTCATTAGTTCCATCTTGATGCGTTACATCTAAAGAAGTAATACCTCTTAAAAATAAATGTTTGTTTACATCAGTAACATCCAAAGGTGTTTCGCCGTTAAATTTGGTAATTTTATCACCATCTTTAAATCCGTATTCTTTAAACGTCTCATGAACAGCAAAACCTTGTTTCACATCGTTAGGAGCTACGTAATCAATTCCCCAAACAAAGGTTATCATTATGTAAATTAAAATACCAAGTATAAAGTTTACAATAACACCACCCAACATAATTATTAAGCGTTGCCAAGCTGGTTTAGATCTAAATTCCCAAGGTTGAGCAGGTTGTTTTAGTTGCTCAGTGTCCATACTTTCATCAATCATCCCTGAAATTTTCACATAACCACCTAAAGGTATCCAACCTATTCCGTAAACGGTATCGCCAATTTTTGTTTTAAATAAAGAGAATTTGTAATCAAAAAATAAGTAAAATTTTTCAACTCGAGTTTTAAATAGCTTTGCAGGAATAAAGTGTCCTAATTCATGCAAAACAATTAAAAAAGATAGACTTAAAATAAATTGTGAAGCCTTTATTAATATTTCCATATATGTTTTTTCAAAATAAAATCGCACAAATGTACGGTTTTAAATACAGTTGTAAAAACTAAGAAATAAGGTTAAGTTACCTTTTAACAAAGTTTTAAAAGACTTAAGTAACTATGTATACTAATTGTGCTAAATTTGTTTTTTAATTTTATGCAAAAATGGATTTAAAGTTTTTCAAGAAGTCGGTACCTACGTTGGTTATTATGGGTGTTTTTTCAGTGTTAATGGTATATGCAATTTATACAATGCTTACACCTGAAAAGCGATTGCCAGTTTTTAATCCTGCTGATGTAAATCCAAGATTGGTTGATGAATCTTTGGTGCATATTAGAAATAATCATAAAGTATCCGATTTTAAATTAATTAATCAAAATGGAGATACCATTACGCAAGCCAATTATGAAGGTAAAATTTATGTAGCCGATTTCTTTTTTACAAGATGCTTAACAATTTGCCCGGTAATGACCAATAATATTGGTATTTTACAAGAAACATTTAAAAACGATGATGATGTTATGTTTTTATCACATTCAGTAACACCAGTAATTGATAGTGTTTCGGTTTTAAGAGCTTATGCTGATGTAAAAGGTGTAATTGATTCAAAATGGAACATTACAACTGGCGATAAAAAACATATATACAAACTAGCCAGAAAAAGTTATTTTGCTGTTTTAGATGAAGGTGATGGTGGCTTGCAAGATTTTGTACATACTGAAAATTTTGTGTTGGTTGATAAAAAGAAACAGATTAGAGGCTTTTATGATGGAACTGACCTAGAAGATATTGAGCGTTTAACCGCAGATATTCGAATATTACAAGCTGAAAAAAATTAAAGTGACAATTATCATTGTTTAGAATCGTTCTAATTTAGTATATTTGCTGTATATTATTTATAATAATTCTTAATAATGTTTAAAACCATTGCAAATTTAAAGATAGGAGAAAAGGCTTTTATAGAAAAACTTTGTTTGGAGCAAATTCCTTTAAAGCTTCTTGAAATGGGTTGTTTACCAGGTATTGAGGTGCAACTTATTCAAAAAGCACCTATGCAAGATCCTTTGTATATTAAAGTCAATGGAAGTCATTTAGCAATTAGAAAAGAAACTGCCGAGAAAATTACCATTAATAAGTAACAAACTGTAAACTGAATGAATAGTGAAAAGGTTGTAAAAGTTGCTTTAATAGGAAACCCAAACACAGGAAAAACTTCTTTATTTAACCAATTAACAGGGTTAAAACAAAAGGTTGGAAATTATCCAGGAATAACTGTAGATAAAAAGCAAGGTATTTGTAAGTTAAATGATACGGCTAAGGCCGAAATAATAGATTTGCCTGGAACTTATAGTATTAACCCATCATCTATGGATGAAACGTTGGTGCTAAACACATTGTTAGATGAAAACAACGACACCTTTCCTGATGTTGTGGTGGTAGTGGTAGATGTTGAAAATATTAAAAGAAATTTACTTTTATTTACTCAAATAAAAGACTTAAAACTCCCTACAATTTTGGTGATCAATATGGTTGATCAAATGAAACGAAAAGGGATTAATTTAGATGTTAAAAAATTAGAAGAAAAGCTAAAAACAAAAATAGTTTTAGCTAGTGCAAGAAAAAAAATTGGGATTGAAGAGTTAAAAACTGAAATACTTGCTTACAAAAGTTTAGATAAAACTCCTGTTGCAAAAATTTCTGATAGAATTGATGCCGACTACTTTGAAAACCTAAAAAAAGCATTTCCAGATTTCCCGTTGTATAAATCGTGGTTGTTAATTACACAAGACGAAGAGTTTGACTTTTTGACGGAAAAACAACAAAAATTAGTTTTAAAATTTAGAGAAGATGCCGTTTGCATAAAACGATATCAGCACAAAGAAACAATTTTAAGGTATCAAATTATCAACGATGTTTTAAAAGAAAATTTCAACGTAGATTCATCTAAAGCAACCGATTTAAGAGGTGTATTAGATAGAATTTTAACGCATAAAATATTTGGCTATATAATTTTTGCAGCCATTTTATTATTTATTTTTCAAGGTATTTTTGATTGGGCTAGTTATCCAATGGATTTAATTGATGGCGCTTTTGCAAGTTTAAGTTCTTGGGCAAAATCTGTAATGCCACCAGGAACCTTTACCAATTTAGTTGCAGAAGGTATTATTCCGGGTATTGGAGGCGTTATTATTTTTATTCCTCAAATTGCCATTTTATTTACTTTTATTGCCATTTTAGAAGAAACCGGGTATATGAGTCGTGTGGTTTTTTTAATGGATAAAATAATGAGAAGATTTGGAATGAGTGGAAAAAGTGTGATTCCATTAATTTCAGGAACAGCGTGTGCTATTCCGGCAATTATGGCGTCCAGAAATATAAGTAGTTGGAAAGAACGCTTGATAACTATTTTGGTTATTCCGTTTACAACTTGTTCTGCAAGACTACCTGTTTATGCCATTTTAATAGCATTAATTATTCCTGATAAGCAAGTGTTAGGTTTTCTTAATTTACAAGGTTTAACAATGATGGCTTTATATTTACTTGGATTTGCCGCTGCAATTTTGTCGGCAATAGTATTGCATAAGGTTTTAAAAATAAAAAAGAAAACATTGTTTGTAATTGAAATGCCAAATTATAAAATACCTTCAATAAAAAACATTTTATATGAAGTTGTTGAAAAAACAAAGGCATTTGTACTTGGTGCAGGAAAAATTATTTTAGCAATTTCAATTGTTTTATGGTTTTTAGCATCAAACGGGCCGGCATCTTTTAAGAATGCCGAGGAAACAGTAGCAGCCAAACAAGAAAATGCTCAATTATCTCAAGAAGATCTTCAAAAGAAAATAGCATCTTATAAATTAGAAAACTCTTATATTGGTTATATGGGAAAAACCATTGAACCAGCCATAAAGCCTATGGGGTATGATTGGAAAATTGGGATTGCCTTGATTAGTTCTTTTGCGGCTAGAGAGGTGTTTGTAGGTGCTTTGGCTACTATTTATAATGTAGATAGTGATGGAGATGAAAGCACAATAAAACAGCGAATGGCTGCTGAAGTTGATTCAAATGGAGATAAAGTATTTGATTTACCAACAGGAGTTTCGTTATTGTTATTTTATGCATTTGCCATGCAGTGTATTGGTACTTTAGCCATTGTTAAAAAAGAGACTAACTCCTGGAAATGGCCTATTTTACAATTAATTTGTATGGGAGCTTTAGCTTATTTTTCGGCGGTAATAGCATTTAATATTTTAAGCTAATGCAAGATATTTTAGTATACATAACATTGGGATTGGCCCTTGCATTTTTAATTAAAAAGTATTTCTTTAAATCTAAAAGCAAAGGAAGTAAGTGTAATACCAATTGTAATTGTTAAAGTATTTTCTAACAGTTATTACTACGAATTTGTTTAAACAATATGAGTTTTAAAATAAGTGTCTATTAAAAAGGGAATCAGCTTATTTTGGAAATAATAGAATAATATTTGCTCTAATTCCCCATTCTGGATTTAAAGGATTGTTACCGTAATAAATTTTTGGTCCTCCACCTAACTGCATCATTTGTTTTCCAAATTTTAAAACTTTTGAAAAGTAAACGCCTGCAAAACCGCTAAATGTGTCACTGTCCCAACTTTGTGTATTTTCTGAAGCAATAGTGAATGAAGCTCCACTTTTATTTGCATAAGTTAAAAAAGGTTGAAAAAAAGTATTACTAATGTCATTTGTTCCACTGCCTGCATAGGACCAAATATGGTTTGCTAATGCTCCATATGTCCATTGACCTTGTAATTTTAATATTAGTAAATTTGGACCTGCTCCCCATTTTTTTGAACCTAAATTGTTTGTTGCTGTTGGTATTGTTAAAACTACACCAGTTCCCCAAACCATACCATTTTTAACTTCTTTTGGAGAAAAGAAGATACTTTGTGTAGTGTCTCCAAGGCCTGTTTGGTTAGTTCCAATTGCAGTAACATCATTTTGAGAAATAAAAGGTAAGATTGTTCTACTAATTAAATTCCATTTTTCATTAATAGAGATAGGTATTACGGGTTGAAGATTAACGTTATATCGAAAGCCGTTGAAAGCACCAAGATTAAAATCAAAATTATTTTGAAGGGGTACACTAATAAGTGAGGCTACTGGATTTGCTAATTGTTTTGCTAATTTCTCTGCTGAATGACCCGTATTCTCTTCATTTTGTGCTTTTAGGGTGTTTATATTTACTACAAATAGAAGCAAAACGAAACTTAAAACTAGTTTTTTCATAACTGTAAAAATTGAAAGATGTTTTATATAAATGTCCTATATTCTTGAGCTAAAACCTTACTAAAATAGTAATGTGAAAGACAATTTATTGCAAGTTATAATTTTTATTTGAAAAAACTAACTGTGAATAATTGCTTTAAGAGTTTGATTCAAATAAAATAGCCAATTTTTAGATAATTAAAGTCTAAAAATTGGCTATCATTTAAGCGTTTATTAATAAATAATAAACTTAAAAAGTTCAAATTAATGACTCATCATTGCTCTTTTTGCTTCAGCTTCTAAGTTTACATAAGGAACTCCTTCTACAGTTACACCAACAAAATCAATTTTTCCTCCATTAAATTTACTTGGAGAAGGGTAATTTTCACTAACAGCATCTGCGCTATCATATCCTATACATAATCCATCTCCAGATAATGTAAATTTCGCTGGCTGTGTTTTCATAGGGCCTTCAGCTACCACTTTATTATCTATGTATAGTTTTGTTTTACCAAGAGATTCTCCTTTTTCACCTGTTTTTTCTCTAATAAACTCCATACCAATAGTGTATTTACCTGGTTTTAGTTTTACAGAAGATTCAAAAACTTGCTCAGGTTTTATCCCTAAGAAATTATATACATAGTATAATTTCTTGTTTTTGATAAATAAAGAATGACCTCCAAAACGAGAACCATGTGCAAATACAACTCCAGATGTAGTATTTGTAATTTCTACATTTGCCAATATTTTATAAGAACGTCCTCTTACATTCACCGCATTTCCTTCTGGTACCGCAGCAGCAAAAGGATAATAAATATATCTATCTCTAGATGGTTCTGCAGATGGTCTTTCAATACCAATTATTTCAGCAGCACTTCTATCATCTAACGGCAATACATTGTTTTTCTCTGCTTCAACAAACCAAGCATCAATTAATTCTTGTAATTTTTCTGGGTTTTCTTTTGCTAAATCATGAGATTCAGATCTATCAACAGCAACGTGGTATAATTCCCAATCGTCTTTGTCAAAATTTCCAACTCCTGAAAGAGGTGCGTGAACAGCAGCAGCTTTCCAACCATCTTTCCAAATTCCACGAGAACCTAACATAGCATAATATTGTACGTGTTTTTGAGTAGAGGCATTTGGCTCTGCATCAAAAGTGTATGCCATTGAAACACCTGATAGTGGTACTTGTTTTACACCATTATGTACTTTAGGCATTTCCAATCCTATTGCTTCTAATAAAGTAGGAACAATATCGACAGAGTGATGGTATTGATTACGAATTTCTCCTTTTGCTTTAATACCTTTTGGCCAAGAAATTACTAAAGGGTCATTTGTACCTCCAGCATATTGCGAATAACGCTTAAACATTTTAAAAGGTGCTGAAAAAGCAGAAGCCCATCCCGTTGGATAATGTTCATATGTTTCTGGACCTCCTAAAACATCTATATATTTCATGTTTTCAGATAATTCATCTGGGTACCCATTAAAAAATTTGTTTTCGTTTACTGATCCATTTGGAGAACCTTCTCCTGACGCTCCATTATCAGCAGCGTATAATACAATTGTATTTTCTAATTGTCCACTTTCTTCCAAATAATCAATTACTCTTCCTACTTGTACATCGGTAAATTCAGAAAAACCAGCATATACTTCTGCCATTTTAGCGAATAATTTTTTCTCATCGTCATTTAAAGTATCCCAAGGGCGAACCATATCAATTGCTTGTGCCATATCTTCACGCATTGGGTTCATAGGTGTATTTACCGTTCCTTCAGGTAGAATTCCTTTTTCAATCATACGTTCAGTTACCCAATCTCTATAAGCATCATAACCAGCATCAAATTTTCCTTTGTATTTAGCAATGTAATCTTTAGGTGCATGGTGAGGTGCGTGATTTGCTCCTGGATTGTACCACATATACCAAGGTTTTGAAGGATTGGTAGCTTGTTGGTCTTTTAACATTCCCAAAGCGTGATCTGCTAAATCTTTAGAAAGGTGGTACCCTTCTTCAAATTCTTTTTCTACAAAATGATTGTCTTCAATTAAATCTGGGTACCATTGGTTAGTTTCTCCACCAATAAATCCGTAAAAACGATCCCATCCCATTTGTAATGGCCATTGTTTTTTACTTCCTCCAGATGCAACATCTTGCTCAGGAACATTGTGATTTTTCCCAATCCAAAAAGTACTGTATCCATTTTCTTGTAATATTACAGAAAGAGGAGCTACTTCTGGTCCCATTCTACCATTTGCTCCTGGGAAACCATCGGCTGTTTCTGTAATAGCAGCCATTCCATTTAAATGGTGATTTCTTCCTGTTTGAATTGTTGAACGCGTTGGCGAACATAGTGCAGTGGTATGCCATTGCGTGTACGTTAAACCATTAGCAGCTAGTTTATCCATTGTTGGCATGTTAATTGCACCACCGTAAGGAGACCAAGCTCCTAATCCAGTATCATCATATAGTATAAACAGTACATTTGGAGCACCTTCAGGTGCTGCTTTTGGTGTGTAAGCTGACCAGTCTGATTCTGAATCACGAATGTCTAAAGCTATTTTACCTTTAAATTCAGGAGTAGCGTTGTTACTTTCTTTTGATTGATTTGCTGTTTGGTTACAACTTGAAACAACTGTAACTAAGCAACCAACAAATAGTATTCTAAAGAATACCTTTAATTTAGTAGTTTTCATAAAAAAAATGATTTGAAATTATAAACAAATTTATTGTTTATAATTTTCAAAAAAAATATCATTTGATAGGTTTTATCTTATTTTTTTTGATTCTATGGAGGGTTAAAGGTGTGATTCCTAAAAAACTGGCAATATGTTTATCATATGTTGAATGAAGGTATAATGGATTCCATTTTTTTAAATCATCGTAGCGCTCTTTGGCTGTCATGCTAACAAAAGTATTGACTCTGTGTGAGAGTGCAAGAATTATTTCTTTTAAAAAGTTTAAATAAAACTCCATTAGTTTTTTGTTCTTGTACCCAAGTTGTTCTAATTGTTCAATATCAAATTTAAGATAATGAATTTCACTTACCGACTCAACAGATAGTATTTGAGTTTCATTTCCAAATACTCTAGCATCAGCAATTAAATTGCCTTCTGTTCTTAGATAATTGTTTAAATCTTGGCCAGATTTATCAATCATAAAAGCTCTTGCTGAACCTTTTAAAATAAGTAATACTTGTTTGCTATTACTACCGCCTTTTAATAAAAGTTTTTTGCTTTTTGCCCAAGAATATTCTGAGATAGATAAAAATAGTTTTATTTCTTCTTTACCTAAAACTGGAAATTGTTTAGTAATGATGTCTTTTATAGCTTTTTTTGATAGATCCATTTTATAAAAATTGAGCTTTATGCAATTATTCTCCAAACCTGTGCTACAATAAAACATACTGTAAAACCTAAAATAATAGGTAGTATACTAGCAACAGTAGTCCATTTTACACTTTTTGTTTCTTTGTAAATAGTATAAATAGTTGTACTGCACGGGTTGTGTAATAAACTAAAAAGCATCACGTTAATAGCTGTTAATAAAGTCCATCCTCCAGCTCTTAATATATCTCCAGTTGCTGAAACAGATTCTAATTCAAACATCACCCCATTTCCTTCTCCAACACCTGCAATTGAAGCGCTCATTACGGTTAGCATTAAAATTGTTGGAATTACAATTTCATTCGCAGGAATCGCAACAATGTACGCAAGCAGAATTACTCCGTTTAAACCAAGTAAGAACCCAAAACCATCTAAATTTACAATCAACCAATTTGCAATAGTAGTATCTCCAATAGTAACATTTGAAATTAACCAAATTATTGCTCCTGCTGGAACAGCAAAAAGACATGCTCTCCATAAAACAATAAGTGTTCTATCAATTAAAGAGGTGTAAATTGTTTTCCAAAATACAGGTGGTCGGTAAGGTGGTAATTCTAAAGTAAAAGAAGAAACTTCTCCTTTTAACATTGTTTTTGAAAGAAATAATGAGACTAAAAAGGTGACTACAATTCCTAATAATGCAATTCCAATTACAGCTAATGTTGAAATAGCACCAGCAAAATTTTGAGGAACTAAGGCTCCAATAAATATAGAAGCAATAAGTATTTGTGTTGGCCAACGACCATTACATAATGAAAAATTATTGGTAATAATTGCTATTAAACGTTCTCTTGGACTGTCAATAATACGAGTGGCAACAACACCAGCAGCATTGCATCCAAAACCCATACTCATAGTAAGCGCTTGTTTTCCATGCGCTCCAGATTTTTTAAATAAATAATCTAAATTAAAAGCAACTCTTGGTAAATATCCAAAATCTTCTAATAGTGTAAATAATGGAAAAAATATTGCCATTGGCGGAAGCATTACTGCAATTACCCAGGCTAATGCTAAATAAACACCGTCAAATAAAAAGCCACTTAACCACCAAGAAAATCCAAAAGTTTCCCCTATACCTTTTAACCAAGGATAAATGGTTCCTATTAATAAGTCAGCTAATAAACCAGATGGGTAATTAGCACCAATAATGGTGAGCCATAATACAATAGACAGGATAGCAACCATAATAGGAAAACCCCATAGTTTGCTAGTTACAATTTTATCCAAACTTCGGTCAAACCTAAAGTGTTTTTTGTCACCATTTTTATGAACTGAATTTTGAGCAATGGTAGCGGCATCTGCATAAATACCTTCCGTTAATTTATCGTGAAAACCTTCGCCAATTTCCCATTTTAAATCATTACTGGTATTTAATATTTTCTGTGTATTCATGGTAATAGCTTCTATTTATTCAGTAATAAATTCACCTGTTTTAACAGCTTCAATAATGCGTTGATCTCCATCAAGTAATCGCAAGGCAATCCACCTGCTGTTAGGCAAATTAGGAAATTCGGCTTCTATTTGTAAACGTAATTTTTCAATGGCTGCATTTATTTTTTTTGGAACATTTTTAATGCGATGCGGTTTGCATTTTATTTCTCCGCTAGCCACTTGACTTACTGTTTTTAAAAGTTCTGGAATTCCTTTTTTAGACCGTGCACTGGCAGGAACAACGGGAATTCCTAGGTCTCTTGCTAAAGTTCTTTCGTCAATTTCTATTCCTAAACGTTTTGCTTCATCCATTAAGTTTAAGCACAAAACAGCTTTGTCTGTAATTTCTAAAATTTGCAATACCAAATTTAAATTTCGTTCCAATCTACTGGCATCTACAACAATAATAGTAACATCAGGTTTTCCAAAAAGAATAAAGTTTCTTGCTACTTCTTCATCTTGTGAGGTTGAAAGCAGCGAATATGTACCTGGTAAATCAACTAATTTATATTTTTTATCGTTGTAACTATATCCACCTTCAGCACGAGTAACGGTTTTTCCAGGCCAGTTTCCTGTGTGTTGTCTCAATCCTGTTAAGGCATTAAAAACGGTACTTTTACCTGTGTTTGGGTTTCCTGCTAACGCAACTACAAAATCAGTATCATCTATATTGATACCTAATTTTTTTAAGTTAGAAGCTTGGTTTAAATCACAGCCTTCACAAGCGCTTTTAGTTGATTGTTGCATAGTTGTTAACTTTTTCAATTAATATAAATTTGGCTTGTTCGTTTCTAATGGCAATTGCTGTGTCTCTAACTAAATAAGCTCTTGGATCTTTCATAGGACTTGTTAAGTCAACTTCAATTAAAGAATTGTTTACAAAACCTAAATCCAATAATCTTCTACGTATTTCACCTCTACATTCTCTGGAAATTCCTATTATTTTTGCTTTTTCGTGTGCTTTTAAATTTGAAAGTCTAAAAGTATCTTCTTCAGAAATTTCTTCTTTTAACAATTCAACAATTGTAATGTTGTTGGCAACAATAGGAGCTAAAATATATTCTTCACCTTCTGAATGAAATACAATTCGCTTTTGGTTATTTTCAACAATACGTATATGAGACCCAATACGTAAATCTTCAGCTAGTATTTGTTTGTAAATAATATCTGGTTCATCTTCTATATGAACAATGGTTGCAATGGTACCTTCTTCAAATGTTGGTAGTGGTTTTCCTTGTAGTTTTTCAATGGTACCAGCAGCAGTTGGTATGGGATCTCCATGAGGGTCAAATCTTGGGTTTCCTAGGTGATTCGCTAATTCTTGTGCTTGCTCAGAGTCTAATTTATGTTCCATTTCCTCTGCTATTTCGTGCCAGTCTTTTTTGTTAAACCCAGTTTTTTCAGAAAGATATTTTTCCCATAATCTATGCACACGTATAATTCTAAGTGCATAGTCCATTCCGGTTTCGTTTAGTTTTATATCTCCATTTTCAAAATGAATGAGCTCTTTTTGTTTCATATCATCAATGGTAGTTAATACCTTTTGGGGACTAGCATTTAAAGAGTTGATGATATCGTTGCTGTTTAAAGATTTTCCACTGTCTTCAGCGTGATACAATTTTTTTAAAATGTCTTCAATAAGAACCTTAGAGTCATTTTTAAAACTATTTTGAAGCCTCCAAAATAAACCTGTTTTTGGATAAAATAAGATTAAAAGTAGTAGTACTACTATTCCGAATACAATTAAATATATTACTGGGTTTGTCATGGTCTTATTTTATAGTTACAAATACGTTTTCACATATTTTTTTTGAAAGCGTTAAGGTGTTTTCTTGTTGTAATTTCACTGTTACAGAATCATCAAAATCAAATTTATCAAGTATCGTTATTTCAGAATCAAGGGTTAACGCGTGCTTGTCTAAAAATTGTAATAAAGATTTTGAATTGTCTTTTACAGTGGCAATTTTATATAAAACGCCTTCTTTGGCATTGCTAAGTAATACTGTTTCTTTAATATTTAAATTTCCTTTTGAATCAGGAATTGGATCTCCATGCGGATCGTGTGTTGGGAAATTTAAAAAGACTTCTAATTTGTCAATTAAGGAATTAGATTTTATATGTTCTAATTGCTCTGCAATATCGTGTACTTCGTCCCAATTGTAATTTAGTTTTTCTACTAAAAACACTTCCCAAAGTCGGTGTCTTCGCACAATTTTAAGGGCGATACTCTTTCCTTCAGTTGTTAGTTTTACACCTTTATATTTTTCGTAATTCACTAATTTTTTATCAGCTAATTTCCGAAGCATATCTGTAACAGATGAGGCTTTAGTAACTAAACTTTTAGAAATTAAAGTTGTACTCACGTTTTTAACGTGAGATGCTTCTATGTGATAAATAGCTTTTAAATAATTTTCTTCTGTTTGAGATAGCACAAATAATAATTTTAAACAAATTTAGATAAAATATTTTAAATCAATAAATTATTTTTTAGAAGGTTAGAATTAATAATTTAGTCTTCGTTAAATAGAAATTTAGACAAGTCTAAAAATAATAATTACATTTGTAAAAAAAATAAAGAATTTTGAAAAATATTATAGGAGGTTTATTGTTGTTTTTAATGCAGTTTGGTTTTGCTACTGAAGGAGGTGTATTAAAAGGGAAGATTATAGACGAGATTGGCGGTGTGCCGGGAGTTACCGTTCAAATAAAAAATACCAGTTACGGTACAACAACTAATTCTAAAGGAGAATATAGTTTTACTGTGCCTAGTGGAGAGCTAATTGTAGTAATTAGTTCACTTGGGTTTAAAACGGTAGAAATAAAGGTTAAAATTGAAACGAATCAAGAGTTTATTTTAAATAAAAAGTTAGAAGAAGATGTTTTTGGCTTAGATCAAATTGTGGTTACGGGAACAAAAACATTTAAAAGACAAACGCAATCTCCAATTATTGTGAGTGTTATAGATAGTCAAATGTTAACCAATGTTCAGGCATGTAATTTATCGGAAGGATTGAAATTTCAACCTGGATTACGTGTGGAAACAGACTGCCAAACGTGTAATTATACACAATTGAGAATGAATGGTTTGGCTGGTGGGTATTCGCAAATATTAATCAATGGTCGCCCGGTTTTTAGTCCGTTAACAGGTTTGTATGGTTTAGAGCAAATACCTCAAAATATGATTGAGCGCATTGAAGTTGTACGTGGTGGAGGTTCTGCATTGTACGGTTCTAGTGCTATTGGTGGTACTGTAAATGTATTGACCAAAGTTCCAAAGGAAAATTATTTTAATGTTGGCTATACTTTTCAAAGTATTGATGGGTCGGCTTCAGATCATATGTTAAACGGAAATGCAACGCTACTTACAAAGAATGAAAATGCAGGTGTTTCTTTTTTTATTAGTCAACGTAATAGAGAATACTACGATGCTAATGACGATAATTTTTCTGAATTACCTGAATTGAAAAACGATTCCTACGGAATAAATATGTTTTTCTTACCAACGGAAAATCAAAAAATAGAATTGAGTTTAACTAGTATGAATGAATATCGTTATGGTGGAGAAATGGTTGATGGACCACCTCATTTTTCCTTGCAAGCTGAAGAGCGTACACATAACGTGTTGGTAGGAACGTTAGATTATCAGCTGAATTTTAATGAAGACAATTCTTCTTTTATTACATATATGTCCGCCCAAAAAACAGATAGAGATCATTATACAGGGATACGTCCTGAATTACCCGAGGATTCAGAGGAAGATATTTTAAATCATTATGCAAATCCACCTTACGGAATTTCTGAAGTGTCTACTTGGCAAG
Source organism: Lutibacter holmesii (assembly GCF_042679665.1). NCBI lineage: Bacteria > Pseudomonadati > Bacteroidota > Flavobacteriia > Flavobacteriales > Flavobacteriaceae > Lutibacter > Lutibacter holmesii. The sequence goes on from NZ_JBHTMV010000003.1 coordinate 448,917, forward strand.
CCGGAGCTCAATTAAATCATCGGTTTTTAGATTTTTTACACGGCGAAAATGTTGTTACAGCTGGTTTAGAGTATGTTGATGATGTGGTTTATGATGAAATTGAAGCATATAATTATTTAATAGATCAAAAAACAACCAATTTTGGAATGTTTTTACAAAGCGATTGGGAAATTTCAAATGCATTTAATTTACTCTTAGGAATACGTGGAGACAAGCACAATTTGTTAGATAACATGGTGTTTAGCCCAAGAGTTTCTATGTTGTATAAGTTAAAAAAAACAACACAATTTAGGTTAACTTGGGGAACTGGTTTTAGAGCGCCACAAGCTTTTGATACCGATTTGCATATTGCGTTTGCAGGAGGTGGAGTGTCTAGAATTTCATTATCACCAAATTTACAAGAAGAAAAATCGAGTAGTTTTAGTGGTTCTGTAAATTATGATAAATCTTCTGAAAAATTTATTGCAGGTTTTACAGTTGAAGGATTTTATACGCATTTAAAAGATGCATTTTATTTAGAACCTATTGGGTCTGATGATTTTGGTTTGTTGTACGAGAAAAGAAATGGAGATGGTGCCATTGTTAAAGGAGGAACTATAGAGTTAAGAGGGAATTATAATAAAAAAGTACAGTTAGAATTGGGTTTAACGGCACAATCTAGTAAATATGATAGTACAGTTTCGTATTCTGAAACGTTGGAACCTACACGAAAATTTTTGAGAACACCAAATGTGTATGGATATTCTACATTAACTTATACACCTACGCCAAAGTTCAATGCTTCATTAAATATGGTGTATACAGGTTCAATGGAAATTGTGCATTTGGCCGGTGCTCCTGAGCAAGAATTTGACGCGTATGTAACTTCAAACCCTTTTACCGAATTAAGTTTTAAAGCCGGATATATTTTTGAAATTGCTTCTTTAGGAACAGGATTAGAATTTTTTGGAGGAATTAAAAATGTGTTAAATGCGTATCAAAGTGATTTTGATTCAGGGAAAAATAGAGATAGTAATTATGTGTATGGTCCAGCAATGCCAAGAACCTATTTTATGGGTGTAAAAATTGGTTCTTTTTAAGAAATAATTCATCTTAAGTAAAAGGCTTTTAGTAATTTTAACGTATGAATATAGTAATTTATGGAACCGGAGGCATAGGTGGTTATTTTGGTGCTCGATTGGCACAAGCAGGAAATAATGTAACGTTTATTGCTCGTGGAAAACAGTTAGAAGCAATTCAAAAAAATGGGTTGCAATTAAAAAGTGTAAAAGGAGATTATTTACTAAAGCCGGCCGTAGCAACAAATGATATTTTTGAAGTTAAAGAGATTGATGTAATATTAATTTGTACAAAAACTTGGCAGTTGGCTGAAGTTGCTAAAACAATTAAACCAGTATTGAACGAGAATACAGTTGTAATTTCATTGTTAAATGGATGTGATAATCATGAAGTTTTGAGTTCAATAATTGATAAAAAACACGTGTTAGGTGGCTTGTGTAAAGTAGTTAGTTTTGTAGAAGATTATGGAGTTATAAATCACGTTGCTTATGAACCAACTATTGTTTTTGGGGAATTAAACAATACAAAAACCAACCGAGCTTTAGAATTGAAGAATACCTTAGTAAATGCAGGAATTAAAACAGTTTTAGCAAACGATATTCAAAAAGAAATATGGACTAAGTATTTATACATAACTACCGTTAGTGCTATGGGAGCATTAACAAGAGCCACTCATGGAGAAATGTTGGCTTCACCATATATAAAAAATATGCTATTGCAAACTGCTCAAGAAATTCTTGAGGTTGCAAAAGCAAAAGGTGTAAACTTACCTGGTGATATTATTCAAAAACAATTTGATATTATTGAATCGTTGCCATATGAAACTACGGCTTCTTTACAGCGAGATATTATGAACGGAAAACCTTCAGAGTTAGAAGCTCAAAATGGGACAATTGTTAGATTGGGTAAAGAGTTGGGTGTGGCAACGCCTGTAAATGAGTTTATTTATTACACTTTGCTTCCGCAGGAAAAAAAAGCAAGAGGTTTAAGCTAATTTTGCTTTAGGTTTTTTACTAATTAAAAAAACACCCGCAATTACTAAAATAGAGCTTATTATTTTGGTTAAACTTATGTCTTGTGCATACGCTTCATTTCCTATAACAAAAGCATACAAACTCACCATTACAAAACTAACAACAGGTTGCAAATAAATATAACTTCCGTTTACTGAAGGTGCAACTTTTGTTAATGCATAAATATTAAATAAATAAGTTAAAAAGGTGGTTGCAAACAATACAAAAGCAATTACTAAGTACGTATTTAAAGTAAAAGCTTCAAAATTTGTGGCTCTAAAGTCGTTAAAACCAACAGGAATCATAAATAAAAACCCAATTAAAAACACCCAACTAATTACAGTTATTGGATGATATTTTTTCATTAATGGTTTTACATAAACTAAATAGAATGCGTAAAATATGGCGTTTGAAAAAATTAACATATTTCCTAAAAAAGTACTGGTTCCTTCATTTTTGTTTCCATATAAAATAAGCAACAAAGCACCGGTTCCACCAATTATAATTCCTACAATTTTTGTGCGTGTAATTTTTTCTTTCAGTATAAAATAACTGAAAATTAAAACCAAAACAGGAACCGAAGTGTAAATAATTGAGGCGTCAATGGGAGAAGTTAAATTTAGACCATGAAAATAAAGCAGCTGATTAATGGCAATACCTAAAATACCACAAACAATAAGTCTAAAATAATCTTCTTTGTCTATTTTTTCTTTAATAGTGAATTTAAGAATCCAAAATAAGATACTTGCACCTAAAATTCTTAGAAAAATAAAAGCCGTTGGGCCTAATTTTTCAGGCATTATATCTTTAGCTATTAAATGGTTCATTCCATAAATAACATTGGCGCCAAGTAGTGCTAAATGTGCTTTGTAGTTTTGTTTATTCACTAATAAAAATGATTAATGAGCGCGAAAGTAATCAATATTCTGAAATTTAAAGGCTTTAAAAATGAGCTGTGTTTATTTATTTTAAAAGGCTTTAACAAAAAATTAATACTATTTGGTGTATGAAATGCTATTTTTTGCAGACAAAGCTCAAAATTAATATTCTAATTAAAATTATTAAAATGAAAAAAAATGTACTATTTGTTGCTGTTTTAGCAATCGCACTACTGTTTACCAATGAAATGTCTGCTCAAAAATTTGCAAAATTAGACAAAAGTCCAATGGATGCCGCAGCTTATCCTTCAAGTTATAAGGAATCAAACAAAATGGTAAAGGTTATTTATAGTCGTCCGCAATTAAAAGGAAGAACTGTTGAAAAATTAGCTCCAGCTGGTAAAGTTTGGAGAACAGGAGCAAATGAAGCTGTTGAAATTACTTTTTATAAAGATGTGACTTTTGGTGGTGAAGTTGTAAAAGCTGGTAAATACACGTTGTTCACCATTCCAAATGAAAATGAATGGACAGTTATTTTAAGTACTGCTGAAAATGTTTGGGGATCTTATTTTTATAAAGAAGCTGAAGACGTTGTTAGAGTAAAAGGAGCTGTTTCAAAATCAGATGAATTGATTGAAGCTTTTTCTATAGCTTTTGACGGAAAGGATAATGATGCAACTATGTACTTTGGTTTTGGAAATACAATTGTTACTGTTCCTGTAAAAGGATAATTAGTTTACTTTAGATATTAAAACGGCGTAAACCTTGGGTTTTACGCCGTTTTTTAGTTAAAAAAAGTTCTAACTAGTTTCTAAAATAAACACTTTACTGTTTTCTTTTTAAAACGTAACTTTGCGCTTTTAAAAAATGAAAAATTAGGATGGAATATAATTTTAGAGAGATAGAAGCAAAATGGCAACAGTATTGGGCAAAAAACCAAACGTTTAAAGCCGAAAACATATCTGAAAAACCAAAGTTTTACGTGTTAGATATGTTTCCTTACCCATCAGGAGCTGGGCTTCATGTTGGGCATCCACTAGGTTATATTGCGTCTGATATTTATGCACGTTATAAGCGTCACAAAGGTTTTAATGTAATGCATCCGCAAGGGTACGATTCTTTTGGATTGCCAGCAGAGCAATATGCTATACAAACTGGGCAACATCCTGCGGTTACAACAGAAGCTAATATTAAAACGTATAGAAAACAATTAGATAAAATTGGATTTTCTTTTGATTGGTCACGAGAAGTAAGAACGTCAGATCCTAGTTATTACAAATGGACACAGTGGATTTTTATTCAATTATTTGAGTCGTATTATTGTAAAGATGCAGATAAAGCAAAACCTATTTCAGAGCTATCAGCTATTTTCATGGCTGAAGGAAATGCAAAAGTAAATGCGGTTTGTGATGAAAATGTTGAAATTTTTACTGCATTAGCTTGGAAAGGGTTTTCAGAAGAAAAACAACAAGAAATATTATTACAATACCGTTTAACGTTTTTATCTGAAACGGAAGTAAACTGGTGTCCTAATTTAGGAACTGTACTTGCAAATGATGAAATTGTAAACGGAGTTTCAGAGCGTGGTGGTCATCCTGTAGTTCGTAAAAAAATGATGCAATGGAGTATGAGAATTACTGCATATGCACAACGATTATTAGACGGATTGGATAAGGTAGATTGGCCACAACCGTTAAAAGATTCGCAAACATACTGGATTGGAAGATCTGAAGGTGCTATGGTTGATTTTAATGTTGATGGATTTGAAAACGATAAAATTTCAGTTTTTACTACGCGTCCTGATACTATTTTTGGTGTTAGTTTTATGACATTGGCGCCAGAACATGAATTGGTTTCTAAAATTACAACAGAAGCACAAAAAGACGCGGTTGAAGCCTACCAAAAAGCTACTGCAAAACGTAGTGAGCTAGAACGTATGGCCGATGTAAAAACTATTTCGGGAGTATTTACAGGTGCGTATGCAATACACCCTTTTACAGGTGATAAAATTCAAATTTGGATTGGTGATTACGTGTTGGCAGGTTACGGAACAGGTGCAGTAATGGCGGTTCCTTGTGGTGATGAGCGTGATTACGCATTTGCAAAACATTTTGAATTAGAGATTCCAAATATTTTTGAAGGCGTTGATATTTCTGAAGAAGCTTGTTCAACAAAAGAAGGTGTAAAAATTGCAAATTCCGATTTTTTAAATGGTTTATCGTACAAAAAAGCGATGAAAAGAATCATTTATGAAATTGAAGAAAAAGGATTTGGTTATGGTAAAATAAATTACAGATTGCGTGATGCTGTTTTTAGTCGTCAACGTTATTGGGGAGAACCTTTTCCGGTATATTACAAAAACGGAATGCCACAAATGATTGACAAAGCTTATTTGCCAATTGTATTACCTGAGGTTGAAAAGTATTTACCTACGGAAGATGGAAAGCCGCCATTAGGAAATGCAACTGTTTGGGCTTGGGATACTGTTAAAAATGAGGTTGTTTCAAATGATGAAATTAATGGTAAAACTGTGTTTGCTTTAGAGTTAAATACTATGCCAGGTTGGGCAGGAAGTTCACAATATTTTAACCGTTATATGGACCCTTCAAATAGCGAGGATATCTTTTCGCAAGAAACGGTAAATTATTGGCAAGATGTAGATTTATACATTGGTGGAAGTGAGCACGCAACAGGGCATTTATTGTATGCTCGTTTTTGGCAAAAATTTATGTTTGATAGAGGTTTTGTTCCAAATGATGAGTTTGCTAAAAAGTTAATTAACCAAGGAATGATTACCGGTACTTCAGCTTTTGTGTATAGAGTTGAAGGTGAAAATAAATTTGTTTCAAAAGGATTAATAGGAGATTTAAAAGTACAACCAATTCATGCCGATGTTTCTTTTGTAAATACATCTGATGAATTAGATGTTGAAGCATTCAAAAATTGGAGAGCTGAATATAAAGATGCTGAATTTGTATTAGAAGGCGATAAATATGTTGTTGGTCGTGAGGTTGAAAAAATGTCAAAATCTAAATACAATGTTGTTAATCCTGATACTATTTGTGAAGAATATGGCGCAGATAGTTTACGTTTGTTTGAAATGTTTTTAGGACCTTTAGAGCAATCAAAGCCTTGGAAAACTTCAGGAATTTCAGGAGTGTACAGTTTCTTAAAAAAGCTTTGGAAATTGTATATTGTTAATGGTGAATTCTCGGTTTCTAATGAAGAGCCAACAAAAGAAGAATTTAAAACTTTACATAAAACTATAAAAAAGGTTGAAGAAGATATTGCTAATTTCTCTTTCAACACATCAGTTTCAACATTTATGATTGCTGTAAATGAATTAACAGCGTTAAAATGTAATAAACGTGCTATTTTAGAGCCATTAGCTGTAATTATGGAGCCTTATGCGCCGCATATTGCTGAAGAGTTATGGAATAAATTAGGGTATGAAACATCTGTTTCAATAGCTGATTTCCCTGTTTTTGAGCCAAAATATTTAGTGGAAAGTAGTAAAGTGTATCCGGTTTCATTTAATGGAAAAATGCGTTTCAAAATGGAATTATCTTTAGATTTAAGTAAAGATGAAATTGAAGCTGCTGCTATGGCACACGAAAAAACTAAGGAGCAACTACAAGGTAGAACACCTAAAAAAGTAATTGTTGTTCCTGGAAAAATAATCAACATTGTGGGTTAGGGTAATATTCTATTAGTAGATATTAATATTGTAGCGCTAATGTTGAGTTTTTTTATTTTTTTTTGTTTAATATTTTAAAATCCTAAAAAATGATTGTAGGTCTTCCAAAAGAAATTAAAAACAACGAGAGTAGAGTAGCATTAACTCCAGGAGGAGTTTTTGAATTAACTAAAAACAACCACACTGTTTATGTTCAAAAAGGAGCAGGATTTGATAGTGGTTTTAGTGATGATGATTATGTAAAAGCAGGCGCAACTTTATTGCCTTCAATTGAAGAAGTGTATGCAATTGCAGATATGATTGTGAAGGTGAAAGAGCCAATTGAAAAAGAATATAGTTTGGCAAAAGAAGGTCAAGTTATTTTTACGTATTTTCATTTTGCTTCAAATCAAACTTTAACAGATGCAATGGTTGCTAGTAAAGCAATTTGTATTGCATATGAAACGGTTGTTGATGATAATGGTACTTTACCATTGTTAACTCCAATGTCTGAAGTTGCTGGTAGAATGGCTGTTCAACAAGGAGCTAAGTATTTAGAAAAACCAATTAAAGGAAAAGGTGTTTTACTTGGTGGTGTACCAGGTGTACGTCCAGGAAAAGTATTAGTTTTAGGTGGTGGAGTTGTTGGTGTGCAAGCTGCTAAAATGGCTGCAGGATTGGGTGCTATTGTTAATATTTTAGATATTAACATGGATAGATTACGTTATATTAATGATGTAATGCCAAACAATGTAATAACTGAATTTTCTAGTGAGTACAATATTAGAAGACATATTAAAGATGCCGATTTAATTGTGGGAGGTGTATTAATTCCAGGAGCAAAAGCGCCAAAATTAATTACACGTGATATGTTGAAAGAAATGCAACCTGGAACAGTAATAGTTGATGTTGCTGTAGATCAAGGAGGATGTATTGAAACTACAAAACCTACAACACACGAAGATCCTATTTATATTATTGATGATGTAGTACATTACTGTGTAGCAAATATGCCAGGAGCAGTGCCTTATACATCTACAATTGCATTAACAAATGTTACGTTACCTTATGTATTGCAATTAGCAAACAAAGGTTGGGTAAATGCTTGTGAATCTAATCCAAATTTAAATAGCGGATTAAATATTGTAAAAGGAGAAATTGTTTGTGAAGACATTTTGAAATAAGAAATTTTCATAGTTTAGAAAAGCCTTCATAATTTTATGAAGGCTTTTTTTGTGTAGCTTTGTGTTTTAATTCATAAAAATGATTGATAAATTCGAATTGTTAGGTTTGGTAGCGGCTTTTTTAACCACTTCAGCCTACGTTCCTCAAGTTTATAAAACTTGGAAAACAAAATCGGCAGGTAATATTTCATTAACAATGTATATCTCCATGTTTGTGGGTATTGTTTTATGGTTAATTTATGGAATTCATTTAAACAGCTTTGCTATGATAGTTGCAAATAGTATTACTGCTATTTTAACTTTAATTATTATTGGGTTTAAAGTTCGCTATAAATAAACCTTTGGTATATTTATTGTAATTACGCAGTGAAATTATAAGTATATTTACTTCAAATTAAACCATGAGGATTAAACAGTTATCACTTCGGAATAGAATATTTTTAGCCATGATATTATTAATATTATTGGCATCAGTATTAATTGCGGCAGTTACAATTTACCAATATAAAGAACAAACAGATGAGTATAATGAAGGTAGATTACTTCGAAAAGAAGAATCTGTTAAAGCTTCTATTAATTATTGGTTCAATACGGGAAACACTTATTCTCTAGAAACAAAGAACCTTCCATATATTTTTAAAGATAAAATTTATGAAATTTCAGATATTGAAAATTTAGAAATCAATATTTATGAGTTGGAAGGAAAATTGGCAATTAGTTCGCATGCAGGTTTTGTACAAAGTGATGCGCCTAAAATGTTATCAGACTCTATTTTAAATGAAATTTATTCAAACTATCAACACAGGTCTGTAAATACTAAAACAATTGAAGGTAATAGTTTTCAGTCTTCATACACTTATATTACCGATAATAAATTTATGCCAATTGGAATTTTAAACTTACAGTATGTACAAGATAACACCGCTCAAGATAAAGATTTAGAAGAGTTTCTAATGCGTATGGCTTATGTGTACGCTTTAATGTTTTTGTTTGCTATAGGATTGGCTTATTTTATTTCTAGTTACATTACAAGGTCTATAAAAGCGGTAACAGATAAAATGACACATACGCGTTTGAACAAGCGCAATGAAAAAATTATATTGAAAGATGCCAGTACTGAGATTTTTACTTTGGTAAACGCCTACAACGCAATGGTTGATGAGTTAGAAGAAAGTGCAGTTAAATTGGCAAAGAGCGAACGCGAGCAAGCTTGGAGAGAAATGGCTAAGCAAGTGGCACATGAAATTAAAAATCCGCTTACTCCAATGCGTTTAACAGTGCAAAGTTTTCAACGTAGATTTAATGCTGAAGATCCTGAAATTTACGATAAAATTAACGAGTATAGTAAAACATTAATTCAGCAAATAGACACTATGAGTTCTATTGCTTCGGCTTTCTCAAATTTTGCAAAAATGCCTACTCAAAGTAAAGAACAGCTAAATGTTGTAGATGTTGTTAAGCATGCGTTAGATATTTTCACTGAAGATTATATTTCCTTTTTTCCAAAGAAAGAAGAAATTGTTGCTGAATTAGATAAAACCCAATTAATTAGAATGGTTACCAATTTGGTGAAGAACGCAACACAAGCGCTAGATGAAGTAGAGCATAAAAAAGTTGAGGTTTCCGTAGCTGAAGAAAATGAAAATGTAATTATTTTAGTTTCTGATAATGGTAAAGGAATTTCAGTTGAAGATGAAGATAAAATTTTTGAACCAAAATTTACAACAAAATCAAGTGGAATGGGGTTAGGATTGCCTATGGTTAAAAATATTATAGAAACGTATAACGGAAGTATCACTTTTACCTCACAACTAAATAAAGGAACAGTTTTTAGAATTGTAATACCAAAAAAATAACATCATGGATTTTGAAAATGTATTGATTGAGCAGCATACTAATTTAGCAATTGTTACAGTTAACAGACCCAAAAAATTAAATGCATTAAATACGCAAACTATTAAAGAGTTGCATACTGCATTTAAACGGTTAGATGAAAATACTGAAATTAAAGTGATTATTGTAACAGGTAGCGGTGAAAAAGCTTTTGTTGCAGGTGCAGATATAAAAGAATTTTCTGATTTCACTGTTGAAGAAGGTACTGAGTTGGCACGAAAAGGACAAGAGCTTTTGTTCGATTTTGTTCAAAATTTAGGAACACCAGTAATTGCAGCTGTAAATGGTTTTGCACTTGGTGGCGGATTAGAATTAGCTATGGCGGCACATTTTAGAGTTGCAAGCAGTAATGCTAAAATGGGATTGCCTGAAGTTAGTTTAGGTGTAATTCCAGGTTATGGTGGTACGCAACGTTTGTCTCAATTAGTTGGAAAAGGAAAAGCTATGGAAATGATTATGACAGCCAATATGATTTCGGCTGAGGAAGCAAAAGATTGGGGTTTGGTGAATTATGTTGTTGAACAAATTGATTTGTTGCCTTTATGCAAAAAGTTAGCAGGTAAAATTACAAACAATTCATCTGTGGCAATTGCAGCTGCAATTAAATCTGTAAATGCTAATTATACCAATTGCGTAAACGGATATAGTGTAGAAATAGAGAACTTTGGATTGAGTTTTGGTACCAATGATTTTAAAGAAGGAACAACCGCTTTTTTAGAAAAGCGAAAACCTAATTTTGAATAAAAAACACAAAATAAAATAGGAGAGGTTATTTTAAACCATTCCATTCATTATAAAACTGCTGAAGAAAAGTTTCCATGTATTGGTGGCGTTCTTCGGCAATTTTTTTACCAGATTTGGTGTTCATTTTATCTTTTAGTAAAAGTAGTTTTTCATAAAAATGATTGATTGTTGGTGCATCAGATTTTTTATACTCTTCTTTGGTCATATTCAAATTTGGTTGAATTTCAGGATTGTATAAAGCTCTATTTTTAAATCCACCGTAATTAAAACAACGCGCAATACCAATTGCCCCAATAGCATCTAATCTATCTGCATCTTGCACAACATCTAATTCTGCAGATTTAAAGGTTTGTGTAAAATTACCGCCTTTGTAAGAAATATTTGAAATAATTTGTTGTACGTGAACAATAACAGTTTCTTCTACTTGTTGACTTTCTAAAAATTCACGTGCTACTTTTGGACCAATAGTTTCGTCTCCATTATGAAATTTAGAATCGGCAATATCATGTAAAAGCGCACCTAATTCAACAATAAATTCATCAACTTGTTCATTTTTAGCAATTAATTTTGAATTGTTCCAAACGCGTAAAATATGAAACCAGTCGTGACCGCCTTCAGCATGTTCTAAAGTAGTTTTTACAAAAGTTTCAGTATTGGCAATTATCTCTTTTTTATTCATAGGTTAAAAATAAAAAATCCATTCAATTATGAATGGATTTTTCTCAATACTTTATATTGAAATATCAATACTGTTTTTTAACAAAACTCATCGTAAGCTCCTGCTAAATTTGCAGCAATAACTTCTGCTGATCTTCCTTCAATATGGTGACGTTCTAGCATATGTACTAAAACTCCGTCTTTAAACAATGCAATTGCTGGTGAAGATGGAGGAAAAGGAATCATATGTTCGCGTGCTTTTTGTGTAGCTTCTGCATCTACTCCTGCAAATACTGTAACTAAATTGTTTGGTACTTTGTCAAACTCTAATGAAGCAATTGCTCCTGGACGACACGTTCCTGCTGCGCAACCACAAACAGAGTTTACAACTACCAATGTAGTTCCTTCTTTTTCTAATACGGCATCAACTTCTTGCGCTGTATGTAATGATGTAAAACCTTTGTTTTCTAATTCTTCTTGCATTGGTTTTACTAATTCTGGTGGGTACATATTTTTGTTTTTTTTAGTTAGACGTAATTATTGCTACAAACGTACATAATTTTTTGTATTGAACAACACTGGTTTTTATAGGTTTTTTAAATGATTTGATATGAAATAGTTATAGCTGTTAATGTTAAAGTTTATAAATACTTTAACAACTGTAGTGTTGAAACATTTTATGATTGCTAACTATAACATGTATATTTGAAAATTATTTAAAAAAAATATGGGAAATTTTATAAAATGGTTAGGTGCCGGATTAGGTTTTGCAGTTGCAGGGCCAATAGGTAGTATTTTAGGTTTTGTGGTTGGAAATTTTATTGATGGTTTTTCAAAGGCCGATATTGAGCAAGCTAAACAATTTAGTTCTTCTAGTAGAAATGTGCAATCTGGAGATTTTGAAATAAGTTTATTATTACTTTCTGCTGAAGTTATTAAAGCTGATGGAAAAGTAGATGAGCGTGAATTAGCGTTTGTAAGAGATCACTTTAAACGAATGTATGGTGCAGAACGTGCAAACCACGCGTTTAAATTGTTTAAAGGGTTTATTAAGAATAATAAAATTTCAGTTAGACAAGTTTGTTTACAAATCCGACAAAACTTAACACATGCATCTCGTTTACAATTGTTACATTTTTTATTTGGAATTGCCAAAGCTGATGGAAATGTAAGTGAAAACGAAGTACAGGCTATTAAAACAATTGCAGGTTATTTATACATTAGTCAACATGATTTTGAATCTATAAAAGCTATGTTTTACAATAGTTCAGATAGTGCTTATAAAATATTAGAGATTGATAAAACAGCTTCAAATGATGAACTTAAAAAAGCTTATAGAAAAATGGTGAAAAAATACCATCCAGATAAGTTGCAGCATTTAGGTGATGAACACGTAAAAGGTGCTGAAGATAAATTTAAGCAAGTTCAAAAAGCGTATGAGCAAATACAAAAAGAAAGAGGATTGTAATTTTTTTAAATTTAGTGTGACCTTTTAAATAAAGTGGTGTCATATAAGTAGTTGGTTAAATAATGGAGTAAATGTGGGACCCCAAAAATTGTAGCCCCAAAAAATTTGAAAAGCACCTTTTAAAGGTGCTTTTTTCATGTTAAATATGTTGAAATATCTACAGGGCCTTCAATTACGGTTTTTACAATTTGAAGCATTCCATTTTGTGAAGTAATGGTATGCCATTTTATAAGTGATATTTGCAAGTTTACGATTTCAATTCCGGTAATAAATCTTGGGTGAACACAGCTTCCATCATTAAAATATGGCAATTCCCCAGGTTTAGGAAACTTTGGCCTGTGCGTGTGACCAGCAATAACCATTTGGTTATTATTTGTAGCAATCCATCGTTCTAAATTACGTTCTACACGCACTAAATCTCTATAGTTTTTTGCAGGGCTTGCCGGATTTTTAATTCCTACAATTTGAAGTGGCGACCATAAAACTTTAACTAAAAACCGATTGAATTTCCAAAAAACATAATTAAATAAATCGGCTTGATGACCGTGAATTAATAAAATATCTTTTTTTAGTCCTTCAACTTTTAAAATAATACTTTCTTCAAATGTGCTATTTTTTAGTAAATCAATAGTTTCATTAGTTTGATGGTCTACATAACTGTCAAACATTTTTTTTGCCATTTTTGGTTTTCGTAAAACCATATCGTGGTTTCCCCAAATAATATGCAACCTATCATCTAAATGAAATTTTTTCATAAGAAGAAATATATCTTTGTGCGCTTCAAAAATATCTTTAAAACTATTGTTTTCCCATAGCTCAATACCATCGCCCAATTGTGCATAAGTATAACCCTGCTCATTGTAAGTTCTTAATGCGTGATGAAAAATATTTCTATTGTGCGCAAAGTCATCAGCATAGTTGTTATTTCCCTTATGAATATCACTAAATAGTATAAATTTCGAGTTAGAATTTATCGGTATTTTTTTTGCATTGCTATAGGCTCTTGAAAGTATTTTTTTTAGAATTCTATACATTGTTTTGAAGCTTAAATAAACAGTGAGTTAAAGCTACAAAATTCAATGATTTGTCTTAATAATTTTTTGCTATTTATAACAATGATATTTTGAAGAAAATACGTAATTTCGCAAACTAATTGAATTCAAGGTAAAAATGAGTAAAAAATTCAGAGAATATAAGGGTTTGAACCTCACTAAGGTAGCAGATGAGACTTTAGCGTTTTGGGAAAAAGAAAATATTTTTGAAAAAAGTATTTCAACAAGAGATGAAAATAAACCATTCGTATTTTTTGAAGGACCACCTTCAGCAAACGGTTTGCCAGGAATACACCACGTTATGGCACGTGCGATAAAAGATATTTTTTGTCGTTATAAAACCTTACAAGGTTTTCAAGTAAAGCGTAAAGCCGGTTGGGATACACACGGATTGCCAATTGAATTAGGTGTTGAAAAAGAATTAGGAATTACCAAAGAAGACATTGGAAAAAAAATAACGGTTGAAGAGTACAACCAAGCATGTAGAACTGCTGTAATGCGTTATACTGATGTTTGGAATGACCTTACAAAACGTGTTGGGTATTGGGTAGATATGGAAGATCCATATGTAACATACAAACCAAAATACATGGAAACTGTTTGGTGGTTATTAGCTCAAATGCATAAGAAAGGATTGATTTATAAAGGATATACAATTCAGCCTTATTCACCAAAAGCTGGTACAGGTTTAAGTTCTCACGAATTAAACCAACCAGGAACGTACCAAGATGTTACAGATACCACAGCTGTTGCACAATTTAAAGCCGTAAAAAATACCTTGCCTGCAATGTTGCAAAATGTTGAAGGTGATATTCACTTTTTAGCTTGGACAACAACACCTTGGACCTTACCTTCAAACACCGCTTTAACCGTTGGTAAAAAAATAGATTATGTATTGGTAAAATCTTTTAACCAATACACTTTTGAGCCTATTACAGTTATTTTAGCGAAGAATTTAGTTGGAAAACAGTTTGGTAAAAAGTTTGTAGCAGTTGAAAATGAAGCAGATTTAGCTACTTATAAAGCAAACGATAAAAAAATTCCATTCATTGTAGTTCAAGAATTTAAAGGTGCTGATATTTTAGAATCTAGATATGAGCAGTTATTGCCATACGTGCTTCCTTATCAAAATGCAGAAAATGCATTTAGAGTAATTGCCGGAGATTTTGTAACTACTGAAGATGGTACAGGTATTGTACATACCGCTCCAACTTTTGGTGCAGATGATGCTTTGGTAGCAAAACAAGCAAGTCCTGAAGTACCACCAATGTTGGTGTTAGATGATAATGGAAACCCTGTTCCTTTAGTTGATTTACAAGGTAAATTCACCAAACATATGGGTGATTTAGCAGGTAAATATGTAAAAAATGAATATTACAATGATGGTGAAGCTCCTGAGCGTTCATTAGATGTTGAAATTTCAATTCAATTAAAAGAAGAAAATAAAGCATTTCACGTAGAAAAGTATCGTCACAGTTATCCACATTGTTGGAGAACTGATAAGCCAATTTTGTATTACCCGCTAGATTCTTGGTTTATTAAAGTGACTGATAAACGAGACCAAATGTTTGATTTGAATGAAACTATTAACTGGAAACCAAAATCTACCGGAGAAGGTCGTTTTGGAAACTGGTTGAAAAACGCAAACGATTGGAATTTATCTCGTTCACGTTATTGGGGAATACCTTTGCCAATTTGGAGAACTGAGGATGGAACCGAAGAAATTATTATTGGTTCTGTTGAAGAACTAAAAGCCGAAATGAAAAAATCAGTAGCGGCTGGTTTTATGAAAGAAGATATTTTTGCTGAATTTGAAGTTGGAAATATGAGTGAAGAAAACTATGATAAAATAGATCTTCATAAAAATGTTGTGGATGGCGTAACGTTGGTTTCTGCAAAAGGTCAACCAATGAAACGTGAAAGCGATTTAATTGACGTTTGGTTTGATTCTGGTTCTATGCCTTATGCACAATGGCATTACCCGTTTGAAAATAAAGAATTAATTGACGAAAAGAAATTTTTCCCTGCAGATTTTATTGCTGAAGGAGTAGATCAAACACGTGGATGGTTTTATACGCTACACGCCATTGGAACAATGGTATTTGATTCTGTAGCCTATAAAAACGTGGTGTCTAACGGTTTGGTGTTAGATAAAGAAGGTAAAAAAATGAGCAAGCGTTTAGGAAATGCCATTGATCCTTTTGAAACCATGGATAAATACGGTGCAGATGCTACACGTTGGTATATGATTTCAAATGCAAATCCTTGGGATAACTTAAAGTTTGATATTGATGGAATTGATGAGGTTCGTAGAAAATTCTTTGGAACTTTATACAACACTTATTCATTCTTCTCATTATACGCAAATTTAGATAACTTTACGTATGCTGAAGATGAAATAGCAATACAAGAAAGACCAGAAATTGACCGTTGGATTTTATCTGAATTAAATACATTGATAAAAAATGTAGAGAAGTTTTACGAAGAATATGAACCAACAAAAGCAGCACGTGCAATTCAAGAATTTGTAGGTGAAAATTTAAGTAACTGGTTTGTTCGTTTAAGTAGAAGACGTTTTTGGAAAGGTGATTATGGTCAAGATAAAATCTCAGCTTATCAAACATTATATACTTGTTTATTAACAGTTGCAAAGTTAGGTGCACCTATAGCTCCTTTCTTTATGGATAATTTATATAAAGATTTAATCTCAGTTTCAGAAAAAGAAAACTTTGAGTCTGTACATTTAGGTGAATTTCCTGCATACAATGAAAGTTTGGTTGATAGCAAGTTAGAACACAAAATGCAACAAGCTCAAAAAATCTCATCAATGGTATTATCATTGCGTAAAAAAGAGATGATAAAAGTGCGTCAGCCGTTGCAACGTATAATGATTCCTATATTAGATGAAAAAGATAGAGAAGAAATTTTAGCTGTTGAAAACTTAATAAAATCGGAAGTAAACGTAAAAGAAATTGAGCTAATTGATGATGCTTCAGGAATTTTAGTGAAGACCATAAAGCCTAATTTTAAGGTACTTGGACCACGATTTGGTAAAGACATGAGGTTTGTTGCTCAAGCTGTTCAAAATTTAACACAAGAAGATATTGCAATTGTTGAAAAACAAGGAGAAATTTCTATAGAGATCAATGAAAAAGTTGTAAATTTAACGCAAGCTGATGTGGAGATTACTTCACAAGATATTGAAGGTTGGCTAGTAGCAAATCAAGGTGGTTTAACAGTTGCTTTAGATGTTACAATTACTGATGATTTACGAAAAGAAGGAAACGCACGTGAGTTGATAAACAGAGTTCAAAACTTACGTAAAGATTCTGGTTTAGAAGTAAATGACAGAATAAAATTAAGCATTCAAAAAAATGAGATTTTAGAAAACTCAATTGCAGCGAATGAAGCATATATAAAAGCAGAAACTCTTACAAATGAGTTAGTCTTTTTGGAAGAAATAGAAGAAGGTACTGAGATTATCTTTGATGATGTGAATACCAAAATATTAATTGAAAAATTGTAAATTATGGACGAAAACAATAGATATAGCGAAAACGACTTGGCCGAGTTTAAAGAAATAATTCAACAAAAAATAGCAAATGCAGAACAAGATCTAGCTTTGATTAAGAGTGCATTTAAAAACGACAGTAATAACGGTACAGACGATACTTCACCTACATTTAAAGCCTTTGAAGAAGGTTCTGAAACAATGTCTAAAGAAGCGAATGTACAGTTAGCTATTAGACAAGAAAAGTTTATAAGAGATCTAAAAAATGCCTTAATGCGTATTGAAAATAAAACGTATGGCGTTTGCCGTGTTACAGGTAAGTTAATTCAAAAGGAGCGTTTAAAATTAGTTCCTCATGCAACTTTAAGTATTGAAGCTAAAAGAATGCAATAATTATTAATAGTAAAATATTTTAAAAGAAAGCTTTCAAAAAACGAAGGCTTTCTTTTTATGTTATTTAAGAAAATTTATTCCATTGAAAAAATCAATCATACTTATAATTCTAATTTTAGCCATTGATCAAATTAGTAAAATTTATATAAAAACTAATTTTTTATACGGTGAAGAAGTGGTGGTTTTTGACTGGTTTAAAATTCATTTTATTGAAAATAATGGAATGGCTTGGGGCGCTGAATTTGGCGGAAGAGCAGGAAAATTATTTTTAACAATTTTTAGATTATGTGCCATAACTGGTATTGGATATTGGTTGTATAAATCTATAAAAAACCAGGCGCATACAGTTTTAATAATTGCTGTTTCTCTAATTTTTGCTGGTGCAATGGGAAACATAATTGACTCTGTTTTTTACGGTGTTATTTTTAATACACCTTATAACGAAGTAGCAACCTTGTTTCCTGAAAAACCTTACGGTGAACTATTTTTTGGAAAAGTAGTTGATATGCTATATTTCCCTATTTGGAGCGGAGATTTACCAAGTTGGATTCCTTTTTGGGGAGGAAAACCATTTACTTTTTTTAATGCTATTTTTAATGTAGCTGATACTGCAATTTCTATAGGTGTTGGATTATTAGTTATTTTTAATAAAAAAGCATTTCCAAAAGAAGATTAGTTACAGCACATTGTAAAATCTTAATCTCTATAGTTTAAGGCAGGAGCTCTTGTTCCTAATAGCGGTATATATTTAAAATCTGGCCCTCTTTTTTCTAAGAATTCTTTTTTAGCCTTTTCAATTAATACTGGATTTTCAAATAATTCTATTGCGGTAAGAGCAATAGTTTTAGCAGCAACCATCATACCTTTATTACCAATGCTTGTACCACCAGTAGCAACCGCTTGCCAACTATGTGCTGGAGTTCCAGGAACCCAGGTTGCAGTAGACATTCCTGCTGTTGGAACGGTAAAACTTACATCACCAACATCGGTAGAGGCAAAAGCTTTTGCTTCTGTTTTATAAGGTTGAATATCTTTTGCTTTCGCTTCGTTAACTTCTTCATAACCTAAAGTTTTTGCAATTTTATCAGCGAATATTTTTTCTTCTGGAGTGTATTCAATTCCGCCTATTTTAGTAAGGTTGTCGTACATTAATTTTTGAAGTGTTAGGTTAGGTAATAATTCGTGTGTACCACCAATCATTTCATAATCCATTGTTGTTCCTGTACCCAAAGCAGCACCTTCTGCAGCTTTTACCATACGATCAAAAATACCCATTACCACATCTCTTTTTTCGTGGCGAACGTAATAGTATACCTCGGCAAAATCTGGAACTACATTTGGTGCTTTTCCACCATCTGTAATTACATAATGTATTCTTGTTGTTTCAGGAATGTGCTCGCGCATCATATTTACCATATAATTCATAGCTTCAACAGCATCTAACGCCGAACGTCCTTTGTGCGGTGCTGCTGCAGCGTGAGCGGAAACACCATGAAAACGAAATTTAGCAGATTTATTTGCCAAAGCCGCTCCTGCATTAGCGGAGTTTTGAGATCCTGGATGCCAGTGTAAAACCACATCAGCATCATTAAAAAGGCCTTCACGAACCATATAAACCTTTCCAGAGCCACCTTCTTCAGCAGGTGTCCCATAAAACCGAATGGTTCCTTTTGTGTTGGTCTCTTTCATCCAATTTTTTATAGCTATGGCCGCCGCTGTTGAAGCAGTACCAAATAAATGATGCCCACACGCGTGACCAGCTTCTTTATGAGCTGTTTTTTTCTCTGCAACACGTTCTTGAGATAAACCTGGTAAAGCGTCAAACTCTCCTAAAATACCTATCACAGGAGATCCACTTCCATATTCAGCTATAAATGCGGTAGGAATTCCAGCAACACCTTTTTCAATTTTAAATCCTTCATCTTTTAATGTTTTTTGCAATAAAGCACTACTTTTTTCTTCTTTGTATCCCATTTCGGCTAAATCCCAAATGGTTTGAGCAATTTCACCATAAGATTCGCTTTTAAGATCCAAACTGTTTAAAACGTCTTGGGTTTTATCTTGTGCTGAAATTATGTTGATTAAAAATAGGCTGAAAATGCTTACGCTGATTAATTTTTTTATTGTGATAATCATAATGAAACGTCAATTTTGTTTTGATAAAACAGGGTAATCTAAGAAAAGGTTAAATATAATTAAATAAAATGAACGTTTAAATTTATTTTAGAATAAAAATATATTTATGTTAATATGATTCATTTTCAATAAAAATCTTTTCTAAATAGAGTATGTTAAGGTCTAATTTCTTTTAGTTTTTTAACCAATTGTGTTTTTATGGCTTCGTTTGAAGTACTTAAAGGCAATCTATTTTGGCTAAGTAAATTTATAGTTTCAAAAGGATCTTCATTTAAATTGTATAAAGCTTCTGAACCATCATTAAATATCATGTATTTATGTGTGTTATTTCTAATGGTTGCATTTAAATCATCTTCAGCATATGCAAATTCTCTAGTTTCAGAAGATGAATTTGAAAAGGTTGTATAAAAACTTTGACTATCGTGAATTTTATCAACTTTTATTCCTGCAATGTTTGCAATAGTTGCAAATAAATCTGTTGTATTTATTAATGTATTTTCTACCGTATTTACTCTTGTTACGTTTTTACCTGCAATTATCATTGGAATGTTAATTCCACCTTGGTATAAAGAACCTTTAACTCTTCTTGTATTATATTCTTGTGCAACTTGATTTGGAGTACCGTTATCACCAATAAAAATAATAACGGTATTTTCTTTTGCTTCTTCAGTTAAAGTGCTTAAAAGTCTTCCAAATTCTGTGTCTACCGCTTCAAGAGCTGCTAAGTAATAAGGCAGCGGATTGGTGTCAATACTTATTTGGTCGGTAGGTAAATTTCCTTGTGTGTGTAAATTTGATGGTGGTAAGTGAAATGGGTCGTGTGGAGCGCTGTATGCTAGCCATAAAAACCATGGTTTTGTTTGTTGTTCAATCCAATTAATGGCTGTGTTTGTATATGCAGTGGTATTGTAGGTTGTTGAAACTGATTGTGTTCCGTTTTCTGTAAATTTCCAGTTCCAATAATCACTTATTGCGCCATTTAATGTTCCTGCATAATATTTAACGCCCATATTTTCAGGGTGATTTTTATTGTTTGACAAATGCCATTTACCAATTACGGCAGAAGCATAGGTGCCATTTAAATTGGTGTCTATATAGGTTTGAAGTGATGTTTCTGTAGTGCTTAACGTGTTATTAACAATCAAAACACCATTATTAATACCGTATTTACCTGTTAAAATGGTGGCTCTTGTTGGTGAACATGTTGGGTTAGCCCAAACATTGTTATAAGTAATGCCTGTATTTATTAAAGTTTGAAGATTTGGCATTACTGGTTTTGTTGTTCCAATGGAATAGCCCGGAGAGGCATCTAAACCCATATCATCAGCAATTACCAATAAGATATTTGGTTGTGAGGTTGTTATAACTGTGTCAAGCTCAATAAAGTCATTAGTGTTGTCTGAACAAGAAACCAGAATAGTTAATGTAATAAATAAGGCTACTTTTTTAATATAACGCATAGTAATTGAAGGTTTCTATTCAATGTTTCTAACACAGCGAACGTAATTATATACATACCTAACATCACCTTGCGGACCAAAATATTGTGGGTAATCTTCTTTGTCTCCACTTTTAGGATCACTACGTTGGCAACCAGCACCATGAACATCCATTAATACGCCGTTCATTATTCCTTGTCCTTCACCAAAGGCAATGTAAACACCTGTTGCATATGGATTTGCACCATCTAAATGGCTAGTTCCGGTCCAGTAAAATGGATAATTTCCTGTATTTCCTTCTGGATCTGTAATTTCAGTACACTCAAATAGCGGGTCTATTGCTGGTGAATTTGTTGTTTTTGGGGATCTGGTATAATCTACAATACTTTGTAGTTCTTTTGCGTTTGGCAAACGCCAGTCAGATTTGTTTGCTAGGGTGAGATCTTCAGCATAAAGCAAAGATGCTTCCCAATCTCTTGAAATTCCGTCATCAGCTTTTTGCCACATTAGGCCAGTTGCTAAATCGCTAATTGTACCATCTCCGTTATCTACAAAATTATTTGTTCCGTATGTCGTATTTCCTCTAACCATTCTAAAATACATGGTATTTGCAGTAGTTGATCCAGCTTTGTACTTTGGATATCCTTTTATACGGCCATCAATAAAATTCACTCCAAAAATTGTTTCATCTGAATTCATTGTAGTGCTCACATATGCTGTTGAAGACCAAGTTTGAGCATCTATTTCACGATCTCCAATGGAAGTATCTCCTAATTCTTGATAAAAATAATTGGTATCTATAAACAAATCAATGGCAACTTCACCTTTTACATTTCCGGTAAATAATATTAATGAATACAATTCTTTTAAGGTTGGAACTCTCCAATCAGTATAACCTCCTAAATTTGAGTTGGCAGCTTTTGTAAAAGCTTCAGTAAAAGAAATTTTTTCTCCCATATCTTGCTCCCACATTAACCCGGTAACATTGTCGGTTATAGTACCATTGTTGTTATTGGTATAAGACGGTTGATTTCCAGTATAAGAAGCATCTTGACCATAAAATGAATTACTTGTGCTTGGTTTTGAAATTAAAGCATCATTGCTATAATAGTCTGTTACACCTGTATCAACAATACTGTAAGGTTTGTTTGGAGTTGGTAATTCAATTATTTCTTGTTCTTCATTAGATCCGTTATCATTATTACTGTTTTCGCAAGAAATAAAGAATACACATAACAATCCTAGTAGGGTAAATTTATTTAATTTCATATGGTTTGTTTTTAGTTGATCATTTTATTTTAGGTTGCTGTTTTGACTGCTGATAAGAAGAAAGGTTTAATATTTTTTTTACAATTAAACATTAATCGTATATTTGCGATGAACTTATGAAAAGAACAAAAGAAGATATCGTTTATGAAGTTGAAACTGAAGAAATAGCAAAGTTTGCTAAAGCTTTGGGGCATCCAACACGTATTAAAATATTAAATCATTTAGACAATGCAAGTTGTTGTTATACAGGTGATTTGTTAGATGTTTTGCCTTTGGCACAATCAACAATTTCTCAACATTTAAAGGAGTTGAAAGCTGCAGGGTTAATTCAAGGAACAGTGAACCCTCCAAAAATTAAATACTGTATAAATCAAGAAAATTGGATGAAAGCAAAAGCTTTGTTTAATGAGTTTTTTAGTAAAAACATGAACGAAATTTCGTGTAAATAAGCATTTAAAATTATAGAATATGAAAATAATTAAAGTATTAGGAACAGGTTGTCCAAGTTGTGTAAGTGCAGAAAAAGTAGTGGAAGACGTAGTGAGCGAATTAAATATTGATGCTCAAATTATTAAAGTTACTGAAATCATGGATATTATGATGTACGATGTTATGAGTACACCAGCAATTGTGATTGATGAAAAAGTAGTAATAAAAGGAAAAGTGCCAAGTAAAGACGAAATGAAGGCTTTGTTAGTTGATAACTTTGCCAACAATGCATGTTGCTCTGATGAAAATGTAGAAGATTCTTGTTGTTCTACTGATGATAAAGAATCTGGTTGTTGCTAAACCATTATTGTTTCACTCAAAACAACAATTTTTTAAAATAAAAACCAATTTAAACAATGGTATTTCAAGAAATAAACAATACAATAGCTTCTTTAAAAAATTTAGAAGTTTCAAATGACCGAAAGTTAGCATTACAACCTTTTGTTGATTATGTTCAGGCTAAAGTTTCAGCAAATAAAAATGTGAATCTAAATTTTATTTGTACACATAATTCACGTAGAAGCCATTTATCTCAAATTTGGGCACAAACAGCTGCGTATTTTAATGGTATTAAAAATGTGTACTGTTATTCTGGTGGTACTGAAGCTACTGCTATGTTTCCAATGGCGGCAAAAACACTAGAAACTGCAGGTTTTCAAATAGTAAAATTATCGAATGAAGAAAATCCAGTTTACAGTATTAAATATGCTGAAAATGAACACCCTTTAATTGGTTTTTCAAAAACATATGATAATGACTTTAATCCGAAAGGTGAATTTGCTGCTTTAATGACCTGTGATCACGCCGATGAAAATTGTCCTTTTATTTTTGGATGTGAACAAAGAATTGCAGTGCGTTATGAAGATCCAAAAGCATTTGATAATACACCTCAACAAGCTGAAAAATATACAGAGCGAAGCAATCAAATAGCTTCAGAAATGTTATATGTATTTTCTCAAATTAAAAAGTAATGAAAAAACGATTGAAATTTTTAGATAGGTTTTTAACCTTATGGATTTTTTTAGCAATGGCACTAGGTGTATCAATTGGTTATTTCTTTCCACAGGTTTCTACAATAACAGAATCATTGTCGGTTGGTACTACCAATATTCCGTTGGCTATAGGTTTAATTTTAATGATGTATCCTCCGTTAGCAAAAGTTGATTATAGCTTAATTCCAACAGTGTTTAAAGACACTAAATTAATGTCTATGTCTTTATTTTTAAACTGGATTGTTGGTCCTGTTTTAATGTTTGCTTTGGCCATTATCTTTTTAAGAGACGAACCAGGTTATATGTCTGGTTTAATTTTAATTGGTTTAGCGCGTTGCATAGCCATGGTTATTGTTTGGAATGATTTGGCAGGTGCAAGCCGTGAATACGGAGCTACCTTAATAGCGCTAAATAGTGTGTTTCAAATTTTCACTTACAGTTTTTATGCGTGGTTATTTATAACAGTATTGCCACAATATTTTGGAATGGAAGGTTTAGATGTAAATGTAACCATTTTTGAAGTTGCTGAGAGTGTTTTAATTTATTTGGGAATACCATTAGTTGCTGGGTATTTAAGTAGAAAATACCTAACCAAATTAAAAGGTGAAGATTGGTACAATCGTAAATTTATTCCGTTTATTTCTCCAATTACGCTTATTGCTTTGTTAGCAACTATTGTTTTAATGTTTAGTTTAAAAGGAGATTTAATTGTTGAAATCCCTTTTGATGTATTTAAAATTGCGGTGCCTTTGGTTATTTATTTTGTGTTAATGTTTTTTGTTAGTTTTTTCACAGGAAAAACTATGGGAATTGATTATAAGCGAAATGCAGCAGTTGCTTTTACAGCTACAGGAAACAATTTTGAATTGGCAATAGCAGTGGCAATTGCAGTTTTTGGAATTAATTCTCAACAAGCATTTACAGGTGTTATTGGTCCTTTAGTTGAGGTTCCTGTGTTAATTGGTTTGGTTAATGTTTCACTTTGGCTGAAGAAAAAATACTATTAAATTAAATTGCAATGAAAGAGTTTTGGGACGAAAGATATAGCGAGGCAGGTTTTGCATATGGCACTGAGCCAAACGCATATTTTGAAAAAATAATAAAAGAGCAGCAGTTAAGCGGAACAATTTTATTACCTGCAGAAGGAGAAGGTAGAAACGCCGTTTTTGCAGCTAAAATGGGGTTAGATGTTACTTGTTTTGATATGAGTTCGCAAGGTAAGGTTAAAGCTCAAAAATTGGCCAAATTAAATAACGTTACTATTAATTATAAAGTTGGTGAGTTTTTAGAAATGGATTTTAAAGAAAATTCATTTGATGTTATTGCTTTAATTTATGCGCATTTTCCGCCCAAAGTAAAATCAGAATATCATAAAAAATTAGCGAGCTATTTAAAGAAAGATGGAGTTTTAATTTTAGAAGGTTTTAGCAAAAAGCAATTTGAAATTAATACAGAATATAAACAATCTTTTGGGCCTAAAAACATGGAAATGTTATACTCCAAAAATGAAATTCAACAAGATTTTTCAGTTTTAGAAACTGTTGAGTTGAGTGAAGAGATGGTAGATTTAAATGAAGGAATTCATCATAAAGGAAAAGGTTCTGTAATTCGTTTTATTGGAAAAAAGAAGAGATAAGTATGTTTGATTGGATTGATACTTTAGCAACGTGGTTTGTGTTTTCTATTTTAAAGTTAGAAGAAGAAAGTCATATGGCTGAGGCCTTGCACTTTTTTATTTACGATACTATCAAAATTTTACTATTAGTTTTTGTAGTTATATTTTTTATGGGAATTGTTAATAGTTACTTTCCTGTAGAAAAGGTAAGAAACTATTTGTCACGTAAAAAATTATATGGTTTTGAATACTTAATGGCTTCGTTATTTGGAACAGTAACTCCGTTTTGTTCTTGCTCATCAGTACCATTATTTATTGGTTTTGTAAAAGGAGGAATTCCATTAGGAGTAACATTTGCTTTTTTAATTACTTCACCTTTGGTTAATGAAGTTGCTATAGGTTTATTTATTGGTCTTTTTGGATTGAAAACAACTGTAATTTATGTGGTAAGTGGTGTTTTGTTAGGAACCATTTCAGGAATGATTCTTCAACAATTAAAATTAGAGAAATATTTATCGCCTTGGGTGCTAAAAGTTTTAGAAAATAGCCAAAAAGAAACGGAGAAATTTGAATTGGAACATTCGTCATTAAAAGATCGTTTACCTTCAATTTGGAAAGAAACAAAAACCATTTTAAAAGGAATTTTACCGTACGTAATAATTGGAATTGCAATTGGCGGTTTAATGCACGGTTATATTCCAGAAGGTTTTTTTGAGCAATATATGGGAGCCGATAATTGGTTTGCAGTGCCAATAGCAACCTTGTTAGCTGTGCCAATGTATTCAAACGCTTCAGGAGTATTACCAATTGCACAAGTGTTGGTTTCAAAAGGAATTCCGTTAGGAACAGCAATTGCATTTATGATGGGAGTTGTTGGACTTTCATTGCCAGAAGCTATGTTGTTAAAAAAAGTAATGACATTTAAGTTAATTGCAATTTTCTTTTCAGTAGTAACAGTGTGTATCATAATTTCAGGATACCTTTTTAATATCATATTTTAATAATTAAATTCATAATAAATGAAAAAGTTAAGTTTAATAGTTTTAGTAGTTGGAGTGCTATTTTCTTGCAAAGAGAAAACTCAAAAAAATGAAATAGAAGTTGAAAAATTAGTCAACCAAATTGAAGTAATTGATTTTCATTCAACACATCGTTGTATGACCTGTAATGCTATTGAAGCAAATACAAAATATACATTAGATACTTATTTTTCCTCAGAAGTTGCAGCTAAAAAAATTACATTTCAAGCTATTAATGTTGATGAGGAAATGAATTTAAAAATTGCCGAAAAGTTTGAGGCAACCGGTACAGCTTTGTTTTTAAACGTGATAGTTGATGGAAAAGAAACTCAAATAGATTTAACAGAATTTGCTTTTATGAGCGGAAACAATCAAGAAGAGTTTTCTAATGAGTTAAAATCTAAACTTGAAGTTGAATTAGCTAAAATTTAAATGGAATTTTTAAAAGCGCTTTTAGAAAATTATAATATCCCAATTCTATCAGCTTTTATTTTGGGTTTAATGACGGCAATTAGTCCGTGCCCATTGGCTACAAATATAACAGCTACAGCATTTATTGCTAAAAATATAAGTAGTAAAAAAAAGGTTTTTTTAAGCGGAATTATGTATTCCTTAGGAAGAGCTTTTAGCTATACTTTAATTGGATTAATTTTATATTTTGGAGCTAGTAAATTTCACATAGCACGTTTTTTTCAGCAAAACGGAGAAAAATATTTAGGTCCGTTACTTATTGTTGTAGGTTTAATTATGTTGAATATTATTAAGCTAAATTTTATTGAGAAAAGTAATTTTACTGAAAAATTGTCTCAAAAAATAGCTAATAAAGGTGTTTTAGGTTCTTTTATAATAGGCGCAATATTTGCGTTAGCTTTTTGCCCTTACAGTGGTGCTTTGTACTTTGGAATGTTAATACCAATGACAATTTCTAGTGTTGAAGGATTGTATTTACCTATTGTATTTGCTATTGGAACCGGTTTGCCTGTTTTGCTATTTACTTATTTGTTAGCATTTGCAACTGGCAGTATTGGCTTGTTTTATAATAAAATAAAAACCATTGAAAAATGGATGCGTACAATTGCTGGTGTGGTATTTATTTTAGTTGGAATATATTATGTTCTTATATTTACAGGAATTATTTAATTAAGAATCGCAACATGGAAAACGGAATTAATAAAAAACAATTAATAATTGCAGCAATGGTATTTTTGCTTTCGTTTTTGCTGTCAAGAGAAGTTTTTGCAAACTGGGATGCTATAAAGGCATTTTTGTTTGGAAATTAAAATAAAAAAGCTCGAGTTATTCTCGAGCTTTTTTATTATTTCAGGTTTTCTAATTCGGTGACAAATTTTAATAAATCATCAATTTCAACATGATCCATCATAATTACTTTAAACCAACTGTGTTCGCCATTGTGTGTATCAGGTACCAATCCAAATTTATGCGCTAGATCATCTGGAATAAAGCTTGATTTTAGCGTTACAATATTCATAAATGGATTTCTAAAATACTCAATATTTAAGTTATTTAGTTGGTCACAAAACCATTCGGTTCTTAATAAAAGCGTGTTAATTTTTTCAAACCAACCGTAATAACCATAGCTAAATAAAATCATCCAGACAGCAATGGCATTGGCGCCTGATCTACTTCCTGAAAGTGTTAAATCCATTCCGTCAACATATTGAGCTTCTTTAGTTAATGCGTTTTCAATATATCCTTTTCGGCATAAAAAGACACCAGTTCCGTAAGGTGCTTGTAACATTTTATGTGCATCAATAGTAATTGAAGTTACATTTTCATTTTCAAAATTAATTGTAGATTTTTTGTTTGTAATTGGGTAAATAAACCCGCCAAAAGCGCCGTCTACATGAATTTTAAAAACTACTTGGTGTTTTTTAAGAATTTCAGCATAAACGTCTGGATTATCAACAGAACCAAACATAGTTGTAGCCATGTTTGAAATTACCATAAAGTATTTTTTGCCTTCAGCAACTAATTTTTTAACAATAGCATCTAACTCTTCAACAATTATTTCTCTTGAATTAAAATCAACCGGAATTGAAACATTTTCTACACTTAATAAATTAGATCCTTTGTGTACAGAGTAGTGTGTGTCTTCTGAAGATAAAATTACCATCTCATCTAAAGATGCGTTGTATTCTTTTTTGAATAAGTTTCTATAAATCCATAATGCTTGAATGTTTGCTTCGGTTCCACCAGTAGCAATATAACCGTCGTATTGGTTTTCTTTTGCTTTAAAAATATCAACAGCTAATACGCGAATTACTTCTTTTTCTAACTCTTGTGAACCTTTAAATGCCTCTTCACTTTTTCCTAAAGTATGGCAGCCAATATTATTTGGATTTGCAATAAATGATTTTAAAATAGGTGCATTGTCTAGCGATGTTCCGCTTGTGTTAAATACATTTTCATCTAAATGTGAAACAGGATAACCCAAGTATTTGCTACTTTCAAAATTTACTGTTGAAGCTAAAGCTTGATCGATTTTTTGGATCAATTGTGGCTTCGATAGTTTTTTCCAATATTTCATGTGTATTATTTTAAATTATATGTAAAATAAGCATTTAAAAAAGTATGTTTTTTATGCTTTTCGCAAAAGTACGCAAAATATGTTGGTCAAACTGTTTAAAAACGACTCATTTCTTTTGTGTTGAGTTCCATAAAAAAAGATTAATTTTATTTTTTAAACAAATTGCAGCCGTTGGAATTAGAAGTTCAAATAAAATCACTCCCAAATCAGCCAGGTGTTTATCAATATTTTGATAAAGATGAGGTAATTATTTACGTAGGAAAAGCGAAAAATTTAAAAAAAAGAGTCGCTTCGTATTTTAATAAAAACCATGATGATGGTAAAACACGTGTACTGGTTAAAAAAATTGCCAACATAAAACACATTGTTGTAAATACAGAAACCGATGCGTTGCTGTTGGAAAATAATTTGATTAAAAAATATCAGCCGCGTTACAATGTAATGCTAAAAGATGATAAAACGTATCCTTGGATTTGTATTAAAAAAGAGCGTTTTCCGCGTTTGTTTTTAACTAGAAATGTAATTAAAGACGGCTCAGAATATTACGGCCCGTATACTTCCGTTCGTACGGCAAGAGCTTTGTTAGATTTAATTAAAGAGTTGTATTTGTTGCGTTCATGTAATTATGATTTAAGTGAAAAAAATGTTGCAAACGGAAAATATGGAGTTTGTTTAGATTATCATATTGGAAACTGTAAAGGGCCTTGTGAAGGCTTGCAAACTGAAGATGATTACAACCGTGATATTACTGCAATTAGAAATATTGTAAAAGGAAATTTTAAAGATGCTATTGTTTCTTTTCAAGAATTAATGATGCGATTTGCCGAAGAATTAGAATTTGAGGAAGCACAAAAAATTAAAGAAAAGATAGATTTATTAGCTAATTATCAGGCCAAATCAACTGTGGTAAATCCGTCTATAACAAATGTTGATGTATTTTCAATTGTTTCAGATGAAAGTTACAGCTATGTAAATTTCTTTAAAATTTCAAATGGTTCAATTATTCAATCACATACTTCTGAAATTAAAAAGAAATTAGATGAAAGTGACAAACAATTATTAGAGCTTTCAATTATTGAAATTAGACAACGATTCAATTCGCAATCCAAAGAAATTTATGTGCCTTTTACAGTAGATTTAGGTGAAAATATAAAAGTAACTGTTCCAAAATTAGGAGATAAATTGCGCATAGTTGAGTTGAGTATTCGAAATGCAAAATACTTTAGACAAGATAAATTAAAACAAATTAAAATTGTAGATCCTGAAAGGCATGTAAACCGAATTATGGAACAAATGCAAAAGGATTTACGATTGGGAAAACAACCACGACATATTGAGTGTTTTGACAATTCAAACATTCAAGGTACACATCCTGTGGCAGCTTGTGTAGTGTTTAGAAATGGAAAACCTAGCAAAAAAGAATATCGAAATTTTAATATAAAAACAGTTGAAGGTCCAGATGATTTTGCATCTATGGAAGAAGTTGTTTTTAGGCGTTATAAGCGCTTACAAGATGAAGGTGAACAATTACCTCAGTTAATTGTAATTGATGGAGGAAAAGGGCAATTATCATCTGCATTAAAAAGTTTGGATGTTTTAGGTTTAAGAAATAAAATAGCAATAATTGGAATTGCAAAACGTTTGGAAGAAATATATTATCCAGATGATCCTGTACCGTTGTATTTAGATAAAAAGTCTGAAAGTTTAAAAATAATTCAGCATTTAAGAAATGAAGCGCACCGTTTTGGAATAACGCATCACCGTAATAAACGTAGTAAAAGTGCTTTAAACAACCAATTAGAGCAAATTTCTGGGATTGGTAAACAAACTGTAGTATCTTTATTATCACATTTTAAATCGGCTAAAAGAGTATCTGAAGCTTCGTTAATAGATTTAGAGAAAGTAGTTGGAAAATCAAGAGCTACAAAAGTATTTGACCATTTTCAGAAGAATAAAAAGAAATGAAAAAATTAATTTACATATTTTTTTTACTTTTTGTAAGTTTTTCTTTTTCGCAACAACCAGCTGAAAAGAAAGATTTAAAAGTTGGTGTGGTGTTAAGTGGTGGAGGCGCAAAAGGTTTTGCTCATATTGCTGTTTTAAAAGCTATTGAAGATGCAGGTGTGCGTGTAGATTATATTGGAGGTACAAGCATGGGCGCAATTATTGGTGGTTTGTATGCTTCAGGTTATTCGGCTTCTGAATTAGATTCAATAATGAAATCTATAAATTACGAAACTATTTTGTCTAATGATTTTCCTAGAAAATCAAAACCTTTTTATGAAAAAGAAGAAGGAGAAAAATATGCCATTTCTTTACCAATTAGAAAACGAAGCGTTGGAATTCCAATGGCAGTAACTGAAGGTCAAAATGTACTTAATTTATTTACAACTTTAACGCAACACGTAAGTAATATTAACGATTTCACGAAACTTCCAATTCCATTTTTATGTATGGCAACTAATTTAGAAACAGGAACACAAGAAGTTTTAAATAAAGGTTTTTTGCCTATTGCAATGATGGCAAGCGGTTCTTTTCCTACACTTTTAGCTCCTGTTGAAATTGATGGCGAATTGTATACAGACGGTGGTGTTGTTAATAATTTTCCTGTTGATGAGGTAAAAGCAATGGGAGCTGATGTTATAATTGGTGTTGATATTCAAAATGGTTTAAATGACAAAGAGCAATTAAATTCTGCATTAAAAATATTGAACCAAATTGTAGGTTTTCAAATGTATAATACCTTAAATGAAAAGTACAAAACAGTTGATGTTTTAGTAAAGCCAAATCTTGAAAACTACAATGTAGTTTCATTTGATAAAATGGAAGAAATTATGAAGATTGGTGAAATTGCTGGGCAACAAAATATGAATAAATTTCGTGAAATTGCACAGCAGCAAGTTAAAAGTAAGCCACACACTATTAAAAAAGATATTTTTAAAAAGTTCCATATTTCAGAAATACAAATCTCAGGAAATGAAGATTATACTAGGGCTTATATTTTAGGAAAGTTAAATTTAAAAAAAAGAGATTCTACAAACTATAAAAGTTTAATTGAAAGTATTGAAAATTTGTCATCTACAGGAAATTTTGAATTGATTCAGTATAAAATTGATGAAATTGAAAATGGAAGTGCAGTAAAGTTTAAAGTGAAAGAGACAGAAGGTGAAAATACTGTGAAATTCGGAATTCACTACGATAATTTATATAAAACGGGTGTGTTGGTAAATTTTACAGCGAAACATTTATTGGTGAAAAATGATATTTTTTCTGGAGATCTTATTTTAGGCGATAATGTGCGATACAACATTAATTATTTTATTGATAATGGTTTTTATTGGAGTTTTGGAATGCGTTTTAGATACAATAACTTTAATGAAGATATTAGATACGAAGATTCTTTAATTAATAAATTAAGTATTGATTATGAAGATTTTACCAATCAAGTTTACGTTCAAACTGTTTTTGGAAGAAAATTTGCACTTGGTGGTGGAGCAGAGTTTAAAAGAATTATTGCTTCTTCTGAGACTACTTCAGAGTTAGATGGTGGTAAAATTACAGCTAACGATGAGGGTAAAATTTATTTTGATAAATCTAATTATTTTAATTTGTTTGGGTATTTAAAAATTGATACTTATGATAAAGCTTACTTCCCTAAAGAAGGATTGTTTTTTGATGCTAGCGCACGTTTTTATTTATCATCATCAGATTATCTTAATACGTTTGAACCTTTTTCTCAGTTAAAAGCTGATTTTGGAATGGCCTTAACAACTTTTGATAGTTTAACTTTTCAATTGTTCTCTAAAGCCGGAATTACTGTAGGTGAAAATGAAAACAGAACCTTAGATTATAATGTAGGAGGTTACGGTAAAAATTTCATAAACAATTTTATACCATTTTATGGGTATGATTTTGCTGAACTTGAAGGAAATGGATTTTTATTATCAGGATTAACGGCGCGATATGAGTTTGTAAAGAAAAATTATATTTCTTTAACAGCAAACTATGCGAGGGTAAGTGATGATATATTTAAGGATGGGAAATTATTTGAGGATACCAAATCTGGATATATGGCTGGTTATGGTATAGAAACTTTTATAGGACCAATTGAAGTTAATTATGCTTGGTCTCCAGATCATAAAGAGAATTATTGGTATTTTAATGTTGGGTTTTGGTTTTAAAAAAAAGCCCTGCAATGTATGCAGGACTTTTTATGATATTGTGTAATGCCTATTTAAGTAACTTTCCGTTTTTATCGGTAAAGTCAAATCTTAAATATTGATAAGCATCTCTTGGTAAAATTTTAATCCACTTTTTGTATTTAGCAAACCATCTTTGTTGAATAGATGGAATACCTTTTTTTAAATAAGCAGCAATAAAAGGATGTGTATTTAAAACAATCTTTTTATGCTCTTTTAAAATAATAAGTTTGTCTAATTCAGCTTCAATTTTGTCAATTAAAACAATTGGAGCTTCTACTTCACCTGCTCCACTTGGATTAGGTTCTTGTGTTTTTATAACTAATTCAGGTCTTACGCGTTGTCTTGTAATTTGTACAAGACCAAATTTGCTTGGTGGCAGTATTTTATGTTTTGTTCTATCATATGCCATTTCAGCTTTCATATGATCATAGAGTTTTTGTCTATGTTCTGCTGTGTGCATATCAATAAAATCTACAACAATAATACCTCCCATATCACGTAGTTGTAATTGTCTGGCTATTTCTGTTGCCGCAATTAAATTAACCTCTAGGGCAGTATCGGCTTGAGACGATGCCTTATTTGAACGGTTACCACTATTTACATCAATTACATGCAGTGCTTCTGTATGCTCAATTACCAAATAAGCGCCTTTACTCATTGAAACTGTGCGGCCAAATGATGTTTTTAATTGGCGTTCAATTCCAAATTTTTCGAACATAGGAACTTTAGATTTGTATAATTTTACAATAGACTCTTTGTCTGGTGCAATTTCTTGTAAATACTCTTTAATTTCTAAAAACAGTATTTCGTCGTTTGTAACAATACTTGTAAAAGAATCATTAAACAAATCTCTTAAAATTGAAGAGGCTCTGTTTAATTCACTTAATACTTTTATTGGTGTTTTTTGTGTTTTAAGATCTTTTATCTTTTTACACATTAACACCCATCTTTCTAAAGAGTTTTGTAAATCTTTATCAAGTTCTGCTACTTTTTTACCTTCGGCAACAGTTCTAATAATAACTCCAAAACCTTTAGGTTTAATACTTTTTACGAGTCTTTTTAAACGTTCTTTTTCGTTTGAGTCGTTAATTTTTTGAGAAACGGATACTCTATTTGAAAATGGAACTAAAACTAAATATCTACCTGCAATTGAAATTTCAGAACTCATACGAGGTCCTTTGGTAGATATTGGTTCTTTTACAATTTGTACTAACGAATTTTGACCTGTTTTTAAAACATCAACAATACTTCCGTTTTTGTCAATGTCATTTTCAAGTTTAAAATTTTTTAAAGTGTAATCTTTAATTTTACCTGTACTTATTCCTTTAATAAAATTATTTAAAGAGTTTAACTGTGCTCCTAAATCATGATAATGTAAAAAACCATCTTTAGGATAGCCTACGTTTACAAATGAGGCATTTAAGCCTGAAAGTACTTTTCCTATTTTTGCAAGAAAAACATCTCCCACAGAAAACTTGTTTCCGTTTGATTCATTATTAAGTGCTGTTAGTTTACCGTCTTTTAATAAGGCAAAATCAATACCAGAGGAGTTCGATCTTATAATTAATTCTGTTTTCACTCTGTATTGTTTTATGTTCAAGTAAA
Source organism: Lutibacter holmesii (assembly GCF_042679665.1). Lineage (NCBI taxonomy): Bacteria > Pseudomonadati > Bacteroidota > Flavobacteriia > Flavobacteriales > Flavobacteriaceae > Lutibacter > Lutibacter holmesii. The sequence continues at coordinate 483,759 of NZ_JBHTMV010000003.1, forward strand.
AATTACTTGAACTATTAATAAATTTACAGGATTTACCCAACAATATTTGCAGTATGCAAATATCTATTTCAATGAACTTAATTAAAAGTTAAAGAAAAAGTAAGCTAAGCTTACTTTTTCTTTTTGTGTCTATTTGCTCTTGCTCTTTTTTTACGTTTGTGAGTAGAGATTTTAGCTCTTTTTCTTTTTTTACCGCTTGGCATAATAAAATGTTGTTTTTGTTAATAATTCTTTTGAACCTAATTATTTTACTGACACTTTTGTTTTTACTCCTTCTACAAATACTTTTGCAGGTTTAAATGAAGGAATATTGTGTGCAGGAATTTTAATTGTTGTATTTTTTGAAATGTTTCTTCCTGTTTTTTCCGCTCTTGTTTTTATAATAAAACTTCCAAAACCTCTTAAGTATACATTATCACCTTGTTCAAGTGATGTTTTCACTTCTTCCATAAAAGCTTCAACAGTTGCTAAAACATCTGCTTTTTCAATCCCAGATTTATCTGAAATACTTGATACGATTTCTGCCTTCGTCATTTCTATTCGTGTTATTGTTGTTATAATATTTTTAAGACGGCAAATATAGTATATAATAATCAATTTCAAAACGTTAATTAACTAAAATTTAATCGTTTAAATAATGTATCATTGCATTTTAATGAAACAGTAATGAAATTTTCTAACACATTAGTACAGTGGTATTTACAAAATAAGAGAGATTTGCCTTGGAGGCAAACTAGCAATCCTTATTACATATGGCTCTCTGAAATTATTTTACAACAAACCCGAGTTGATCAAGGAATGGCGTATTATTTTAAGTTTGTTGAACATTTTCCTACTGTTTTTGAGTTGGCTTCGGCTAGTGAAGAACAGGTATTAAAACTTTGGCAAGGATTGGGTTATTACTCAAGAGCTAGAAATCTTCATTTTTCAGCAAAATATATTGTAACAACCTTAGAAGGTAAATTTCCTACTACATATAATAGTATACTTAAATTAAAAGGAGTTGGTGATTACACAGCTTCTGCAGTTGCTTCAATTTGTTTTAATGAACCAACAGCCGTTGTTGATGGAAATGTTTATAGAGTGTTGGCTCGTTATTTTGGAATAGAGAGTGCAATTAATAGTACCAAAGGTATTAAACAGTTTAAACAATTAGCCCAAGAATTAATTGATGTTAAAATACCAGGAACGCATAACCAAGCGGTTATGGAATTTGGTGCGCGTATGTGTAAACCTCAAAATCCTGATTGTGAAATATGTCCGTTGAATTCAAGTTGCGCTTCTCTTGCTACTAATAAGGTGAAAGAATTACCTTTTAAAGAGAAAAAAATAAAAATTAGAAATAGGTATTTTAATTATTTGGTTGTTCATACCGCAAATGATACAACAAAACTGGTAAAACGTGAAAAAGGCATTTGGTTAAATTTATATGAATTTCCATTAATTGAAACCTCTTCTATAATTGATGAAACTGAATTGGTTGCGCACCAAAATTTTAAAAAGTTATTTCATTCTTTAAATGTTTCGGTACAGTTGTTTAATACAAAGGTTATGGTGCATAAGTTATCACATCAGCATATTTACACCAATTTTTGGATTGTAAAAACTGAAAATTCTAATCAATTTAATATTGATTGGAATTCGGTTCAAGATTTTCCTGTTTCTACCTTGGTTAATAATTTTTTAAAGCAATATAGAAGCAACTAATTTTTTTAGTACTTTTGATTATAAATCTATTGAAAAATGGCAGGTACAGTTAATAAAGTTATTCTTATTGGGCACTTAGGTGATGAAGTTAAAATGCATTATTTTGAGGGTGGAAATGCTATTGGGCGTTTTCCATTGGCAACAAATGAAACATATACCAATAAACAAACAGGAGAAAAAGTAACTACAACAGAGTGGCATAACTTGGTTGTAAGAAATAAATTAGCTGAAATTTGTGAGAAATATTTGAGTAAAGGAGATAAAATTTATTGCGAAGGCCGTATTAAAACACGCCAATGGGATGGAGACGATGGCTCTAAAAGATATACTTCTGAAATTCAAGTAACAGAAATGACGTTTTTAACTACTAAAAAAGATTTAAATGCGCCAAAACCTACAACTCCTGAGCCTACCAAAACTTCAATTCCAAAAGTTGAAGAGAATGATTTACCATTTTAAGTTTAATTAAATTAGAAGTAATTGGATCCTGAACCCACGTTTTTATTTATATTTTTAGCCAAAGCAATTAATATTTGGCTGTTTTTAAGTGTAGGAATTTTATTTTTACTATTGCTATTGTCGGCTCTTATTTCAGGTGCTGAAGTTGCTTTTTTCTCATTATCAAAAGTTGAATTAGATGTTGCTGAAGAGTCTAAATCATCACAGCAAAAAACAGTGGTTTCTTTATTAGAAAATCCACAAAAATTGTTAGCTACAATTTTAATTTCTAACAACTTTATTAATATTTTAATAGTACTAATTTTTGCTTTTATTGGTGAAGCTATTTTTGATAGAATTACTTCTGAAGTTTTAAAATTTTTAATTGAAGTAGTTTTAGTAACATTTCTAATTTTGTTGTTTGGTGAGGTTTTACCAAAAGTTTATGCATCAAGAAACGCTTTAAAATTTGCGGCATTTATGGCAATTCCGCTTAAAATTTTAAACTCTCTTTTGTCGGTTTTAAGTTTGCCTTTAATGAATTTAACCAATGTAATTGAGAATAAATTGGCCAAAAAACAATCAAACCTTTCTGTAGAAAAATTATCGCAAGCATTAGAATTAACATCTAATGAGGCTACCACAAAAGAAGAGCAAAAAATATTAGAAGGTATTGTTAGTTTTGGAAATACCGAAACAAGTCAAATTATGACTCCAAGAATAGACATTTTTGCACTTTCAAATGAAGAATCGTATGAAGATGTAATTTCAAAAATTGTTAAAAACGGATTTTCAAGAAACCCGGTTTATAAAGAAAATATTGACGAGATTGTTGGTGTTTTATACGCCAAGGATTTGTTGCCTCATTTAAATAAGAAATCTTTTGAGTGGCAAAAAATAATAAGAGAACCTTATTTTGTACCTGAAAATAAAAAACTAGATGATTTGTTAAAGGAGTTTCAGGAAATGAAAAATCATTTGGCAGTTGTTGTTGATGAATATGGTGGTACCAACGGAATTGTAACTTTAGAAGATGTTATTGAAGAAATTGTTGGTGATATTAGTGATGAGTTTGACGATGATGATTTGTTTTACACAAAAATTGATGCTCATAATTATTTATTTGAAGGAAAAACCAATTTAAAAGATTTTTATAAAATTTTAGATTTAGACGATACAGAGTTGTTTGATGATAATAAAGGTGAGTCTGAGACCGTTGCAGGGTTTGTTTTAGAGATTTATGGAAAATTTCCTAAAAAAAATCAAGTAATTCCATTTAAAAATTACGCGTTTAAAATTGAAGCAATGGAGAAAAAAAGAATAAAAAAAATAAAAGTGACGCTTCCTAATTAATGCTGCTATGAAAAAAATCACACTTATTTTTATTATTGCTATACTGTGTTTTTCTTGTGGAGAAGAAACGCTTCCAAAACCTAAATCGTATTTAAAATTGCAATATCCTTCAGCAAAATATCAAAAGATAAGCTCTAATTGTCCTTATACTTTTGAAGCATCAACTTATGCTAATGTTGCTATTAAAAATAATTGTTGGGCAAAAATTGAATACCCTAATTTAAAGGCTACCATACATATTACGTATAGAGAAGTTGATGGTAATTTAAATGCTATTTTAAAGGAAGTTGAAAAATTAACATTTGAACATACTATAAAAGCAGATGTTATTAGTGATATTCCTTATGATGATGTTGATAAAAAAGTATATGCAAAGTTGTATAATATTGAAGGAAACGTAGCTACAAATGTTCAATTTAGAGCTACAGATAGTTTAAATCATGTACTTTCAGGAGCCTTGTATTTTTATGCAAAGCCAAATTACGATTCAATAGTACCAGCTATTAAGTATATTGAAAAAGACATGGTGAAATTAGTGGAAACTTTAGCTTGGAAATAAATGAAAACTGCACTTAAATTTAAATACAATAAAACCATACGATTTTGGCTTTTAACAGGTTTAGTAATGTTAATTGGTCAAGTTGTTTTAGGAGGTATTACACGTTTAACAGGATCAGGGCTTTCAATTACTCGTTGGGATATTGTAACTGGTGTAATTCCGCCATTAAATGCACAAGAGTGGATCGCTGCTTTTGATTTGTATAAAGAAACACCTCAATTTCATAAAATTAATTCTACCATATCATTACACGATTTTAAATTTATCTATTTCTGGGAATATTTTCACAGACTTTGGGTGCGTACTTTAGGCTTTATATTTTTAATTCCTTTTGTGTTTTTTGTTATAAAAAAAAGCATCAATTTTTATTTGATAAAACAATTGGCTTTGGTGGTGTTTTTAACTGTGTTAACCGCTTCTGCTGGTTGGATAATGGTGCAAAGTGGTTTGGTAAACAGGCCTTGGGTAAATGCATATAAATTAACCATTCATTTTATGCTTGCCATTTTAGTGATTTGGGCAATGACAAAAACTGTGGCTGATGCGTATAATTTTGGAACTTCAAAAAAAATAGCTTCAAAAAAAATAGTGCCAGTTATTATTGGTGTAACCTTAGTTCAAATGATATTTGCTGGTTTAATGGCAGGAATGAAAGCAGGTTTGTATTATCCTTCTTGGCCAAGTATGAATGGTGAATTTGTGCCTGGTGTTTTACAAGATAGTTCTCATTGGAATTGGGGAAATATGATCAATTATGACTCGTATTTATTTGCACCAGCATTAATTCAGTTTACGCATAGAATGTTGGCTTATTTGTTGTTGGTATTGGTGTTGTTTATGTTTGTGAAATTGAAAAATAAGGTTGATTTATTTTCAAAAAGATGGTTGAGTTTAACATTAGTATTAATGTTGTTACAGGTGTTGTTAGGTGTTCTAACTGTTTTGAATGTGGAAGGAAAAATACCTTTGTTTTATGGTGTAAGTCACCAATTGGTAGGTTTGTTATTTTTTATAAGCTTACTGTTTTTAAATTATAAACTTCGAAAAAAGGCATAAAAAAACTCCGATGATTTTTCATCGGAGTTTTTAATATATTACTTGAAGATTATTGTTTTGTCAAGTCTTTTACTGCATCAGTACCTTTTTTTGTTTCGGTTTTAACAGTTTTTACAATGCTATCTGCAGCTTCAGTTACAGCGTCAGTTGCATCACTAGCAGCTTCAGTTACAGCATCAGTTGCTTCACCAGCAGCCTCAGTTACAGCGTCAGTTGCCTCACCAGCAGCTTCAGTTACAGCGTCAGTTGCGTCACCAGCAGCAGCTTCAACACCTTCTTTTGCAGCTTCAACTTCAGTTTTTACTGCATCCATTACGTCTTCCTTTTTTGTTTCTTTACAAGAAACAGCAATAACACTTACCAATGCGATTGCGATAAAAAATTTAATTGTTTTCATTTTTTGTAGATTGATTTTAATTAAACACAAAGAAACGATAACTTTTGTTAAGAATAAAATTAAATAAATAAATTTAATTAATAATTTTTGGTAAATCGTTTGTTTTTGTTACAGAATAAACATCGCCGCCGGCAATTCCATCAATTTTTTTGATAATATCACTTTTGCTAACTTTATTCGCGTCATAGGTGAATTGCCCTTTTTTAGATTCAAAGTCTACTTTTGCATAGGTAACGCCGTCAAATTTTGATAGTTTTGATTGAATTGTTCTTGCGCATCCAATTTCACAAGTCATACCTTCTATTTCTACTTCAATACTTTTATAATCTGCAGTAACTTGTTCGGTGTTAACTTCTTGTTTTTCTACAGGAGTTTCTTTTTTAGTTTCTTGGCATGAAACAAAAATGAAGACAGCAAATAAAAGTGTTATAATTTTTTTCATAATGATTTGTAGTTATGTTTTGTAAGCGAATTTAGCAACTATTATTTTTATTGAATGACTTATTTGTTACATTTTTTAATTTGAATAGAATTTTCAATGGAATAGAGTTGGGTTTTAATATAGTTTGAATGTAGAATTAATTTTTAAACTAATTAAGTATATCTAAAATTTTATGCGACTTTTGCATTTTATTTAAAATATGCAACACAAACAGCTACGTTGGGTTTATTTGGGTTTACTTTCATTAATTTGGGGAAGTTCATTTATTTTAATGAAATATGCTTTGGTTGGTTTAACGGCAATGCAAGTTGGAGCTTTAAGGGTTTTAATTACCGCAATTTTTTTATTGATTATTGGCTTTAGGCGACTTTTTAAAATTCAACAAAAGCATTGGTACTATTTAACTTTAAATGGTTTTATAGGTTCCTTTTTTCCGGCATTTTTAATGTCATATACTGTTGAAAAAATGGATAGTGCTGTGGTATCTATTTTAAATTCATTAACTCCTTTAAATACATTAATTTTTGGTTCTTTAGTGTTTGGATTTGCTTTTAGAAGAAAACAGCTTTTGGGGGTGTTAATTGGGTTGGTTGGTACGTTGATACTTATTTTAAAAGGTGCTGAATTAAACCCAAACCAAAATTATTTTTACTCTAGTTTTATTTTGGTTGCTTCTATTTGCTATGCGTTAAATATTAATATTTTGAAAAAGTATTTGTATGATTTGGATGCGCTTAGTATTACCGTAGCTAATTTTGTAATTTTAATAGTTCCAAGTATTCTTTTATTAGCTTTTACAGGTTTTTTTACCACATTTGAATTGAATGAAAGTAGTTTAAAAGGACTTTTTTACTTAACAATATTGGCTGTTTTAGGTACTGGTTTGGCAAAGTTAATGTTCAATAGATTAATTCAAATATCATCAGCAATATTTTCTTCATCAGTTACATATATCATTCCAATAGTTGCTATTACTTGGGGTATTTTAGATGGTGAAACTATATCATTTATACAGTTTGTTGCTGCATTTATAATATTGTTGGGTGTTTATATTGTAAATAAAGCCAAATAAAAAACGACCCAATTTCTTGAGTCGTTTTGTATTTATGTTGAAAAAATATTATTCAAAATCACTTGCTGTAACACCTTCATTTACTTTAGCATCAATTAATTTAAAAGTCACTACTTGCGGACCTAAATTACCTGATTTAGTTGTTGGAAATAATACACCATTAAACTCTTTGTAGTCGCTATAATTAGACTCTTGAGTTTGTGTTTGTCCTTGCATTGCTGTTACTTGGGTTTCTTTAACTTTTAAACCTGTTTCTACATCAAAGAAAATAGTTGAAGATATTATTTCACCTTTGGTTGCAATTACATACATATCTTTACCGTCAACATTTTCAATTCCAGTAAGAATTGAGTTTTCATTTGTAAGTACGCCCATTTCAGTGAAAGTTCCTAAAGTGTAGTTCATTTCGTTTGCCATTGCTGCTGGTAAAGGTTGTTTGTTCATAGTAACAGCATCTTTGGTCATAATAATTTTAGCCAAAACATTTCCACCCATACTCATTTCATTTGCATATTTTGAAGCGGTTCTTTTTTCAGTTGATAAAATAGTGCTTCCCATTGCTGAAGCTTCATAAGAAACTAAAGTACTTTCTATAGCTTTAATTTTATCTGCTCCGCCAATTGCGTTGAAATAATTATCAATTACAGTAGCTTTTGTAACTCCTGCTGGAATTGGTTTTGTTAGTTCTGGTTTAGAAGTTGGATTTCCTTCTTTGTCAAAATAATTGATTGTATATCCAGTTTTTTCTAAATTAGGTAAAACATCTAACGCTTTTCCAACAATTACAATACGTGCATTATCTGCGCTAAAATATTTTTGAGCCACACGCTGAATATCTTCAACCGTTACAGCATTAATTTTATCTAAATATGTTTCATAAAAGTTTTCTGGTAAATTATTGGTTTCAACATTTAGAGAATATCTTGCAATTGTTTCTGGTTTTTCAACATTTCTTACAAAGCTTCCAACATAGGTTGCTTTTACAATTGCTAATTCTTCAGCAGTTACTTTTGTAGATCTAATTTTAGTTAGTTCTTTCATAGTTTCAACTACAGTACTATCTGTAACTGCATTCCTAACTTGTGCTCCTGCAGAAAAAAGAGCTGCTGTGTTTTTATCAGTTCTAATACCTGATCTTGCGCCATAAGTGTACCCGTGTGCTTCTCTTAAATTCATATTTAAATAGCTGTTGAAGTCACCTCCAAAAATTTGATTGGCTAATAGCACAGCATAATAATCTGGGTCGGTCATTTTAAATTCAACAGTGCTTAAAACAGTAACGTCTGATTGTACTGCGTTTGGCATATTTACAAAATCAATTTCAGTAGCAGCAACATTTGAAACTGCCGGAATTTCATAAGATGGCAATGTTCCTTTTTCCCATTTACTAAAATTTTTGGTTATTAATTTTTTAACCTCTTTAAAGTTTACATCTCCAACAACAATTAAATAGGCATTGTTTGGTTTAAAATAGGTATTGTAAAAGTTTTCAACGTCAGCTAAAGTTACGTTTTCAACTGTTGCAATACTTGTATATTCTCCGTAAGGGTGATTTTTTCCGTAAGCCAATAAATTTTGAATTCTACTTGAAATAGATGCAACACTTTTTTCTCCAGATTTAATTCCGTCTTTTAAAATGTTAACTTCTTTGTCAAAATCTTCTTGCGAAAAAATTGGGTGTTGCGCAGCATCAGCCATTAATTCTAAAACTCTAGGGAAGTATTTTGATAATGAACTCATTCGGGCACTTTGGCTTCCAAAAGAAATTCTGGCACCTAAATAATCAACTTCTTCATTAAAATCATCTTTAGCAATGTTTTTAGATCCTGAGCCTAAAAGACTTGCTGTTAAGCTTGAAACACCTGCTTTTTCTCCTTCAAAAATTGGTGCATTGTCAATAGTTAAAGTTGCGGATACGCGTGGTAATTTATGATTTTCAACAACCAATACTTTTAAACCGTTTTTTAGTTCAAAGGTTTGTGGTTTTCCTAAATTTACTTTAGGAGCAGGTCCTGGTTTTGGTTGAACAGATCTGTCTATTTGTGCTGAAACTGAAGTTGCCAGAAAAAATAGCGCTATGATATATATAAATTTTGTTTTCATATTATTTTTAGTTTTGTTCTTTTTCTAGTTTAGGTAAATAATCTAATACCAATCGTTGATTTGTATTTAGATATTTTTTTGCAACGTCTCTAATTTCTTCTTTTGTAATTGATTCATATATTTCAATTTCAGTATTAATCAAGTTAATATCATCATAAAGCATATAATATCTAGCTAAAGAATTGGCAATTCCTTCAACGCTTGCATTTGCATTTACAAATTGGTTTTCAAACTTGTTTCTAAGTTTTTGAAGTTCTTTTTCTGAAATTAACTCAGTTTGAAGTTTTACAATTTCTTCATTCATTTCATCAACCAAGTCATCTAAAGTATTGTCACCTAAAGGTAGTGCTAAAACAATATACGCACCATAATCTTCTAATGAATAATTAAAAGCAGCAACTTGCATTGCTTTTTTCTCATCATCAACTAGTTTTTTATACAGTCTTGAACTTTTTCCATCACTTAAAATAGATGAAATCATATCTAAAACTCTAGTATCTCTAGTGGTCATTGCAGGTGTTCTGTACACTGTAAATACAGCAGGAATTTGAATATTTGGATCTTCAAAAGTAACTTCAATTTCTGAAGTGATTGGCTTTTCAACAATAGCTTCACGAACAATGTCTTCACCTCTAGGAATACTTCCAAAGTATGCTTCAATTAATTCTTTTGTTTTTTCAATTTCAATATCTCCAGCAACTACTAATACAGCATTGTTTGGTACATAAAACTTTTTGTTAAATGCTTGAAACTCTTCTAATGAAGCAGCATCTAAATGGTCTAAAGAACCAATAGTTGTCCATCTGTATGGGTGTTCTTTAAATAAATTTTTAAAAACTTCACCCGTCCATTGCCCGTAAGGAGAATTGTCATAACGTAATCTTTTTTCTTCTTTTACTACTTCATTTTGCGTGTCAACACCAATTTGATTAATTACAGGGTGCAGTAAACGTTCAGATTCCATCCATAATCCTAACTCTAAATTATTTGAAGGAAAAACCTCGTAGTAGTAAGTTCTATCTTGCGTTGTGTTTGCATTGTTTGTACCACCGTTAGATGAAACAATTTTAAACCATTCTCCTCTTTCAATGTTTTCTGTGCCTTCAAACAAAAGGTGCTCAAAAAAGTGTGCAAATCCTGTTCTTTCAGGGTTTTCATCTTTGGCTCCAACGTGGTACATTACTGATGTTGTTACGATTGGTGCCGAATTGTCTTGATGCAATACAACATGCATTCCGTTGCTTAAATCGTATTCTTGGAAATCTACTTGCTGCGCATATAAACTAGCACTAAATAGAAGACCTAAGAAACTTAGATAATACATTTTTTTCATTTTCATAAATGGTTTTATAATTGTTATTTGTGTATTTGACGCGTTATTTTAACATTGTTACACTCTTGAAAAGTAATAATTTTTTGTAGAACCAAATAACATTATTTAGCTTTTGTGTGGAATGCTAAGTTGATTTATAAATAAAGTGTTGGCAAAATTTGGTTTGTAAATAGCTTTTAATCAGCTGAAAATGAGTGTATTTTTTGTTTTAAAATAGTTTTGTTCAGTAAGAAAAAAGCTTTATATTTGCACCCGCCTTATTTAAAAGGTAAATTAATTATAAAGCGAATAAAACACAATACTTATGTATGCAATTGTAGAAATAGCAGGGCAGCAATTTAAAGTAGCGAAAGACCAAAAGGTTTACGTACACCGCTTACAAGAAGAAGAAGGAGCGCAAGTTTCTTTTAGTAATGTTCTTCTTTTAGAAAGTGATGGTACTGTAACTGTTGGCGCCCCAGCTATCGAAGGAGCCGAAGTAACGGCTAAAATCTTAGGTCACTTACAAGGTGATAAAGTAATCGTTTTCAAAAAGAAACGTAGAAAAGGATACAGAAAAAAGAATGGTCACCGCCAAGCTTTAACTGAAATCCAAATTGAATCAATCGCAGCAAGTGGAGCTAAGAAAAAAGCAGCGCCAAAAAAGGCTTCAGCTAAAAAAGCAGCACCTAAAGCAGATGATTTAAAGAAAATTGAAGGAATTGGACCAAAAATTGCTGAAACTTTAGTTGCAGCAGGAGTTGTTTCTTTTGCTGACTTAGCAAAATCTGAACCAGCAAAAATTGCTGAGATTATTGCAGGAGTTCGTGGAAATCACGTAACTGATACTTGGCCACAACAAGCACAATTAGCAGTTGATGGTAAGTGGGATGAATTAAAAGAATTACAAGATAAGTTAGACGGAGGCGTAGAAAAATAAATCGTCATTGTTTAATCTATAATAACTTAAAACCATAATATCATGGCACATAAAAAAGGAGTAGGTAGTTCGAAGAATGGTAGAGAATCAGAATCGAAACGTCTAGGAGTAAAAATATTTGGTGGACAAGCTGCAATTGCAGGAAACATTATCATCCGTCAAAGAGGTACTACACATCACCCAGGTGAAAACGTATACATGGGAAAAGATCATACTTTACACGCAAAAGTGGATGGTTTGGTAAAATTCCAAAAGAGAAGAGATAATAGATCTTATGTTTCTATTGAGCCTTTTGAAGCTTAAGAAACAATTTCTTTAAAATATAAAGCTCTCAAACATTTTTGTTTGGGAGCTTTTTTTTACCCGTATTTTGTATCTTTGAATTTATGTACTTTATTTATAATATTCTTATTTTAATAGTTAGTTTATTCCTAAAACTAATAGCATTATTTCATAAAAAAATAAATCTTTTTGTGGAAGGTAGAAAAGAAACATTTCCTAAATTAACAAAAGCTATACAGCCAAAAGATAAGGTTATTTGGATACATTGTGCTTCTTTAGGAGAGTTTGAACAAGGGCGTCCAATTATTGAAAAATTAAAAACACAATATCCATTGCATAAATTAATACTTACGTTTTTTTCACCTTCAGGTTATGAAGTTCGTAAAAATTATAACGAAGTAGATGTGGTTTGTTATTTGCCTTTAGACTCTAATAAAAAGGTAAAACAATTCTTAGATATTGTACATCCTGAACTCGCTATTTTTGTAAAGTATGAATTTTGGCCAAACTTTTTAAGAGTGTTAAAATGTAGAAATATTAAAACCATATTGGTTTCGGGTATTTTTAGAAAAGACCAAGCATTTTTTAAATGGTATGGCGGTTGGATGCGTAAATCTTTAACAGCGTTTACACATTTTTTTGTACAGGATGAAAGTTCAGCGCAGTTATTACGAAAAATAAATTTTGAAAATGTAACGGTAAGTGGAGATACACGTTTTGATAGGGTTTTTGAAATTACACAACAAAATAACGAGTTGCGTTTTATTTCTGAATTTAAAAATAATCAATACACCTTAGTTGCAGGAAGTACTTGGAAAGAAGATGAGGAATTATTGGTGAATTATATAAATAAGCACGCTTCTGAAAATGAAAAATTTATTATAGCGCCTCATAATATAAATTCAAAAGATATTGAAGCATTAAAAAATACAATTTCTAAAAAGGTAGTTTTGTTTTCTGAAAAGGAGGGTGAAAACTTAAAAGAGTACCAGGTTTTTATTATTGATACTGTTGGAATTTTAACAAAAATATACAGTTATGCTTCTGTAGCATACGTAGGTGGTGGTTATACAAAATCTGGAATTCACAATGTGTTAGAACCGGCAACTTTTGGTGTTCCTGTTGTTATTGGCCCTAATTATTATAAGTTTAATGAAGCTATAGATTTGGTGAAAAACGAGGCTTGTTTTGTGGTTGATAATTCTCAAAAATTATCCGTACTTTTAAACGAATTTTTTCAAGAAAAACAAAAAAGAGAGCAGGCAGGTAGTAATGCCTATAATTATGTGGTAAGCAAAAAAGGAGCTACTTCTAAAATATTAAATTTCATAAAATGATAAGAGAAAAACTAGACAACTATTATTCGTTCGTGTTTGAAAAAGAATTAATGGATGAAATTGAACAAGTTGGTGTATATAAAAAATTACGCGATAATGAATTATTGGTTGATTTAGGTGATCAAATGAAAGGTGTTCCTTTATTGTTAGAAGGAGCTATAAAAATTGTTAGAGAAGATAAAAATGGTGAAGAGATATTGCTTTATTTTTTAGAAAAAGGTGATACCTGTGCAAGTTCTTTTGCAAGTGCAATTTCAAACGGAAAATGTGGTATACGAGCAATTGCAGAGAAAGAAAGTGAAATTATATTTCTTCCAAAAGAAAAATTGGATGAATGGTTGGTGAAATACAAATCATGGCGTAACTTCGTAATTGATAGTTATAATATTCGTTTGAATGAAATGATGGAAACTATTGATACATTGGCTTTTATGCGAATGGATGAGCGTTTGTATAAATATTTAACAGACAAGGCTCAAATTATGCGTGAAACTACCCTAAATACTACGCATCAAGACATTGCATATGATATGCATACATCTCGAGTTGTAATTTCAAGATTGTTAAAACAATTAGAGAATGAAGGAAAAATTAAGTTGCATAGAAACAAAATTGAAATTTTACAATTTTAATTAAAAGTAACTAAAGTTACATAGCGGCATAATTTATACCATATTTTTATAAAACTAACTAATTAATAAATTATGGAATTTATAACACAACCTTGGGCTTGGTATATTGCTGGACCCCTTATTGCGTTGGTCATGTTTTTACTATATTATTTTGGCGAACGTTTTGGTGTTTCATCCAATTTAGAAACTTTTTGTTCAATTGGTGGAGCTGGAAAATTTACAGATTACTTTAAAATTGATTGGAAGCAAAACTCTTGGAATTTAATTTTTGTTGCTGGGGCAATAACGGGCGGTTTTATTGCTGGTCATTGGTTGTCACCTAGTGATGCAGTAGCGTTAAATCCGCAAACAGTTCAAGATTTAGCAGACATTGGAATTAAAAATGCTGGAGCAACTTATTTACCTGATGAGATTTTTAGCGTAGAAACTATGTTGACCTTAAAAGGCTTTGTAATATTACTGTTAGCTGGTATTATGGTTGGTTTTGGAGCCCGTTGGGCCGGCGGTTGTACATCAGGTCATGCTATTGTAGGACTGAGTAACTTAGAATTACCATCGTTAATATCAGTTATTGGATTTTTTATTGGAGGTCTAGTAATGACTTGGTTTATTTTACCATTAATATTTTAAAAGAAGAATTATGAAATACGTAAAGTTTTTTTTGGTAGGGATACTCTTCGGAATAATAATGAGTAAAGCCGAAATAATTTCGTGGTATAGAATCTATGAAATGTTTAAATTTCAATCATTTCATATGTATGGAATTATTGGTTCAGCTGTGTTAATTGGAATGGTAAGCATGTTCTTGTTTCGAAAAAAAGTGGTAAAAACCTTTGAAGGTCAAGAAATACATATAGCACCAAAAAAGAAAGGATTGTACCGAAATTTATTAGGTGGAATTTTATTTGGCTTAGGTTGGGCATTGGCAGGTGCTTGCCCAGGACCAATGTTTGTGCTTGTAGGTAAAGGTGTAGTATCTATTTTAGTGGTTATTTTTGGAGCTACTTTAGGTGCGTTTTTTTATGGACTATTTAAAGATAAATTACCTCATTAAACAGTGTTGAAATGAAAATACATGAAATAGTCGCTACTAATTTTTCGAACATTTTTGAAACGAAATTGTTGAAAGAATTGTGTGATTACGGATTGTTAAAACATGCTGAAGAGGATCAAATAATTTTAGAGATACGAAGGGAAATTCATTTTATACCATTAGTAACTTCAGGCGTTGTAAAAGTGATGCGAAGAGATGGTAAAGGGAAAGGATTATTTTTATATTATTTGTCTGAAAACCAAACAAGTGCCATTGCTATTTCTTATGCCTTAGAAAATAAAAAAAGTGAAATTAGGTTAAAAGCAGAAAGTAATATAACTTATATTTCTGTGCCAGTGAAAGTAGTAAATTCATGGTTTCAAAAATATGATTCTTGGCGAGCATTTTATTTAAAAATGAATCATAAGCAAACGTCACTTTTATTAGAGGATATCAATGATATTGCTTTTGAAAATTTAGAATTTAGATTGGTTAAGTATATAGAATATACAAGCTTGGTTCATAATAGTACCACCATTCATAGAAAACATTTTGATATTGCAAGAGATTTAAGAGTTTCAAGAGAAGCTATTTCAAGGTTATTAAAAAAATTAGAAAAGGAAGAAATTATTACATTGGGAAGAAATAAAATTACACTAAATTAATGCAGTTAACAGATAAGTTTGGTAGAAAAATTTCGTATTTACGATTAGCGGTAACAGACCGTTGTAACTTGCGTTGCCAATATTGTATGCCAGCTCAAGGTATTAATATTGTTGAAAGAAAAGAGCTGCTAACTTATAAAGAAATGTATAGAATTACTCGGGTACTTTCAGAATTAGGTGTAAATAAAGTGCGATTAACCGGTGGAGAACCTTTTGTTCGAAAAAAATTTATAAACCTTTTAGAATCATTAGCGTTTAATGATAAGTTAGATGAAATTAATATTACAACAAACGGAGCTTTAATTTCTAAGCATATTGAAAAGCTTGAAGAGCTAAAAATCAAATCAATTAATTTAAGTATTGATAGTTTACATAAAGAAAAATTTGCACAAATTACAAGACGCGATGTATTTGAAAATGTATTTGACACTTTTAAATTGTTAGCAAAAAGTAATTTAAATTTGAAATTAAATGTTGTGGTTCAGTCTGGTTTTAATACCGATGAAATTATTGATTTTGTTGAGCTTTCAAAAAATAAAAACATTGCAGTTCGTTTTATTGAAGAAATGCCTTTTAATGGAAAAGGACAGCGAGAAATGAACGAAGAGTGGAATTACACCAAAATAATAAACCATATTCAAAATCATTATCCAGAAATTAATCCACTTCAATCTAAAAAATCTTCAACTTCAAAAAACTTTAAAATTCCAAATTACAAAGGTACGTTTGGAATTATTCCTGCATTTACAAGAACCATTTGTAACGATTGTAATAGAATAAGAATTACCGCAACCGGTATGTTTAAAAATTGTTTGTTTGATGGTGGTGTGTTTAATGTTCGTGATTTTATTAGAAACGGTGCAAGTGATAATGATTTAAAAGAACTGTTTATTTCAACAGTGCATAATAAGCCCGAAAATGGATTTGTTGCTGAAGCTAACCGAGATAATAATGTGTCAGAAAGCATGTCAACAATTGGAGGATAAAGGAATTCATAATTTGTTTAAATGGAATTAACAACCGTAAAAGAAGCATTAGCAATTATTTTAAATAATGCTGAAGATTTTGGAATTGAAGAAGTAGACTTTTTAAAATCTATGGGTCGCGTATTAAAAGAAAATATAGTTGCCGATAGAGATTTTCCACCGTTTAATAGAGTAAGTATGGACGGTATTGCTTTTTCTTCAGAAGCTTTTAATAGTGGTCAGCGTACTTTTAAAATTGAAGGTGTACAAGCAGCAGGTAGTGAACAAATGACTTTGCAAAATAAGCAGCATTGTATTGAAGCTATGACAGGTGCCGTGCTGCCAAATGGTTGTGATGTTGTTATTCAATATGAGTTGGTAACTATTGAAAATGGTGAAGCAACGGTTCATTTAGATAATGTTAAATTTTTTCAAAACATTCATAAAAAAGGTTTAGACCGCGGTGCTAATGAAGTATTAATACAAAAAAACACCTTAATTACTTCTGCAGAAATTGGTGTGTTGGCAACAGTTGGTAAATATAAAGTAAAAGTAGCAAAACAACCTAAAGTTATGATAGTTTCCACTGGAAATGAATTGGTTGAAGTTAATGAGAATCCGGCGGCACATCAAATAAGACGAAGTAACGTTTTCACCTTGATTTCTATACTAGAAAAATTACATATTAAAGCTGAAACGGCTCATATTTTAGATGATAAACACGTATTGCAAACAAAAATTGAAGGGTTTTTAAATACATACGATGTGTTTATTTTTAGCGGAGCTGTATCTAAAGGTAAATTTGATTTTATTCCTGAAGTATTGGATAATTTAGGTGTTAAAAAATTATTTCATAAAGTGAAACAGCGTCCTGGAAAACCGTTTTGGTTTGGGAAAAAAGCTAATAAAACAGTGTTTGCATTTCCAGGAAATCCGGTGTCTACTTTTGTAAGTTGTTTAAAATATTTTACACCTTGGTATCAAAAAAGTATGGGTGTTACTTTTGAAAACAGTCAGCAAGCAATACTTTCTGAAGATTTCTTTTTTAAGCCCGGTTTAACATATTTTTTACAAGTGAAATTAGCGCAGCAAAATGGAAAATTAATTGCAACTCCAGTTACTGGAAAAGGATCTGGAGATTTGGTAAATTTAGTAGATGCTGATGCATTTATAGAGTTACCAGCTGATAAAGCTAATTTTAGTAAAGGAGAAGTGTTCCCTGTTATTTCTTATAGATAAAATTTCTAAAAAGCATTGTTATTTACTTTTGAAGTGTACATTTGTTTTGAGTAAAAATTGTATTAAAATGAAAATTAGTTCAAACGTACTTTTCTGTTTCTTGTTTTTAAGTTTATTGAGTTTGAATGCTCAAACCGTAAAAGGAACTGATTCTATACAAGCAAAAATAGATGTGTATCCTAAAAAAACGCGAACACTATTGCAAAAAAGTATTGTGCCTGCAAGTTTAATAGGTTTAGGTTTACTCATAAATAATAGTGATTTTGAACGAAACCTTCAAAGTGATATACGTGATAAAGTGGGAGAAGATTACGAATTTCCAATTGATGATTACATTTTGTTTATGCCTGTTGCACAAATGTATGCTGCAGATGTGTTAGGTGTAAAAGCTAAAAACCATTGGTTTGATCAGTCAAAATATTTATTTATTTCAAATGTCATTTCAACCTCAATTTCAGAACTTTTAAAACGAACCATTACAAAAACAAGACCCGATGGAATTAGTCAGTCATTTCCCTCAGGGCATACAACTATTGCGTTTACAAATGCAGCGGTTTTGCAAAATGAGTTTCAGGAAACCGCTCCTGTTTTTGCCTACAGTGGTTATGCATTTGCGGCTACAACAGGTGTTTTTAGAATGTTAAACAATAAGCATTATTTATCTGATGTGTTGGTGGGCGCAGGAATTGGAGTTTTTGTAACTCAGTTGGTTTATCATTTTAAACCTTTAAAAAATTTCAATCCGTTTAAAAAATCAAAAGACATTTCATTCTTTCCACAGTACAAAGAAAATACTTACGGTTTTTATTTTAAATATACTTTGTAAGGTTTGTAGTGCTTAAAAAAGAATTCAAAAAACGTATATTTGAAGTTAGAATGGCAAGTTGTTTCAAAGTGAATTACGTTGGTGTTCAGGAAAAAATAATTTAGAGACTTATGGAAAATAAATTTTCTCATATCAATAAAAACAACCAACCAAAAATGGTGAATGTTGGTGATAAAAAAATTACCAAACGAAAAGCAACGGCAAAAGCAACCATGTTTTTGGGTTCTGAAATTATTGCGCATTTTCAAAATGATGAATTACGTACTAAAAAAGGTCCGGTTTTTCAAACTGCAATTATTGCCGGGATTCAAGCGGTTAAAAAAACTTCAGAATTAATTCCAATGTGCCATCCGCTATTAATTAATGGTGTTGATGTTACAATTGATATTGTAGATAGTGAACATATTGAAATTTTATGCACAGTTGCTATTGAAGGTAAAACAGGTGTTGAAATGGAAGCTTTAACAGGTGCTAATATTGCGGCTTTAACGGTGTATGATATGTGCAAAGCTATTTCACAAAAAATGATTATTAAAGAAATAAAGCTGATAGAGAAATCTGGAGGAAAAAGCGATATTAAAAATGGGTAAACATCAAAAACACGCAAAATTAAAGCTTCGTGATAATAACAATTTTGCACCTAATGAAATTTCATTGGTTGGTACAAATTGTGGTGTAATTTCAGAATTAGTGACATCTATTTCTGAAAAATTATCATCCTATAAATTGGGGTATTTTGATGCTTCACATAGTAAAGAAGCGCTGGTGTTACCTGTTGAAACGTATACATTTCAACATAAAGGAACAGCTGCTTTTTCATTAAATTCTAAAGTAAATAAATTCAACCAACGTATTCAGTTTTCGCAACATGATTTTGTGTTTATTAATGGAAACCATTACCAAGGTGAAAAACAAATTTTAATTTTAGATAACCAAAAAGAAGCTTCGGTAAAAAAGCGATTAGAGCAGTTAAATAACATTCAATTTGTGATAAAATTGAATGAGGAAGCTACTTATTTTGATTTTTTAGAAGCACACAATCCACAAATTAAAAATTTGATGTGTTACCATATTCATGAAATTGAAAAAATTTCAAAACACATTGAGAATTTAATTCAAGAAAAAATAGCACCTATTCAAGGTTTAGTGTTGGCTGGCGGAAAAAGTACCCGAATGGGGAAAGATAAAGGTGTTTTAAATTTCTTTGGGAAAAACCAGCGAGATGTTGCTATTGAATTGTTAGAAAAAAACAATTTAAAAACGTATTTATCAGTTAGAGAAGAGCAAGAAATTTCAATAAACAATAAAATTACCGATAAGTTTGTTGGCCTTGGACCTTTTGGCGCTATATGTTCTGCTTTTCAAGAAAATCCTGATGTGGCTTGGTTGGTAATTGCAACAGATTTACCTTTTGTAACAGATGAGGTTATTCAGTTGTTGTTAAAACATAGAAATCCATCAAAAATAGCAACTACAATTAAAGGAAAAGACAAGCAATTTCCAGAGCCTTTAATTACAATTTGGGAACCTAAAAGTTACACATTATTATTAAATTATTTGGCACAAGGATATTCTTGTCCGCGTAAAGTATTGATCAATTCAGAAGTTGAAATTGTTGAAATTGATGATAGCTTTATACGAAATATTAATACACCAGAAGAATTTAAAAACGCTTACAAAGAAATAAATGGCTAATATACTTCACATTGCAAACGGAGATCATACTGCTGAAATTTTAAAGAATACAACACTTGAAGGAGATATAATAGTTTGGAGAGAATTATTATGCGAAGGACCAACTTGTAATGAGGTTGGTAGTGATGAGTTTTGGAAAAAACGTTACGATTTTTTTGAAAATGAATTAAATGTTGCCCGAATAGAATATTTTGATAAAACCATTAAAGAAATTTTAAAATTAACAGATGTTCCTAAACAAACTGAAATTGTTTTATGGTTTGAATTTGATTTGTTTTGTCAGGTAAATTTAATGGCGCTTTGTTCATTTATCCTTCAAAATTTTAAAAAAGAAGTTACGTATAGCTTAGTTTGTACCGGTTATGTAAAAGGAAAAGATAGATTACAGTCACTGTCTGATTTTTTACCAAGTGAATATCCGGAGTTGTACAAAAAAAGAGTCACTTTGTCTAAAGTAAATTTAGAATTTGCAGATAGTTGTTGGCAAGCGTATGTTGAAAATGATATTGAAAAATTAAAGGAATTTAATTTTAAAAATAGAAAATTTATGTATTTACAAGCAGCAATGCATCAACATTTAAAACGCTTTCCTACTGAAAACGGACTGAATGAAATTCAGCAAAAAATAATTGAAATTATTGCTTCTGAAGCCTTAACAGAAAAAGAAATCATTCAAAAACTATTGATTTGGCAACATACCGAAACAGTTTATGGTTTTGGTGATTTACAATATATTGAAGCGCTAAAAAAATTACAAGAATATTACACCATAAAAGATTCAAAATATAGTGTAACTACAAAGGCAACAAAGCTACTAACAATAGAATGAACATATCAAAATCAGCATACTTTAAACGTCAAACTACGTTACCAGAAATAGGAGAAGAAGGTCAAAAGCAATTGCAAAAAGCAAAAGTTTTGGTGATTGGTTGCGGAGGTTTAGGAAGTCCAATTGCAATTTATTTGGCTACAAGTGGTGTTGGCGAGTTACATTTGGTAGATTTTGATACGGTTTCTATTTCAAACCTGCATAGACAAGTTTTTTATAAAACGAATGATGTTGGAAAATCTAAAGCAGCAGTTTTAGCTTCTGAAATTCAACAAAAAGCACCTTTTACCAACGTTACTTTTTTAGCAGAAGCCGTTTCAAAAAACAATGTTTTAGAGCTGGTTTCAAAATATGATGTTGTAGTTGACGGTACAGATAGCTTGCCTATTAAATATTTAATTAATGATGCTTGTGTATTGTTAAAAAAGCCATTGGTATATGGCTCTTTGTATAAATTTGATGGTTATGTAGCTACGTTTAACAAGCAGCTTGACGACGGAACTTTTAGTTGTAATTTACGTGATGCTTTTCCTAAAATAGCAACTGATGTTCCCAACTGTGAAGAGGCTGGAACAATGAATCCTATTGTTGGACTTATAGCGTTGTTACAAGTGAATGAAGTGCTAAAACTAATTACAAATACCGGGCAACTTTTAATAAATCAATTATTAATTTATAATGCGTTGGATAATTCGCAGTTTAAAATGAAATTGCGAAAAAATGAAACCATTGTTATTGAAGAAATTTTTAACAATTCAAATTATACTGAAGTATTTTGTGAAACTCAAGAGCCTTCACTATTGATTTCAAATTTAGAATTCAAGAAAAAAATAACTTCAGAAAATATAGAAATAATTAGTGTTTTAAATCATACAGATATTCCAATTCCGTTTAAAGTACATCAAAAAATTCCGTATAAAACATTCAATATTGAAGCGTTTACACCTAATTTCAACAAGTGTTATGTAGTAGTTTGTAAAAAGGGAATAAGTAGTTATGATATTACGTTAAAACTAAAAGAAAAATTTCCTTCACTGCAAGTTTTGAGTTTGGCTGAAGGAATAGAAAAATATTAAATGCAACAACCTAAAGAATTTTATAAAGAACAACAAGCTTTATTTGAGCAAGCGTCATCTAAATTAAAAAGCAAGTTAGCCGTCTCAAGTTTGTTGAGGTTAATTGTTTTTTTAGGAACCCTTTTTGGGGTTTATTTATTTTTTGGAAATATTCCTGTGGTACTTTCAATTGTGGCTGTTGGCGTACTTATTTTTGTGTTTTTATTGTACAAACACACTAATTTACAATACAGTTTTAAGCTAAAAAAAGCTTTAATTGATATTAATAAAACAGAACTGAAAGTTTTAAAAAGAGATTATTTGGATTTGGATGATGGAAGCCAGTTTTTGAATCCGAAGCATCCGTATAGTTTTGATATTGATTTGTTTGGAAGAGGTTCTTTTTTTCAATATAGTAACAGAACAGTAACGCTTGAAGGTACAAACAAATTGGTAAAAGAATTGACTTCAAATAAAATTGATGCCATTGAAGAAAAACAAGAAGGAATTCATGAATTAGCTGATAAACCAATTTGGAGACAGCATTTTTCGGCTATTGCTAATTTGGTAAAAGTACAACATTCAGCAAAAGAAATTGTAAGTTGGATACATAATTACAAATCGGTTTTTCCAAAGCAGTTGGCGTATATTCCATTAGTAGTTTCTATTATTTCTGTAGTTTTAATTGTATTGGTTGCAATGCGATTAATTCCAGATGTAATTCTACTAATTTGGTTTTTTTTAGGACTTGCAATTTCAGGAGTTTATTTAAAAAGAGTCAACAATTTGTATACAAAAGCTTGCAATGCAAAAGAAACATTTCAACAATATCATAAGCTATTAAATGAAATTGAAACAGCTTCTTTTACTTCTAAAATTTTAAAAAGAAAACAGCAAGAAATTCAAAATGAAAGCCAAAAGGCGTCCATTATTTTTAAAAGATACTCTAAATTGTTAGATGATTTTGACCAACGAAATAATTTACTGATTGGTATTGTAGGGAACGGCCTTTTTTTAAGAGACACCAACATTGCTTTTAAAATTGAAAAGTGGATTGAAACGTATAAAAATAACGTTGAGAAATGGTTTAAGGTAATTGCTTTTTTTGATGCTCAAAACTCATTGGCTAATTTTAAGTTTAACCATCCAGCGTATGTTTTTCCTGAGATTACTAAAAATATTGAGCTTATTAAAGCTAATAATTTAGGACATGCTTTGTTAAAAGAAAAACAGCGTGTTGATAATAATTTTACGATTGAAAATCAACAATTTTTTATTGTTACCGGTGCAAATATGGCTGGTAAAAGTACATTTTTACGTACCGTTTCATTAGCAATAGTAATGGCAAATATGGGATTACCTGTGTGTGCTAAACGTTTTGAATACAATCCAATAAAACTAATTACAAGTATGCGAACCACAGATTCGTTGGCTGATGATGAATCGTACTTTTTTTCAGAATTAAAGCGATTGAAGTTTATTGTAGATGAAATTAAAAACGATAATTACTTTATTATATTAGATGAAATTTTAAAAGGTACCAATAGTACTGATAAAGCAATTGGATCTAAAAAATTTGTTCAAAAGTTGGTGGCATCAAATTCAACCGGAATTATTGCTACCCATGATTTAAGTTTATGTGAGGTTGAGCAAGAATTAACAGCTGTTAAAAATTATTATTTTGATGCTGAAATTATTAATAACGAATTACATTTTGACTACCAATTGAAAAATGGTATTTGTAAAAACATGAACGCGTCATTTTTATTGAAAAAAATGGAAATTGTGTAACATTCTTTTTTTATAATCTAAAAAAACAACGTATTTTTAGATATTGTTAACCCCTTTTTATTTTGAAAAGTATTAAAAATCTTCTTAAGTTATTTTTACGCTGTTGTGTAAAAACAGTAAGTTTTTTTCTATTACTCCTGTTTATTTCTTGTAATAATCAGCAAGACTTTTTAACTGAGACTGAAAAAGAATGGATTCAAAACAATAGTGAAAACATTGAAATTTTATTTGGTTACAATGCACCTCCAAATGCTTTTTATAATGATGAAGGTGAGTACGAAGGCTTTTTGGTAGATTTTTCAAAAGAAATTGAAAAACAATTACAAGTTAAAATTAAAGTACGATACTTTAATAATTGGGACGAGTTAATGGCGTACTCAAAAACAGCCAAAAATTTTATTATTGTTGGAATTGCTCAATCTGAAGAGCGAAATACTTATTTAAACTTTACCAATTCATTTATTAGAGTACCGTATGTTTTAATTACCAGAAAAGAAGGCGAAATTTATGGATTGGATGATTTAAGTAGCAAGAAAATTTGTGTTGTAAAAAATTATGCCGTTAAAGAATTTTTGTTAGAAAACTATCCAAATTTAAAGCCTTTTGAAGTTAATGATAATTACCAGGGTTTAAGAGAGGTTTCTATAAATACGTACGATGCTTTTATTACAAATCAAATGTATGCTACGTATCAAATTGATGATAAAGGAATAAGTAATTTAAAAATTGTTGATGAAATTGGGTATTTCAATGCGTTATCAGTTGCCGTTCCAAAAGGCAATCAAAAGTTATTTAATATTTTAAATAAAACGGTTGATCATATTGACGAATTCCGAAAAAAAGAAATTTATAATAAATGGATTTTTGCAACATCAAGTGAGTTGCCAAAAAGGTATATGCACATAATTTTATGGATAGTTGGTAGCGTGTTATTTTTAATGTTAGCGTTATGGTTGTGGCTGATAAGTTTAAGAAAACAGGTAAAGATAAAAACAGATTTAATAAAAGAAAGTGAAACAAAATATAGAAAACTTATAGCAAATTCATACGATGCTATTTTTATTCAGCAGGATAAAAAGTTTAAATTAGTTAATAAAGAATTTGTGAGCCTTTTTGGATATTCAGAAAAAGAACTGTTTGCTCCTAATTTTGATTCAAGTCAATTATTAGATCCTAATAATCTACTTGATGTTAGAGCTAAAAAAGAAAAATTTGATAAGCTAAAAAAACCATTTAAATATGAGTTGGTGTGTATTTCAAAAAGCAAACAAAAGCTTTTTGTTGAAGTTTCTATTAGCTATTTATTATACGGAAATAGTTATGCTATTCAAGGAATTGTTCATGACATTACCGATAGAAAGATTAAAGAGATAGAATTGATTAAGGCAAAGGAAAAAGCTGAAGAAAGTGATCGTTTAAAGTCAGCTTTTTTGGCAAATATGAGTCATGAAATTAGAACTCCAATGAATGGTATTTTAGGATTTACAGAGTTGTTAAGTGATCCTAACCTTAATGCTGATAAACGACATAATTTTTTAAAAATTATTAAGCAAAGTGGTAGTAGAATGTTAAATACCGTTAATGATTTAATTGATATTTCTAAAATTGAAACAAACCAAATGAATTTTGTTGTTTCAGAAGTAAATGTGAATGAAAGAATTGCTAATTTGTTTAACTTTTTTAAACTTGAAGCAGCTCAAAAACAACTAGCTTTAAATTACACTGTTGGTTTGTCAAATGAATTGGCAAATATAAAAACAGACAAGCCTAAATTTGATTCTATAGTGTCTAACTTGGTAAAAAATGCCTTAAAATTTACGCATAAAGGACAGATAGATTTTGGGTATGAATTGATTACGGAAGGCGAAAAAGAGTATTTGCAGTTTTTTGTAAAAGATACAGGAATAGGAATTCCATCAAACAGAATTGAAGCAATATTTAATCGTTTTGAGCAGGCAGATATTGAAGATCAATTGGCGTATCAAGGTTCAGGTTTGGGATTAACTATTTCTAAATCTTATATTGAAATGCAAGGAGGTAAAATTTGGGTTGAGTCAACAGAAGGTGTTGGTTCCCAGTTTTATTTTACACTCCCGTATGTAAATTCGTTACAAAAAAACGCTTTACACAAAGAGATTGTAATAGAAAAGGATAACACTAATTCTAGTAAAAAAATACTTATTGTTGAAGATGATGAAATATCTGCTGTTTACTTAAATGAAATTTTGAAAAATGAAAATGCTAAAGTAATTCATGTTAAAAATGGTGAAGATGCTATTGAATTTTGTAAATCTAATGCTGATGTTGACATAGTTTTAATGGACATAAAAATGCATGGAATTAATGGGTACGAGGCAGCTAAAGAAATTAGAAAATTTAATAAAGAAATAATTATTATTGCACAAACCGCTTTTACCTTTTCTGAAATAAAGAAAAAATCTATAGAAGTAGGTTGCAATGATTTTATTTTAAAACCAATAAATAAAGAAGAACTTCTTCAAAAAATTAAAAAACTAACATCTGTTTAGCTAGTGTATTTTGATTTTTTAAGGGTGTGCATTTACCCAAACTTCACCATCTTCAAAATGCTCTTTTTTCCAAATAGGAACCGTCTCTTTTAAAGTGTCTATTGCAAATTCACAAGCATCAAAAGCAGCTTTTCTATGTGCTGATGAAACTGCAATAATTACAGGTATTTCCTTAATTTTAAGTTTTCCAACTGCGTGGTGAATGGCAATTTTATGTATTGCAAACTTTTCCAAAGCCAAGTTTGCAATTTTTTGCATTTCTTTCAATGCCATGGGCTCATAAGCACTAAAATCTAATAAAGTAACTTCTTTGTTTTTAGTAGCGTTTCTAACGGTGCCTACAAATACTACAATACCACCACAAGAAGCATCTTCCACAAAATTGTAACAATCTTCTTGGTTTAATGCAGCGGAGGTTATTTTAACTGAAGTTCTATTTTCCATGCTTTTAACTAAATCTTTTACAAAGTTAACAAATCAAAAATGTACTTTTGCGAGATCACAAATTATATTCAATTTTTTAATGAAGAAAATATTTAGAATCGTAAGTGTTTTAGAAGGAGTTTCTTATTTGTTATTGTTATTTATAGCAACACCTATTAAATATTTGGCAGGCAATGAAATGTTTGTTAAAATGCTTGGAATGCCACACGGTATATTGTTCTTGGTTTACGTTGTTTTAGCTGTAATGTTAAAGTTTGAACTTAAATGGGAAACTAAAAAGTTCCTTATAATTTTGGTAGCTTCAATTATTCCTTTTGGAACATTTTATATTGATAAAAAATATTTGAGAGATTAACCTCCACTAACTGGCGGAATAATGGCAACTACATCTCCGTTTGTTAGTTTTAAATCGTCTGTAGCATATTCCTCATTTACGGCAATTGCAAAGTCATTTATATTTTTTAATGAAGAGAACTGAGTAATTAGTTGAGTCTTTAAATTATGTACAGAGCTATTTTCAAGAACTTCAAAAGTCATAGAATTTGTTCCTACTAAATCTGTAGTTATTCCAAAAAACAAAAGTTGAATTTTCATTTTAGTTTCTAAATTTAAATGTAAAAATAATGTATTTCTGGTTATAATATTTCTTAATTATTTAAATTAATTATAAATAGTTTACGTGTGATGTTGATTACAAAACTAATTTTTTCATTGCTTAAATTTGTTAAACATCAAACTATTTTATAAAAAATGAGGTACGGTTTTATAATTGACAACCGAAAATGTATTGGTTGTCATGCTTGTACAACTGCCTGTAAATCTGAGCATGATGTTGCTGTTGGAGTTAACAGGACGTATGTTAAACAAGTTGAAAAAGGAGAATTCCCCAATACACGACGAATTTTTTCAGTAATGCGATGCAATCATTGTACAGATGCTCCTTGCGTTGAAATTTGTCCTGTGGAAGCTCTCTATACACGTGAAGATGGTATAGTTGATTTTGACAACAACCGTTGTATTGGTTGTAAATCTTGTATGCAAGCGTGTCCTTATGATGCTTTGTATATTGATCCGGATAACAATACTGCTGCAAAATGTAATTATTGTGCACATAGGGTTGACGTTGGTCGTGAACCTGCTTGTGTTTCGGTTTGCCCTGAACATGCAATTATTGCCGGGGATATTCACAATCCAGAAACAGAAATTTCACAATTATTAGCGCGTCAGGCAGTAAAAGTTAGAAAGCCTGAAAAAGGCACCAATCCAAACTTGTTTTACATTGATGGAGATGATGCTTCATTAATTCCTGAAGCAACTGCTAAATCGGGACCTGGGTTATGGAACTCTCAAGCACGTGGTGTTGGTCATTTTGCGAAAGCTGCAGAAAAAATGTTAAATACCAATGATGATATTGATTTGTTACAAATGACGATTGACAATGATATTGAAGCGGCATATCAACGAAAAGATTCAGAAAACCCAAACTATATTGATGTGTTAACAGGAAAAGCACGAAGAGTTTATGATACACCTGATAAAGGGATTTTGTGGGGCTGGGAAGTTTCGGCATATGTGTTTACAAAAGCCATTGCAGCTGGCGCTTTTTTAATTCCGTTTATAGCAATTATTTTAGGGTATGAAGTTTCTTCTACAGCTAAGTTATGGTCAGCAGGAATATCGTTAGTTGGCTTGGCTTTAACAGGGTTGTTCTTAGTTATGGATTTAGATAGACCAGATAGATTTTTAAACGTTTTATTACGTCCACAATGGAACTCTTGGTTGGTTAAAGGAGGTTACACAATTTCAATTTTTGGGTTGCTAGTAACTGTTTGGGGAGCAATGACCTTTTTTGAAATACAAACAGGAGAAACAATTTTGTTATGGGTAACAGCAGTTTCAGCAATTTTGCTAGCTGTGTATACGGCATTTTTATTTGCACAAGCAAAAGGCCGCGATTTTTGGCAAAGTCCAACGTTACCATTGCATATGTTAGTGCATAGCATAATGGCAGGAGCAGCTATTTTTATTGTTGCTTCTTTAATTTTTGGAACTGAAAATTGGATGGGTATTTTAAAGAACACCATGATTTTTGCATTGGTTGTTAATTTATTCACTTTAATTACAGAGTTAACTATTACGCATCCAACAACTTCAGTAAAAAAAGTGGTTGAAATGATTACTAAAGGACGTTATAGAAATCTATTTTGGATAGTATCAGTAATCATAGGAAATATAATTCCATTATTATTTTTAATCCTTGGAAATTCTGAGCCATTAGTAGTTGGATCGGCTGTGTTAGTTTTAATAGGAATTGTAGCAACTGAGAAAATTTGGGTGGAAGCCCCTCAAAGAATTCCGTTAGCATAATTTAAAATTTAAAAGTCATGGGATATAAAAAACCATCATTTATAGAAAATATTGCAGAGAAAATTGGATTAATTCCAAATCTGCATAAAGAAGGTTATCAGGAATTTGATCAAGATATGCGTCATTTTTCTAATGAGGAAGTTGCTCAAATGTATGAGAACTTTCCGCCTCCAGAAAAATGGGACAATTGGGTTGAGTATGACCCAAAAGTGTGGCCTAAAAAAGATAAGAAAACCTATCAAATTGTACCAACTACATGTTTTAATTGTGAAAGTGCTTGTGGTTTAACGGCTTTTATTGATAAGGAAACACAAGAAGTTAAAAAATTTGAGGGAAATCCGTATCACCCTGGAAGTAGAGGAAGAAATTGTGCTAAAGGTCCGGCATCAATCAATCAAATTACAGATCCCGATCGTATTTTATTTCCTTTAAAAAGAAAAGGAAAACGTGGTGAAGGTGAATGGGAACGTGTTTCTTGGGATGAAGTTTTAGACACAATTGCAAACAGAATTCGAAAAGCCATTTTAGAAGATCGTCATAATGAAATTGCCTACCATGTTGGAAGACCCGGAAAAGAAAAATTTATGAATTGGATTTTGCAAGGTTGGGGAATTGATGGACATAATTCACACACAAATATTTGTTCTTCAGGAGCTCGTTTTGGTTATAATTTATGGTACGGTTACAATCGTCCTTCACCAGATCACGCAAATGCTAAATTCATTTTATTGGTATCAGCTCATTTAGAATCTGGACATTATTTCAATCCACATGCGCAACGTATTATTGAAGGTAAAATGAAAGGAGCCAAGTTGGCAACTATGGATCCGCGTTTGTCAAACACTGCTTCTATGTCTGATTATTGGTTGCCATCCTATCCAGGAACTGAAGCTGCTGTTTTATTGGCAATGGCATTAATTATTCTTCAAGAAGGATTGTATAACAGAGAATATTTAGAGAATTGGACAAATTGGAAAGAATATTTGAGAGCAAGACATTCAGATAAAGAAATAACTTTTGAGAATTATATTGCTGCAATGATTGAGGAGTATAAAGAATTTACGCCTGAGTATGCTGAAAAAGAATCTGGTGTAAAAGCTGATATGATTGTAGAAATTGCTCATAAAATTGGTGAAGCCGGTGAACGTTTTGCGTCACATAATTGG
The DNA here is from genome assembly GCF_042679665.1 of Lutibacter holmesii. Taxonomy (NCBI): domain Bacteria; kingdom Pseudomonadati; phylum Bacteroidota; class Flavobacteriia; order Flavobacteriales; family Flavobacteriaceae; genus Lutibacter; species Lutibacter holmesii. The sequence continues at coordinate 513,992 of NZ_JBHTMV010000003.1, forward strand.
CGAGCTGCAGGCGCTTCAAATTTAGGAGGTTGGTGTGTTGCAAGAGCATTACACTTTTTAACAACCTTAACAGGAGCAGTTGGAGCAAAAGGAGGAACATCGCCAAATAGTTGGAATAAATTTAAGCCAACACAACCAAATCCGCCAAAGCCTCAAAAAAAATGGAACGAATTGCATTTTCCAAAAGAATATCCTTTGGCATTTTTTGAAATGAGCCAATTATTACCACACTTTTTAAAGGAAGGAAGAGGTAAAATGGATGTTTATTTTTCAAGAGTTTTTAACCCTGTTTGGACGTATCCTGATGGATTTACTTGGATGGAAATGTATGCCGATGAATCTAAATTTGGATTACACTCAGCATTAACACCAACTTGGAATGAAACAGCTTTTTATGCCGATTTTGTATTGCCAATGGGATTGGCTTCAGAGCGTCACGATTTAAATAGTTATGCTACTCACGGAGGAACTTGGGTTGCTTTTCGTCAACCAGTATTACGCGAAGCAGCAAGAAGAAATGGTAAACCTGTAAAATTAACTTATGAGTCAAATCCAGGTGAAGTTTGGGAAGAAGATGAGTTTTTTATTGAATTGTCTTGGAGAATTGATCCAGATGGAAGTATGGGAATACGTAAACATTTTGAATCGCCATACCGTCCTGGAGAAAAAATTACTATTGATGAATACTACCAATATATTTTTGAGCGTGTAAAAGGTTTGCCAGAAAAAGCAAAATCTGAAGGTTTAACAGAACTGCAATACATGCAAAAATATGGTGCTTTTGAAATAGAAAAAGGAGAGTCGTATAAAGTAAATGAAAATGAACTTTCAGAAGAACAGTTAAAAGGTTCAACAGTTGATCCGGTAACTGATGTAATTTCAAAAAATGGCAAGGCAATTGGTGTTATGGTAAAAGGAAAAGCTTGTGTAGGTTTTCCTACACCATCGCGTAAAAACGAGTTTTATTCACAAACTATGGTAGATTGGAAATGGCCTGAATATGCAACGCCGACCTATATTAAAAGCCATATTCATAATGAAAAACTAGATAAATCTAAAAGTGAATATGTATTAGTGCCAACATTTAGATTACCAACATTAATTCATTCTCGATCAGGAAATGCAAAATGGTTGGTTGAAATTTCTAATAGAAATCCAATTTGGATGCATCCAGATGATGCAAAAAAATGGGGCTTTCAAACAGGAGATTTGGTAAAATTAAATACAGATATTGGTTACTTTATAGATAAAGTTTGGGTAACACAAAGTATGAAGCCGGGAGTTGTAGCTTGTTCACACCATATTGGTCGATGGCGTAGACCGCAAGATAAAATTGGAAACAGATGGGCAACAAATACTGTAAATATTGAAAGCGATGGTAAAGGTGTTTGGAAAATGAATACTATTTCTGGTATTAAACCTTTTGATTCACACGATAAAGATTCGAAACGTATTTTTTGGAAAGATGGTGGAGTGCATCAAAATATAACACACGCCGTGCATCCAGATCCAATTAGTGGAATGCATTGTTGGCATCAACGTGTGCGAATTGAAAAACCAAAAGAAGGAGAAAACTACGGTGATATTTTTGTAGATACTAACAAATCTCATGAAGTTTTTAAAGAGTGGTTGGCAATGACTCGTCCAGCTCCTGGTCCGAATGGAGAAAGAAGACCGTTGTGGTTTGATAGAGCTTTTAGACCTGATGATTCAACATATTATATTGAGAAGGAAGAATAGAATATAAGTAATTTTAAGGTTACTAGTTGCACTAAAATATTTTTCGAGGGAAATTAATTTTTCCAATATTGTAGCCAAAAACTAATTTAGATTTAGTGATGCTTAAAACACCAGTATTGTTAAAGTCAAAACTAGTGCCGTAAATATTTGTGCCAAAAGTAAAATGAATGTAAAACTTTTTTCTATTGTAACCTGCTGAAGCAAAAAAATCGGTTTTATAAATGATAGGTTTTGAAGGAACATATGAGTCTTCTTCAAGTTTAATTTCTTTATACTCTAATCCAATTCCTGGAGCAATGTAAAACGAAGTGAAAAAATTAGCAGGTAAAGCAAAGTAGCTTGAAATTCCGGCAGAAACTCCTGCGCCGTATGAGTATATTTTATGAATTTGCGCATTAACATTAAAATAAGGTTCAGCTTCAGGAGGAATTATGGAGCCATCGGCTCTCATATTATTTACAATTAAAAATCCTCCGGCACCAAAAGTAATGGTTGTTTTATCTTGTGTGGTATATCCTGATTTCATACCTCTAACGGTAAATTCATCTTTACTTAATATGCGTAAATATCCTAAAGCAATTGAAGATATAGACATATCACTTCTAAAAATGCTAGCGTCATTTTTGTTGTTTGAAATTTTATAACCGTTCACATTTTGTAAAGCAAAATTGAATAAATTTCGCTTAATCACAAGAGCTCCTTCTGCAGCAAATTTTTTGGTATGCTCTCCATTTCCAGTTTTAAGGTTAAAAATTATATCAATAATTAATTTTTGATTTGCAATACCAATACCTATACCAAAAGGATTGTTTGGAATGTATTTTAGTTTATTGTCATCATTTCTAAGTCTAAATGATTGTTGTTTAAAGTTAGATACCAACCGTAAAGACCAGTCTAATTTTTCACTAAATATTAAGGAGTCTAAAAGTTGCGCCGGACGTATAAGCGTATCTTTCTTTTTGAAATTAGTTGCGCAAATTGAATTAACAAAGATGAATGTTACCGCAAAAAAAAGCCATGTTTTTTTCATCATAGTTAATTAAATTTTGAAGTGAATATATAAAATAAAAGACAACTAGTATAAAGTTTTTATCTGTTGAAGTTAATTAAAGCTTTATGATGAAAAAATTCAAGTATTTTTGTGAATTATGAATTTACAACAAACATATTCAAATTTAATAAAACAAGAAGCTAAAAGGTTAGGTTTTGAAAGTTGTGGTATTTCAAAAGCAAGCTTTTTAGAAGAAGAAGCCTCTAATTTGGAGTCTTGGTTAAAAAGTGGATATCAAGGTGAAATGAGTTATTTAGAAAATTATTTTGACAAAAGATTAGATCCTAGATTGTTGGTTGATAATGCAAAATCTGTAATTAGTTTGTCTTTTAATTATTTTCCAGAGCATGTTCAAAATAAAAATTCATATAAAATTGCAAAATATGCGTACGGAGAAGATTATCATCACGTATTAAAATCAAAACTAAAAGAACTTAGTTTTTTTATTCAAAATGAAATAGGTGAGGTGAACGGAAGAGCCTTTGTAGATTCGGCACCTGTTATGGAGCGTGCATGGGCTCAAAAAAGTGGTTTAGGTTGGCGAGGTAAAAATTCATTATTAATTCAAAAAAATAAAGGCTCATTCTTTTTTTTAGCTGAATTAATTGTAGATGTAGCCCTAGAATATGATAATTCTTTTGAAACAAATCATTGTGGTACTTGTACAAAATGTATTGATGCTTGCCCTACAGAAGCTATTTTATCAAATAATACAGTTGATGGAAGTAAATGCATTTCTTATTTCACAATTGAGCTAAAAGAAGAGTTACCCTCCATTATGAAAGGTAAATTTGAAGATTGGATGTTTGGCTGTGATATATGTCAAGATGTTTGTCCGTGGAATAGATTTTCGAAACAACATACTGAAAAACAGTTTCTTCCACAGTCTAATTTGTTGCAGATGGAAAAACAAGAATGGGAAGAAATTACTGAAAGTGTTTTTAAAAAGGTTTTTAAAAAATCAGCTGTAAAACGTACCAAGTTTTTAGGATTGCAGCGAAATATTTCATTTTTATCAAAATAAATAATCTGCAATAAATTTGTACGAAGTTTAATAGGTTGTAACTTTTATTGCTTTTTAAAAGGAAACAATGTAAAAAGGGTTGTTTTATCTTAATAATTAGTAAATTTGGCTCTTTATTTATAATAAATATTTTTATGAGTACCACAAAAAAAAAGAGTGAAGCATTAAATTATCACCAGTTTCCATCACCAGGAAAAATTCAGGTTGTTCCAACAAAAAAATACGCAACACAAAAAGACTTATCCTTAGCCTATTCACCAGGAGTAGCAGAGCCGTGTTTGGCAATTGAAGCAAACCCAAATGATGCGTATAAATATACTTCAAAAGGAAATTTAGTAGCTGTAATATCAAATGGTACTGCAGTACTTGGATTAGGAAATATTGGCGCACTAGCAGGGAAACCTGTAATGGAAGGGAAAGGGTTATTATTTAAAATCTTTGCTGATATTGATGTGTTTGATATTGAAGTTGATACCACTGATGTTGATAAATTTATTGAAACAGTAAAAAATATTGCGCCAACTTTTGGAGGTATAAATTTAGAAGATATAAAAGCTCCTGAAGCCTTTGAAATTGAAAGAAGGTTAAAAGAAGAATTGGATATTCCGGTAATGCATGATGACCAGCATGGAACAGCAATTATTTCTGCAGCAGCTTTAAAAAATGCAATTGAAATAACAAAAAAAGATATTTCTAAAGTAAAAGTAGTTGTGAACGGAGCAGGTGCCGCAGCGGTTTCTTGTACACGTTTGTATTTAGCTTTAGGAGTGAAAATTGAAAATGTTGTAATGTGCGATAGCAAAGGTGTTATACGCAAAGATATTGAAGGGCTTTCACCTCAAAAAGCTGAATTTGCAACAGATAGAGATATTTATACACTTGAAGATGCAATGGTAGATGCTGATGCTTTTGTTGGACTGTCGGTTGCTGATGTATTTACACCTGAAATGTTGTTGTCTATGGCAAAAGATCCAATTGTATTTGCTATGGCAAACCCTGATCCAGAAATTGGATATGATTTGGCTGTGCAAACACGAAAAGATGTGATTATGGCAACAGGAAGATCAGACCATCCTAACCAAGTGAATAATGTACTTGGATTTCCATTTATTTTTAGAGGAGCTTTAGATGTTAGAGCTACAAAAATTAATGAAGAAATGAAAATGGCAGCTGTACATGCGTTAGCAAACTTAGCAAAGGAAACAGTGCCAGAGCAAGTAAATATAACCTACGGTGAAAAACATTTACAGTTTGGTAGAGACTATATTATTCCTAAACCATTTGATCAACGTTTAATTACTGAAGTTCCGCCAGCTATTGCTAAAGCAGCAATGGATTCAGGAGTAGCAAAAGAACCAATTATTGATTGGGACGGATATAAAGAACAATTAGCTGAACGTTTAGGTGCAGGAAGTAAGCTAATGCGAATGATTCGTGAGCGTGCAAAAGCTGATCCTAAAACAGTTATTTTTGCTGAAGCAGACCATTTAGATGTGTTGAAAGCGGCACAAATTGTACATGAAGACGGTATTGGAATTCCAATTTTACTTGGAAAGAAAGAAGTTATTAAAGAGTTGATGGCCGAATTGAATTTTGATGCAGATTTACAAATAATTGATCCAAAATCAGACGAGGAAAAAGAAAGAAGACATCGATTTGCACAAGTGTATTGGGAAAAAAATCAACGAGATGGAATTACCTTATTAGATGCAAGAAAATGGATGCGCGAGCGTAATTATTTTGCTGCAATGATGGTGAATGAAAATGAAGCCGATTCTTTAGTTACAGGTTATTCAAGAAGTTATCCTACAGTTGCAAAACCAATTATTGATTTAATTGGAAAAGCTGATGGTGTTGAAAGAGTTGCAGGAACAAATATTATGATGACTGATAGCGGTCCAATGTTCTTTTCAGATACTGCTTTTAATATAAATCCTAGTGAAAAAGAATTAGCTCAAATTATTAGAATGACTGATAGAGTTATGAAAATATTTGGAGTAATACCTCATTTGGCTATGCTGTCCTATTCAAACTTTGGTTCAGCAAATTTAAAATCACATAACAAAGGTGCGGCTGCGGTAGCTTATACACATAAACATCACCCTGAAATTGTTATTGATGGAGAAATTCAAGCAGATTTTGCCTTAAATAATGCAATGAGAGCTGAGAAATTTCCTTTTTCTAAATTAATGAATAGAAAAGTAAATGGATTGATATTTCCAGACTTGAATTCTGCCAATATTAGCTACAAACTAATAAAAGAATTAAATAACATAGAATCTATTGGGCCAATTGTAATGGGATTAAAAAAACCTGTGCATATTTTACAATTAGGTGCAAGTGTTGATGAGATGGTAAATATGGTTTGTGTAGCAGTGCTAGATGCACAAGAAAATGCTAACAATAATACAGATTATTTTACTACATTTGGAGATTAAAATATCCAAATAAAATGATCACACATATTAGAGGTAAATTAGTAGAAAAAAATCCAACATATGTAGTGGTAGAGGCTAATGGCATTGGCTATTGGTTGAATATTTCACTAAACACATTTTCTGAACTTCCAGATGAAGAGGCTGTATTTTTATACACCTTTTTATCTGTAAGGGAAGATGCACATACACTGTATGGTTTTATCTCTAAAATTGAGCGTGAAATTTTTAAATTATTAATTTCAGTTTCAGGCGTTGGGCCAAGTATTGCTAGAACTATGATTTCTTCTATGACAACAGATGAAATTCAACACGCAATAGCTTCGGGTGATATTGCTGTAATTCAATCTGTAAAAGGAATTGGTTTAAAAACAGCACAACGTGTTTTGATTGATTTGAAAGATAAAATTTCAAAAACATATGCTATAGATGAAGTTTCTTTATCTGAAAGCAATACCAATAAAAATGAAGCGTTAACTGCTTTAGAGGTGTTAGGTTTCAATAAAAAACAATCTGAAAAAGTAATTGATAAGATTTTGAAAGAGGATAAAGCATTGAGCGTAGAAGCCATTATTAAAACAGCGCTTAAAAATTTATAAACGTTTGAAAAAGAGTAGATTAATACATATTCCTTATTTTCTATTATGTTTATTGTTGTTTTTTACTTCAACAGTAATGGCACAAATGCCTCCCGCTCTTAAACCACTTGATTCAACAAAAGTTTTAGTTGCTGTTGATACTGCAAAAGTATCTAAAGCCAATGATACCATTAAATTAAAATATCCATTTAAAAACAACCAAGCAGGAAGTTTATTTTTAGGAGATCCATCAGTAGAAATTGTTTTTGACGAAGAGTTGGGGCAATATATAATTACCGAAAAAATAGGTGATTATTATGTTGATCGTCCGGTTTATATGACGCAGCAAGAGTATATGGATTATAAGTTGAAAAGAGATATGTTAGATTATTACCAATCTAAAATCAGTTCAACTAATAGTAAAAAGAAAGGAAGTGAAGAAGCTCAAAAAAACTTGTTGCCAACGTATTATGTAAATTCAGACTTTTTTGAATCTATTTTTGGCGGAAACACTGTAGAGGTTAATCCGCAAGGTTCTATTCAAGTAGATTTAGGTTTGTTATATCAAAAAGTAGACAATCCACAATTATCCGAGCGAAATAGAAGTAGTTTAACGTTTGATTTTAATCAACAAATTAGTGCAAGTGTTGTAGCTAAAGTTGGAACAAGATTGCGTTTTGCCGCTCAATTTGATACACAATCAACGTTTAACTTTCAAAATCAGGTAAAGTTAGAATATGTGCCAAATGAAGATGATATTATTCAAAAAATTGAAGTTGGTAATATTAGTATGCCGGTAAAAAACTCCTTAATTGTTGGAGCGCAAAGTTTGTTTGGTTTTAAAACAGAACTTCAGTTTGGTAAAACTAGAGTTACAGGAGTTATTGCTGAACAAAAATCAGAAACACGCTCTGTTACAGCAGAAGGAGGCTCAACTATTCAAGAATTTGAATTACAAACTACTGATTATGATGTAAACCGACATTTCTTTTTATCACAATACTTTAGAGATGAGTATAACAATGCTTTAAAAGATAATCCGCTTGTAAATAGTCCAATTAACATTACAAGAATTGAAGTTTGGGTAACCAATAGAAGCAGTACTATACAAGACGTAAGAAATATTGTTGGTTTGGCAGATTTGGCAGAAGCAGATCCTTCAAATATTGGCCCAGCAAATGTTATTCCAGTTTCAGGAGAGTTGTTACCTACAAATGAAGCAAATAACTTATCGTCAATATTAACAACCACAAATCCTGTGCGTGATATTGCAACGGTTGCAACAGGTTTAGCGCCTTTTGATATGCAACAAGGACGTGATTATTCAGTACTTGAAAATGCATTAAAATTAGATCCAACTACAGATTTTTACATACACCCGCAATTAGGATATATTACATTGAATAGTAGGTTGGCTGAGACTGATGTTTTAGCAGTAGCTTATGAATATACCGTAAACGGAGAGTCTGAAGTGTATAGAGTTGGTGAATTTGCCAGTGATGGTATTACGGCTCCTTCAAATCTTGTGGTAAAATTATTACGAAGTGAAATAATTAGTACTGAAATTCCAATGTGGGATTTAATGATGAAGAATATATATTCTTTACAAACCTTTAGAATGCAGCAAGATGGGTTTAGATTAGATGTATTATATGCTGATGATGCTACAGGAGTTTCTACAAACGTATTGCAAAATGCGGCAACACCAGGAATATCAGACCGTACTTTATTGAATTTGTTAGAAGTTGACCAATTAGATCAAACACAAAATTACACATCTGAAGGAGATGGATATTTTGATTATATTGAAGGTATTACGGTTAATTCAGAAAAAGGGATTATTATTTTTCCAACGGTTGAACCATTTGGAGAAGACTTAGCTAATAAATTAACAGATACGGCAGATGAGGTGTACGTATTTGAAGAAATGTATAGAGAAACACAGTCTGAAGCAAAAAATAATTATCAAACAAAAGATAAATATTATTTAAAAGGATACCACAAATCTGAAGCTACAGATGGAATTTCTTTAGGTGCTTTTAACGTTCCTCAAGGTTCTGTAACGGTAACAACAGGTGGGCGAGAGTTGGTAGAAGGTGTTGACTACGTGGTAGATTATCAAATGGGACGTGTTCAAATTGTAAATCCAAGTTTAGAAGCTTCCAATGCGCCAATTGAAGTGTCAGTTGAAAATAATTCTACATTTAATCTTCAAACTAAACTGTTTTTAGGTGTTGATATTGAACATAAATTTTCAGATAATTTTATTGTTGGAGCAACCATATTAAATTTAAGTGAAAGGCCGGTAACTCAAAAAGTTTCTTTGGGGTACGAACCGTTTAATAACACCATTTTTGGTTTAAATGCCAGTTATAGTACAGAAGTTCCAAAGCTTACTAAATGGATAAATAAATTACCAAATATTGATACTGATGTTCCTTCAAATTTATCTGTAAGAGGTGATTTTGCGTATTTGCTTCCGGGTTCATCTAGCCGAATTGATTTAGGAGGTGAGGCTACTTCTTATATTGATGATTTTGAGAGTTCTCAAATTCCGTTAGATATTCGTTCAATTCAACAATGGCATTTGGCAAGTACACCACAATATCAAACACAATTTGATTTGGGAGGAAATGCATCAGATTTAGCATATGGTTACAAAAGAGCAAAATTAGCTTGGTATATTATTGACCCGCTGTTTTATGGTGGATCCTCATTACAACCAGATAATATTGATAGTAGTGAGCTTTCAAGACAAGAAGTTCGTCGTGTAAGATACAGTGAATTGTTTCCTGAGCAAGACTTAGATTTAACACAATCAACAGTAGTAAGAACTTTTGACATGGCTTTTTATCCAAATCAACGTGGTAGTTACAACTACGACACAAATAATGTTGATGCAAATGGAGAGTTTACAGACCCTGAAGATCGTTGGGCTGGTATTACAAGAGCTTTAACTACTACAAACTTTCAACAATCTAACGTTGAATATATTCAGTTTTGGTTAATGGATCCTTACGAACATTATTCTATAACAAATGAAGAAGGATTACCTGTTGGTATTGACCCTTCAGACCCATCTAATCAAGTTGGAGATGTGTATTTTAACTTAGGAAATGTTTCAGAAGATGTATTAAAGGACGGAAGAAAAATGTATGAAAACGGACTTCCTGAAGATGCTTTAAGCGATACAAATACGGCCAATACTGTTTGGGGTAAAGTACCAACCAACCAATCTTTATTATATACGTTTACAGATAGTGATAGTGATCGGTTAAATCAAGATATTGGTTTTGACGGTTTGAACGATGAAGAAGAAATAGAAAAATTTGGTTCTAGTTTTGGAGAAGACCCTTCAAATGATAATTACGAGTATTTTAGAAGTTCAAATTATGATAATAGTGATGCATCTATTTTAACTAGATATAAAAAATATAACAACACACAAGGAAATTCGCCAACTAGTAATTTATCACCTGAAAATTATCCAACAGCTGCAACAACATATCCTGATGTTGAAGATATTGATAAAGATCAAACTATGACTGCCGTTGAAAGTTACTATCAATATAAAGTTTCTTTAAATAAAAGCGATTTAGAAGTTGGTAGAAATCATATTGTTGATGAAAAAAATGTTACCGTAACATTAGATGATGGAAGTGAAAAACAGTATAGATGGTTACAGTTTAGAATTCAAGTTTCAACACCAGATGAGGTAATAAACAATATTTCAGGATTTAATTCTATTCGTTTTATGCGAATATTTTTAACAAAATTTAAAATGCCTGTAGTATTGCGTTTTGGAGAGTTAGAATTGGTGAGAGGTGATTGGAGACGTTATACAAAAACCATTGATGAAGATATTCAACCTTCACAAGATTTAGATGCAGATGAATTACAAAATTTTGAAGTAGGAGTTGTTAATATTGAACAAAACGAAGATAGAAAACCAATTCCGTATGTGTTACCTCCAGGAATTGATCGTGAAATATTACGTGGATCTACTACACTTCAAGAGCAAAATGAGCAATCACTTTCTTTAAAAGTGAGTGATTTAGAGCCGAATGAAACCAGAGCAATTTTTAAAAATGTGAGCGTTGATTTAAGAATGTATAAGCAGTTAAAAATGTTTTTACATTTAGAAGGTATTCAAACAAAACCTCAAGTTCAAAATGAAGATTTTAAGGCAATAGTTAGAATTGGTAGTGATATGACAGATAACTTTTATCAATTAGAAAAGTTATTAAATGTTACAGATTACGATGCTACCACTCAACTTGAAATTTGGCCCGAAGAAAATAATTTGGCAGTGGTGCTAGAATATTTAACTCAATTAAAGTTGTCTAGGTTTGATGAAGGTGTTGCATCAAATATTTTATATCCAATTGAAGGAAGCGAACCTATTCCTGAACTTGATGGTTATGAAATTAGATTAAAAGGGAACCCTAACCTTGGAAATATTAAAACAATTATGTTAGGAGTTCAAAACGTTTCTAACTCATTGCAAAGTGGTGAAGTATGGTTTAATGAATTAAGAGCTTCAGAGTTTGATAATGATGGTGGTTGGTCTGCCGTTGTAAATGCCGATTTAAATGTTGCTGATTTTGCAAATGTTGCCGTAACAGGAAGAATGGAAACTATTGGTTTTGGAGGTGTTGAACAACGTTTAAATGAGCGAACACAAAATGACACCAAATTGTATGACGTGGTAACCAACGTAAATGTTGGCCAACTGTTACCAAAAGATTGGGCGGTACAAATACCATTTAATTACAGTATTTCTGAAGAATTTAGTGACCCAAAATACGATCCTCAATATCAAGATGTTTTATTTAGTGATGCTAAAAGTATTGATGATAATAGCAATGAATCTAGAGATTATACAAAGCGAACAAGTATAAGTTTAATAAATGTTAGAAAAGGGTACAATCCTGAGGGCGGAAAAAAACCAAAATTTTATAATGTTGAAAACCTATCAGTTTCATATGCACATAATGAAGTGTATCATAAAGATTACAATGTTCAAAAATTTGTAGATCAAAATGTGAGAGCTTCAGCAGGTTATAATTTTAATTTTGAACCTTGGGAACTTGAACCATTTAAGTATTCAACAACGTTTAGTAATAAATTTTTACAACTAATTAAAGATATTAATATAAATATTGTTCCAACCTCAGTATCTATAAATTCAAATATTATTAGAAATTATAACGAGCAGTTATCTCGAAGTTTGGTTGAAGGTTTGTCTGAATTGCCTACATTAACACAAAGAACATATGCGTTTAATTGGAATTATAATTTAAGTTTTAATTTAACAAAATCCTTGCAATTAGATTTTAGAGCATCTAATAATAATATTTACGATCAATTTGGAACTGATGAGGAAGTTCAAATCTATGATAAGTTTTTTACAACAGGAAGAGCAGAAAATTACCACCAAGCATTAAGCGGAACTTATAGACTGCCAATTGATAAAATACCATATTTAGGATTTATTTCTGCTGATTATTCTTATACAGCTGATTTTGATTGGCAAGCGGCTTCACAATCTTACGTTGATAAAATTGGGAATGTTATACAAAATGCCAATACGCAAGCGTTAAGTGTAAATATAGATTTTAATAAACTTTATAACACTACAGGATTGGATAGATTGGTAAATAAAGGAAGTGTTCGTGCAAATATTAACACCCCAAATCCTACCAAAAACCAAGCTTCTGCAGTTTCTAAACGTAAAAGAAGTACAGGTGCAAAAATTGGAAATGTTTTGTATGATATACTTACAATGACAAAGAGTGCCAGAATTAACTATATAGAAAACAATGGTACTTATTTACCAGGTTATGTTCCTGAAGTAGGTTTCTTAGGAAGAGATAATTATGACGGAAGTTTAGCTCCTTCTTTTGGTTTTGTATTTGGTAGTCAAGTTGATATTAAACAACGAGCTGTTGAAAACGGATGGTTGGTGTCAAGAGATAATGATGATCCGTATTATAACAGAACCTTTAAAAAAACACACTTAAATAAATTAGACTTGGCAGTAACATTAAAGCCAGCACCTAGTTTTGATATTGATTTAAGAGGAAGCAAAACTTACACAAAAACATCATCACAACAATTAGATGTGGTAAATAATGTGTTATCAACAGATTCTCCTTTGTCTCAATTTGGTAATTTTAGCATAAACTATAATATGTTAGGGTCAGTGTTTGGTAGTACGCTAGAAAATTTTGATAAATTCAAAGAAAACCGTGCAATTATTGCTCAAAGATTATCTGAAGAGTCAGGACAACCAATAGACGGTTTTGGAGACACAAGTCAACAAGTTATGATTCCAGCATTTTTGGCTTCTTATTCAGGAAAAGATGCTAACGATATTAAGTTAACAGCTTTTAGAGATGTTCCAATTCCTAGTTGGGGTATTACTTATAAAGGATTAATGAAACTTAGTTGGTTTAAACAAAATTTTAGAAGTTTCTCTCTATCACACGCTTATAATTCATTGTATTCAATAACAAGTTTTAGTAATAATTTAGAGTATAATGCAAGTAATCCTTATGGTGAAACTGATGTTTCAGGAAACTACTATAATAAAACATTATTTACCAATGTAAACCTTATAGAAGAATTTGCTCCTTTGGTAAAAGTAGACATGAAAATGAAAAACTCAGTTTCTTTTACAGGTGTAATTAATAAGGACAGAGGATTAACTTTAAACTTAAATAACAATACTGTAACTCAATTAAAAGGAATTGAATATATTGTTGGAGTAGGATACCGTATTAAAGATTTAGCAATGAAGTTTAGATTTGGAGGGCAGCTAACTCGTTTAAAAGGAGATTTAAATATACGTGCAGATTTGGCACTTAGAGATAATAAAACTATTATTAGCGCAATTGATACTGATAATAGCCAAGTAACTGCAGGTCAAAGATTATTATCTTTCAAATTATTTGCAGATTATGCAGTTTCTCGTAATTTAACCACATCGTTTTATTTTGATCAAAGTTCTTCAAGATATGCGGTTTCAACAACATTCCCTCGTCAATCAGTTAGTTCGGGAATTAGTGTAAGATATATTTTAGGAAATTAATTATAACAACAATAAATTTAGAATAATGAGTATACCAGCAAATTTAAAATATACAAAAGACCATGAATGGGTAAGTATAGAAGGTAATATAGCAACTGTAGGAATTACAAATTTTGCCCAAAGTGAATTGGGAGATATTGTATATGTTGATGTTGATACCGTAGATGAAACTGTAAGTAAAGATGAAGTTTTTGGATCAGTAGAAGCTGTAAAAACAGTGTCAGATTTATTTATGCCTCTTTCTGGTGAAGTAATTGAATTTAACGAAGGTTTAGAAGATGAACCTGAAAAAGTAAATTCAGACCCGTATGGAGAAGGTTGGATGATTAAAATTGAGCTTTCTGATGAGTCGGAATTAGAAAGTTTACTTTCAGCTGATGATTATAAAGAGTTAATTGGCGCGTAATTATTTTTTTTATATCGCCCTTTTTTTTACAGTATTTATTACAGTTGGAAGTTTAACATCAATACCTAATGCAGGTGTTCCTAAGTTAACCTATTTTGACAAGATTGTGCATACTTCTGCATATTTTTTACTGACAACTAGTTGGCTAATAGGTGTAAAAATTAGTAGGACATCATTAAAGAATGCCTTTTCAATTGCTTTTTTAGTATTTGTTTATGGCATAATTATTGAGGTGTTACAAGGAGCAATAACAAACCAAAGGCAAGCTGATATTTATGATGTTTTAGCCAATTTTATCGGGGTTTCAACAGCATTTATTGTTTTTGTATACTTTTTACAAAAAAAATTAAATGAAATAAAAAATATTCTTGCAAAAGTTATATTAAAATTATTAAATTAGCGAACTATAAAAATAAACAGATGCAAATCAAAAAAAATCCAAAAGCAAACCTAGAAAACTACACAAAGATATTTATGCAGTTAGGTCTAGTGTTAGCACTTTTAGTGGTGTATTTAGCCATTGAAAAAAAGACGTATGATAGAGTAATTGCAGATCTTGGTCCCGTAGTTTTAAATATGGAAGATGAGGAGCAAACAGTAGAAATTGAACAAATTAAGCCGCCAGAGGTTAAAACTCCACCACCACCAACACCAGATAAAATTGAAGTTGTTGAAGATGAGGTTGAAGTTGAAGAGACAGTAATTGAGTCTACTGAAACTGATGAGGACGAAGCTGTTGAAGTTGAAGAGATTGTTGAGATAGAAGAAGTTGAAGAAGTTGAAGAAGACGTACCTTTTGCAATTATTGAAGATGTACCAGTTTACCCTGGTTGTAAAGGAAACAAAGCAAAGTTAAGAGCTTGTTTACAAGAAAAAATTACAAAACACGTAAATAGAAAGTTTAATTCTGAATTAGCATCAGATTTAGGTTTATCTCCAGGGATTAAGCGTATTTTTGTAATGTTTAAAATTGATAAAAGTGGTAATATTACTGATGTAATGGCACGTGCACCTCACAAAAGGTTACAAGAAGAAGCTATTAGAGTTGTAAAATTATTACCTAAAATGACTCCAGGTAAACAACGTGGACGTCCAGTAGGTGTAAAATATAGTTTACCAATTGCTTTTAAAGTAGAGTAAGCTTTAAAATATACAAAGTTAAAACCCAATCATTTTTATGATTGGGTTTTTTTATGAACTATCCTTACTATTTATTGCAATTAATTCATAAAAGTTGTAACTTTAATATGATCTTTTAATGCAAGGCGAATTTTAAATTCTTAACGAAACTCACCCAAACCTTGCGGTGCTTTTGACTGTTAATTATACAGTTTACTTTTTAATGTTCTTGTTTCACTTAACAAATAAAGTTATGCAAGTTAAAAAATATCCACATGCCGCTCTTGAGAATTACAGTAAAATATTAATGCAATTAGGTTTAGTTTTATCCCTTTTTATAGTTTATGAATCTATAGAACTTAAATCGTACCCAAAAGAAGTGAAAGAGCTTGTAGGTACGTTTGTTGCCGTTGATGATAACGAGCAAATTGTTGAATTTAAAAAAATTGAAATTGTTCCA
Source organism: Lutibacter holmesii (assembly GCF_042679665.1). Taxonomy (NCBI): domain Bacteria; kingdom Pseudomonadati; phylum Bacteroidota; class Flavobacteriia; order Flavobacteriales; family Flavobacteriaceae; genus Lutibacter; species Lutibacter holmesii. The sequence goes on from NZ_JBHTMV010000003.1 coordinate 529,898, forward strand.
CCAAAAGTTGTTCAGTCTGTTATTCCTGATAAAATATTAAAGGTTGATGACGAAGTGGAAGTTAATGAAACAATAATTGAATCTACTGAAACTGATGAGTCTGAAGCAATAATAGTTGCTGATATAGAGAATGAAGTTGTTGAAATTGAAGAGGTTGAAGAGGTTGTTGAAGATGTTCCATTTATGGTTATTGAAAATGTACCAATATTTCCAGGTTGTACAGGTACAAATGAAGAATTAAGAGCTTGTTTTTCTCGAAAGGTTTCAAAGTTAGTTAATAAAGAATTTAATCCTCATTTAGCTGCAGATCTTGGGTTGCCAAGAGGAAGTATTCAAAAAATATTTGTAATGTTTAGAATTGATAAAAATGGTGATATTGTTGATGTTAAAGCAAGAGCACCTCATAAAAGACTACAAACTGAAGCTATTAGAGTGGTAAATTCATTGCCAAAAATGATTCCAGGGAAACAAAGAGGTATGCCGGTGGGAGTAAAATATGCATTACCAATAACCTTTAGAATTGAATAAATAAGCTTAACTCAAAATCCTGCAACTGCAGGATTTTTTTATGTTGTTTTGCTAATTAATACATTATATTTGTGATGTATTTTTTACTTTCAACAAAAAACTATCACAAATGAATATCAATCAATATTTAGATTCAACTTATTTAAAAACAGCTGAACAAGCAAATATTTCTGAAGAAGCAACAAAAGAACAGGTTGTAAATTTAGTAAACGAGTGTATTGAGAATAATTTCAAATTAGCAATGATTCGTCCAAAGTTTGTTGCTATGGCTAAAGAAATGGTTGAAAAAGCCAACTCAGAGGTGTTAATTGGGACAGTTATTGGATTTCACGAGGGAACAAATGAAACAAGTGAAAAGCTAATTGAAGCACAAAAAGCCATTGATGCTAATGTTGATGAATTAGATTATGTTATAAATTATGAAGCTTTTAAAAGCGGGCAAATTAATTTAGTGAAAGCTGAAGTTTATAAAGGGAGTAAATTAGGGCTTGAAGCAGGAAAAGTTGTGAAGTGGATTATTGAAATTGCTGCCCTAACTAATGAAGAAATTGTTGTGTTAACCCAGTTAATAAGAGATATTGTTTTAGAAAAATTTGGAGAAGAACAAGCGTCAAACGTATTTGTGAAGTCTTCAACAGGGTTTTATAAAACTGAAGATGGAAAACCAAATGGTGCTACTTTTGAAGCAATGGAACTGATTGTAGAAAACGCAAAGCCACTACCAGCAAAAGCTGCAGGAGGTGTTCGTAATTATGACGATGCCGTAAAAATGGTGAACTTAGGTGTAACTAGAATTGGAACTTCATCTGCAAAATCTATTGCCGATGGAGGTCAAGCCGCAGAAGGATACTAGTATGAAAAGTTATTTTGCGCACGAAACTGCTGTTATTGATGAAGGATGTAAAATAGGAGAGGCAACTAAAATTTGGCATTTTAGTCATATTATGCAAAATGCTACAATTGGTAAATCCTGTAATCTTGGTCAAAATGTGGTAGTTTCGCCTAATGTTGTTTTAGGTAACAATGTAAAAGTTCAAAATAATGTTTCTATTTATACGGGAGTTATTTGTGAAGATGATGTGTTTTTAGGACCTTCAATGGTTTTTACCAATATTATAAATCCTAGAAGCGCAATAATTAGAAGAGATAAATACCAACCAACATTAGTAAAAAAGGGAGCAAGTATTGGTGCAAATGCAACTATTATTTGTGGAAATGAAATTGGTGCATATGCTCTAATTGGTGCTGGTACAGTGGTTACAAAACCTGTACCGCCTTACGCATTGGTTATGGGTAATCCTTCAAAGCAAATAGGATGGGTTAGTGAGTACGGACATCGTTTAAATTTTGATGAAAACGGTGAGGCTACTTGTTTTGAGAGCGGCCAAAAATATCAATTAAAGAATAATGAAGTTATTAAAATTCAGTAATTACCCCATATGAATAAAACAGTTTTAATCTTTTTAATTTTATTATGTTCATTGTCAGGTTATTCCCAAATGGAAAAATATCCTGTTTTTGATGCTTGTGATTCTACTTCAGTAGATCAAATGTCAAACTGTTTTAAATACGAGATTAAAAATGCTGTAATTAGTGAATTTAAAGTGCCTGAAGTTGTTTTAAATGAAAATTATAAGGGAACTTTAAATACTGTTTTTGTAGTTACTACCAACGGTGATTTTAAGTTGATTTATGTGAATTCACCTTACAAAGAATTGAAAACTGAAATTGAGCGTGTGTTTTTAACGCTACCTACAATTGTACCGGCAAAATATAACAATCATGCTGTAGAAATGCAGTTTGTTTTACCTCTAAAAATACCATTAGAAGATAATTTAAATGAAGAAATAGAGGTAGTTGTAGCTTCAAAAATTGAGTTAGTTGAAAAAGACACCGTAATTTTTTCTCAAAAAAAGGCATTATTTCCAGAGCATCGTAGCGAGTTAAATGTTCCTTTTGTGCATTCAGCATACAATGAATTTGAAGAATATTTAAATAGTGGTGCTAATACGCATACATCTATGAAGCCATATATGTATTCAGAAGTTATGCCGTATTTAGATTTAGATGCCCAAAAAACAACATTGTTACATGATAGAAAAACTTGGGTTGGACGTAAACTTTGGAATGAGCATTTGGTGAATGTTCAAGGGAAAGATTTTTGGTTTACTTTAGATTTACCTCTTGATTTACAAATTGGAAAAGATAGTGAAGGTGTGAATACTTTTAATAATACACGCGCACTTCAAATTAATGGTGGAATTGGTAAGAAATTTAATTTCTCCACTACTTTTTATGAAAGCCAAGGAAGGTTTGCCAAATATTTTAATGAATATGCTGAACTTATTAAACCTGATGGTGGTAATCCGGCGTTAATTCCTGGCCGAGGAATTGCAAAAGAATATAAGTCTGATGCGTACGATTATCCGGTTGCTGAAGCATATTTATCATATTCACCTAATAAACACTTTAGTTTTCAATTTGGAAATGGGAAAAATTTTATTGGTGATGGGTATCGCTCATTATTGCTTTCAGATGTGGCTTCGCCTTTACCTTTTTTTAAAATTAACACCAGTTTTTGGAAAATTAAATACACCAATATTTGGATGTGGGGACAAGATGTACGCCCTGAATTAACAGTTGATGGAGCTTATAAACAAAAATTTATGTCACTTCATTATTTAAGTTGGAACGTTACAAAGAAATTTAATATTGGATTGTTTGAAACAGTTATTTGGGATGATACCAATGGGAGAGGTTTTGATGTGAATTATTTGAACCCAATTATATTTTATACAGCTGTTGAGTTCTCTACTGGTTCTCGTGCAGGAAATGTATTGCTTGGAATGAATTTGAAGTATAAATTTGATAATTTCTCTTTATACGGCCAATTAGTATTAGATGAATTAAGAACTTCTGAAATTACAAGTAGTAGTGGTTGGTGGGCTAATAAATTTGGATTTCAATTAGGGGCTAAATATTTCAATGCCTTCAATATTGATAAATTGTATTTACAAGCTGAATTTAATTCAGTAAGACCTTACACTTATTCGCATGATGAGTTGAACTATAATTTTGGTCATAACAATCAACCAATGGCTCATTTATGGGGTTCCAATTTTAGAGAGTTTGTTGCAATTGGTCGTTATTCTTTTGACCGATGGTTTTTTGATGCAAAAGCAGTTATTGGAACCAAAGGTTTTGATTATAATACAACTGCCGACTCTTACAGCTATGGAGGAGATATATTTAGAGATAATGATGACAGAGCATCTGATTATGGAAATTCAATAGGGCAAGGTAATAAAGCAAATGTTTTTATTGGTGAAGTTCAAGCGGGCTACTTAATAAACCCTGCTACTAATTTAAAGTTATATGGGCGAGTTGCTTATAGAAACTTTCAGCCTACCATAAATACTGAAAATGTGTACAATTCAAACTCTACTTGGGTTTCAATTGGTTTAAAGGCAGATTTATTTAATTGGTATTTCGATTTTTAAAATACTGTAAAAATATTCTTTTTAAAGGTTGTTAGTTGTACTGTTTTAGTTAAGCTAAAAGAATATTACTTAATGTTTCCCATTTTGCTAAAAACCAATTCTATATAAAAAAAAGAGGCTAATTGCCTCTTTTTTTTATATAGAATTAAAATGAAGTTATTCAGTTTCAGGAGATATAAATTTGTATACCAAACCAGCTATTACAGCTCCAATAATAGGTGCTACCCAAAATAACCATAACTGACTTGTAGCCCAATCACCAACAAATATGGCCTGACTAGTACTACGAGCAGGGTTTACAGAAGTGTTAGTTACAGGAATACTAATTAAATGAATAAGTGTTAGTCCAAGACCTATTGCTAAACCACCAAAGCCTTTTGGAGCTTTTGAATGTGTAGCTCCTAAAATAATGATTAGAAACATAAAAGTCATTACAATTTCAGTTACTAACGCTGAAACCATAACGTATCCATCTGGTGAGTGTTCTCCATACCCATTTGCTGCAAAGCCACTGCTAAGGCTAAAACCTTCTTTTCCTGTTGCAATTAAGTATAAAATACCAGCACCTGCAATTCCACCTAATACTTGTGCTATGATGTATGGAATCAATTCTTTTTTATCAAATCGTCCGCCTACCCAAAGTCCTATTGAAACTGCTGGATTTAAATGGCAACCTGAAATATGCCCAATTGCATACGCCATGGTTAAAACAGTTAAACCAAAAGCAAAAGCTACACCTACAAATCCAATTCCTAATTCTGGGTAACCAGCTGCTAAAACAGCGCTACCACATCCACCTAATACTAACCATAATGTCCCGATAAATTCGGCTACTAATTTTTTCATAAATTTTAAAGTTTGAGTTGTTAACAACCAAAATAGTTGTTAGTTACTCAAATTTAGGTGTTTATAATGAATTTAGGAAAATTATTTTTTAAATTTTTAGTGAGGTAAATCAAAAAAAAGGGCTACTTGATATATCAAGTAGCCCTTTTTTTAAAGAAATAGAATTTTATTTTTTAAAACTTTCTAATATTTTTTGTGTATTTCCTTTTGCTGCACTTTTATAGTTATCTGGCTCATCAATTCTTGTGGTAACATATGCTACTAATTGTTTGTCTTCAGCTAATTCTAAATTATACGCTAGGGTTTCTAAAACATAACTATTTGTTGTTTCAGTTTCTACAGAAGATTCAACATATGTACCATAATCTTGGTATGTTTTTGTATTGTAAAGGTATCCTGAAGAGAATCCATATCCACCATAGAATCCATAAGAATATACTGGAATATATGGAGGGTAATATGATTTTAACGATTGTCCTGCGTAATAACCACCTCCTTCGGTTGATTTTATGTTTTCAAGTTTGTCTTTTAAAACACTTAACACAACGCTATTATAACCTTCTTCTTCTAAAACTTTTTTAACTTTAACTTTTTTTTCGGCAGTCATTTTTTGATCACTCTTAAGGTTTGGGTGTTTTTTATAGCTTTCTGTAGCATTAAAACCTTTAGCTCTTAATTGTTTTGCCATTTCATCTTCAAAAGCCATTCTAACCTTCTCATTTGCAGCTCTTGCAATTACTAATATATTTTTGTCTTTTAAAGTTCCTTCAGAGTTTTCTGCAGTCCATTTATTAACAACATTAATACTGCTTGCACAGCTATAAAATAATGTAGAAATTGTTAAAAATGTTAATGCGTATATTAATTTTTTCATAATTGATATTTTTATAAAATAAGTTATTTAGACTTTTATATTTCAACAAACATACTAAAATAATGTATAACATTGTTGTATATGAAATAGATTTTCCTAATAGATAAAAAATTCCCCAATACTATAAAATATAAGTTTATAATATTGGGGAATTACATACACAAAACTAAAAATTAGTTTGTGTAGAATTTTATTAGTTACCTAAACTATTTTTTCATAATTTTTATAGTTTGTGGTTTTTCTAATTTAATTTTAGCAAAGTACATTCCAGTTTTTAAGCTTTCAATGTTTAATGATACCTTACCGTATTTAACTGTGTAACTTTTAGATGAAATTAATTGTGACTGCATGTTATACAATTCAATAATAACTTCATTTTGAGCTACAGGGATTCCTATTTCAAAACTTCCAGTTGTTGGGTTTGGATATGCTGTCATATTCTCAAATAAATCAATTTCTTTCGCGAATACACCTTCACAATCTACACTTGTTTTTACTTCAATTGAATCGCCATTTGCTACATCTACAGAGAAAGTTGAATCCATTGTTTCAAAAACTTCTTTACCATTTACAAATATGTTAAATGGAGCAGTTCCTTGTGAAATTGTTATACTTGCTTTATTTGATTTAACATTAGCTTTTGCTAAAATTGAGATACCTTCTACAATATTTGCTGTAAAACATTGCTCATAGGTTTCGTTTTCTACTGAAATGCAGAAATCATAGCTGCTTGGAGCTAAATTCTCAATTTCTAAAACATCTGTAAAGTTGTATAACACATTGTCAATAGTAACTTTATAGTTAAAGCTTTCAGTTGCTGTAATTATAATTTTTCCATTTGATTTTCCTGGGCAACTTTCACCAACTGTTTCAATGCTAAAGTTAGTTGAAGAAAGTGTAAAACAACCTACTGAATTTACTGTTGTTCCTGCTGGTGTACTTGGACATTGATCCATGTTATTCATTACACCATCACCGTCATCATCTAATTGGCTGTCTCCACATCCGTCAGTATCAACTGCTTCTCCTGCTGGAGTTTCAGGACATTGGTCTACATTGTTCATTACACCATCACCATCATCATCTAATTGACTGTCTCCACATCCGTCAGTATCAACTGCTTCTCCGGCAGGTGTATTTGGACATTGGTCTACATTATTCATAACACCATCACCATCGTCATCTAACTGGCTATCTGCACATCCGGTTGCGTCAACTGCTTCACCCGCAGGAGTGTTTGGACAGGCATCAACGTTATTCATTACACCATCATTATCATCATCAATTTGACTATCAGAACAACCTGAATCGTTTACATCTTCTCCTTCTGGAGTATCAGGACATATATCATCGCCATTTTGCACGCCGTCGTTGTCATCATCTTGTTGGTCTGCAGAACATCCGTTTGCATCAACAGCTTCACCTGCAGCAGTGTCAGGACATAAATCAACATTGTTCATAACACCGTCATTATCATCATCAATTTGACTATCAGAACAACCTGAATCATTTACATCTTCTCCTTCTGGAGTATCAGGACATATATCATCGCCATTTTGCACGCCGTCGTTATCATCATCTTGTTGGTCTGCAGAACATCCGTTTGCATCAACAGCTGCACCTGCAGCAGTGTTTGGACATAAATCAACGTTATTCATTACGCCATCATTATCATCATCTCCTTCAGTGTCTAATAGTGTGCCATAAAATTCAATTTCAACAATTGTATTCCAAGTACTTGGTCTCTTTGGTTGTCCATAACCAATTATTTTCACGTATTTAGTTGCTGTTGCAGCTGATGGTAATAAGAAATGTGTGAATTCACTATCTTCAGTAGCACATTCTAAATTATCTGCTCCAAAAGGGTTTGTAAAAGCGTTATCATCTGTAGTTGTAGATGATACTAAAATTTGAAATTCATAAGTTTTACCATTTGTAGCCATATAATCTACTAACTGTAAATCAAAGCTTCCGCCTAAGTCGTAAATAATTTCACCAACATTTGTTCCTGGATTCATGTCTGCAGCATCTATGGCATTATTACCAGACCATTGTGTGCCAGTGTTTTTATCTAAACTATTTATGGCAATATTATTTTTTGTATCGGTTATTTCTTCATGGAAAACAGAGTGCACAACAACATTGTCATTGTCTGTTCCGTCATTAATAAGTGTAAGTCCAGCTGTTACGTCTGCAGCTTCTTGATTCACAGTTAATGTTTTTACAATATCATCACCTCCTGGAACTTGAGTGAACGTTACAGTACCGGTTCTTTCAACTTTTTCAACATTTTCAGTAACAGAAACAACTACTGTTGCATTTCCTGTTCCTTCACTAGGATCTATTGTAATCCAAGAATCATTAGACTCTGCAGTCCAACCTACGTTTGCTGTTACGGTAACATCATAGTTACCAGCATCTGCAGAAACTTTTGATAATACTCCAACAGAAATTGATTCAATAATTTCAATAGTACAATCTCCATCAGTAATGTTTGATCCTGTAAAATCTAAAAAGCAAGCTCCAATTCCATAACCTACCATATCATCAGTTGTAGGTTTGTAAGCGCCCATATCTGCTCCTTTACCATTTGCACCTGAAAATGTGAAAATTTCACCACTTGCAGTAGCTGTAATTCCTGTGTCTTCAGAAAAACCTGTGTTTGTTGCACCTAAAGTTGTTCCTGTATAAACATTTCCAGAATATGATAATGCAGTTCCTAGGTTTTCATAAGCGTTATCAACATCTCCAGAAATAACTTCGGAAACATTCTGATTTCCATCTGCAAAATAAATTAAATTATTTGTTACTGACCCAGTTGGATCAGTTGAACCTTTATCGTTATTATAATATAAAGGTGCATTTGTGTTTACTATTGAATTGTTTGAAACGGTTATACCTACAGTTTTTTGATAGCCATTCGAAACATCGTCAGAAGTACAAGCAACATCATTATTAGCGCTACCACCAATAAATGTAATACCATTGTTCCACTTAGCAGCGTTTATAACAGCAGTACAATCTTGAATATAATTATTGGTAATTGAGTGGTAACTATCTGTAATTCTAATACCTCCTGTTCCATCAACATTTTCACCTAAAAAGTAGTTACCTTCTATGGTTCCATAAGAACCGTGTCTAAGTACTAAAGATCCTCTACAACTTCTAAATGTGTTGTTTGTATAGGTGTTACCTTTACTTTTGTTGGTGATAATTTCATTTTCACCGTCAGATTTCACAAAATAGTTATTGCTAACAACAGAATTACTATTTACCATTTGATATGAACTAGTACCTAATCGAATAGTTTCACAATCTCCTGCATTTGATAAAGAATCACCTCCATACTCAGCATAAAGGTCATCCATTTTTTCGAAATTATAAAAATAGTTGTTCATTATACGGTGTCCAACTACATTACAACTTTCGTTTACTCCATCATCACCAGCAGGGAATGCATTGTAAGAATATTCTCCAAGAATTAAAGCTCCTGAAGTAACTTTATTCATAAATGTACAGTTTATTACGGTGTTATATGTTCCGTAAAGTACAATCCAGCGGTGTTTTGAAATTTGACCGTCAGCTAAATCTTCTGCTAATTCATCAGGTTCAACGCCTAAACCATCAATTGCACAATTTTGCATAGTACTGTGGTTGGCGTAATCATATCCATCTCTAAATTGTATAAAGTTACTGGCTCCATATCCGCCTTTCCAGTGAAAACCATCAACAACAACGTAATCACCACCAATATTCATTTTTAAACCTCCAGTGAAAATTACACCACCTGGTGATTCAGCTCTAAAAGTAATTGGGGCATCTTCAGTACCATCTCCAATAAACGTTATACGCTCATCAGTATCATAAACACCATTTAATAATATAATTGTATCTCCAGGAACATAAGTTTGATCTTCTAATTTTTCTGGATCATCAATATAATATACTGTTTGTGAAAATGTAGTTTGTGTAAACAATAAAAAAGTTATCATAACTAAATAAAATGATAACGATTTTAATAGAGAATTACTTTTATTACCTACTAAATTTGTGAGAGTAGGCTTGAGAAAAGTTTTTTTATTTGCGGAGTCGCAAAGAGTTAAATGTTTGAAATGTAGTTTTTTATCCATGTTTTTTTGGTTTACCAATTTGGTTTACCAAATTATTAAATAATTTTTATTTTACCAATTATATAAAGGAGTAATTTGTCAGTTAATTTGAAGTTATTTTATATAGAAAAAAGTAATTGATAAAGGGTGTAAAAGTATTCCTAAATGAACGTATTTTATGTAGTTTTTGAAGATGTATTATAAAAATAAGAAATCCGTAACTGCTTAATTAAAAGTTTGTTACGGATTTTCTTGGTACTCGAGATGGGACTTGAACCCATACGGACCTTACAGTCCACTGGATTTTAAGTCCAGCGTGTCTACCAATTCCACCACTCGAGCATTGGTATTTTTTATATGTTGTAGAGCGAAAGACGGGATTTGAACCCGCGACCCTCACCTTGGCAAGGTGATGCTCTACCCCTGAGCTACTTTCGCAGTCATATTTTAATGATCGTGGCACTTGTTATTCCCAAATGCGAGTGCAAATTTAACACAATTATACAAACTACAAAGGCTTTTTTTAATTTTTTTTAAAACTTTTTCTTAATCTCCTTATTATAAGGTTGTAAATGTGTAATAATAAAATATCTTTGTAGCAATTTAATTCAAATTAATGCAGATAAAATCAAACTCTATCCATAAAAAAATGAATTTTTCTTTAGTTTTTAATGATTTTAAACAATTAACAAAAGTAGGATTATCATTAAGTGTGGTATTTTCATCTTTGGCAGGATATCTTTTAGCTGTTGATGAAATTCAATACTCTATTTTAGTTTTATTGGCAATTGGTGGTTATTTAATGGTAGGTGCTTCCAATGCATTTAATCAAATTATTGAAAAAGATACTGATGCTTTAATGAAACGTACTATGAACAGGCCATTACCAACTGGCAGAATGCATGTTTCTATGGCGTTAGTGGTTGCAGTTTCCTTTACAATTGTTGGTTTAGCTATTTTATATAGTATAAATCCTAAAAGTGCTTTATTTGGGGCAATTTCTATTTTTTTGTATACCAGTGTGTACACACCATTAAAATCGGTTACACCATTAGCTGTTTTTGTTGGTGCAATTCCAGGAGCTATACCTTTTATGTTAGGTTGGGTTGCTGCTACAAATGACTTTTCTATAGAGCCAGGAATGTTATTTTTAATTCAGTTTTTTTGGCAGTTCCCTCATTTTTGGGCAATTGCTTGGTTGCAATATGATGAGTATAAAAAAGCAGGCTTTAATTTAATGCCTATGGGGCAAAAAAATAAGAAGGCTGTTATTCAAATTATTATTTATACTGTTTGTTTAATTATAGTTTCTATAATTCCAGTATTACAAAAAACAGGTAGTTTTTATATTTATCCATTAACAGCTGTAATTTTAGTTGTTTTAGGAGGTGTAATGTTGTACTATGCGATAAAATTGTACAAGTTTCAAACAAATAAAGAAGCGCGTCAATTAATGCTGTCAAGCGTATTGTATATTACGTTAATTCAAATTATTTACGTCATCGATAAATTTTTACATTAAAAAATGAAACAATCATTAGAACAAGAATACAAGCAAGCAAAACGTAAATCGGCAAAACCTATGTTGTGGGTTTCAATGATAAGTATGACTATGATGTTTGCAGGATTAACAAGTGCTTATGTAGTGAGTAGAAAAAGAACTGATTGGGTTTCTTTTGATTTGCCTACAGCGTTTTACACAAGTACTATTTTAATTGTGTTAAGTAGTATTACTTTTATGTTGGCAAAATACTTTATTAAGAATAATAACCGCCAATTAACAACAACTTTTTTAGCAGTTACATTTGTTTTAGGGCTTGGTTTTGTGTATTTTCAGTTTGAAGGTTTTAATGAAATGTTTAACGCAGGTTATGTTTTTGCAGGAGCTCAAAGTACCGTAAAATCTTCATTTATTTATGGTATTACATTGGCGCATTTAGCCCATATTTTTGCAGGGTTAATAGTACTTGTTGTGGTGTTGTATAATCAACTTGTAGGTAAATATTCCAATACCAATTTTTTAGGTTTAGAACTAGGTGCAATTTTTTGGCATTTTGTTGATATTCTGTGGATTTACTTGTTTTTCTTCTTCTATTTGGTTAGATAATAAAAAAAAATGTATTTTTGGCGGAACTATAACTAACTAAAAATTCAAATACAAACTTTATGGATGCAACTATTGCTACTAAATCCAGTGCGCAAACTTGGGCTGGAGGGAACAATAAACCATTAGGTGCAGGTTACGGTAAAATGATGATGTGGTTCTTCATTTTATCAGACGCTCTTACTTTTTCAGGTTTTCTAGGCGCATATGGCTTAATGCGTTTTAAATTTATCGATTCTTGGCCTATTGCTGACGAAGTATTTACACACTTTCCATTTGCTCACGGTGCACACGCTCCTATGTATTATGTGGCGTTAATGACCTTTATTTTAATATTTTCATCAGTAACTATGGTGTTAGCTGTTGATGCAGGTCACCAACTAAAAAAAGCAAAAGTTACCTTTTATATGTTTTTAACTATAATTGGAGGTATTATTTTCTTAGGGTCACAAGCTTGGGAATGGAAAAACTTCATCAATGGTTCTTACGGAGCTTTACAATTAAACGATGGGAAAATAATTCAGTTTGTTGATGCCTCTGGACATCAAGTTGCTTTAGAGAGCTTTGCAAAATCTTCTCATTCAGAAAGAACACAGCATACAAAAAGTAAAGGTTTATGGTTTGTTGAAGAAGCAGCATTACCAGCATATACAGTAAATGAAGTTATTGCAGGATTTGAAGCAAACCCAGAAATAACCATTAGAACTGAAAAGTTAAATACTGAAACTAAAACAAAAACAATTGTTCCTCGTGAACAAGCAATGGCTTATTTAAATGAGGCAAAAGCAGTTGTTGTTGGTGCAAATTTAAAAGTGAACGAATATGGAAATACGCTATTTGCAGATTTCTTTTTCTTTATTACTGGGTTCCACGGATTTCACGTATTATCAGGAGTTGTTATCAATATTATTATCTTTTTCAACGTTGTCATAGGTACTTATGAAAAAAGAAAAAGCTATGAAATGGTTGAAAAAGTTGGATTGTATTGGCACTTTGTAGACTTAGTTTGGGTATTTGTATTCACTTTCTTCTACTTAGTTTAATCTTTAAAATATTGTAAAAATGACAACACACGCACAGGAACATACATCACATACTTGGCTAATTTGGAAAGTTTTTATTATACTTTCTGTAGTAACAATTGTTGAAGTTGCTTTAGGAATTTGGAAACCTGAAATGTTACACTTAACTACAATTTTTGGTACAAGCCCGTTAAACATTATATTTTTAGTATTAACATTGGTAAAAGCATATTATATTACTTGGTTTTTTATGCATATGGCTGATGAAACAAAAAGTTTAAGAAGATCTGTTGTTTGGACAGGAGTATTCTTAGTTATTTATTTGTCAACATTACTGTTAATTGAAGGAAGTTACTTAAACGATGTTTTAGGTCCTTTGGTAAAATGGAACTACTAAAAAAATGAAATAACATTATTTAAAAAGGTGGTTTTTAACCACCTTTTTTATTTTAACTTTGTGATATGAAAAAATTTGGGGTATTATTTAGTTTATTTATTTTACCATTGGTCTTTTATATTTTTCTTTCAAAAGGAATTTATAAATATTCAAATTTGCCAATTTTAACTTCAGAAGTGGTTGATATTCATAGTTTAGGAGATTCAACAGCTACTTTTAATGAGCATTTATCTGTAATTTGTTTTTTAGGAAATGATATTAATACCGCTAAAGGAAGTGTCTTCAATTTAAATGAAACTATTTACAAGCGTTTTTATCAAAAGCCTTATTTTCAAATGGTGGCAATTTTACCCGAAGGCACCCAAGAACAGTATAAAAGTGTTATTGAAGAACTTTCAGCATTTACAAATACAAGTAATTGGCGTTTTATATATGCCAATAAAACTCAAATCAACACTCTTTTTAATAGCTTTGATACGCCTTTTCAATTAAATGAAAATTTGTATTCAGATAATGCATATATAATTGATAGGAAATTGCGTTTACGTGGTAGAAAAGATGATGACGATACAGAAGATGGCAAATTATACGGATACAATATGAAATCTATAGCAGTTTTAAAAAATAAAATGAAAGATGATATTTCAATTATTTATTATCAGTTAAAAAAATCTGCTGAAAAAGAAGCCAGAAGAAAAAGAGAAATATAATATTATGAAAAAGTATTCATACATAGGAGTTGCGTTTATTATTTTAATATTTGGTATTTATGCTGTTCCAAAAATTGTAAGCAAATTTCAAACACCAACTTTGGTAAAAATAGGAGAGGTGCCCAATTTTGAATTTACAAATCAAGACGGAAATTTAATTTCAAATTCTTTTTATGAAGATAAAGTTTGGGTGGTTGAGTTCTTTTTTACAACCTGTCCAACAATTTGCCCAAAAATGAATGCGAATATGGTGAAAATTCAAAATGAATATTATGCTAATTTAGACTTTGGTTTGGCATCATTTAGTATTAACCCAAAACATGATACTCCTGAAATTTTGAAAGCCTATGCAAATGCACACGGAGCTACCTTAAAAAATTGGCACTTTTTAACAGGTAACCAAGAGGTAATTTATCAATTAGCAAATACAGGTTTTACGTTATTTGCAGGTGAAAATAGTGAAGCTGAAGGTGGTTTTGAGCACTCAGGTATGTTTGCTTTAATTGATAAAGAAGGAAATATTCGATCAAGATTAGATGAATTAGGAAACCCAATTGCCTTTTATGATGGTTTAGATCCAAAAGGCGTACAAATGATTATAGAAGATATTGCAATTTTATTAAAAGAGTAATGGAAACAAATTCAAAAAAATATAACAAATGGATTGTGATTTTATCTGTTGCAATTCCGGTGGTAGTTGCCATTTTATTTGGTGTAAAATTAGATGTTGAATTGCCCGTTTTTTTGCCGCCAATTTATGCAACAATTAACGCGTTAACCGCTGTAGTTTTAATAGCAGCTGTTTTGTCTGTGAAAAGAGGAAATATAAAAGCACATGAAAAATTAATGAAATTGGCAATTGCTTTTTCGGCTATATTTTTGGTGTTGTATGTGGCTTACCATATGACTTCAAATTCAACAAAATTTGAAGGAGAGGGTGTTATTGCCTACGTGTATTATGCTATTTTAATTTCTCATATATTATTGTCTATTGCAGTTATTCCTTTTGTATTAATCACTTTTGTAAGAGGAATTACAAATAATATTGAATTGCATAAAAAAATTGCAAGAATTACTTTTCCGTTGTGGTTATATGTTGCCGTAAGTGGTGTAGTTGTGTATGTAATGATTTCACCTTATTATTAAAATGAAAAAACTAGTCTTCATTGTATTTTTGTTGCTAATGCAAATGGCAAATGCACAATGTGCTATGTGTAAGGCTGTGGTTGAAAGTGGTGATCCTTCCCAAGCTGAAGGGCTTAATTCTGGAATAGTGTATTTAATGATCTTTCCCTACCTTTTGGTTGGTGCATTGTTGTACTTTATTATTAAGAATAAAAGGAAAAACAAAATTTAACGTTTCTATAAGAGGTTAAAAGTGTAACAAATAATAATTTTAATCGTCATATAAAAATAGTAGCTAAAAAGAGTTTAAATTATTTATTGAAATTTAAGCCAATTAGTGATATTAAAAATGAAGTAATTAATCAAACTCAACTTACTTAAATGAGAACAAAAATTATTACAATGTTAGCGTTCGTATTTTTTATTACGGTAAATGCTCAAGATAAAAAGTGGACGTTAGAAGAATGTGTGCAATACGCATTAGATAATAATATTTCAATTAAACAACAAGAACTAAATGCTGAACTTGTTGAAGAAGATGTACTAACAGCTCGTGGAAACTTTTATCCATCACTGTACGGTTCAGCAAGTCAAAACTGGAATTTTGGTTCTTATATTGGACAAACAGGTATTCGAATTTCTAACGATACACGTGGTAACACCTTTGGATTAAATTCTGGAGTTAATTTGTACAACGGTAATAGAAATAAAAATATTTTAGCACAAGCCAAAAAAGACTTAGAAGCTGCAGGTTACGATTTAGAAGAGAGCAAAAATACCATTATGTTATTTATTGTTAACTCTTATTTAAATGTACTTTTAAATAAAGAGAGCCTAAAAATTTCAGAAGACCAAATTGTAATAAGTAAAAATCAAGTTGAGAAATCTAAAGGATTGGTAGAGTCTGGAGTACAAGCAAGAGCCGTTTTATTAGAGGCTGAAGCAACTTTAGCTACAAATAATCAACAATTAACTGCTGCAAAAAACACATTAGATCTTTCATTATTAAGTTTAGCGCAATTATTACAAATTTCACACAAAGGGTTTGATGTTGAAGACGTGTTGTTAGATATGACTTCAGAATCATTAAAATATACAAGTACTGACGATATTTTTGAAAAAGCTGTAAGTATTTTGCCTGAAATTAAAAGTGCTCAACTTGCTGTAGAAAGTTCAGAGTTAAATGTTCAAATTGCAAAAGGAGCTTATCAACCAACACTTTCATTTGGAGCAGGTTTAGGTACTTCATATCAACACGCAAAAGGAGAAGACGATTTAAGACCTGTAATTGATCCTGATGATCCAACAAATATTACGTGGGTTGATAATGGTTTTGGTGAGCAATTAAAAAATAACTTGGGTTACAACTTAGGATTTTCTTTAAGTGTTCCTATTTTTAATAAATTTCAAACAAAATCAAATGTAAATAGAGCTATTGTAAATCAAAAAAGAACTGAATTACAATTATTAGATAAGCAATTACAACTTAGAGAAAGTATAGAAAAAGCGTATGCTGATGCAAAAGCAGCATTAGACCAGTTTAGATCTTCTGAGAAATCTTTAGAAGCGCAAGAAGAATTGTTTAAAAATGCTCAAGAGAGTTACAATTCAGGAGTTATGACTTCTTATGATTTTGATCAAGTTAGAAATAGATTGGTAAATGCACAATCTACAATGATTAATGCGAAGTACAATTTTGTTTTTAAAACTAAATTATTAGAATATTATTACGGAATTCCAATTGTTATGGAATAACATTTTTTTAAATATTTAAATGAAACATCCAACCTTTGCGTTGGATGTTTTGTTTTATAGCTTTCAAATTAAGTATCTTTGTGTTTTAAAATTTTACGAATTGGCATTTATATTAAACATAGAAACAGCAACAAAAAATTGTTCTGTTAGCTTAGCAAATGAAGGAAAAACAATTGCGATAAGAGAATTTAATGAAGGTGGTTATTCACACGCTGAAAAATTACATGTATTTATTGAAGAAGTTCTTAAAGAAGCAAAAGTAGAATTTTCAGATTTAAAGGCTGTGGCTGTTAGTAAAGGTCCTGGATCTTATACTGGATTAAGAATTGGAGTTTCAGCAGCAAAAGGACTTTGTTTTGCGTTAAATATACCGTTAATTGCAATTAATACTTTAGAATCTCTTGCGCAATCTATTTCAATTTCTGAAGGTTATATTATACCTCTTTTAGATGCCAGAAGAATGGAGGTTTATAGTAGTATTTTTAATGAAAGCACTACACTAATTAGAGGTATTGAAGCTGAGATTATTTCAGAAAGTTCATTTCAAGAAGTTTTACATAAAAATAAATGTTATTTTTTAGGTGATGGTGCTGAAAAATGTAAAGGAGTAATTACACACGAGCATGCAATTTTTTTAGAAGGTAAATTTCCTTCATCAAATGAAATGAGCGCATTGTCATTTATAAAGTACAAAAAAAACGACATCGAAGATGTCGCTTATTTTGAACCTTTTTATTTAAAAGATTTTGTAGCTATAAAATCTAAAAAGAATTTATTTTAAAGAATTGTAATAGCTAAATATTTTAGTTACATCTTCAGGATCTTTAATTCCAAGACGATTAGATTTTGCAAATTTTTCAACTTCGCTAGATTTGCTTGAGAATAAATTAAAGAAATCTTTTTTCTTACTAGGTACTTCTGCTGTAGTGTTGTTTTTATAACCTATATATAATTTATCTTTTATGTGTTTTAATGTTGGTGGCTTGTATTTTTCGTAACCAGTACTTGGTTTAACTTCTTCTTGAAGTATAATACGTTCTTTTAACAATAATATAATTTTATCTCCTTTAAATAGTTCTACAAAAAAACCTGGTTTCTCTGTGTTTTCAACCATATATTTATATACTCTGTAAGTTTTGTTGGTTCCTTGAAAAACTAAGGTATAATTAGAAGTTTTTGGCAAAGAATAATCTTCACCATCTTTTTTAATTTCCATTTCATCTTGGTACACATTAAATCTAGTGGCATATGTTACATCACTTTCTATAACTTTTGCAGGTAAAAATTCTTTTTGAATATAGCTGCTTCCAACTAATTTTTTTGATGTTGAATCAAACGAAGTTAAACTTCTTGAAATGTTTATAGTTTCATTGTTTTCAACTTCTTGGCTCATTGCAGCATTGCTTCCTAAAATAGTACAAACTATAAAGGCTTTTAGTAGTAAATTTTTCATAAATAGATATTAAATGTTGGTTAAATAGTTATCAATAATCATTCCAAATAAATTGAGCTTGTTTTTAGTATTACATATTAAGCGTGTAAATTCAATTTTTGAATTTGTTGGAATGTTAATTTTTGGTTTGATTAAAATAACCTTTTTTATGTAAACGTAAATTACTTTAAAGTAGTATAATAACTGAAAATTTTAACCAAATCTTGATTGTTTTTTAGGTCTAATTTAGTTGTTTTTACAAACTTTTGTATAGTTTTTGAGTTTTCTTTAAAAATCGCATAGAAATGTTTCTTGTTCTTTGGAAGTTTGAAAGCTACACTATTTTCAAATGCGTAAAAGTATTGATCTTTTATTCGTTTTAGGGTTTTTGGTTTGTATGCAACCATTCCGTTGCTTTCAACTTCTTGGTTTAACTTTATAGTTTCCTTAATTAATAGTTTAATTTTAGCAGATGTAAAGCCTATTTTAAAAAATGAATTTTCATTATTATAGCGGTATACTTCATAGGTTTTGTTATTGAAAATAACTTGAGATTTTAATGTTTTAGGTAAATAATATTGTTTGTTGTCTACCTCAATTTCCATTTGATCATGATAGGCATCATAACGTGTGCTATATGCAGTTTTAGAGATAGAAGATGTGGCCATTTTATATTCGTTATCAATATAAATTGTTCCAACCAAATCTTTATAGCTTAAATCAAATTTACCTTTTTTAACCGTTTTATGTTGAAGTGATGGCGGACTTACGTATTGGCAATACACGTTTGAATTGTGAAGAATTATGAGTGCAACAATTAATTTAAAATATGACGCTTTCATAAAATTTAGATGTTATATAAAACAAATGGTATTTAAAAAAATACCATTTGTTTTAAGTTTTCTAAAAAGTTGTTGAGTTATAAATGTAAAACTCAATAGTATTAAAAAATTATGCTTCTTTTTTAATTTCAACTTGGTGTGGGTAAGGAATTTCAATACCGGCTTTGTCTAATGCATATTTAGTAGCCTCAATTGTTGAAAAGTAAACATCCCAATAATCTGCTGGAGTTGCCCAAGGACGAACTGCAAAATTAACAGAGCTATCAGCTAGTTCAGAAACTAAAACAGCTGGAGCAGGATCTTTTAAAACCTTATCATTAGATGTTAAAACTTCCATTAAAACTTCTTTAGTTTGTTTAATGTCGGCATCATAACTAACACCAAAAGTTAAGTCTACACGTAACATACCAAGTTCAGTATAGTTTTTAATATTTCCATTAGATAATGTTCCGTTTGGTACAATTACTAATTTGTTTCCAGGAGAAGTTATTTTTGTAACAAAAATTTGAATTTCTTTTACAACACCAATTTCACCTTGCGCTTCAATTAAATCACCTACTTTAAAAGGTTTAAAAATCATAATTAATGCACCACCTGCAAAATTTGCTAAAGAACCTTGAAGTGCTAAACCAACAGCCAAACCAGCGGCTCCTAAAATAGCTACAAATGAAGTAGTTTCAACTCCAACTTGTGAAACAGCAGTAATAAATACTAATATTTTTAAAGCCCAACTTAATAAATCTCCTAAGAATTTTTGAAGTGTAATGTCAACACCTCTTTTATCCATTAATTTTTGAGTAATTTTTACAATTTTTTTAGTTAACCAAAGTCCTACAATTAGTATAACTAGTGCAAAAGCTAATTTTAAAGCGTAATCTAACAATTTGTATTCGTGAATAAAGCTTAAAATAGTTTCTGTGTAATCTTTTGTTTCCATAGATTTTTAATTTAATAATAATGTTAAAATAATTCCAATAAATGCAGGAATAAATTGAACATAGAATATTTTTAGTTGTTTAGTAGTGTATGCTCCATACAAGCCTGCAATAGCAACGCAAATTAAAAAGAATAATGCTATTTGCAAAGGATTATTTGTATTGATTAATGACCATATTAAACCGGCTGCTAAAAAACCATTATATAACCCTTGATTTTTGGCTAAAACCTTGGTGGCTTTTGCTGCTTCGGGCGTGTTTCCAAAAGCTTTTAAACCACGTGGTTTGTCCCAATAAAATATTTCTAAAATCATAAAGTAAATATGCTCTGCAGCTACTAAGGCAACAAAAAAAAGTTGTAGGTATTTCATAATTAAAATGCAATGTTTATTGTGTTAATTGCTTGTTGCGTATCTTTTTCTGGAAGTTTACAAGCGCCATCAACACATATGTAAATGTAGGTCTCATTTTCAGTATAACGTCCTTCCATTAAAGGTAAATTACTTTTTGTTGTGCTCCCTGCTATTAATTTATTTGGAATATAACTTTTGTTAATTTCTTTTAATTTTTCAAATGCTTCTTTTCCTGAAATAGCAATTTCATAATAATCTCCTGAAAAGTTACACATTAATTGTAACCAATTTGAATAACCAGAGCCATATTGTTGCGTACGTTCTTTAATGTTATTTAACATTTGCGTACTCACTTTTAAATAATAATTATTAGAATAATAATGGCTGAGTTTAAATAAGTTATTTGCCATAATAGAATTTGATGACGGAATTACATTGTCTTCAATTTCCATTTTTCGAGTTATTAAATTTGTGTCTTCATTTGATGTGAAATAAAACATATGTTTATCTGCGTCAAAAAAGTGGTCAAAAGTATAATCGGTTAATTGTTTAGCGGTTGTTAGCCAAACTTCATTTAAAGTAGCTTCATATAACAGAATAAAAGCATCAATTACCGTAGCGTAATCTTCTAAATAGCCATTAATTGTGCTTTTACCATTTTTGTAACTATGGTTTAAATTTCCTGTTTCCTGCAATTGTTTACTCAATATAAATTTGGCGTTTTTTAAGGCAACATCTAAAAAATGAGGGTCGTTAAAAACACTATAAGCATTAATGTACCCTTTTAACATTAATGCATTCCAAGAAGTTAATGATTTATCATCTAAGCGAGGTCTTTCTTTTTTATTGCGTTCTTTCAAAAGAATTTTGTTCCATTGGTCAACTTTTTGGTTTAATTCTGAAACTGAAATTGAATGTTTTTCTGCAATTTCTTCGTCTGATTTATTTCTAATTAAAACATAATTTTCATGTTCCCAATATCCATAATGGTTAATGTTGTAGTAATCTGCAAATAGTTGATAGTCATCTTTTAAAATAGCTTGTAATTCTAATGATTTCCATACGTAAAAAGCACCTTCTTCTAATGTTCCTTCGTTATTTACACTATCTGCATCTAATGAAGAATAAAAGGCTCCTTCTTTTGTTGTTAATTCTCGCTCAATAAATTCTAATGTTTGATATACTGTTTTTTTGTATAACTCATTTTTTGTGGCTTGATATGCTTCAGCATATAAACTCACAAGTTGTCCATTGTCATATAACATTTTTTCAAAATGAGGAACATGCCATTTTATATCTACTGAATATCGTGAAAATCCACCTCCAATTTGATCGTAAATTCCACCATAAGCCATACGTGTAAGAGATGTGTTTACGTAATCTAAAATCTTAGTATTGTTTCCTTGAATGGCATATCTCAATAAAAATTGGTAGTTATTTGGCATTGGAAACTTAGGAGCTCCTCTTTTTCCACCTAAATCAGCATCCATATTTTCAGTCCATTCTTCAATAGTAGCGTTTAAATCTACTACTGAAAAATTAGTTGCTTCATTGTTAAAATGTACCAAATCTGAATTTTGTACACCTTCAGTTAATTTTTCAGCATAAGAAATCATTTCCTCTGGTTTTTCTTGATACATTTTGCTTAGTTGCTCCAAAGCACTTATCCAGTTTTCTTTTGGAAAATAGGTGCCGCCCCAAACCGGTCTTCCGTCAGGTAAAGCAATACAATTTAAAGGCCAACCGCCTCTTCCTGTCATTAATTGAACAGCGTTCATATAAACTTGATCAATATCTGGGCGTTCTTCTCTATCAACTTTTATATTTATAAAATGTTCATTCATAACAGCTGCTACAGAATCATTTTCAAAACTTTCATGCTCCATTACGTGACACCAATGGCAAGATGAGTAGCCAATTGAAATTAATATTAGTTTGTTTTCTTTTTTTGCAAGTTCTAAAGTCTCATTATTCCAAGCCATCCAGTCTACAGGATTGTGTGCGTGTTGCAATAAATAAGGGCTTGTTTCATTTATTAAACTATTGGTATATGCGTGGTGTTCCATTTTTGGTTTATTGTTATTTTTACAACTTATAATACAAAGTATTGATAAGGTAAATATTAGTTTTTTCATTTAGAAAATTGTTTTGCTAAATATAATGAAAGTATAAAGGTTTTAGTGCTTTTTTTAATTACTAAAACGTTTTTTTAATTTTCAAAACTAAAATTCAATTAAAATAAATGGCTTACTTAAATTTGTTCAAGAATTTTTTAAAAGGATAAAATGAAGAAATATATTTTGAATGTGGTTATTGCGTTGCTATTTTTTAGTGCACAAGCTCAAGAAGTTCAAGATAACGAAGGCGGTGTTTGGTTTACAGCAATTAATAAATTTAAAATTTCAGATAGGGTTTCGGTGGTAAATGTTGCTCAATGGCGATTTGTTGAGCAAATGAAATACACAAGAATATTTTTAGTAATGCCTTTTATTAATTATAAATTTAGCAATAGAGTTAGTGTTGGTGTTGGGTATAATTATTCAAATTATAGTTTAGCTGGTATTTATCCTCCGTCTTTAGATTATGAAAATAGAATTTGGCAGCATGTAACGTTGTATTCAGATTTAGGAAAAGTGAGAATGAATCAACGTTTTATGTTTGAAGAACGTTTTAAAACTAGGTTGAATAAAGATGAAGTTTATAGCAATAGGTTACGATATAGAATGAATTTTGATTTTAATATATTAAGATTCAAAAACAATAAATATTTATTAGGAAATGTTTCAGAAGAAATTAGAATTCGTTTTAGTAAGGGTATAAGTAACCCTAATTTTGATCAAAATAATTTTATTATTTCATTTGGTTACCCGCTTTTAGATAATTCAAAATTGTACGTAGGTTATAGGCATGATTATTACAATGCTGGAAATGGAGTTTATTGGGGAGATCATATTTTTAACGTAGTTTACACCTACAATTTTGATTTTACTAAAAAGAAGTTTTATAAGTAATTAAAAAAGGTCGAAACTTATAGTTTCGACCTTTTTTTAATATTTTATTTTAAATAATTTTAGCTTAATGCTTTTTTAATTCTACCAATAGCTTCTCTTATTTGCGCTTCAGAAGCAGCATATGAAATTCTAATGCAATCAGGAGCTCCAAATGCTTCACCAGTAACGGTTGCAACATTTGCATATTCTAATAAATACAATGCAAAATCAGAAGCGTTTTCAATTTTAACACCATTAAATTCTTTTCCAAAGAACGCAGAAATATCTGGAAATACGTAAAATGCTCCTTGTGGTACATTTAGTTTAAAACCTTCAATTTCTCCTAACAATTCTAAAACAATGTCTCTTCTTTTATGAAATTCAGTCACCATATAATCTATTTTAGAAACAGGTGCTTCTAATGCAGCTATTGTTGCTCTTTGTGCAATACAATTTGCTCCAGAAGTAATTTGACCTTGCATTTTAGTACAGGCTTTTGCAATCCATTCAGGCGCGCCAATATAACCAATTCTCCAACCAGTCATGGCAAATGCTTTTGCTACACCATTTACGGTAATAGTTCTATCATACATGCTTGGAATTGCAGCAAAACTAAAGTTTTTTATACCATAATTAATATGTTCATAAATTTCATCAGAAAGCACATATATGTTTGGGTATTTTTCTAAAACTGCAGCCAACGCTTTGTAATCTTCTTCAGTATAAATAGTTCCACTTGGATTATTTGGCGAATTGAATAAAATTAATTTTGTTTTAGGCGTTATGGCAGCTTCTAATTGTGCTGGAGTAATTTTAAAATCGGTGTCAATTGAAGACGGAATTTCTTTGTAAGTAGCTTCAGAAAAAGTAGCTAAGGCAGAGTAACTTACCCAGTAAGGAGCAGGTAATAATACTTCATCACCAGGATTTAACAATACTTGCAATGCATTTGCAATAGATTGTTTTGCACCTGTTGAAACCACAATTTGACTAGGTTTGTAATCTAAATTATTATCACGTTTAAATTTGGTGATAATTGCTTCTTTTAATTCTGCATATCCATCAACCGGAGTATAAGAGTTGTAGTTGTCATCTATAGCTTGTTTGGCAGCATCTTTAATAAAATCAGGAGTATTAAAATCTGGTTCTCCTAAGCTGAGACCAATAATATCTTTTCCTTGTCCTTTTAACTCTCTTGCTTTAGCAGCCATTGCTAAAGTTGCTGAAACAGGTAAACTGTTAATTCTGTTTGATAGTTGATTTTTCATAAAAATTGATTAAGCGTGTGCAGGTTTTAAACCTAGCGTTTTTAATTGATTGAAATGTTCAAGAAATGCTTTTCGCATTGTTTTATATTCGTGATAAGGTAAATTAAATTCTTTAGCTGTTTCTTTTACAATTTTTGCTAATTTACCGTAATGTATGTGCGATATATGTGGAAAAATATGATGTTCAACTTGGTGATTTAATCCGCCAGTGTAATACGATATTAATTTGTTTTTTGGCGCAAAATTAGAAGTTGTAAATAGTTGGTGTATAGCCCAAGTATGTTCCATCTTTCCATTTTTATCGGGTAAAGGCATATCAGTTTGTGGTACTACGTGTGCTAATTGAAAAGTAACACTTAAAATCATTCCGGCTGTGTAGTGCATTACAAAAAAGCCTATTAAAACTTTCCACCAGGCAATATCTAAAATTAACAACGGTAAAACTATCCAAATTGCATAGTAAAGTATTTTAGTAATTATTAAAACACTCCATTGTTTTGCAGGACTTGGTAATTTTCCATAAGAAAGTTTTCGTTTTAAATATCGTGACGTTTGTTTAAAGTCGGTTGTAATAGCCCAATTTATAGTTAATAAACCATATAAGAAAATGGAATAGAATTTTTGAAATTGGTGTATTGGTATCCATTTTGCGTGTTTTGAAAATCGAATAATTCTTCCGGCATCAATATCTTCATCATAACCTTGAATATTAGTAAAGGTGTGGTGTAACACATTGTGTTGTACCTGCCAATTGTAAACATTACCAGCTAAAATGTAAATACTGCTTCCCATTATTTTATTTACCCATTTTTTGCTTGAAAAAGATTCGTGGTTGCTGTCGTGCATTACATTCATACCTACGCCAGCCATTCCTATTCCAATAACAATTGTAAGCAATAGCAGTGCCCATTGCGGCATAGAAACGGTTAATATTAAAATAAGTGGTACTAAAAATAAGCTAAACATTACAATTGCTTTGCTATATAATTTCCAGTTTCCGGTACGTTTTATTTTATTTTCTTTAAAATAAGAATTTACCCTTTTATTAAGGGTTCTAAAAAATTTTGCTTTGTCAGTTCTTGAAAAGCTTATGGTGTTAGTAGTAGTCATTTGTTATAATTTATCTATTTTCTAGACATTTATACTTCAAAATTAAGTCATTTTTATTATGTAATACTACTTTTATGAAAAATATAACATTTTTTGAAAAGATGTTATATTAATTTTAGAAACAGTAATTTTGCCAACAGACGATTAATTATATGGATATTATTTTAAAATACTTCCCTGATTTAACAGAATTACAAATCAGTCAGTTTAGAAAATTAGAAGGATTATATAAAGAATGGAATTCTCAAATAAATGTTATTTCAAGAAAAGATATTGATGAGTTATACCTTAGGCACGTATTACATTCATTAGGAATAGCAAAAGTGCAGCCTTTTTTACCAGAGTCTAATGTTTTAGATATTGGAACCGGTGGTGGTTTTCCTGGTATTCCATTGGCAATTTTATTTCCTAAGACTAATTTTTACTTGGTTGATTCTATTGGAAAAAAAATTAAAGTTGTAAATGAAGTTGCTTCAGCTTTAGGTTTAAAAAATGTGAAAGCTGAACACATGAGAGCTGAAAAGGTAAAAGGCGAGTTTGACTTTATTGTAAGTAGAGCAGTTACCAATATGAATGATTTTGTAAAATGGACTCGTAAAAAAATAGCAAAGAAAAAAAATCACGAACTTAAAAATGGTATTTTATACTTAAAAGGAGGCGATTTAACTGAAGAATTGGCTAATTTCCCCAATGCAACGTTATACGATTTACCTAATTATTTTGAAGATGAATTTTTTGAAACTAAAAAAGTAGTACATATTCCCTTAAAAAAGAGATAGTATGATATTTGTTATGGTGCGTTAAAATAATAAAAGGTAATTTTGTCTTTAATTAAAAAAGAGAATTATGAGCGCAACAAAAGAATGCTTAGTTTGTAAAAAAACTTCAGAAGTGATACCAGTAACTAAATTTTACTATAAAGAAAGTGAGTTTTATATTTGCCCGCAACATATGCCAACAATTATTCATAAACCACAAGAGTTAGTAGGTCTTATTGATGGTGCAGATACTTTTGAAGCAGTTTAAAAACTTTACTAAAATAAAAAAGCCCGCTAAAAGCGGGCTTTTTTATTGAGTTTATTCAATTATTTTTTGAATTTATCTGATAAATCTTTACCAAACTCTTTTATTTTATCAATAGCTACTTCAACTTCTTTTTCAACTGTTTCTAAAGTAGTTTCACCTAAAAAAGGATATCTGTAATCTGTAGGAGGAACAAAAGTTTCTTTAATAGTACGTGCATTTACCCAACGTAATAAATTCCATACAGAACCAGCTTTATCATTAGTTCCAGATCCACGAGCTCCACCAAATGGTTGTTGACCTACAACAGCACCCGTTGGTTTATCGTTAATATAAAAGTTACCAGCAGCATTTTCTAACTTGTTTGTTGCAATATCAATTACATAACGATCTCCACTAAAAATAGCACCTGTTAAGGCAAATTCACCTGTTTTATCTACTACATCTAAAATTTCTTCCCATTGGTCATCTTCATAAATGTAAATAGTAATAATTGGGCCAAACAATTCAGTTGACATTGTTTTATATTGCGGGTTTGTTGTAACAATTATTGTTGGTTCAATAAAGTAACCTACAGAATCATCATAACCACCACCAGCAATAATTTCAGCATCAGAGTCAGCCTTTGCTTGGTCAATATAACTTGATAATTTTTTGAAAGCTCTATCGTCAATTACTGAATTTATAAAATTAGTAGTGTCTTCAGGAGTTCCCATTTTAAAAGAAGCAATATCTTTTAAAACACTTTCTTTAATTGCAGGCCATAAACTTGCAGGTAAATATGCACGCGACGCTGCAGAACATTTTTGACCTTGATATTCAAATGCACCTCTTGAAATTCCTGTAGCAACTTCTTGTGCTTTTGCTGAAGGGTGCGCCCAAATAAAATCTTTACCTCCAGTTTCACCAACAATTCTTGGGTACGATTTGTATTTTCCTACGTTTTTACCAATAGTTTCCCAAAAGCTGTTAAATACCGGCGTTGAACCTGTAAAGTGAACTCCAGCAAAATCAACACTATTTAGTAAAACATCAGTAATAGTTGCAGAATTACCAGTAACCATATTAATAACACCATCAGGTAAACCAGCCTCTTTAAATAATTCCATAATTACTTGTGCAGAATAAACTTGAGACCTTGCAGGTTTCCAAATAACTACATTCCCCATTAAAGCGGGAGCAGCAGGTAAATTACCAGCAATAGCAGTAAAATTAAAAGGAGTAATTGCATATACAAAACCTTCAAGCGGACGGTATTCCATTCTGTTCCAAATACCAGGAGAAGAAATAGGTTGATTTGTGTAAATTTCAGTCATAAACTGTACGTTAAAACGTAAAAAGTCTATCAACTCACAAGCAGAATCAATTTCAGCCTGAAAAGCATTTTTAGATTGCGCAATCATTGTTGCGGCATTCATTTTATAACGGAAAGGTCCAGCTAATAAATCTGCAGCTTTTAAGAAAATTGCAGCTCTGTGCTCCCAAGAAGTTGCCGCCCATTTTACACGTGCTTCAGCAGCAGCTTCAACAGCTAATTCTATATGTTCTTTTTCAGCAGTATGGTATTGACCAACACTGTGTTTATGATCGTGTGGAGGGTTAATTTCTACGGTATTTCCTGTTCTATATTCTTTACCACCAATATAAAAAGGGATGTCAACTTTTTCATTGAACATTTTTTTATAAGTGTCCAATAAAGCCTTACGTTCTGGAGTTCCAGGAGCGTATGAGTTTATAGGTTCATTAATTGCTTTCGGTACATTGTAAAATCCTGTCGCCATCGTTTTAATTTTTTTAGATTAAATTTGCAATCAAAATTACAAAATCAATTTTAGAATTTCAGACTGAAACTGATACTAAATAAACCAATTTTAATAGCATGTGCACAGTAACTTTTCTTCCGTTAGCTAAAAATGGTTTTATATTAACTTCAAGCAGAGACGAAAGCCCTTTAAGAGAGACAATTGCACCCAATAATTATGTTGAAAATGGCGTTAAAATGTGTTTCCCAAAAGATAAATTAGCTGGTGGAACTTGGATTGGAACAAGCTCAAAAAAACGGTTAGTTTGTGTGTTAAATGGGGCATTTGAAAATCATATAAAAAAGGACAATTATAGCAAAAGTAGAGGTGTTATTGCAAAAGAAATTTTAAAAGAAAAAAATGCAATTGAGTTTATTAAAAATATAAATTTAGAAGGAGTTGAACCTTTTACTTTAGTGCTTGTTGATTGGAGTAATGAAGTTGGTTTGTATGAATTGATTTGGGACGAAAAAACAAAGTTTTTTTCAAAATTAAAAAACGAGCCAAATATATGGTCATCTTCAACTTTATATTCAAATAAAATTAAAGAATTACGAAAGAATTGGTTTCAAAATTGGTTAGCAAAAAATACATTTTCAACCAAAACTATATTAGAATTTCACCATTCAGAAATTGGAGATAAACAGCAATCTGTTTTAATGAAACGTTCAACCGTTGAAACGGTTAGTATTACTTCAGTAAAAAAAGAAGGTGCCGTAATTGAAATGAATTATAATGATGTAATTCACTCAAAAAATACAACGCTTGTAGTTTAAGTTGAAACAAATGAAATTGCAAGCACTAAAATAGTTCCAATTGTTCCTAAAAGTAAATAAAAGTTATTTATTAGTATAAATTTTACAAAGGTTTTAGTGTTGCTTTGTTGGTAAAAAGTTCTAAGTGCTTTGTACAAATAAATCAAAAACATTAATATAAATATTCCGGCAAAATTTCCAATATCAATTACAAAATTTATTAAGTAAAAAATACTTAACAGTAAAAAGAAAACAGTTTGCGTGTTAAAAACAAATACTAAATGTTCTATATAAGTAAAGTCTCTTCTAAAATACAGAAGCATTAAAAATAAGGTGAAAATTGGAAGAAATATAAATAATGAAATAGAAGTAGTTGATATTATTTTCTTTAAATATGTTTTACCATTATCCTCTTTAAGCTGTTTAATATTTTTATTGGTATTAATAATTTCTTGGTAGTAAAAAAGATTCCAAAATGTTTTTTTATAACCTAAACTATCTAGTGCTTCAGAATTTGATGAATTAGGTTTTTTACTTTGATAATTGTAAAAATCTTCAAGTCTATTCCAAACACTAATTCTAGCTGCACTGTCTTTTTTTATATGATATAGATACGGAATTGTATCTTCTTTATAAGTGTAGTTTTCAGAATAGTTGGAGGTTTTTTCTAATGATGAGATTATTTTTGTTGAAGTAGAATCATTAGGTGAATTTCCTTAAATTTCATCTTGCACATTTTTAAGAATAGAATCTATTTGTGGTTGGTTTATTTGCTTTAGAGAGTCTATAGTTTTAGGGGTTTTTGCTATTTCGTTTACAGGAATTGAAATGTTGTCTACCCTATTTGAAATTCCTAAAATTAAAAAGAAAACAATTGAAACATTTAAGTATAATTGAAAAGGGTTTACAAAACGAGCTCTTTTTCCTTCAATATATTCTTTTGAAACTTTACCAGGTTTCGTTAATAAAGGAATAAACGTTGTCCAAAACCTAGAGTCGTAAGATAAAAAACCAATAAAAAGATTATTTATAAATACAGCTAAACTTAATTTTTTAGTGGTGTTTTTTTGACCGCAATATGAACAAAAATTATCACTTGAATTTAGTGGTTTTCCACAGTTTAAACATTCTAATCCTTTAATACGTTTTGATTTGTATTTAAATGGCAATAACTTAAATTTCATTTCAATTATAAATATTAGAAACCATTAATTGAAATGTAGGAATGCGCACTTTAAATGTTTTAGAAGTTGAAAAAGCCACCATATTGTAATATCCTCTCATTGCCCCAATTGGTGAGGTTAAAAAACAATTTGAACTATAGGTATGTTTTTCTGAAGGTTTTAAAATTGGTTTTTTGCCAATAACGCCAGAGCCTTCAACAATTTCAGTTTTATTTAGTGAATCGTAAATTCTCCAATGTCTCTGCAATAATTGAACAGTTTCATTGCTTTGATTTTCAATAGTAACTTGG
This sequence comes from Lutibacter holmesii, assembly GCF_042679665.1. NCBI lineage: Bacteria > Pseudomonadati > Bacteroidota > Flavobacteriia > Flavobacteriales > Flavobacteriaceae > Lutibacter > Lutibacter holmesii. Next base: position 560,852 of record NZ_JBHTMV010000003.1, read on the forward strand.
TAGCTAAAAGCATAGTATAATTTGTAATTTCTATAGCTTGTGCCTTCAAAATTTGTTGTAACGCTAATTTTAATTCCTTTTGTAATTTGTTGTACCATAACAGTCTTTCTGTTTATGTGTTTATTCAAATATACGAAATTTATAAGGTTAGTTTAAAATAACTTTTGAGTTCCCAGTACCCATACCAATTACTTTTGTGTATCTAGACCCAAATTTTTTATAATATACAATTACCGTATAGTCGTTTTCAGTTTGAAAATAAGAGCCATCAATATCGTGATTGCTTATTACTCCATTTTTGTCTTTTGTAACGTATTGATAATTGTAGAATCCTTGTTTCATTAAAATGGTTCCTTCAAAAAAGCCTGTTTTTGTATTGTATTGAAGTTTGTTACTTTCATTTAAAGCCCAATTGTTAAATTTTCCACTTACATAAACATCTTTGTTTGATAAATCTTCTAAACATTCTAAAGAGAAATATACCCAAGTATAATCTGCTTCAATATTTGGTAAGTCGCTATCTAATGTTCTAATGGTGAAATTTCCATTTATGTCAGGAGCGTAAGTGTAAGGTCTATCTATTCGTTCTTCATTTGTGTATAAATACGTGTCGTAAATATCTCTTGTTATTTCAGATCGGGCAATGTTAAGCGTTGAGCTTCTAATATCTTTTGAATCAAAATATAAAAATTCATTTCCTGCCCAATAACTAGTTTCTTTATCGTACAAATAAAGTAATTGATTATTTCTGAAAAATTGAGGCTTTAAATCCTTAATTGCAGTTTTCCAATTGTTGTTTTGAATTAATACTGTTTTAATTTCTTGATAAGGGTTATTTACTATAAAATTTCCTTTGTTAATTGTAAATTGTACGGATTGATGGGTTTCTATTTTTTTGAGATCTCTACTTTGATACACGCCAACAGCAACAGTAACTTGCGATTCATACACAATAAATCTTCGTTGCAAAACAACTTCTCTTGCATCATTTAAAATGGAAAGGATATAGTTTCCTGAAATTTTAATTTGTGTGGTTTCATTAGGAATCGTTAATTCATAATTTGTGTAAGGTAACAATGTGTTAAATGAATTGTTGAATTCTCTTATTCTATCTTCTGAAAAACCTGTAATATATTCAGAGTCTATTAATTTTGACGGAGTCCAATCTATTTCGCAATGGCTAATTTTGTAATAGTAGTTTTGTTCATTGGCGTTTAAATCATCAAAAGATAACATCATTTTTTCACCCAATTGAATTATAGGGCTGTAATTATTAATATTTGATGATTGAAAAATGACAGTTTTAATGTTGGGTGCATCTCTTATTTGAGCAAAAAATAATTGATGAAAACATAAAAACACAAAAAATAATAGGCTGTTCTTCAAAGTAATTAACTATTTTAAATAGAAATATATCAATTTTTATACCAAACAATCTCTTGTATAGCTTGCTGTAAAAGTAATAAAACTAAAATGGTTTTAACAGTAAGCAACATATTGTGGAAAAAAGTATTAAAAAATGTCCCGAACTACCTAGGAAATTGTTATTTTTGCCTCGTTTTTTATAGATTATTAAATTAACTAAAAATATGTCAATGGACATTCGTATAAAAAAAGGTTTAGATATTAAGCTTGTTGGTAATGCTGAAAAGGTTACTGAAAATGCTGAATCTAGTAATGTATTTACATTAAAACCTGAAGATTTCCACAGTATTATTCCAAAATTATCAGTTAAAGTTGGCTCAAAATTAAAAGCAGGTGAAGCTGTTTTTTATAATAAAGCTAATGAAGAAATGAAATTTCCTTCGCCAGTAAGTGGTGAGTTGGTTGATATTATTCGTGGTGAAAAGAGAAAAATTTTAGCACTTAAAATTGAGGCTGATAGTACACAAGAATTTGTTGATTTTGGTTCACAAGATCCAAAAGCATTAAAAGGAGACCAAATAAAAAGTCATTTATTGGCTTCAGGTTGTTGGCCTTTTATTAAACAAAGACCTTATGATGTGGTTGCAGACCCTGCAAATACACCAAAAGCAATTTTTGTTTCGGCTTATGCAAGCGCTCCTTTAGCAGCAGATTATGATTATGTATTAGCTGGAAAAGAGAATGAATTGCAAGCTGCTGTTACTGCTTTAAGTAAATTAACTTCTGGTGATGTGCACGTTTCAATTGGTAAAAGTTCAAATTCGCCATTTTCAGGGTTAAATAACATTACATTGCATAAAGTTTCTGGACCGCACCCATCAGGGAACGTTGGAACTCAAATTGCAAAAATTGATCCCGTAAATAAAGGTGAAGTTGTTTGGACAGTTACTCCACAAGATTTAGTAATTATTGGAGAGTTGTTGTTAACAGGTAAGTTTAATGCTGAACGTACTATTGCTTTGGCAGGTTCATCAGTTGCATCTCCAAAATATTATAAAACCAAAATTGGAGCAAATATTTCTTCAATTGTTGAAGGGAAACTAAATGAGGGTGATGTTAGAATTATAAGCGGAAATGTGTTAACAGGATCGGCTACAAATTTAAAAGGTAACTTAGGTTATTATGATGATTTAGTAACAGTTATTCCTGAAGGGAATGATTATGAATTGTTTGGATGGACAATGCCTGTATTTAATAAAGTTTCTACTTCTAGAGCATTAACTTTTTCTTGGTTGTTCCCAAATAAAAAATTCGATTTAAATACCAATACAAATGGTGAGCATAGAGGTTTTGTTGTTACAGGAAATTACGAAGAAGTTTTTCCTTTAGACATTTATCCAATGCAAATTCTAAAAGCTTGTATGTATAAAGATTTAGATGAAATGGAAGCTTTAGGAATGTACGAAGTTGCACCTGAAGATTTTGCTTTAACAGAGTTTGTATGTGTATCTAAACAACCACATCAAGAAATTATCAGAAAAGGGTTAGACTTAATGTTAAAAGAAATAGGATAGATTATGGGATTAAAAGAAAAATTACATAATATAAAAGAAAAGGGTCAAGGTAAAAAGTGGTTGCCTGCTTTTAGCGCCTTTCATACTTTTTTATATACGCCTAATGAAACCACACACTCTGGAGGTCACGTTAGAGCGGCAGATGATTTAAAAAGAACAATGAATACCGTTGTAATGGCATTAATTCCATGTTTAATATTTGGAATGTTCAATACAGGGTTTCAACATTTTGAAGCAATTGGTGAGCCAGTAGCTTTTTTATCTTGGGAAGCATTTTCGTTAGGATTAATTAAAATTCTTCCATTAATTATTGTTTCATATGTAGTAGGTTTAGGAGTTGAATTTATTTTTGCAGTAATTAAAGGTCACGAAGTTGAAGAAGGGTATTTGGTAACAGGTATGCTAGTTCCACTTATTGTGCCAGTTGATATTCCACTATGGATGCTTGCAGTTGCAGTTATTTTTGGAGTTGTAATTGGTAAAGAAGTTTTTGGAGGTACTGGAATGAATATTTTAAATCCAGCACTTACAATTAGAGCCTTTTTATTTTTTGCATATCCAACTTGGATGAGTGGAGATAAAGTTTGGGTTGAAGGAGCTGTTGAAAGAGCAAATGAAATTGCAGCAGGTGCTAATTTAGATGCCATATCAGGTGAAACAATATTAGGAACCTTGGCACAAGGAAATGAAGTTGCTTATTCAGTTTCAGATATGTTCTTTGGTTTTATACCAGGTTCTGTAGGAGAAACATCTACATTCTTAATTTTATTAGCCGGTTTATTTTTAATATTCTCAAAAATTGGAAGTTGGAGAATTATGCTTTCTGCAGTAGTTGGAGCAGTTGTAATGGGGTTAATATTTAACGGTGTTGTAGATGCAGGTTGGGTGAAAGAAAGTAGTAGTTTTTATAGCCTAATGAGTACTGAATTTTGGCATCACTTATTAATTGGTGGGTTTGCATTTGGAGTTGTGTTTATGGCAACTGATCCGGTGACAGCCTCACAAACAAATAAAGGGAAATGGATATACGGATTTTTAATTGGATTTATTTCAATTTTAATTAGAGTATTTAATCCAGCTTACCCAGAAGGAGTTATGTTAGCAATTTTATTAATGAACGTATTTGCACCAACTATTGACCACTATGTGGTACAAGGTAACGTTAAAAGAAGGTTAAAACGTTTAAAAGCAAAAACAGTATAACAATGGGAAAAAATACTGATAGTAACGGATATACAATAATATTTGCAACTGTAATGGTACTTATAGTAGGTAGCTTACTTGCATTTTTAGCTTCGTCTCTTAAAGGAAAAATTAGTGAGAATAAGCGTATTGAGAAACAACAAAACATTTTATATGCTATGGGAGTCAATGAAAATGACGAAAGTAGTGTTGAATTTGTTGCAAAAGCAAATGTTGAAAGTGAGTTTTCAACATATATAACTAAGCAAATTGTAATTGAAGGTGAAAAAATCACTGAAAATGAAAATGCTTATTTAATTGATATTAAAAAAGAAGCAGCTTCTGCTAAAGATCCATCTTATGTAAGAAAATTACCTTTGTTTATTGGTAATAAAGATGGTGAAGATTTTTATATAGTTCCTGTAAGAGGAAAAGGTTTATGGGATGCTATTTGGGGATACGTTGCCTTAAACAATCAATTGGTTATTCAAGGTGTGTATTTTGATCACGCAGGAGAAACTCCAGGTTTAGGATCTAACATTAAAGAACGTTTCTTTATGGATGATTTTATTGGGGAGCATATTATGGATGGAGATGTATTTAAAGGTGTTGCCGTTGCAAAGGGTAATGCTGATCCTAAAAATATGAGAAAAGAAGACTTTGCGGTAGATGCAATTGCTGGAGCAACAATTACAGGTGATGGTTTAGCTGCTATGTTGCGTAAAGATTTAAAAATGTATGTACCTTATTTTAAAACATTAAAGCAATAATTTATGGGACTTTTATCAAAAAAAGACGCGAAATTAATTTCGGATCCATTAGCAGATAACAACCCAATTACTATTCAAGTATTAGGTATTTGTTCAGCACTTGCAATTACAGCAGAGCTAAAAGCTTCAATTGTAATGTCTGTAGCAGTATTATTTGTGCTTGGTTTGGGAAATGTAGTTATATCATTAATGAGGAATATAATTCCATCAAAAATTAGAATTATTGTTCAACTAATTGTTGTTGCAACTTTAGTAATTATTGTTGATTTGGTTTTAAAAGCTTTTGCTTATGAATTAAGTAAAACACTTTCCGTATTTGTTGGGTTAATTATTACCAACTGTATTATTATGGGGCGTTTTGAAGCTTTTGCTCTAGCAAATGGTCCTTGGAGATCATTTCTAGATGGAATTGGAAATTCACTTGGATACGCAGTTATTTTAATAATTGTTGGTTTCTTTAGAGAATTACTAGGATCTGGATCTTTATTAGGATATAAAGTATTAGGTGATCCAATTGAAAAAACAGGTGTTTATGCTTTTGGATATGAAAACAATGGTTTTATGTTATTAGCACCAATGGCCTTAATTACCGTAGGAATTATAATTTGGGTACAACGCTCAAGAAACGCAGATTTAATTGAAGAGAACTAAACTATGGAACATTTAGAATTATTTTTTAAGGCAATATTTGTAGATAACATGGTGTTTGCAACATTCTTAGGAATGTGTTCATACCTTGCTGTATCTAAAAAAGTATCAACTGCCGTAGGATTAGGAGCTGCTGTTATTTTTGTAATGGCAATAACAGTTCCGTTAAACTGGTTATTAGATCAATATATTTTAAAAGACGGAGCGTTAGTTTGGTTAGGCGAAGAATATGCAGCGTACGACCTTAGTTTCTTATCATTTATTATGTTTATTGCAACCATTGCAACAATGGTGCAGTTAGTTGAAATAATTGTAGAGAAATTTTCTCCATCATTATATAACTCATTAGGAATATTTTTACCGTTAATTGCTGTAAACTGTGCAATTTTAGGAGGTTCATTATTTATGCAATCTCGTGAAATTCAAACTTTAGGTTTGGCATTTAATTATGGGGTAAGTTCAGGAATTGGATGGTTTTTAGCCATTTTAGCAATTGCAGCAATTCGTGAAAAAATTAGATATTCAAATGTACCTGCGCCTTTAAGAGGATTAGGAATTACCTTTATCATAACTGGATTAATGGCTATTGGTTTTATGAGTTTTGGTGGAATGCTTACAGGTGGAGATGAAGAAGAAGCAACTGAACAAACAGCCGTAGTTAAGGTTGAAAAAGAAGACAATTTAGCAACTGTTGAAGAAGTTAAAATTGAAGCTACTAACGAAAAAGAAATTATAAAATAATGATCATACTAGCAGCAAATACCTTAGGTACAATTGTAGCAACTGTAGTCGCGTTTTTAGTATTAACACTATTATTAGTTGCTCTATTATTATTTGTAAAACAAAAATTATCACCATCTGGTCCTGTTAAGATTACTATTAATGGTGAAAAAGAAATTGAAGTGGCTTCAGGTAGTTCGTTATTAACAACACTTGGAAACGCTAAAATATTTTTACCTTCTGCTTGTGGTGGAGGTGGAACTTGTATTCAGTGTGAATGTCATGTACATTCAGGTGGAGGAGAAGCTTTACCAACTGAAACACCTCACTTTACGCGTAAAGAATTAAAAGAAGGAGCTCGTTTATCTTGTCAAGTAAAAGTAAAGCAAGATATGGATATTTCTATTCCTGAAGAAGTTTTTGGAATTAAGAAATGGGAAGCAACAGTTGTTCGTAATTATAACGTAGCATCTTTTATTAAAGAATTTGTAGTTGAAATTCCTGAAGATATGGGCTACAAAGCAGGAGGATATATTCAAATTGAAATACCTGAATGTGAAATAGACTTTAAAGATATTGATATTACAGCACATCCTGAAGAACATGAAACTCCTGATAAATTCCAAATGGAATGGGATAAATTTGGTTTGTGGGATCTAAAAATGAAAAATACAGAATCAGTTGAACGTGCATATTCTATGGCTTCTTATCCTGCTGAAGGAAGAGAAATTATGTTGAATGTACGTATTGCTACGCCGCCTTGGGATAGAGCTAAAAACGGTTGGATGAGTGTAAATCCAGGTGTTGCGTCTTCTTATATTTTCTCTCGTAAAAAAGGAGATAAGGTTACTATTTCTGGACCTTACGGTGAATTCTTCATTAATGAATCTGATGCTGAAATGTTATATGTTGGAGGTGGAGCAGGTATGGCGCCAATGCGTTCTCACTTATATCACTTATTCAAAACATTAAAAACAGGTAGAAAAGTAACATATTGGTACGGTGGACGTTCTAAACGAGAATTGTTCTATTTAGAACACTTTTATGAGTTAGAAAAAGAATTCCCGAACTTTAAGTTTTACTTAGTATTATCAGAACCTGCACCTGAAGATAATTGGGTGAATAAAACGGATGTTGATGATGCTAATGGAGATGGATTTACAGGGTTTGTGCACCAAGCAGTAATTGATGAATACTTATCTAAACACGAAGCACCAGAAGATTTAGAATTATACTTCTGTGGGCCACCATTAATGAACAAAGCTGTTCAAAAAATGGGTGAAGATTTCGGATTAGCTGATGAAAACATTCGATTTGATGACTTTGGAGGATAAAACCAATTAAAAAAATAAGTTAAGAAAAATCCGATACCTTTGTATCGGATTTTTTATTTTTCAAATTATATTTCATAAAACGATACTCATGAGTAAACCACTTTCAGATCAAGAATTACACAACTTAGCAATGAATATTGTGGGAAAAGACCTTGAAGTAAGAGGGTTTGAGTTTATTGCTGTAAATAGTCAATTAAAAAGACACCCTCAGTTTGTTTGTATTGATAAAAATAACCAGCGTTATTTTGTAATTGTAAAGGCGTCAAAAATTATTGAGGAGCCTATTACTTTTGACGTTATTTGGATGGAAACTTTTAAAAAACATGCGCAATCACAACAGGCAAAAGTTTTATTCGCAGGTGTAGGATTGGGAAACGTAAAAAATAAAGAGTTTCCGCCAAATTTTAATGAAGAATATTTATTGCAATACGAAGGAATACAGTTTTTAGACGTTAGTCAAAATTAAAATACTATTTATAATAGAGTTATTTGACTTAAGGTTAATTACTAAATAACACTTTTTATTTCATTAAATATATTTTTTATGTAATAAACCTTGTCAATTGTTAAAGATTTATTTTGAATTGCTAATGTAAAGCTAAATGTAGTATATTTGTTGCATATAAGTTTTAAACTTATAGTAATGAAACCCCAAATAATGAGATTTAAGATTAACAGGATATTGTTATCAGTTTTTTTTGTGCTTTTTGTGATGATAGGGTATTCACAAACACCTCCTAATCCACAGTCAGATGATGGTGATGGATTACCACCTCCTCCGGGAACACCAATTGATGGTGGTATCAGTTATTTAGTTGTTGCTGGAGCTGTATACGGAGTATATAAACTTCTCAAAAAGAAATAATCTATTTTACTAATAGTTTAGCTACATACTTTCCAATTACATCAAATTCTAAATTTATTACCGTACCTTTTTCAAAAGTGTGGAAATTAGTGAATTCATATGTATAAGGGATTATGGCTACTGAAAAACTGTTTTTTTGAGAGTTTACAACAGTTAAACTAGTTCCGTTTACAGTAATAGAACCTTTCTCAATAGTAACATTGTTTAGGCTACTGTCATATTCAAAATCAAAAACCCAGCTACCATCTTCTTCAGTAACATTAGTACAAACAGCAGTTTGATCCACGTGTCCTTGAACAATGTGTCCATCTAATCGAGCTCCTAAAATCATGGCGCGTTCCAGGTTTATTTTATCTCCTATTTTTAAATGTTTAAAGTTTGTTTTGTCTAGGGTTTCTTTAATAGCTGTTACCGTATATTCGTTTCCGTTTATAGCAACAGTTGTAAGGCAAACACCATTGTGAGCTACACTTTGATCTATTTTTAACTCTGAAGTAAAATCACTTTCAATAGTGATATGAAAATTTTCACCTTCTTTTACTATATTTTTAACAATACCTAAAGTTTCTATTATCCCTGTAAACATCTTTTTGTTAATTTATTTGATTACTTTTGAAGTCTCAAAATTAAGAATAATAAACCTGATTCATGAACAATTCTGAAAAAATAAAATTAGGAATTTCTATAGGAGACTTTAATGGTATTGGTATAGAAATTATTTTAAAAACATTTTTAGATAAAAGAATGTTAGAATTTTGTACACCTATTATTTTTGGTAGCACAAAGTTAGTATCAGCTTATAAAAAATCAATGAATATTAATACGCCATTCAATGGTGTAAAATTTGTTGAAAAATCACTTCCTGGAAAGTTAAATATTGTAAACTTATGGAATGATGACATTAAAGTAGAGTTAGGAAAGCAAACTAAAATAGCTGGTAATTATGCGTTTTTGTCTTTAGAGGCAGCTACAGATTCCTTAAAAAAAGGAGAAATAGATGTGTTAGTTACTGCACCAATAAATAAAGATAATATTCAATCTGAGGATTTTTCATTCCCTGGTCATACGGAATATTTAGATTCTAAATTAGAAGGTGAAAGTTTAATGATTTTAATGGCTGATAAATTAAGAATAGGATTAATTACTGGCCATATTCCTATTTCAGAAGTTTCAACTACAATTTCTCCTGAGTTAATAAAGCAAAAAGTAAGCATTATGCATAAAACTTTGGTGCAAGATTTTGCTATTTCTAAACCTAAAATAGCCATTTTGGGATTGAACCCTCATTGCGGAGACAAAGGTGTAATAGGAAAAGAGGATGATGAAATTGTAAGGCCAACTATTTCTGAAATTCAAAATGAAGGAAAATTAGTATACGGACCATATGCTGCTGATAGCTTTTTTGGTTCAGGAAACTATAAAAATTTCGATGCTATTTTAGCAATGTATCATGACCAAGGCCTAGCACCATTTAAAACCTTGTCTTTTGGTGAAGGAGTTAATTATACAGCAGGTTTAGAAAAGATACGTACATCTCCAGACCATGGGACAGCATACGAATTGGCGGGAAAAGAATTGGCAAATATCAATTCATTTAAGGAGGCCGTATTTAGCGCTATTCAAATTTCAAAAACTAGGAAAGAGTATAATACTTTGACTAAAAACACTTTAAAAAAACAGCGTCAAAAATAAAACTTTAAAAATTCAATATATAAATTGTCAATTTTATAGATTATTTTATATCTTTGCACGCTCAAATTGAAGTTCTAAATGAAAGATTTAAAAGAGTTTGACATTTCTTTTGTTGGTTTAAAATGTGGAATGCATCAATTTGAATATGAAATTGATAAGAAGTTCTTTGATTTTTTTAACTATGACGAATTTTATAATTCAAATGTTAAAGTTGTTTTATCGTTACTGAAAAAAACAACAATGTTTGAATTAAATTTTGATTGTAATGGTTGGGTTGAAGTTGACTGCGATGTTACCGGAGAAAAGTTTCAACAACCTATAAGTTCTAATACAAATTTAATTGTAAAGTTTGGTGATGAATATAATGATGAGAATGATGAATTGTTAATAATTCCGTATTCAGAATTCAAATTAAATTTAGCACAAAACATCTATGAATATATTGTGTTAGCGGTTCCAATTAAAAGAATTCATCCTGGAGTTAGTGATGGAACATTGGAGTCAGAAGTTTTAAAAAAGTTAGAAGAGTTTGAAAATAACGTTGAGGAAGAAATTCAACAAGAAGAAAATACCAACGAGGAAATTGATCCGAGATGGAGTAAGTTAAAGAATATACTAATAGAAAAAAATAAGAGTAATGGCACATCCTAAAAGAAAAATATCGAAAACTAGAAGAGATAAAAGAAGAACTCATTACAAAGCAGTTGCTCCTCAAGTAGCTGTAGATCCAACAACTGGTGAAGCACATTTATACCACAGAGCTCACTGGCACGAAGGAAAATTGTACTATAGAGGTCAAATTGTTATTGATTCAGCTGAAGAAATTCAAGCATAATCAATAAATATAAAAGTATTGAAAAAACTCCCATTTTGGGGGTTTTTTTCATTTATTACCCTAAAATTGGTCAGAAAATGATTATTTACACTTAAAAAGTAAAAATAATTTCATTACTTTGGCCACTCTTTTTTTACTGAAAGAAATAAAATATGACGAAAATTACAGCTGCAATTACCGCCATTGGAAAATTTGTTCCAGAAGATATTTTGACAAATAAAATGTTAGAGAAAATGGTTGATACCAATGATGAATGGATTACAACTAGAACTGGAATAAAAGAACGTAGAATTTTAAAAGGAGAAGGAAAAGGAACTTCTTTTATGGCTATTAAGGCCGCACAAGAGTTAATTGAGAAGAAAAAGTTAGACCCAAAAGAGATTGAACTAGTTCTTGTTGCAACCGCAACACCTGATATGCAAGCAGCCGCAACAGCTGCATATGTAGCTTCTGAAATTGGAGCAATTAACGCTTTTGGTTTTGATTTAGATGCAGCTTGTTCTAGCTTTTTGTTTGGAATGTCTGTAGCTGCACGTTACATAGAGTCAGGTAAATATAAAAAAGTACTACTTATTGGTGCAGATAAATGTTCATCTATGATTGATTATACGGATAGAGCAACATGTATAATTTTTGGAGATGGTGCCGGTGCAGTTTTGTTTGAGCCAAATGAAGAAGGATTTGGCTTGCAAGATGAATATTTGCGAAGTGACGGTATGGGACGTGAGTTTTTAGGAGCTAAAGCTGGTGGATCTTGTTATCCAATTACTGAAGAAGTAATTAAAAATAAAGAACATTTTGTATATCAAGATGGGAAAACAGTTTTTAAAAATGCCGTAACTAATATGGCTGATGTTGCTGAAAAAATGTTAGAAAGAAATAATTTAACAAAAGATGATATTGCGTGGTTAGCGGCACATCAGGCCAATAAAAGAATTATTGAAGCAACAGCCAATAGAATAAAGTTAGATAGTTCTAAAGTAATGATGAATATTCAAAATTACGGAAATACTACTTCTGCAACATTACCATTGGTTATTGCAGATTATGAAAAACAACTTAAAAAAGGAGATAAAATAATTTTTGCTGCATTTGGAGGTGGATTCACATGGGGATCTATTTACCTAAAATGGGCATATAATTCATAACAAATTAACAACTAAAACCAAATGAATATGGAATTAAAAGATATTCAAAATCTGATTAAATTCGTTGCCAAGTCTGGCGCAAGTGAAGTAAAGTTAGAAATGGAAGATATTAAAATCACCATTAAAACTGGATCTGAAAAAACAGAAACTACTATTTTACAACAAGCTCCAATGGGTATGCAACAAATGCCTATGGCTGCTGCTCCAGCACCTGTTGCAGAAGTTGCAAGTGCAGAAAAAGTTGAAGTTGAAAAAACTTCAAAATATGTTGAGATTACATCACCAATTATTGGTACTTTTTATAGAAAACCATCTCCAGACAAGCCAATGTTTGTTGAAGTTGGAGATGTGGTAAGTGAAGATACTGTTGTTTGTATTGTTGAAGCAATGAAATTATTCAATGAAATTGAATCTGAAGTTTCAGGGAAAATAGTAAAAATATTAGTTGAAGATGGAACTCCGGTTGAATTTGGTCAGCCTTTATATTTAGTAGACCCATCATAATGTAAAATCACAATTTTTAATTCTCAAAATCTAATAGTAATATTAGAATTTGTTTTTTGAATATTGAAAAATTGAAGAATTTATGTTTAAAAAAATATTGATTGCCAATAGAGGGGAAATAGCTTTACGCATTATTAGGACGTGTAAAGAAATTGGAATAAAAACTGTAGCTATTTATTCTACTGCAGATGCTGATAGTTTACACGTGCGTTTTGCAGATGAAGCTGTGTGTATTGGGCCACCATCAAGTGCAGATTCTTATTTGAAAATGTCGGCGGTTTTAGCTGCTGCAGAAATTACAAATGCTGATGCTATTCATCCAGGATATGGGTTTTTAGCTGAAAACGCAAAATTCTCGAAATTATGTGAAGAGCATGGGATAAAATTTATTGGTGCTTCAGCTGAAATGATTAATAGAATGGGAGATAAAGCATCTGCCCGTGCTACTATGAAAGCTGCAGGTGTACCAACAATTCCTGGTTCTGAAGGGATATTGGAAACTTATGAAGAAGCTGAAGTGCTTGCAGATGAAATGGGTTATCCAGTAATGCTAAAAGCTACTGCTGGAGGTGGAGGAAAAGGAATGCGTGCGGTTTGGGAAAAAGAAAACCTTAAAGAACATTGGGATGCCGCCCGTCAAGAAGCATTTGCTTGCTTTGGGAATGACGGAATGTATATGGAAAAGTTAATTGAAGAACCTCGCCATATTGAAATTCAAGTTATTGGAGATTCATTTGGAAAAGCTTGTCATTTATCTGAGAGAGATTGTTCTGTTCAACGTCGTCATCAAAAGTTAACTGAAGAAGCGCCTTCTCCATTTATGACTACTCAATTGAGAAAGAAAATGGGAGAAGCTGCTGTAAAAGCATCTGAATTTATTGGATATGAAGGTGCTGGTACTGTTGAGTTTTTAGTTGATAAGCATAAGAATTTCTATTTCATGGAAATGAATACGCGTATTCAAGTGGAGCACCCAATTACAGAGCAAGTTATTGATTATGATTTAATTTATGAGCAAATTAAAGTAGCTTCAGGAATTCCTATTACAGGTAAAAATTATATTCCAAAATTACATTCTATAGAATGTAGAATAAATGCTGAAGATCCTTTTAACGATTTTAGACCTTCGCCAGGGAAAATATCAACATTGCATATTCCTGGTGGTCATGGAGTTAGAGTTGATACACACGTTTATGCAGGATACTCAATTCCTCCAAATTATGATTCAATGATTGCAAAGTTAATTACTACTGCGCAAACTCGTGAAGAAGCAATTGCTAAAATGAGAAGAGCTTTAGATGAATTTGTAATTGAAGGAGTGAAAACAACAATTCCATTTCACAGACAATTAATGAAACACCCTGATTATTTAGCTGGTAATTATACCACTAAATTTATGGAAGATTTTGAACTTCAGCCAGAAGAAGACTAACGTTATTTTAAATAGTAATAAAAAAAAGGATATGATTTTTTCATATCCTTTTTTGTTTTTAGGTTAATCTCTAGAACCTAAAATTCGTAATCCCCAATAGAGTAACATAGCTAAAGAAGATAATGCTGCTACTAAATAAGTTCTGGCAGCCCATTTTAAAGCATCTTTGGCGCCGTCTTGCTCACTATTTGTAAGCATATTATTTGTTTTTAACCAAGCCAATGCTCTGTTACTAGCATCATATTCAACGGGTAGTGTAATAAAACTAAACAAAGTTGCAATAGCCATTAAAGCAAGTCCAACCACTGCAATAGTAAATCCAATTCCAGTGTTCCCTGATGCTGCACCTAATATTAAGCCTCCAATTACTAGCCATTGAGAAAACCTAGAGGAAATTCCAACAACAGGAACAAGTTTTGATCGCATAGTTAACCATTGGTAAGCTGTTGCGTGCTGAACTGCGTGCCCACATTCATGAGCGGCAACTGCAGCAGCAGAAGTGTTTACTTGGTTGTAAACAGATTCGCTTAAGTTTACAGTTTTATTTACAGGGTTGTAATGATCTGTTAATTGACCCGGAGTAGAAATAACCTTTACATCATAAATGCCATTATCAGCTAACATTTTTTGAGCAATTTCTTTACCACTTAACCCATTTTGTAGTCTAATTTTTGAGTAGTATTTAACCTTGCTTTTTAAGCGTTGACTTACTAACCAACTTACTAATGATATTATTCCGATTAAAATATAAAATCCCATATATCTTTTTTTAATTAATGTATTTTTGTTTCGTAAATATATAACATAAATTATTCCAAATTTAAATTTGAGACAAAATGGCAAAAAAACCACATATACTTTTAATATATTCTGGTGGTACCATTGGAATGGTTAAAGATTTTAAAACTGGAGCTTTGAAAGTTTTTAATTTTGATAAACTATTAACACAGGTTCCTGAGCTTAACCATTTAAATTGTACAATTGATAGTGTTTCATTTGAAGACCCTTTAGATTCTTCAAATATGAATCCATCAGAATGGGTACGGTTAGTTGAAATTATTGAAGATAATTATGAGAGTTTTGATGGGTTTGTGGTGTTGCATGGTTCAGATACGATGTCTTACACAGCATCAGCCATAAGTTTTATGTTAGAAAATTTATCAAAACCAATTATTTTTACAGGTTCACAATTGCCAATAGGTGATTTAAGAACAGATGCAAAAGAAAATTTAATTACATCTATAGAAGTTGCCTCAGCACAGGAGCATGGAGTTCCATTAATTTCAGAGGTATGTTTGTATTTTGAGTACAAATTATATCGCGCAAATAGAACAACAAAAGTAAATGCAGAACATTTTCAAGCATTTTCATCATTTAATTATCCGCCGTTAGCTGAAAGTGGTGTTCATTTAAAATTTTTTAAGAGCGCTATTTGTAATGCGAATAGGACTAAAAATTTAACAATTAGAAAGCAATTAGACACAAATGTTGTGATTCTTAAAATTTTTCCAGGGATAACTCAAAATGTAGTTCAAAGTATTTTACAAATAGAAGGGTTAAAAGGTGTTGTTTTAGAAACTTTTGGTTCTGGAAATGCCCCTTCTAAACCTTGGTTTTTAAAATTAATAGAAAAATCCATTGCTTCTGGAGTGCAAATAATCAATGTTACACAGTGCGCCGGAGGAAGTGTAATGATGGGGCATTATGAAACAAGTGTTTTGCTTGAAAAGATGGGAGTAATAAGTGGAAAAGACATAACAACTGAATCAGCTTTGGCTAAATTGATGTACTTATTAGGAGAAAATATTCCAAAAAGTGAATTTAAATCATTTTTTGAAACTTCACTTCGAGGTGAAATGTCAGACTATTAATTCCTCATTTTATAAAAAAGATTAAAATATTTAAAAATTATTAAAATATTTAACAGTTTTTGGAACAATAATTGATGATATATTAAATAATTAGAATAAATTAAAAATTTAAGTTTTAGTAGGCGTAAAATTTTCAGAATTCAACAATTTTTTGTTACTTGCCATTCGCAAATCGCAACAAAACGTTGAGTTACGTGGGGTATAAAGACAATAAGATCTTTATCTTCTACGGCTTTTTTGTTTTGCTAAAATTTGAATATATATTTAACCAGTAAAAAATTAATAAATTAACTATTACACGATGAAAAGAGTATTTACTATCCTTGCAATTACAGGATTATTGTTATTTGGAGCAGCACCTAAAGCATTTGCACAAGATGCAGCAAAAACTGAGCAAGTTGCAGACGCAGCAGAAGCAAAAACATTTCACCAAGAATTAAAACAACGTTTTATTGAAGGTGGACCTTTCTTTATGGGAATTGTATTAGTAGCCTTAATCTTAGGTTTAGCAATTGCAATTGAAAGAATTATCTATCTTAATATGGCTACTACTAATACTAAGAAATTAGTAGCTAAAGTTGATGAAGCTTTAAATTCAGGTGGAGTTGAAGCAGCAAAAGAGGTTTGTAGAAATACAAAAGGACCTGTAGCTTCTATTTTCTACCAAGGTTTAGATAGAATGGATGAAGGTGTAGAAGCAGCTGAAAAAGCAGTTGTTGGATACGGTGGAGTTCAAATGGGATTATTAGAGAAAAACATCTCTTGGTTATCATTATTTATTGCATTAGCACCAATGCTTGGTTTCATGGGAACTGTAATTGGTATGATTGGTGCATTTGACTCTATTCAAGCAGCGGGTGATATTTCACCAACAGTTGTTGCAGGAGGTATTAAAGTTGCATTATTAACTACAGTATTTGGTTTAGTTGTTGCAATTATTCTTCAAGTATTTTACAACTACATTATCTCTAAAGTTGATAGTATTGTAAACAATATGGAAGATGCTTCAATTTCACTTGTAGATCTATTAGTTAGATACAAAAAATAATTAGAACGATGAGTAAGAAATTATCAGGAATATTAACAATTGTAGCTGCGATTATTGGGTTTGTTGCCTTCTATTTCTTTGTTAGAATTGTTATGGAGGGAGATGATCCCATCGTAGAAAGTGCAGATTTGCAAGCTAGCATAGTTTCGCCTTTCATTAGTTTTGCTTCTTTTATTTTAGTAGCAACAGCAGTTATAGCTATTTTGTTTTCAATGTGGAATTTAATTAAAAATCCACATGTATTAAAAACATCACTTATTGGAGTTGCTTTTATGGCAGTTCTTTTAGGAGTATCTTATGTTTTAGCCTCTGATGGAGCTGTAACAGATGGTATAGGTGTAGTTTTACCAGAAGGTGAAGCTGGAAGTGTTTCAAAATGGGTAAGTACTTTAATTAACTATAGCTTTATTTTAGGAGCAATAGGTTTAGTATTTGTTCTTTTGGACTTTGTTAAAGGACTTATAAAATAAATAAAAAAATATGGCGTTAAGAGACAATGCGGAGATTAATGCAGGATCAATGGCAGATATTGCGTTCTTGCTTTTAATATTTTTCTTAGTTACTACGACCATGGATGTTGATTCGGGAATTTCACGTAAATTACCTGAAAAATCACCTCCAGATCAAAATGTTGAAGTAATTGTAAAGCAAAAGAATGTATTAGATATCACTGTTAATAGAAGAAATCAAATTTTGATTGAAGGTACAGATTTTGTACAAGTTACAGAAGTAAAAGATATTGCAATGGCCTTTATTGATAATGGTGGTGGTGTAAGTGCAGACAAAGGTGATGTAGCAGGTACTCCTTGTGATTATTGTGAGGGAGCTAAGGATCCAGCATCTTCAGATCATCCTACTAAAGCTATTATTTCTTTACAGAGTGATAGAGGAACAACTTATGGTATGTATATTACTATTCAAAATGAAATAGAAGCTGCATATACAGGGTTGAGAAACAGATTATCTTTGAAAAAGTATGGTAGATCTTATAATGATTTGTTAAAAGATTATAAGGATAGAGGTAGCGAAGCTGTTAAAGAAAAAATTGATTTCTTGAAGGAAAGTTATCCTCAAATTATCTCTGAACCAGAACCATTAAAATAATAGTACGATATGAGTAAGTTTAAAAAGAAGAAAAAGGGTTTACCAGCCATTTCTACAGCATCTTTACCTGATATTGTATTTATGTTGTTATTCTTTTTTATGGTGACAACTACAATGAGGGAAACAGATTTATTAATTGCTAAGCCTACACTACCAAAAGCTACGGAAGTGAAGAAATTAGAAATGAAAAGTTTGGTAAGTACTATCTATGTAGGTAAATCTAAAGATAAAAGAATTGGTGGTGATAAAATTCAAGTTAATGATAAAATTATTGACGTGAATGATGTACCAAGTTTTATTTTTGCTGAAAGAGCTTTAAGAAAAGAAGAAGAAGTTAAATTTATGACTACTTCAATTAAAGCAGATAAAGAAGCAAGTGTTGGTACTATTTTAGATATTAAAGAACAATTAAGAGATATTAATGCTTTAAAAGTTAGTTTTTCTACTTCAAAAGGAACAGATTTAAAAAGCAATTATTAATATATATTATATTGTATAACATTTAAAAAGGCAATCAAAGTTATTTGATTGCCTTTTTTAGTATAAAAAAGTATCTTTGTTAATATGTATAAAAAGTGGTTTATAATTGGTCTTCTTATTTGTTTATTTGATGTAAATGCTCAAGTTAAAGTGGATTCTGTTGATACACGTTATAGGGAAGATCAAATTTATATTGCTTTGAGTTATAACTTAATGAATAATAAACCTGATTCAGACTCAAATGCACTATTTTCCGGAGGTTTTAATGTTGGTTATATACTTGATGTTCCTTTGAATAAAAGACGTAATGCTGGGATTGGAATTGGTCTAGGATATTCCTATAATTCTTATAGCAATAGTTTTTTATTGGATGTTGAGGAAAAATTTACTACTTATGAAACTAGCAGGTTTAAAACTCAATTATTTGAAATGCCAATTGAATTAAGATGGCGTACTTCTACAGCTTCTGTTTATCACTTTTGGAGAATTTATGCCGGTATGAAGTTTTCGTATCTTTTTTATTCTAATTCTAAGTTTAAATTAAATGAAGAGTTCTTTGAATTTAAAAATATAAAAGCCTTGGAGAAATTTCAATATGGTTTAACTCTTTCCGCAGGTTATGGTAGTTGGAATCTGTATGTGTATTATGGACTTAGTCCGTTATTTAATAATGTGATTGTTGATGATAAAAAGTTAAATATGAAAGACTTTAACTTAGGATTGAAGTTTTATATATTATAATGTAATAAATTCCAAATACCAACAGTTGCGTAAGTATTCCTAGAATATAACCTAATACTACTTCAATCATTGTATGCGCTTTTAACTCTAACCTTGCAGTTGCTATAATTCCACTTAAAATGAAAAAGCCTACCAATAAAAGTATAATATTTATTTTAAAGTAATAACTAAAATATAATAGAAAACCTATTAAGCCTCCAATTGCAGCCGTGTGTAAACTAATTTTCTTGTTAAAATAAAGGAAAATGTAACTTATAATTAAGCACCAGGCAAAGCCAATATAATATAGTGCTAAAATGTTTACAATTGAAGCTTTTAATAACCATTGACCAATAAAAATACAAATTGAAATAAAAAGTATTGTTGGGAATTTTCGCTCTTCAATACTTGTTAAGTGATAGGTTTGGATGAGACCAAAACGCTTCATTAAAAGTAAAAGTATTAAAGGGAAAATATAGGTTGATAGAAATAGAACTACTAATATGATATACTTTTGTTGAATAAAAATATATTTTGGTACAAATAAAAAATAGAGTAGTGTACCAATAAGTGAAAAATTGATTGGATGAAAAAAATAGGAAATTAATTTTGAAAATTTCATAGGGGTTTTGTGAAATTAGCTATATTTTTTTGCGTAATCTAGCTACTGGTATGTCTAATTGTTCTCTATATTTTGCAACTGTTCTTCTAGCAATTGGATAGCCTTTATCTTTTAAAATAACCGATAATTTGTCATCGGTAAGAGGCTTCTTTTTGTTTTCTTCTTTAATTACGTTTTCTAATATATTTTTAATCTCTTTTGTTGAAACATCTTCTCCTTGATCATTTTTCATAGATTCAGAAAAGAAATCTTTTATAAGTTTTGTTCCGTAAGGTGTTGTAACATATTTACTACTTGCAACTCTAGAAACTGTTGAAACATCCATTTGAATAATATCTGCAATATCTTTTAATATCATTGGTTTTAACTTTCGTTCATCTCCAGATAAAAAATACTCTTTTTGATATTGCATGATGGCGTTCATGTTTAGCAATAATGTTTGCTGCCGTTGTTTAATAGCGTCAATAAACCACTTTGCTGCATCTAATTTTTGCTTTATGAAAATTACTGCATCTTTTTGTGATTTTGTTTTATTTTTAGAATCCTTATAACCTTTTAATAAATTGTTATATTCGTTTGAAATGTGTAATTCAGGAGCATTTCTAGAGTTAAGAACAAGCTCTAATTCACCTTCAACTATTCTTATGGTGAAATCTGGAACAATTTGTTCAGCAATTTTGTTGTTACCAACATATGAACCTCCTGGTTTTGGATTTAATTTTTCAATTTCTTTGATGGCAGTTTTTAACTCATCTTCTGAAACGTGAAATTTAAGTAATAATTTAGCGTAATGTTTTTTTACAAAATGATCAAATGAATTTTCTAAAATATTGATTGCTAAATGTCGACTCGCATTTTCTGGTTTTCTATGTAATTGAATAATTAAACATTCTTTTAAATCTCGTGCTCCAACGCCTGGTGGATCTAATTGTTGCACTAATTTAAGTAAGCGTTCTAATTCTTCAATTGTAGTAAATAGATTTTGTGTAAAGGCTAAGTCATCTAAAATATCTAATAAATCACGCCTTAAATAACCACTTTCATCAATACTACCAATTAAAAAGTTGGTAATTAATTCTTCTTCTTCAGTAAGTCTAAAGGTGTTAATTTGATTTTTTAAAGTTTGTGTAAATGATGTTCCAGATGCATATGGGATTTGTTTGTCCTCATCATCAGGTGAATAGTTGTTAGCTTGCGTTTTGTAACTAGGAATTTCGTCATCACTTAGGTACTCATCTATATTTATGTCTTCAGCATTAATGTTTTCATTACCACTGTCATCATATTCCTCTTCTGGGCTAGTGTAATCCTCTATATTTTCTTTTCCGCCTTCTAAAGCAGGATTTTCTTCAAGTTCTTGTTTTAATTTTTGTTCAAATGCTTGCGTAGGCAGTTGAATTAACTTCATCAACTGTATTTGTTGTGGAGATAATTTTTGTAATAATTTAAAATTTAAACTTTGTTTTAACATATAGTATATGTGCGAGCTTTTTATAAAATTACAAAAAAACATAGTACCAAGGCACTATGTTTTTTAAAATTCTTTTTTAGAAATCTGCGTTTTGAGGTGTTCTAGGGTATGGAATTACATCACGAATATTACCCATTCCGGTAGTAAATTGAACTAAGCGCTCAAAACCTAAACCAAAACCACTATGTACAGCAGTACCAAATTTTCTTGTGTCTAAATACCACCAAAGTTCTTTTTCGTCGATATTTAATTCTTTAATTTTTTGCTGAAGCACATCTAAACGTTCTTCACGTTGGCTTCCACCAACAATTTCACCAATTCCTGGGAATAAAACGTCCATTGCTCTTACCGTTTTTCCATCTTCATTTAAGCGCATATAAAATGCTTTAATGTTGGCCGGATAATCAAATAAAATTACAGGACATTTAAAGTGTTTTTCAACTAAAAAACGTTCATGTTCACTTTGTAAATCTGCTCCCCATTCTTTTATTAAGTACTGGAACTTTTTCTTTTTGTTAGGTTTACAATTTCTTAAAATATCTATTGCTTCTGTATAGCTAACACGTTTAAAATTATTGTCAACTATAAAATTTAAACGTTCAATTAAAGTCATTTCACTACGTTGTAGTGCTGGTTTTCCTTTTTCTTCTTGAATTAACCTATCATTTAAAAATTTGATGTCATCCTCACAGTTTTTTAATACATATGATATTACAGATTTAATAAAATCTTCAGCCAAATCCATATTGTCATCTAAATTATTAAATGCTACCTCTGGTTCAATCATCCAAAATTCAGCTAAATGACGTGTTGTATTGGAATTTTCTGCTCTAAATGTTGGTCCAAACGTATAAACTTTTCCTAAAGCCATAGCGTAAGTTTCAGCTTCTAGTTGCCCTGAAACAGTTAAATTGGTTTCTCTTCCAAAGAAATTTTGCGAATAATCAATAGTTCCGTCTTCTTTTTTTGGTGGATTTAAAGGGTCTAATGTTGAAACATTGAACATTTCTCCAGCGCCTTCGGCATCTGAGCCTGTAATAATTGGAGCGTGGAAATTATAAAAACCATTTTCAGTAAAATATTTGTGAACTGCAAATGATAATGCAGAACGCAACCTCATTACAGCACCAAAAGTATTTGTTCTAATTCTTAAATGTGCATTTTCACGTAAATATTCAAAACTGTGCTTTTTAGGTTGTATAGGGTATTCATCTGGATTTGAATCTCCTAATATTTCAATAGTTGCAACCTTTATTTCAACGCTTTGACCTTTTCCTAAACTTTCTTCAAGTGTTCCGGTTACTGCAACTGCTGCACCGGTTGTAATGCGTTTTAATAGTGCAGGATCTGTATTTTCAAAGTCTACTACACATTGTATATTATGTATGGTAGAACCATCATTTAAAGCAATAAAACGATTTGCTCTAAAAGTTCTTACCCAACCTTTTAAAGTTATTTCTTGTAAAAATTTATCTGAACTCAGTAGCTCAGCTACATTAGTTTTAATCATAATCAAAAATTTAAGCCATGCAAAGATACATTAACTAATGAAAGATGGAAAACTAAAGTAATAAAATAGCTTTAAGATTTACGTTATTTTGGAAGAATGATTGTTAGATTATTTATCTTCATTTTGGTCTTCAACCGTTAAAATATCTAATACAGGTTTTTTTAAGGTTTCTTTGTTTGCAATACTTCTCTCTAATGAAAGTAATAATGAAGGTAATAACAATAAATTTGAAACCATTGCAAAAAGTAATGTTACAGAAACTAAACCACCTAAAGCAATTGTACCTCCAAAACTTGAAACTGTAAATACTAAAAATCCAAAGAATAGTACTATTGATGTGTAAAACATACTTACACCAGTTTCTTTTAAAGCACCGTAAACTGAAGGTTTAATTCTCCAATTGTTTGCAATTAATTCTTGACGGTATTTTGCTAAAAAGTGAATAGTATCATCTACAGAAATACCAAAAGCAATGCTAAAAACTAATATTGTTGAAGGTTTTATAGGTATACCTAAATATCCCATTAAACCTGCAGTTATAAGAAGTGGGAATATGTTTGGAATTAGCGAAATAATAATCATTCTAAATGAACGGAACATAAATGCCATAAAAAATGAAATTAATAAAATAGCCAATGATAATGAAACTACTAAATTGTTGATTAAAAAGTTGGTTCCTTTTAAGAAAACCAATGCTTTTCCTGTCATAGAAGTGTTGTACTTTTCTTTTGGGAATTCTTTGCTTAATTTTTGAGATAAACGATCTTCAATAACTTGCATTTTGTCTGTACCAATATCTTTCATAAAAGTGGTGATACGAGCATAACGACCTGTAGAATCTACAAAATTATCCATCATTTCTAAATTTGAAGATGAATTTTTAGCGTATGATAAAATCCAGTTTTTTTCTTGATTGTTTGGTAATTGGTAATATTGTGGTTTTCCGCTATAAAAAGCTTGTTTAGAATATTTAATTACATTTAAAATAGAAAGAGGTTTTGATAATTCTGGTATTTCTTCAATAACCTCATCAATTTTTTCCATCTTTTTTAAGGTAGAAAGTTTCATAACACCTTTTTCTTGTTTGGTGTCAATTACAATTTCAAGTGGCATTATACCTCCAAACTCTTTTTCAAAAAATACAATATCTTTAAAAAATTGTTTGCCTTTTGGCATATCTTCAATTAAACTTCCTGATATTTTAACCATAAAAACACCAATCATACTTAAAATAATAATTACAATTGTTGATGCGTATACTGAAAATCTATGGTGTTTAACTACGTATGACATCCAATTTACAATAGCATCAATCCATTTACGCTCTAGATGTTTTAAATGTTTTTCTTTAGGTAGTGGTAAAAAGCTATAAATTATTGGAATAATTAATAAGGCTAAAATAAAAATAGCCATAATATTTATAGAAGCTATAATTCCAAACTCTCTTAAAAGTTGGCTTTTAGTAAAAATAAACGTGGCAAAACCTGATGCAGTTGTAATATTTGTTAAAAGTGTGGCATTTCCAATTTTAGAAATTACACGTTGTAAAGATCTTGCTTGATTTCCATGTTTTTTAACTTCTTGCTGATATTTATTAATAAGGAAAATTGCATTTGGAACTCCAATAACAATAATTAACGGCGGAATTAACGCCATTAAAACTGAAATTTCGTACCTAAAGAAACCTATAAATCCAAACGCCCAAATTACACCAATACTTACTACTAATAGCGTAATAAAAGTTGCTCTAATTGATCGAAAAAAGAAAAAGAAAATAAGTGCAGTAATACCCAAAGCAAGTACAACAAACATGCCAATTTCATCAATAATATTTTGGGCATTCATTGTTCTTATATACGGCATTCCGCTTACACGAACATCAATATTGTGATCTATTTCAAATTGTTCAATTAAAGGGTTTAATTCCTGAAAAATAAAGTCTTTACGAGCAGCTGTATTTACAATGGTTTTATCCATGTAAACAACAGTTCTCACTACTTTTGAATCTTTATTATATAAAATGTTGTCAAAAAACGGAAGGTTTTCAAACAGCTCTTTTTTAATAGCTAAAACATCTTCATTAGTTTCCGGAGCTTTTTCATACAAAGGTTCTAAATCAAAAGATTTAGTTTTTGTGTTTTTTGTTAACTTTTGAATATCACCAACCGCAATTGTAAAGTCAACTTCTTGAAATGAATCTAATTTTTTAGATAATTTGTTCCAATCATTGAATTTTTTTGGTGTAAAAATAGACTGATCTTCAACAGCTAAAATAATTAGGTTTCCTTCTTCACCAAAAAGATCTAAAAAATGGTCGTATTCAATATTTATTGGATGATTTTCAGGAAGTAAATTTGCTTCTGTGTATGAAAATCGCATGTATTGCATTTGTGATGCTAAAAAGGATGTAGCAACTGCAATAAGAATTAAGATGAAGTATCTTTTTGTTAAAATAAACCTGGAAACTCGAGCCCAAAAACCCATAAAATATTTTTGGCAAAGGTATAAAAATAGTTTTTGTTTTTGTAATGATTTTTTTAAAAACCTAATTGAATATTATAGGTGATTTTTACAGCTAAATTATCACTCCATTCGGGTTTAATATAGGTGCCATATCTATAAAAAGCACTTACTCCAAATCCTTTAAATAGTGAGTTTAATTCTAAACCACTTTCAAAATATCCTTTATTCATTTTTTTAAAAGTAATTTCTTTGTGGTATTCAGGGTGATTAATATCTCCAATTGCTGCGCGTGTAACTAAAATTAATCTTGGTCTAAACTTTTTATTGAATTTAAAAACTCTAAATTCATGTTTTAGGTGAAGTGCAACAAATTTGTCTGAAATAAACTCGTTGTAACTCATTGTTTCAAAACTATTTTTTCCTGCAAACGTAATTCGCGTTACCCAAGGATTTTTATACGTGTAATTTGGTGTGGCATTGTATAAATGTGAAATTGGAACTTCTCCAAAAACAACTCCTCCTTCAAATAAAAAACTTGTAGTAGACCTTCTTAAACGTACTATTTTATACGATGTTCTTATGTTTACTTGGGTGAAATCAAAATCTCCACCTGCTACATTTTTTAAACTTTTTGTTAATTGAAACGCAAATTGAGGGTAACCATTTTTCACTTTAATTTTTCCTAATGGCGAATTCATATATTCATTTTTAGGAGTATAGTTTATTCCAATTACTGCATTTGACAAATGATATTCTTTTACATTAGTTGTTGGTGAAACGTATTGGTAATTAAATAAGGCTTTGTATTCTCCTGTGCTTAGTCTTATTTTAGCTTCAATATTAGGTTGAATGTCATGGTATAATAGTATGCTAGTAGTTTTATAATTGTAAAACTTATCAATATTTAAATTTCTTGGATTAATTGGAGAAAAAGAAGTGTTTTCTGCTATAAAGTCTAAAGAAGCAGCTTCTTTTATATCATTGCTATATTTTAAACCAATCCAAGTGTTTGAATCTTTGTTCAATCGGGTTGCGCCACCAATACTATATTTAAATTTAGTGTCTTTTGTTCCATACGCAGCATAGGCTTCCACTTTAAATTTTTGTGAAAAGTTTGTGTTTGTAATTCCTCCAAACCCAATTCTAAATCCTTCGTGATTGTTTAAATTTAAAATTTTTCCAAGATCTAAATTTATATATTTTGTAGGTAAGTACCCTTTTAATAAGTTTCGGGCTACATTAATTTTTTTCTCAACACCTTCTTCTAGTGCAATACTATCAAGATATGAATAGGCGTTTTTGCCTCTTGTTGTTAAGGAATCAATTCTGTATAAGTTCCAAAATTTAGTGGTTTTAGTTGCGGCATCGTCATTAAACAAAATGGTAGCTGAACCTCTTCTTACATGTTGTGGCTTGTTTATTTGTATGTTAGAATTTACTGAAGTAGATACAATATAAATAACATCTTCTGGTTTGTTTTTGTGAGTGTTACTAATTGAATCTTTGCTATTGTTAGCACTAAAATTTAGTAAACCTCCAAATAAGGCAACATCTTCATTAGTATCTCCTTTTTTCAAAGTAACTTTTTTATCTTTTGGAAACCAATTTTGAAATTCTGAATTGTAAGTGTAATTCTGTATAGCTTTTATGTTTATAAAACCTTTCAACTCTGCAATTGCTTTTGTAATTGAAAAGTTTTTGGTATCAATATACAACACACCTTCAATACCTAAATATTCTTTCTTTTTTATGGGTTTAAAATGAATTATATAAGAGTTTCCGTAACCATTTGAAACCGTATCTAAAATTTTATAATTGTATTGTGCTATTGCTTTGTCAGCAATTGGGTTTGTGTAATTGGTACCTGCAATTGTATAGTTTTCATTGTAAAATGAAAATCCTTGAAATGATAATGCAAAAAGTTCGTAAATGGGTTGTTTTAAACCGGCCATTCTTGAAGCTAAAATAACTTCTTTCTTCTTCTTTCCTTTATTAAAAATAAATTCTGAAATTTTTTCTGAAATGTATAAATGTTGATTGGTTATTTCCTTCTTAAATTTAAAGTTGGTTGAATCTATTTTTTTAAACTGTTTGTTTCCATTTGTAATTTGAAAAACAGAATCTAATTTCCCTTGAATAGAATCTGGATTTGCTGTTATAAGAATTTTATTATAGGCATTAAATTTGAATGAATTTAGCGCTTTTTCAATATTGTTTTTGGACTTGTTTTTAATTGTATTTCTTATAATTTCAACAGCGGGGTTTTGGTGGCTTGAAATAAAAACTTCATTTAATTGTTCTATGCTTGGTTTTAATTCTATTACAATAAATTTCTTTTTTGAATTTAAAGTGATTTTTGTTGAAGTGTACCCAACATATGAAATGGTAATTTCTTTAATGTTGTTAGGTGCTATTAATTGAAATTGCCCTTCAACATCAGTTAAAGTGGTATTTTTTGAGTTTGAATTTACGTTGGCGAAAGGTAATGGTTGTTTTGTTTTGGCATCCAAAACTACACCTTTAATTTGTGTTTGTGAAAACGAAATTAAAGGAACTAAAAAGAAAAATAAAAAGTTTTTCATTATTTAAATTTTCGCAAAAAGTAAATATAAGAGAATAAAAAAGCACTCTGATGAGTGCTTTATTTTTTATGAGAAGTTTAACTTAAATGAAATTATACTTTCATGATTTCTTTATCTTTTATTTTATAATGTTCATCAACTTCAAGACTATATTTGTCTGTTAATTTTTGAATATCAACTTCAGCATTTGCTTTCATATCTTCTGAAGCATCTGCCTTTTTAATTTCTTGCATTGCTTCTCTTCTGTCGTTTCTAATACTTACTTTTGCTTGCTCAGCTTCAGCTTTAGCTTGTTTAGAAAGTTCTTTTCTTCGTTCTTCAGTTAAAGCAGGAACATTAATAATAATAATATCACCATTATTCATTGGGTTAAAACCTAAATTGGCAATCATTATTGCTTTTTCAATTTCGTGAAGCATATTTTTTTCCCAAGGTTGCACGGTAATGGTGTGCGCGTCCATGGTGCTTACGTTTGCAATTTGTGTTAGTGGTGTTTGAGAACCGTAATAATCTACTGTTACACTACTAATCATTGCTGGGCTTGCTTTTCCAGCTCTAATATTTTTGAATTCTTTTTCTAAATGAGTTATGGCATTTTGCATTAACTCGTTAGCGCTATCTATTATAAAATCTAATTCTTCATTCATGATTGAAAAATTTTAATAAATTATTTATCAACTAGTGTTCCTATGTTTTTTCCTGAAATAACTTTTTCAAGGTTACCTTGTGTATTCATATCAAAAACAATGATTGGTAAATCATTTTCTTGGCTAAGTGCAAAGGCGGTCATATCCATAATTTTTAAACCTTTATCCATAACTTCTTTATAAGTAATGGTGTCAAATTTTACGGCATCTTTGTTTGTTTCAGGATCTACATTGTAAATACCATCAACACGAGTTCCTTTTAATATAACTTCAGCTCCAATTTCAATAGCTCTTAAAACGGCTGCGGTATCTGTTGTGAAATAAGGATTTCCTGTTCCACAACCAAAAATAACTACGCGTCCTTTTTCTAAATGGCGTACTGCTCTTCTTTTAATAAAAGGTTCAGCAACTTGCTCCATTTTAATAGCAGTTAGTAATCTTGTTTTAATTCCTGTTGCTTCAATGGCGCTTTGTAATGCAAGTCCGTTAATGGCTGTAGCAAGCATTCCCATATAATCTCCTTGCACTCTGTCAATTCCATTACTTGCACCGGCTACACCTCTAAAAATGTTTCCTCCACCAATAACAACGGCTACTTCTAAGCCTTGGTTTACAATTGTTTTTATTTCTTCAGCATACTCAGCTAAACGTTTTGGATCTATTCCATGTTGACGTTCACCCATTAATGCTTCGCCACTTAATTTTAGTAAAATTCTTTTATAAGCCATATTCATTTTAAAAAGTTATACAAATATATGAAATACTTTATAAGTTCAGTTTGTAAAGTGTATTTACCTTACTTTTTTTAATAAAAAAAACCTCGCTAAAAGCGAGGTTTTAAAATCACATATATGTTGTGAATTATGCTATTGAAACTCTTTTGAAGTCTACAACAGCAACATCGTCACCAAGAGTTTTTACGTACTCAGCAACAGTTTTCTTTTCGTCTTTAATAAAAGCTTGGTCAAGAAGACATTGTTCAGTATCTAAAGTAGTATTGTCAGAAATAAATCTTTCAATTTTACCTGGAATAATTCTATCCCAAATAGCTTCTGGTTTACCTTCAGCTTTTAATTCTTCTTGTAATCTTACTTTTTCTTGAGCAATAACTTCATCAGTTAATTGAGCTCTTGAAATATAAGAAGGAACATTTTTAAGTGTTTTACCTAAACGTGCTAATTCAATATTATCTTTTTCAATTACAGCAATTCTAGCTTCAGTTTCAGAAGCAACATAAGCAGGATCGAAATCTTTGTAAGATAAAATTGAAGCTCCCATTGCAGCAGCTTGCATAGAAAGGTCTTTAGCTACATCAGCAGCACCTTCAGCTTTTGTATTTAAAGCAGTTACAGAAGCAATTTTGTTTCCTACGTGAATGTAAGAACCAACATAATCACCAGTAACTTTTTCAAAAGCACCAATTTCTAATTTTTCACCAATAACACCAGTTTGCTCAATTAATTTTTCAGCAACAGTCATTCCTCCAAAATTAGCAGCTAAAAAAGCTTCTTTAGAGTCAGCGTCAAGTGCAATTGTAGCAAATTTAGTTGCAAGCGCAACAAAATCGTCATTTTTAGCAACAAAATCAGTTTCACAGTTTAATGAAATAATAGCACCTTGTGTGTTATCATCATTTACTTTAGCGATAACAGCTCCTTCAGTTGTGTCTCTGTCAGCTCTTTTATCAGCAACTTTTTGTCCTTTTTTACGTAAAATATCCACTGCTTTGTCAAAATCTCCTTCTGCTTCAACAAGTGCATTTTTACAGTCCATCATACCAGCTCCGGTAGATTTTCTTAACTTATTTACTTCTGCGGCTGTAATTTTTGCCATTTTCTTATATATTTTTTGTTGAATTTAAAATTCAACTATGATACATTAATTATTTTTTTACTTCTGGAGCAGCTTCAGCTACTTTTTCTTTTCCTGCTTTTCTTTCTGATAAACCTTCAGCAACAGAATCAATAATGTAACCTAATACTTTATCAATTGATTTAGAAGCGTCATCATTAGAAGGAATTACAAAATCAATACCTCTTGGGTCAGAGTTTGTATCAACCATAGCAAAAATAGGAATGTTTAATTTTTGAGCTTCAGCAATAGCAATGTGCTCTTTTTTAACATCAACTACAAAAATTGCACCTGGTAAACGTGTCATATCAGTAATAGAACCTAAATTCTTTTCTAATTTTTCACGTTGACGGTTAATTTGTAATTTTTCTCTTTTCGAAAGTGCATCAAAAGAACCATCTTGTTTCATTCTATCAATAGTTGCCATTTTTTTAACAGCTTTTCTAATAGTAATGAAGTTTGTTAACATACCACCTGGCCATCTTTCAGTAATGAAAGGCATGTTTACGCTTTTTGATTTTTCTGAAATAATTTCTTTTGCTTGTTTTTTTGTAGCAACAAAAAGTATTTTTCTTCCAGAAACTGCTATTTTTTGTAAAGCCTCAGCAGCTTCTTCAATTTTTGCAGAAGTTTTGTAAAGGTCAATAATGTGAACACCATTACGTTCTCCATAAATATAAGGAGCCATGTTTGGATTCCACTTTCTTGTTAGGTGACCAAAATGAACACCTGCATCTAATAATTCTTTAATTTCAATATTTGCCATTTGTATGTAGTTTACGTTCCGTTGAGACTTAGCAATAGGGAAGTAGCGATTGTTCGATCTTCCCTATTTGGATGCTAAACTTTTTACAGTCATTGACTGATCAACGACAACTTTATTTTTAATTTCAATGAACCACCAAATAATTTGGTGTACCAATTTTGTATAACGATTAACGTTTTGAGAATTGGAATTTTTTTCTTGCTTTCTTTTGACCGAATTTTTTACGCTCAACCATTCTTGGGTCTCTTGTAAGTAATCCTTCTGGTTTAAGAATTGTTCTGTTATCTGGATTTAGTTCAACTAAAACTCTAGAGATTGCTAAACGAATAGCTTCTGCTTGTCCAGTAATACCACCACCAAATACATTTATTTTAATGTCAAATGCTTCAGCATTATCAGTTAAAACTAAAGCTTGCATAATTTTGTATTGCAAGTGAGGTGTAGTAAAGTAATCTTTATAGTCTTTTTTGTTAACCACAATGTTTCCTTTTCCTTCTGAAACATAAACACGGGCAACAGCTGTTTTTCTTCTACCTATTTTGTGTATTGTATCCATGATTATTTAAGATCGTTAAGGTTAATAGCTTTTGGAGCTTGTGCAGTTTGATTATGTTCAGCACCTTCGTAAACATATAAATTTCTGAACAATGCACTACCTAAAATGTTTTTAGGTAACATTCCTTTTACTGCTTTTTCAATAAGACGTGTTGGGTCTTTTTCAAACATCTCTGTTGCAGTTAATGATCTTTGACCACCTGGATAACCTGTGTGACGCATGTAAGATTTGTCACTCCATTTTTTACCAGTTAAATTGATTTTTTCTGCGTTGATAACCACTACGTTGTCTCCACAATCTACGTGAGGAGTGTAATTTGGCTTGTATTTACCTCTAATTAGCATTGCTACTTTAGAAGCTAGACGACCCAACGTTTGGCCGTCTGCATCAACTAATACCCACTCTTTAGTAACGGTATTTTTGTTAGCTGACACTGTTTTGTAACTTAATTTACTCACAATTAAATTCTTTGTTATAGTTAAACATTATTTTTTTGTCCCTAAAAAGGGAGTGCAAATGTACAAACTATTATTTATAATTCAAATAGTAAATTACTTATATTTTAATTGTTGATTAATTAGCTATAATTTTGATTATCAATTTTTTAAAAAACCTTTTGTTTAGTGTGCTTCTAACCAGTTTTGTCCTTCTCCTAAATCTACCGTTAACGGAACGGAAAGTTTAAAGGCTTGTTCCATTTCATGTTGAATCATTTTCGTTAAAGATTCTTTTTCGCTGCAATGCATATCAAAAACCAATTCATCATGTACTTGTAGTAGCATTTTAGTTTTGTAATTGCCTTTTTCAAGAAGTTCTTGAATTTTTATCATGGCTATTTTAATAATATCGGCTGCACTACCTTGAATTGGCGCATTTACAGCATTTCTTTCATCTGCAGAGCGAACAATAGCGTTTTGCGAGTTTATATTTTTTAAATATCTACGACGATTTAAAATAGTTTCTACATAACCGTTTTCACGTGCAAATTCAATTTGATTTGCAATGTATTGTTTTAATGATGGAAATGTTTTGTAATAATTATCAATTAATTCTTTAGCTTCAGCTCTTGATTTATTTAGTTGTTGCGCTAAAGTAAATGCTCCTTGCCCGTAAATAATTCCAAAGTTTACAGCTTTTGCATCTCCACGTTGTGTTCTTGTAACTTCATTTAATGGAACATTGAAAACTTTTGCAGCTGTTGCTGCGTGAATATCTTCGCCTCTGTTGAAGGATTCAATCATACTTTGATCTTCACTAAGCGCTGCTATAATTCTTAATTCTATTTGAGAGTAATCTGCTGCGACTAAAGTGTATTCTTCGTTTCTTGGTACAAATGCTTTTCTAACTTGTTTTCCTCTTTCTGTTCTAATAGGAATGTTTTGAAGGTTAGGATTGTTAGAGCTCAATCTACCGGTTGCGGCAACTGCTTGGCTATATGTTGTATGAATTCTTCCTGTAATAGCATTTACTTCTTTAGGTAAGGCATCTACATATGTGTTTTTTAGTTTTACCAAACTACGCCAGTTTAAAATATCTTGAACAATTTGATGTTTTGGAGCTAATTTTGATAAAATTTCCTCACCTGTAGCGTATTGCCCTGTTTTTGTTTTTTTTGGTTTTTCTACCAATTTTAAATGTTCAAATAAAACATCTCCTAATTGTTTTGGCGAAGCTAAATTAAATTCAATATTAGCTTCTTTGTAAATGGTATCTTCTAGTTTTTGAATATCATTGGTTAAGTCTTCAGCTAATGAATTTATAAATTTGGTATCTAATTTAATACCTTCTAATTCCATTGCAGCTAAAACCCTAAGTACTGGTAGTTCTATTTCTGTGTATAATTTTGTTAAATTATTTTTATCTAATTCTTTTTTAAATACTTGTTTTAGTTGAAAAATTATATCTGTAATTTCAATAGTATAATTGGCTTGTTTAGTAAGGTCAATTTCTGGTATTGAAAGTTGATTTTTGCCTGTTTTACCAATTAAAGATTCGAGTGTTTGTGGACGATAATTCAAATAAGTTTCGGCAAGCACATTAATATCATGTCTCATATCAGGGTGCAATAAGTAGTGTGCTAACTTGGTGTCAAACAATTTTCCTTTTAATTCAATATTGAATTTGTGTAATGTTTTAATGAAATACTTACTATTTGAAGCTATTTTTTCAATAGATGAGTTTTCAAAAAATAGTTTAAAGTCATTTAAAATAGTTACTTGTTCTTCAGTAGGAATAGTTATAAAATAACCTTTTCCTTTTGCGTATGAAAAAGAAATACCTACAATGGTGTCTTCAAAACAATTATTACCAATAGTTTCAATATGAAAAGCAACTGCTGTTTGTTTTAGTAATTTTTGAAGTAACAATTTTCTAGAAAAAGCAGTTGAAACATATTGGTATACTTGATTGCTGTTTTCTATGGTTTTGTAACCCGAAACAATTTCAGTTGTAGTGGTAGGAGCTGAAAATAAATCGAATTGATGTGTTTCAGAACTTGGTGTATTTTTTACTTCTTCGTCATTTTTAATTACCGGTTGTTCATCTCCGTATGAAGGAAATGATTTGAAAATAGTAGGTAAACTTTCAGCAATTCGTCTGAATTCTAATTCTTTAAACACTTCATTTGTTTTTGCTAAATCGGGATGATTTAACAAATAATCTTCTTCATGAAATTCTACAGGACAATCTAATAAAATGGTGGCCAATTGTTTTGATAGCAAACCTAGTTCTTTGTTGGCTTCTACTTTTTCTTTCATTTTTCCCTTTAAGTCTTGCGTGTTTGCAAGTAAGTTTTCCATGCTGCCGTATTGTTTTATAAACTTTTTGGCAGTTTTATCACCAACACCAGGTAAACCAGGAATGTTGTCAACGGCATCTCCCATCATTCCTAAATAGTCTATTACTTGTTCTGGGTATTCTACTTCAAATTTTGCTTGTACTTCAGGAATTCCCCATATTTCAATACCATTTCCCATACGAGCAGGTTTGTACATGAAAATATTTTCAGAAACCAATTGGGCAAAATCCTTGTCAGGTGTTACCATAAAAGTTTGGTAGCCTGCTTTTTCAGCTTGTTTAGAAAGGGTTCCAATTAAATCATCAGCTTCAAATCCTTCTTTTTCAATAATTGGAATATGCATTGCTTTCAATATTTTATGAATATATGGAACAGCAATTTTAATGGCTTCAGGTGTTTCTTGCCGGTTCGACTTGTATTCTGGGAAAGCTTCAGATCTAATATGTGAGCCACCTTTATCAAATGCAACAGCTAAATGATCTGGTTTTTCACGTTTTATCACGTCTAATAATGAGTTTGTAAATCCTAGAATAGCCGAAGTATCCATTCCTTGAGAATTGATTCTTGGGTTTTTTATAAGGGCATAATAACCTCTAAAAATTAAAGCGTAGGCATCAAGAAGAAAAAGGCGTTTCTGTTTCATATGTTTAAATTTGAAAGTATTTTATTTTAAAAACCTACCATTTGTTTTAAAAAAGACGAATTTTATTGAAAATATCAAGCCGTTTGTTTATATTTGATAAGTAATTTCTTTAATTACAAAGTTATGAAACAAAACTACATTGTTTTAATCTGTTTAATTTTTATTTCTTCAAATTCATTTTTTGGACAAATTGTGAATGAAGGAGAGTTGCAAATTACTGAGTATACTGTAGTGTATTTTGGTGATGAGTACACTAATAAGAGTGCTGCAAATCATAACAATAATGGTAGTTTACATTTAAATCATAATTTTATAAATAACGGTTATACGGCATCCACTTCAGGAACAACTTATTTTAATAGTGCTACTAATGTTATTCAAACTATTTCGGGCTCTTCAAATGAATGTAGTTTTTATAATCTTGAAATTGACAATTCATTATTAGGTGTTACTGTTACTGATAATTTTGGGTTATTTGTAACAAATGAAGTTGTTTTAACTAATGGTGATTTACGTTTGTTTGGAGAAGCACAATTGTTGCAAGAAAACAACGTTGAAAATTCAGGTACAGGAAGTTTGTTGCGAGATCAGCAAGGCACATCTTCAACCTATGCGTATAATTATTGGTCTTCTCCTGTAACTAATGTTGGAAGTTTTAAATTGAACGGAGGATTATTTGATGGTACAGATTTTGAATTGAATCCATTTTCACCAAAGCAAATTTTATTTAATAGTGGTTCGCCTTATAATGGTGTTCCATCTGTAATTGATGTTAGTGGAAGTGTATTAACAGCTGCAACTATAAATGAGACTTGGTTGTATACATACTCGCCAAATAGTTCCGGCTACGGCGGTTGGGATAAAATAAATAAAAACAGTGAGCTGGCTCCGGGAATTGGTTACAGTATGAAGGGTACTGGTGCAAGCAGCCAAAATTATACTTATAAAGGTATACCAAATAATGGTAATTATAATAGTCCTTTTATAAATGAAGGTGAAACTATTTTGTTAGGAAATCCATATCCATCTGCTTTAAATGTTTCTACATTTATTACAGAAAACGTTGCTATTATCAATCAAGTTAATTTTTGGATTGATGGTGGTTCAAATTCACACGTATTAGCTTCTTATAAAGGTGGGTATGCAACAAGAAATAATTTGGCAGGTGCGCCACCAGTTTTTCCAGAAGGAATTAGTGATGTTGGTGATGCGGCTGGTAAAATACCAGGCGAATATATTGCTGTTGGACAAGGTTTTTTTGTAAAGGCTACAGGAGATGGAGAAATTGCTTTTACAAACTCTCAAAGAGAATTTGAAACTGAAAAAGGAGATTCAGAATTTTTAAAATCAACAAAAGAAACAGAGGTTGCAGACTTAGAAACAAATCTTTTAGAAAAAAGTATTGTAAGAATTGGCTATAAAGATCCTTCAGAATCTCATAGGCAAATTGTTTTGGGGTTTGTGCCAAATTCTACGGCAGATATGAGTTTTAACCCGGGTTATGATGCTTTTATGGTAGATCCAAGAGATGATGAGTTATTTTTTATTATTGAAAATGATTTAACTAAAAAATATATCATTCAAGCTGTAGGAAATTTTGATTATTCCTATAAAATTCCACTTGGTTTATTAATTTCTGAAGTTGGAGAGCATATGGTTATGTTAGATGGTGTAGAAAATTTTACTGAAACGGTATATGTTTTTGATAAGGTTTTAAATAAAACATATGTTTTAAATGAAGAAGGTTTAAGATTGAATTTGCCTGTTGGGAGTTATTTAGATAGGTTTCAACTTGTGTTTGAATCGGTAGTTTTAGAAAAAAATCAAAATACTGAAGAGTTGGCAAGTGATCAAAGCTTAAAAGTATATTGTAATAAATATCAAAATATTGTAATCAATAATCAAACAGATTTAGAGGTAAAGGAAGTTCAAGTATTTAATACTATTGGGCAACAATTAATTCAAGTAAAAACAGAGATGTTCCAAACAGGAAATAATTATATACCATTTAATTATCCTAAAGGAGTATATCTCATTAATATTCATTCAAATAAAGGTTTAAAATCATATAAGGTTATTAATTAAAAGGGGGTTGAAAATGAAAAACATTATTTTAAAAAAAATGTTCTCAATTATTCTAATTTTGGGAACAATAAATACCATGGCACAAGTTGGTATTGGAACAACAGATCCAGATGATTCTGCTATGTTAGACATACAGTCAACTAGTAAAGGTGTATTAATTCCTAGAGTTACAACTTCTCAAAGAGATCTTATTTTGGGTGTTGAAGGGTTGTTGGTTTTTGATTCAAGCACAAAAAGTTTTTGGTATTACAACAATGGTTGGGTTGAGCTAGCGGCGGGTTCAGGATCTAGTGCTTCAGATGAAATAGCAGATGCTGATAGGGATACTAAAGTTGAAGTTGAAAACACTACAGATGAAGATGTAATACGTTTTACAGCTGCCGGAACAGAATATATGCAAATTAATTCAAATGGAGATATTAAACTTGGTGGTAGAGGATCTTCAACTATTCCTGATTCAGATAATGAGAGCGAACAAAATTACACCAAAATTACTGCAGATGGTTCTTTGTGTTATGTAGGAAATGCTACAAGGTGGGAAGATTTAAAAGTGCCTGTAAACGCTGTAGAAATAAAAGCAAAGAAAAAAACAGATGGAACAGATATTGAGCCAGCTGAATGGGCTGGGTTTAGGGAAGGAGCTTCTTTAGGTTTACTTTGGTTTAAAAATGAAGATGATGATGAAGAGGATGAACAAGAAGTACTTTTTACAGTTCAAATGCCTCACGGTTGGAAAGAAGGAACAAATATTTTCCCTCATGTACATTGGACCTCAGGAAAGTTAGATAATAGAGGGTATCTTGAAAATGGGAATGGGGCTCCTGGTGGTGATAGGGTTACTTGGGGTTTAGAGTATACTTGGGTAAGTGTTGGAGAAGTGTTTCCTGAATCGGATATTTTTTACGGTTCGGATGTAGTACCTCCTAATGGTACTAGTTTAGAATTGTATGAACATGTAATTACACCTTTGGGAAGTGGAGGGATTAATGGGAGTGGAAAAACATTGTCAAGTATGCTGGTATGTAGGCTTTTTAGAAATTCAACTGCCAGTTCTGATACTTATGGTGGTGAAGCTGGTTTGTTAGAAATAGATTTTCACTACCAAGTAGATAGTGATGGAAGCAATCAAGAATATACCAAAGATTAGTTTTTTTCTAATGGTTTCTAAGTGTAAAACACTTTTAATTTTCACTAGTTTTTAGGTGTTAGTTTTAGGTTTTGTTTACTGCAATTACCTTGAAAAATAAGCATATAAGGGTTTTTTAATTAAAAATGTTACATTTGTAAGTATATAGGTATTCATTTTTTGAGTTTTTGTTGAATATAAAACAAACAAGTTATGGCAAAATTTGGTGAATTGATAAGTTCAGAAATCCCTGTTTTAATTGATTTTTATGCAGAATGGGAAGAAGAGTCTGAGAGTTTTCATGCGACGCTTAGAGATGTTGCGGCAGCATTGGGTGACAGAGCTAAAGTAATTAAAATTGATGTAGATAAAAATGAAGTTTTAGCAAATGCGCTTAGAATTAAAGGAAATCCTACGTTTATTATTTATAAAGATGGTGAAATGAAATGGCGTCAATCTGGTGATCAAGATGCAAATACGTTAATTAATTTGGTGCAGCAATATGTTTAATGTATTGCATTAAATTGATATCCTTTTTTTGAATAAAACTCTAAAATTTTTGGCAAAACATATTTTAGCTTTTCTTGAGCTTTTACACTGTCATGAAAAACAATAATGCTTCCGTTTTTTGTGTGTTCAATCACATTTTTTAAACATTTTTCTTGTGTTATAGAAGTATCAAAATCAGCACTTAAAACATCCCACATAATTATTTTGTATCCTTTTTTTCTTAGTTTTTTACCTTGTGAAAATTTTAATTTTCCATAAGGAGGTCTAAATAATGTAGGTTTTTTGGCAAGGTTTTTTTCACATAAACTTATGTTGTTAAGGTATGTTGTTGTATTGGTGTTATAGCCGTTTAAATGATTGTTTGTGTGGTTACCAATAGCATGTTTGTGGTTTATAATGTTTTGGTAAATGTCTGGATGATTTACAACGTTTTTCCCGATACAAAAAAAAGTAGCTTTGGCGTTGTATTGTTGTAATTGCTCCAATGTCCAATTTGTAATTTCAGGCGTTGGACCATCGTCAAAAGTTAAATACAATATTTTTTCTTTTGAAGAGAAACTCCAAACCCAATTATTAAAAAATAATTTAATTAAGCCTGGAGTTTTTATAAAGTAGTTTTTCATTTTTATTCTTCTGCCATTAAAAACTCATAAAGTTTTAGGTAGGTAATGTACTCGTCTTTTAAAGTGGTTGCATAGTCTTCATCATCAAATTGAATAGCGGTTTTAAGCACTTGATCATACATTAATAAATTACGTTCAATTTCATCAAAAATGCCTTCTATGTCTCTTTCTTCAAATTGGCTGTAGTACACTAATTTTTCTTGGAAAACGGTTGTTAGTTCTTTAATAAGATTACGTGCTGCTTCTTTTTCATTTAACAAATAAAATAAATCAATATATGAAATAAGCATGCTGTAATGTCCAAATTTATGAACTGGCATTTTTTCTAATGAAGTTAAAAGAACTTCTTTGGCTTTTTCAGTTTCTCTTTCGCTTATTAAGGCACGTGCCAATCGTTCCATGTTATTTCTGTAGGTAACAGAGTTTTTACGTGTTTCTGGATCTAAATAAATATTATCATCGGTAATATTTCTCCAATCCCAATTCTTCACGTTTTCATACATTAAATCGGTATTAATACGTCCCATTTCAAAGAAATTACTTTTGTTTGGTGTGCGAATTGGCACTAATTTAAAGGTCATTCCGTCAAGTTGTAAATAGTCTTTTAGCCAAATATATTCTTCATCAGCTTGTGCTCCACCTGTAAAATAAATTGGTTTTTCCCAATTGTTATTTGCTAAAATGTCAAGCATTAATATTCTGTTTTTAGTAAGGTTGCTACCAAAATTAATATCAATATAAGGGACAATTAAATCTGTGTCTTTTTCAGCAACAATTCCATTTCTTAAAACAGCTTCTTTATCTACAGGAATTCTAATTTTATTTGTAGGTAACACTTTTTCGTAAATTCCGTCATCATCTAAATCATATTGAGTTCTTGGGCTGTCGCTTTCAATCCACTTCATAAAGTTATGAATATCAACTACAGAATCTTTTAACTGCGGAAACAGTTCTTCAAAATAATAAGCAACATCTAAAGTTCCCCATTTGTACTTGTCATGTGTTAATTGTGAAGGAATTGGATCAGCTTTATATGTTTTTCGTTTCATTTGATCAATATACCAATCGGTTGCAAATAAACTGGTGTTTATAAGCTTCATGTCTGTTCTGTAATCTTCAACTTCTTGAAGGTACCAAAGCGGAAAAGTATCATTATCTCCAATAGTAAATAATATTGCATTTGGATCGCAGGAATCTAAATATGCTTTGGCATTTAAATGCGAAGTATATCTATTAGAGCGATCGTGATCATCCCAGTTTTCAGAAGCCATTAATGTTGGTACTGCTAATAAAGAAATTACTGAAACGGCAATAGCTACTGTTTTTTGGTTGGCATAATTTTTTAATTTTTCAAATATGGCCAATACTCCAAATCCTACCCAAATGGCGAAAATGTAAAAGGAGCCAACAACGGCATAATCTCTTTCTCGTGGTTCAAATGGCT
This sequence comes from Lutibacter holmesii, assembly GCF_042679665.1. Lineage (NCBI taxonomy): Bacteria > Pseudomonadati > Bacteroidota > Flavobacteriia > Flavobacteriales > Flavobacteriaceae > Lutibacter > Lutibacter holmesii. The sequence continues at coordinate 601,840 of NZ_JBHTMV010000003.1, forward strand.
TTGGGTTTGTGTAAAAAATAATGGCTAATCCTGTAAAAGCAAAAAACAAAAACAATACATAAAAATCGTTTTTATCTTTCTTTAGGTGGAAAAGAAGCCCAATAATTCCTAAGATTAATGGTAAAAAGTAATATGTGTTTCTTCCTTTATTATTTTTAACATCTGAAGGTAAGTTACTTTGCGGTCCTAAGCGCATTTCATCAATGAATGTGATACCACTTAGCCAGTTTCCATTGTGAATATCTAACTGACCTTGTTCGTCATTTTGTCTTCCTACAAAATTCCACATAAAATATCGTCCATACATATAACCAAATTGGAAATCGGCCATAAATGTTAAGTTTTCAATAAATGTAGGTCTTCTTTTGCTGTTTTGAGGAATGCCAGCAATAGCTTTGTAGTTTTTAATTACGTTAGCATCTGTACTTACCATTCTAGGGATAAACCCTTTGTGTTTACTGCTCCAGTTTGGAAGTGCATCTTCGTAATTATTTACAATAATATATTTACCAGTTTTTTCGTCTTTTTCGTATTTTGGTTTGTCATCTTTTGATGGGTTTTCACGATCTTGTTCTCTATTATAAATTAAAGAATAATAGGTGTCGTAAAAAACATTGGCATCTCCATATTGCTCACGATCGTAGTAAGCTAATAATTCACGTGCACTTGATGGGTTATTTTCGTTTATAGTTGTGTTAGCATTGGCTCTTATTGGTAGCATTAACCAAGATGAAAATCCAATAATTATAAATAATACAGAAAGTATTATTGTATTGGCTTCAACCATTTGTTTTTTATGCGTGTATTTAATTCCGAAGTAAAAAAGAGCGATTAATAAAATACCTGCAATAATACTTCCTGAGTTAAAAGGAAGTCCAATAGAGTTAACAAAAAATAATTCCAATGCGCTAAAATATTTTAACGTGTATGGAAATAGCATTTTAAAAACAAAAACAAGAACTAAAATAGCTGCGAAATTGGCAATAATAAATTGTTTTAGATTTAGGTTGTCGTATTTTTTATAGATGTATAAAAATACAATTGAAGGAATTACCAACAACGATAAAATGTGTACACCAAATGATAAACCAACAACAAAGCTTATAAGTAATAGCCACTTATTACCTTGAGGTTTGTCCATTTCTGCTTCCCAACGTAATCCTAGCCAAAAAAGTAGCGCCATTAAAAATGAAGACATTGCATATACTTCTCCTTCAACCGCACTAAACCAAAAACTATCAGAAAATGTATAAGTTAAAGCGCCAACTACACCGCTTCCTAAAATTGCAATGTAAGAATTGGTATTAAAGTCTTTAGATTTTTCAACTAATTTTTTTCCTAATGCAGTAATGGTCCAAAACATAAAAAGTATGGTAAAAGCACTTGCTAACGCAGACATAAAGTTTACCATTTTAGCAATTTCCATAACATCATTTGTGAACATAGCAAAGAAAGCTCCTAGCATTTGAAATAACGGAGCTCCTGGTGGGTGTCCAACTTCTAATTTTACAGCTGTAGAAATGTATTCGCCACAATCCCAATAACTAACAGTTGGTTCTAGTGTTAGTGTGTAGGTGATTAAAGCAATTGCAAAAGTGGCCCACCCAATAAGTGTGTTCCATTTAGAAAAATTAAATGAATTCATATAAAATTTTTTATCGTGGCGAATTTAACAAAATTAATCTTAAATATATTAAGTAGCTGCAATAAGGAATGTTAATATAGTGCTAAAGATGATAAGTTGATTTTTTTTGAAAAAAAATTAAAAAATGTTTGCGGAATTAAAACTTTCCCTTAAATTTGCACGCTCAAAATGACCTATGGTGTAATGGTAGCACTCCGGTTTTTGGTATCGTCAGTCAAGGTTCGAGTCCTTGTAGGTCAACAAACATTTTGAAACATTCCCTTTAAACACTGCGTTTAAAGGGTTTTTGTTTTTATAGCTGTTTGCTAGGATAGCAAAAAAGCCCGAAAATAATTAAATTTTCAGGCTTTTTAAAGTTTGAAATATTTGTTGTTTGGTTATATTTTAAAAGTCACTACAGGTAATTTTGCATGATTTGCTAAATCTTCTCCAATACTTCCGGTAAATAAATGTGCTAATCCACGTCTTCCGTGTGTGTTTAGTAAAATTACATCAGCGTCAATTACTTTTGCAAAATTTAACACACCAGCTTCTACAGAAATATCATTGTAAATATTAAGAGTGTAGTTGCTTAAATCAAAGTCGTTTATAAAATTTCTTATAGCATCACTTGATTCTTTTGTAGTTTCAAAATTGTGAATGGTGTTTATTTTTAATAAGTGTAATTGGGCATCAAAAATAGTTGTGAAATTTAAGATTTTTTGAAATGATTTTCGAGCGTCAATATGAAAGTTTGAAGCAAAAACAATATTGTTAATTTTAAAGTTTTCAATTTCTTGTTTTATTACTAAAACAGGGATGTCTGAATTTCTAACTACTTTTTCAGTGTTTGAGCCAATTAGCATTTCTTCAAGGCCTGAAGTTCCTTTTGACCCCATAACAATTAAGTCAATGTCGTTTTTAACACTTTCATCAATTATTCCGTCATAAGCTTTATGGAAAAGAACAGAATCTTCCATTTCAACACCTTCAAAAAAAGGAAGCTTTTTAAAGTTTTCAAATTTTTGGTAAGCTCTTTTTAAAAATAATAATGCAGTTGGTGTATTGCTTGATGATCCATAACTTGAAGGATCAATAACTCCTGTAGGAAGTTCAAGCATATGTAACAAGTAAATTTTTGAATTGGTAAGCTTAGCTATAGAAACGGCTACCTTTGCAGCGTATTCTGCTTGTTTCGAAAAATCTATGGGAACTAATATTCTTTTCATAAAACAGTATAAAAATAAATGTGATTTAACGTAAAGTTAGCAATTTTATATTAAAAACAAAGGATGATTTTTTATCATTCCAAAAAATGTTACTATATTTGCAGCGAATTTGAAACAAAAAAGGAGATAGGAGGGGACGGTAAGTCCCCTCTTTTTATACAATAATGGATAAAGAAAAAGTTATAAATTTGTTGAATAATGCTTTGGAGGAAAATTCTTCATTGTATTTAATTGAACTGAAATTTTTGCCAGAAAATAAAATTTACATTGAAATTGATGGCGATACAGGTGTTTCTTTAAAAGATTGCATAAGAATAAACCGCGAGATTGAACAAAATTTAGATAGAGAAGAAGAAGATTTTTCTTTAGAGGTTACTTCACCTGATGTTGCAAATCCATTGAAAGTAAAAAGGCAGTACATTAAAAATATTAACCGTATTTTAGAAATTAAACTGCAAGACAATACAAAGGTTGAAGGTACATTGAAAGTTGTAAATGAAGATTCTATTGAATTAGAGTGGAAAGCTAGAGAACCAAAACCTATAGGAAAGGGGAAAGTTACTGTTGTTAAAAATGCAACAGTGCCATTTTCAACTATTTTAGAAGCAAAAGTGAAAATAATATTTTAATTACTAGAGTGCATGGAAAATATAGCATTAATTGAGTCATTTTCAGAATTTAAAGGAGATAAAAATATTGATAGAGTTACGCTAATGGCAATTCTTGAAGAAGTTTTTAGAGCTGCTTTGAAAAGAAAATTTGGATCTGATGATAACTTCGATATTATTATAAACCCAGATAAAGGAGATTTAGAAATTTGGAGAAATAGAGTTGTTGTAGCAGATGGTATGTCTGAAGATGATAATGAAGAGATAGAACTTGCAGAAGCACGAAAAATTGAACCAGATTTTGAAATTGGTGAAGATGTGTCTGAAGAAGTGAAATTAATTGATTTGGGAAGAAGAGCTATTTTAGCATTGCGCCAAAACTTAATTTCAAAAATATACGAGCACGATAGTACAAACACTTTTAAGCACTTTAAAGAATTAGAAGGTGATATTTACAGTGCTGAGGTGCACCATATTCGTCACAATGCAATTATTTTGTTAGATGATGAAGGAAACGAGTTAGTGTTGCCAAAAAGTGAACAAATTCGTTCAGATTATTTCAGAAAAGGAGATTCAGTTCGTGGAATTATTAAAACAGTTGAGTTACGTGGTAATAAGCCTGTAATTATTATGTCAAGAACCGCTCCTGAATTCTTAGAAAAATTATTTGAGCAAGAAATTCCTGAAGTTTTTGATGGTTTAATTACTATTGAAGGTGTTGCAAGAATACCAGGTGAAAAAGCAAAAGTAGCAGTAGATTCTTATGATGATAGAATAGATCCTGTTGGAGCTTGTGTTGGTATGAAAGGTTCTCGTATTCACGGAATTGTACGTGAATTAGGAAACGAAAATATTGATGTGTTAAATTATACTAAAAACACACAACTATTTATTGCTAGAGCTTTAAGCCCAGCAAAAGTAGTATCAATGAAAATTCATGAAGAAGAAGGAAGAGAAGATGGTAAAAAAGGAAGAGTTGATGTATTCTTATTGCCAGAAGAAGTTTCAAAAGCTATTGGTAAAAATGGAGTAAACATTCGTTTAGCATCTCAATTAACCGGATTTGAGCTTGATGTTCAACGTGAAGGAGTTGAAATGGAAGATGATGTTGAATTAACTGAATTCTCAGACGAAATAGAAGCTTGGGTAATTCAAGAATTTAAAAATATTGGTTTAGATACTGCACGTAGTGTACTTGAAAAAGATGTAACTGAATTGGTAAAAAGAACTGATCTAGAAGAGGAAACTATTTTAGAAGTTCAAAAAATATTAAGAGAAGAATTTGAAGATTAAATCTTTAAATATCCAACAATAATAGGCTAAAAATTAATTATATGGCTGACAACAAAACATTGAGACTAAACAAAGTATTACGAGAATTAAATATCTCGTTAGATAGAGCTGTTGAGCATTTGGCGAGCAAAGGCATTGAGGTTGAAGCACGCCCAACAACTAAAATATCTAACGCAGAGTACGAAGTACTGTTGGATGGTTTTCAAACAGACAGAAATAAAAAAGCAGCTTCAAAAGAAGTAGGCGAAGAAAAGCGTAAAGAAAAAGAAGCGCTAAGAGTTGCTGCTGAAGAAAAAGCTGAAAAGCATCGTATTGATGAAGAAGCTAAAAAAGAAGTTGTCAAAGCTAAAGCCGAAAAATTAGAGGTTAAAACTATTGGTAAAATTGATATTGATGCTAAAAAGGCACAAGTTAAAGAACCAGAAGTAGCAAAAGAACCTGAAGTTAAGGAAAAGCCTATTGTTGAAGCAAAGAAAGTTGAAGAACCAGTAGTTGAAAAAAAGGTTGTTGAAACTAAAGAAACAACTGTTGTTAAACCTGAAGCAAAGGTAGAAACTCCTAAAAAAGTTGAAACTCCTAAGGTGGCAAAAGAAGATGTTGTAAAGAAGGTTGAAGAAACTGTTAAGCCTGTTGAAAAGGTGTCGGTAGAGAAAAAAGCTACGCCAAAACCTTCAAAACCTATTGCTAATAAACCAGTTGAGCCTGTTAAAAAGCAGCCAGAAACTACATCAAGTTCTGAAGAAAAAACAGCTGAAACTTCAACAGAACCTCAAACATTACAAACTCAATATAAGAAGCTTTCTGGACCAAAAATTACAGGTGAGAAAATTGACTTAAAACAGTTTGAGAAAAAACCAAAACCTAAAAAAGCTGACCCTGCTAAAAAAGATAATGCTAATGATGCAAATAAAAAGAAGCGTCGTAGAATTAAAAAAGCGCCAGCTGCAGGTGAAAAAAGAGTTGTAAGACCAGCACAACATAGAGGAGGTCCAAATAGAGGCCCTCAACGTGGCGGTCCTAGAAAACCGATTGTAAAAGAAGAGCCTTCTGAAGCTGATGTTCAAAAACAAGTTAGAGAAACCTTAGAGAAATTACAAGGGAAATCTAAAAAAGGTAAAGGAGCAAAATATAGAAGAGATAAAAGAGATCAACATCGTCAGCAAACTGATATTGATGCAGAATTACAAGCAATTGAAAGCAAAGTATTAAAAGTAACAGAATTTGTTACGGTTAGTGAAATTGCAACAATGATGAATATTCCTGTTACTGATATTATTTCTACTTGTATGTCATTAGGAATGATGGTTACTATGAATCAGCGTTTAGATGCTGAAACATTAACTATTGTTGCAGAAGAGTTTGATTATACGGTTAATTTTATTGGTGCTGAGGTTGAAGAATCTATTGAAGAGCATGTTGATTCGGAAGATGAGTTAGAATTTAGAGCTCCGGTTATTACGGTAATGGGACACGTTGATCACGGTAAAACATCACTATTAGATCATATCCGTGAAGAAAATGTAATAGCAGGTGAATCAGGAGGAATAACACAGCACATTGGTGCGTACGGAGTTCAGCTTAAAAGTGGTCAAAAAATTGCTTTTCTAGATACACCAGGTCACGAAGCCTTTACTGCGATGAGAGCTCGTGGTGGACAAGTAGCAGATATTGTAATTATTGTTGTGGCGGCTGATGATGATGTGATGCCTCAAACAAAAGAAGCTATTAGCCATGCGCAAGCTGCAGGTGTTCCAATTGTATTCGCAATAAATAAAATTGATAAACCACACGCAAATCCTGATAAAATTAAAGAACAACTTTCAGCAATGAACTTATTGGTTGAAGATTGGGGTGGTAAAATTCAATCACACAATATTTCTGCAAAAACAGGAGAAGGTGTTGATGAATTATTAGAGAAGGTATTGCTTGAAGCAGAAATGTTAGACTTAAAAGCAAATCCAAACAAAAATTCTGTTGGAACTGTTGTTGAAGCATTGTTAGATAAAGGACGAGGATATGTGTCTACAATTTTAGTTCAAGAAGGAACATTAAAAATTGGAGATTATATGTTAGCTGGTAAACATAGCGGAAAAGTAAAAGCTATGTTTGATGAAAGAGGAAATAATATGAAATCTGCAGGGCCTTCTACACCAGTTTCTATATTAGGTTTAGATGGAGCGCCTCAAGCAGGAGATAAATTTCACGTATTTGAAGATGAAAAAGAAGCAAAACAAATTGCCTCTAAAAGATCTCAATTACAACGTGAACAATCTGTTAGAACTCAACGCCATATTACATTAGATGAAATTGGACGTAGAATTGCATTAGGAGACTTTAAAGAATTGAATATTATTTTGAAAGGTGATGTTGATGGTTCTGTTGAAGCGTTAACTGATTCGTTCCAAAAATTATCTACAGATGAGATTCAAGTGAATATTATTCATAAAGGTGTGGGTGCAATTACAGAATCTGACGTATTGTTAGCTTCAGCATCTGATGCAATTATTGTTGGATTTAATGTAAGACCTTCTGGAAATGCAAGATTGCTTGCAGATAATGAGGAAATTGATATTAGAACGTATTCTATTATTTACGCAGCTATTGAAGATCTTCGTGATGCAATGGAAGGAATGCTTTCTGCTGAAATTAAAGAAGAAGTGGTTGGTAATGTTGAGATTAGAGAAATTTATAAAATCTCTAAGGTTGGTAATATTGCCGGGTGTATGGTTATGACAGGAAAAATAATGAGATCATCTAAAATTAGAGTTATTAGAGATAGCGTTGTAATTCATTCAGGTGAGTTAATGGCTTTAAAGCGTTTTAAAGACGATGTTAAGGAAGTTGCTAAAGGATATGATTGTGGGGTTCAAATTAAGAACTATAACAATATTGAAATTGGTGATATTATTGAAGCTTACCAAGAAGTTGAGGTTAAAAAGAAACTAAAATAATATAGTATATAAACCAAAAAAGGCGTGCATTGCACGCCTTTTTTTATGGAATAAAGTTTGTTATATTTTATCTTCTAAAACAATAGCTCCTAAAAACTTTTCTTTTATAATTAAAGCAACTCTATCAGCATCTAATCGAGTTTTAAACTTACCAACTTGTGTCTTCCATTCAGGCTTATCGTACACTACTTCTGGAGTAAATTCAGGGAAAGTTAAAGAGAAATTTTGCTTTATTTTGTATGCTTCAGTTTCATTTCCATTGTATAATTGAATTTTATAAACAATGGTGTTTTTATTCTCTTTATTATACGTTTTTTTTTGACTAATTAAGTCAGATATTTTTTCGCTTTCACTTTGTGAAAATACATTAGTGATACATAAAAATAAAGTTAAAACGCTTGTAAAGAGTATGTTTAGGTTTGTTTTCTTCATTCTAAAGTTTTTAATTTTTTTCAAATTTAAAGTTTTCTTTGAAACCTTATGTGAAATATTATTATTTAGAATGAGTATAAATTATGGAATACCCATTCATTACTTTTTGTGATGTGCATTTAAATAGTATTTTTGTTAAATCGTTTAAATATGATTTAAATCATAATTTTTTAAATGAAATAATTGTACCAAACAAGAAAGAAAATATTTTTTTTAAGTATGAAAAGTGTGAAACAACACAGTGCATTATCAAGATTAGTCATAAGTAGTCTTGCTTTCCTTTTATTTTTTTCGCTTAATCTATCGGCTCAAGAAGGCGATGCAGCCAATGGAGAAAAACTCTTCAAGTCTGTGTGTGCTGCTTGTCATAAACTAGATAAGAAGTTAGTAGGTCCGGCCTTGAAGGGAATTACGGAAAAAAGAGAACAAGAATGGTTAATCGCTTGGATTAAAGATAGTCCAGGCATGATTAAGTCAGGAGACAAATTAGCAATTCAAGTTTTCGAAGAGAACAACAAGTTGCCAATGACAGCTAACCCTCAATTATCCGATCAGGATATTATTGATATTTTGGCGTACACAAAAGGTGAACCTATAGCACCAAAAGCTGTGGCAACTCAAGAAATTGATCCAGGTGTTGAGCGTGGAAAGAAAATTTTCAAAACAAATTGTGCAGCTTGTCACAAGTTAGAAGGGAAGTTAATTGGCCCTGAGCTTTTGAAAATTGGAGATAAATACGAGACAGATTGGTTAAAAGCTTGGATTAAGGATAATACTGCGTTAGTAGCTTCAGGTGATAAGTTAGCAAAAACTGCTTCTGAATATTCTCCTATTGCAATGACTCCTTTTCCTCAGTTATCTGATCAAGATTTAGATGATTTATTAAGTTATTTAGCTGTTGGAGATGTAAAAGCTACAGCGGCAACGGGAGCGGTTTCAGCAAATGATCAAGAAATTTTTGAGAATCCTGGTTTTGGAGTATTACCAACATTAGGTTTAACAATATTAGCTTTTGTACTATTATCGCTTATTGTTGCAGCAACAACAAATAAAGTTGTTGTAGAAGGTGAGGAACAAGAAGATAGTATGTTGAAATCAATGATTTTCAACCCGTTTTTACGTTTCTTATTTGTAATATTTTGTGTTGTTGGTGGTGCTTGGTTAGTGTTTGGCTGGCTTATGCAAGTTGATTTAAACGAAGGTTACCAACCAATTCAACCAATTGCTTTTTCACACGCAGTACACGCAGGAGATAATAAAATTGACTGTCAATACTGTCACTCTTCAGCAAAACATAGTAAAACTTCAGGAATACCTACAGCAAATGTTTGTATGAACTGTCATAAATCAATTTCAGAATATAACGGAGAATTATTCGACGGACATTCTAAAGAAGATTTAGATAATGAAATACAAAAAATTTACGATGCTGTTGGTTGGGATAAAGAAAATGTACAATATATTGAAGGTTTTGAACAAAAACCAATTGAGTGGGTGCGTATACATAATTTAGCAGACTTTGCTTATTACAATCACTCTCAACACGTAACAGTTGCTGGGTTAGATTGTTCAAAATGTCACGGTCCAGTTGAAGAAATGCACGAAGTTTACCAATACTCTCCGTTAACAATGGATTGGTGTATTACTTGCCATAGAGAAACTGAAGTTGATATGACTGAAAATGGATATTATAAAAACATCCACGATCAATTAGCTAAAAAGTACGGTGTAGAAAAAGTGACTGAAGCTCAAATGGGAGGTTTAGAATGTGGTAAATGTCACTATTAATATTAATTACGAAGTAAATAACAATATATAAAATGGCATCAAACAAAAAATACTGGAAAAGTGTTGAAGAGCTTAAGGAAAATAGCTTGATTGTTGATACGTTAAAAAATAACGAGTTTGTGGAAGAAATTCCAACAGATGATTTTTTAGGTGACAAAGAAAACTTAGAGGCTTCATCAACAACTCGTAGAGACTTTTTAAAGTATGTTGGATTTACCACAGCTGCAGCTTCTTTAGCGGCCTGTGAAGGTCCTGTGGTAAAATCAATTCCTTATGTAATTAAGCCAGATGATATTATTCCTGGTGTTGCAGAATATTATGCAACAACAATGGCAGATGGTTTTGACTTTGCAAATGTATTGGTAAAAGTTAGAGAAGGACGTCCAATAAAAATTGAACCAAATAAAGAAGCAAATGGAAGTACAAATGCACGTGTGCAAGCTTCTGTACTTTCTTTGTATGATAGTTTAAGGTTACAAGGACCTAAAGCAAATGGAGAGGTTATATCTTGGGATAAAGCTAATGAAGGAATTGTTTTAAAATTAAATGAAGTAAAAGCTGCAGGTTTACCTATTGCAGTTTTAACTGGAACTTGTGCAAGTCCGTCTACAAAAAAAATAGTAAATAAGTTTAATGAAGCTTTTGGAAATGTAAACCATGTTGTTTACGATGCTGTTTCTGAATCAGCTGCGTTAGATGCTTTTGAAACTGCTTATGGAGAAAGAGCTTTACCTGATTATGATTTAGAAAAAGCAGATGTTATTGTATCTATTGGTGCAGATTTCTTAGGAGATTGGCAAGGTGGAGGCTTTGAAGCTGGATATGCTAAGGGAAGAATTCCTGTAAAAGGGAAAATGTCTCGCCATATTCAAATTGAATCTAATATGACTTTATCTGGTGCAAATGCAGATGAGCGTATTATGTTAAAGCCATCTCAGCAAAACTTAGCTTTAATAAAATTATATCAAGCTGTTGTAAGAGGAATTTCAACTAGAGAAGCTTCACCATTAAACAGTGCTATTCAAAAAGTAGCTGCTCAAATTAAAAAAGCAGGTACAAAAGCTGTTGTTTTAACAGGAATTCAAGATAAAAACGCTCAATTATTAGCATTAGCAATTAATCAAGCTATTCAAAGTGAGGTTATTGATGTTGTTAAAACTAAGAACGTTAGAAAGGGAGATGATAAAGTTGTTGCTCAATTAATAGCAGATATGAATGCTGGTAAAATTGGAGCGGTTATAATTAATAATTCAAACCCAGTTTATTCTTTACCTAATTCAAGTGAATTTGTTGAAGGATTGAAAAAAGTAAAATTATCTGTTGCATTTTCTATGCAAGATAATGAAACAGCAAATGCTGTTCAATATGCATTAGCTTCTCCTCACTATTTAGAGTCTTGGGGTGATGTTGTAATTAAAAAAGGACATTACAGCTTAATGCAACCAACAATTAAACCATTATTTGATACGCGTCAATTTCAAGATGCTTTATTAGCTTGGACAGGTAGCTCAAGTTCTTATTACGATTTTATTAAGAATTATTGGACTGCTGAGGTATTAAATGGAACGTCATGGAATCAAGCGTTGCATGATGGTATTTATGTAGCTCCTTCTAGTGAAGAATTAGAAGTGTCAAAGTTTGACTTTGCTTCAGCAATTAAAGGTATGGGTAGTGCTAAATCTAGTGATTTAGAATTGTCATTATACACAAAAACTGGAATGGGTGATGGTCAAATGGCAAGTAACCCTTGGTTACAAGAATTCCCTGATCCAATAACAAGAACATCTTGGGATAATTACTTAACAATGTCTAAAGCTGATGCTGCTACATTTGGAGTAATGAATGAGAATGTTGCAAATGGTGCCTTAAACGGAAGTTTAGTTGAGTTAACCGTAAATGGTATTTCAGAAGTTTTACCAGTGCTAATTCAACCAGGTCAAGCAATTGGTTCTTTAGGTTTAGCAGTTGGTTACGGACGTGTTCAAGGATTAAAAGAAGAAATGCAAACTGGAAAGAATGCATTTAAATTTTATAAAGATTTTAATACTACTCAAACAGATGTTTCTGTAAAAGTTGTTGCTGGTGTTCACGAGTTTGCTTGTATACAATTGCACAACACTTTAATGGGTAGAGGAGATATTATTAAAGAAACTACCTTAGAAGAGTTCAATACAAAAGATTCAAAAGAATGGAATAAAGTTCCTGTTGTTTCTATGGATCATAAAGAAGTTGAAGCTACTTCAGTAGATCTTTGGGATTCTTTTGATAGAACAGTTGGGCATCATTTTAACTTGTCAATCGACTTGAATGCATGTACAGGATGTGGAGCTTGTGTAATTGCTTGTCACGCAGAAAATAATGTACCGGTAGTTGGTAAAGATGAAATTAGAAAATCAAGAGATATGCACTGGTTGCGTATTGATAGATATTATTCTCACGAAGAAGATTTTGCAGGTGATAATGAAAAGAAAGAGGCTGGAACTGGAGTTATGGGTTATAAAGACACTATGGCAGAATTAGAAGATCCTTCTGAAAATCCTTCTGTAGCATTTCAACCTGTAATGTGTCAACACTGTAATCACGCGCCTTGTGAAACAGTTTGTCCGGTTGCCGCTACATCTCACGGTCGTCAAGGTCAAAACCAAATGGCTTATAACCGTTGTGTAGGTACACGTTACTGTGCAAATAACTGCCCGTATAAAGTACGTAGATTCAACTGGTTTAAATACCCAGAAAATAGTGAATTTGATTACTATATGAATGATGATTTAGGTAGAATGGTATTAAATCCAGATGTGACTGTTCGTTCTCGTGGTGTTATGGAAAAATGTTCAATGTGTATTCAAATGACACAAGCAACAATTTTAAAAGCCAAAAAAGAAGGAAGACCAGTAAATACCAATGAATTTGAAACCGCTTGTTCAAACGCTTGTAGCACTGGAGCAATGGTATTTGGTGATGTAAATCATAAGGAAGATACAATTACTGAGTTAACACAAGATAAAAGAGCGTATCATTTACTAGAACACATTGGAACTAAGCCTAATGTTGTTTACCAAGTAAAAGTTAGAAACACTCAAGAAGCATAAACAATAATATTAATAGATAATAATTAAATAAGAATTATGTCGTCTCATTACGAAGCACCTATTAGAAGACCTTTAATTGTTGGAGATAAAAGCTACCATGATATTACTGTAGAAGTAGCCGCTCCAGTTGAAGGTAAAGCAAATAAATTATGGTGGACAGTTTTCATAATTGCACTATTAGCTTTCCTATGGGGAGTTGGTTCAATTATTTACACCATTGGAACAGGAATTGGAGTTTGGGGATTAAATAAAACCGTAGGTTGGGCCTGGGATATTACCAACTTTGTTTGGTGGGTAGGTATTGGTCATGCCGGTACATTAATTTCAGCTGTACTTTTATTGTTTCGTCAAAAATGGAGAATGGGTATTAACCGTTCTGCTGAAGCAATGACAATTTTCTCTGTTGTGCAAGCAGGTTTGTTCCCAGTAATTCATATGGGACGTGTTTGGGATGCACATTTTGTATTGCCAATTCCAAATCAATTTGGTTCACTTTGGACAAACTTTAACTCACCATTATTATGGGATGTTTTTGCAATTTCTACATATTTATCGGTATCATTAGTTTTCTGGTGGACTGGTTTGTTACCTGATTTTGCAATGTTACGTGATAGATCGGTAAAACCTTTTCAAAAGAAAATTTATAGCTTATTAAGTTTTGGTTGGACAGGGAGAGCTAAAGATTGGCAACGTTTTGAAGAAGTATCATTAGTGTTAGCTGGTTTAGCAACACCTTTAGTACTTTCAGTACATACAATTGTATCTTTTGACTTTGCAACATCTGTTATTCCAGGTTGGCATACAACAATTTTCCCTCCTTATTTTGTGGCAGGAGCAGTTTTCTCTGGATTTGCAATGGTAAATACGTTGTTAATAATCATGAGAAAAGTTTCTAACTTAGAAGCTTATATTACAAAACAGCACATTGAATTAATGAACATTGTAATTATGATTACTGGTTCAATTGTAGGTTGTGCTTATATTACAGAGTTATTTATTGCTTGGTATTCAGGTGTTGAATATGAACAATATGCATTTTTAAATAGAGCAACAGGACCTTACTGGTGGGCTTATTTATTAATGATGAGTTGTAATGTATTCTCTCCACAATTTATGTGGTCTAAAAAATTAAGACAAAGTATTACATTCTCTTTTATAATTTCAATTGTTGTAAACATTGGAATGTGGTTTGAAAGATTTGTAATTATTGTAACTTCATTGCATAGAGATTACTTACCATCATCTTGGACAATGTTCTCACCAACGTTTGTTGATATTGGTATCTATGTTGGAACAATCGGATTTTTCTTTGTATTATTTTTATTATACGCAAGAACATTCCCTGTTATCGCGCAAGCTGAGGTAAAATCTATTTTGAAGTCATCAGGAGAAAATTATAAAAAATTAAGAGACGGAAATCATGAGTAATAAAGTAGTACAAGCAATGTATAACGATGATGATATCCTAATGGATGCCGTAAAAGAAACACGTGCAGCAAATCATCATATCGCAGAAGTTTATACACCATTCCCAGTTCATGGTTTAGACAAGGCTATGGGATTGAAAGGTACAAGAATAGCAATTACTGCTTTTATGTACGGATGTGTTGGTTTTTCGTTCGCAGTTTGGATGATGAACTATATGATGATTGAACAGTGGCCTCAAGATATTGGTGGTAAACCAAGTATGAGTTTCTTTTTAAACATGCCAGCCTTTGTGCCAATTATGTTTGAATTAAGTGTGTTTTTCGCAGCGCATTTAATGGTAATTACATTTTATATGCGTAGCAGATTATGGCCATTTAAAGAAGCTGAGAATCCAGATCCAAGAACAACAGATGATATGTTTGTTATGGAAGTCGCTGTTGAAGGTGATGAAGCTGAATTAGTTTCATTTCTTAAAAAAACAGGAACTGTAGAAATTAAAGTAACTGAAAAGCATTAATTAAAATGAAAAACATTTTAAAAATTACAATCGCATTGGCTTTTATGATGATTTTATCGTCTTGTTGGACAGATAAGTCTAAGCCAAACTATCAATATATGCCTGATATGTATCATTCTGTTGGTTACGAAACCTATTCAGAAAATCCAAATTATGCAAATGGTATGACAACTCAGTTACCTGTTGAAGGAACAATTGCTCGTGGTCAAGTACCTTACGATTACCCAAATACAAATGAAGGATACGAAGCTGCTAAATTAGAATCAAAAAACCCGTTAGAGGTTACTGAAACTAATTTAGAAAATGGTAAAAAAATGTACACAATCTATTGTGTTTCTTGCCATGGTAAAACGGGTGCTGGTGACGGTGTTTTAGTACAACGTGATAAATTTTTAGGAATACCTAATTATAAAGATAGAGATATTACGGAAGGTAGTATTTACCAAGTGATTATGTATGGTAGAAATATGATGGGATCTCACGCATCTCAATTAACTGTAAAAGAGCGTTGGCAAACTACAATGTATGTTGAGCAGTTAAGAAATGATTTATTAAAATAATACTTTTACTAAGATAGAATTTTTAAATATGTATACCTTTTCAAGTAAATTAAAAACACTTTCTTTCGCTTTAATGATTATTGGGCTTATTGGTGTTGCTTACGGTTTTTTATCTACTCCAAGTACAGTAGAAGATGTGAAAGTAATGATGCACGATAGCCATGATGCTCACGCATCTGAAGCTTCTAGTCATGATGCAACTATTGATGCGCATGGTGCTGCAGAAGCTGAACATTCAGGTGATGAACATGCAGAGCACGTACTACATTTATTAAAAAACAAACCTTGGTCAGCATTATATGTTGCATTGTTTTTCTTTTTTATGATTTCATTGGCAACATTAGCTTTTTATGCAATTCAACATGCTTCACAAGCAGGATGGCCAGTGGTATTATTTAGAGTAATGGAAGGAATTACGGCCTACTTACCTGTAGGTGCAGTGTTATTGTTTGTTTTCTTTGTACTTTCTTCAATGCATATGAATCATTTATTTGTATGGATGGATGCTGATGTAGTTGCACACGATGAGTTAATTCAAAATAAATCAGGATATTTAAATGTGCCATTCTTTTTAATTAGAGCGGCTATTTATATGATTGGTTGGATTGTTTACCGTCAATATGCAAGAAAACTTACAATTGCTCAAGATAATGCTACAGACTTAAAAAATTACTATAAATTATTTAAAAGTTCAGCAGCATTTTTAGTGTTCTTTTTAGTAACTGAATCTATGTTGTCTTGGGATTGGATTATGAGTTTAGATCCACACTGGTTTAGTACTTTGTTTGGATGGTATGTATTTGCAAGTATGGTAGTTTCTGCAATTACAACAATAGCTTTAATTTCAATTTACCTTAAAGGAAAAGGATATTTAGAATTTGTGAATGACAGCCACTTACACGATTTAGCAAAGTTTATGTTTGGATTTAGTGTATTTTGGACATACCTATGGTTTTCACAATTCATGTTAATTTGGTATGCAAATATTCCTGAAGAGGTTACGTACTTTGCAACAAGATTTAACGACTATAAAATTCCGTTTTTAGGAATGTTAGTGTTAAATTTCCTATTCCCATTATTGGTATTAATGAATAGCGATTATAAGCGTGTTCCTTGGTTTATTGTAACAACTGGTATTGTTATTTTAATAGGACATTACGTTGATATTTTTGTAATGATTATGCCGGCTACGGTTGGAGACCAATGGTTTTTTGGAATTTCAGAGATTAGTTCTGTATTATTGGTGTTAGGAATTTTTATTTATGTGGTATTCACAGCATTAACAAAAGCACCTTTATTAGCTAAAGGAAGCCCATTTATAAAAGAAAGTGAACATTTTCACTACTAAAATTCAAAAAAATATACATTCAAAAGAATCCTGAATACATTTTATTCAGGATTTTTTTTATATTTGGCAACTACTAAACTAACTAACTAAAAAATGACAGCAATACTTTACATTTTACTGGCAATAGTCATTGGTGTGGCTATATGGCAAATAACAAGTATTTTTAACTTAAAAGGAGTAATAGCTACTGAGAAAGACAACAACACGCAAGGTATAATTTTTGCAATTTTTGGAGTTTTCTTTTATGGGTTAATGATATTTTCTTTTTGGAAATACTCTGTAATACTTTTACCTGATGCAGCTTCTGTTGAAGGAGAAAGCTATGACACTTTGTATTTAGTAACTATGTTACTAATTTTATTTGTACAAGCAGTTACTCAATTTTTATTATTCTTTTTTGCATTTAAATATAGAGGAATAAATGGGCGTAAAGCTTTGTTTTATGCCGATAGTCATAAATTAGAGATGATTTGGACTATTATTCCTGCAGTAGTACTCTCAGGAATTGTTTTATACGGTTTATCTGTTTGGAATGACGTTATGGATGCTTCTGATGCAGAAAACCCTTTAATTGTTGAAGTATATGCAAAACAATTTCAATGGGAAGCTAGGTATGCTGGAAATGACAATGAGTTAGGTTTAGCAAATGTTAGAAATATTAAAGGTATCAATACAATGGGTGTTGATATGACAGATAAGAATGCTTTAGATGACGTACCTGTTAGAGAGTTACATTTACCTAAAGGAAGAAAAGTAATTTTTAAATTTCGTTCGCAAGATGTGTTGCACTCTGCATATATGCCTCATTTTAGAGCACAAATGAACTGTGTGCCTGGAATGGTAACGCAATTTGCATTTACGCCTAGTATGACTACAGAGGAAATGAGATTGAATGAAGGAACCATTGCTAAAGTAAATGGGATTAATGAAATTAGAGCTGAAAAAGGAGAAGATCCTTATGAGTTTGATTATGTATTATTATGTAATAAAATTTGTGGCTCATCTCACTACAATATGCAAATGAAAATTGTTGTTGAAGAAGAAGAAGCTTTTAACTCTTGGTTAAAAGGACAACAAACTATGGCTCAGGTTGTAAAATAAAACTAACTACTACACTACTAACTAAATTATAAAATATGTCAGATCATCATCATAAAGAAACGTTTATAACTAAATACGTTTTTAGTACAGATCATAAAATGATTTCTAAGCAATACTTGGTAACAGGTATTTTTATGGGAGTAATAGGTGTTATGATGTCTATGTTATTTCGTTTACAAATAGCTTGGCCAGATCATTCATTTAGTATTATTGAAGCATTTTTAGGACGTCACCAAGACGGAGGAGTTATGTCTCCAGATATTTACTTAGCATTAGTTACCATTCACGGAACCATTATGGTATTCTTTGTTTTAACTGCTGGTTTAAGTGGAACATTTAGTAACCTATTAATACCATTGCAAATTGGTGCACGTGATATGGCATCAGGATTTTTGAATATGGTATCTTATTGGTTGTTCTTTATTTCAAGTGTTATCATGGTAATTTCATTGTTTGTTGAAGCAGGTCCTGCTTCTGCTGGTTGGACAATTTATCCGCCATTAAGTGCATTGCCACAAGCTATTCCAGGATCAGGAATGGGTATGACACTTTGGTTGGTTTCAATGGCGGTATTTATTGCATCCTCATTAATTGGAGCACTTAACTATATTGTTACAGTTTTAAACTTAAGAACTGTTGGTATGAAAATGACAAGATTACCTTTAACAATTTGGGCGTTTTTTGTAACTGCAATTATTGGTGTAGTTTCATTTCCAGTATTATTATCGGCAGCTTTATTATTAATTTTTGATAGAAGTTTTGGTACTTCATTCTTTTTGTCGGATATTTTTATTCAAGGTGAAGTGTTACATTACCAAGGTGGATCTCCAGTATTGTTTGAACACTTATTTTGGTTTTTAGGACACCCTGAAGTTTATATTGTATTATTACCAGCATTAGGTATTACTTCTGAAATTATTTCAACAAATTCAAGAAAACCAATTTTTGGTTATAGAGCTATGATTGGTTCTATTATAGCAATTGCATTTTTGTCTACAATTGTTTGGGGGCACCATATGTTTGTATCAGGTATGAATCCTTTCTTAGGGTCGGTATTTACTTTTACAACATTATTAATTGCAATTCCTTCAGCAGTAAAAGCCTTTAATTATATTACAACTCTTTGGAAAGGTAATTTACAAATGAACCCAGCAATGCTATTTTCTATTGGCCTGGTTTCAACATTTATTTCTGGAGGTTTAACAGGATTGGTTTTAGGAGATAGTGCTTTAGATATCAACGTACACGACACCTATTTTGTTGTAGCGCATTTCCATTTAGTAATGGGTGTATCTGCTATTTACGGAATGTTTGCAGGAGTGTATCACTGGTTCCCTAAAATGTATGGTAGAATGATGAATAAAACTTTAGGGTATTGGCATTTTTGGATTACTGCAGTTGCAGCCTACGGAGTGTTCTTCCCAATGCATTTTATTGGTTTAGCAGGTTTACCACGAAGATATTATTCAAATACAGCATTCCCTTTATTTGATGATGTTGCTGATGTAAATATTGTAATTACAATGTTTGCTATTTTAGGTGGTGCTGCACAAATAATTTTCTTAGCTAATTTCTTTATTAGTATTTATAAAGGAAAGAAAGCAGAACAAAATCCTTGGAAATCGAATACTTTAGAGTGGACAACACCTGTAGAACATATTCACGGAAACTGGCCAGGAGAAATTCCAGCTGTACACCGTTGGGCTTATGATTACAGTAAACCTGGTCACGATGAAGATTTTGTATTACAAACGACACCTTTAAAAGAAGGAGAAGAAGAATCCTAAAAGCTTTCAAAACTTAAAAATTAAACCAGTACATTTTGTTGTGCTGGTTTTTTTTTAAACAAATTAAACTAGATTGAACTTTTAGTTTTCTATATCCTATTTTCAATTGTGAATTATTTATCTTTGTTTTTATGAACGAAAACTTGAATCCAGAAAAAGATAATTTTTCAACTGATGATTTTGATGTAGAAAAGAAATTAAGACCTCTAAGTTTTGATGACTTTACTGGTCAGGAACAAGTTTTAGAGAACCTAAAAATATTTGTTGAAGCGGCTAATTTAAGAGGAGAAGCTTTAGACCATACATTATTTCATGGACCTCCTGGATTAGGTAAAACTACTTTGGCACATATTCTTTCAAATGAATTAAATGCTGGGTTAAAAATAACATCAGGACCGGTTTTAGATAAACCAGGAGATTTGGCTGGCTTGCTAACCAATTTGAGCGAAAGAGACGTGTTGTTTATTGATGAAATTCATAGGTTAAGTCCTATTGTTGAAGAGTATTTATATTCAGCAATGGAAGATTACCGAATTGATATAATGATTGAATCTGGGCCAAATGCACGTACAGTTCAAATAGATTTAGAACCTTTTACATTAATTGGTGCCACAACAAGATCCGGATTGCTTACAGCTCCAATGCGTGCTCGTTTTGGAATAAGTAGCAGATTACAATATTACAATACAGAATTGTTGACTACCATAGTACAACGAAGTGCACACATATTAAAAGTGTCTATTTCTATGGAGGCAGCTATTGAAATTGCAGGAAGAAGCAGAGGAACACCTCGTATAGCCAACGCATTGCTTCGTAGAGTACGTGATTTTGCTCAAATTAAAGGAGATGGCTTTATATCTATTGAAATTGCAAAGTACGCTTTAAACGCTCTAAATGTTGATGCACATGGTTTAGACGAAATGGATAATAAAATTCTAACAACAATCATAGACAAATTTAAAGGTGGTCCTGTTGGAATTAGTACACTGGCAACAGCGGTAAGTGAAAATTCAGAAACAATTGAAGAAGTGTATGAACCTTTTTTAATTCAGCAAGGATTTATTATGCGAACACCACGTGGAAGAGAAGTAACTCATTTGGCTTATGAACATTTAGGAAGATCTAAAGGTAAAAGTCAAGGAGAATTGTTTTAAAGTTATTTTGTGATGTTAATCATAAAATAAAAGAAATGTCACGCTATTTTTGAACGGATATTAGTAAATTTAGATAATGAATTTAAAAAACATAATTCCAATTCTAAGTTGGTTACCTAACTATAAAAAAAAATGGTTTAAAGGTGATGTAGTTGCTGGTATAACAGTAGGAGTAATGCTAGTTCCTCAAGGTATAGCATATGCAATGATTGCTGGTTTACCTCCAATTTATGGTTTATATGCCGCGTTAATTCCTCCTTTAGTCTATACAATATTTGGAACATCTCGAAATATTTCTGTAGGCCCGGTAGCAATGGATTCTATAATTGTAGCTTCAGGAGTTGCCGCGCTAGCTACCGTTGGTACAAGTCAATTTATAACGCTTGCTATTTTATTAGGTTTTATTGTAGGTTTTATTCAACTTTTGTTTGGTTTGTTTAGAATTGGCTTTTTAGTGAATTTTATTTCTAAACCAGTAATTAGTGGATTCACTTCAGGGGCCGCGTTAATTATAGCTTTAAGTCAAATAAAATATATCTTAGGAGTACAAGTGGGCTCTGTTCAAGGAATAGGAGAGTTACTAATGGCGCTTTTTAGAGAAATTAAAAACACTAATGTTTTTAATTTATTAGTTGGAATAATTGCAATTGTTATATTGGTACTGTTTAAAAAGTACTTAAAAAAAGTACCAGCTCCATTAGTGGTTGTTTTTTTAGGTATTATTTTAGTTAAAATTTTGGGTTTACATACTTATGGTGTTTCAGTAGTAGGAAACATTCCTCAAGGACTTCCAGAATTTACTGTTCCAAGTTTTGATTATAATACGATAATTGAATTACTTCCTTTAGCTTTAACACTGGCAGTAATTGGTTTTACTGAAGCTTTTTCAATTGGAAAATCATTAGAGAAAAGAGAAGATAACTCTAAAATATCTGCAAATAAAGAATTTACGGCTTTAGGTTTAAGTAATATGATAGGCGCCTTTTTTTTAAGTTTTGTCGCAACATCAAGTTTTTCAAGATCAGCAGTAAATAATAATGCTGGTGCAAACACACAATTAGCAACCATTTTCGCAACAATTGTAGTGGCATTTACATTATTATTTTTAACACCTGTATTTTATTTTCTTCCAAAAGCAGTTATAGCAGCTATTATAATTGTTGCTGTTATTGGACTGTTTGATTATAAAACCCCAGTTTTGTTATGGAAATACGACAAAAAAGATGCCGTTATTTTATTTGTAACCTTTTTAATAACGATAACTTTTGGAATTAAAGAAGGAATTTTAACAGGAGTTGTTTTATCTATTGTGATGGTTATTTATAATTCAACAAAACCACATATGGCAACTTTAGGACATATTCCAGGAACAAATATGTATAGAAATGTTGATCGTTTTGAAGACCTTGAAATTGATGAGGAAGTATTAATTATTAGATTTGATTCACAATTAAACTTTACAAATAGCTCTTATTTTGAAGATACTATTATTGAAAAAGTAAGACAGAAAGGCGTTAAATTAAAATTAGTAATAATTAATGCTGATAGTTTAAATAATGTAGACAGTAGTGGTGTACATGTCATAAAAGATATATTGCTATTTTTGAAAAATAAAAATATAGAATTATATTTTACAGGGCTAATTGGACCAGTAAGAGATGCTTTATTTAAATCAGAGCTCATGTCAGAAATCAAATTTGAAAACTGTTTTTTGAGTGTACAAGCCGCGGTTAATGCTTTTGAAAACAAGAAAAATAGCAAGGAAATTGGAGGTGAGAATTTTAAATACGTAAAACAAACGAATAGTTAAAATTTTCTAAATACCTTATTATATGTGATTTAGATTACAAAGAAGAAAATTCTATCTTGTAATTTTGAAATACCTCAAAAAAAGATTTAACAAAATTAAATTCAGATAATTATGAAAGTAGAACAATTGTTTACAGGATGTTTGGCTGAAATGGCCTACTATATCCACTCAAACGGAGAGGCAGCAATAATTGATCCTTTAAGAGAAACTGAACCATATATTGAGATGGCGAAAGCTGATGGAGCAAAAATTAAGTATGTATTTTTAACTCATTTTCATGCCGATTTTGTATCTGGTCAAGTTGATTTAGCTAAAAAAACAGGAGCAACTATTGTATTTGGCCCAAATGCAAACCCTCAATACGATATTCATCAAGGAAAAGATGGAGAGATATTTAAAATTGGAGATTTAACACTTCAATTATTGCATACACCAGGGCATACTATGGAATCGTCATCATATTTATTAATTGATGAAAAAGGTAACAAACCTTATGTGTTTACTGGTGATTGCTTATTTATTGGCGATGTTGGTCGTCCAGATTTAGCGGTAAAATCTGATTTAACACAAGCTGATTTAGCAGGTCATTTATTTGATTCTCTTCGAAATAAAATAATGACGTTACCTGATGATATAATTGTATATCCAAACCACGGAGCGGGGTCTGCTTGTGGAAAAAATATGAGCTCAGAAACTTTTGATACTTTAGGAAATCAAAAGAAAACCAATTATGCGTTAAGAGCTGACATGACCAAAGAAGAATTTATTACTGAAGTTACCACTGGTTTAAAACCACCACCACAGTATTTTGGAAATAATGTGCGTATGAATAAAGGAGTTAATACTAGTATTGATGATGTAATTCATCAAGGAACAGTTCCTATTGATGCAGATACATTTAAAGAAATGAGTGAGCAAAAGGATATTTTAGTTATTGACACACGTGCCAAAGACGTTTATGCAGAAGAGGGTACTGTGCCAGGTGCTTGGTTTATTGGTATTGATGGCGGATTTGCTCCTTGGGTTGGTGCTTTGGTAAAAGATATCAATCAAAAAATTATTTTTATTGCAGAAGAAGGTAGAGAACATGAAGTTGTAGTACGTTTTTCTCGTGTTGGATATGATAATACTTTAGGATATTTGCGAGGTGGAATTCATTCTTGGAAAGCAGCAGGACATAAAGTTGATACCATTGGTTCAATCTCAGCAGCTCAATTTGCAAACAAACTAAAAGAAGGTGTTATAGAAAACCCGTTAGATGTTAGAAAAGAATCGGAATATTTATCAGAACACGTGATTGGAGTAAATAATTTTCCGTTAGATTTTATACATTCAAATTTCGCTGAAATAGATTCAAATAAAGAATATTATTTGCATTGTGCTAGCGGATATCGTTCTTTAATTGCAGCTTCCATTTTTCAAGCAAACGGAGTTAAAAAGGTAACAGATGTGAGAGGTGGATTTAAAGATATTAAAGATACAGGAGTTGAGTTAACAGCTTATGTTTGTCCAACTACTTTATTATAAAACTTATATAATTGTTAATAAATATAAAGGGAGTTTGAAAAAACTCCCTTTTTTTTGTTTTAAAAAAGTAACTTTGGTTACAGCCATCGAATAAATGTGAATTACATTTGTGTAAGATTCAAAAATAATAGCGGTTAATTTTTTTAATTAGTTTGAAATTAAGGAATTAATTAAAAACCTAAAAACAACACTTCATACTTATGAAACTACTTTTAAAATCAGTAATATTTATTTTTTTAACCATTTCAGTTATTGGTTGTCTTGAAAAAAAACCGTCAAAAACAGTGACAGAAAATGGAGTAATAAATGTAATTACACCTAGTGATTTTAAAACTAATTCAGTTGGACAAGTAATTATAGATGTTAGAACACCTGAAGAATTTGCTAATGGCCATATTGAAGGAGCTATAAATATCAATCTTTTTGATAAAAATTTTGAAAGTAAATTATTAAAATTAGATAAAAGTAAACCTGTATTTATTTATTGTAGATCAGGAAGAAGAACGGCTACAGCAAGTAAAAAGGCTTCAAAATTAGGTTTTGAAAATGTAAATGATTTACAAGGAGGGCTTCAAAAATGGGTTAAAAACAACTATAAAATAACGAAATAATATGTTTAAAAAGGTTTTAATTTTAGCAGTATTAATAAGCTTTGTATCATGCTCTTCAGAGTTTTCTGAAAAAGAAAAACAAGAATATACCGTAAAAGGAAAAGAGATTGCACAGGCTACATTTAAGGAGTTAAGTACAAATTTAATGACCCAAATGAAAGCAGGAGGACCAGCACAAGCCATTCCATTTTGCAATCAAGAAGCTTCGCCTATAACTGAAGCGCTTTCAAAAAAATACAATGTAGAGATTAAAAGAACTTCAAACAAATTAAGAAGTTGTGATAATGATCCATCAGAGCGTGAAATTGAAATTATGGATAGTTATGAGCAATTAATGTTAGAGAATAAAGAGTTAAAGCCAATTGTTGAAATTGATGAAAATCAAAAGAAACATTTTTACGCACCTATAAAAATAAAAGCAAACTGTTTAGTGTGTCACGGAAAAGTTAATGAAACCATGACTGTAGAAACAGATTCAATTATAAAATCTATATATCAATTTGATATTGCTACGGGTTATACTGAGGGAGATTTAAGAGGTCTTTGGAGTATCACATTTAATAAATAATATTATGGCTAAAGTTGTTGTTTTAGGAGCTGGAATTTCAGGGCATACTTCCGTTTCTTATTTAAGCAAGTATTTAAAAAAAGGGCACGAAGTGGTGATGGTTTCACCCAACAGTAATTTTCAATGGGTGCCTTCAAATATTTGGGTTGGAGTTGGTTTAATGACTCCTGATCAAGTGAAATTTAAATTAGCACCAGTTTATAAAAAAATGGGTGTAGATTATAAACAAGCTTTGGCAATGGCTATTCATCCGGAAGGTGATGCTGAAAATGAAAAAGGATTTGTAGTAATTAAATATGTTTCTGAAGATAACAAGGACGTTGAAGAAAAAGTAACCTATGATTATTTGGTAAACGCTACAGGTCCTAAATTAAATTTTGAAGCTACTGAAGGTTTAGGTCCTAAAAAGTTTACACAATCGGTTTGTACGTATGACCATGCTGCACATGCCTGGAGTAATTTGCAAGCCGCTTTTGATAAAATGGAAAAAGGTGAACGACAAACATTTTTGGTTGGAACAGGACACCCAATGGCTACTTGTCAAGGTGCAGCTTTTGAATACATTTTAAACATTGCTTTTGAAATTAATAAGAGAAAATTAAATCATTTGGCAGATTTATGGTGGATTACAAATGAATATGAATTAGGTGATTTTGGTATGGGAGGTGCTTATGTAAAACAAAACGGTTACATTACTCCAACCAAAATATTTACAGAGTCTATTTTAAAAGAATACGGCGTACGTTGGATTAAACAAGCAGGAGTTTCAAAAGTTGAAAAAGGCGTTGTGCATTACGAAACTTTGGACGGTGAGTTAAGTACTAAAGAATTTGATTTTGCCATGTTAATACCTGGCTTTGCAGGTGCTGGTATGAAAGCTTTTGACAAACAAGGAAATGACATAAGTACTACTGTTTTTGCAGGAAATGGTATGATGAAGGTAGACGCAGATTACAATGCCAAGCCTTATGAAGAATGGAGTGCAAAAGATTGGCCTTTAATTTATCAAAGTACAGGCTATAAAAATATATATGCTGCAGGTATTGCTTTTGCACCACCACACAGCATGTCTAAACCAATGCAAAGCCCTAATGGGACAAAAATATTTCCAACGCCACCACGTACCGGAATGCCTTCAGGTGTAATTGGTAAAATTGTTGCACAAAACATAATTCATCAAATAAAAACAGGGAAAACAGACCATCCACATGAAGCTTCAATGGCAAAAATGGGAGCAGCTTGTATTGTTTCGGCAGGATATGGAATTAGGAAAGGGCAAGCAGCTGTTATGACAGTAAATCCAATTGTACAAGATTGGGAGAAATACCCAAAATGGGGAAGAAATATTAATGATACAGTTGGTGTTGTTGGTACTGCAGGACATTGGATGAAATTATTTATGCATTATATGTTTATTTATAAAGCAAAAGCAAAACCTTTTTGGTGGTTAATTCCTGAATAAAAAATTAAAGTTATGAGCGAAAGTATCAAAAAAAATATTCCGTATAGTAATATGTCCTATGGAACTGAACCAACAAAAATGGTAAAGTTTATAAGATCTTGTTTTATTATTCAATTGTTTAATTTTTTTAAGTTAAATTTGAAAGTAATGAAGATAGTTGTAAAGGGACACTCTTAAAAACGACTAATAAAATAAAAAAGAATGACAACGTTAGAAATATTAAATTTGAAATGTGGCGGATGTGCCAATTCAATTAAAAAAGGAATTTTAACTATTGAAGGAGTTGATGAAGTTTCAGTAGACTTAGAAACTTCAAAAGTAACAGTAAATACTGTTGATGAAGCTTTAATTCAAAAAGTAAAAGAAAAATTATCAAGTATGGGTTATCCTGAAGTTGGTGATGCAAATACAGTATTACACAAAGCAAAATCTTTTGTAAGTTGTGCAACTGGCCGAATGACTTCTGAAGACTAACCTTTTAGAAAATTAATTAATAAAAAGTTGCAACATGTGATACATGTTGCAACTTTTTTGTTTTAGAAGCATTAAATTTGCTCCTTAAAAAATATAAAATGGATGATGCTCTTTTTTACGATAGAATGCAATTTGCATTTACTATCACGTTCCATTATTTGTTTCCACAATTAACAATGGGATTATCTTTAATTATAATTTATTTTAAAGGTAAATTTTTAAAAACAAAGCTTGATAAGTACAATGATGCGGCACATTTTTGGATGAAAATATTTGCGGTAAACTTCGCAATGGGTGTTGTAACAGGTATTCCAATGGAATTTCAATTTGGAACTAATTGGGCAAAGTTTTCTGAATTAACAGGCGGAATTATAGGTCAAACTCTAGCTATGGAAGGTATGTTTTCATTCTTTTTAGAATCAAGCTTTTTAGGTTTGTTTCTATTTGGTGAAAAATTATTAGGTCACAAGCTTCATTTTTTAACCGGGTTTTTGGTTTTTTTAGGATCCTGGGCAAGTGGCTATTTAATTATAGCTACGCATTCTTGGATGCAATATCCCGTAGGTTATGAAATTTTAGAAAACGGAAAATTTGTATTAACTAATTTTTCAGCCTTATTTAGTAATCCTTGGTTGTTACCATCGTATTTACACAATCAGGCGGCTTCCCTAGTAACAAGTTCATTTGTAGTTGGTGGTATTGGAGCCTTTTACGTGTTGAATAAAAAACATGAAGAATTTGGAAAATTGTTTTTAAAAACGGGTGTAGTTTTTGGGTTGATTTCAAGTTTATTAGTTGCTTTTCCAACGGGTGATTTAACAGCTAAAAATGTGGCAAAACACCAACCTGTTACTTTTGCTGCTATGGAAGGTTTATTTGATTCAGAACAAGGAGCTGAAATAGTTTTGATTGGTCAGCCAAACATCAAAGAAAAACGTTTAGATAATAAAATTGCAGTACCTAATATTTTAAGTTTTTTAACATATAATAATTGGAATGCTGAAGTAAAAGGGTTGAATGAATTTGATGAAAGTATTTACCCAACAAACATACCAGGATTGTATTATTCATACCATATTATGGTTGGTTTAGGAACCATATTTATTGGTGTTTTACTAATAGCAGCAATATTTTTATACTACAAAAAACTATATGAAAAAAAATGGATTATGTGGATGATTTTGTTTTTAGTTCCTTTTCCATACATTGCAAATATTACTGGTTGGTATACGGCAGAATTAGGGCGTCAGCCTTGGTTAGTTTATAATTTATTAAAAGTATCTGATGGTGCGTCTCCAACAGTTTCGGCAGGAAGTACATTGTTTACCTTGCTAGGGTTTATTGGATTGTATTTGTTGTTAGGTATGTTATTTTTAATATTGGTTGGTAAAATAATTTATAAAGGACCCAAAACACTAAAAGCATAACTTATGGAAATATTTTGGTATATCGTTTTAATGTTTATGTTAGGAATGTACGTAATTCTTGACGGCTATGATTTTGGTGCAGGAATTATTCATTTGTTTTTTGCAAAAACTGAAGAAGATAAAGCTGCTATAACAAGAAGTATTGGGCCTTTTTGGGACGCCAATGAAGTTTGGTTAATAGCATCAGGAGGTGTATTGTTCTTTGCTTTTCCAACATTATATGCAAGCTCTTTTAGTGGGTTTTATTTACCGTTAATGATGATTTTATGGTTGCTTATTTTTAGAGCTATTGGTTTAGAGTTAAGAGGGCAAGTTAATAATGCAATGTGGCATAAAATATGGGATAAAGCATTTGGAATTGCAAGTTTACTTTTGGCATTATTTTTTGGTTTAGCTCTTGGAAATGTTGTTAGAGGTGTAAATTTAGGAATTGTTGAGAATGGAATATCAACACAAGAACCTTTGTACTTTTTTGTGCCTTTATGGAATCCTGAATTCTCTCCTTTTTCTGAACATTTAGGAATTATAGATTGGTTTACAATTTTATTAGGATTGGTGGCTGTAGTTGCATTAACAATTCATGGAGCTAATTGGGTGATTTTTAAAACGAATAGTACTATCAATCAAAAATTAAAAGGTATTGTTTTTAAATTAAACATTTTATTATGTGTTTTAATTGTGGTTTCTGTGCTTGTTTGGGGAATGGTAAATGAAAATCCGTTAAAAAACTTTATAAAATATCCACTGCTGTTTATTTTTCCTTTTATTGGTTTGTTTGGTTTACTTAATTTATTTAGAGTACAAAAATTCAAAAAACATGGTGCCGGTTTTTTAAGTTCTAGCTTGTTTTTATTTGGAGCTTTTGCATCTACGGCAGCAGCGTTATTTCCTGTTTTATTACCTTCAACAAATTCCGTTAACCCTTCATTAACTATATTTAATACAGCAGCTCATGCGTATGGTTTATCAGTAGGTGTGTATTGGTGGGTAATTGCTTTTATATTGGTTATTGTATATGTTATTGTGCAGTATAAAGTATTTAAAGGAAAAATGGATAATGTTCCTTATGGTCATCATTAATTTTTGTATTTTTAATAAGAAGTTATTTAAAACCAAGATTAATTATGAAAAAAACAGTTGGAAGTACTGATAAGATTATCAGAATAGTTTTGGCCATTGTAATTGGCTATTTTGCATATTCAACTAGTTTTGAAGCCGTATGGTTACAAACAGTTTTATATGTGGTTTCTGCAGTTTTATTTATAACTGCATTTACAGGCTTATGTCCTTTATATTCTATTTTAAAGGTAAATACTTGTAAAATTAAGAAGTAGTATAATTTAAAAATAAAAAAGCCTCTTTACTAAATGAAAATTAAGTAAAGAGGCTTTTTAGGTTAAAAAAGTTTTTTAAAATCGTACAGTAGCACCTAGTAAAAAGTTGATAGTTGCTTGTGGGTAGTAACCTGCATAATCTAATGTAGTAGTTTCTCCAGGTACAGACCAAGTGTCATCATATGTGCCATAGTATCCGTTTGAAATATATTCAACATTAAAAATGTTATTTACTAATAAATCAAAACGAATAGATTTTGCAATTTTGTTTGGTGTAATTTCATAAGAAGCATTAAAATCGTTTACAAAATAGCTGTCTAATTTTGAATTTTCTGCATCAATATTCCCCATATATTGTTCACCTACAAATTTTGATAACAATGATAATTTAAGGTTTGATGTTGGTTGAAAAACAAAATTGTTTCCTGCAATAAAATTTGGTGAAAATGCAATGTTTGTACTTTCAATTATAGTTTCTTCACCGTCAAGGTAAGCAGGGAAATCAATATTTTTATTGCTGCTAATAGCAACATTAGGCATAATACTAAATTTACTTGATAGTTTTATGGCAGCATCAATTTCTAACCCTAAACGGTAACTTTTTTCACTTGTAGCTCTAATTGGAGATCCTACATCATCAATAGCTCCTGTTAAAACTAACTGATCTTTGTATAACATATAATAAACATTGGTGTTTACTTTAAATGTTTCTTTATTTATACGCCATCCTAATTCAAAATCGTTTAATTTTTCTGGATCTGAAATACCATTTTCAAAATCATTTCTGTTTGGTTCTCTGTTAGCTCTTGCATAAGAGAAATACATACTATTATAATCATTAACTTGATACGTAATACCAGCTTTAGGGTTAAAGAAAGCATAATTTTCATCAACATTAATTGGCACTCTGTCTGAAGTTAATCCGTTGGTTTCAAATGAAACAAAACGTCCTTGTAAGTCTACAAATAAAGACCAAACTTCGTTTAATTTATAATCAAGCTTTGCAAAAATATTTGAATCTGTTTTTTTTGTGCTACTATCATAATATTGATCTCTTATTTCAGAATTACTTGCATATTCAGCCCAAATAATTTCTCCGTAGTGATCTCCTGTGTAGTTGCTGTATGATCCTCCAAAAATTACGTTGTAATTTGTATTTGTGTATGTTGCGTTGGCGTTAAACACATAAAAATCATTATCTAACCAACGTCTTCTTATTATATCAGTTTGATCTATAGTTTCACCACCAATAACAATAGGATCTAAATCATAATCAGCAAAATCTTCTTCATCTTTAAACTGTTCAAAATAACCTTTTCCTTTTGTGTAGTTAAAAGCTAAGTTTGTAGACCAATTTTCTGAAATAGTTTCATTCCAGTGTAATTGATAATGATCTTGGTTATAATTGTCAATTTCATTGTCATATGTGTATGGATTGTAAGTTCTTCCAAACTCTTCCATTTCTTCTTTGGTTACTCCATACCAAGCTTGGTAAGTTTTTTCGTGACCGCCAAAAGTAATGGCTTTAATCAATGTATTGTCATCAACATAAGCAGCTTGTAAAAAGTAAGAAGTTAAGTCTGAATAAGCTCTGTCAATATATCCGTCTGAATCAATTTTAGAGATTCTACCAGAAAGTTCAATATGATCATTTATTAATCCTGTGCTAAATTTCCCTGTGAATTTTGTTGTGTTAAACGAACCAACTGAAGCACTTAACTCTCCAAAGGCTTCTTCTGAAACAGCATCGGTTAATAAGTTTAAACTTGCTCCAAAAGCACCTGAACCATTGGTTGAAGTCCCAACACCACGTTGTAATTGTAAGCTTTCTGTTGAAGAAGCAAAATCAGGCATATTCACCCAAAAAGTACCTTGGCTTTCTGCATCGTTATAAGGAATACCGTTAATAGTTACGTTTACTCTTGTTGCATCACTACCACGAACTCTAATTCCTGTGTAACCAACACCAGCACCTGCATCAGATGTAGTAACAACTGATGGTAAGTAGTTTAATAAAATAGGAATATCTTGCCCTAAATTACGGTCTTTAATTTCTTCTTTGCTTACGTTGCTAAATGTAACCGGTGCTCCTGATTTTACACGAACAGCTGATACTAAAACTTCATCTAAACTTTCAAAATTGTCAGATAAATCTACAGTTATGGACATAGCTTCTGTTAAAGTAACTTTTACTTCTTTAGGTGAGCTAATTAAACTAACTTGTAATGTGTACGTTCCTTTTTTTAAATTTAATAAAAAAGTACCATCTGAATTTGAAGTAGTTCCTGTTTTTGTTCCTTTTACTACAATTGAAGCACCTGTAATTGGGTTGTCACCGTCAACTACTTTACCTGTAATTGTAAATAATTCTTGCGCGTTTGCATTGATTGAAAATGCAATAATTAAAAAAGCTACTAAGTTCTTCGCCTTTTTAAAATTCTGTTTTAAATATTGTTTCATTTTTTAAATAAAACGATATAAAAAGAGGTAATTAATCGATGTTTTGATAAAATTACTAAAGCCCTAGACAAATTATTTTTGTCTGAACGTCCCTTAACAGCATTACCTGTTCAGGTTCAATGGGTGTGATCTCAGCCGTTATAGGCACCCCTTTTGAGATGCGACAAAACTAATTAATATTTTTGATTTCACACACATTTTTAAAATAATTAAATTATTTTGTGATTTAACGCCATCTTTTAATACTAATTAGGTGTAATTCATTTTTAGATGCAAAAACAACAAAACTTTATTAAGCTTATAAAAGAGAACGAAGGTATTATTTATAAAATAACACTAGTGTACGCTTTTAATGAAGAAGATCAAAAAGATCTATATCAGGAAATTGTGTACCAATTATGGAAATCATTTGATTCGTTTCGTGGAGGTTCAAAAATTAGTACTTGGATGTATAGAATAGCTTTAAATACCTCAATAACTAGTTTAAAAAAAGAAAAACGGAAAGGAGAACAGGTTTCTTTTAATAATGATCTTTTAGACAGAATAGATCAAATTGATACCATTATGGAAGATAGAATTAAACTTTTATACAGCCATATTAAACAGTTAAATACCGTTGAAAAAGGTGTGATTTTATTGTATTTAGAAGGAAAGAATTATGATGAAATTGCCGCAATAACAGGTTTTACATCAAGTAATGTGGGCACTCGATTAAATAGAATTAAACAAAAATTAAAATCTCAAATTAAAAAATAAAGGAAGTATGGAATTAGATGAATTGAGAAACGAATGGCAGCAAATGTCAATAGAATTAGACAAACAAAAAATATTAACCGACAAATTAATTATAGATATGACACAAGAAAAATACAACAATAAATTAAAATCAATTTCAATTCCTGAAACTATTGGTACGCTTGTATGCTTTGCAGCTGCTATTTATATTTTTGCAAATTTTGACACTTTAGATACTTGGTATTTACAAGTAAGCGGACTTTTTACTGCATTGTTTTGTATTGTTTTACCAATGCTTTCTTTAAGGTCTATTTTTGGAATGCAAAAAATTAATATTTCAACAAATAACTACAAGCAATCATTAGAAAAATTTGCAAAAAGTAAAAAACAATTTGTTTGGATTCAAAAAGTAAGTTTTTATTTAAGTTTTATTTTAGTAATTGTTTCGTTACCTGTTTCAGCCAAATTTATGAATGGGAAAGATTTGTTTTTAGAATCAAAAGTTTGGTTATGGTACGTTCCTTTTGGGTTTGCGTTTCTTTACTTTTTTTCAAAATGGGTATTTAAACACTATAAAAGAACAACAGATTCAGCTGAAGATTTATTAAAAGAATTAGATATTTCTTAATACATTTTTACAATTCAGGCTTTCTTCGGAAAGCCTTTTTTACCGCTGTTTTTTTCTTTTTATCTAATCTTTTTAAAATGCTAGATTTACTTGGTTTGGTTGCTTTTCGTTTTTTAGGAACTTTTAACCCGTTTGTAATAAGTTTTAGAAATCGCTCAATAACTAGCTCTTTATTTGTATGCTGACTTCTACTTTCATCACATTGTAATAACAATAAACCTTCTTTGGATAGTTTTGACTGAAGGTTTTTTTGTAAAAGTTCTTTTTCTTCAAAAGTTAAGCCATTTGAATTTTCAACATTAAAACTTAAAACCACTTTAGAAGAAACTTTGTTTACGTGTTGACCGCCAGCACCACTACTTCTTATAGCTTTAAATTGTAATTCTTGTATAATGGTTTTAATGTCCAAACTCGCTTATTCTGTTATGATTTAGTAGCGACTCATTAAGCTCTAACAATGCATCAATTTTTTGAGTAGCCGCTTTTAATCGCGTATTTAAATCTCCTTTTAATAAAAGGTAAGGTTTTTTGTGTGTTATTAATGCTTGTTCAAAAGTATCAAACATTTCTTTTCGTTTATCAGGATTTTCTCTAATATCATCAGCTTCCCAAGGCGTATCAATATACGTTAAAAGATACAAGTCATATTTATTTGATAAAGCAGCTTTTTTTAAATCTGCATCAATACTTTTTTCGTAATAATTTTCAAAATAAACCACAGTTTCTAGTAAATCTGTATCGCAAATTTGAAGTTTATCGGCTTTTTTTGCCAATTCATTTTCCAATTTTATTTGCCCATAAGCTATTGGTAATTGGTCACTACCATCGCACAGTTTACGTTCATTATTCCACTTGTCTTGCAAATATTCACGGGCATATTCTTGTACCCAAACCGTATTGTAATGGCGTGCAAGCATTCTTGAAATTGTTGTTTTTCCTGTGCTTTCAGGACCAAAAAGTACAACTTTTATTAAGTCGCTTGGTTGTTGCTTAAGATTTTTTTCCATGATAAATAACCTGCTATTGCAATTATTGTAAATATAAGGTATTGAAAGCTGGTAAATGTAAATCCTTTATAAAAATACAATGGAGCTGAAATAATATCTCCAATAATCCAGTAAATCCAGTTTTCTATTTTTCTTTTTGCCATTAACCACATTCCCACAAAAAATATGGCAGTTGTAAGGGTATCTACATAGGCAACCCAACTTGTCCATTTGTCAAAATACTTGTAAACAATAAATACAAATAGTAAAGTTGCTATAAATATATAAATTGAAGTAATTTTTTCTTTGGTTGTAGTTTTAGATATTGGCGTGTGGTGCGATGCATCTACTTTTCTTGTCCAAATATACCAGCCATACACACTCATTATAAAATAGTAGGCGTTAATCATCATATCGCCCAATAATTCCCATTTTAGTAATAAGTATACAAAAATAAGTGTGCTAATCATTCCTGTTGGAAATACCCAAATTTTATTCTTTTTGGAATACCAAACGGATAGAAAGCCAAAAATTACAGCTGTAATTTCAAGTACAATGTCTATTGTTTCATAAGCGCTGTATTGTCCAAAAAGTGTTTGTATTATATCATTCATTATTAAAATTATTATTTTCAAAAGCAGTACCAATTACTACTAAATCGGCTCCGTTTTTATATGCATTGTTTAATTGTTCTGTTGATTTTATTCCGCCACCAACTATGAGTGGAATAGATATATTTTTTTTTACTTCTGAAATTAGTTTATAATTTACAGCTTGTTTTGCTCCGCTTCCGGCTTCTAAATAAATTAGTTGTTTGCCTTTGTACATTCCGGCAACAGCTGTAGCTACGGCTAATTCAATATTTTCTTGTGGAATAGGAGTGGTTTTACTCACTTTTAAAACCGAAGAATTTGTGCCGCCATCAATCAAAATATAGCCTGTTGGAATAATTTCTAGCGTTGAATTTTTTAAAAAAGGAACTGCTTTTATTTGCTGCTCAATTAAATATTCTGGGTTTCTACCAGACAGCAGCGATAAAAACAATAAACCATTGGCGTAATTGGTTACTTGCGAATAATCACCAGGAAATAAAACTATAGGAATTGTTGTGTTTTCTCTTAGTTTTTTTACAAAGCTGGCCGTAACTCCATCTTCAACAAAACTTCCACCTACAAAAATAAAATCAGCCTTTAGTTTTTCTATTCTTTTTACAATGAAAGAAATTTCATTTGGACTGCTTTTATCAGGGTCTAATAAAATTGCCAATAATTTTTCTCCTTTTTTTGAGGCGCTTTGTATTAGGTTTAAAAGAGGTTTAGTCATTGTTAGTTGGGTCTAAAGCGTATACCAATGTAAAGTTTTCTAGTTGTTCAAAGTAAATATTGTAATGTTTGTTCCAACCTTTTACCTTTATAAAACCCGTTGTTTTTTTATCTGAAATTTGAAAAGAATCAATATCAATATCATTTTTAAAAGTTAAGCCGCCGTGCGGATAAATTTTATATAAACTTTCTTTTGCTCCCCAAATAACGGTTAATTGTTGAATGTAATCATCATCTTGGTGAATAAAACCACGTTCAAAATTGACAAACTTGTTTTGAATTATTCTTATTTTTTCGCGATTCTTTTCAATATCAATTCCAACTTCAATATCACTAATAATTATCGCCGAAAATGTAAAAGAATGGGTAATTGAAATGTGTTTTTCATCTTTTAAATGAGGTTTCCCATTACCGTTGTAATACAAATCAAAATCACTATAACCAGCTTCTTTCAATAAATGGCGAACACTTAAAAAACCACGTTGATGTAATTTAGATTTCATAGATTGAATTCTATTTTTACTTCTTTCAGTTAAAAGCATATCTTTAGAAAGTGTATCAAAAGACTCTTCAATTTTCCACACATAAATAGTAGTGTGATTATTTGGTTTAATGGTTTTAAATAAAGGCATTTAGTTTCTCAAATGTATTTTGTACTTTTGCAAAATATTAAAACAATGCTAACTAGTTGTTTTAAATAAAAAACAAATTTAAGAAATATGAGTACAGAAACATCAACATACGTAAAATATAAAGTAAAAGACATCAATCTTGCTGATTGGGGACGTAAAGAAATTGAATTAGCCGAAGCTGAAATGCCAGGTTTAATGAGTTTAAGAGAAGAGTATAAAGGACAAAAGCCTTTAGCTGGAGCAAGAATTGCGGGTTGTTTGCATATGACAATTCAAACAGCAGTTTTAATTGAAACTTTGGTTGATTTAGGTGCTGAGGTTACTTGGAGCTCTTGTAATATTTTCTCTACTCAAGATCAAGCAGCTGCTGCAATTGCTGCTGCAGGAGTATCAGTATACGCTTGGAAAGATATGACTGAAGAAGAATTTGATTGGTGTATTGAGCAAACATTATTCTTTGGAGAAGATAAAAAACCATTGAACTTAATTTTAGATGATGGTGGAGATTTAACAAATATGGTGTTAGATAAATACCCTGAATTAGCTGCTGGAATTAATGGTTTAAGTGAAGAAACTACAACAGGTGTGCATCGTTTGTATGACAGAATGAAAGCTGGAACATTACCAATGCCTGCAATTAATGTGAACGATTCTGTAACAAAATCTAAATTTGATAATAAATACGGATGTAGAGAAAGTGCAGTTGATGCAATACGTAGAGCTACAGATATTATGTTAGCTGGTAAAAGAGTTATTGTTTGTGGTTATGGTGATGTTGGTAAAGGAACTGCAGCTTCATTTAGAGGAACAGGTGCTATTGTAACAATTACTGAAATTGATCCAATTTGTGCTTTACAAGCGGCTATGGATGGTTTTGAAGTAAAACGTTTAGATTCAGTTGTTGAAAAAGCTGATATTGTAATTACAACTACAGGAAATAAAGACATTGTACAGTCTAAGCATTTTGAGAAAATGAAAGACAAAACTATTGTTTGTAACATTGGACATTTTGATAATGAAATTGATATGGCCTGGTTAAACCAAAACTATGGTTCAACTAAAGTTGAAATTAAACCACAAGTTGATAAATATACGATTGGAGAAAATGAAATTCTTGTGTTGGCTGAAGGTCGTTTAGTAAACTTAGGTTGTGCAACAGGTCACCCAAGTTTTGTTATGAGTAATTCATTTACAAACCAAACATTAGCACAATTAGAACTTTGGAATAATCGTGATGCTTACGAAAACAAAGTGTACATGTTACCAAAGCATTTAGATGAAAAAGTAGCGCGTTTACACTTAAATAAAATAGGCGTAGAGTTAGAAACGTTGCGTGAAGATCAAGCAGAATACATTGGTGTAAAAGTTGAAGGGCCATTTAAACCTGAATATTATAGATATTAATTTACAGCAATTTTTAAATATAAAAAGCTTCATTACTTATTGGTAGTGAAGCTTTTTTAGTACATTTGATATTGAAATTGTTGGGGATGTAGCTCAGCTGGCTAGAGTGCTTGACTGGCAGTCAAGAGGTCGTGGGTTCGACTCCCATCTTCTCCACATAAAAACTATGAACCGTAAACCACTTGTTTATGGTTTTTTTAATATTCAAATAATAAGTATTGTAAATTAGCTTAAAAATTATGGGAGAAATTCGTCAAAACACACATTTACTAACATCTAAAAAGTTGGTAGGATCAGTAGTAACTATTAAAGAAGGTGCTGCTGAAGTAAGTTTAAAAATCACCAAAGAAATGATTGTAGATGATTATTTACTTGTTCATGGTGGTTTTGTTTTTGGATTGGCAGATTATGCTGCTATGGTGGCAATAAATGAACCAACTGTAGTTTTAGGAAAAGCCGAGGTAAAATTTATAAAACCAGTAATTGAAACTGATGAATTAACTGCAATTGCAAACGTAACAGATAACTCAAATGGTAAAAAAGTAATGGTGTCTGTAAATGTTTTCAATGCAAAAAAAGAAGTGGTTTTTGAAGGTGTTTTTGTGTGCTTTGTGTTAGAAAAACATATTTTAGAAAAATAAACTTTTTAGGTAAAAAGAATAAGAACTTTTTTAATTAGAGTTCATATATATTTGAAGTCTACTTCTTGTATAGATGCTTTAATTTTAAAATTGTTGTAATATTGTATAAACAATACTTTTTGAAATTGCAGAAACAATTATATTTTTTATTTATTTTTTTGGTTTCCTTCTTTATGAAGGCACAAGAATTGCCTCCCATTAAAAATTTCACTCCTAACATGTACGGAGCTGAAAATCAAAATTGGGCCATTTCACAATCTGCACAAGATTATATTTATGTAGCTAATAATTCTGGTTTGTTAGAGTATAATGGAGCAGATTGGAAGCTATACCCTTCACCAAATAGTACCGTTTTAAGATCAGTAAATGTTATTGGATCTAAAATTTATACAGGGTGTTATATGGAGTTTGGGTATTGGGAAAAAGATAAATTCGGAAAGTTAATTTACCAGTCTTTAAGTGATCTTATTAAAGATAAACTGGTTGAAGAAGATTTTTGGAATATTATAGAGTTTGAATCTTTTGTTTTATTTCAATCTTTACAGCGAATTTATATTTATGACACTAATAAGAAATCCTTTAACATTATTAATTCAGAAGTTTCTTTACCTAAAATTTTTGAAGTAGATGGAAGTATTTATTTTCAGAAAATAGGAGAGGGAGTTTTTAAAATTGAAAATGGAGTTCCTGTTTTAATTTCTAATAATCCTATTTTAAAAACAAATATTATAGTTGGTGTTTACTTTATTAATAATACGCTGTGTCTTCAAACACAGGATTTAGGAATTTTTAAGCTAGTAAATAATTCGATTGTTAAATGGAATATTTTAGCAAACAAATATTTAGAAGACTTAAGTGTTTATAGTAGTATTCAATTAAAAGACGGTTCTCTTGTTTTGGGAACAATATCCGATGGAATTTTTCATTTAAATCAAAACGGAGATGTTTTATCTTCAATAAATCAAGGAAAAGGTTTAAATAATAATACGGTTCTTGCATTGTATGAAGATAAAGATCAAAATATTTGGGTTGGTTTAGATAATGGCGTAAGTGTTATAAATTTTAATTCCCCGTTTAGCGTTTTTAGCGATTTTAATGGCGATTTAGGTTCTGTTTATACATCAGCAGTTTTTCAAGAAAATTTGTATTTAGGAACCAATCAAGGGTTGTTTTATAAAAAGCTAAATTCAAATGGTGAATTTAAGTTTATTGAAGGCACTAAAGGGCAAGTTTGGTGTTTAAAAGTGATTGATGAAACTTTATTTTGTGGTCATAATTCAGGTACTTTTATTGTGAATAATAATAAAGTAAAGTTAATTGCCAACATAATGGGAACTTGGAATATTAAGCCCATTAAAAATACCAAATTGTTGTTGCAGGGAAATTATAACGGATTAAGCGTTCTTGAAAAAAACGAAAATG
This sequence comes from Lutibacter holmesii, assembly GCF_042679665.1. Lineage (NCBI taxonomy): Bacteria > Pseudomonadati > Bacteroidota > Flavobacteriia > Flavobacteriales > Flavobacteriaceae > Lutibacter > Lutibacter holmesii. The sequence goes on from NZ_JBHTMV010000003.1 coordinate 642,192, forward strand.
GTTGGGCGTATAGAAACACCTTAAAAGGATATACAATTTCTAGCCGTTTTTTTGAGTTTGTAAACCCACATCAAATTTTTGTAAATCATGAGGCTACAGGTGTATTAAATCTTGAGATTGATGCTAATTACGAGCGTGTTTTAAATTATGAGGTAATAAGTAGCGCTCCCAAAAGTGTAAAGTCTAGTATAGCTACTTATAATAATAAATTATTTTACGCGTCAAATTCAGGGGTTTTTGAATATAGTAAAAGTGAAGATAAATTTTTAAAAGATACTTTTTTAACTGAAAGTTTAGCAATTGATACAGAGTATATTTCAGGAAAGTTAATTGTAGATACCCAAACAAATACATTGTGGGGTTTTACAAAAAAGAATATCGTTTATTTTTCACCTGGAAAATTAGATAGTGACCTTAGAGCACATAAATTTTCATTACCTGCTGAATTAAGAAATTTTTTACCTGGATTTGAAAGTTTATCGCATATAACTGATGAAATGTATTTATTTGGTACTTCTCATGGATATGTAAAATTAGATTCAGATAAATTAAGTGAAGATAGTTTTAGTGTCGCAATAAATTCTATTCAAAAAAGTGTGTTAGATAATAAAAAAAATGACGTGCTTCTTAATGAAAAAGGTGAATTTGAATCTTTTGAAAATAACATGTTTTTTGAATTTAGTGTGCCTGAGTATAATAAGTTTTTTGAAGTCAATTATCAATATCAACTAATTGGTATGTACGATGATTGGAGTGGTTGGTCAAGCACTTCAACAGCTTCTTTTGAAAATTTACCTTATGGAGATTATACTTTCAATGTGAAATCACAAATTGGAAATAGAGTTTCAGAGAACGTAGCTACCTTTTCTTTTACCATTTTACGACCTTGGTATCTTTCAAATAAAATGATTGTGGTGTACATGCTGTTATTTATTAGTTTATTGTTTTTAACTCATTCTATTTATAAGTATAAATTTAATAAGCAAAAAAAATTATTGCTAGCAAAAAAGCAAAGTGAATTTGCCTTTAGTCAATTAGAAAGTGATAAAGTAATTATGAAATTGAAAAATGAAAAATTACAAGATGAAATTGAAGGTAAAACAAGAGAACTGTCACTATCAACAATGAGTATTGTTAAAAAGAATGAAATTTTAAATAAAATTAAGAATGAATTGGAGTTGTTAAATAATGATAGTTTAAAACCTGTTATTAGAATAATTAATAAGGATCTTAAAAATACAGGTGATTGGGAAATGTTCCAAGAAGCCTTTAATAATGCTGATAGCGATTTCCTTAAAAAAGTTAAAAATGTACACCCATCACTTACTCCAAATGATTTGCGTTTATGTGCGTACTTAAGATTGAATTTATCCTCTAAAGAAATAGCTCCTTTGTTAAATATTTCGGTGCGTAGTGTTGAGATAAAAAGGTACCGATTAAGAAAAAAAATGGAATTGCAGCATGAAAAGAGTCTTGTTGCTTATATTTTAGAGTTGTAGCCCTACAACAATAATTAATTTTACCACAACATTACCACAACATTTAGATAACTTTAACGTAATATCCCTGTTTTTATTAACTTTTTTTAACAATTAATTAAGAAGAGTTAAGCCCAAGTATTTATTGAGTTTTTACGATTTATTATGCGTAATTAACTCGTTAATATGCTAAATTACCTCTCTGTTTTTAGGTTTTGTATGTTTTTTGTATAGGTTGGTTTTAAGATTTCTTTAACTTTTAAACTTACTTTTATGTAAATCAAAATTAATTAATATATGAAACCACTTTTATTATCAATTTTTTTATGTTTTGTAAGTATAGGAATATACGCTCAAAATAATGAAATTAGAGGAACTGTTTCGGATCGGGACGGTACCCCTTTACCAGGAGTATCTATTGTTGTAAAAAATACAACAAAAGGAATTACAACAGACTTTGAGGGTAATTTTGTATTACCAGAAGTAAAAACAGGAGAAACATTAGTATTCTCATACCTTGGTTTTATTACCAAAGATGTTGTTGTAAGTAATTTTAATGCATTGAATGTTGTACTTAATGAAGACACTCAAAGTTTAGAGGAAGTCGTAGTTGTTGGGTATGGTGTTCAAAAGAAAGCTTTAGTAACAGGAGCAAGTGTAAATGTAAAAGGTGAAGATATTGCAGCATTAAACACAGGAACTGCAATGCAAGCTTTACAAGGAACTACTGCAGGTGTGAGTATTACTAGAGATAATGGTTCTCCAGGTGCAGGTACAAGAGTAACTATTCGTGGACTAGGTACCGTAGGTAATTCAGACCCTTTATATATTGTTGACGGTGTTGCCGTTGGTAATATTGATTATTTGAGTTCTTCAGATATTGAGTCAATTGATGTATTAAAAGATGCCGCTTCTGCCGCTATTTACGGATCTCGTGCTGCTAACGGTGTTGTTTTAGTTACAACTATAAAAGGTCGTAAAGGAAAACCTGCTACTGTTACCTTTGACAGCTATTACGGAATGCAAAATATTTACAAAAACTTAGATCCATTAAATGCACAAGAGTATATGTACATTATGGATGAAGGTCGTGTAAATGATGGTTTAGCACCAAATGATTGGGAAGCAAACCTTAAAAATAATGCTTGGTTAAGTACAAACTTCCCAGGATTAGATGAAGCATATGGGCAAGAAATTTGGGACAATCTTCAAAACGGTTGGGAAGGAACAAACTGGATTGATGAAATGACAAGTGAAGACGCTCCAATTCAAAATTACGCGTTAAACATTACCGGTGGTAGTGAAGATATTGTGTATTCTATGGGTGCATCTTATTTTGATCAAAAAGGTGTTATTGGTGGAGATATTACTGATGCAGGATATAAAAGATTAACACTTAGATTAAACACTGAGTTTACGTTATTTAAAAATGATGAACATAGCATTGTTACTGTAGGTGAAAACTTAACTTATACAAATGAAGAGAATAGAAGTGTTGCAACAGGTAATATTTATTACAATGATTTGCACAATGCTTTGGTACAAAATCCATTAATGCCTGCTTACTGGCAAACATCTATTGACAGTAATATAAATGAATTTGGTTTTTCTCCAACATTAGAAGGAATTGGAGGAAATCAACACAACCCTTTAGCTGTAATGTATAACAGAAGCAATTACAATTATGGAAAAGGAAATAAAATTATTGGAAATGTATATGTTGAAATTCAACCAATCAAAGATTTAAAATTTAGATCTTCTTATGGTATTGATTCTTGGTTTGGTCATAACAGATCAATGACACCAACTTATAGTTTAGGAACACTTTATACAAATGCAACTAACGGAACTTCTCAAAGTCAATATTTTGGAAACAATTGGACTTGGACAAATACAGCTTCTTATAGAAAACAAATTGGGGATCACGAAATAGAAGCCTTAATTGGTACTGAATTATTACAAAACCAAATCAACAATGAGGTTGGTGGTTCAAAAAGTAATTTATTATTTCCAGGAGATTTTGATTATGCATACTTAAACAATACAGAAAGCCCTAGTTCAGTTAGTGATATTAGTACTTGGGGTGCTGACTGGTCTGCCGGAGGTGGAGGTTTAATGTCGTATATGGCAAGAGCTCAATACAACTATAAAGAAAAATATATGTTCTCAGCAACTGTTCGTATGGATGGTTCATCAAATTTTGCTGAAGGAAACAGATGGGGTACTTTTCCATCATTTTCTGCAGGTTGGGTAATGTCTGAAGAAGACTTTATGTCAGATGTTGATGTTATTGACTTTGCAAAATTAAGAGGAAGTTGGGGACAAAACGGAAATCAATCAATTGATAATTTCATTTACTCATCACAAATTGCATACGTATTCCCAGGATATTTCTTTGGAGATACAAAACCAGTTTCAGGAACTACCGCTTATCCTGAAAAAGTTGTTAACCCAGATGTTACTTGGGAAACTTCAGAACAATTAAATATTGGTTTTGATGTAAGAATGTTAGAATCTAGATTAGGAGTTACATTTGATTGGTATCAAAAAACAACAAAAGATTGGTTATTAGAAGCTCCAATTTTAGGAACTTCAGGTGCAGGTGCTCCTTATGTTAATGGTGGAGATATTGAAAACAAAGGTGTTGAATTGGTATTAAGTTGGAACGATGAAATCAACGATTTTAAATACGGTATTACAGCAACAGGTGCTCACAACAAAAACACGGTAACACGTATTGATAATACTGATGGTGTTATTCAAGGTGAAAGCTCTATTCTTTCTCAAGGTACTGCATATATTTCAAGAGTAGAAGTAGGACAACCAATTGGATTCTTTTATGGATATGAAACTGATGGAATTTTACAAAATCAAGATGAAGTTGATGCTTATGTAACACCAAATGGTGATCCTTACTTTTCAGATCAACGTCCTGGAGATGTTCGTTTTGTAGATCAAAACCAAGATGGTACAATTGATGAGTTAGATAAAACCTATTTAGGAGATCCAAACCCAGATTTTGAAATGGGACTTCAATTAAATTTCTCTTACAAAGGTGTTTATGCAAACGCTACTTTGTCTGGTAAATTTGGAATGCAAGTAATGCAATCTTATCGATCTTTTGCTGATAATTTTACGCAAAACTACACTTCAAGTGTATTTGATCGTTGGCATGGAGAAGGTACTTCTAACACAATGCCTCGTTTAAGTTCAACTTCACATAGAAACACAAATTACATTTCTGATATCTTTATGCAAGATGCAGATTATGTAAGAATTAACAATTTAACTGTAGGATATGAATTTGGTCAAATACTTGAAAATTTACCTATTTCAAAACTAAAGTTTTATATGGCAATAAGCAACTTACATACTTTTACAAAGTATGATGGAATGGATCCTGATGTAAGATATAGTGGTAACGATAATACTACTTGGGCTTCAGGTGTTGACCTAGGACTATATCCTCAAACAAGAAATGTAATGTTTGGATTTAGTGTTGAATTTTAATTTAAAATAAAAAGAAAAGAATGAAAAAATTAATATATTTTTTAGCTTTCACTGCTATGGTTTCTTTAACCAGTTGTGAAGATAAATTAGACACTGAAAACCTTTATGGTAAAAGTTTAGAGAGTTACTATAAAACTCCTACTGATATTGAAGAAGCTATTGCTGGTGTTTACAATGCAATTTATACACCAGGTGTACATAGTAACGAATCTGTAGCTGCAAACTTAATGTCTGATATGATGTTAGGTGGTGGTGGACCAGATGATAAATCTGCAAAATGGGTTGATAACTTTGAAGACCCTTCAGAAGATACATATCGTGATATGTGGACACAAAGTTACAATGGAATTTCTAGAGCAAATGCTATTATTGAAAAAACTGAAGCAACTGATTTTACTTCGTTTTTTGATTCTCCTGAAGAAGCATTAGATTTTAAAGAACAAACTATTGGTGAAGCATACTTTATGCGTGCATTCTTTTTCTTTAGATTGGCCAAATTTTTTGGAGGAGTTCCTTTAATTGTTACAATTGATACACCTAGAGATATTGCTAGAGCTACTTATTCTGAAGTATATGCACAAATTGCATCTGATTTATTAGTTGCTATTGATAGAATGCCTGATACGTCTTTTCCAAGTATTCCAACATCTAGTTATGGACATGCAAATAAATGGGTTGCTGAAGCATATTTAGCACGTGTTTACTTATACTATACTGGTTATATGACAAACATTGAAGGGCAAGCTACGTCTGAACTTCCTTTAAATGATGGTACTTCTTTAAGCGCAAGTGACGTTACTGCTTATTTAAATGATTGTATTGCAAATAGCGGTCACCAATTAACACCAGATTTTAGAAACTTATGGCCTTATTCTTACGTAAATCAAAGTGCTGGTTCTACCGTGTTACCTTGGGCTGAAACTGAAGGATTATCTTGGGTAGGTCAAGATGGTGTAAATCCAACTTTTGGTACAGGAAATTACGAAACTATGTTTGTACAACGTTACTCTTTTGGAGATTGGGGTTGGAGCAATGGAAATAGCTACACAAATAGATTGGCATTGTTTACAGGTATTAGAGGAAACTCTTTAGTTCCTTTTGGTGAAGGTTGGGGATGGTGCCCAATTAATCCAACTTTATGGAATTCTTGGGATGACGCTGATCCTAGAAAACAAGGTTCTATTCTTGAATTAGGAAATGCAGATCAAGGAACAGGAGATTATGAAGCTGACAAAGGTGATCACGAAACAGGATATTTTAATAAAAAATATGTTGGTATTCAACATCCAAATGAGTCTGGAGCTACTGAAGGTATGTTTATTCAATTATACGATTGGGGAAATTCAGATATGCAATTAATGCACGCACAAGATTTTATCTTTATGCGTTATGCCGATGTTTTATTAATGCATTCTGAAATTTCAGAAACTGCTGATGGATTAAATGCAGTGAGAGATAGAGCTGGATTAGATCCTGTTGGATATTCTTTAGATGCAATTAAAGAAGAGCGTTTACACGAATTTTCTTTTGAAGGTTTACGTTGGTTTGATATTGTACGTTGGGGAGATGTAGATACTGCCTTTAACGGAACAATTAATGTAAGTAACTCTGGAATTCCAGCAATTTACACAGCAAATTATAGATCTGAAACAAAAGGATTAGTTCCAATTCCAGAAACGGAAGTAAGACTTTCTAATGGTGTTTATGAGCAAAACCCAGGTTGGTAAAATTAATTTAAATTTAAAACATTAAGATATGAATATTAATAAAATAAAGAATCTATGTTTGGTTTCTATAGCGCTAATGTTTGCAGCTTGTGAATCAACAATAGATGAGCAATATTTGAGTAATACTACTGATGTAGATGGAGTTGAATTAATTGCAACTCAAAGTACAGTAGGAGGAAACGAAATTACGTTGCAAATGGCAACACCAGGTATAACAGGTTATTGGGATTATAATTTAGGACAAGCTTTAACAGATAAGTTAACCTTTATTTATCCAATACCAGGTAAATCTACATTTACGTATACAGGAACTTTAGGTGCTGAATTTTTCACTAAAACTATTGATGTACAAATTGATCAATTAGACCATGAATTAGATCAAGATTGGTATGATTTGGTAGGTGATGATACAGTTGCTGGTAAAACTTGGGTGTTTGACGGTTCTGGTGGAGATAACGGATTGTGGTGGTTTATGTCTGCCCCAGGAAGTACAGACAATGCTTGGAGCTTATGGTGGAATGCTGGTGGTACTTGTTGTCCGCCAAGTGATGTAAATGGAAAAATGCGTTTTGATTTAGATGGTGCTGCAAACTTTACACATTATAATGATGATTCTTCTGACCCAGAATCTGGTGGTTTTGTATTAGATGTTGCAAATCAAATGTTAATGGTAAGTGGAGCACCTTTGTTAGGTCATGATGCCGGTAACGCTGATGGTGTTTATGAGATTGTTACTTTAGAAGAAGATAAGATGGTTCTGTATTTAAGTAACAGTGAAACTTATGGAACAGGTTGGACATTTGTGTTTGTACCTGAAGCAATGTAAAATCATTTAGTAAGACAATTAAAATTAGAGGAAGGTGCTTTAATTTTAAAGAAAACAATAAAGAAGAGGGCAAATACTACCCTCTTCTTTAATAAATAATGCCTTATTTTAAGTTATATAATTATGGGAAACTACATTAAATTCAATAAAAATTTAGCAATATTAGGCTTGTTTTTAGTAGCTCTTCTTTCTTGTACAAGTAGTGAAGATTCGGAGCCTTATGTACCTACACCAACTGAAACAGAAACAATACTTCCAACCAATTTAACTTTAGATATAACCATAGTTGGAGAAGATACAGACAATCCAAATGGAGATGGAGCCGGAGTTGTGAAATTCGTTGCTCAAGCAACCGATGCTGTTAAATACGAAATTAGTTTTGGAGACGGGACTACCGTCACTAATACTACAGGAAGTGCAGAGTACACTTATACAGATAGAGGCACAAATAATTATACTGTAAGTGTGTATGCATATTCTAAAACCAACGATTATATAAGTACTTTTAAACAAATTAAAATTCTGGTTGCTAGACCACCGTTTGATAACTTAGTTTTTTCAGATGAATTTGATGTTGACGGAAGTCCTGATGATACAAAATGGGGATATAATATTGGTACTGGTGACAACGGCTGGGGAAACGGAGAAAAACAATATTATACAGATAGAAGTGAGAATGTAATTGTAGAAAATGGATTTTTGAAAATTAAAGCCATAAAAGAAAACTATGAGGGTTCATCATATACTTCTGCTCGTTTATTAACACAAGGAAAATTTGATTTCACCTATGGTAAAGTTGAAGTAAGAGCAAAATTACCTTTTGGTGAAGGTACGTGGCCTGCTATTTGGATGTTAGGTTCAAATATAAGCACTGTAGGTTGGCCTGCTTGTGGTGAAATTGATATAATGGAACATTGGGGACACAATCAAAATGTGGTGCAAAGTGCTTTACACACAACTTCTAGTTCTGGAAATACAGTTAATCACGGTTCGCAAACAATTGATGATGTTTCTACAGCATTTCATATTTATACCGTAGAATGGGATGATCAAGAAATAGTTTTTGCGGTTGATGGAGTTGTTCATTATACCTACAGTCCTTCTTCAAAAAATAGCGATAACTGGCCATATACAGCCAATCAGTTTATAATTTTAAATGTAGCAATGGGAAGTACTTGGGTTGACATTGATCCAAATTTTGAAACTTCATCTATGGAAATTGATTATGTAAGAGTGTATCAAGAATAATTTTTTTAATAATTAATTTGGTGATTATTAATTTTTGGCAGCCATTTTTTAAACCATAAAAAGATGGCTGTTTTTTAAAATTATACAAAGTCATAATAAATGATTATATGAATGACAAAATAGTACAATAACTTCTTAAAGTGTTAAATTACTTTTGAATAGGTAGATTAATAAACCTTTTATATTCATAAATATGTATCAAAAAATATCCTTTCGCAATATTTCTTTTTTATTCATGATTACTTGTTTTTTGGCAAGTTGCTCGCAAATGAATCAAACAGAAAATAAAGAAGTAGTAAATTCTTTAGAGGAAGCTACTTCATTAAAAATTTCAGAAACTGCTGTGTATACAACATCAGCATCAAGTGATGTAAAGTTGCAATTAACAAATGCAAATATTGCGTTTTCAGATTTTAAACAACCTTTAGAAACTGAAGCATCAATTTTTGTGAACTCCACAAGATTGCATCAAACATTTGTTGGTATTGGTGCGGCATTAACAGATGCTTCTGCAGAAACATTTTATAAGTTATCCAAAGATCAACAAGATCTTTTTATGGAAGCTTATTATAGTATTGATAAAGGAATTGGATATTCTTTAGCTAGAACAATTATTCATAGTTGTGATTTTTCATCTGCTAGTTACACATATATTGAAGAAGGTGATACTAAATTAAAAACATTTAGCATTGAACATGACAAGCAATTTAGAATACCTTTTACAAAATTGGCAATTGCTGCTGCTGGAGGTGAGCTTACTATGTTTGCAAGTCCTTGGAGCCCTCCTGCATTTATGAAAACTAATAATAATATGCTACAAGGCGGCAAGTTAAAACCTGAATTTTACCAACCTTGGGCAAATTATTATGCAAAATTTATTAAAGCTTACGAAAAAGAAGGTATTCCAATTTGGGGATTGTCTATTCAAAATGAACCAATGGCAAAACAAATTTGGGAATCTTGTATTTATACTGCTGAAGAAGAACGCGATTTTTTAAAAAACTATTTAGGGCCAACACTTGAAAAAGAAGGTTTAGGAGATAAAAACATAATTGTTTGGGATCATAACCGCGATTTATTATTTGAAAGAGCAAATGTAATTTTAAGTGACCCTGAAGCCAATAAATATGTTTGGGGAACAGGTTTTCATTGGTATGAAGATTGGAAAGATGGTAGCCCTATGTACAAAAATGTGGCTGCTGTAGATGATGCTTATCCTGATAAAAAATTAATTTTTACTGAAGGTTGTAATGAAAAATATGAACTAAGTAGAATTAAAGATCCAAAATTAGCAGAGCGTTATGGAAAAGCAATGATTCATGATTTTAACAATGGAACCGTAGCTTGGACAGACTGGAATATTTTATTAGACCAAACAGGAGGTCCAAACCACGTAGGAAATTTATGCTTTGCGCCAGTTCACGGAAATACACAAACCGGAGAATTAACGTTCACAAATTCTTACTATTACATTGGACATTTTTCAAAATTTATTCGCCCTGGAGCTAAAAGACTTTCTACAGGAACCACAGCAAATCATTTAAGTGCCACGTCTTTTTTAAACAAAGATGGAAGCATAGTAGTTGTTGCGTTAAATGATAGTGATAATGAAATTAATTATATGCTTTCATTAAATACAAAAACTACAAATTTAAATATGCCAGCACACTCAATTCAAACAATTGTAATCAATTAAATAATAAAATTATAGAGTATTAATTATGTCAAAAAAAATAATATTTATTGCATTTGTTGTTTCCTTAGGAGGCTTTTTATTTGGTTTTGATGCCGGAATTATTTCAGGTGTTATGTCTTATGCCGGTCCAGAGTTTAATTTAAGCGATGGGCAAACAGGTTGGGTAGTTAGTTCACCTTCATTTGCAGCAATGATTGCAATGTTAGTTTCTGGTAGATTAAGCGATGTGATTGGAAGAAAAAAAATATTAATAGCTGTGGCATTTTTGTATGCTGTTTCAGCATTGGCTTCTGCTTTTGCTGAGTCATATGAAATGCTATACATTGCAAGAATGATAGGTGGTTTAGCCTTTGGTGCAGCACTTATTTTGGCACCAACCTATATTGCTGAAATTTCTTCAGCAGAGAATAGAGGGAAATTGGTTTCTATTCAACAATTAAATATTGTGCTTGGATTTTTTGCAGCTTTTTTAAGTAATTATTACTTCAATATTTTAAATACTTCAGGCGAATCATTTTTAACAGATGAAAATGTTTGGCGATGGATGTTAGGTGTAGAATTTGTGCCAGCTATATTGTATTTTATTTTCATGATTTTTGTTCCTAAAAGTCCGCGTTGGTTGTATTCAAAAGGAAATATTGCCGAAGCTAAAAAAGTATTAAAAAGCTTGTATGGTGAAAAGTTGGCAAATATTGAAATTGAAGCCATTGAAGCAAATGTAAAAGAAGAAACAAGTAAAGAAAAGGTTGCCATTGTTGAGTTATTAAAACCATCATTACGATTTATATTAATGGTTGGACTAGTACTAGGAATATTGCAGCAAATTACAGGAATTAATGCTGTTTATTTTTACGCAACTTCTATTTTTAAACAAACAGGTATAGGAACTGATGCTGCTTTTGCTTCAGGTATTTTGTTAAGCCTTACCACCGTTTTTTTTACCATAATTGCCATTTTTTTAATTGATAAAATGGGAAGACGCCCACTTTTAATTGTTGGTATGGCAGGAATTGCTATAAGTTTATTAGTGTGCGCTTATGGTTTTAATGAAGCTACTTATGAGCTTTCTTCAGAAAAAATAGTTCAGTTTGAAAATTTTGACAATACTAAATTAGTTCCTTTTGCCAATAAAAAATATAGCAATGATTTAGATTTTAAAAATGATATGAAATCTGCTCTTGGAAACCAAGTATATGCAAAAAATGAAGGAGCCATTTTAGAAGCTGCTACAACCATAAACGCTACGTTGGTTTTAGTAGGTATTTTGGGCTTTATAGCTTGTTTTGCTTTTTCACTAGGACCTGTAATGTGGGTAATGCTATCAGAATTATATCCTGTAAAATATAGAGGCCTTGCAATTGGCGTAATTGGCTTTGTAAATTCTTTTGTAAGCTGGTTGGTACAACAAGTATTTCCGTGGGAATTGTCAAACCTTGGAAACGCCATGAGTTTTTTAATTTTTGGATTAATTGCTTTAGGAGGTTTCTTTTTCCTATTGAAAATTTTACCAGAAACAAAAGGAAAATCTTTAGAACAAATTGAATTAGAGTTTGTGAAATAACAACAATTAAAAAAAATAATACAATGCGAAACATATTTATAATACCACTATTTTTTTGTTTGTCAATTTTAATTGGATGTACTAATAATTTAAAGAAAACCGAATTGAAACAAAACGAAAATACACCAGTAAAAGTTACACTTCAAAAGAAGGATAAGCAGTTTCAATTATTGGTAAATAATGAGCCTTTTTACATAAAAGGAGCTGGTTTAGAATTTGGAAATATAGCTTCTGTTCCAAAACATCAAGGAAATTCATTTAGAACTTGGAGAACTAATAATGGACAGCAAACCGGTAAAGAAGTATTAGATGAGGCACTAAAAAATGGATTGATGGTAACTATGGGAATTGAAGTTGCCAGAGAGCGTCATGGTTTTGATTATAATGATGAGGTTGCTGTAGCAGCGCAATTAGAACGTATTAAACAAGAAGTTTTGGAACTAAAAGACCATCCTGCTTTATTAATTTGGGCAATTGGTAACGAGTTAAATTTAAGAGCTACCAACCCAAAAGTTTGGAATGCCGTAAATGATATTTCAAAAATGATTCACCAAGTAGATCCAAATCACTTAACTACAACTACATTGGCCGGAATTACTCAAAATGAAATTGATTTAATTAAAGAACGAAGTTCAGATTTAGATTTGTTATGTGTTCAAATCTATGGGAAATTAGGTGAATTACCAGGGCAAATTCAAGAATACGGTTGGGAAGGAGCTTATATAGTTTCAGAATGGGGAGCAACTGGTCATTGGGAAGTTCCAAAAACCGAATGGAAAGCTCCAATTGAAGAAAATAGTACTACAAAAGCAGCCAATTATTTAAAAAGATACAAACAAGGAATTTTAGCAGACTCTTTGCAATGTGTTGGTTCATACGTGTTTCTTTGGGGACAAAAGCAAGAGCGTACACCAACTTGGTATGGCGTGTTTTTAGAAGATGGTTCATCTACAGAATCGGTTGATGTAATGCATTATGTTTGGAGCGGTGATTGGCCTAAAAATAGAGCGCCACAAGTACAATCTTTTACAGTAAACGGTAAAACAGCCTATGATAATGTGATGGTACAAACAGGTGAACTAATGCAAGCTAGTTTAAAAATAACAGATCCTGAAAAGGATACAATTCAATATCGTTGGGAAGTTTTACCAGAAAGTACCGATTTAAAAGACGGTGGAGATTTTGAAAATAGACCAAAAGCTTATGAAATTAAAGTGTTGAGTGAAAATGAAGGAGAATTACAATTTAATGCACCAACAGAAAAGGGAAATTATAGATTATTTGGCTATGCAGCAGATGGAAATATGCATGCCGCAACAGCAAATATTCCGTTTAAAGTAAATTAATAATAAAGATGTAAAGCCTCTTATTAAGAGGTTATAATAAAATTTTAGGCACAACAATTAAAGAAAAATCAATGTATATAGGAGATAAAGAAGCTTCTTTTGAAGTAAACGAAATCACTGGAAAACTGGTTGAAATAGGAAATGAAAGTTTTTATAAAATTTCGAATGTAAATGATATGAGACCTTTCTTTATGAGCATAGTTAGTCATTCAAATCATTGGATGTTTATTTCTAGTAACGGCGGTTTATCAGCAGGTAGAAAAAATAGTAATTACGCATTATTCCCATATTATACGGATGATAAAATTACAGAATCGGCTGAAATTACTGGTAGTAAAACACTATTTCAAATTCATATAAATGATAAAACGTTTTTATGGGAACCGTTTTCAAATAGGTATGAAGGTGTGTATAAAATCAGTCGAAATTTATATAAAAATAGCTGTGGAAATAAAGTGGTTTTTGAAGAAATTAACCACGATTTAGGTGTTACATTCAACTATCAATGGAATTCAAGTGATCGTTTTGGTTTTGTAAAAAAATCAACATTGGTAAATAACTCAAATAAAACAATTAAAGTAACCGTATTAGACGGAATTCAAAATATTATTCCTTACGGAATTTCCTCTGACTTTCAGAACGCATCAAGTAATTTGGTTGATGCTTACAAGAAAAGTGAGTTAGAAACAGATACAGGTTTAGGAATTTATGCTTTAAGTGCAATTATTGTTGATAAAGCTGAGCCAAGTGAAGCTTTAAAAGCAAATATTGTTTGGTCTAAAGGATTAGAAAATCCAACATATTTAATCTCGTCGTTGCAATTAAATGCTTTTAGAAAAGGAGCGAAATTGGAACAAGAAGTTGATATGAAAGCCGAAAAAGGAGCTTATTTCATTGCTGCAGATATTAGTTTAGAACCTACTTCAAATAAAGAATGGATTTTAGTTGCTGATGTAAACAAATCAATAGTTCAAATTACTGAAATTAAAGAAACCATAAAAAATGAACAAGATTTAATTGCAACTGTACAAAATGATATTGAAGAAGGAACAAAGCAATTAATTGAGTTGACAGGAAACGCAGACGGATTGCAACTAACAGCTGATAAGCTTCAAAATACAAGACATTTTTCAAACACACTTTTCAATATTATGAGAGGTGGAATTTTTGATGATAATTACGAAATTGAAAAAGATGATTTTGATAAATACATTAAAAAAGCCAACAAAAATGTTTGGAAAGAAAAAGAAGCCGTAATTCAACAATTACCAGCTAAATTTTCTTTAATTGAGTTGAAAGAATTGGCAAAAAAAGATGCAGATAAAAACTTTAAGCGTCTTTGTTTTGAATATATGCCATTAAAATTTAGTCGTAGACACGGTGATCCTAGTAGACCTTGGAATAAATTTTCAATAAATACTAGAAGTGAAGTTGATGGCTCTAAAATATTAGATTACGAAGGAAACTGGAGAGATATTTTTCAAAATTGGGAAGCCTTAGCGCATTCATATCCGGCGTTTATTGAAAGTATGATTGCTAAGTTTTTAAATGCTACTACTTTTGATGGCTACAATCCGTACAGAGTTACAAAAGATGGTTTTGATTGGGAAACAATTGAACCAGATGATCCTTGGTCGTATATTGGATATTGGGGAGATCATCAAATAATTTATTTGCTAAAATTCTTAGAGTTTATTGAAAAATATTACCCAAATAAATTGGGAACCTATTTTAACCAAGAATTATTTGTGTATGCAAACGTGCCTTACAAAATTAAAAGTTATACCAAGATTTTAGAAAACCCTAAAGATACCATTGACTTTGATGCAGCGTTAGATGCAAAAATAAATGAGAATAAAGAAGAATTAGGTGCAGATGGTGCTTTGCTAAAAGATGAAAGTTTTTCAATTCATAAAGTAAACTTTATTGAAAAAATAATGGCTACTGTTTTGGCAAAGATTTCCAATTTTATTCCTGAAGGAGGAATTTGGTTAAACACCCAACGCCCTGAGTGGAATGATGCCAACAACGCATTGGTTGGAAACGGTGTTTCTATGGTTACTTTGTATTATTTAAGACGCTTTTTAACCTTCTTTGAAGAGGTTGTTGCAAATAATGATATGAACTTAGTGTTAGTTTCAGAAGAAATAAAACAATTTTTTGATGAGGTTGTTCAAACTTTTGAAAAACACGAACACATACTTGACGGTAAAATTTCTGATGAAGATAGAAAAAGTGTATTAGACGGTGTTGGAAATGCGGGCAGTACATACAGATCACTTATTTACAAAAATGGCTATTCGGGTTCTAAAAAAAGCATCTATAAAAAAGAACTTATACACTTTTGTGAACTAACTAAAAAGTTTTTAGAGCATACAATTAAAGCCAATAAAAGAGCAGATAATTTGTATCATTCTTACAATTTAATGACGGTAGAAAACGAGAACGAAGTGTCTATTTCGTACTTATCTGAAATGTTAGAAGGTCAAGTGGCTGTGTTAAGTTCAGGATACCTTTCTTCAGTAGAAAGCTTGGCTTTATTAGATGGTTTAAAAAAGAGTGCATTGTACAGAGAAGACCAGTACAGTTACATTTTATACCCAAATAAAACCTTGTCTAGATTTGTTGATAAGAACAATATTTCTGCCCAAAAAATTGAGAAATCTAAGTTGGTAAAACAATTATTAAAAGACGGAAATAAGCAAATTATTGAAAAAGACTTATTAGGGAATTTCCATTTCAATGGTAATTTTAACAATGCAGATAGTTTAAAAGCAGCTTTAGCATTGTTGCCTCAACATCAATATCAAGAACTTATTGCAGAAGATAAAAATCTGTTATTAGATGTTTTTGAAGAAATTTTTGATCATAAATCATTTACCGGAAGGTCAGGTACATTTTTTGGCTATGAAGGTTTAGGTTCTATTTATTGGCATATGGTTTCAAAACTTGTTTTGGCTGTGCAAGAGTGTTCTTTAAAAGCAATGCATGATAATGAAAGTGCTGAAACTATTGGTAGGTTATTAGAACATTATTACGAAATAAATGAAGGAATTGGAGTACATAAATCACCTGAATTATATGGAGCAATTCCTACAGATCCTTACTCACATACTCCAGGTGGTAAAGGAGCACAACAACCAGGAATGACAGGTCAAGTAAAAGAAGATGTGTTAAGCAGATTTGGAGAATTAGGTGTAGTAGTTGAAAATGGTGAATTACAATTTAAACCAAGTTTATTACGTAAAGACGAATTTTTAAAGACTTCAAAAAACTTTAAATACACTGCAATTGATAAAACTGTAAAAGAAATAAAGTTAGAAAAAGATTCACTTTGTTTTACCTATTGCCAAATCCCTGTGATTTATAAACTAGGCGCAAAAAATGCAATTCAATTGACAACTAAAAATGGTGATACAATAGAAATTGAAGGTCAAGTAATTGATAGTGTTATTAGTGAAAAAATATTTTCAAGAAGTGGCGAAATTGAAAAAATTGTAGTTCAAATTAAGTAAAAAAAGTAAAAATCATGAAAGAAAATAATTATCCAAGGTCGTTTTCACACATAGGAATTACTGTTCCAGATATTCATAAAGCAGTACAGTTTTATCAAGAAGTTATGGGTTGGTATGTAATTATGCAACCTTCAGAAGTGAAAAAAGAAAGAGAAACAGCTATAGGTCAAATGTGTATTGATGTTTTTGGTGAAGCTTGGGAAACCTTTGAAATTGCACACATGTCAACTTCAGATGGAATAGGTGTTGAGTTGTTTTCTTTTCCAAATATGAGTAGTGAAAAACCAGAGTTTTCACCTTTTAAAACAGGGTTGTTTCACTTTTGTGTACAAGATCCAGATATTGAAAATTTAGTTGATAAAATTGTTGCATTTGGTGGGAAACAACGAATGCCAATTAGAGAATATTACCCTAATGAAAAGCCTTTTAAAATGGTGTATGTTGAAGATCCGTTTGGCGTAGTGTTTGAAATTTACACGCATAGCTACGAGTTAACATATTCTTCAGGAGCTTATTAAAACGTATAATTTAAGAAAAACACAAAGATTTGTTCCGTATGCATTTAAAAAAACTCCTATTAATTTTTGTTGTCTTATTAATGGTTAGTTGTAATAATAGCAATAAAGTTGCCAAAAATTCAACAAATACCAATCAAGAAATAGAATTAAAAATTCAAGAGGTCCTTAGCAAAATGACCTTAAAAGAAAAGGCAGGACAAATGCTAAATGTTGGTTTGCCTTCTTTGTTAACAGGCGATTATTGGGATAAACGTGATAGTACTGTTTTTGATCATAAGAAATTTCAAAAGTTTATTAGTGACTATGCAATTGGTTCAATTCATAATACACCGCAATATTTAGCAGGTACTGAAGATTGGTATAAAATTGTAAAAAAAATACAAGATTCTGCCATGAACAACACTCGATTAGGAATTCCTGTATTGTATGGTATTGATAATATTCACGGAGCAAATTATGTGAAAAATTCAGTGCTTTTTCCGCATCAAATTGCTGTTGCAGCCACTTGGAATAGAGTGCTTTCTGAAAAAAATGGACAAATAACAGCTTATGAGTCAAGAGCAGCATCTTTACCTTGGAATTTCAATCCAAATATTGATGTAGCTATGAATCCGTTGTGGGGAAGAATTTCAGAAAGTTTTGGAGAAGATCCGTATTTAATTTCTGAAATTGGAAATGCATATATAAAAGGATCACAAGGCGAAACACTTTCTAATACTACAAGTTCAGCAGTTTGTTTAAAGCACTTTATTGGATATGGAGCCGGTAGAAATGGTAAAGACAGAGCAAATGCAATAATTCCAAAAAATAGTTTACATCAGTATTTTTTACCACCATTTCAAAAAGCAATTGATGCTGGTGCAATGGGAGTAATGATTAGTTCTAACGCCGTAAACGGAATTCCTTGTCACATTAATAAAGAATATATCACAACTATTTTAAAAGGTGAATTAAATTTTAAAGGTGTTGTAATTTCAGATTTTAGTGATGTTGAATTTTTAATTGAAGCACACGAAATAACTAAAAATAAACGCGAAGCTACCAAAATGGCTATCAATGCCGGGTTAGATATGTTAATGAATCCGTACGATATTGATGTTGTAGAT
Organism: Lutibacter holmesii; assembly: GCF_042679665.1. Classification (NCBI taxonomy): domain Bacteria; kingdom Pseudomonadati; phylum Bacteroidota; class Flavobacteriia; order Flavobacteriales; family Flavobacteriaceae; genus Lutibacter; species Lutibacter holmesii. Next base: position 660,723 of record NZ_JBHTMV010000003.1, read on the forward strand.
TATATTGTTGATTTGGTTGAAAACAATGAAATTTCAATGGATAGAATTGATGATGCCGTTACACGTATTTTAAGGCTTAAATTTCAATTAAATTTATTTGAAAACCCTTACAGCAACCCACAAGATTTTCCTGATTTAGGAAGTGAAAAGCATATTGAAGAAAATTACAATATAGCAAGTGAAGCAATTACTTTATTAAAAAATGAAAATGAGATTTTACCTTTAAAAAAGAACAAAAAAATATTGGTAACTGGCTACGGAGCAAACTCTATGAATTTGTTAAATGGAGCTTGGTCTAGAACATTTTTAGGGCAAGAAACAAAATACAACGATCCTACAAAGCTTACGGTTTTAAAGGCTATTGAAAAAGAAGTTGGTGCTGAAAATGTAACCTATGTTGAAGGAACCAATTATACAGAAGACATCAATACTTCAAAAGCAGTTTCTAAAGCTAAAAATGCCGATTATATTGTGGTATGTGTTGGAGAGTTACCTGCTTCAGAAAAGCCTTCAGACATTAATGAATTAGACTTGCCAGAAGCACAACAAGAACTGGTAAAAAAGTTAGCAGTTTATAACAAACCAATTATTTTGGTAATGTTGCAAGGTCGCCCAAGAATTATTAGAGAAATAGAACCATTAACTAATGGAATTATTATGGGCTATTATCCTGGTCAAGAAGGTGGACGTGTAATTTCAGATGTATTGTTTGGAAACATAAATCCAAGTGGAAAATTACCTTACACATACCCAATGTACTCTGGAAATACGGTTACGTATTATCATAAAAAAGCAGATATACGAGATGTAAATTGGGGATATGATGGGTTTTATACACAGTTTGAATTTGGGTACGGACTTTCGTATACCACTTTTGAGTATTCAAATTATAAACTTCAAAAAGATACACTTTCAAAAAATGAAACCCTTAAAGTTTCAGTAACTGTTAAAAACACTGGAAAAAATCAAGGTAAAGAGGTAGTGCAATTGTATGCAAAAGATATTGTAGCATCAGTAGCACCTGATTCAAAGAGACTAATTCGATTTAAAAAAATAAGCCTTCAACCTAATGAAACTAAAACTGTTGAGTTTACAATAAAACCTTCAGATTTGAAATTTATTGGAATGGATAATAATTGGACAATTGAAGAGGGAGAGTTTGAACTTCAAATAGGAAGTAGTTCTCAAAAAGTACAAAATAAACAAGTGTATTATAAACAGTAAAAGTGATGATGAATTTAATAAGAAAAGGAATTTGTATTGGTGTTTTAGCAATACTTATTTCTTGTGTTGAACAACCAAAAGCAATATCAAATATAACAGCCGCTGATATTTTAGGAAATCCTGAATACTTAGCAATTTCATATGGTGGTTACAGAGAAATAACCAGAGATGTTCAGCCTACTATTTCAGAGTTGAAAGAAGATATGAAAATTTTGTCTGCAATGAATATCAAAGTTTTAAGAACTTACAATGTTCATTTAGAGCAAGCTTCAAATTTATTAGAAGCAATTAAACAATTGAAAGCAGCCGATGCAAATTTTGAAATGTACGTTATGTTAGGCGCTTGGATTGATTGTGAAAATGCTTGGACAGAATTAGAGCCAAATCATGATAAAGAAAGTGAGCGAAATGCCATTGAAATTAATACTGCTGTTGAATTGGCAAATAAGTACCCAGAAATTGTAAAAATAATTGCTGTTGGTAATGAAGCTATGGTGAAATGGGCAACAAGTTATTATGTACAATCTAGCGTAATTTTAAAATGGGTAAACTATTTACAAGATTTAAAAAAATCAGGTAAACTTCCTACAGATTTATGGGTTACAAGTTCTGATGATTTTGCGTCGTGGGGTGGAGGAGATCCAAGTTATCAAACAAAAGATTTAGAAGCTTTAATTAAAGCTGTAGATTATGTCTCAATGCATTCATACGCTATGCATAATTCGTATTACAATCCTCAATTTTGGGTGGTTCCAGAAAATGAAATTGAACTTTCAGCTGTTGAAAAAATTGATGCAGCAATGCTTAGAGCCTTAAATTTTGCAAAAACAAATTATAAAAATGTTTCTAAGTATGTAAAAAGTGTTGATTCAACAAAAACAATTCATATAGGAGAATCTGGGTGGACAACAATATCTAACGGTCATTATGGAAAAGATGGTTCAAAAGCGGCTGATGAATACAAAGCAGGATTGTATTATAAGCTTTTAAGAGAATGGACAAACACTGAAAAAATTTCATGTTTTTATTTTGAAGCGTTTGATGAGCAATGGAAAGATGCTGAAAATCCGTTAGGTTCAGAAAATCATTTTGGGTTGATAAACCTAAAAGGAGAGGCAAAATTTGCTTTGTGGGAACTGGTTGATGCAGGTGTTTTTGAAGGAATTACAAGAAACGGACAAGCAATTACAAAAACATATGAAGGAGATAAAAATGCATTAATGACAGATGTACTTACACCTCCAATAGCTAATAAAAAAGAAGAATAACTTTCTTAAAAACAACAACACTTTAGAGCTTAAACCACTTATTAAAGTAACACAATAACCGCAAACAATATTAAAACCAAACAATATGAAACACTATAAAATTGCTCCACAAGATATGGTTCCTTTCGGACAAAAATTAGCATTTGGTTCGGGACATTTAGCAAATCAATTATTTCCGGCAGCCTTAGGTGTTTTTATGGTTGTGTTGGTTATGTCATTAGGAATGAATCCTGTTTTAGCAGGTTTGTTGGGAGCATTGCCTCGTTTTATGGATGCACTTACAGATCCAATAATGGGTTTTATTTCAGACAACACAAAATCTAAGTGGGGTAGAAGAAAACCTTATATTTTTATTGGAAGCGTTATTTCAGGTGTAGCATATATGATAATGTGGCAATTAAATCCTGAAGACTCTGAGATGTACAATTTCTTTTATTTTTTAGTGGTGTCACTTTTCTTTTACATTGGCTATACCATTTTTGCAACGCCGTTAATTGGCTTAGGTTATGAAATGACACCCGATTATAATGAGCGTACTAGGTTAATGGCTGTTTCTCAATTTATGGGACAAATGGCTTGGGTAATTGCACCTTGGTTTTGGGTAATTATTTACGATCAATCATTATTTGAAAGCGCTCCTGAAGGAGCTAAAATAATGGCCATTTGGGTAGGTGGTTTGTGTATGGTTTTAGGAATTTTACCAGCGCTGTTCAATAAAGAAATGGAAGTAGATAAAAGTAAATTAAAAAACCTTTCATCAAGTGAATTAGCGGCAAACACAAAAGAATTTATCAAAGGAATTGTATTAACAGTAAAAAATAAACAGTTTGTAAAATTATGTGGAGCAACCTTTTTTATTTTTAATGGTTTTCAAACAATTGCACAATTTTCATTTTTTATTATTGTGTATTATTTATTTCAAGGTGATACTGTTGCAGCTGGTTCGTGGCCTGCTTGGTTTGGAACTGTAAGTGCCTTGGCTACAATGTTTTTAGTAATTCCTGTGGTTACTAGAATTTCCGAAAAAATTGGAAAACGAAAAGCTTTTATTGTGGCCACTTTAATTTCAATTATTGGATACGTTTTAAAATGGTGGGGTTTTAACCCAGGAAATCCTTGGTTAATGTTTGTGCCAATTCCATTTCTTTCATTTGGTATTGGAGGTTTGTTTACGCTAATGATGTCTATGACTGCTGATGTTTGTGATTTAGATGAGTTAAAGAACGGTGAACGCCGCGAAGGAATGTTTGGTGCAGTATACTGGTGGATGGTAAAATTAGGGACTGCTTTAGCAATGCTTACAAGTGGTGTTGTTTTGCAACTTGTTGGTTTTGATGAAAGTTTAAAAGTACAATCATTTGAAACATTAACCAATTTACGTTTAGCAGATATTATTATACCTATAGGCGCAGCTTTAATTGCTATTATTTTAATTTGGAAATATAATATTACTGAAGAACGCGCACATGAAATTAAAGAAGCTTTAGTGAAACGTAGAGCTGAAATTGCAATAGAAGATAAAAATAATTCAAAACCTATTTCTTAGTTTTTAAAAATAGTAGTATCAATTATTCTAAAATAGAAGATTTCATTTTTTAAATAAATATCTAAAGGATAACCCATGAAAAAAACAATATTAATTTCATTTTTAGTGCTATTTGCTATGAATTTAAATGCACAAACTTCTAAAGAAGATGCATTACTTGAAAGTAAAATAAATAAGCTGGTTTCTGATTTGACTATTCAGGAGAAGATAGCATTGTGTTCTGGTCGTGATGATTGGAGCACAATGCCTATTGAACGCTTAAATATACCTTGGATTTGGTTGTCTGATGGTCCTCACGGTTTACGCCGTGCACCAGCAACAAATAAACCAGGTTATGGAGATCAATTACTAGCAACATGTTTTCCTACGGCTTCTGCACTTGCAGCAACTTGGGATGTAGATTTGGTGTATAAAGTTGGGCAAACATTAGGAAACGAAGCGCAAGCGCAAGGTGTTAGCGTATTGTTAGGTCCGGGAGTAAATATTAAACGATCTGTTTTAGGCGGAAGAAATTTTGAATATTTTTCTGAAGATCCAATTTTATCTGGTGAAATGGGAGCTGCTTATATCAACGGAGTTCAAAGTCAAGGTGTAGGAACTTCATTAAAGCATTTTACAGCAAATAATGTTGAAACTATGCGAATGTATAACAATTCAAATTTAGACAATCGTACGTTGCATGAAATTTATTTAACACCTTTTGAAATTGCAGTGAAAAAAGCACAACCTTGGACCGTGATGGCTTGTTACAATAGAGTGCAAGAAGTTTATGGAACACAAAGTCCTTATTTATTAACTGAAATCTTAAAAAAAGATTGGGGTTTTAAAGGAATTGTAGTTTCAGATTGGTTTGCGGTTATTGATCGTGTGGCTGCTATGAAAGCAGGAATGCACTTAGAAATGCCTAAAGTAAGTCCTGTAAATAACGCCATTGCTGTTGAAGCTGTTAAAAATGGAGAATTAGATATTGCCGTTGTTGATGCCTTGGTAAAAGAAATATTAACGGTAGTTTTTAAAGCAAAAGCACTTCAAAAAGAAGGCGTAGAATTAAATGTAGAAAAAGATCACGCTTTTGCAAGAAAAGTAACTTCTGAAGTAGCTACGTTGTTAAAAAATGAAAATGATGTATTGCCAATTTCAAAAGATAAATATAAAAAAGTTGCTATTATTGGTGAGTTTGCGGCTGCACCGCGTTACCAAGGAAACGGAAGTTCGCAAGTGCGCCCAACCAAACTTGATAATATTTTAGACATTGTAAAAAATGAATATGGAAAAGGTATTGAAATAACTTATGCACAAGGTTACAATTTAGCAGATGATAATGATGTATCATTAATTTCAGAAGCGAAAAAAGTGGCAGCTGAAGCAGATGTTGTGTTGGTATTTTCAGGTTTACCACTTCAATACGAATCAGAAGGAATTGATAGAACGCATATAAATATGCCTCCTTCACATAATAAATTAATTAGCGAAATTAGTGCAGTGCAAAAAAATACGGTTGTTGTTTTAACCAATGGAAGTGCTGTAACAATGCCTTGGTTAAACAATGTTTCAGGAGTATTAGAAACTTGGTTAGGCGGACAAGCTGGAGCAGGTGGAATTGCAGATGTATTATTTGGAAAAGTGAATCCTTCAGGAAAATTAGCAGAAACATTTCCAATGCGTTTAGAAGATACACCAGCATTTTTTAATTTCCCAGGTGAGCAAGGTGATGTGCTATATGGCGAACGTATTTTTGTTGGATATCGTTACTATGATGAACGTAAAATTGAGCCATTATTTCCATTCGGTTATGGATTGTCTTATACTTCTTTTGAGTATAGCAATTTAAAAGTGTCTTCAAAAAATACTACAGATGAAGATGGTTTAACAGTGAGCGTTACTGTAAAAAATACGGGAAAAGTTACAGGAAAAGAAGTGGTGCAAATTTATGTTTCAGATGTAAAAAGCACTTTACAACGTCCTGAAAAAGAGTTGAAGAAATTTGTGAAAATTGAACTAGCGCCAGGAGAAGCTAAAGAAGTTTCTTTTGAATTAGAGCGTCGTGATTTTTCGTATTATGATGCTAAAAGAAATATGTGGATTGCTGAAAGTGGTGAATATGTAGTTGCTGCTGCAGCTTCTTCAAGAGATATTAAATTGTCTGAAACTATCAATTTACAATCTACTCAGCAAGTGCCTTTAATGTTTGATGAATATACCTTTTTCTTAGAATATTGGAACAATAAACAAACACGTGAAATTTTATTGGAATATATGCCAAACTGGATTAGAGGTATTGTAACCGAAGGTGATGAGGCTGAAATAAGAGAATACCAAGGTTTTATGGTTGAACATCCAATAATTAAATATCCGTACATAACGCACGGTGAAATTACGCATAAACAAGTGAAAGAGCTGGTTGAAAAATGTAAAGGACTTACTTATACACCTTAGTACTATAATATTAAAATATATATAAAAAATGAGATTATTTAGTGTTGAAAATAAACCTATTCACAGGAAAATTACTTGGGTACAATTATTAGTTATAGGTATTGTATTTGTTAGTTGTTCACCTAAAAGTGCGTATGAAAATTATGAGTTTGATGTTTACCAAACTTCACATGCTGGTGACAATTTAAAATTATTATCAATAGATGAAGTTAAAACATCTTCTAAAGAAGTTGAAAAAGTAGCTTTACAGCTTTTTCCAGATAAGGAATACCAAAAGTATTATGGTTTTGGAGCTTCATTTACAGAATCTTCAGCGTGGAATTTAGCTACAATTCCTGTTGCAGCACGTAAAAATGTTTTAACAAAAATGTTTAGTCCAACGGAAGGTGCAGGATTTACACTTACAAGAACACACATAAACAGTAGTGATTATTCAAACAACCACTATTCTTATGTTGAGGAAGGAGATGAAGATCTTTCAACGTTTAGCATAGAGGAAGATATGAAAGGATTTTCTGGAGATGAAAATGATCAGGTTCGTGGTATTGAATTAATTGAACCAAGTTATGATCTTATTCCAATGATTTTAGAGGCGTCAAGTATTCCAGGAGCAGATTTCAAAATTATAGCTTCTCCTTGGAGTCCTCCATCGTGGATGAAAACAGGGGAAACTTCTGAAATGACAAACGGTACTCTACAACCTAAATATTACGGTCTTTGGGCAGAATACATTTCAAAATATGTGAGTGCTTACGCTGAAAAAGGAATAAAATTGTGGGCAATTACACCACAAAATGAACCGCTGCATGCACATGATGCGCAATGGGATAGTAACGGATTTACTCCAGAACAAGGAAGAGACTTTTTAAGAGATCACCTTGGTCCGCAACTTGTAAAAGATGGTCATTTAAATGTTGATAATTTGGAAGCAGGTTTACGTGTTTTAATTTACGATCATAATAAGTCAACAATGAATAATTATGTATCGGCAACTTATTTAGAGCCTGAAGCTTCAAAATACGCTTGGGGAACTGCGTTTCACTGGTATACAAATTCCGAATTAAAAAACAATAACTATTATGCTAAGCAATTAGATACGTTGCAAAAAACTTGGCCAAACAAAGCAATGATTCATTCTGAATCAAGTATAGATATTGATGCTAATGAACCTATTGGTCAATATTGGAGAGCAAGTACAGACTATGCTGGTACTTTTGTGCCTTTTGAGACGTACGCTTATGATATAATTACAGATTTAAATCACGGAACGCAAGGATATGTTGAATGGTGTAGTATTCTTAGCCATAAAGGGCAACCAAATCCTTACAACAATTTTAATAGCGCACCAGTCCTTATAAATCCAGTGACTGATGAAGTAATATACACGCCACTTTATTATTTACTAAGTCACTTTAGTAAGTTTATCCGTCCAAATGCCCTAAGAATTGGATTAGAAGGTGAAGCTATTGATGGAGTTATTTATACCGCGGCAAAAAACACTGATGGCTCCATTGCTGTTGTTGTTTTCAACAAAAATGAGAAGGCTTATGAATTAACAATAACATTGGAAACGAAAACTTTTACAATGCAAATTGAACCTAGAGCAGTTCAAACTATTCATTTACAAAGCAAATAAGAAACAATAAAAAGCAAATCAATGCATAAAATAAAAATCATAGTATTTCTAATGGTGCTTATAGTTAGCAGCCAATTAGCAGCTCAAGAACATTTAATAGTAAATGTGTATAACCGAGCTACAACAAGCTTAAATGGACAATGGAATTACATTGTAGATCCGTATGAGAATGGTTTTTATAATTATAGGTTAGAGGCTTTTGAAGATCAGGAAAACCCGGGAAATGGCGCATTTTTTTTAAATGCAAAACCAAAAAGTAAATCTGATTTAATTGAATATGATTTTGATATTTCAGACAGTATTCAAGTGCCAAGTGATTGGAATACGCAAAAAGAAAATTTATACTATTACGAAGGAACCGTTTGGTATAAAAAGTCTTTCGATTATAAGAAGTCAGAAAACCAGCATCGTGTTTTTGTATATTTTGAAGCAGTTAATTATGAAGCCGATGTGTATTTTAATGGAAAGAAATTAGGAAAGCATATTGGTGGTTTTACTCCGTTTAATTTTGAAGTAACTAATTTATTAAAAGACAAAGACAATTTTATAGTTGTAAAAGTTGACAATAAAAGAAAAAAAGAAGGTGTGCCAACACTGAATACAGATTGGTGGAATTATGGAGGAATTACAAGAGATGTAAAGCTAGTTGAGGTTTCAAACAATTTTATTGAAAATTATACCATTCAGTTAAATCCAGAAAACAAAAACCAAATTAAAGGGTATGTTAAATTGAATGGAACAGAAATTGCTAAAAAAGAAATTCAAATTGACATTCCTGAGCTTAAATTAAGTAAAACCATAATTTCAAATGCTGAAGGAGTTGCTGTTTTTGAAATGAATTCAAAAAAAATTCAATATTGGGATACTAAAAACCCGCATTTATACCAAGTAAATATTAAAAGTGTAAATGATAAAATTACCGATCAAATTGGTTTTAGAACCATAAAAACAAAAGGAAAAGAAATTTTATTGAATGATGAAAGTATTTTTTTAAGGGGCATATCTATTCATGAAGAAAGTCCAATAACTGGTGGAAGAGGAAGTACAATTGAAGATGCACAGCAATTGTTAAATTGGGCAAAGGAATTAGGATGTAATTATGTGCGTTTGGCGCATTACCCGCATAACGAACATATGTTGCGTTTGGCTGATAAAATGGGAATTTTAGTTTGGGAAGAAAACCCGGTGTATTGGACTATTTCTTGGGAAAATGAAGCTACGTATAACAATGCAGAAAATCAATTGTCTGAAGTTATAAATCGTGACAAAAATAGAGCATCTGTAATTATTTGGTCTATGGCAAATGAAACGCCAACTAGTGAACCACGTCTTATTTTCCTAAAAAAATTAGCAGCTCATACACGTGAATTAGATCCTACAAGATTAATTAGTGCTGCATTAGAACAAAGTGATTACAATGGAGATCCAACAATTAGAACTATAAATGATGAGTTTGCAAATGTGGTTGACGTTTTAAGTTTCAATCAGTATGTAGGTTGGTATGATGGTTTGCCTGAAAAGTGTGGTCAAATTAGTTGGAAGATTTTACAAAATAAACCAGTGTTAATTTCTGAATTTGGTGCAGGAGCAAAAATTGGTTTTCATGGCGATAAATTAACACGATGGTCAGAAGAATTCCAAGAAGATGTATACATTCAAACATTAAAAATGTTAGAAGGAATAGAACAATTACAAGGTTTTTCACCTTGGATATTGGTTGATTTTAGATCTCCAAGAAGAATGTTACCTAAAATTCAAGATGGATACAATAGAAAGGGATTAATTTCTGAAGATGGAAAAAAGAAAAAAGCTTTTTATGTGTTGAAAAACTTTTACGATACTAAAAGCGCTTCAAATTAATATATATAAAATGAAACAATATCTAGTTTTCTTTTCTGTATTTGTACTTTGTATAATTGGCTATTCTTGCCAAAGCAAAGTAGCTGAACCAATTGATAATAAATCACAAAACACACTTAGTTTTATAAAAACTAAAGGGTCAAAATTGGTTGATGATAAGGGAAATGAACTACTGTTAAAGGGAACTAATTTAGGAAATTGGTTAGTACCTGAAGGATATATGTTTAAAATGGAGCAGGTAAATTCACCTCGCAAAATAGATGAATTGCTGTATGAATTGGTTGGTCCAGATAGTTTGCAAGTGTTTTGGAATGGTTTTTTAACAAATTACATTACTCATGAAGATATTAAATATTTAAAAAGAATTGGAGTAAACCATGTAAGGCTACCGTTTCATTATAAAATGTTTACCAATGATTTGTATATGGGTGAAAGAAATGCAGGTTTTAAATATGTAGACAAATTAGTGAAATGGTGTAAAGAAGAACAATTATATATTCTTTTAGATATGCATTGTGCTCCAGGTGGGCAAACTGGTGATAATATTGATGATAGTTATGGCTACCCTTATTTATTTAAAAGTAAATCATCTCAAGATTTAATGACTAAAATATGGGTAGATATTGCAAAAAAATATAAAGATGAACCAATTATTATTGGCTATGATTTGGTAAATGAACCCATTGCGCATTATTTTAATAATGAGTTAACGGCTTTAAATCATGAGCTGTATTTATTGTATAATAGAATAATTAAAGAAATTCGTGCGGTAGATAAAATGCATATGATATTTTTAAACGGGTCAAATTGGAGCGGTGATTTTAATGTTTTTGAAACATTGGTAGATGACAATGTTGTGTATGAATTTCATAAATATTGGTTTGATGTAAATCAAGAGGCAATTCAAAAGTATTTAGACTTTAGAAGTAAACACAATGTGCCAATTTATATTGGTGAAACTGGAGAAAATACAGATGAATGGGTGCTTGATTTTAGGTTGTTGCTTGATAAACATGCTGTAAATTGGTGTTTTTGGCCGTATAAAAAAATGAACAACACAAAAGGAATAATGAATTTTGAACAGCCAGAAGATTACTTTTTAATTACAAATTACGCTAAAAGCGATAGGTCCTCATATAAAAAAATGAGAGAAAACAGGCCAAATATTGAAAAAGTACAAAAGGCATTAAATGTATTTTTAGAAAATAGTTTATATAAAAACAGTTTCCCAAATGTAGGTTATGGAGAGGGATTAGGTTTAAAAATGGTTGAAAATAAATAGTAATATAATTCTGTAGAAATTGTGGTTTTTTAGTGGGTGTAAATTTGGTAAAGTTGTAACTAGTTAGTTATTAATATAATAATTACATTTTAGGAATAAAATTTATCAATTTAGAAAAACTTAGAAAAGAATCTTTTGGAAATTGACAATATAGTATCAAATTATATTTAGAGGCTTATTTAATTTTGAAGCATACAATTAAAGTTCATAAAAATAAACCAACAAGTTAGTTTTTGAGTTAAAATTTAAAATTGTTTAACCAGCATAATTATTTTAATCTCAAAAACTATAAATAAATAACAAACACATGAAATACGGATATTTTGACGATGCAAAAAGGGAATATGTGATTACAAACCCCAAAACACCATATCCTTGGATTAACTATTTAGGGAATGAAGATTTTTTCTCTTTAACTTCAAACACAGGTGGAGGTTATACATTTTATAAAGATGCTAAATTTAGACGTTTAACACGTTACAGATACAATAATGTACCTGTTGATGATGGTGGAAAATATTTCTATATAAAAGATGGTGATACTATTTGGTCTCCAGGGTGGAAACCTGTGAAAACGGAGTTGGATAGTTATGAATGCCGTCACGGTATGAGTTATACCAAATTTAAAGGTGCAAAAAACGGAATTGAAACGGAGGTGCTTCAATTTATACCACTTGGTTTTTGGGGCGAAATTCAAAAAGTAAGTGTAAAAAACACTTCTTCTGAAGTAAAAAAAATAAAATTATTCTCATTTATTGAATTTGCACTTTGGAATGCTGAAGATGATATGACTAATTTTCAGCGTAATTTTAATACTGGTGAAGTTGAAGTTGAAGACGCTGTAATTTACCACAAAACAGAGTTTAAAGAACGTAGAAATCATTATTCATTTTATGCTGTAAACCAAGCAATAAATGGTTTTGATACCGATAGAGAATCATTTGTTGGCTTGTACAATGGTTTTGATAATCCAGATGTAGTAAATGAAGGAAAATCAAAAAATACTATTGCGCACGGTTGGTCTCCAATAGCTTCACATTATATTGAAATTGAATTACAGCCAGGAGAACAAAAAGATTTTGTTTTTATGTTGGGTTATGTTGAGGTAGATGAAGATGATAAGTGGGAAAGTAAATTGGTAATTAATAAAAAGCCTGCAAAGGAAATGATTGCCAAGTTTGATACGGTAGAAAAAGTAAACGCAGCTTATCATGATTTAAGATTGTATTGGGACAATTTATTAGGAAAAATAAATATCCAATCTGGTGAAGATAAGCTTGACAGAATGGTAAATATTTGGAATCAATACCAATGTATGGTAACATTTAATATGTCTCGTTCCGCTTCCTTTTTTGAGTCTGGGATTGGACGTGGAATGGGATTTCGTGATTCAAACCAAGATTTAATTGGGTTTGTACATCAAATTCCTGAAAGAGCGAGAGAACGTATTTTTGATATTGCTTCTACTCAGTTTGAAGATGGTTCTTGTTACCACCAATACCAACCATTAACTAAAAAAGGAAATGCTGCTATTGGAGGAGATTTTAACGATGATCCACTTTGGTTAATTTTATCAACTTCAGAATATATTAAAGAAACGGGCGATTTTTCGTTGTTAGATGAAATGGTTCCTTTTGATAATGATGTTTCTAGAGCAAAGCCACATTTTGATCACTTAAAAGCATCATTTTACCATGTTGTAAATAATTTAGGTCCTCATAAATTGCCTTTAATTGGCCGTGCCGATTGGAATGATTGTTTAAACTTAAACTGTTTTTCAAACGATCCAAATGAATCTTTCCAAACAACAGGAAATAAAAAAGGTGATACTGCTGAGTCTTTAATGATAGCCGGTTTATTTGTAATGTACGGTAAAGAATACGTGAAATTATGCAAACGTGTTGGAAAAAACGAAGAAGCTGCTGAAGCTGAAGTACACGTAAATAATATGATTGAAGCCGTTAAAGAACACGGTTGGGATGGTGATTGGTATTTAAGAGCGTATGATTATTACGGTAAAAAAATAGGATCAAACGAAAATGAAGAAGGAAAAATCTTTATTGAGTCACAAGGTTGGTGTGCTATGGCTGAAATTGGAAAAGACGACGGTTTAGTTGAAAAGTCTTTAAATTCAGTAAAAGAGCATTTAGATTGTGAATACGGAATTGTTTTGAACAGTCCGGCGTTTACAAAATATTATATTGAGTACGGAGAAATTTCTACATATCCTGCCGGGTATAAAGAAAATGGAGGTATATTTTGCCACAACAACCCTTGGATTATGATTGGTGAAACAATGATTGGACGTGGAGATGAAGCGTACGATTATTATGCTAAAATTGCGCCAAGCTATTTAGAAGATATTTCAGAATTGCATAAAGTTGAGCCGTATGTATACTGTCAAATGATTGCTGGTAAAGAAGCTTTTAAACCTGGTGAAGCTAAAAATTCATGGCTTTCAGGAACGGCATCTTGGAATTTTTATGCAATTACACAATATATTTTAGGAGTAAAACCAGATTATGATGGGCTTTCTATCAACCCTTGTATTCCTTCAAAATGGGATGGTTTTAAAATGACAAGAGAATTTAGAGGTGCTACCTATAAAATTGAGGTAACAAATCCAAAGCATATTAGTAAAGGTGTAGAAAAATTAATAGTAAACGGTAAAGAAATTGAAGGTATTATAGTTCCTATTTTAGAAAAAGGAAAAGAACATACCATTCAAGTAATAATGGGATAAGTTATATTTCTGTTTTTAAGTTGTGTTTGATAAAAGCTCCTGTATTAATTTTACAGGAGTTTTTACTTTTTACAATACTCTTTTAGTACCTACAAATTCATTTCTAAATTCTTTAGGTGTGCATTTTTTTTCTTTTTTGAAAAGCCTATTAAAGTTGGCTATATTATTAAATCCGCACATAAAACTTATTTCACCAATACTTAAGTCGGTTTCTAATAACCAACGTGCAGCAAAACTAATTCTTGTGTGGTTTATGTAGGTTACAAAGGTTTTTCCTGTTCTTTTTTTAATAAACCTGTTAAATGAAACCGGACTCATATTTACCAATTCCGAAATTTCACTTAGGGTAATTGTTTTGCTAAAGTTCTCTTGAATATAATCGTATACTTTTTTAATTTTATCACTGTTTTGAAAATCAATTTTTTCAACACAAGAATTAGATAATAATCGCTGGTCTTCAGTTTTTGCCAAGTCGTCTAAAATTGAAATAAACTCTAAGTAATATTTAATTCCTGTAACACGTGGCAATGCCATTAATCTTGGCATCATTTGCATAGTCGTTTCTTTTGAAAACAAAATTCCGTGTTTTGCCCTATTAAACATGTCTTTAATAGGTTTAAAAATTTTTCGAGATAAGGTTTTTTCATTGAGTAAATCATCATGAATATGTACCGTTATTTCATAAATTTCTTTACAAGAACATTTATGCAATTCCCAACCGTGTACAACATTTGGCCCCACAAGTACTAGTTCTAAATCTTCAATTTCTTCAGAGTGGTCACCAATAATTCTTCGTACGCCTTTACCGCGATATATAAAGTTTAATTCATACTCAGGATGAAAATGAATTGGAAAATCAAAATCATCTTTTATACGCTCTTCAACTAAAAAGCTATCTTCAGGAATTAACCGTGTTATTTCTCTGTGTGCATTATCAATCATAAAATTTGTGTGAAATTTTAACCAACTTGTGTTGAATATTGTCGTAAATATATAAAAATTTGACAAAAATTGATTAACAAATTTTTAACATCTCGTATAGCTTTGTGATTGTATTGAAGTGATTTAGAACACCTTCAAACAATATCAAAAATAATTAAACCAAATATTTATGAAAATTCAAATTTTAAAAAACATCTTTTTTCTTGGGATGCTGTTGCTGGGTGCGGTTGCACAAGCGCAAAGTATTTCCGGGACAGTGTCTGATGCAAATGGCCCATTGCCAGGAGCAAGTATAGTTGTAAAAGGCACCTCAAATGGGACAACTACAGATTTTGATGGAAACTATTCTTTAGACAATGTTGCTGGAGATGCTGTTTTAGTGGTTACCTTTATGGGGTACGGTACACAAGAAGTGAATGTGAATGGCGAGTCAGTTATTCCAATTATTTTAATTGAAGAATCAGATGTATTAGAGCAAGTAGTTGTTGTAGGGTACGGAACTAAAAAGAAGAGTTTAGTAACGGGTGCAATTTCTAGTTTAGACTCTAAAGAAATTGAAAATGTTTCAACACCACGTGTTGAACAAATTTTACAAGGTAGGGTTTCTGGTGTAACTGTAGTTTCTACTTCAGGAGCTCCAGGTTCAGGAGCAAAAGTTAGAATTAGAGGAACAGGTTCTAACGGAAATTCAG
Organism: Lutibacter holmesii; assembly: GCF_042679665.1. Lineage (NCBI taxonomy): Bacteria > Pseudomonadati > Bacteroidota > Flavobacteriia > Flavobacteriales > Flavobacteriaceae > Lutibacter > Lutibacter holmesii. Next base: position 676,352 of record NZ_JBHTMV010000003.1, read on the forward strand.
ATCCTTTATATATTGTTGATGGAATGAAAGTTAGTTCTATGGATAATATTGCACCTTCTGATATTGCAAATATTGAAGTGTTGAAAGATGCCGCTTCTTCTGCAATTTATGGTACTGAGGGAGCAAATGGTGTTGTAATTATTACAACAAAACAAGGTAGAATTGGTGAATCTGTAATTAGTTTCAACTCAAGTTTAGGTTCACAATCTGTGAATACTAAAATGGAATTAATGAATGCCGATCAATTTGTTACGTATATGAATGAAGCTGGTCAAACTACAGTAGTTGACAATGGTATTGATACTGATTGGATTGACGAAACTTTTAATAGCGCTTTTGTTCAACGATATGATTTAAGTTTTTCTGGAGCAACTGAGAAATTATCATACTACTTGTCAGGATCATATTTAGATCAAGATGGTACAGTTGGAGAAGAAACTAACTTTAAAAGATATACAACACGTTTAAATTTAAAAAGTGATGTAAAAGAATGGCTTCAAGTTGGTGCAAATATTACATATACAAATATTGGTAGTTCTACGGTACCTCAAGATGATTCATATAGAAGTCCTATAAATAGTATGTTGTTAATTGACCCTTTAACTCCGGTTATTTATACAGGTGATTTACCTCCACGTGCAGCTGAAGGTGTTGCAAATGGAACTGCAATGACAGATAGTAACGGAAATGTTTACGGATATCCAACATATTCAACAGGTGAAGTAGTGAACCCTGTAGGTTCATCTAACTATTTATATAGAGGTGGAGTTGATACTGATAAAATTATTATTTCAGTGTTTGCAAAGTTTAAATTATATGAAGGATTGAACTTTACATCAAGATTAGGGTACGAAAGATCAAATACTTTAGATACAAGTTGGACACCAATTTATTATGTAACTTCTGAAGAGCAAAACTCACAAGTTACATTAAATGATGAAATTAGTAGAAATTCAAGATGGTTGTGGGAAAATTTTGCTGATTACACCAAGCAAATTGGAGAACACAATATTACAGGATTGTTAGGTTATTCAGCTGAAAAAATTAAAAATCCTTATTATTCTTTACAAGGAAGCGAAGTAGCTCAAGAATCTGATGAGTTTGCTTATTTTGACTTTACAAATAGAGATAATGATAAAATTGGAGGAAGTATTTATCAAAAAAATATGAATTCAGTTTATGGTAGAATTTCATATGATTATGCTAATAAATATATGTTTGAAGGTTCTTTAAGATATGACAGTTCAAGTGTATTCCCTGAGTCTAACAAAGGTGGTTATTTTCCAGCAGTTTCTGCAGGTTGGGTAATGTCTAAAGAAGATTTTTGGAATGAAGACGGAAAAGTTGATTATTTAAAATTACGTGCAAGTTGGGGGCAAAATGGTTCTGATGCGAACTTAGCAGGTAATGGAGATATTCAAGTATTTCAAACAGTTGATGGTTCTACTTCAGTTGTATACGAAGGTATTACAGGTGTAACACCAGGAGATTTAGCAAACCCAAGTTTAACGTGGGAACGTTCTGAACAAACTGATATTGGTGTAGATTTAAGAGCCTTTGATGCAAGATTAAATATTGGAGCAGATTGGTACAATAAAACTACAAGAGATTTAATTATTCCAAACGGAAATATTATTGCTCCACCTTCATTAGGTCAAACAGTTGGTGCTATTAATGGTGGTACAGTTTCTAACAAAGGATTTGAATTTGAAGTTGGTTGGAATGATACATTAGAAAGCGGATTTAGTTACGCAGTTAACTTTAATATGTCTACTTTAAAAAATGAAGTGACAGATGTAATTGTACCAGCACCTTTACAAGGAGCAAGCTCTCCTTCAAACGGAGACGGAATTACAAGATTTGAAGAAGGATACCCATTATGGTATTTCTACGGTTACAAAACTGATGGTATTGATGCTGTAACAGGAGCGCCTATTTATGTAGATACTGATGGTGTTGATGGAATTACTGCAAATGATAAAACTATGATTGGGTCTCCACACGCAGATTTAACGTATGGAGGTAACATTAATTTAGGTTTTAAAAATTTCGATTTTAACCTTATGTTCCAAGGAGTTTCAGGAAATGAAATTATAGCTGCATATCACCAACCTTCACGTCCGTTCACAAATAAGCCAGTAAATTGGTATACCGACAGATGGACACAACCAGGAGATGTTGCTTCAATGCCTGGAGCGGCAAATGCAATTGATGCTTACCAATCAGATTTAGTTGTTGAAGATGGTTCGTATATGAGAATTAAACAAATGCAATTAGGATACACTTTTAAAGATCAGTTAATTGAGAAAGCTCATTTGAAAAAATTGAGATTGTATATTTCTATGGATAACTACTTTACATTTACTAAATTCTCAGGTTTAGATCCTGAAGCAGGTAGTTTTTCAGATAATAGTATTGGAGTAGATAGAGGTTTTTATCCAATTCCAAGAGAAATAATGTTTGGATTGTCAGTAGACTTTTAATAAAAAATAATTAGACTTAAATATGAAAAAATTAATATATAGTACAATAGTTATACTTTTTATAAGTGTATCTTGTAGTAAAGATTTTGTTGAAATACCTCCCGTGGGAGTACTAGATGCCTCTACTTTTTTTAACAATGAGGAAAATGCAGAACAAGCCTTAATTGGTTTATATGATTTAATGCAATATAATTATGCTAAAGATTGGAGCAGTGCGTACTTTGTAAAAATGTTACCTGGTGATGATGTAAATTGTGGTGGAGGTTCTGCTACAGATCAAGTTCCATTGGTTGAAATTAATGATTATGCAAATGTTTCCGTTTCAAATGCAGCAATTACAAGTGTTTGGAATTTACATTATAGAACCATTGCATTGGCAAATACAATTATTGAAAATGTTGAGTCAAGTGAATTATCAAATAAAGCATTTGTATTGGCTGAAGCTAAATTTATGAGAGCTTGGTGTTATTTTGAATTAACTACAATGTGGGGTGATGTACCATTACGTTTGGTAAATCCAAGTGAATTAAGTTCAGAAGCATTTGCCATTCCTAAAAGCACAAGAGCTGAAGTTCATGCGCAAATTGAAGCAGATTTAACTGAAGCAATTGCAGGGTTACCAACTAGAGCCGGTTTAGCACAAAACTTTAGAGTGTCTAAAGCAGCAGCGCAAGCTTTAATGGGAAAAGTTTTAGTTTTTCAGAAAAAATATTCTGAAGCTATTCCTTATTTAAATGACGTAATTTCTAATCCAAACTACGATTTAGCACCTACAATGACTGATGTTTGGTCTGTTGAAGGAGAGTTTGGTATAGGATCTCTTTTAGAAATTGGATTTATTTCTACAAACGGTTATGATTGGGGGAATGTTGCCTGGGGAGGAAGAATGGAAAGTAATTTACATGTTCAGTTAATGGGACCTCGTGGTGAGTTTGATATTGCACCAGTAGGTTTACTAAACGGTTGGGGATTTAACTATCCTTCTTCAAAATGTATTGATAAATTTGTGGCATCAGGTGAGAATAGCCGTAGAACTGCAACTATTATGACTGAGCAAGAATTAATTGATGCTGGTGGTTCTGTAACAAGTAAAGATGAAGATGGAAACCCAATTGCTATTTATGGTTATGATGGAGCAATTAGAATAAAATATGCTACAAGAGCTTCAGATACAAGTGATGGTGGTGTAAGAGAATTAAACTACTCTTCTAACTGGAGATTGTTAAGATATGCTGAAGTTTTATTATTACAAGCTGAAGCTTATAATATGGACGGGCAAGATGGAAAAGCAATAATAGAATTGAATAAAGTTAGACAAAGAGCTGGTTTAGATGATGTTTCTGCATCATTATCAGGAGATGATTTGTTAGATGCAATTGCTGAAGAGAAATTTTTAGAATTTGCCCACGAAGGACAACGTTTCTGGGATTTAGTTCGTTGGGGAAAAGCTTCAACTGAACTTGCAGGAACTGGTTATACTTCTAAAAATGATTTATTTCCTATTCCAGTAACTGAAATTGATTTAAATGCTGCATTAACTTCAGCTGATCAAAATCCTGGTTATTAATAGGGTGATTTCATATTAAAACAGGTGAAAAGCGACGTGGTAAAACACGTTGCTTTTTATTTAAAACAAATTTGATTTTTTAAAATAAATAAACACACTTTTCTTTCATTCTTATGTTTCAAAAGCGCCTACAACTCTTTATTTTAGTACTAATTTTGGTAAGTTGCCAAAACCAAACACCAACTACTTCAGCAAAAATATTTAAACCTCTTAAAGCTTCTTCAACAGGAATTCACTTTAGCAATACTATTGTTGAAAATGATTCATTAAATTATTTCAATTATACGTCCATATATTCTGGTGGAGGTGTTTCTACAGGTGATATTAATAATGATGGTTTAATTGATGTGTATTTTACAGGAAATCAAACAACAAACAAATTATATTTAAACAAAGGAAATCTACAGTTTGAAGATATAACAAACACAGCAGGTGTTGGCGGTGATAATAGATGGTATACAGGCACAACAATGGCTGATGTAAATGGAGATGGGTTTTTAGATATTTACTGTTCTGTCTCAGGAATTTTTGAACAAAGAAGTAACCAGTTATTTATAAATAACGGAGATGGTACCTTTACTGAACAAGCTAAAAAATACGGAGTTAACGACAGTGCTAATTCAACTCAAGGAACATTTTTTGACTATGATAATGACGGAGATTTAGATTTATATGTTGCAAATTATCCAATTTCAAATGTGAACACTTCAAATTTCACCTATTTAAATAGAATGAAAAATGTTACAAATGCTACTTGTGATAAATTATACAGAAATGATGGAGATTCATTTACAAATGTTTCAAAAGAAGCAGGTGTAAAAACCTATGGATTTTCGTACGGAGCAACAGTTGGAGATGTAAATAATGATGGTTGGCAAGATTTATATGTATCAAGCGATTACAGTATTCCAGATTATTTTTATTTGAATAATGGAGATGGAACTTTTAAAGAAGTAATTAAAGAGGCCGTTTCGCACAGTGCATTTTACGGAATGGGTTTAGATATTGCCGATTTTAATAATGATGGGTTTTTAGATATTTTTCAAGCAGATATGGATGCCGGAAATAATAGAAGGCAAAAAGCAAATATGGCAAGTATGAATCCTGATTTATTTTGGGAAACAGTATTTACAGGTTTTCATTTTCAATACATGCACAATTGCATGCAATTAAATTCGGGTGTTTTGGTTGATGGAATTCCTCAGTATTCAAACATTTCAAGGTTAACAGGTTCTTCTTCTACAGATTGGAGTTGGGGACCCGTTTTTGCCGATTTTGATAATGATGGGCATAAAGATTTATTTATTACCAATGGAATTAGACGTGAAGTAAATAACAGAGATTTTTTTAATACCTATACAAAAAATGATAATTCAGGATTAACAAACTTGCAGAAAAGTCTAAAAATTCCTTCAGAAAAAGTAGATAATTTTATGTTTAAGAATAACGGAAATTTAAACTTTGAAAAAGTAAATAGTCAATGGGGAATTAAACATGAAGGTTTTTCACACGGTGTTGCCTATGCTGATTTAGACAATGACGGTGATTTAGAAATAATTACCAATAATGTTGATGAGGTTGCTTCTGTATACGAAAATACAAGCTCAAATTTCAACAACTTTTTAACCATTCGTTTTGAAGGGAACTCAAAAAATAAATTTGGTTTAGGAAACAGAGTGTACGTTAAAACAGATAACAAAACGCAAATGCAAGAACTCACCTTGTCAAGAGGTTTTCAATCTTCTGTGGCACCTCAACTACATTTTGGGCTTCATAAATCAAAAATAATTGATGAATTAAAAGTTGTTTGGACAGATGGAACCGTTCAAATTTTACCAAATGTAAAGGTAAATCAGCAATTAATATTAAAACAAAGCGAAGCTATTGCTGAAACAGTAAAAGAAAAAGAAAGCACTAAGTTATTTGTTGATGATAACAGCAACTTTTTACCGAAACATAAACATATTGAAAATATATACGATGACTTTTTAAAGCAAGTATTATTACCTCATAAAATGTCTGCATTTGGCCCAGCAGTGGCAGTTGCAGATGTAAATAATGATGGTTTAGATGATTTATTTGTGGGAGGTGCATTTGATCATAGTGCAAGTTTATATATGCAAACAAATAATGGTTTTGAGCTTCAAACAAATGAAGTTTTTAATAATGATAAGTTTAGTGAAGACGTTGGTGCGTTATTTTTTGATGCTGATGCAGATGGTGATAAAGATTTGTATGTAGTGAGCGGCGGATATGAATTTGCTCCTGAATCTGAAATGTTACAAGATCGTTTGTATGTAAACAATGGAAAAGGTTCGTTTTCAAAATCAACAAACGCATTGCCAACTATGTTTGTAAGCGGCTCAAAAGCATATCCAATTGATTTTAATAATGATGGAAAACAAGATTTATTAGTACTTGGGCGTCAAGTTCCAGGAAAATATCCAACACCTACAAATACTTATTTATTACAAAATAACAGCACCCAAAACAAAGTTGAATTTAAAGATGTAACAAAAGAATTGGCTAAAGGATTTTTAAATTTAGGAATGGCTACAAGCGCGGTAATTACTGATTTTGATAATGATAAAAGATTAGATATTTTAATTGTTGGTGAATGGATGCCTATAAAAGCATTTAAAAATACAAACAACGGATTTAAAGATGTTTCAGAGGAAAAAGGATTGTTAAGTGATACTACCGGCTGGTGGTGGAGCATTAATGAAGGCGATTTTGATAATGATGGAGATTTAGATTATGTGGTTGGAAATAATGGAATGAACTATAAATATCAGGCAAATAAAAATGAAACTTTTGATATTTATGTGAACGATTTTGATAATAATAAACATTCAGATATTGTATTAAGTTATTATAGCGAAGGTGAAAAATACCCGGTAAGAGGTCGCTCTTGTTCATCGCAGCAAATACCAACTATTAAGCAGAAATTTAAAAATTATGAAACTTTTTCTGAAGCCACTCTAGTTGATGTTTATTCTGAAGAGAAATTAGAAAATTCATTGCATTACCAAGTAAAATCTTTTGCAAGCATTTATTTAGAAAACAACAATGGAGAATTTAAAATGCATCCGTTACCTGTAGAGGCGCAATTGTCAAGTATCAATCAAATATTGGTAGAAGATTTTAATAACGATAATAATTTAGATATTGCCTTTGCAGGAAATTTATATGTTTCAGAAATTGAAACTCCAAGAAACGATGCAGGATTTGGTTATTATTTTGAAGGAAACGGAGACGGAACATTTAAGCCAATTCCTCCAACAAAAAGTGGCTTTTTTACTTCAGGTGATGTGAAAGATTTAGCCAGAATCAAAATTAAGGGTCAAGAATATATAATTGCTGTTAAGAATAATGATTTTTTACAGTTTATAAAGGTAAATTAGTATTAAATTTAAGGAGTGAATAAAAAAGGAAAATTTTTTAAAAAAAATGGGGGCATCTTTTGGATAATGATGCTACTATTTGCAACAATCATAGTAAGAAGTCAAGACATTCCAAATACTTTTCAAAATCCAATTTTATCAGGATATCACCCTGATCCATCTATTTGTAGAGTGGGAAACGATTATTATTTGGTAAACTCTACATTTATTTGGTATCCAGGTATTCCAATTTACCACAGTAAAGATTTGGTGAATTGGGAGCAAATTGGAAATGGAATTCATCGCCCTAATCAAATTGACCTTAGCGGTTTACAAGATAGGCAAGGAGTGTATGCAGTTACCATAAGATATCATAAAGGATTATTTTATTTAATAACAACGTGTGTTGAATGTGAAGGGAATTTTTATATAACCGCAAAAGACCCTGCTGGCCCTTGGTCTGATCCAATTTGGATAAAAGATGCTCCAGGCATTGACCCTTCTTTAATGTGGGATGATGATGGAAAATGCTATTACACAGGTATGACTTGGATAGAAGAACAAGTTTGGCCAACTCAATGTGGTATTTGGATACAACAATTAAACTTGGAAAAGAAAAAATTAATAGGCGAAAGAAAAATAGTGACTTATGGTCATGCAAATAATGCATCGTATACTGAAGGTCCACATTTATACCGAATAAATGGAGAATATATGTTAATGTTATCTGAAGGAGGTACAGGTTTATATCATGCTCTTTCTGTGCATCACAGTGATTCTTTAATGGGACCATATGTTACAGATATGATAAATCCAGTGCTTAGTCATAGACAATTAGGAAGTGATTATCCTATTCAAGCAATTGGACATGGAGATTTAGTTGAAACACAAAATGGTGAGTGGTGGTGCGTTTCTTTAGGTAAAAGAGTAGTGGAAGGAAAAACCACATTGGCTCGTGAAACGTTTCTTTCTAAAGTTGATTTTGACAATAAAACACCTATTTTTAACAGAGGCGAAGGTAAAGTGTTAATGGAACAAAAAAGGCCAAATTTACCTTGGAGTCCGGTTATTAAACAACCTGAAAAAGATGATTTTAGTGGCAATGAATTGGCATTAAAATGGTGTACAATTAGAACACCAAAAACGAAATTTTATGAAGTTTCAAACGGAAATCTAGATCTTAACTTAAGACCAGAAGTTATAGATAATCTTGTAAATTCATCTATAATAATTCAAAGAATTGAGCATCATCAGTTTTCTGCAAGTACTAAATTATCTTTTAAAACCTCAAAAGAAAATGAACAGGCAGGTTTGGTTATTTATAGAACAAGTGAGAATTTTTATTTGTTGATGAAAGAAAAACAGGAACTGGTATTGTTAAAATCGTTTAAAGGAGTAAAAGAAGAAATTACTAGAATTCCATATAAAAAATCTGAAATTCTGTTAAAAGTTGAAGGAGATAATTTAAACGTTATTTTTAGTTATGGGGAGACAGAAAATACAATGAAACAAATAGGGGAAACACAAAGTTTAATAGTAATTGCTGATGGTAACGGAAACCAATTTAATGGTGCTGGAATAGGAATGTACGCAACAAGTAATGGCCAAAAAACTATAGGAGAAGCAAGCTTTGATTGGTTTGAGTATAAAGAAAATAGTGAAAAATGAGATTCAAAATAGGAGCATTAATTGTAATGACATTAATTTTTATGTCATTTAGTAATAAGATTGATGATAAGAGTTATTACCAACGCAAAAAATTTGATGTTAAAAAAGATCTATTGTTAGTACAATTGGATTGCAAAACGGATGTTGATGACCTTCATACAGCGGCAGCGTTAGCTACTCAAATGTATAGTTCCACTTTTTCTAGCGTAAATTATCACGTTGTTACTGGTACTTATGGAGATCAAAAAGGACTTTATGTTCCACCTAATAATTTATTGAAACTTGCTTTTAAAAACAACTGGACAGATGCCCATGAAAATGAAGAAAAAGCCTTAGAGCAAGTTATGATGATTGTAAAAAAAATACTCGACAACCAAGGTGATGTTTGGGTTGCAGAAGCGGGGCAGTCAAATTTTACAGCAAAATTGATTAAAACTATTCAAGCCCAAATACCTGAAATTAATACGGTACAGCACATTCATGTAGTGCAACATAGTGGTTGGAATGAAGATATGACTACTCCTCAGGAACTACAATATGTGAAGTCGAATGCTGATTATCAAAAAATTCCTGATGGGAATGCCGTTGGAAACGGAACACCAGGTTTTCGTGATTCTGAGTTTGTGAATTGGAAAGAAAAAATTAAGGATTCTAAGTTACTCGAAATATGGGAACTTGCTATAGATTTATCAAATCAATACAATGGGAAAGACGAACGTTATATGAATGCAGCAGTTTCATCTGGCGGATTAGACTTTTCAGATCTTTCAGAAGTTTGTTGGATTTTATCACAAGAAGATATTAAAAATGTTGAACAATTTTTCAACCTTTATGCTTATTAGCAAGCATTCAATAATAAGGAATTTTCAATCATAGATGTTTAATTAGAGAGTATATTATAATTATGAAAAAAACAATTTTACCATTATTTCTCATTTTAGCAATGTCTTGCTCAAAAGAAATACCTGTTCACAAAAACGTACATAAAAGTTTTGATGAACGAGCAAAGTACCTGGTTTCGTTAATGACTTTGGAAGAAAAAGTATCCCAAATGAGCTATGAATCACCAGAAATAGCACGTTTAGAAATACCTGAATATAATTGGTGGAATGAATGTTTGCATGGAGTTGCAAGAGCTGGAATTGCTACTGTTTTTCCACAGGCAATAGGTATGGGAGCTATGTGGGATAAAGATCAAATGTTTAAAGTTGCAACTGCAGTCTCAGATGAAGCAAGAGCTAAGCATCATGAATTTGCTTCAAGAGGTAAAAGAGGAATTTATCAAGGGCTTACCTATTGGACGCCAAATATCAATATTTTTAGAGATCCACGTTGGGGAAGAGGAATGGAAACCTATGGTGAAGATCCTTATTTAACAGGTGAATTGGCTGTTCAATATATAAAAGGTTTACAAGGTGATGATACAAACTATTTTAAGTTAATAGCCACAGCAAAGCATTTTGTGGTGCATAGTGGTCCAGAAATAGATAGGCATAGGTTTAATGCAACACCTACACCTTTTGATATGCTGAACACTTATAGCCCTCATTTTGAAAAAGTAATAAAAGAGGCAGGTGTATATTCTGTAATGTGTGCATATAATAGTTACAACGGTTTGCCATGTTGTGGAAATACAGAGTTGAACGATTTATTAAGAAATGATTGGGGATTCAATGGGTATATTGTTTCAGATTGTTGGGCAATTGTTGATTTTTATAATAAAGATGCTCATGCAGTAACAGAAACGCAGCAAGAAGCGGCTGCTATGGCGGTAAAGGCAGGAACAGATTTAAATTGTGGAAGTACATATCCTGCGTTGGTTGAAGCTGTGAAAAAAGGTCATATTACTGAGGAAGAGTTAAATGTTTCAGTAGAAAGATTAATAGTTGCACGTTTAAGATTAGGCTTATTTGCACCCAAAGGAGCTGTGAAATTTGAAAACATTTCTTATGATGTGGTTGATTCTGAAAACCATAGGTTATTGGCATTAGAAACTGCACGTAAATCATTGGTGTTACTTAAAAATGAAAACAATTTATTGCCTTTAAGTAAAAATGTGAAGAAAGTAGCAGTTATTGGTCCAAATTCAAACGATTTGGAAGTGTTATTAGGAAATTATAATGGATATCCTTCAAACCCTATAACGCCATTAAATGGTATTATACAAAAATTACCAAATGCTGAAGTAAATTATGCTGTAGGTTGCAAAACAGCCAAAGGATTACCAATTTTTGAAGTAGTGCCTTCAGCAGTTTTATTTACAGATGAATCTTTAAAAGAAAATGGTTTAAATGCTGAATATTTTTCTAATTTGGAATGCGAAGGAAATCCTTTATATACACAAATTGATGACAATGTAGATTTTACTTGGAGAACAACTTCCCCTTTTGAAGATATAAAATACGATCAGTTTTCAGCGCGTTGGACAGGTTATATTTCGGTTCCTAAAACTGGTAAATACGCGTTAGGAGGTGAAGCCTTTTCAGGAATGAAATTGTATTTAAATGATAGTTTAATTGTGGCTAGAGAAGATGTTCATCATCCTAAAAAAGAATATGAATATGTTACATTAAAAGCTAATATACCGTACAAAATTAAGTTAGAGTATAAACAAAATAATACGGATTATGCTATTATGAAATTTTTATGGGAGGCTCCAAATGATAGTTTAGAAAAAGAGGCTATTCAATTGGCTAAAGAATCTGATGTAATTATACTTTGTATGGGGCTTAGTCCACTGTTAGAAGGTGAAGAAATGAAAGTAAAAGTAGATGGTTTTTCAGGTGGAGATCGGTTAGATGTAAAGTTACCAGCTACTCAAACTGAATTAATGAAAAAACTGCAAAAGCTTGGAAAACCTATGGTTTTGGTATTGTTAAATGGTAGTGCAGTAGCAATTAATTGGGAAAATGAACATATTCCTGCAATAATTGAAGCTTGGTACCCTGGACAGGCGGGTGGTACAGCTATTGCTGATGTTATTTTTGGTGATTACAATCCGGCAGGTAGATTACCATTAACTTTTTATAAGGATATTAATGACATTCCTGCATTTTCAGATTATAATATGAAAGGTAAAACCTACCGTTATTTTAAAGGAAATCCATTATACCAATTTGGGTATGGATTAAGTTTTACAACATTTGAATATTCTAATTTTAATGTTCCAAGTTCAATTGAAACTAACAAAGAATTATTGGTTTCAGTTGAGGTTACAAATACGGGTAATGTGGCTGGTGAAGAAGTGGTACAATTATATGCAACAAAAGTAATTGATGATGGATTTAATCCAACACGTAATCTAGTAGGTTTTAAACGTCTATTTTTAAAAGTAGGAGAAACTAAAACGGTTAATTTTAAAGTTGTTCCAAAACAACTGGCAAGTGTTGATGAAAATTATGTACAAGTAGTGAATAATGAAGTTTTACAATTTTCTGTTGGTGGATCTCAACCAAATGAAGAATTAGATACAGTGCAAAAAGTAATAACGAAAGAAGTTCAATTGATAGGTGGTGCATATTTAATAAATAATTAATAATGAAGAATTTAAAAATATTTTTAAGACTATTTATACTAGTGTTTGTAGTTGTTACAACTAAAAGTATACAAGCTCAACAAATTTCTAATGTAGAAATAAATGAAAAAATAGATAGTATTTTACCGTTATTAACATTAGAAGAAAAAGTAGCAATGTGTCATGCACAATCTAAATTTTCAACACCAGGAATTGGGAGATTAGGGATTCCAGAAATTTGGATGTCTGATGGACCTCACGGGGTTCGAGGAGAGATTAATTGGGATGATTGGGGTTATGCAGATTGGACAAATGATTATATAACAGCGTTTCCGGCGTTAACATGTTTGGCTTCAACTTTTAATCCAAATTTGGCCAAAGCTTATGGAATTAGTGTTGGAGAGGAAGCTAGATATCGAAAAAAAGATATTTTATTAGGTCCAGGTGTAAATATATACCGAACACCTTTAAATGGTCGAAATTTTGAATATATGGGTGAAGATCCATTTTTGGCTTCAAAAATGGTAGTTCCTTATATTAAAGGCGTACAGCAAAATGGTGTTGCTGCTTGTGTAAAACATTATGCGTTAAATAATCAGGAATTATGGAGAAACCATATAAATGTTGAAGTAAGTGATCGTGCCTTGTATGAAATTTATTTACCAGCTTTTAAAGCAGCGGTTGAAGAGGGTCAAGTGTGGTCAATTATGGGTGCTTACAATCAATTTAGAGGGCAACATACCACACATAATGAAATTCTAATGAATAGGATTTTAAAAGAAGATTGGGCATTTGATGGTGTTGTAATTTCAGATTGGGGATCAACACACCATACAAAAGAAGCAGCGCTTTATGGTTTGGATATGGAAATGGGAACAGGAACTGATGGTTTAACTTCTTCTACAGAGAATGCGTATGATTACTATTATTTGGCAAATCCGTTTTTAAAAATGTTGAAAGAAGGTGAAATTGATGAAGCTGTTTTAGACGATAAAGTACGTAGAATACTGCGTTTAATGTATCGTACAAATATGAGTTTGAATCGTCCGTTAGGTCGTATAAACAACAAAGAACATATAGATGTTGCTCGAAAAATTGCTTCAGAAGGAATTGTGTTATTGAAAAATAAAAAATCATTTTTCCCTATAAATCCTAACAAGGAAATAACAATTGCTGTTATTGGCGAAAATGCTACAAAAAAATTAACAATTGGTGGTGGTTCTTCAGAATTAAAAGCTAAAAATGAAATTTCGCCACTAAAAGGCTTACAAGAACGATTTAAAAATGCAACTATAATTCACGCAATGGGTTATGCATCTGGGCCATCAGTGTATGGGCAAGTAATTCCATCAAAACTAGATGCTCTTAAATTACAAAAAGAAGCTGTTGAAGTAGCTTCAAAAGCTGACATTGTATTGTTTTTTGGAGGATTAAATAAAAACCATCACCAAGATTGTGAAGGTGGAGATAGAGAATCGTTTGGCTTACCATTTGGTCAGGATGAATTAATTCAAGAGTTATTAAAAGTCAACAAAAATGTAGGTGTGGTTTTAGTAAGCGGAAATGCTGTTGAAATGCCTTGGGTGGAAAATGTAAAGGCTGTTATGCAAACTTGGTATTTAGGAAGTGAAGCCGGAAACGCCATTGCCGATGTAATTAGCGGAGATGTAAACCCTTCAGGAAAATTACCTTTTTCTTTTCCAAAGAAATTAAATGACAATGCTGCACATTCGTTTGGAGAAGTTTCTTATCCGGGCGATAGTATAAATCAATATTATAAAGAAGGAATTTTGGTAGGATATCGTTGGCACGATACTAAAAATATAAAACCATTGTTCGCTTTTGGTGAAGGTTTATCATACACAAATTTTGAAATTTCAAAAATCGAGTCAAATAAAAAGGTATATGCAACACATGAGCATATTACCATTTCAGCAGCTGTTTCAAATACAGGTAATTTTGACGGAGCAGAAGTAGTGCAAGTGTATGTTGGAAAACCAACATCTAAAGTAGAAAGAGCAGTAAAAGAATTGAAGGGTTTTCAAAAAGTAATGGTTAAAAAAGGTGAAACAAAAAAAGTAGAAATTTCACTAAACGTAAAAGATTTAGCTTTTTACGATGAAACCATTTCTGATTGGAATTTAGAAAAAGGCGAGTATATTATATATGTTGGAAATGCTTCAAATAATATTTCAAAAGAAATAAATATTTCAATTCAAAATGAGTACTAAAATAATTAAGTTTTTGTTGGTTGTTTTTTCTGTTTTTTTAATGAACTGTACACCTAAAAAAGAAGCTATTTTTAATATTGAAAAAGCAGGTAGTGAGCTATTTTATTATCAGGGAAGAACAGCTGTTTTAAACGATAGTACTGCAGCCTTAATTTCGCCAGGAGCTTATGTTGCCAGTAGTTTTATAGGAGATTCTTGTGAAGTGTTTTTAAAAGCAGAGCAACAGCCGTATAATTATGTTTCAATTGAATTAGATGGCGAGTATTTGGGGAGAATTAAGGTGAAGAGTGACTCCGTAAAAGGTTATGTTTTTAAGGCTTCAACGTCAAAAAAAATGCACACGCTTAAAGTTTTTAAAGAATCTGAAGCTTCAAATGGAACAATTTTATTTAGTGGAATAAAAGCTGAAAAAATTATTTTTTATAAATTACCTTCAACAAAATACATAGAGTTTATAGGGAACTCAATTACTTGTGGTGCAGCATCTGATGGTAGTGTCTTGCCTTGTGAAGAAGGGTTGTACTCTGATCATCAAAATGTGTACTTTGCATATGGGCCAAGCTTGTCAAGAGCATTAAACACAAATTTTATGCTCAGTTCAGTATCTGGTTATGGAATTTATAGGAATTGGAATGATGAGAACATAGAAGAGCCAATTATGCCTCAGGTTTACGAAAATTTATATTTAAATTTAGATAATTCAAAAAAATATAGTTTTAGTTATATTCCTGATATTGTGAGTGTTTGTTTAGGTACGAATGATTTATCTGAAGGAGATGGCTTAAAACCTCGTTTGCCTTTTAATAAAGAAAAATTTGTAACTAATTATATAAATTTTGTAAAAACAGTTTATAGTTATTACCCAAATACGCAAATTGTTTTATTAAATAGTCCTATGTCTGGCGCAGCAGCAAATATATTATTGAGTGCTTGTTTAAAAGAAGTTCAGTCTTATTTTAACGAAAATAATGAGCAACAAATTTTATTGTTTGAATTTAATAAAGCTTATAACGGAGGTTGTTTATGGCACCCAAGTGTTAGTGAACATCAAGAAATTGCAAAAGAATTGTTGCCTTTTTTTAAGAATGTTCTGCAAGATTTAGAATGAAACATGTTTTTATTATTGGTACTTAGATTAAAAAGTACCAATTGATTTTAGTTTAAAGCGGTTGTTTGAAATTTAAATTATTTAATTAAATTAATATTGGCTTTTTGAATCAATTTTAACGTTAAAGTATCTGAAGCAAATACAGAGTTTAAGCCTTGAGGTTCTTGTGGAGGATCAGCACTAAAATCATCTCCAGATTGCCATTTTCCACTTTCATGATTTGTTTTTGCATAGCCTGCAAATCCCCAAAAATTTAGCCCGGCCAAAGCACCTTGTTTTTTTTCGCTCTTTGTAATTCTTTCAAAAATAGCTTTGTAAAATGTATTTCTATTTTTAATAGAAGCTGTTGGATCTAAACTTTCTTTTTCACGAGGAAAGCCAAATTCTGACATTACAATTGGTTTATTTAGTTTGTGAGCTATAACAATATGTTCATTCATATAATTATTGGCTTTATCAATGGATTCTAATGTGGTTTGCGCTTCATTCTCAATATTATACCATCCCCAATTTTTAGGCCACATATGCATTGTTAAATAGTCTATGTTTTTGTTTGAATGTAAACGTTCGTACATATTAATATCTTGTAAATAGCTTGCTTTTCCTTCTGCGCCTGTTGAAATTAAGTGTGTGCTATCTATAGATTCTATTAAATTTACGGTTTCATTTAACCAACTGGCAAAAGCTGTTTCATGTTCAGGTGTTATTAAAACACGAGGTTCATTTGCAACTTGCCAAGACATAATAGCAGAATCGTCTATGTATTTTAAACCTGTATAACAGTTAGTTCGTTCTAAAATAAATTTTACGTGTGTATAAAATGCTTCTTTACAAGGTTCACAACTATGAAATTGTTTGGTATAATTCATATATTCTTCCCAAGTGTATTCCTCTAAAAATGGATTGGGTACTTTTCCAAAACCGTTCCACTCTAAATATTGAGATATTCCACCAGACCATATCCAATTATTATTTAAATACAAAACGGCATACATATGTCTTTTACGCATTTCGGCCAATAAAAAATCCAAACCATCAAGTAAATCTTCGTTGTATTTTCCTTGTTTGTATTGCAATGCCGGATGCACTCTTGAGTCTCCACCATCACCTTCGGCACCTACTAAAATTCTAAGATTGTCAATGCCAATTTCTTTCATTAAATCTAACTCTTTAAGCAATCGCTCTCTATCGCCTATATTTTTTGCGGCAATTAAAGGTCCGTACCAATAATTTGCACCTATAAAATAGTAAGGTTTATTGCCTTTGTAAAATTGAGTGTTTTTTACGGTAACCAATTCAACTTCAACCAAAGCTTCTTTTTTATAAACTTCTTTACAGGAAATTACAGTTGTTAAAATGATTAAGAAAATGAAGAAATATAATTTTTTCATAAGGTAAAATTCAGTTATTTTGATAACATTATACAAGCTCTAGAATTGTGGTAAGGTGCTTTCCACATACCCATTTTACAGTTTGAAGTATCTACTTTTTGATTTTGATGTACTCTCCAAAACCATTCTCCATTTTTATGATCAATAATATGTTTTTCAAGAAAATTTAAAACACGTATTGCAGCTGTTAAATACTTTTCGTTTTCTGTAATGTTGTACGCATAAGTTAAGCCAACCAAGGCTTCTGCTTGTGGCCACCAATGTTTGTCTCCATCTAATTTTTTTGAAATAGGATTGTATTCATTTAAAACTCCACCGTCCGTATCAATACCTTCTTTTACAAATGTATTTGCAATTAAAACAGCTATGTCTTGTGTTTTTTGAAGTAATTTTTCATTAGCTATTACTTTTGCTGCTTCAATTAAAAGCCAAGCGGTTTCAATGTCATGACCGTAAGAAATTGTTGAGCTTTTTAAATTCCATTCTTCATCAAAAAATAGATTTAAATGATTTTCGGGATTCAAAAATTTATTGAAAAAGAGTGTTGTTAAATTGGTTAAATGCTGTTTTAAGGAAGGATTTTTATAGACTTTGTATAAGTTTGTATAGGCTTCTAACACATGTAAATGCGTATTCATAGTTTTAGCTTCGTTGGCATCTTTATTACTTAAGCGCATATCTTTTATAGGCGACCAATCTTCATTAAAAGCTTCAATATAACCGTTGTTTACGGTGTCATTTGCATGTTTTTCTATTAATTCATAAATATCAATTGCCCATTCTAAAGCATCTTGATTTTTTGAATATAGGTAATATTCAGACAAGGCATAAATCATAAATGCTTGCGCGTATATTTGTTTTCTTTTGTTTAAAGGTTTTCCTTCAGAACTTAATTCCCAAAATACACCGCCGTATAATTCATCTTTAAAAAAAGTTTCTAAGTAATCATAAGAACGTTTACAAATAGCGAGGTATTTGTCTGTTTTATAATGGCTGGAAGCGGCAGAGAAAGACCATAATATTCTAGAATTTAAAATAACTCCTTTGGTAGCGTTTGGAACTATGTTATTGTAATGATCACGTTCACCTAAAAACCCATCGTTTAGTTCATCTATTGAATTGTGAGTCCAATAGTTTAGTATATTTTCAAGTTCTTTGGTTAAAACATTTGCTATTTTTTCAGCTTTTGGATGCTTCATAGAAACATTTATTTCTTTCAACTAAATCTATAATTGTTTGAACAGAGCCTTGAGAATTAAAATTATCCTTAGGACTCATAAGTACATAATCAACTAATTTTTCAATTGTTGAGGTTGCAACGTGCATTCTAGTGTCAGATGAGGCGTAGTAAATATAAACTATTCCATCTTCGTCTTTTATCCAACCGTTAGAGAATAAAACATTAGAAACATCGCCTAAAGTTTCTTTGTAGTTAGGTGCCATAAAATAACCTGCAGGCTGATGAATTACTTTGGTGAGGTCATCTAAATCGGTCATAAATAAGTATAAAACATAACGTAAGCCAGCGGCTGTATTGCGTACGCCGTGTGCTAAATGTAACCAGCCTTCACTTGTTTTAATGGGCGCAGGACCTAATCCGTTTTTTAGTTCGTAAACGGTATGATATATTTTATTATTGATAATTGTTTCGTTTTTAACTACAGGATTGGTCATATCATCAACCAAGCCAAAGCCTATACCACCACCATTTCCAATGTCTATAAAACCGTCTTGAGGTCTTGTGTATAACGCATACTTTCCATTTACAAACTCAGGATGTAAAACAACGTTTCGTTGTTGCCCTGAGTTTGATACTAAATCTGGTAAACGTTCCCAGTCTATTAAGTTTTTAGTACGCACAATTCCTGCATTTGCAATTGCTGAACTTGTGTCAGTTTTTGCAGCGTTAGGATCTTTACGTTCTGTGCAAAAAATGCCGTAAATCCAGCCGTCTTCATGTTGAATTAAGCGCATATCATACACATTGGTATCAGGATTTCCTTCAATTTGTGGAATTACGCAAGGTTTTTCCCAAAATTTAAAGTTGTCAATTCCATTTGCACTTTCTGCTATTGCAAAAAATGATTTACGATCTACACCTTCAACACGAACACATAAAATATACTTATTGTTCCATTTTAAAGCGCCAGCATTAAAGGTTGCATTCATACCTATTCGTTCTAATTGGTATGGATTTGTTGAAGGGTTTAAATCGTATCTCCACTCAATTGGCGTATGTTCAGCAGTTAAAATTGGGTTTTTATAGCGGTTATAAATTCCGTTTGATTGTTTGCTGAGTTTGTTTTTTTTGGTGATTAATTTTTTATAACGCTTTTGAGTTTTTTTTAAATGTGAGTTTTTCATACGCCTTAGTCTAGTTTATCTTCAAGAGTATTCCACCAGTATTTTTTCAATAAAAATATGCATACAATTAAAATGGCAATTGAAATATATACAGGTGTTGCTTGTCTAAAAATAATATACATTGGAATAATTACTAATACAGTTTGTGCTACAATTCCTGTAAAAACATTAAACATATCTATTTTAAAGTCTTTATTGGTTTTAAAGTTAGGGTCTTCAGCAATTAGTTTGTTGCTAATTGGTTTCCAAAATCCCCACGGTCTAACATTTTTATAAAAGTCTTTTAAAACAGCTTCTTCAGTTGGTGGAGCAGTGTAGGTTCCAACAATACTACCTATTAACGAAATAACTAAAATTATTGGGAACAAATACAAGCCTAAAACATTAGGAAATAATTCAGGAACAATACCTGCAGAAACTAATCCGGCAGCCATTCCCCAAAAGAAACCTTCACCATTAAAGCGCCACCAGTGCCATTTTAAAATGTTGGCACCAACGTAACTTCCGTATAAAACAGAAACAATCCATTGCAATACAGAGTTTACATCTTTAGCAAAAATACCCAGTACAATACTTACAAGTACTACTACAATACCAGTTAAGTAATTCATGTTTTTAATTTGAATATTGCTTGCATTTGGGTTTTTATATTTTAAATAAATATCATTTACTAAATATGCTTGAGCAGCATTTAAAGTTCCTGCAAAGGTTGACATAAACGCAGCAATTAAACCAGCTAATAATAAACCTAACAATCCTACAGGAACAAATTCTTTAATAGCGGTTGGTAGTATTAATTCAAAATCAACTTGGCCAGTTGTATTTATCAAATCTAATTTTTCGTAATAAATTAAAGCTAAAGCTGCAAAGCCGGCAATCATTAAATAACGAATTGGCATTAAAACAACAGAAACAAATCCACTCATTTTTGAAGCATCTGCAGCACTTTTGGTTGATAGTATTTTTTGCATATCGTAGGTTGGAGCAGGACCAGCTAAACTTACTAGTATACCTTTGAAAACCATCATCATAAAGAAAATAGTAAATAGTCCAAAACCATCTTCTTTTATTTTTTGATTTACTTCAGGAATAATTGTGCCCCAATCTAAATTTAATTCCCAACCAAAAGTAGGACTCATCCAACCTTCAGGTACGTTTAACATGTGTGTTCCTACAGCTTGAAAACCTAAATAGCCAATAATTAAAGCGGCTACAGTCATAATTGCAAATTGAACAACATCAGCCCAAACAATACCAGACATTCCACCTAATAAAGAGTAAAATACAGCAAAGCAAGTAAATATAATTCCGTAGAAATGAGGTACATATTCAGGAGTCACAGCAAAAGGAATATAATTGCTTACAACTTCCCAAGGAATAAAAATTTCAACAAATTTCCCTAGTCCAATAAAGCCATATGCTAAATAACCAAGACACATAATTAAGGCAAAAACTACCACAACTATGTGCGAAAGTTTGGCGCCTTTTTTAAAGCCAAAACGTGTACCAATCCATTCAGCACCTGTTGTAGCATTTGATCTTCGCAGCCATTTAGATAAATAAACCATTAAAAAAACTTGATTAAAAACTGGCCATAACCAAGGAATCCAAGCACTTTTAATACCGTAAACAAACATAAGTGTAACCAACCAAATTGTACCCGAAATATCAAACATTCCTGATGCGTTAGAAAGGCCTAACATATACCAAGGAATTGATTTTCCTCCTAATAAATAATCGTCTTTACTTTTTTGAGCTCTTTTTCTAAGAACTAATCCTATTACTACTATGGTAACTAAGTACAATAGAATAATTAATATGTCAGCGGTGTGTAATAATTTCATAAGTTGATTTAATATAAATTTAGTTGGTGATATCTTTTAAAAATAAAGTTTCTGGTAATTTTTCAAACTGAATAAAGTCTTTTTCATTTAATTGTCCTTTGTACGGCATGTAATGATGTTTTGTATCATAATTTCTCCAGGTTAATACCCAAGAAATACCTGAACCTTCAATTGTTGGGTATAAAACTTGTGTAAACCAATTTTTAGTTTGAAGAGATTCTAATCCGGTTTCTGTAAATGCGTAAGGCTTATTTTTTTGTTTGGCAATTTTTTTTAGAACAGCTATATCGTGAATTACAGCTTTTTTATAATCTTCAGAATTGTTGAAATCGTAAATGTCTATTCCCAAAATATCAACAAAATTATCACCAGGATAATACCTTAAATAATCATCTTCTGGGTTTAATTTATTTGGAGAATACGCATATAATAAATTATGTACTTGGTGTGTGTCTCTTAATAATTCAACGGTTTCTTGCCATAATGTTATATAATCTTTTGGGTTACAATTTTCGCCGCCCCACCAAAACCAGGATCCATTCATTTCATGAAACGGTCTAAAAATTACAGGGATATCAGCTCCGTTGTATTTTAAGTCGTTCATAAAATTGGCTAATTTAGAAACCCATAACTCGTATTTTTCTCTTTGAGCACCACCTTTTATAATTGAAGTTACTGCTGAGGTTTTATCCCAAGAGCTGCCTTCAGTTACAGGATTATTTACGTGCCAACTAATTGTAATAATTCCTCCTTTTTTATGAGCATCAATAATTAAGTTTTTCATAGAGTTGAAAGGAACCGTATCTAAATTATAAGGTTTGTCAATTTCAATCCATCCAAGATCAAACCCAAATACAGCCGGAAAATCACCTGTTACTATTTGCACATCACTTTTAATTGTGTCTAAATGGTTTTTATGATTCCATCCTAAACCGTAAGAAGTATCATCTTGGTGACCAATAGCAATTCCTTTTTTAGAAATATTTATTAACCTTTGATGTAATTTTTTTACATTTTCTGAAGCGTTAGAATCTGTAAAAGTAGTTTCTACAATTTGTTTTTGAGGTGTATGATTACACGATATTAAAGAAAATAATGAAATAAATAAAAATAGTTGAAGTGTATTTACTAGCGTTCTACTCATTTGAATAAATTTGTTTATCAAATTTATAGATTACTTAAGGTTATAGGTAGTATTATTTTGTCAAAATTTGAAAATATAATGACATTCTTTTTTAATGAGCCTTAATGCGTATAATGTTTTATAAAATTGTTGGTTTTTGAAGGCTTATTACAAAAAGTGTTTAAAAAAAATGAGATGATAACTGATTATAATCATATGAATAGTTGCTTTAATTTTAGAACTTTATAGTAATTCTAAAAGCATTATTATGAAAAATTTGGAACCAGTATCTAAGATTATGACTACAGAACTTATAACTTTAGGCTTGTCTGATGATTTGTATCGTGCCGAAAAGCTATTTAAGAAACATCATATCCGGCATATTCCGATTGTTGAAAAAGAACATATTATTGGTATGTTGAGTTATTCTGATTTAAAAAGAATTAGTTTTTTAGACTCGTATGATGCACGTGAAGTTGAAATTGATAACGCCATTTATGATATTTTAAGTATTTATCAATTAATGGTAAAAAATCCTGTACAAGTAAGTTCAAGTGTGAGTATTAAAGTGGTTGCTGAAATTTTAGCTACAAATGAGTTTCATGCATTGCCTGTTGTTGAAAACAATATATTAGTAGGTATTGTTACAACAACTGATTTGTTAAAGTATTTATTAAAACAATATGAATTAGAAGCTTTGGATACTTAAAATGAAATTAAGCTTTTAAGCTCATTAATGGTTTCACTTGGGTTTTCGCTTTTAAATACAAAACTACCAGCTACAAAAGCGTCAACTCCTGCCTCTAATAATTGTTCAATGTTTTGGTTGGTTACACCACCATCAACTTCAATTAATGTTTCAGCTTCAGAAAATTCAATTAAAGCTTTTAATTGTTGCACTTTTTTGTAGGTGTTTTCAATAAAACTTTGACCTCCAAATCCTGGGTTAACACTCATTATTAAAACAACATCAATATCTTTAATTACGTCTTCTAACACAGCAACTGGCGTATGCGGATTTAAAGATACTCCAGCTTTCATTCCTGCAGCTTTTATTGCTTGAATTGTGCGGTGTAAATGCGTACATGCTTCATAATGAACCGTTAAAATATCAGCGCCAACTTTTTTGAAGTCTTCAATATATCTGTCAGGATCTACAATCATTAAATGCACATCCATTGTTTTGGTAGCGTGCTTTTTAATGGCGCTAATTACTGGCATTCCAAATGATATGTTTGGCACAAAAACACCATCCATAACATCAATATGAAACCAGTCAGCTTTACTGTTGTTAACCATTTCAATATCACGTTGTAAGTTTGCAAAATCTGCAGCTAAAATTGAGGGAGCAATGTACTTGGTCATTTTTGTAGTTTATGTTTTTGCAAATATATAAAAGGAAGTGTATAAAAAAGAAAAACGCTCGAAATTTCGAGCGTTTTTTATTCAGTATCAAAAAAGTAGGTTTGTTTAACCTAAATAAGTTTTTAAAATTTTACTTCTTGATGTGTGTTTTAATCTTCTAATTGCTTTTTCTTTAATTTGACGTACACGCTCACGAGTTAAATCAAATGTTTCACCAATTTCTTCTAAAGTCATTGGGTGCGTATCACCTAAACCAAAGTATAGTTGAACAACATCAGCCTCTCTTGGAGTTAATGTTTCTAAAGCACGTTCAATTTCAACTTTTAATGATTCGTGTAATAAAGATCTGTCAGGATTTGGAGAATCTCCTGTATTTAATACATCATACAAGTTAGAATCTTCACCTTCAATTAAAGGAGCATCCATAGATACGTGACGACCAGAGTTTTTCATAGACTCTTTTACATCATTAACGGTCATATCTAATTTTTTGGCAATTTCTTCAGCAGAAGGAGGTCTTTCATTCTCTTGCTCTAAAAACGCATACATTTTATTGATTTTATTAATAGAACCAATTTTGTTTAAAGGTAAACGTACAATACGAGACTGTTCAGCCAATGCTTGTAAAATAGATTGACGAATCCACCAAACAGCATATGATATAAATTTAAAACCACGAGTTTCATCAAAACGTTTTGCCGCTTTAATTAAACCTAAATTTCCTTCATTAATTAAATCAGGTAATGTTAATCCTTGGTTTTGATATTGTTTAGCAACAGAAACAACAAAACGTAAATTAGCTTTTGTTAAACGTTCTAATGCAACTTGGTCACCAGCTTTAATTCGTTGTGCTAATTCAACTTCCATTTCGGCAGTAATTAAATCTACCTTTCCTATTTCTTGTAAGTACTTATCTAATGATGCGGTTTCTCTATTTGTAACCTGCTTGGTAATTTTAAGTTGTCTCATGTAAAATTAAAATATTTTGATTTTTATGTGTGCTACAATATATATACGTTGTATTTTTGAAAATGTTACAAAATATCTCATAAATTTATTTTTTGTGACTTTATAAATAAAAAAGTGTCTTACATATATAACCCAAATTAAAATTATTGAATTCAAACGAGGACATATCTCTATTGAGCGATAATGACTTAGTACAAAAAATTGTTAAAACAAACGACAGTCAGTTGTTTGCAGTTTTGTATGATAGGCATGTTTCTTTAGTATACAATAAATGTTATGGTTTTGCATCATCAAAAGAAGAAGCGCAAGACTTAACACATGATGTATTTATAAAATTGTTTGTGAAATTAAGAACGTTTAAAGGAACCTCTAAATTTTCAACTTGGTTGTATTCTTTTACCTATAATTTTTGTGTAAATTATGTGACTAGAAACAATTATAAAAAGAATGAGAAAAATTTTGAAGGAGAATTTCCTGATGTAGATGAAGACGTAGATACAAGTGAATCAGCTTTATTTGAGTTGAAAGCTGAAAAATTAGCGAAAGCAATGGAGCTAATTGATCCAAATGATAAAATGATTTTATTAATGAAATATCAAGATGATTTTTCAATCAATGAAATTCAAGAGTCATTAAATTTAAGCTCAAGTGCCGTAAAAATGCGCTTGAAAAGGGCAAGAGAAAAAGTAATTAGTGTATATAAAAATCTTAAGTAATGGAGAATCCATTTAAGAAATTGCTACATAACGAAGAAGTACCTAAGGTGCTTAAAGAAAAAGTAATTAACGATATTTCGTTAATTAAACTTTCTTTAGATTTGGCAGACTTATTTGTGGTGAAATACCCTAATACCATAGGCGAATTTTTAACCACTGAGAAGGATTCTGATTCAAATGTAGAATAAAAATAAGTATTTAGAATAAACAATTATAACCCAAAACATTACAGTATGAAAACAATAATTCAATTTACAGATGACAGCTTTCCATTTCTTCAAGATTTATGGAGTAATATATTAGATTTTTTACCAAAATTATTTTTAGGTATTGGTTTTATTGTATTGGCTTGGTTAATTCTTAAAGTAGTGAATTTTGTTTTGAAAAAAATATTAAAAATCACAAAAATTGATTCTTTAACTACCAAGTTAAATGAAGCCGAATTGTTTGGTAAAAGTGATTATAATGTGGTTCCTTCTAAAATAATATTAAAATTTGTGAAGTACTTGCTCATATTAGTTTTTACCGTAATTGCTTCTGAAATGCTTGGTTTACAAATGATTTCTGAAGGAATAGGTAATTTTATAGCTTATTTACCAGTTTTAATTAGTGCGTTATTAATTTTTGTAGTAGGTGTTTATTTAGCTTCATTAATTAAGAATGCTATTATTGATACTTTTAAATCTTTAGAGATTTCGGGATCAAATTTAGTAGGAAACATTGCTTTTTATGCTATTGTAGTTGTGGTTTCTATTACGGCTTTAAATCAAGCAGGTATTGATACTGAGATTATTACAAGTAATTTAACTTTAATTTTAGGATCAGTATTAATTTCGTTTACCATTGCATTTGGATTGGGAGCAAGAGACGTTGTTACTAGATTGTTATTTGGATTTTATTCGCGTAAAAACTTTCAAGTTGGTCAAAAAATTAAAACAAAAAAGCTTGAAGGAGTTATTGAGCAGATTGATAATATTTGTATTACTATTAGAACAAAAGATGGGTTGGTTGTGTTGCCAATTAAATATTTTGTTGATCAAAAAATTGAAATTAGTTAACACTAATAAAAATATTTTTAGAAATATTATGGGTTAGTATTTCTAATAAAAAAAGCGTCTCAGAAATGAGACGCTTTTTACTTTGTAAACTATTTGAGATTGTTTTATTAATCTCTTGATCTTGGTTTTCTATCTCTATCACCACGGTTATCTCTTCCACGGTTGTCACGTCCTTTATTGTTATCTCTTTGAGGTCTTTCATTAAAACCTTCAGGTTTTGGTAAAAGAGCTTTTCTAGATACTTTATCTTTACGTGTTTTAGGATCTTTTCCAAAGTATTTTACTTCAAAAACATCACCCATATTCACAACGTCTTTCACGTCATTAGTACGTTCCCAAGCTAATTCAGAAATGTGTAATAAAACTTCGTTTCCTGGAGCCTGTGTATATTCAACAACAGCACCAAAATCTAACATTTTAATTACTTTTACTTCGTAAACATTTCCTACTTGAGGCTTAAATAGTAATGAATCTATTTTTGCTAAAACAGCATCAATACCGTTTTGATTAGTTCCTAATATTTCAACAATACCTTCTTCAGTTACTGGGTCTTCATTAATTACAATTGTACACTCAGTTTCTTTTTGCATTTCTTGAATTACTTTTCCTCCAGGTCCAATTAATGCACCAATATATTCGTTAGGAATTCTTCTTGAAACCATTTTTGGAGCGTGTGCTTTTACTTCTGCACCTGGTTGTGCAATTGTATCAGTTAATTTTCCTAAAATGTGTAAACGACCATCACGAGCTTGTTTTAATGCATTCACTAAAATTTCGTATGATAAACCTTTTACTTTAATATCCATTTGACAAGCAGTAATACCATCAGCAGTTCCTGTAACTTTAAAGTCCATATCTCCTAAGTGATCTTCATCACCTAAAATATCACTTAATACAGCATAACGGTCACCATCAGAAATTAATCCCATTGCAATACCTGAAACTGGTTTTTTCATTTGAACACCAGCATCCATTAATGCCATTGTACCAGCACAAACTGTAGCCATTGAAGAAGAACCGTTAGATTCTAATACTTCTGAAACTACTCTCACTGTATATGGGCAATTATCAGGAATCATTCCTTTTAATGCACGTTGTGCTAAGTTTCCGTGTCCTATTTCTCTACGTGAAGTTCCTCTTAAAGGTCTTGCTTCACCTGTACAAAAAGGAGGGAAGTTATAATGTAAATAGAATGTTTCTTCACCTTGGTAAGTAGGCATGTCTATTTGGTTTGCTTCTCTTGATGTTCCTAAAGTAACAGTAGCTAATGCTTGCGTTTCTCCACGAGTAAAAATTGAAGAACCATGTGTTGATGGTAAATAATCTACTTCACACCAAATTGGTCTAATATCTGTAGTTTTTCTTCCATCTAAACGTAAACCTTCACTTAAAGTTAATTCACGTACTGCTGTTTTTTGTGCTTTGTTGAAGTATTTTCCAATAAAACCACCAAATTCAGCTACTTCTTCTTCAGTAAATGAAGCAATAATTTCTTCTTTTACTTCTTCAAAAGCGGTGCTTCTTTCATGTTTAGAAGTTCCTTTTTTAGCAATATCATAACATTTTTGGTATGCTAACTCATGTATTTTAGCAGCTAATTCTTCATTTTCTTCTTCTGGCTCGTATTCACGAGTTTCTTTTTTACCAAAAGATTCTGCTAATGCAACTTGTGCAGCACATTGTACTTTAATAGCTTCATGTGCAAATTTAATAGCGTCAGCCATTTCTTCTTCGCTACACTCATCCATTTCACCTTCCACCATCATTACAGAATCAGCAGAAGCACCAATAGTCATATCAATGTCAGCTTGTTCTAATAATTCTCTACTTGGGTTAATGATAAATTCACCGTTTACTCTTGCAACTCTTACTTCAGAAATTGGAGTTTCAAAAGGAATGTCACTTAACTGAATTGCAGCTGAAGCAGCTAAACCAGCTAAAGCGTCTGGCATAACATCTTCGTCAGCACTCATTAACTGAATCATTACTTGTGTTTCAGCGTGGTAATCTTTTGGGAATAATGGACGTAAAACTCTATCGACTAAACGCATTGTTAAAACTTCAGCGTCCGTAGGTCTTGCTTCTCTTTTAAAGAAACCACCTGGATAACGACCTGCAGCAGCAAATTTTTCTCTGTAGTCTACTGTTAATGGTAAAAAATCAACATCACTTTGTTTGTAGTTAGAAACTACTGTACAAAGCAACATAGCTTTTCCCATTTGTACCACAACCGAACCATGCGCTTGTTTTGCTAATTTTCCTGTTTCAATAGAAATGGTTCTTCCATCTCCTAAATCAATAATTTGTGTATGTACCTTAGGTATCATAAATAATTTTTTAAAATTTAATTAAACAATTGGTTGTTGTTGTGTTGTGTGTTTCCCAATGAAAAGTTTAATTTAAGCTTTCTTTAAAATAAGAAATATCAAAAAAAAAGAGGCAAAATTTGCCTCTTAATTTGAATGAAATTATTTTCTTATTCCTAATTCTTTGATTATCTCACGGTATCTTACAATGTCCGTTTTAATAAGATAATCTAGTAAGTTTCTTCTTTTACCTACTAATTTTACCAAAGAACGCTCTGTATTGTAATCTTTACGATTTCTTTTTAAGTGTTCTGTTAAGTGGTTAATTCTGAAAGTAAATAAGGCAATTTGTCCTTCTGAAGATCCAGTGTTTGTTGCTTTTTCTCCGTGTTTAGCAAAAATTTCTGCTTTTTTTTCTTTTGTTAAGTACATGCTAACATTAATTTATTTAATAATTTTTATGTATTTGTTAGTGCTGTCGCAGCTAACGGTCGGCAAATATACTATTTATTATTTTGTTGGACAATTAAATTTGAAAAGAACTTTTTGGGCTAATTATCTAATAATAAAAAACATAGAACTTATTTTGATGGTGTTTTTGGTAGCGGCGTTTTAAAATGGGTTTTAAAAGTTTTCTAAATCTAGAATAAAAAAAACTTACTAAAATTACTTAGTAAGTTTTTTATAGTTTTATGTATGTAATAAATTAGCTTCTAATTGGAAGGTTTTGAATTAAATCTATGTATAAGTTAATTTCTTGTTTTAAACTTTTACGCTCAATAATTCTATCTAAAAATCCATGTTCTAATACAAATTCTGAACGTTGAAACCCTTCAGGTAATTCTTTTCCAGTTGTATCTTTAACAACACGTGGTCCTGCAAAAGCTACCAATGCGTTTGGTTCAGCAAAATTTACATCACCTAGCATTGCATATGAAGCAGTAGTTCCTCCTGTTGTTGGATCTGTACATAAAGAAATATATGGCAGTTTTGCATCTGCTAATTGTGCTAATTTTACCGAAGTTTTTACCAATTGCATTAATGATAATGATGCTTCCATCATTCTTGCTCCACCTGATTTTGAAACCATTACAAAAGGTAATTTGTTTTTGATAGCATAATCTATAGCACGAGAAATTTTTTCACCTACAACACTTCCCATAGAACCACCAATAAAAGCAAAATCCATAGCGGCAACTACCAATTCTTTTCCTAAAGATTTTCCTACAGCCGTTCTTACAGCATCATTTAAATTAGTTTTTGCATAGGCTTGTTTAAGTCTTTCAGTATATTTTTTGGTATCAGTAAACTTCAAAGGGTCTTTAGATACCATATCTTTATCAAATTCTTCAAATTTGTTATCATCAAAAAGAATTTCAAAATATTCAGCACTTCCAATGCGTACGTGGTATCCATCTTCTGGACTTACGTAGTAGTTTTCTTTTAACTCGTCAGTATCTACAATTTTACCACTAGGTGTTTTATACCATAAGCCTTTTGGTACATCTTTTTTATCTTCAGTAGGAGTTTGAATTCCTTTATCTTTTCTTTTAAACCAAGACGACATAAATATTTGTTTTTAGTTGAAAATTGTGGTGCAAAATACTAAAAAAAATAAAGAGAACATATAAAATATGCTCTCTTTACTTAAATTATTGTTTTAAAGTGTTGTTTATAAGGTGTCTACACAGTTTAAATCTTTGAAAGCTTCAATTAAGCGAGCTTTAAAAGTTAATTCACCTTTACGTAACCATCCTCGTGGGTCGTAATATTTTTTATTAGGTAAATCTGCTCCTTCAGGATTTCCAATTTGAGTTTTTAAATAATCAATTTTGTCATTCATGTAATCTCTAATTCCTTCAGCAAATGCAAATTGTAAATCAGTATCAATATTCATTTTTATAACACCGTATCCAATTGCTTCTCTAATTTCTTCAAGAGTAGAACCTGAACCACCGTGGAAAACAAAATCTACAGGGTTTGCTTCAGTTCCATTTTCTTTTTCAATAAATTTTTGAGAATTGTCTAGAATTTTTGGAGTTAATTTTACATTCCCTGGTTTGTATACACCGTGAACATTTCCAAATGAAGCTGCAATGGTAAAATTGTCGCTTACTTTTTTCAATTCATTATAAGCGTATGCTACTTCTTCTGGTTGAGTGTATAATTTAGATGCATCAACATCAGAGTTATCTACACCATCTTCTTCACCTCCTGTAATACCTAACTCAATTTCTAATGTCATTCCCATTTTAGCCATACGAGCTAAATAGGTTTTACAAATTTCAATGTTTTCTTCTAAAGGTTCTTCAGATAAGTCAATCATATGAGAACTAAATAAAGGAATACCATTTTCTTTGTAGAATTTTTCACCTGCATCTAATAATCCGTCAATCCAAGGTAATAATTTTTTTGCACAGTGGTCCGTATGTAAAATTACTGGTACACCATAAGCTTTTGCTAAAACGTGTACGTGATTTGCTCCTGCAATACCACCTGCAATAGCAGCTTTTTGGTCTTCGTTAGATAATCCTTTACCTGCGTTAAATTGTGCACCTCCATTTGAAAATTGAATAATTACTGGAGAGTTTAATTCTTTTGCTGTTTCTAAAACAGTATTCATGGTATTTGATCCGATAACATTTACAGCTGGTAACGCAAAATTTTTAGCTTTTGCTAATTTAAAAATTTCTTGTACCTGACTTCCTGTTGCAACACCTGGTTTAATAGTATTAGTCATAATATTTTGTGTATAATTATTATTGATAAGTTTCAAACAAAAATAATGAATAATTTGTAATAAAACTGGTGTTAAACTACAAAATAATGCGAAATCGTAATAGTTTTATTTGTGTTTTTTTTAAAAAGGATAGCTAATACCAAAATTATAAACGGCGTGACCGAAATTATAATTATTGAACCATTGGTCCCCGTTTTCTAAATAAGGTTCATATGTTTTAAACCCTAAATCTAGCCTAATTAGTATAAAACTTAGGTCGTATCTTAGTCCAAACCCTGAGCCAATTGCAATATCTTTTAAAGAATCGAAACCTGTAAATTTGGCTTCTGACGGGTTTAAATCTGAATCTGTGATATCCCAAATATTTCCGGCATCTACAAAAAGTGCTCCTTTCATACTGTTTAATATCTCAAACCGATACTCTAAACTTGTTAAGAATTTTAAATTTCCAACATTATATTCCAATCCAGTTTGACTGCTTCCTGGACCTAAATCGTATACTCTCCATGCTCTTAAATCATTTGGACCTCCAATAAAATAACTTCTGCTAAAAGGAATTGTTTCTGAATTTCCATAAGGGATTGCAACTCCTAAAAATGATCTAAATGCCAAAATACTTTCAACATTTATTTCCCAAAACTTTTTATACTCTAAATCGGTTCTAATATATTGGGAAATAGGTGTGTGAAATAATGTTTTTACATTGGTTGAGTCTTTTTGTTTTACAATTGCTGTTGTAATATTTCCGGCGGCAGCAATTCTAGCTCTAAAAAACGAAAAGTTGTTGTCTTTAAAATTTTTTCTGTTAGTGTATGAATAGGTATAGGCAATTGTTGGTATAAAAGCATTTTCTGTAATAATATAATACCTAGACTCTATGTTTTTTGCCGTTTCATAATCATCAGGATGTTCTTCTCCAAACTCAGGTGTAAGTTCATCGTTAATAAAATCTAAGGCATTGTCTTCTGTTAACGGGTAATTAGGGAAATACGCTTCTTGAATATCTTCTAGCTCACCATATTCATAGGTGTACACATAAAAATATTGATCAGGATTTAAGTTTTTAATAAACTGTGCATTTAAAATTTGAAAACTATGTTTTGTAGTTTTTGATGCTTGCCAGTTATAATCAATAATACCTGTAAATCGCTGTTTGTCTAAACCAATATTTTTTTGCAAACTTGTTCCTAGTGTAAAAGTTGTTTTAGGAGATTTTCCTTTTGCTAAGAATTTTTTAAAATTAAATGGAGATAAAAATCGTGGGATATCAAGAGAAATATCGGCTCCAATTTCCCAAGCGTCAAAAAAACCTTCATCTTCAGCGGCATCTTTAGAATCTATAAAAGATCCTTGAACAGAAAGTTTTAAGGTTTCTGCTCCTTTAAAAGCATTTCTATTTAAAAATGAGATTTTGGCTAAGGTTCCTACAGGTCTAACGTTTGAGTGTGTTAGTTCTGTATTAAAACCTATTCCATATTTTTTTAATGGAGTTAAGTAAATTGAAGCTTCTAATTCGTCATTTTCTAATTCGTCATATTTAATATCAACCGATCTAAAATTGTTTAAACTTCTTAATCCTTTTCTAGATAATTCTCTTGAGTCATCATTATATAACTGATTAGATTCTATAAAAACGGCATTTAATAAATATTTAGGATTGTACCTTAATTTACTTTTTGATAAAAATTGATATCCTTTATATGTAATCGTATCTGTTATAGGCGCATCTTTAGCTTGAAATGAATAGTCTGTATATATTTTTACGTTTTTAATTTTCTGAATTTTAAAAGGGTTATTAGCAATACTATCATTTATAAGCAATTCAATGGTTGCTTTGTAGTTAGAAGAGTCTGCTTCAAACGTAATTGCATTTTTATTAAACCTATATACACCTGAATTTCTAAATAAGTTTGTAAGTCTGTTTTGTTCTTCAATAAATGATGAAAGCTTGAATTGATTTCCTTTTTTTATGAAGGATTCTTCTTTTGTTTGCAAGTAGATAGAATCTAAAACCGTTGAAGCAATATTAGTTTTAACACTATCTACCATGTAAGGCTTTCCCGTTTCAATAATGTAATTAACTTTAACTTTTTTATTGGCAACTTCTTTTTCTTCTGAATTTACGGTTGCCTTAAAGTAACCTTCATTAAAATAATGTTGCACTAAATTATCAATGGTTTGTTTGGTTTTTTTGTTATCTAAAATAACAGGTTCTTCACCGCTTTTTAGTAACCATTGATTTCCGTCGTACTTAAATTTTCGAAGTCCTCTTGCTTGCTTGTCTGAAAATAGAGTGGAAGTTAAATTGTATCGCTTAGGATATGCTGCTTTCCAAGATTCAAAATCATTATTAAAATCTTTGTTCCCAAAATTATGAATATGCAGTTGCAGTGGTACGCCAAGAACAAGTTGATTTGGACGTTGTACAATATAATCACTTATTTCGCTATCAACATTTTTTTTATTATTTACTGTAACAGCGTTTTTAACCAATAAATGCTCATCTTCAGGAACATACTTTACGACGTTACAAGCTGAAAAACTTAAAGTTATACTTAATATAATTATTAATATTATAAAATTGTTTTTCAATAAATAAGAGTTTAAATTTGTTTCAAATGTAAAACTTTTCAAGGTATTACCCAATATCAAATAATTATAAATAAATTTATGAGTTTAAGTAAAAATCAATTAAAGTTAATAACTAGTTTACAGCAAAAAAAGTACCGTGTTAAAAACGGTTTGTTTATTGCTGAAGGCACCAAGGTTGTTAATGAGTTTTTAAACTCAAAATTCAAATTACATCAATTATTTTGTGTTGATAATACCGCTTATAACAGTTTAGAAAATGTTACTGTTATTTCAGAAGTAGACTTAAAAAAAATAAGCACTTTAAAAACACCCAATAATGTGTTGGCTTTGTTTGAAATTCCTGCGGAAGAAACAATAAAAAAAGAAGGTTTATTTATTGCGCTTGACGAAATTAATGATCCTGGGAATTTGGGTACTATTATTAGACTGTGTGATTGGTTTGGAATAGATCAATTAATATGCTCAACAAATACAGTAGATTGTTACAATTCTAAAGTAGTAATGGCATCTATGGGATCTTTAACAAGAGTCTCTATTTTGTATACCAATTTGAGTGATTATTTAAAAGAGTCTGTTTTGCCCAAATACGCAACCTTAATGGATGGGGAAAATGTGTATAAAAGCAAATTGCCTAAACAAGCTATTTTAGTTATGGGAAATGAAGCAAATGGGATTAGTGACGCTGTTTTAAAAGAGTTGGATACTGCTGTTTCAATTCCTAGATTTGGAAGTGTACAAGCAACCGAAAGTTTAAACGTAGCCACTGCAACAGCTATTTTATTAAGTGAGTTTAAGCGTTTAGTTTAGTGAAAGGCTAATTTTAAAAAGATACCACGAGTTCCAAAGTAATCAACATTACCTGTCCACGGGCTATTGGTGTTATTATCTCTCACCAATTCATCATTTATAGCAAAAACACCTCTTATTGAAGGTGAAAAAATAAAATAAGGCATATAAATATCTATACCTAATCCCATTTCATAGGTAAAATTGCTTTTTTTCATTCTAAATTCTCCGTCGTAATTATCATCTGGATTGTCTTCATTACTTGAGAAATTATAATCATATGATACACCTCCAATAATGTACGGTCTAATGTTATTGTATCTATCAGTGTTTAATTTTAGCAACAACGGAATTCGTAAATAGGTAGAGTTTACACTTCTAATACTATCTGTAGATCCGCCAGGAATATGAGTAAAAGCAAGTTCTTTTGTATTGCTTGAAAGGCCTGGTTCTAATCTTAAATTAATGTTTTTATGTAGTCTATAGTCACCAATTAATCCAACATTAAAACCTACTGAAGGTGAAACATCAATAAATGTATTAGTGTCTGTTAAATAGGTGATTTTATAACTTTTCATATTTAACCCTAAGTAATAACCCCAAAATATTTTTTGTTTATCCCAGTTTTGTTGGTATTCAACAATGTCTCTTTTTTGAGCAAAACTGTAGTTTAAAGAGAAAACAATTAAAAGTAATGCAACACCTATTTTTTTCATAAATTATTTTTTTGCCAAGTAAATTGTAGCAACTCCAAAAGTTTGAGGTTTATTTTCTATATCTATAAACCCAATTTTTTGTAAAATATTGTTGAAGGCTTCACCATATGGAAAAGACGCCGCAGAATCTGATAAATATTTATAAGCTACTTTATCTTTTGAAAAAAGACGACCAATGGTTGGTAGTATTTTTGAAGAATAAAATTGATAGCCTTGTTTGTAAGGTGTTTTAGTAGGAACCGAAGTTTCTAAAACAACAAATGTACCACCAGGTTTTAGTACTCTGTAAATCTCAGTCAGTCCTTTTTCTAAATGTTCAAAATTTCGAACTCCAAAAGCAACTGTAATAGCATCAAAAGAGTTATCCTCAAAAGGAATTTCTTCTGAATCGGCTAAAACCATTTCAATTTTATTGTTTAATTGAAGTTTATTTATTTTAGTACGTCCAACTTCTAACATACCATCTGAAATATCCAAACCAACAATTTTAGTTGCAGTTGTTTTGGTTAAATTAATGGCTAAATCACCTGTTCCTGTTGCAATGTCAAGAATAGTTGTTGGGTTTGTGTTTCCAACAATATCAACTACTTTATTACGCCATTTTATGTCAATTCCAAAAGAAATAACACGATTTAAATTATCGTATTCTTTTGAAATAGTATCAAACATTTGGGTAACCTGTTCTTTCTTTCCTTGGTCAGAATTTTTATAAGGCGTTACTTTCTTGCTCATAAATAATTAGTAGTTTACAGCAACAACTCCTTCAATTTTACCAGGAATAAGTTGTTTTAACATGTTTTCAATTCCATTTTTTAGGGTTACAGTTGAAGATGGGCATCCGCTGCAGGCTCCTTGTAATACAACATTTACAATTTTTGTTTCGGAGTCATATGAATTGAATAAAATATTTCCACCATCAGCAGCAACTGCTGGTTTAATATATTCATCTAAAATACTAATAATTTGTTTTGAAACTTCATCTAAATCTTCAGTATTATGTATTTCAGTTTTAGTCTCAACTTTTTGTTGGGTACTATTTACAATAGTGTTACCGTTGGCAATAAATTCTTTAATAAAGCTTCTAATTTCAACAGTAATATCGCTCCATTCAACCACATCAGACTTTGTAATTGACACATAATTTTCTGAAATAAAAATTTCTTTTACAAAAGGAAAATTGTATAATTCAATTGCTAAAGGAGCATCTTTTGCTTCGTCTTTATTTTTAAATTCAAAATCAACATCAACTAATTTTTTGTTGGCTACAAATTTTAATACTGAAGGGTTTGGTGTTACTTCAGCATACACTTCAACAGGTACCTTTTTTTGAATATGATCTTCCAAAACAATTGGATCTCCACTGTTTAAATAGTTTTCTAATTGCTCTTTTACTTCTTCTTGTACATCTTTCCATTCAACTATTGAAAATCGTTCCAAAGCAATAAAGTTTGCTGAGAATAATACGCGTTTTACAAAAGGTAAATGAAAAAGTTGCTGTGCTAAAGGTGAATTTTTAGCTTCGTCAATATTGTTATACTGGTGACTACCACTTGTCAATGCTTTATCGGCAGTAAATTTTATAATCGTGTCAGAAGTTGTTGTTTGTATATTTAAAGAAATTGTGTCCATTTTATTTAGTTATTTGTGCAAAAGTACTAAAACATATTAAGGAATTTTGGTTGTAACTAAAAAACGCCTCATAATTGAGGCGTTTTTTACTGTATTTTGTGAAAAATTAGATGTTTATAATCATTGAAGCTGTGAATTTAGAAGTTTGTAAATCTAAATTTGTAGCATCAACTTGGTCATATTGTGGGTAAAAATCGTAAGCGGCTGTTTGAGAGTCTTGCTGGTACGAAAAATCTAATTTAACAGCTCCAAAATTGTATCCTAAACCAAATGAATATCCCTCTTTATTGTCTGATGAAAATGCATTTTTGTATGGGCTTTGTTCAAAATGATAACCACCTCTCAGTGAAAATTTATCAATTCTCCATTCAGTTCCTAATCTAACTTCGTTGGTGCTTCTTAAATCACTTTTAAAATTTTGATTTTCTTGGTTAAAAGGTCCGTTTGTTAAATTAATATTGCTGTAATTTCTATAAGCATAATCAACACTAAATAAACCTTGTTTATTAAATACATATGAAAAACTACCGGTAAATTTACTTGGTACTCTTAAACTATATGAAAAACGACTAACGTCAGAAATATTTGAATATACTTCATCAACATTGCTTACATAAATTTGCTCGTCATAATCTAAATAGCTTTCATTTAAAGTGTACCAAACCGGTGATTGGTAAGCAACACCAATTCTTAAATTTTTAGTTGGTTTCCCTATAATTCCTAAGTTAAAAGAATAACCATGTCCATAAGTAGATAACTCTTGAATAAGTGAAGCGTCTAAATAATCATTATTGTTTGCATAATTATATTCTTCTAATAAAATGCTTTGGTAATAATCTATATTGTACGTTGTAAATGAAGCTCCAACATATAAATTGTTATTGTATTCTCCAGCAATAGTAAAGTTATATTTATCACTGCTTCCTCTGGTTAAGTTTTCAAAATATTGCCCGTCAGAATTTAAATAAAGAATGTTTTCATCATTTGGATCTTGTATCCAAGTTGGATAGTCACTATTTCCTTCTGCATACCAAAAATTATTAAAATCATTGGCTCTTGTATAGTCAAAGGCAATAGCAAAACGTCCCCAACCACCATTATTTGCATAATTATTTCTAAACACAAAAACACCACCTGTTTGCGAAAATGTCACATCGTCGTAAGAAGTGTATGTGTTATTTCCATAATAATTTGCTTTGGTGTCAATATTGTCAAAGTCTAAAGAGAATGATACTTCACTTTTTAAAAAAACTGCAGCTCCTGCAGGGTTTACACTTATTGCTGAAAGATCTCCACCTAAACTTCCAAAAGCACCACTCATAGCATTAAACCTAGCTGTACCTGTGCTGTTTTCATTTGCAAATAATACACCAATATCGTTATAACTTGCCGTTTGGGCATAAGTAAAAATCGCGGAAAATAGGGCGATGGTAAATAATATTTTTTTCATAATAATACGGTTAAAATGATGTTTTTAGTTTCTTCTAGAAGAAGATCTTGATGATGAAGATCTACTTGACGAGCTTGATGCAGATGATGACGATCTTCTAGTTGAACTAGATGCCGAAGAAGACCTGCTTGGTGAGCTGCTAGAAGATTTATTGCTATAAGATCTAGAGCTTGATGCGGGTTTTGATCTGCTTGAAGAAGTTCTAGAAGCTCTATTTCTATTTGTAGTACTTTTAGTTGCAGCTCTATTATTACTTGAGGTAGAAGAAGATCTGTTTATGTTAGAGTTTGAATTGTTTGATCTTCGTACACTAGAAGCACCACTTGTTACTGCTCTTGTATTAGTAGCGTATCTGTTTCTATATACCTGATTTGAAATAGAATTTGTAGGCGAATATGTAGTTCTTCCATTTGAAGATCTTACAGAAGAAGGTGTTGTATTATATGAGATGTTTCTTCTTACTGAAGATGATCTACCTACTGAAGAACTTCTTCCCATAGAAGAAGATCCTCTTTGAATTGAAGAGCTACGAGTTCCTGTTGATTGCTGTCTGTTTACACTATTTGATCTGTTTGAAGAGCTACTTCTATTAACTGATGTATTTGCGTTGTTAGTTGTAGTTCTTCTAGTGTTAACACTTCTTGTTGATCTACTTGTAGATTTGCTACCAGATTGAGAAATTCTATCTAATGTATTACTAGTTGTAGAGGTACTTCTTCTATTTGTTCCAGAAGCTACTACAGCATTTGATCTTCTTCCAATGGTACTATACGAGTTTCTTTTTCCATATGTACTATTATGTGGAGGTCTATAATATCCGCCTCCACCATAGTAAGGAGGTCTGTAATATCCACCACCGCCATAGTAAGGAGGGTAATAACCACCATACCATCCGCCTCCGTAATAAGGAGGTCTGTAGTAAGGGTAATAAGGGTAATAAAAAGGATTGTACCAATTGCTATAACCAAAGCCATAACCATAACCTCCAAAACCACCATAACCGTAATATCCGTTAAAGCCTGTATTGTATGTAATTGTTATGTCACTGTCATATCCCCAAGGCGCATTACTATCATTACTATAATATTCGTCATTTTCATTATAAGAATCGTCTGCGTAATAATAATCATCTACATCTGTAAAAATTTCCTCTCCTTCTTCGTCGTTTTCACTTATTTCATCTAATTGTCGAGAAAAATAGTTGCTTGCATAGGTATCATTATTATCTGTAACCACTATTTCATTCGTAGAATAGGTGTCATAAATACCATCATTATTATAAGCACTTTGGTAGGTACCACAAGAATATAGACTTACAAGAGATACTAAAAGTAAACTCAGGTGCGAAAGCTTTAACTGTACTTTATTTGAAACTTGCATAATCAATTGAAATTTTTATGGTTGAACAATTAAAAAAAACTAATTTTGTCGAAAATTAACATTTTTTTATTATTAAAGTTACAATATTTGTGCCAAACTTTTGATTATGGGTAAGAATTTAACAAAGAGAGAAGTAGACTATTCTAAATGGTATAACGAACTAGTAGTGAAGGCTGATTTAGCTGAGAACTCGGCAGTTAGAGGTTGTATGGTTATAAAACCATATGGTTATGCTATTTGGGAAAAAATGCAAGCTGAATTAGACAGGATGTTTAAAGAAACAGGTCATGAAAATGCCTATTTTCCGTTATTTGTTCCTAAAAGTTTATTTGAAGCTGAAGAGAAAAATGCAGAAGGTTTTGCAAAAGAATGCGCGGTTGTAACACATTATAGATTGCAAAATGATCCGGATAATGAAGGAAAGCTTCGTGTGGATCCAGCTGCAAAACTAGAAGAAGAACTTGTTGTTCGCCCTACTTCTGAAGCTATTATTTGGAATACGTTTAAAGGTTGGGTTCAATCTTATAGAGATTTACCACTTTTAATAAATCAATGGGCAAATGTAGTACGTTGGGAAATGCGTACACGTTTATTTTTAAGAACTGCTGAGTTTTTATGGCAAGAAGGACATACAGCACACGCTACTAAAAAAGAAGCGTTGACTGAAGCTTTACAAATGCAAAAAGTATATGCTGAATTTGCTGAGAATTTTATGGCAATGCCAGTAATAAAAGGAGCAAAGTCTGAAAGTGAGCGTTTTGCAGGGGCTGATGAAACATATACTATTGAAGCATTAATGCAAGATGGAAAAGCATTGCAAGCGGGTACGTCTCATTTTTTAGGTCAAAATTTCGCCAAAGCTTTTGATGTAAAATATACTTCTAAAGAAGGGAAGCAAGAATATGTGTGGGCAACTTCTTGGGGAGTTTCAACAAGACTTATAGGAGGTTTAATTATGACACATTCAGATGACTTTGGATTGGTGTTACCTCCAAAATTAGCGCCAATACAAGTGGTTATTGTTCCAATTTATAAAGGAGATGAACAATTAGCAGCTATTTCAGAAAAAGTAGATGTATTTGTAAAAGAATTGAGAGCTAAAGGTATTTCTGTAAAGTTTGATACTAGAGATACATATAGACCAGGTGCTAAATTTGCAGAATACGAATTAAAAGGTGTTCCTGTAAGAATTGCATTTGGAAAAAGAGATTTAGAAAACAATACGGTTGAAATTGCAAGAAGAGATACTTTAGAGAAGCAAACTGTTGCACAAGATAATGTGGTTGAGTTTGTATCTAACTTATTAGAAGAAATACAAGAGAACCTATTTAATAGAGCTATTACTTATAGAGAAGAGCACACTACGGAAGTAGATACTTTTGAAGAATTTAAAGATGCAATAGAAAATAAGGGTGGTTTTGTGTCTGCACATTGGGATGGAACCATAGAAACTGAAGATAAAATCAAAGAATTGACCAAAGCAACCATAAGATGTATTCCTTTAGAAAATAAATTTGAAGACGGAAAGTGTGTGTTTACGGGGGCTCCGTCGAAAAAAAGAGTATTATTTGCAAAATCTTATTAATTTTTTCGAAAAAAGTTTTGAGAAGTGAAAATAAGTTGTATTTTTGCATCCGCAATGACGAAATAATGTCATCGCAAAATAATAACGGTCCGTTCGTCTAGGGGTTAGGACGCATGGTTTTCATCCATGTAACAGGGGTTCGATTCCCCTACGGACTACAATAAAATTAATAAAAAATTATAATGGCAAATCACAAGTCAGCATTAAAAAGAATTAGAAGTAATCGCGTTAAGCAATTAAGAAACAAATATCAGCATAAAACAACTCGTAATGCTGTTAGAGATTTACGTGCTACTACAGAAAAGAAAGAGGCTGAAGTATTATTTCCTTCTGTTGTTGCTATGCTTGATAAATTAGCTAAGAATAATGTTATTCACAAAAACAAAGCGAATAACTTAAAATCTAAGTTAGCTAAGCATGTAGCTGCACTATAATTCTTTATTAAAGAAAGTATTAAAGCATCCAATTTGGATGCTTTTTTTTGTGCCTAATTTTATCAAAGGGTTTATCATATATTTTTATACAGAAGTTGCTTAGTTGCTATAAAGGTACATTAGGTTTAAATTGTGTGATAATTTAAATAGCGAGTACGAAATTTATTAGATTAGTAAATCGATTGTTACACTGCTTGTAGAATGATTAAAGATAGTTGAAATACTTCTTAAGCAGTTTGTTTACCACTCGTATGATTTATTGGCATCCAAGCGAATAAATATAAATAGAAGCACAGTAAAACCCCATAAAGCAGAACCACCATAGCTAAAAAATGGTAACGGAATTCCAATGGTTGGTAATAAACCAATTGCCATACCAATATTAATGGTAAAATGTGTGAATAATATTGCAGCAATACTGTAGCCATAAACTCTGCTAAATTTTGATTTTTGCTTTTCAGCAGTCCTAATTATTCTTAAAAAGAAAAGAATAAATAAAACAATTACAAAAGTACTACCTAAAAAGCCCCACTCTTCACCAATAATGGTAAATATATAATCGGTTTGGTGTTCAGGAACAAAATTACCTTGCGTGCGTTCTCCTTGTAAAAATCCTTTTCCTGAAAATCCACCTGAAGCAATTGTAGTAACAGATTGGTTAGTGTTGTATCCAATATTTTTAATATCGGTTGTTTTCCCTAAAAGAATATTAAATCTGTCTCTGTGACGTTGTTCAAATACATGATTAAAAACAAAATCAACACTAAAAATAAATACAACTACCGTTAAAAACAATCCAATAATTTTTACCCAACCGGTTTTTAATGCTTTTTTTCTATAAAAATTAAAGTAGAGTAGTATAATAAGAAATAAAGCAAATACAGCTATAAAAGTATATAAGTAGCCAAAATATAAAGTAGTAACAAATAAGGTTGCCGCAATAAAACCTACAGTTACGTAATAAAATGGTAAACCTTCACGGTACAAAACAAATATAAAAGCTGAATATACCAACGCTGAACCCGGATCTGGTTGTAATGTAATTAAAATTGCAGGTAAAAAAAGCACAATAAATGCTTGTAGTTGGGTATTTAATTTTTTTAAATTAAACTGTTTGTCACTTACCAATTTCGCAATTGCCAAACCTACGGCGGCTTTTACAAATTCAGAAGGCTGTAAACTAAAAACACCTAAATTATACCAAGAGGTAGCACCATTTATATTTTTTCCGAAAAGAAATAATCCTACTAATGAAAACAAACTTATTAAGTAAATAATAGATGCATATTTTTCGTAGAATTTGGCCTCAAATAACAGAATTAAAAGAATTAACGGAATACTTAGTGCAATCCAAACCAATTGTTTTCCGTATTCTGTAGAGAAGTTTATCAAATTAAGGTTTTCTTCAGTGTTTG
The DNA here is from genome assembly GCF_042679665.1 of Lutibacter holmesii. NCBI lineage: Bacteria > Pseudomonadati > Bacteroidota > Flavobacteriia > Flavobacteriales > Flavobacteriaceae > Lutibacter > Lutibacter holmesii. Next base: position 720,169 of record NZ_JBHTMV010000003.1, read on the forward strand.
TGGCTGAATAAATATTTATCCACCCAATAAACACCAGCGCAAAATAAAAGAGTACCAATACCCAATCAATTCCGTGAAATATATTTGTTTTTCTACTTCTCAACTTCTAATGTTTCTATTAATTGTTTTGCATATTCTTCTTCTAAACTTCCTTCTAACATGCGCTTTTCTTCTCTAGGTCTAGTTGTGCCTCCGTTTAAATATTTTTCAATCATTAATGTTGCTATTGGACCTGCCCAACGCGATCCCCAATATCCGTTTTCTACAAATACCGCAAGCGCAATTTTTGGATTTTCTTTAGGGGCAAAAGCTATAAAAATGGAGTGATCTTGTCCGTGAGGATTTTCTGCAGTTCCCGTTTTTCCACAAATTTCAATACCTTTTACACGAGACCAAGTAGCTGTACCATTTGGGTTTTCAAATACATTAAATAAACCTTCTATAACTGGTTCAAAATATTTTTCATCAATAGATGTTTGTTTTTTAGTTTTAAACTTTGGGTCTAATTCTACTCCAGCTATATTTTTTACAATATGAGGTGTATAATAAAATCCTCTGTTTGCAACTGCTGCGGTCATATTAGCCAATTGAATAGGAGTGGTTAATATTTCACCTTGACCTATTGCGTTGGAGATATTATATGTGGCTGTCCACCTAGAATTAGGATACCATCTATCGTAAAAATTACCGGTTGGTACCAAACCTTTTTGACCTACAGATAAATCATTATTTAAATAATTTCCTAAGCCAAAACTTTTCACGTGATTACTCCAAATATTCATTCCTTCAGAAGATGAAGGATATTTTTCAATAGATTTACGATACGCATTGGCAAAATAACTATTGCAAGATCTATAAATTGCTTTATCTAAGAGAACGGGGCTTCCATGAGTTCCGCAATGGCATTCCATAAACGCACCTTTTCCTGATCCATATTTATAGCCTCCAAAACATTTAATAGCTGTGGAAGAATTGATAACATTTTCTTGTAATGCAACCAATGCGGTAATAACTTTAAATGGCGATCCTGGAGGGTATTCTCCTTGTAAACCTCGATCTAATAAAGGTTTACTAACGCTATCAAGATACATTTTTGTGAAATTTTTAGAACGATCTCTTCCAACCATTAAATTTGGGTCGTAAGTTGGAGTAGAAACCAATGCTAAAATTTCACCTGATGAAGGTTCAATTGCTACAATTCCGCCTCGTTTATGTGCCATTAATGATTCGCCGTATTGTTGTAAAATACCATCAATAGTTAAAGTAACATCGTTCCCTGGTATTGGAAGTGTATCATAAATTCCATTTTTATACGGACCAATTTCTTTATTGAATCGATCTCGTTGAATATATTTTACACCTTTAGTTCCTCTTAGCGTTTTTTCATACGTTTTTTCAACACCAGCTGTGCCAATTAATTCTCCTAATTGGTAATATGGATTTTTATTTATAATAGCTTCATTTACTTCGCTAATATAACCTAAAACATTGGGAGCAGATTTTACAGGATATTCTCTTAATGATCTTTTTTGAATGTAAAACCCTTTAAATTTATGCATTTTTTCTTGTAAATAAGCATAATCAGATTTTGAAAGTTGAGGTACAAATGTTGAAGGTATTCTTGAAGAGTACCTTTTAGCTCTTTTAAACTTTTTTAAAAAATCTTCTTTGGTAATTTTTAATAATGTACAAAACTCAAGTGTATCCAAGGGTTTTACTTCTCTTGGAATAATCATGATATCATAAGAAAGTTGATTGGCAACTAATAAAAGTCCATTTCTATCGTAAATATAGCCTCTTTCAGGATAATCATAAGTTACTTTAACTGCTGAATTATTTAAAGGATGTAGTTGGTATGAGTTACTTAAAATTTGTAAATAAAATAAACGACCAATAAAAATAATTCCAACAAGGATAATTACTATTGATAATAAACCTATTCTTTTCATTTATTTCTTTTTTGTAAATAAAGTAATTCCTAGCAATATAATAAGTATACTAAAAATACTTGTAGTTAAAGAGCGAGAAACAATCGTTAATAAATCTTCAAAGCTGAAGTATGATAAACTAAAAACGATAAAATGATGAATTATTGTTAAAATTGAAATAAATAAAAGTGCTTTGCTAAAAGCAATAGTTCTTAAATTAAATAAAAGATAATCAAAATCTGACTTTCCTAAAATTGTTTTTAAAAGAGGTAATCTAATAAACGCAATAAATACAATGGCCGTTGCATTAATTCCTCCTGAATCTGAAAAAAAATCAACAGACAATCCAAGTAAAAAGCTTAAAATTAGAAATAGATTAATGTTTTTTCGAATAGGAAAAAGAAATATCCAAGCTATGTAAACTAGCGGATTTACATAACCAAACAAATGAATATGGTTGAATACAAACACTTGCAAAAGTAACAAGGCTATAAAGCGGAAACTATTTGTTAAAATGATATTATTCATTTAAAAGGGTTTGTTCTAATTTTTTATATTCTTCTTTCTCAAGATTTTTAATTACTTGAACATGGCCAAGTGCACTCATATCATTAAATAACTGTACGTTAATTTCTTGATATTGGTTATTCTCAAACTTAAAATCTTTAATAGTACCAACAAGAATTCCTTCGGGAAATATTACAGATTTACCACCAGTTAAAATTGTGTCTCCAATTTTTAATTGGGCTTGCCTAGGAATATCTGATATTTGTAAAATGTTGTAATCTTCACCATTCCAAATAAGTGTTCCAAAATGATCACTATTTTTTAAACTTACATTTATTTTAGAAGTTTTATTTAAAATAGATAAAACAGAGGCATAGTTGGCAGAAATGTTTTTAACAACACCAATTATTCCTTTGCCATTTATTACACCCATATCTGAAGCTAATCCTTGTTCTGTACCTTTGTTTAAGGTTAAAAAATTATTTCTTTTGGTGTAATCGTTTTTAATAATTTTAGCAGCAATATATTCGTATTTTTTAGTGTATTTTGTAGAATCTTTAACTAAAAAATTAACGGAATACTCAACTTCTTTATTTTCTAATAAATTTTTTAAACGGGTATTTTCTTCGTTTAGCAGTTTGTTTTCTGCTTTTAAATGAAAGTAATCTGATATTGCAGTGGTTTTTTTATAAATTCCGCCAGTAATTGCATTTGCTGAACTTACAAATTTACTTTTATGATAGGAGTGATGTTGAATGGTAAAGTATAAGCCTACAATTTCAAGCAGCAAAAAAAGCAGAAAAAATCTGAATTTTTTAAAAAAATAAATAATTTGCTGCATATAGTAATTCTATAAAATGTATTATTTCATTAATACATTTTTAAATTTATCAAGCTCTTTTAACGCAATACCAGTTCCTCTAACAACTGCTCTTAAAGGGTCTTCGGCAACATAAACAGGTAAGTCTGTTTTTCTAGATAAACGTTTGTCTAACCCACGTAACATAGATCCTCCACCAGCTAAATAAATTCCGGTATTATAAATATCAGCCGCCAATTCAGGAGGTGTTCTTGAAAGAGTTTCCATAACAGCATCTTCGATTCTTAAAATTGATTTATCTAAGGCTTTAGAAATTTCTCTAAATGAAACTTGAACTTGTTTTGGTTTTCCGCTTAGTAAATCACGTCCTTGAACTAGCATATCTTCAGGCGGTGTTTCTAAATCTTCAGTAGCTGCACCAATTTGAATTTTAATTTTTTCAGCTGTACGTTCACCAACGTATAAATTGTGTTGGGTTCTCATGTAGTACGCAATATCAGCAGTAAAAACATCACCTGCAACTTTTACTGATTTGTCGCAAACAATTCCTCCTAAAGCAATTACAGCAATTTCAGTTGTACCACCACCAATATCAATAATCATATTTCCTTTAGGTTCCATAATATCAATACCAATACCTATAGCTGCCGCCATTGGTTCATGAATTAGATAAATATCTTTGGCATTCATATGTTCGGCAGAGTCAATTACCGCTCTTTTTTCAACCTCCGTAATACCAGAAGGAATACAAATAACCATTCTTAAAGATGGTGTAAAAAATTTCTTTTTAATGCTTGGAATGTTTTTGATAAATTCTTTTATCATTTGTTCCGAAGCTTCAAAATCTGCAATTACACCATCTTTTAAAGGTCTAATAGTTTTAATATTTTCATGAGTTTTTCCTTGCATTAAACTAGCTTTTTGACCAGTGGCAATTATTTTCCCCGAAATTCTATCACGTGCAACTATTGATGGAGCATCAACAATTACTTTTCCATCGTGAATAATTAACGTATTTGCCGTACCTAAGTCAATGGCAATGTCTTCCGTCATAAAGTCGAAAAAACCCATATTTTATTTATTGTTTTTTTAAATTCTTATTCTATCCTTTCAAAGTTACTAAAATTAGTGCTTGAAATGACGTGTTCCTGTAAATACCATTCCAATATTGTGTTCATTACAATAATCAATAGATAATTGATCTTTGATTGAACCTCCTGGCTGTATTACAGCTTGTATTCCTTGTTTTCCTGCAATTTCTACGCAATCAGGAAATGGGAAAAATGCATCACTTGCCATTACGGCTCCATTTAAATCAAAATTAAATGTTTTTGCTTTGGTAATTGCTTGTTCTAAAGCATCAACTCTTGATGTTTGACCTGTACCACCTGCGCATAGTTGTTTGTTTTTAACTAAGATAATGGTATTAGATTTTGTATGCTTACATATTTTTGAAGCAAATAATAAATCTTCAATTTCTGAATCAGTAACAATTCTATTAGTAACGTTTTTTAATCCCTCTTTAGTATCTGTAATATTATTTGGGTCTTGCGCTAACACTCCATTTAGTGCAGTTCGGTAGCTGATATTTGGAAATTCTACTTCTTTTTGAATTAAAAGAATTCTGTTTTTCTTTCCTTTTAATATTTGTAATGCAGCTTCAGAGAATGACGGTGCAATAACAACTTCACAAAATAAACTGTGAATTTCTGTAGCAGTTGCTTCATCAATTTCTTGGTTGGCAATTAAAACACCACCAAATGCTGAAGTAGGATCTCCGGCCAATGCATCAACATAAGCTTGTACTAATGTTTCTCTTTGTGCAAATCCACAAGCATTGTTGTGTTTTAAAATAGCAAATGTTGGAGCTTCTCCTTTAAACTCTTTAATTAAGTTTACGGCAGCGTCAACATCTAATAAGTTATTGAAAGAAAGTTCTTTTCCGTGTAATTTTTCAAATAACTCATCTAAGTTTCCATAAAAGAATCCTTTTTGGTGAGGGTTTTCTCCGTAACGCAATTGTTTTGAAACATCAAAACTTTGTCTAAATACAGGTTCATCATCATTTAAGTAATTGAAAATAGCAGTGTCATAATGACTTGAAACAGCAAAAGATTTTGCAGCGAAATTTTTACGGTCAGCAATAGTTGTTGTTCCGTTATTATCTGTCATTATTTGTAAAAATTCATCGTATTGATTCATAGATGAAACACAAATAACATCTTTAAAGTTTTTTGCAGCTGCTCTAATTAAAGAAATACCACCAATATCAATTTTTTCAATAATATCTTGTTCAGGAGCTTTACTTGCTACTGTTTTTTCGAAAGGATATAAATCAACAATTACAATGTCAATTTCAGGGATTTCAAATTCACCTAATTGAGCTAAGTCGTTTTCATTTTCTCTTCTTGCTAAAATTCCACCAAAAACTTTTGGGTGTAATGTTTTAACTCTTCCTCCTAGAATTGATGGATATGATGTTAATTCTTCAACAGGTACAACGTTAATACCTAAATCATTAATGAATTTTTCTGTTCCTCCAGTTGAATAAATGGTGATTCCAAGATCATTTAATTTGTGAATAATTGGTTCTAAACCATCTTTGTGAAATACCGAAATTAATGCGCTTTTTGCTTTTTTAGTTGTGTTCATGTGGTGTATTGTTGCTTTTGCGCAAAGCTAATAATTATCAGCTATTTATACAATACAAATTAGAGGATAATTTTAAAGGTTTCTGTTTATTTTTCAATATAAAAAAAGAATGAAAATAAATTTACTTTTAAATGTTTTTTTGTGTTGATTATCAGTTAGATACTAAACCTTAAGCTGTGGTGTTTTTTGAATACTGTTCAGATACTTTTTCACAAACAAATTCTAGTAATAATTCATCTTCTTTTGAGAAAGGATCAATGGTGTGAGAATCAATATCAATTTGCCCAATATTCTCATTGTTTACAAATATTGGTATTACAATTTCACTTTTTACTTTCCATCCGCAAGAAATATAATTGTCTTGTGCTGTAACATCAGGAACTACATAATTTTCATTACTCACTGCAACTTGTCCACAAATTCCTTTTCCAAAAGGTATAATTACATGGTCTGTTGGTTCTCCTGCGAATTCTGCTAATTTCAATTCGTCTTTATCTCCGTTTTTGAAATAAAACCCAACCCAATCGTAATATGGAATTTCTTGTTTTAAATAATCACATACTTGCTGTAGTTTTTTTGAAGTTGAAGTATCTTGACTAAAAATATTATTTACCGAATTTTTTAATGGAGTAATGTTCATTTTTAATTTGTAGTTTTATGCAAATTTAAAATTCTTTTTTGGTGAAAAGTAATAAATTTATTGTATTTTTTTTGATAAAGTTTTTTGGTACCTATGCGCTGTTATCTTTTTTATACGGCTTGTATTTAAACAACACTCAACACACTTCTAATTTTTTTACTTGCGCACCAATTACTGAAACTGTAGCCAATCAAACTGTAGCTGTTTTAAATACATTTGGTTATGAGGCTTCAGTAGCACAGCATCCAAATGAATTGTCATTGAATTTAACTTTAAATAATGTAATTATTGCACGTGTTATTGAAGGTTGTAATGCAATTAGTATTATAATTTTATTTATTTCATTTATAGTTTCTTTTTCAACAACATTTTGGCCTACCTTTTTATATATTGTTATTGGAAGTTTTATTATCTACGCCATTAATGTGTTACGAATTGCAATTATTTGTATTGCCTTGTACAAATATCCCAATTACCAGTATGTTTTACACGATTTGCTTTTCCCTTCAATAATTTACGGAATTACGTTTTTGTTGTGGTTTGTGTGGATCCAAAAATTTTCAAAATTGAAGAAATGAATAAAATAATACGTTTTGTATTCATTGTATTTTTAGTTGCAATTTTAATTGCAATTAGAGGTTTTGTAGCGCCATTTTTTTACGATCCTTTGCATGATTATTTTTTGGGTGACTATTTACATATTTCAATTCCAACCATTAATTTTGGACGCTTTTTTTTACATTTAGGCTTTAGGTACTTTTTAAACACTATAGTTTCTTTAGGTGTTATTTATTTGGTATTTAGTAATTTAGAGTATTTAGTATTTTCTGTTAAGTTTTATTTGTTGGCCTTTTTAATACTTGGTTTATTTTTATTTTTAATTCTCTATTTTAATATAAATAGCAATATGTTGTTGTTTTATATAAGAAGGTTCTTAATTCATCCTCTTTTTGTTTTTATTTTACTTCCAGCTTTTTATTATCAAAATTTGAAGCAGCGTAATTAATTATGATACCTATGTTACATAAGTTTTATTTTAGTATTTTTACAATCAATTAGATTGTTAATTAAAATAAAACGTATAAAAAATGAAAAAATCAATGTTATTAGTAGCTGCTATCTTTTCAATAGCGGTAATGTTTACATCTTGTAAAGAAACAAAGAAAGAAGAAGTTGAGATTGAAATTCACGAGGAACACGAACATAAAAGTGAGGATGCTATTGCTTCAAGTGAAGTTTTTAAGTGCCCAATGGATTGTGAAGAAGGAAAATCGTATGAAGAAGCTGGTGCTTGTCCAGTTTGTAAAATGGACTTAAAGAAGCAATCAGTTAAATTAAAACATGCTGAAAGTTGTACTTGTAAAGATGGTGATGAGTGTACTTGTGAAGATGGAAAATGCCAATGCAACACTGAAACTGCTTCTGTAGCAAAAGAATGTGGTAAATGCGATACAGCAGCTTCAACTTGTAAATCGGAAAAAGTTGTGGCTAAAGCTGAAGGTTGTACTAAATGTGAACCAGGATCTTGCGAGTGTAAAGCTTAAAGTTTGCACTAGCTATAAAATAAAAAGCCAGATTAGTAAATACTAATCTGGCTTTTTTATATAGGTATTTTTAAAATTAAAATTCTAAAAGGGCTTTAATTTTTGAATTTGAAACATATTTTTGAAGTTCTTTTCGTCCTGGTAAAAAAGTAAGATCCATAATAAAGTTAAATCCGGCAATTTCAGCACCACATTTTAAAATTATTTCGGCAGCTGCACCTGCAGTTCCACCTGTTGCTAATAAATCGTCATGAATAAGTACTTTGTCTCCAGGTACAATTAACCTTTCTTGTACTTGAATTTCATCTGTTCCGTATTCTTTTTTGAAAATTTGAGTAATTACTTTTCCAGGTAGTTTTCCAGGTTTTCTAGCTAAAATCATTGGTGCTTTTGAAGCTTGCGCTAAATCAAAACCAAATAAAAATCCACGCGCGTCAAAACACAATATTTTATTGAATTCAAACTCGTTGTTTTCGTTTTTTGGTAGTAGTTCTTTTAAATAATGTGAAGTAACTGAAGCTAACTCTGGGTTAAATAAAATACTTTGGACATCTTTAAAATTTACACCTTTTTCAGGCCAATCTGGAAATGTTTTTATTTCAGAAGTTAATACTTTTCTACATTCTTCAATAGTTGTAATTGCTTCAATTTTCATTATTTATGGTTGTGAATTATACGTTTCAAAAATACTTAAAATTATCTTATACTAAATGTGAACAGCTAGTAATCTTTAATTTTTTCAATAAAAAAACCACTTGATTGCTATCAAGTGGTTTTAAATATTTTCTTTTATTAAAAGAATGATTACATCATTCCAGGCATTCCACCACCCATTGGAGGCATAGCAGGAGCCGGAGTATCTTCTTTAATGTCAACTAATGTACACGCAGTAGTTAAAATCATACCAGAAACTGAAGCAGCATTTTCTAATGCAACTCTTGTAACTTTAGTAGGATCAATAATACCAGCTTTTAGCATTTGAGTGTACTCATCTGTTTTAGCATTGTATCCAAAATCATTTTCTCCTTCCATAACTTTAGCTACTACAACAGAACCTTCACCACCAGCATTTTCAACAATTTGACGTAATGGCTCTTCAATAGCTCTTGCTAAAATTTTAATACCAGTTACTTCGTCTAAACTATCTGAAGTGATTGATTTTAATACTTCAATAGTTCTAACTAAAGCAACACCACCACCGGCAACAATTCCTTCTTCAACAGCAGCACGTGTTGCGTGTAATGCATCATCTACTCTGTCTTTTTTCTCTTTCATTTCTACTTCACTTGGCGCACCAACATATAAAACTGCAACACCACCTGCTAATTTAGCCAAACGCTCTTGAAGTTTTTCTTTATCGTAATCTGAAGTTGTAGTTTCAATTTGAGTTTTAATTTGTGCAACTCTAGCTTTAATAATATCTACATCACCAGCACCATTTACAATAGTTGTATTGTCTTTGTCAATAGTTACTCTTTCAGCAGTACCTAACATTTCTAAAGTAGTGTTTTCTAAACTTAAACCTCTTTCTTCAGAAATAACAGTTCCACCAGTTAAAATAGCAACATCTTCTAACATTGCTTTTCTACGGTCACCAAAACCTGGAGCTTTTACAGCTGCAATTTTTAATGCACCACGTAATTTATTCATTACTAAAGTAGCTAAAGCTTCTCCTTCAACATCTTCAGCAATAATTAATAATGGTTTACCGCTTTGGGCAACTGGTTCTAAAATTGGAAGTAAATCTTTAAGGTTTGTTATTTTCTTTTCAAATAACAAAATGTAAGGATTTTCTAAGTCAGTTAGCATTTTGTCTGCGTTTGTAACAAAGTAAGGAGATAAGTATCCTCTATCAAATTGCATACCTTCAACAATATCAACATATGTTGTAGTTCCTTTTGCCTCTTCAACAGTAATTACACCTTCTTTTCCAACTTTTTCAAATGCTTCAGCAATTAAATCACCAATAGTATCATCATTATTTGCTGAAATAGATGCAACTTGTTTTATTTTGTTTGATTGGTTACCAACTTCTTCAGATTGTTCTTGTAAGTTTTTAACAATAGCTTCAACAGCTTTGTCAATTCCACGTTTTAAATCTAATGGATTTGCTCCTGCAGCAACGTTTTTTAAACCTTCTTTTACAATTGCTTGTGCTAAAACGGTAGCAGTAGTTGTTCCGTCACCGGCTAAATCGTTGGTTTTTGAAGCTACTTCTTTTACCATTTGAGCTCCCATATTTTCAAGAGAATCTTCTAATTCAATTTCCTTTGCTACGCTTACACCATCTTTTGTTATTGATGGGCCACCAAAAGCTTTTCCAATAACTACATTTCTTCCTTTAGGACCTAATGTTACTTTAACTGCATTTGCTAAAGCGTCAACACCACGCTTTAATCCGTCACGTGCTTCTATATCAAAAATTATATTTTTTGCCATTTTAATTATATTTTTTTGCAAAATGCTGTTGGCTTTGCGCCTTTGCTTTTTGCTGATTTTTATAAGTTTTTTTGAGCTAATTACAACCGTAAATAGCTATATATGAAATTTAAACAATTGCTAAAATATCACTCTCTCTCATAATTAAATACTCAGTACCTTCTAAAACAAGTTCAGTACCTGCATATTTACCGTATAAAACTGTATCACCAACTTTCACAGTCATTGGCTCATCTTTAGTTCCGTTTCCAACGGCTAAAACTGTTCCTTTTTGTTGCTTTTCTTTTGCTGAGTCTGGAATTATAAGTCCAGAAGCGGTAGTTGTTTCGGCTTCAACAGGTTGTAATAAAACTCTATCTGCTAATGGTTTAATGTTAATTTTATTCATTTTTATAATTAGTTTAAAAATTATTAATTCTTGAATTAAACTTCCCAAAATTGTGCCAATGTGCGATTACTGACAAATGTGCTTTTTACAGAATTTTGGGATAAAAAAAATGCCAACGTGTCACAACACATTGGCATTTATAAATATTTTATTTAAAATATTATTGAACTGAATCTTGCGAAACTGGTTCAGTAGCAGGAAAGCTTTCTACATCCTGTACCTCACGGTTTTCAATAGTATTTTCAATTTCAGAACTTGTATCAACAGTATTAATTCTTGGTGCTGCAAAGTTAGATAATAAAATAAGTGCTAATAACACTATTGAAAGTGTCCAAGTACTTTTATCTAAAAAATTTGTTGTGTTTTGAACACCTCCTAAAGATTGTGTTCCTCCTCCTCCAAAAGAAGAAGATAATCCACCACCTTTTGGGTTTTGAACCATAATGATTAGTATTAGCAAAAATGCTACTATCATAATAAGTACTAAAAATAGTGTATATGTCATGACTTGTTTTTTTGTAAAGTTTTTATTGCTTTAATTCGGTCTGCAAAGAAACCACTTTTTTCTGGATATTTCAAACTTAAAATGCGATACGCTTTTATAGCGCTTCCGTATTTTTTTTGTTCTAGGTACACTTTGGCTAAAGTTTCGGTCATTAAACTTTCGTTTTCTTCTGTTTGCTTAGGTGTAATATCTTGAAAAACAGCGTTTTTATCAACTGGTTTTATTTTTGGTTTGGCTTCAATAAATTTATCTATAAGATGAAATTTATCTTCGTTTTTTGTGTTTTTTTTAGTTGTATTTGTTTGAATTTCTGTTCTGTCAATAGTTTTTTTCGAAATTAATTGCATCCATTCATTAAATGAATGAGGTTCAGTACTTTTAAATTGAATTGGTTTTCCTATTTCTAAAAGTTCTTCAATAGCATCATTTTGTGTTGCAGGTGTATTATTTTCTTCTACTGTAATTTCTTCAATATTTTCTTGTAAAGCCTCAATTGTTTCTGGATCAATAACTTCAATTTCTTCTAAAACATGAATTTCTTTATACGTGTTTTTAATAAAGTTTTGTGATGTGATAAAATCAAAAAGAACTTTACGATCGGTTGTGTAAGCAGCTGTTTTTTTAAGTGCTTGGTTGTATTTAAAACTGTTAGTTGTTTTAAGTGCTTTTAATTGAATAGCTCTGGCAGATTGAAAATAGGGATACATTTCAATAACTTCATTTAAAAGCTCGGTTTTTGAAGCGTTAATTTGCGATGGGTTTTGTAGTAAGTTAGTAAAGTCTGTGCTGTTCATGAGTTTACCATTTTGCTACTGAAGCGTTAAAAATATCTTGTGTTATACGTTCCAAAATTTCATCATAAGCATCTGTTAACAATGTACCTGTAAGTGATTGGTCTCCATCAAAATCATAATAAAATGAGAACGTTTGCTCAAAATTATCTTCTTCTAATTTATTGTTATAGAAACGAACATTTACAGTAATTGTAATTCTGTTTTGTGATGCTGTTTGTTCAGCCGTAGCTGTCATTGGATTTATTTTGTAGCCCGTAATTTCACCTTCAAATTGTAAGTCACCATTAGATTTTACAAGTTCTAAATTGGTTTGTGTTAAAAACTTATCTTGAAGCGCCAAAGTAAAAACAGTACTTAAAGTAGGTTCTACCAAAATGGCATTGTTAGGAAAATAATCTATTTGAACTGTTTTTACATCAGGGTGTAAGTTGGTTCCTGTAAAAGAATAAATACCACAGCTTTGAATGGTAAATGTTAGAACAAAAAGAAGAAGGATACTAAGTTTTTTCATTTATAATAGTTGTGATACTGTGTAAAAGTACTAAATTTATTAATAGTTGATAAAAGAATTATAAATCGTATTGTTTAATTTTTCGGTACAGTGTTCTTTCTGAAATTCCTAATTCTTTGGCAGCCATTTTGCGTTTGCCGTTATTACGTTCTAAAGATTTTTTTATCAATTCAATTTCTTTGTCTTGAATAGATAGGCTTTCGTCAGCATCAATAGTTTCAGCAAATTCGTACTCATCATCTATATTGCTATTGTTTGCGTAAGAATCTTGAAGTCTTACAACTTCAATTTGATTTTCTTTTGGCTGTTCAATAGTTTTTTCACTGTAAATTTTTTGAATCAAATGTTTGTTTTCTTCTTTTACTTTAACAGTGTCGTCACTTTTCATTAAATCAAGCGTCAATTTTTTTAAATCGTTAATGTCATTACGCATATCAAATAAAATTTGATACATAATTTCTCTTTCTGAAGAAAAATCACTTGCCGATTTATTTTCGTCAATTACTGAAGGTAAGTTGGTTCCTTTGCTAGGTAAATACTGCATTAAACTTTGACTATTTATTTGCCTATTTTCTTCAACAACTGAAACTTGTTCAGCAATATTTTTTAGTTGTCTAATATTTCCTGGAAAGCCATAATTTTCTAAAATTTTAACAGCGTCATCAGTTAATCTAATAGTTGGCATTTTATATTTTTGGGCAAAATCTGCAGCAAATTTTCGAAATAATAAATGAATATCATTTTTTCGTTCTCTTAGTGGAGGTAAGGTAATTTCAATAGTGCTTAAACGGTAGTATAAATCTTCTCTAAATTTTCCTTTTCCTATACCTTCGTGCATGTTTAAATTGGTAGCGGCAACAATTCTAACATTTGTTTTTTGAACTTGTGATGAACCTACTTTTATAAACTCACCATTTTCTAAAACACGCAATAAACGTACTTGTGTTGTTAATGGTAATTCACCAACTTCATCTAAAAAAATAGTACCACCATCGGCTACTTCAAAATATCCTTTTCGAGTGGTAGTAGCTCCTGTAAAAGCACCTTTTTCATGGCCAAAAAGTTCACTGTCAATTGTTCCTTCAGGAATAGCACCACAGTTTACAGCAATGTATTTTGCATGTTTTCTATGTGATAAATGATGAATTATTTTTGGAATACTTTCTTTACCAACTCCACTTTCACCAGTTACCAATACTGAAATATCAGTAGGAGCAACTCGAATTGCTTTTTCAAGTGCACGATTTAATTGTAAATCGTTACCAATAATTTCAAAACGTTGTTTAATTGCTTGTAGTGATTCCATAGTTTTAAACTTTTTTACCTAATAACGTAGCTGATGTGCAATCTTCAATATAAATATTTACAAAATCACCAATTTGTTCATCTCCTTTAGGGAAAATAACAGTAGCATTTTGTGTATTTCTTCCTTTCCAATGTGCATTAGATTTTTTTGAACTTCCTTCAATTAAAACTTCTACCGTTTTACCAACAAACTTTTTAGTGTTTAAATGGCTATGTTTTCTTTGAATTTCAATTATTTCAGCCAATCTTCTTTTTTTAACATCTAAAGGAACATCGTCTTTCATGCGTTTTTCAGCAGGAGTACCAGGTCTTTCAGAGTAAGCGTACATAAACCCAAAATCATACTTTACATATTCTAATAAGCTTAATGTTTCTTGATGTTCTTCTTCGGTTTCTCCACAAAAACCAGCAATCATATCTTGTGAAATAGAGCAGTCTGGTAAAATTCTTCTTGCAGTGTCAATAAGCTCAATATATTCTTCACGCGTATGTTGACGGTTCATTCTTTTTAATACAGAAGTACTTCCAGATTGAACAGGTAGGTGTAAATATTTACAAACATTTTTATGTTTGGCCATTACGTGAATTACATCAACGCTCATATCTTGAGGATTTGATGTTGAAAATCTAAATCGTGTGTTAGGAAATTCAGTAGCAGCTAAATCTAATAATTGCGCAAAATCAACTGCAGTAGCTTTTGCAATTTCAGAAGCGTTTTTAAAATCTTTTTTCAAGCCGCCGCCATACCAAAGATAACTGTCTACGTTTTGACCTAAAAGTGTAATTTCTTTATAATTATTAGTTACTAAACCTCTAATTTCTTCAATAATACTTTTTGGGTCACGGCTTCGCTCTCTTCCTCTTGTAAACGGAACCACGCAAAAAGTACACATATTATCACAACCTCTAGTTATGGAAACAAAAGCAGAAACACCGTTGCTATTTAAACGTACTGGAGAAACATCTCCGTAAGTTTCTTCTTTAGATAAAATTACGTTTACAGCATCTCTACCCGCAGAAACTTCTTCTAATAAATTAGGTAAATCTCTATATGCATCTGGTCCTACTACTAGGTCAACTATTTTTTCTTCTTCTAAAAATTTAGCTTTTAATCGTTCAGCCATACAACCTAAAACACCAACTTTCATTGCTGGGTTTATTTTTTTAACAGCGTTGTATTTTTCTAAACGTTTACGAACTGTTTGCTCAGCTTTTTCTCTAATAGAACAAGTGTTTACCAAAACCAAATCAGCTTCTTCCATTAAATTAGTAGTGTTATAACCTTCTTCAGATAAAATTGAAGCTACAATTTCACTATCATTTAAATTCATGGAACAACCATAACTTTCTAAATATACTTTTTTAGTGTTCTCTTTTTTATTTTCGGTTAAAAGTGCTTGACCTTGATTTTTTTCTACTATTACTTTATCACTTTTCATATATCCAAATTGATTTGCAAAGATATAACCAATAAATCAATAATGTGACATATTGGCAGAAAATTAGACGTGAAAAGTATGTTAAAAAAGGTTCTTTTTGAAACTTAAAATTTGTTTTTAAAAAAAAGAACCTACTTTTGCAGTCCGAAAACTCACAATTTTTTAATGTAATTTAATGTTAAAAAAACAGAGATTGTGGATATAAATACTTAAGAATAAGATATATGGCGAAGAATTTAGTGATAGTTGAGTCACCTGCAAAAGCAAAAACAATAGAGAAATTTTTAGGAAAAGATTTTCAAGTTGAATCAAGTTTTGGACATATTGCAGATTTACCTTCCAAGGAAATAGGGATAAATGTTGATGGAGATTTTATGCCAAAGTATGCAGTACCTTCAGATAAAAAGGCACTTGTAAAAAAATTAAAGGATTTAGCAAAAAAAGCAGAAACAGTTTGGTTAGCATCTGATGAGGATCGCGAAGGAGAAGCAATTGCTTGGCATTTATTTGAGCAGTTAAAATTAAAAGATGCTGCTACAAAAAGAATTGTTTTTCATGAAATTACAAAGAAAGCTATTTTAAAAGCTGTTGAAAATCCAAGAAGTTTAGATTATAATTTAGTAAATGCACAACAGGCTCGAAGAGTTTTGGATAGATTGGTTGGATACGAGCTTTCACCAGTTTTATGGAGAAAAGTAAAAGGTGGTTTATCAGCAGGTAGAGTACAGTCTGTAGCAGTGCGATTAATTGTTGAGAGAGAGCGTGAAATTGAAAATTTTAAACCAGTTGCTTCTTATAAAGTTGTAGGTGAGTTTATTTCATTAGACGGAAAAAAATTCAAAGCTTCTTTGGCTAAGAATTTTGATAAAAGAGAAGAAGCTGAAGCATTTTTAAATTCATGTTTAGGAGCTGATTTTAAAGTGAATGATTTGCAAAAGAAACCTGCAAAAAAATCACCTGCAGCACCATTCACAACTTCAACATTACAACAAGAAGCAGCTAGAAAATTGTATTTTCCAGTAGCTAAAACAATGATGATTGCGCAACGTTTATACGAAGCCGGTTTAATTACTTATATGAGAACTGATAGTGTAAACTTATCAGACGATTGTAAAAATGATGCACAGCAAGAAATAACTTCATCATATGGTGAAAGTTACAGCTTTCCAAGAAGCTTTAGTAACAAGTCTAAAGGAGCGCAAGAAGCTCACGAAGCAATTAGACCTACTAATATGAGTCAGCATACTGTTTCAGTTGATTATGATCAAGACAGATTGTACGATTTAATTTGGAAAAGAACTATTGCATCTCAAATGAGTGACGCACAATTAGAACGTACCAATGTAAAAGTTGGAAATTCTAATAACAATAAAATTTTCACAGCAAATGGAGAAATGATCAAGTTTGATGGTTTCTTAAAAGTTTACTTAGAAGGAAATGATAATGAAGATGAAGAACAAGATGGCATGTTGCCAACTTTAACTGTAGGAGATCAATTAAATAACGAGTACATTACAGCTACAGAACGTTATACAAAAGGTCCTTACCGTTATACAGAAGCTTCTTTGGTGAAAAGATTAGAAGAGTTAGGTATTGGAAGACCATCTACATACGCGCCAACAATTTCAACAATTCAAAGAAGAGAATATGTTGTAAAAGGAATGGTTGAAGGAGTTGAAAGAAATTATACACAATTAAAATTAGAAAATAACGCAGTTAGCAATACGTTGTTAACAGAAAAAGTTGGTTCAGATAAAGGAAAATTGGTTCCAACAGATATTGGAAATATTGTAAATGATTTTTTAGTGGCCAATTTTTCAAATATTTTAGATTTTGGATTTACAGCAAAAGTAGAATCTGAATTTGATGAAATTGCTGAAGGAAAGGAAGATTGGATTTCAATGATAAAAGATTTTTATACAAACTTTCATCCAGTGGTAGAAGATGTTGCCGCAAATGCTGATAGAGCAAAAGGTGAACGTTTGTTAGGAGTTGATCCAGAAAGTGGTAAAAATGTTTATGCACGTTTAGGACGTTTTGGGGCAATGGTTCAAATAGGTGAAGCTACTGATGAAGAGAAACCTAAATTTGCAAGTTTACAAGGAGATCAAACATTAAATTCTGTTACTTACGAAGAAGCAATGGATTTGTTTAAGCTTCCTAAAACTATAGGTAGTTATGAAGATACTGAGGTAATTGTTGCAGTAGGTCGTTTTGGACCTTACATTAAGTTTGACAAAATGTTTGTCTCTATTCCGAAGGATGAAAATCCTATGACAATAGATTTAGCAAGATCAATAGAACTTATTGAAGAAAAAAGATTAGCTGATGCTCCAATAGCTGAGCATGATGGATTACCTGTGCAAAAAGGAGTAGGGCGTTTTGGACCGTATTTAAAATGGAATGGTCTTTACATTAATGTTAATAAAAAATACGATTTTGATAATTTATCAGCAGCTGATATTGTTGAGTTGATTGAAGATAAAAAACGTAAAGACATTGAAAAAGTACTTCATAATTGGGAAGACGAAGGAATTAGAGTAGAAAAAGCCCGTTGGGGAAGATCTAACATTTTAAAAGGAAAACTAAAAATTGAACTTCCAAAAACAGTTGATGCCACTAAATTAACTTTGGAAGAGGTAAAAGATATAATTGAAAAAAAGACACCTAAAAAGAAAACAACGAAGCGTAAAACTAAAAAGAAATAATATTTTTAGCTATATTGCGTCGGAAAAATTAAAAGCTATAACCCCTGCACATGAATTTCGACTATTTAAAACCTGTTAAGGATGATTTATTGGCTCGCACACAAATGAGAGCTAATCAAAATTTAGGGCAAAGTATTGAAATTTATACGTCAGAAAAAGGGTTTCCAAACTTAGATCAAGTTAAAATAGCTATTGTTGGTGTTCTTGAAGGACGAGCTTCAGAAGAAAATTTTGGAGTTGGAGATAGTTTAGATGCTGTTAGAACAGCTTTATATGAGTTGTTTCCTGGAAATTGGCCAGTGAATGTTGCTGATTTAGGAGATATTCAGCAAGGAAACACCATACAAGATACTTACTTTGCTGTTAAACAATTACTTTCATATTTAATTAAAAGAAACATTATTCCTGTAATTATTGGTGGTGGTCAAGATTTAACATACGCCAATTACCGTGCGTATGATGAGTTAGAGCAAACAGTTAACTTAGTTGCAGTTGATAGTAAATTTGATTTAGGTTCTATTGAATCTGAGTTGAGTTCAACCTCCTATTTAAGTAGAATAGTGATGGATCAGCCTGCAAATTTGTTTAACTTTAGTAATATTGGGTATCAAACTTATTTTAACGCACAAGAAGAAATAGATTTGTTAGAAAGCCTGTACTTTGAAGCATACCGCTTAGGAGAAGTTTCTAATTCAATGCCAATTGTAGAGCCAGTTTTACGTGATGCAGATATTGTAAGTGTAGATTTATCGGCTGTTAAAAACTCTGAAGCCCCGGCAAATAACAATGCATCTCCAAACGGATTTACAGGTGCTGAAATTTGTGCAATTTCAAGATATGCAGGTATTAGTGATAAGGTTACTTCCTTTGGAATTTATGAATACAATGCACAACTTGATTCTAAAAATCAAACAGCACAATTAATTTCACAAATGATTTGGTATTTTATTGAAGGTGTAAATTACCGTGCGAATGACTATCCTTTCGGATTAAAAGATAGATATCAAAAATATATTGTTCCAATTGAAGACCAATTGTTGAACTTTCATAAAAGTAATAAAAGTGGAAGATGGTGGATGGAAATTGCCTTAAATGAAAGTAATAAATTTAAGCGACACACGTTAATACCATGTACATACGAAGATTATATAAGCGCCACCAATCAAGAAATTCCTGAAAGGTGGATTAGAACGTTAAAAAAGATAGTATAAAAAAAAATAATGATTAGATATACTAAAACTCGTTTTTTTATGTTTAAGTCGTTAAATAAAGTATTGTTTTTTAAAATAATTAGTAATAGGTTTGCGTAAATAGATTATGAATAAAATTATTATGAAGAGAATATCACTGTATATTTTATTATCCTTATTAATATATAGCTGTGGTTCAAGTGATCAGGGAGAGCTTACCGGAGTAAAATCAAAGAGTGAATGGCATTCTAAAAAACCTTTAGGAATGGTGTTAATTCCAGGAGGGTCATTTACAATGGGTAGACAAGATGAAGATGTTGCCGGTTCACTTAACTCACCAACCCGTACAGTTACAGTGCGTCCGTACTATATGGATGAAACTGAAATTACAAATGCTGAATACAAACAATTTGTATTTTGGGTACGAGATTCAATTGTTAGAACTGAATTAGCGTTATTGTCAGATTTAATGTCTGATGATACAAATATTGTATTGGAAGAGTATCAATTTAAAAATATTGATACAACAAATATGACACCGTACGAGAAATACATGATGAATAATTATGGAAGTATTGGAGATATGGATTCACCTTTGCAAGGCCGTTCTTTAGATTGGGATCCTGAATTGGTTTGGAACCCTAGCGAATTTCCTGATGAGTATTATTCAGAAGTAATGGACACTATGTACATTCCATTAGAGAATAGTTTTAATGGGAAAAGAATTTTAGATACCAAAAAATTAAAATTCAAGTACTCTTGGTTTGACAGCGAGTCTGCAGCAAGAGGGAAAGGAGAAAGAAAAGATTATATTAAATCTAAAGTAGTTGAAGTTTATCCAGACACAACTGTATGGGTAAAAGATTTTAATTATTCTTATAATGATCCAATGCACCAAGATTATTTTTATCACCAAGCTTATGATGACTATCCTGTAGTTGGTGTGCAATGGATGCAAGCTAAAGCATTTTGTAGTTGGAGAACTAAAATTAAAAATGATTTTTTAAGCACAAAAAAGAATTCAACAACTGTTCCGTATTTTAGATTAGCTACAGAAGCTGAGTGGGAATATGCGGCACGTGGTGGTTTAAACTTTTCAACATATCCTTGGGGAGGACCTTACACAACAAGTGATAGAGGTTGCTTTTTAGCTAACTTTAAACCTAGTAGAGGTGATTATGCAGTTGATGGCGCCTTGTATACTATGGAAGCAAAATCATACAATCCTAATGATTATGGACTGTATAATATGGCAGGAAACGTTTCAGAATGGACTAATACTGCATATAATGAAGGATCTTATAAAATGGGGTCAACTATGAACCCTAACGTAGAAATTGAAGATAATCATCGCAAAGTAATTAGAGGAGGGTCTTGGAAAGACGTTGCTTACTATTTAGAAGTAAGTACTCGAGATTACGAATACAAAGATTCAGCGAGAAGTTATATAGGATTTAGAACCGTACAAGATTTTCTTGGAACAACCTCAAATTAGTAATCAACCTTAAAAACATATAAATTTTTATTATGGCACAATCAAAAAATAAGAAAAAACTTTTTAATTACGCATACGGAATTGGAGCGGCAGTAGTTATTGTAGGAGCTCTTTTTAAAATTCAACACTGGCCATTTGGTAGTGAAATGTTAACTTTAGGTATGGCAGTAGAAGCAATTGTATTCTTCTTGTCAGCTTTTGAATCTGTTGAAGAAGATTTAGATTGGAGTTTAGTATACCCAGAATTAGCTGGAGGAGCAGATAAAGATCAAGATAGAAAAGATGCAAGTCAAGCGCAAAGCTTATTATCTTCTAAATTAGATGATATGTTAAAAGAAGCTAAGTTAGATGCTGGCTTAATGGAAAGTTTAGGACAAAGCCTTCAAAATTTTAAAGGAGCAGCTGATAATATTGCCCCAGCAGTTGACTCTATAGCAGCAACAAATAAATACAGTGAACAACTTTCATTGGCTGCAGTACAAATGGAATCTTTAAATAGTTTATATAAAGTTCAATTAGAAAGCACTAGTAGACAAGCTGAAATTAACCAAGAGATTAGTGAAAATGCTGCAAAACTAAAAGAGCAAATGGCATCTATGGCAAATAATTTATCATCATTAAACGGTGTTTATGGAGGTATGTTATCTGCAATGACTCCAAAAAACTAAAAATTAGTTGATTGTTTAACTAAATTATTAACAAAAAAAACTAATTAAAATGGCTTCAGGTAAATTATCACCAAGGCAGAAAATGATTAACTTAATGTACTTAGTTTTCATTGCAATGATTGCAATGCAAATGTCTAAGCAAGTTCTTTCTGCATTTGGGTATATGAATGAAAAATTAACAGAGAATAATATTTTGTTTGAAAAAAGTAACATTGCAAAATATGATAATCTGAAAACGAAAGCAGCTGATCAACCAGAAAAATATGCTGCAAAATTTGAACAAGTAGAAAAAATTAAAAACTTAACAGTTACGTTTACTACTTATTTAAATTCTTTAGAAGAAACTTTTTTAAAGGGCGTTGAAGACCCTAAAGATTATGAATCAATGGATAAAACTTCAACTGTTGATGAATACTTTTTTGTAGGAGATAAGTTCACTAAAAAAGGTCAAGAATTTTTAGATCAAATAAAAGCTTATAGAGAAGGTACTATAGCTGTTGTTGGAGAAAATAGTCCGTTAGCAGCAAATATTAGCGATAGATTTAGTACTTCAGTTCAAAAGAATAGAGATGGAAAAGACCAACCTTGGTTAAATAATAGATATGAAGGTTTTCCTTTAATCTCAACTCTTACAAACATAACATCTATGAAAACAGATGTTAAAGTAACAAATTCAGAGATATATAATTCAATTTTAGGTGGTCAGTTAGAAGCTGATGCTGGTATTTCAGAAAACACTTATAGAACTATATTAATTCCTGAAAAATCTGCATTCTTTCAAGGAGAAAATTTCAAAGGTAAATTGGTGTTAGGAAGATATGATGCAACTTTAAAACCTTCAAGAGTTACCGTAAATGATAATTCTATTGATAAAAAATTCTTTAAAGATGGTGGAGTTGAGTTAAGTTTTCCTGCAGGAACAGTTGGAGAGAAAGACCTTAAAGGTGAATTTGTATTTACGCAAGATGGAAAAGATGTTGTTATTCCAATTGAAACAAGTTATGCTGTAATTCCAAAGCCAAATAATGCAGTTATTTCAGCAGATAAAATGAATGTTGTTTATATGGGAGTTGATAACCCTATGACTATTTCAATTCCTGGAATTTCAGATAATAAAGTAACGGCAAGAGGTAATGGCTTAACAAAAATTGGTGGCTCTGGAAAATATATAATGAAACCAGTTTCAGGTAAAGAAGTTACTATAAATGTTTCGGGTAAATTACCTGATGGTACTACTGTTAGTACTTCTCAAAAATTTAGAATTAAAGGTATTCCTTCTCCTAGCGGATCTGTTAGAAAAGAAATGGGGTACGTAAAAATGCAAAAACAGAGTTTAGAAAAAGCTACTGTGGGTGCTGTTTTACCTGATTTTGATTTTGATTTATCTTTAAGAACTACTGGCTTTACTATTAAGGTTCCTGGTCAATCTGCGGTAGTAGTTAGAGGAAACAAGATGAATGCACAGGCTAAAAAAGCGATTGCAAAATCAAGAAGAGGCGATGTAATTACAATTTTTGATATTAAATCTTCGTTAGTAGGTAATAGTACATATAGAATTAAACCTGCTTCAGCCGTAAGTGTAGAAATACAGTAAATTGAAAATTAAATGATGAATAAGAAACATATTGGAATAGTTGTATTGGCGTTGTTGTTATTTCAAAGCAGTATTATAGCGCAGTCAAATTTAGGTAATGCAAGGGTACCTCAAGATATTGGTAAAAAAACTGACCGACAATTAGCTGTTGATGATGATAAACCATTAGAATACGGTTATATTGATGATAGAGATATTGTTTGGTCTAAAGTTGTTTGGGAATATATTGATTTGAATGAACGTATCAACTTACCTTTATATTACCCTGTTGACACTGTAAGTGTTTCTATGAATAGACGTTCATTGTTTGATACGTTATTGCGTGGTATAAAATCTGGAGAAATTACTGAAATTTACGATGATTCTTATTTTACAGCTAAAATGACGAAGGCCGAAATTATTGGTAAACTTTCAAGAGTAGATACTACCGATGCTGGTTTTGATGAATTAAACCTTGGTAATACTAATATTGAAGAATACATTGATAGAATTAACCTTACTTCACAAGATATTGAAGGCTTTAAAATTAAAGGATTTTGGTATTTTGATAAGCGTCAAGGAGAATTAAAATATAGATTGTTAGCAATAGCTCCTGTAGCTCCAGATGTTCAAGTTATGGGGAATGATGATGTTTCTGATAACACAGAAAAACTTGCGTTGTTTTGGGTGTGGTATAGAGATGCTCGTGAAGTATTGCATAATATGAAAGTTTTCAATCATAAAAATTCTGCGCATCCTATTTCTTTCGATCATATTTTAAATGCAAGAAGGTTTAGTGCCATTATTTATCGTACTGAGAATATTTATGGAAACAGAGATGTTTCTCAATACGTAAAAGGAAATGCATTATTTCAAGTGTTAGAGTCCAATAAAATTAAGGATGAAATTCGCAATAAAGAAATTGATATGTGGAATTATTAATAAAATAATTTCATAAAAAATTAAAACTCTTGCAACCGCAAGAGTTTTTTTTTAACACATAAATGTAGCTAATGCAAGTAGATTATATAATTGTTGGTTTAGGTTTGGCAGGATTGGCTTTTACAAAAGAGCTTGAAGATCACGGAAAATCTTTTTTGGTTTTTGAAGATGAATCTCAAAATTCATCTATTGTTGCAGGAGGTATGTATAATCCTGTTATTTTAAAAAGGTTTACACCTGTTTGGAATGCAGTTTCTCAATTAGAAATAGCATTGCCATTCTATAAAGAATTGGAGCATAAATTGAATGGAAAGTATGATTATTCGGTAGATATATACAGAATATTTAAATCTATTGAAGAGCAAAATAATTGGTTTGTTGCTTGTGATAAACCAAAGTTAACCAATTATATGGTTCCTGAAATTGTACAAGAGAGGTATAAAGGGATTATTGCTGATTTTGGTTATGGGAAGCTTCAAGAAACCGGAAGGATTGACACCAAAAAATTATTAGAAGATTATACTACTTATTTAAATGAAAATGATAAAATAAGAAATGAATCTTTTGAGTATAATGCTTTAATTTCTGAAGAAAATATTGTGAAGTACAAAGATGTAAGAGCTTCTAAAGTTATTTTTTGTGAAGGATTTGGACTTAAAAAAAATCCGTATTTTAACTATTTACCAATGCAAGAAGCTAAAGGTGAATTGTTAATTATTCATGCACCAAATTTAAAAGTAGACTTTTTAATAAAAGCTGCCGTTTTTGTGATGCCAATAGGAAATGATTTGTATAAAGTTGGTGCTACATTTAATTGGAAAGACAAAACAATGAACCCTTCAAAAGAAGGTAAACTTGAACTTATTGAAAAGTTAGAAACTTGTATTACTTGTTCATATAAAATTATTGATCACATTGCCGGAATTAGACCAACTACAAAAGATAGAAGACCGTTAGTTGGAATTCATCCAAAGCATAAAAATTTGGCTATTTTAAATGGTTTGGGAACACGTGGTGTAATGATTGCTCCAACAGCAGCAAAAGAATTGTTTAATAGCTTAGAAAAAGGAACTGAAATAGATTCTGAAATTTCTATTGATCGTTTTCAGTAATTCTTATTGTAGTAGGGTCGTATTTTACAAAAATGTTAATCCATATAATTCTTGAAAGGCGAATAGTAACGGGCGCAGTTAATACTAACATAACTACAATTGGTAGAAAACTTTCAAGTAAACTTAATTTAAAAAATAAGGTTGCTATTGCAAAAGTTATAATTCCTATTCCTACGGTTAGTCCATAATTTACATACATTGCACCATAAAAAAATGAAGGTTCCATCGTGTATTTCAATCCACATTTTGTACAGTTTTCATGCATATTAAAAGCCTTGTGCAATTTAAAAATATTTTTTTCCTGCATAAAATCACCTTCATGACATCTTGGGCATTTATTAAAAAAAATACTATAAAGTTTATTTCCTTTTTTAATCATTAGATAAGCGTTTTTGTAGGTAGGTTTAATTAAAAATAACTTTAACTGAGTTCCAATTTTTTTATAGTAAATTTGCAAGAATTTTGCGAAAAACACAAAATTACATAAAAATACAAAACTAAATGCTTAACGTACATAATTTAACGGTTTCCTTTGCCGGATCCGATTTATTTTCAGGAATAACTTTTAAATTAAATAAAGGAGATAGAGTAGGACTTATAGGGAAGAATGGTGCAGGAAAATCTACCCTTTTAAAAGTAATTTCAAAAGATATTGAAAGCTCTGGAGGTACTATGGCTTTTGATAAAGATATTCGTATTGGTTTTTTGCGTCAGGATATTGATTTTGTTGAAGGAAGAACAATTTTAGAAGAAGCTTATCAAGCTTTTGAAGAAATTAAACAAATTGAAAAAAAATTAGAAGCCATTAATGTTGAGTTAGCTGAAAGAACTGATTATGAAAGTGAATACTATCATGATTTAATGGTTGATTTAAACGATTTTACACATAGATACGAGTTACTAGGTGGTTATAATTACAAAGGAAATACCGAAAAAATATTACAAGGTTTAGGTTTTCAAAGAGAGGATTTTGATAAGTTAACCGATACCTTTTCTGGAGGATGGAGAATGCGTATTGAACTTGCAAAATTATTATTGCAAAACAATGATATTTTATTGTTAGATGAGCCTACAAATCACCTGGATATTGAGTCTATTATTTGGTTAGAAAATTTTTTAAAAGCATATACGGGAGCTATTGTTTTGGTGTCGCATGATAAAATGTTTTTAGATAATGTTACCAATAGAACTATTGAGATTTCATTAGGCCAAATTTATGATTATAAAAAACCATACTCACAATTTTTATTGTTGCGTAGTGAAATAAAAGAAAAGCAATTACAAGCTCAAAAAAATCAAGAGAAAGAAATTAAAGCTACGCAATTACTAATTGATAAGTTTAGAGCAAAAGCCAATAAAGCATCAATGGCGCAATCTCTTATTAAAAAGCTTGATAAAGTTGAGCGAATTGAAGTTGATAATGATGACAATGCTGTAATGAATATTCGCTTTCAAATTTCAAAAGAGCCAGGTAAAGTTGTTATTGAAGCAGAAGGACTTTCAAAAAGTTATGGAAATAAGCATGTATTAGAAAATGTAGATTTATTAATTGAAAGAAATAGTAAAATTGCTTTTGTTGGACAAAATGGTCAAGGTAAATCTACCTTGGCAAAAATTTTGGTTGGTGAAATTCCGCACGGTGGTCATTTTAAATTGGGGCACAATGTACAAATAGGGTATTTTGCTCAAAACCAATCAGAATATTTAGAGCCTGAACAAACGGTACTAGAGATTATGGAGAATGCCGCAACAGATTCTAACAGAGCAAAAGTTAGAGATATGTTGGGTGCATTTTTATTTGGAGGTGATGCTGTAGATAAAAAAGCCAAAATGTTATCGGGTGGTGAAAGAAATAGATTGGCATTGTGTAAGTTATTGTTGTCTCCTTTCAACGTTTTAATTATGGATGAGCCAACAAATCACTTAGATATAGCTTCAAAAAATGTGTTAAAGCAAGCATTAAATAGTTTTGACGGTACATTAATTTTAGTATCGCATGATAGAGATTTTTTGCAAGGTTTAACCACAACAGTTTACGGTTTTAAAGACAAAGTAATTAAAGAATATTTAGGTGATATTGATTATTTCTTAGAGCAACATCAAATTGAAAATTTACGAGAAGCTGAAAAAAGAACGGTGGCTCCTAAAAAAGTTGACACTAGTAAAAAAGAGGCTTTTAAGTTTTCAAAATTAGGAGATAAAGAACTTAAAAGATTGAAAAATCAACTGTCTAAATTAGAAGTTCAAATTGATAAGTTAGAAAAGAAGGTGTTAGAAATGGACGAAGCTTTGGAGAAAGATTATGAAACAACGGCTGCAGATCCTGCTTTTTTTGAGACTTATAAAGAAACAAAAAATAAGATTGAAGGATTAATGGGTAAATGGGAAGAATTAGAAGAAAAAATTGAAAATTGTTCTTAGAAAATAAAAATAGTATTGTACAACAAATATCTTTTTCTGAGATATCAGATAAAGATGTTACACTTTTTATAAAGCGTGAAGATAAATTGCATCCATTTATTTCAGGTAATAAATACCGAAAGCTGAAATATAATTTAGAAGAAGCAGCAAAACAAAACCACCATACATTAGTAACTTTTGGTGGCGCATATTCAAACCATATTGCCGCCGCCGCTGCAGCAGGTTTTGAACATAATTTTAAAACCATTGGTGTAATTAGAGGAGATGAATTAGCACATAATTTAGAAACCGTTTTACAACAAAATCCTACATTAAAATTTGCTGCAGCACACGGAATGAAATTTCATTTTGTTTCTAGAAGCGCTTATAGAGATAAAACTTCTGAAGCTTTTATTTCAACTTTAAAAGAACAATTTGGCGATTTTTATTTAGTTCCTGAAGGTGGTACAAATAAATTTGCTGTAAAAGGTTGTGAAGAAATTTTGAATGATGAAGATAAGATTTATAATGTTATTTGTTCTGCAATTGGCACGGGCGGAACCATTTCAGGAATCATTAATTCAACAAATAATAATCAAAAAGTAATTGGATTTCCTGCATTGAAAGGTGATTTTTTACAGCATGAAATTAACAAATATGTACTAAAAAATAAGAATTGGAGTTTAAATACCAATTATAACTTTGGAGGTTACGCAAAAATTTCTGAAGAATTAATTACATTTATAAATAATTTTAAGACTGAAACAGGTATTCCTTTAGATCCTGTTTATACAGGTAAAATGTTGTTTGGAATTGTAGATTTAATTAAAAACAATTATTTTGAAAAAGGAACTAAAATTTTAGCAATTCATACTGGAGGTTTACAAGGAATTGATGGCATGAATTTAATATTGAAAAAGAAAAATTTACCAAAAATAATTTAAGTATGAGGTTTAATTATGTATTTGTAGTATTGTTAACGTTAAGTTTATTTGCAAGTTGTAAGTCTAAAAAAAGAGCTGCAAGCAAACAGTCTACACCTGTGGTAAAAGAAGTGGTTGAGCCAAAAGTTGTAACTGCTGAGCCTTCAAAAAAAACAAAAGAAATTAAATCTGTAATTACCAATTCTACCGAAGAATACATAAAACAATACCGTGATATTTCAATGAAAGAAATGCGTGATTATAAAATTCCGGCAAGTATAACATTGGCACAGGGAATTTTAGAATCTTCAAGCGGTAAAAGTGCTTTAACTATGCGCTCTAATAATCATTTCGGAATTAAATGTCATAAAGGTTGGACAGGTAAAAGAACTTATCATGATGATGATGAAAAAGGTGAGTGTTTTAGAGTTTACAAAGATCCAAGAACATCTTTTAAAGATCATTCAGAATTTTTAACAACAAGAAGTAGGTATAGTGGTTTGTTTGAATTAGATCCGGGAGATTATGTTGGTTGGGCAAAAGGATTGAGTAGAGCTGGTTACGCAACAGATAGAAGGTATCCCGCTAAATTAATTGCTTTGATTGAAAAATATGAGTTACACCAATACGATATGGAAGTATTAGGTAAAAAATACAAAAAGCGTAAGCCTTCTAAATCATCTAATCATATTGTTGTGAAAGGTGATACATTGTACTCAATATCTAGAAAATATGGATTGTCTGTTGATAAACTTAAAAAAATAAATGGGTTAAGCTCTAACGTAATTAATGTTGGGCAATCTTTAGTGGTGAAATAAAAAAAGCGCCGTAAATACGACGCCTTTAATACAATTAACCATTGTTATAAATCAAACTATATTTAAATTCTGTTATTGTTTTGGCGACCTTGTTGATTGCCTCCTTTTTTTCCTTTTTGTTTATTTTGAGCTAGTTGTTTTTTACCATCTCTTTTTCTCGAATTCATATTTTCTTCCCATTTGGTAAATTGATCTTTTGTTAAAATAGTTTTAAGAGCAGCCTTATGTGCAATCATTTTATCCAATCTAGTTTGTTGTAATTCAAATTTTTCATCGCTTGATAATTGTACGCCATTATCTCTATTTGCTCTCATTTGTGTTCTAATTTTTACACGTTCTTCAGCATTTGTTTTCTCAATTGCATAAATTTCTTTTTGCTGTGAGTCATTTAAATCTAAATCTAAAGTCATTTTTTTAACTTTTAATGTTGCCATTTGTTCAGGCGTAAAATCTGAGCGGTTTCTTTGTTGTTTGTTGTTTTTTTGTGCAGTTATGTTTAAAGATATCAACATTGCAATTACTGTTATTCCTATTATTTTTTTCATAATTTATACTTTTAAAAATTGTTTTATAGTTCTTTGACTTCCTAAATTTCAGATGGTTTAATGCGTTAACACTCGTTAACTTTTGTTAACATTCATCAAATTTTGATAGTTTATATAGAATTGTTTTAAATAGTGTATTTTTGCAGCATATGATGAATAAACTTTCAGATTGGTTACCTACAACTAACAAAGAGGTGAAACTTAGAGGTTGGGAAGAGTTAGATGTAATTCTTTTTAGTGGAGATGCTTATGTAGATCATCCTGCATTTGGACATGCAGTTGTTGGGCGTATTCTAGAAAGTTATGGGTTAAAAGTAGCCATTGTTCCGCAACCAAGTGTAAATGATAATTTACAAGATTTTACCAAGCTCGGAACACCAAGACTGTTTTTTGCAGTTACTGGAGGTTGTATGGATCCAATGGTGAGTAATTACACCGCAAGTAAGCGCAAAAGAGATAATGATGCCTATACACCAAATGGAGATAAAGGTTTTAGACCTGATTATGCAACTACAGTTTATAGCAATATTTTAAAAGAAAAATTTCCCGATGTTCCTGTTTTAATTGGCGGAATTGAAGCTTCATTACGAAGAGTTACACATTATGATTATTGGAGTGATACTTTAAAACCAACAATTTTAGAAGATTCAAAAGCAGATTTGTTGGTGTATGGTATGGGTGAACAACCGCTACGAGAAATTGTAAATCTACTTCAAAAAGGAGTGCCTTTTTCTAGTTTAACAACGGTGAAGCAAACATCCTTTTTATTAAAAAAAGGTGCTGAAATTCCTAAAAATAAAAACTGGAAAGACGTTACAATTAATTCGCACGAGGTTTGTTTGAAGAATAAAAAGAAATTTGCTGAGAATTTTAAAGTAATTGAACAAGAGTCAAACAAGTTATTTGCAGATAGAGTTTTACAAGATGTTGGAAATTCAACTGTGGTAATTAATCCACCTTATGAAACAATGACTGAGAGTGAAATTGATGCTTCTTTTAATTTACCTTTTACACGTTTACCACACCCTAAATACAACAAGCGAGGCCCAATTCCTGCGTTTGAAATGATCAAGTTTTCTATTAATATACATCGTGGTTGTTTTGGCGGTTGTAGTTTTTGTACTATTTCAGCACACCAAGGTAAGTTTATCGCAAGTAGAAGTCAGGAATCTATTTTGAAAGAAGTTGATCAAGTAACTAAAATGGAAGATTTTAAAGGGTATTTGTCTGATATTGGTGGACCTTCAGCAAATATGTATAAAATGAAAGGTAAAGTGCAAGAAATTTGCGATAAGTGCGTTTCGCCTTCTTGTATTTCTCCTGTAATTTGCCATAATTTAGATACTTCACATAAACCATTAACAGATTTATATAAGGCTGTTGATAAGCATCCTAAAGTTAAAAAATCATTTATTGGTAGCGGAATTAGACACGATATGTTAGTGCCTGAATTCAATAAAAAAGCTGACCCTAAAGAATTAGATGCGTACACTGAAGAAGTGATGACAAACCACGTTTCAGGTCGCTTAAAAGTTGCGCCAGAGCATACTTCTGATCCTGTGTTGAAATTAATGCGTAAACCTTCGTTTTCGTATTTTCATAAATTTAAAGAACGTTTTGATAGAATCAATAATAGAAAAAAGTTAAACCTTCAATTAATACCTTATTTTATTTCAAATCATCCAGCTTGTGAGTTAGAAGATATGGCAAATTTAGCTGCTGAAACTAAAGATTTAGGGTTTCAATTAGAACAAGTTCAGGGTTTTACACCAACACCAATGACCGTTGCTACGGTGATTTATTACAGTGGATTTCATCCTTACACGTTAAAACCTACAAGAACACCAAAATCAAAAAAAGAAAAAGATGAACAACATCGTTTTTTCTTTTGGTATAAAAAGCAAAACCAACAATGGATAAAGAATACATTGTCTAAAGTTGGTAGAAATGATCTATTGCAAAAATTATTACCTGAAAATAATTCTTGGCGAAAAAATAAAGGTGCAAAACCAAAAGACACTTTTAATGATACAATTACTTCAACTTCAAGAAAAAAGAATAAATATAAGAAACGTAGAAAAAGATAATTATTTATAGCACATTCTATAATTCATAATTTAAAGTCTTAAATTTGAGACTACTTTATAAATCAATTTAGAATGAAAAAGATACTTATATTTTTCTTAGTTTTTTCAACTTCAATTTTTGCGCAAAAAAAAGTTGAAGTAGATTTGAGCAATCCCAATTCTACCATTTATACACATTTATATTTTTTACAATCTAACTCTTATGAACCTGCCAAAGCAGCAACAACTATTTATGGTTTTGAAGGTGAAGAGGCTGAAAATATAGCTATTAAACTTAAACAAATATTAGATGGTAAAGGGTTAAAGGTAGATTTTAGTAAAGTGCCTTCAGATGCTATGTTTTCTGATACTACTGGCTATGTAATAGGAAATAGGTATGTGTTGTTTCCATATCAAATGCCAGATATTTATGTGGAAAGAATTGGTGGAAAATGGTATTATTCTCCTGAAACTACCCAAAATGTAAATGAAATATACAACAGTGTTTTTCCGTGGTATACAGAGAAATTACATCAAATAATCCCTGAAATTGGTCATAAAAAGTTTTTGAATATTGAATTATGGCAGTATTTGGGTTTAATTATTTTGCTAATTGTATGCTTTATATTATTTTATTTCTTGCATAAAATTATGTTCTTTTTGTTGCAGAAAATTCAGTTTTGGATTATTCATACTTCAAGCGATCAAATAAAATTAGCACTCAAAAAACTATCGCGTCCATTGGTTTTATTAGTTTTAATGTGGTTTGTTCAACTTGTTTTACCATCGTTGTTTTTAGATTTAAATGTAAACACCTATTTATTTCTTGGGTTGAATATTATGACCGCTGTTTTTTGGATTTATGTGTTTCTAAAATTAGTTCAAGTTGTTATGAGTGTGTATTCTGACTATGCGCAAGGCACACATAATAAACTAGATGATCAATTAGTACCTATTCTAAATAATTTTTTAACAGGAATTGTTGTATTTATTGGACTATTAAAACTGTTAACGCTATTTGGTATTGAGCCTGGAGCTGTAATTGCAGGTGCTTCCATTGGTGGTTTAGCGGTTGCATTAGCATCTCAAGATACGGTGAAAAATTTGATTGGAACCGTAATGATATTTTTAGACAAACCATTTCATATTGGAGATTGGATTGAAGCTGGAACCGTTGTTGGAACCGTTGAAGCTGTAGGTTTTAGATCAACAAGAGTTAGAGCTGCAGATACTTCTATTTACCAAATTCCAAATAGTTCATTGTCTGAAATGGTTGTTAATAATAAAGGGTTACGTGCTTACCGTCGTTACTCTACAAATTTGGGAATTCGGTATGACACACCACCAGAGTTAATTGAAGCTTTTGTAAACGGAGTTCGTAAAATTATAGAATTACACCCAGACACACGAGATGAATCTTATAATGTTGAGTTTACTGGGTTTGGAGATTCGGCATTGTTAATTTTATTAAATGTATATTTTAAAGCTTTAGATTGGGGAGCTGAGCAATCATCTAAACATAGTTTGCATTTGGCTATTTTAAAATTAGCTGCGAATTTAGGTGTTGAATTTGCATTCCCTTCAACTACATTAATGATTGAGCAATTTCCAGAAAAAAAAGTTTCAAATACT
Source organism: Lutibacter holmesii (assembly GCF_042679665.1). NCBI lineage: Bacteria > Pseudomonadati > Bacteroidota > Flavobacteriia > Flavobacteriales > Flavobacteriaceae > Lutibacter > Lutibacter holmesii. The sequence continues at coordinate 753,713 of NZ_JBHTMV010000003.1, forward strand.
GCGTATAATGTTGAAGAAAATAGAATTCAACAAATAATTAATGAAATTTCAAATAAATAAAGAAACATGAAAAAAGGATTTGTATTACTACTTGTTGTTTTAGTGTTTGCTTCTTGTGAGCATAAAAAAGAAGCGCGTAGGGCAGTTAAACAAGTTAGTGTTGAAGAAAAAAATGATGCTATGACAAATAATTTAAATAAATATGTATCGTTCAAATTAACTTCAGATTTGAGTGTTTTAAGTGAAAGTGAACGCAAAATGCTGCCAATTTTGATAAAGGCTGCAGAAAAAATGAATGACTTGTTTTGGTATGAAGCCTATGGAGATAAACAAGAATTATTTGAAAAAGTTACTGATGAAAATACCAAAAAATTTATTGAAATTAATTACGGTCCTTGGGACAGATTAAATGGTAATAAATCGTTTGTTGCTGGTGTTGAAGAGAAACCAAAAGGCGCAAATTATTATCCTTCAAATATGTCCAAAGAGGAGTTTGAAACGTTTGAAGATACTTCAAAATCTAGCTTATATACATTTTTAAGAAGAAATGAAGATGGAAGTTTAAAAACTGTTCCTTTTCATGTGCAGTTTAAAAATGAGGTAAAAGAAGTTTCAAATTTATTATTAGAAGCCGCTACCTTGGCTGAAGATGCAGGGCTAAAAAAGTATTTAGAATTACGTGCTGCTGCTTTTTTAAATGATCAATATCAAGAGAGTGATTTTGCTTGGATGGATATGAAAACAAATACCTTAGATATTGTAATTGGCCCAATTGAAACGTACGAAGATCAATTGTTTGGAATAAAAGCAACACACGAGGCGTATGTGCTAATTAAAGATCAACAATGGAGTGAAAAACTAGCTCATTTTGCAAATTTTTTACCAGAATTGCAACAAGGTTTACCTGTTGACGATATTTATAAAACTGAAGTTCCTGGGACTGATTCAGATTTAAATGCATACGATGTTGTGTATTATGCAGGAGATTGTAACGCAGGTGGAAAAACTATTGCAATTAATTTGCCTAATGATGAGCAAGTACAATTGCAAAAAGGAACAAGAAGGTTGCAACTTAAAAATGCTATGCGTGCTAAATTTGATAAAATTGTAGTACCAATTACTGAGGTTCTAATTGATGAAAGTCAAAGAGAATATGTGAAATTTGATGCCTTTTTTGCCAATACTATGTTTCACGAAGTGGCTCACGGTTTAGGAATTAAAAATACAATAAATGGAAAAGGAACTGTTCGTTCTTCATTAAAAGAATTGGCTTCAGCATTAGAAGAAGGAAAAGCAGATATTTTAGGTTTGTATATGGTGCAGCAATTACACGAAAAAGGTGAAATAGCTGGAGATATGAAAGATTATATGACCACGTTTATGGCAGGTATTTTTAGATCTGTACGTTTTGGAGCATCAAGTGCACACGGAAAAGCAAATATGATTAGATTTAATTTCTTTAAAGAAAAAGGTGCTTTCGCTAAAAATGAAGATGGAACCTATAAAGTGAATTATGATAAAATGGAAGAGGCTATGAAAGATTTATCAAATTTAATTTTAACGCTTCAAGGAAATGGTGATTATGAGGGTGTAGCACAATTGGTAAAAGAAGAAGGTATTATTTCAGCAGATTTACAAAACGATTTAAATAAATTGAGCAAAGCTAATATTCCTGTTGATATTGTTTTTGAGCAAGGAATTAACGTATTAGGTTTATAATGGAAATAACTTTATTCAGAATTTTATGGAATAGATTTCTGAAAAAAATATATTAAAAAAAAGCCTCCAATTTGGAGGCTTTTTTATGAATTGTATTGAAGGTTCTACTCAATAATTGTTGTTGTTAAATCTTCGTTGTATTGAATTAAAAATAAACCTTCATTCTCAAAACTTCCAAAAGTGTTTTTTGAATAATTGAATTTTGAGAAAATCCGTTCAGATTGCCCTGTTGTGAGTCCTTCATCATTAATTTCACTACTAGCTAATCTCACTAATGCATCATAAGTAACTTCAAATCCTCTAATGGCATACTTTGAAGGGAAGGCAGCATTCTTTTGTTTAAAAGAGTTATAAAACTGCGTTATTTCTGGTTTTTCAGTGTTTAAAAATTCAGCAGTTGGGTAGGTGAATTTTAATTTCCCTAAAAATGAATTGTCAATATTTTTGAAATTTTTCCCTTTATTTAAAGCAAATAAATTAATTTGAATTCTTTCGGCAAAACCTTTTAAGTTATTTACTGTTGTTGAAGTGGTTACGTTTTCATCACTAATTAAAACAACCCAGTTATTAGAAAGCGAATCTAACTTTGTTAAAAATTTATCGCGATTTATATATCCTTTTTCAGGTTTTATTACTGTAACAGTTTGTATGGAATCAAAGGTTTTAATTTTGTTAACCATTTGCCATAATTGTGTTTGGGTTTCTTCTTTTCCATCATTAATAACTAATATGTTTTCACCTTTGTAAGTGGCTTCCATATGAGCTAATAATTTATTTTGATGAGCAATACTATTTGGTCCCGATTTTATAAAATTAGGAGCGTTTAATTCATCTTGTTTTTTAGATTGAAAAGGAGCCAATACGTACGCATTGGTTTTTTTTGAAACCAAGTGCGCACTCTTCAAAAATAAAGGGCCAACAATTAAATCTGTTGTATTAAAATTTTGATTGTTATTTAATAATGATTGTATTTTTTGATTTGATTTTTCTGAATCAAAATAAGAAACATCAATGTCTAAACCTTTTTCTTTTAAAGAGTCAATAGCCATTTGGGCACCTAAGTGAAAATCGGTGGCAATATTTAAAAGTGAATTGCTTTTGTCAAAACTTTTTAATGCAATAGAATCATTTAGTTTGCTTAACTGGTAAGGTAAAATTAGTGCTACTTTTAGTTTTTTAGATAAATTAAGATTCTCTTGAAAAACAACTAACGAGTCAGTTGGAATTTCAGTCATTTCCTCAGTAGTATTATCAGATTCTTCTTTAATTACAACAGGTTTAATTTTTAATAACATTCCTAATTTTAGCCCATCTTTTAAAGATGGGTTCAATTGTAATAAATCTTCATCTGTAACCTCGTACTGCTTTTTTATACTAAAAACAGTGTCGTCTTTTATAACTTTATGAAGTACATAATTAACGGTGTCTTTTGCTTGTGTAACACTTGGTTTTGGAATAGTTAGTTCCATTCCAATTTTTAATCCATCTTTTAAGGCAGGGTTTGCAACAGTTAATTCTTCAACTGTAATTCCGTGCTTTTTAGAAATTCCATATAAGGTTTCTTGTGGCTTTACTTTGTAAAAGTCACCTTCTGTTTTAACAACTGTTGTAGTTTTTCCATAGTTTTTATTAGGAACAATTATAACAGTACCAAGCACTGGTTTTCTACTAACTCCTGGGTTTAACCTAGCTAAATCTTTTGTAGATAAATTATAATTTTTAGCAATACTTTTTAAAGTTTCGCCTTTTTGAACTTCATAGGAAACATACTTTTTTTCTTGTGCTATTGTAATAACAGAGAAAAAAAGTAGTACTAAGGTTAAAATCTTAATTTGTTTCATAAATTAAAATTGATTTTATTTTAAATAATTTATTCCCACTCAATAGTTGCAGGTGGTTTAGAGCTAATATCATATACTACTCTATTAACGCCTTTTACACCGTTTATTATTTTATTAGATGTTTTTTGTAAAAACTCGTATGGTAAATTTACCCAATCAGCTGTCATTCCATCGGTAGATTCTACTGCGCGTAAAACAACTGCTTTTTCATATGTTCTTTCATCTCCCATAACACCAACAGAATTTACTGGTAATAACATAGCACCTGCTTGCCATACTTTATTGTATAAACCTTCGTCTTTTAAGCCTTGAATAAAAATATGATCAACTTCTTGTAACATTCTTACTTTTTCAGCCGTAATATCTCCTAAAATACGAATTCCAAATCCTGGTCCTGGAAAAGGGTGACGACCTAGCAATTCAGCGTCAATTCCCATAGATTTTCCAACTCTTCTTACTTCATCTTTAAATAAAGTATTCAAAGGTTCTACTATTTTTAATTTCATAAAGTCAGGTAAACCACCTACATTATGATGCGATTTAATAGTTGCTGAAGGTCCACCAGTTGCTGAAACAGATTCAATAACATCAGGATAAATAGTTCCTTGTGCTAACCATTTTACATTTTGAATTTCATGAGCTTCATCGTCAAAAACTTCAATAAATACTCTACCAATTATTTTACGTTTTCCTTCAGGGTCAGACTCTCCTTCTAGCTCTTTCAAAAACCTTGCCGAAGCATCAACACCTTTTACGTTTAAGCCCATATGTTTGTATTGGTCTAAAACGTTTTCAAATTCATTTTTACGTAACAATCCGTTATTTACAAAAATACAATACAGGTTTTTACCAATTGCTTTGCTTATTAACGTGGCTGCTACGGTAGAGTCTACACCACCAGATAAACCTAATACTACTTTGTCATCTCCTAATTTTTCTTTTAGTTCAGCTACAGTAGTTTCAACAAATGAATCTGGCGTCCAAGTTTGTTCAACTTCTGCAATATTTACTAAAAAGTTCTTTAAAATGGTTAATCCATCTTTAGAGTGGTAAACTTCTGGGTGAAATTGAATTCCGTAAGTTTTTTCGTCTTTAATTTTGAATGCGGCATTTTTAACATCGTGTGTGCTACCAATTAATTCAAAAGTTTCTGGTAAATTTAAAATGGTGTCACTGTGACTCATCCAAACTTGGCTTCCTGTGGAAACATTCTCAAAAAACACTTCGTTTTCTTTGATAAAAGAAAGATTAGCTCTTCCATATTCACGAGTGTTTGAAGCGCCTACTTCACCACCAAAGTTATGAGCCATATATTGGGCTCCATAACAAACACCTAATAAAGGAAGTTTCCCTTTGATTTCTGATAAATCAGGGTGAGGAGCTTCTTCTGATCTTACAGAAGATGGACTTCCTGAAAGAATTACAGCTTTGTAATCTTTAATATCAAAAGTTTTACTGTTGTAAGGAAAAATTTCACAAAAAATGTTTAATTCTCTAACTCTTCGAGCAATCAACTGCGTGTATTGCGAACCGAAATCTAATATAAGTACCTGATGTTGCATCCGCAAAAATAATATTATTATAAATAGTATAAATACTTTATTTCATTTTTTCTTAACAATATAATTTTCTAGTTAAATATTTTCATTTTTAGCACCATTTAAGTTGTATTGCGCATTTTTTTGTAAAAAGAAATGGTAGTTTTTAAGTTTTTCAGTAAAAAATTGAGCTCATTTTAGGCTTCATAAGGCATTTTCTTAAAAATAAATTGGTTTGTGTAGAATTAAATGGTCTAAAATTACTTTTAAGCTAATTTTAGCTTTTTTAAGCGCGTTTTGGGTAATTTACAAATTGTTAATAACTTCAAAACTGTAGATCTTTAGAGTCTTTAAAACTTTAAATTGAAGCATTATATTTGTGTTTAGTAAATACATAAAAACTTAAATTTTATGAGCGAAGAAGAAAAAAAACACAGTTATGATGCTTCCAGTATTCAAGCATTGGAAGGAATGGAGCACGTGCGTATGCGTCCGTCAATGTATATTGGAGATGTTGGAGTTAGAGGTTTACACCATTTAGTATATGAGGTTGTAGATAACTCTATTGATGAAGCAATGGCTGGCCACTGTGATACAATTGAAGTTATTATTAACGAAAATAATTCAATTTCGGTACGTGATAATGGTCGTGGTATTCCTGTTGGAATGCACGAAAAAGAAGGTGTTTCAGCATTAGAAGTTGTAATGACTAAAATTGGTGCTGGTGGTAAATTTGATAAAGATTCTTATAAAGTATCTGGAGGTTTACACGGTGTTGGTGTATCGTGTGTAAATGCATTATCAGATCATTTAAAAGCAACTGTTTATTCTAGAGATGGACAAATTTGGGAGCAGGAGTATGAAAGAGGAAAAGCGCTGTATCCTGCAAAACCAGTTGGTAAAACCACTGAGAAAGGTACAATGGTTACTTTTACGCCAGATAAAACTATTTTTACTCAAACTGTAGAATATAGCTATGAAACTTTAGCAACACGTTTAAGAGAACTTTCTTACTTAAATAAAGGTCTTAAAATATCACTTACAGATAAAAGAACTACCGATGAAGAAGGAAATCATCCTACTGAACATTTCTTTAGTAAAGTTGGTTTACCTGAGTTTGTAACATATTTAGATGCAACACGTGAGCAATTAACTGCTGATGTGATTTCAATGGAAGGTGAAAAAAATGGAATACCTGTTGAAGTTGCAATGGTTTACAATACTTCTTATACTGAGAATTTACACTCGTATGTAAACAATATTAATACACACGAAGGAGGTACTCATTTATCTGGATTTAGAAGAGGTTTAACAGGTACACTTAAAAAGTATGCTGAATCTACAGGATTGTTAGATAAGCTGAAATTTGATATTGCTGGAGACGATTTTAGAGAAGGGTTAACTGCAATTGTTTCAGTAAAAGTAGCAGAGCCACAGTTTGAAGGGCAAACAAAAACAAAATTAGGAAATCGTGATGTTTCTTCAGCGGTAAGTCAAGCGGTTTCTGAAATGTTACAAGATTATTTAGAGGAAAATCCAAATGATGCTAAATTAATTGTTCAAAAAGTAATTTTGGCCGCAACAGCACGTCACGCAGCACGTAAAGCTCGTGAAATGGTGCAGCGTAAAACAGTTATGTCAATTGGTGGTTTACCAGGGAAATTAAGTGATTGTTCTGAAACTGATCCTGAAGCGTGTGAAATATTCCTTGTTGAGGGAGATTCTGCGGGAGGAACAGCAAAACAAGGTAGAGATAGAGCTTTTCAAGCCATTTTGCCATTACGTGGTAAAATTTTAAATGTTGAAAAAGCAATGCAGCATAAAGTTTTTGAAAATGAAGAAATCAAAAATATGTTTACTGCATTAGGTGTTTCTATTGGTACAGAAGAAGATCCAAGAGCCTTAAACTTATCTAAACTTCGTTATCATAAAATTGTAATTATGTGTGATGCCGATGTTGATGGTAGTCACATTGCAACGTTAATTTTAACGTTCTTCTTTAGATATATGAAGGAATTAATTGAAAACGGACATATTTTTATTGCAACTCCACCTTTATATTTGGTAAAGAAAGGACAAAAAAGAGAATATGCTTGGGATGATGATCAACGTGATTTAATTGCACTTAATATGGGTGGAAATGTGAATATTCAACGTTACAAAGGTCTTGGGGAGATGAATGCAGAACAGTTGTGGGATACAACTATGAATCCTGAATTTAGAACTTTACGTGAAGTAACTATTGATAATTTAACAGAAGCAGATAGAGTGTTTTCTATGCTAATGGGAGATGAAGTTCCGCCTCGTAGAGACTTTATTGAGAAAAATGCAAAATATGCAAACATTGATGCGTAATGATGTTTGTTTGTAAATATGTAAAAAGCCACTTTTTGAAGTGGCTTTTTTTATGATTATCATAAAAAAAGATGATAAAAATCATCAATATCGATTTCGTAAATTACGCTAAATCGTAATTATCATTTCTGTAAAATTTTAGTACATTTATAGCTCAAAAAAATAATATTAAAACTAAATATAAAAATATGAAAGTAACCGTTGTTGGAGCAGGTGCTGTTGGTGCAAGTTGTGCTGAGTACATTGCGATTAAAGATTTTGCAGATGAAGTAGTGTTGATTGATATTAAAGAAGGATTTGCTGAGGGTAAAGCTATGGACTTAATGCAATGCGCATCTTTAAATGGATTTGATACTCAAATTACAGGAACTACAAACGATTATTCTAAAACTGCAGGAAGTGATGTTGCTGTAATTACTAGTGGAATTCCAAGAAAACCAGGAATGACACGTGAGGAATTAATTGGAATTAATGCAGGAATTGTAAAAACAGTTGCTGAAAATTTAATTAAATATTCTCCTGAAGTAATAATTATTGTGGTTAGTAACCCAATGGATACAATGGCCTATTTAGCTCACAAAGCTACAGGATTACCAAAAAATAGAATTATTGGAATGGGAGGAGCGTTAGATAGTGCTCGTTTTAAATTCCGTTTAGCTGAAGCTATTGGTTGTCCAGCATCAGATGTTGATGGTATGGTAATTGGTGGTCATAGTGATGTAGGTATGGTTCCATTAATTGGAAAAGCTGTGCGTAATAGTGTAAAAGTTTCTGAATTCTTATCAGAAGAAAGAATGGAGCAAATTGTGGCTGAAACTAAAGTTGGTGGAGCAACATTAACTAAATTATTAGGAACAAGTGCTTGGTATGCTCCAGGTGCAGCTGTTTCAGAAATGGTTAAAGCTATTGCTTTAGATTCTAAAAAAATGTTCCCTTGTTCAGCGTTATTAGAAGGTGAGTATGGATTAAGTGATATTTCAATTGGTGTACCTTGTATTATTGGTAAAAATGGAATTGAGCAAGTTGTTGAGATTGAGTTAACAGAAGCAGAGCTTGCAAAAATTCAAGAAAGTGCTGTAGGTGTTAAAGCTACAAATACTTTGTTAGCATAGTTTATTAAAAACTTAAATATTGAAAAGGCTCCAAATGTATATTTGGAGCCTTTTTATTTTACAATATATATGAATTATGATAATCCAGAAATAACACCATTTTTATTTATAGTCATATTTTCTGAAGCTGGGTTTGCAGGTAGACCAGGCATACGCATCATTTGACCTAGTATAGGAATAATAAATTTTGCGCCTGCGGCAATTTCAATTTCACGAACTGTAACCACAAAATTAGTTGGTCTTCCTCTTAAGAATTCATTGTCTGAAAATGATTTTTGTGTTTTGGCCATGCAAATAGGGAAATTATTAAAACCTAATTTGTCAATTCGCTTTAAGTTTAGTTTCGCTTTCTTATCAAAATCAACACTATCTGCGCCATAAATTTCTTTTGCAATTGTTTCAATTTTTTGTTTTATAGGAGTGTTCCAATTGTATAAAGGTTTAAATGGTGTTTTGTTTGATTCAACAGTATGTACAACAGCTTCAGCTAATTTTTTTGTTCCTTCTCCTCCTTTAGACCAGCTATCACATACCACAGCTTGTACATTTAGTTTTTCACATTCATTAATAATAAAATCAATTTCTTCGTATGAATCACTTTTAAAGGTGTTGATGGCAACAACAGGTTCAATATTAAATTTACGAATGTTTTCTAAGTGTTTTTCTAAATTACAAAAGCCGTCTTTTACCAAATCTAAATTAGGTGTTTCAAGCTGGTCTTTTTGAGCACCTCCGTGATGACGCAGTGCTTTTATAGTAGCAACTAAAACAACTGCTTTTGGTTGTAAATTAGCAGCTTGACATTTGATGTTTAAGAATTTTTCTGCACCTAAATCTGCCCCAAAACCACCTTCAGTTACTACGTAATTAGACAATGATAAGCCCATTTTTGTCGCAATAATTGTATTGGTTCCTTGTGCAATATTAGCAAACGGACCGCCGTGAATAATTGCTGGATTTTCCTCTAAAGTTTGAACCAAATTAGGACGTATGGCATGTTTTAATAAAATTGCCATAGAGTTTTCAGCCTTTAAATCTCTTGCGAAAATGGGTTTTTTATCAAAAGTAAATCCAATAAGAATATCTCCTAAGCGTTTTTTCAAATCTTCAAAATCAGTAGCCATACATAAAATAGCCATTACTTCAGAAGCAGGTGTTATGTTAAATCCATCTTCACGAGGTATTCCATTCGTTGTACCACCTAAACCAATGGTTATTTTTCTAAGTGAGCGATCGTTCATATCAATCACACGTTTCCAAAGAATTGTTCTTGGATCTAAATTAAAACTACAACACTTACTTTGTAAATTATTGTCAATTAAAGCAGATAATAAATTGTTTGCTTTTTCAACGGCATTAAAATCTCCAGTAAAATGTAAGTTAATATCTTCCATTGGTACAACCTGAGAGTATCCACCACCTGCGGCACCACCTTTTATGCCAAAAACAGGACCTAAAGAAGGTTCTCTTAATACAACAGTTGCTTGTTTTCCAATTTTATTTAAACCTTCAGTTAATCCAATAGAAACAGTAGTTTTTCCTTCGCCAGCTGGTGTTGGTGTAATAGCCGTAACTAAAATTAGATTGTTTTGTTTTATTTTGTCTTCGTCAATTAAGTCTAACGGAAGCTTTGCTTTAAACTTACCATACATTTCTAAATCATCTTCGTCAACACCTAATTTTTGAGCTATATTTTTAATGTGAACAAGCTCTTTTTGTTGCGCAATTTCTATGTCTGATAAATATTTCATATTGTTAAAATTTAAGTATCAAATATAACAAATTCATAGTTGAGAACAGTGTAAATTAAGTAACCAATAATTAATAAGTAAATAAAGAAAAAAAGAATTGTTAGTTCCTATTTGAAATTATATATTTGCACGTTTATTACAAATGAATTTTATATTAAATAAATTTTAACATGCAGAATAAAGGATTAATTAAGTTATTCGCTATTTTATTCGGATTAGTAAGTATATATCAATTATCATTTACTTGGTTCACAAAAAATGTGGAAAGTAAAGCAAATGAGTATGCTATATCTAGAACTGATGATGGGAGAGAAATAGCAAATTTAGAGAGAGTTTATTTAGACTCTGTTGCAAACAAGCCAGTGATTGATTTGGGTTTTGCTCAGTTTAGTTACAGTGATATTAAAGACAAAGAAATTAATTTAGGATTAGACCTTAAAGGAGGAATCAATGCTATTTTACAAGTTTCTGTAAAAGATATCTTAGTTGGGCTGTCAAACGAGTCAAAAAATCCAATTTTTAATGAAGCGTTAGCAAAAGCTGCTGAAGCTCAAAAAAGTAGTGATGATACTTTCTTAAACTTGTTTTTTGAAGAGTTTGAACAATTAAGCAACGGAACTATTAAATTAAGTGATCCAAGTATTTTTGGTAATAAATCTTTACGTGAGAAAATTAACTTTAAGTTATCTGATGAGGAAGTAATGCCAATTATTGAAGAAGAAGTTACAGGTTCTGTAAATACTGCTTTTGAAGTATTGCGTAGTCGTATTGATAAATTTGGTGTTACACAACCAAACATTCAACGTATTGGAAAATCAGGTCGTATTTTAATTGAATTACCTGGTGCCAAAGATATTGATCGTGTTAAAAAATTATTACAAAGTACTGCAGAATTACAGTTCTGGGAAGTATATACAAACCAAGAAACAACAAACTTCTTTTTTCAAGCAAATTCAGTTGTTGAAGGTTTATTAAAACAAGAAGAATCTACAACAGAAGAAACAGCTTCAGTAAAAGATGAATTGAATGATTTATTAGGAGAAGTTTCAGATTCTTTGGCAACAAAACAAGTAAATAATTTATTTACTGTTTTAACTCCTAGTGTACCACAATCTCAAAATCAAGTATCTTCAGTAATCGCAACTGCAAAAGTTGTTGATACAGCTAAGGTAAATTCATATTTAAGATTAAAAGAAGTTAGAGCTTTATTATCTAACGATATGAAGCACGCAAAGTTCTTATGGGATGCAAAGTCATTTGTGTCAAAAGTAATTGCTACAGGTGAAGATACTGAATTGATTTACTTATACGGTATTAAATCTAACCGTGAAGATGTTGCTCCAATTGAAGGAGATGTAATTGATGATGCAAGTCAAGAATACGGACAAACAGGAAAACCTGAAGTTAGTATGACAATGAATGCAACTGGTTCAAGATTATGGGGTAAAATGACTACTGATAATGTTGGGAAATTTGTAGCTGTAGTTTTAGATGACAATGTACATACAGCACCTTCAGTAAACACTCCAATTACAACAGGTAGAACTTCTATTTCTGGTGGAAGTATGACAGTGAGTGAAGCACAAGATATTGCAAACGTATTAAAAGCAGGTAAATTACCAGCTGCAGCACATATTATTCAATCAGAAGTTGTTGGTCCATCTTTAGGGCAAAAAGCAATTAATAGTAGTATGCTTTCATTTGGATTAGCATTAGTACTTGTATTGTTATGGATGATTTTCTATTACGGTAAAGCAGGAGCTTTTGCTGATGTTGCATTGGCAGTAAACATTTTATTCATCTTCGGAATTTTAACTGCATTTGGAGCGGTATTAACGTTACCAGGTATTGCAGGTATTATTTTAACAATAGGTATGTCGGTTGATGCCAACGTAATTATTTTTGAAAGAATTAAAGAAGAATTAAATAAAGGAAAAGGATTAAAAGCTGCAATTGAGCACGGATTTAGCTTTAAAGGAGCTTTATCTGCAATTATTGATGCTAACATAACTACTATGTTAACAGGTATCATCTTATATGTGTTTGGAACAGGACCAGTAAAAGGTTTTGCTTATACATTAATGGTAGGTATTGTTACATCTTTATTTACAGCTGTATTTATTACACGTTTATTAATTGACTGGTATGCATTAAAAGGAAAATTATTTACATTCAATACAAGTATTACTAAAAACTTATTTGCAAATATTGATGTTGATTTCTTGAAAAAACGTAAAATCGCTTACATAATTTCAGGAGGTTTAATTATTGCCGGTTTAGCATCATTGGTAACAAACGGGTTAAATTATGGTGTTGATTTTGTTGGAGGTAGATCTTACGTTGTAAAATTTGATAAAGCTACAAACCCATCTGATGTTAGAGCAACTTTAGAAGGTGCTTTTGGAAGTGCTCCTGAAGTAAAAACTTACGGAGAAGCTAGTCAATTAAAAGTAACTACAAAATATAAAATTGAAGAAGAAGGAAATCATATTGATGATGAAGTTCAAAACTTATTGTATACCAACTTAAAATCTTATTTACCAGAAGGTTTAACTATGGATGAATTTAAGCCTGGTTATGATGGTGAAAAAACAGCTGGTATTATGGCTTCTATTAAAGTAGAGCCTACAATTGCATCAGATATTAAAATTGCTGCAGGATGGTCTATTCTTGGTTCATTATTGGTAGTATTTTTATATATCTTATTTAGATTTAGAAAATGGCAATATAGTTTAGGTGCTGTTGCGGCAGTATTCCATGATGTATTAATTGTATTGGCAATTTTCTCTATATTCTATAAAATTTTACCTTTTGATATGGAAATTGGGCAATCATTTATTGCCGCTATTTTAACAGTAGTTGGTTATTCATTGAATGATACCGTGGTAATTTTTGATAGAATTCGTGAGTTTGCAGGAATTCATAATTCTTGGAAATTCTCTAAAATTGTGAATTTTGCATTAAGTTCTACATTAGGAAGAACCATAAATACTTCTTTAACTACATTGGTAGTATTAATGGCGATCTTCTTATTTGGAGGTGATTCAATTAAAGGATTTATGTTTGCCTTAATTGTAGGTGTAATTGTTGGTACATATTCATCATTGTTTATTGCATCGCCAATTATGTATGACACAACTAAAAAATTAGAGCAAAAGAAAAAATAAATAGGTGATAACCTAACATAGCAAAAACCGTTTTGAAAGTTCAAAACGGTTTTTGTATTTCAAACTAATAAATAATTTTTAAATTATAATTCAACTTTAGGGTTGGATTCTTAAATTTGCAACAAAGTAACACTATGAGTATTATTAAATTACACGACAAATACTTTAAATCGTACATTTCAGCAGAGAAAATTGATGAAGCAGTTCAAGCATTAGTAACTCAAGTAGAAAATGACTTAAAAGGAGAAAAACCTTTATTCATTGGAATTTTGAATGGTTCATTTATGTTTGTAGCTGATTTTGTAAGAAAATACAATTCAGATTGTGAAGTATCATTTGTGAAATTAGCCTCTTATGAAGGTACAAATTCTACAGGTAAAATTAAACAATTGGTTGGTGTAAATGAAAATTTAGAAGGTAGAACAGTTGTTATTTTAGAAGATATTATTGATACTGGTAATACCCTTCAAGAAATTTATGAAATTTTTAAAGATAAAAATGTAAAGCAACTTAAAATTGCTACCTTGTTTTTTAAACCAGATGTTTTCAAAAAAGCCTTACCAATTGACTATATTGGACTACCAATTCCAGATAAGTTTATTGTTGGTTATGGTTTAGATTACGATGGAATAGGAAGAAATTTAGAAAGTATATATCAATTAACAACAGCACCAAACATGAAAAATATTGTTTTATTTGGCCCTCCTGGAGCCGGAAAAGGAACACAAGCAGATTTATTAAAAGAAAAGTATGAACTAGTTCATATTTCAACAGGAGATGTTTTTAGATACAATATTAAAAACAAAACAGAACTTGGAATGTTAGCTAAAACTTATATGGATGGCGGAAATTTAGTACCTGATGAGGTTACTATAAATATGTTGAAAGCTGAGGTAAATAAAAATACGGATGCTAATGGATTTATTTTTGACGGATTTCCTCGTACTGAATCTCAAGCAATTGCTTTAGATGCATTCTTAGAAGAAAAAGGAGAAGGAATTAGTGGAATGGTTGCTCTTGAAGTACCTGAAGATTTATTAGTTGAACGTTTGTTAGAACGTGGAAAAACTAGTGGAAGAATTGATGATCAAGACGAAGATAAAATTCGTATTCGTTTTAATGAATACAACACTAAAACTGCTATTTTAAAAGACTATTTTCAAGCTCAAAATAAATATTTTGGAGTAAATGGAGTAGGTGAAATTAAAGAAGTTAATGAGCGTTTAAGCAGTATTCTTGATCAGCTTTAAATTGTATTGTTACTAGTAGTATTTTATTTTAATAATAGGGGAGTTAAATATTGATATCATGACTGAAGGGAATTTTGTAGATTATATTAAAATACACGCCGAATCTGGAAAAGGTGGAAGAGGATCTATGCACTTGCATAGAGAAAAATACATTGATAAAGGTGGGCCTGATGGTGGTGATGGTGGTCGTGGTGGTCACGTTATTGTGCGTGGAAATACCAATATGTGGACATTATACTCATTAAAATTCAAAAAGCACTTTAGAGCAGAACACGGTAGTGACGGATCTAAGCAAAGAAGTACTGGAAGCGATGGTAAAGATGTTTATATTGATGTACCACTAGGAACCATTATTCGTGATGGTGAAACCCAAGAAATTTTATTTGAAATAACCAAAGAAAATACTGAGCAGCAATTATTACCTGGAGGAAAAGGAGGTAGAGGAAACTGGCATTTTAAAAGTTCTACCAATCAAACGCCGCGTTATGCTCAACCAGGTGTTGAAGGTCAAGAAGGTTGGTTTCAACTAGAATTAAAAGTATTGGCAGATGTTGGTTTGGTTGGATTTCCAAATGCAGGAAAGTCAACATTATTATCGGTATTAACTTCAGCAAAACCAAAAATAGCAGATTATGCGTTTACTACGTTAAAGCCAAATTTAGGAATTGTAGAATATCGCGATTTTCAAACTTTTGTAATGGCCGATATTCCTGGTATTATTGAAGGAGCTGCTGAAGGAAAAGGTTTAGGGCATCGGTTTTTAAGACATATTGAACGAAATTCAACATTGTTATTTTTAATACCTGCAGATTCAGATGATATTAAAACTGAATATGGTATTTTATTAAATGAACTAAAAAAACACAATCCTGAATTATTAGATAAAGATCGTTTATTGGCTATTTCAAAGTCTGATATGTTAGATGATGAATTGAAAGAAGAAATACAACAAGATCTTCCTAAGGGTATTAAAACACTATTTATTTCATCTGTAGCTCAACAAGGAATGATGGAGTTGAAAGATACTTTATGGAAAATGTTGAATACTTAAAAAAGTAAAATATAGATTAATAAAAAAGGAGCTTTTAAAGCTCCTTTTTTATTAAATCAGCGCTATAGAAGCCACCTTTATTTTCTTTCCTGTTTTTTGAAAACTGCGTAATTAAATAAGCTGTAGTTATTAAATTTCTAAGTTCACATAAGTCCGTAGAAAGTTCAGAATGATCGTACAAGCGCTTGTTATCTTCGTATAAAACACGTAATTTTCTTTCTGCCCGTAACAACCGTTCATTTGATCTTACAATTCCTACATAATTACTCATAATAGTTTTTACTTCATTTCTATCATGTGTAATAAGTACTTTTTCCATATTTTTAACTACACCACTGTCATTCCACACAGGAACTTTTGTAGGAAGATTTATTTTATGAAATCGTTTTGTTAAATTTTGAAATGCATTGTGAGAAAATACGAGACCTTCTAATAATGAATTTGAAGCCAATCTATTTGCGCCGTGAAGGCCTGAACGTGTTACTTCACCACTTGCATATAGGTTTTTAAGCGATGTTTTAGCTTTTTTACTCACATTTACTCCACCACAAATATAATGTTGTGCAGGACAAACAGGAATATAATCTTTGCTAACATCAATACCTAAAGTTGCGCATTTTTCAGTAATATTTGGAAAATGTTTTTTAAAAGCTTCATAGTTTATATGTGTACAATCTAAAAATACATTAGGTGCTCCACTTTTTTTCAATTCACTATCAATAGCTCTAGCTACAATATCACGCGATGCTAGTTCTTCACGTGAATCGTACTTATGCATAAATCGTTTTCCACTATAATCTCTTAAAATAGCACCTTCACCTCTTACAGCTTCTGAAATTAAAAATGCAGGATATTCTCCTGGATTGTACAATGCTGTTGGGTGAAATTGAATAAATTCAACTTCCGATATTTCTGCTTTAGCTCTATAAGCCATTGCAATTCCGTCTCCAGTAGCAATTACAGGATTGGTAGTTGTTACATATACTTGGCCATTTCCACCTGTAGCAAGCATAGTTACTTTTGCCGAAAATGTTTTAACAACATTTTTTTTCTCGTCTAAAACATAAGCTCCGTAACAAGTAATTTTTTCTTTTCTCTTGGTTTTTTTCTTTTTTAATTGATGCTCAGTAATTAAATCAATAGCATAGTGGTAAGTTAAAAAAGTAATGTTTTTAGTACGTTCAACAGCTGCAATTAAAGCACGTTCAATTTCTGCTCCGGTTATATCTTTGTGGTGTAAAACGCGATCTTGTGAATGGCCACCTTCTCTTCCTAATGAAAAATTTCCGTCTTTATTTTTATCAAATTTGGTTCCCCATTCAATTAAATCTCTCAAACGATCTGGTGCTTGCTCAACCACCATTTTTACAATTTCTTCATTGCACATTCCATCGCCTGCAATTAAGGTATCTTGAATATGTTGTTCAAATGAATCTACTGTTTTATCCCAAACTGTTGAAATACCACCTTGTGCATACTTTGTATTGCACTCGTTTTTTTCGTTTTTGGTAATTATGGTAATGGATGCGTCTTTAAAATGTTTTGCAGTTTTTAGCGCAAAAGATAAACCAGCAATTCCAGATCCAATTACTAAAAAATCGGTGTTGTGAATTTTTTTTTCAGCGTTCATTTAAAGTTTTTTATTTTGAAAGCTCTAGCATACGTTCAATAGAAACTAAAGCTTTTTTACTTAATTCAGCATCAACTTCAACATTTGGAAGTTCATGTTGTAAGCATAAATACAATTTTTTCATTGTATTCATTTTCATATAAAAACATTCGCTACAATTACAATTGTCATCATCAACAGGTGCAGGAATTAAAATTTTATCAGGCGCATCTTGT
Source organism: Lutibacter holmesii (assembly GCF_042679665.1). Lineage (NCBI taxonomy): Bacteria > Pseudomonadati > Bacteroidota > Flavobacteriia > Flavobacteriales > Flavobacteriaceae > Lutibacter > Lutibacter holmesii. The sequence continues at coordinate 771,342 of NZ_JBHTMV010000003.1, forward strand.
CTCATTTGGTGTAAAATACCAACTTCAGTAGCAACAATAAACTTTTTAGCGTCGCTATTTTTTACATAATTTAATAAGCCAGAAGTTGACCCTACATATTTTGCTACTTTTAATAAGTGAGCTTGAGATTCAGGATGTGCAATAATTTCAGCATCAGGATTTTCAGTGTGTAGTTCTAATATTTTGTCAATTGAAAAAGCTTCATGAACCATACAAGCACCATCCCAAAGTACCATATCTCTACCAGTTTCTTTAATTAACCATGCACCTAAATTTCTATCTGGAGCAAAAATAATTGGTTGATCTACAGGTATAGAATCTATAATTTTTTTAGCGTTTGATGATGTACAAACAATATCTGTTAAGGCTTTTATTTCAGCAGAAGTATTTACATATGAAACTACTAAGTGATTTGGGTGTTCTTTTTTGAAGGCAGCAAAATCAGCTGGCGGACAAGAATCAGCTAATGAGCATCCTGCTTTTAAATCTGGCAGTAAAACTTTCTTTTCTGGATTTAATATTTTTGCAGTTTCGGCCATAAAATGCACACCTGCAAATACAATTATATCAGCCTCAGTAGTTGCTGCTTTTTGAGCTAAAGCTAAACTATCACCAACAAAATCTGCAATATCTTGTATGGCATCTTCTTGGTAGTAATGGGCTAAAATTACAGCGTTTTTCTCTTTTCTTAATTTGTTGATTTCTCCAACATAATTTATTTCCTTTGGTGTTTCAATATCTAAAAAACCAGTTTCTTGTAAATTCTTTTTTGCTTCTTCTAATGTAGTACTCATTGTTTTATTTTAGTTGGTTTAGGCTAAAAAACATACCAAATAATCGGCTAGTTTTGCCAATTATTTGAGTAGTTGCAATTTAATAAAATGTTGTTTGTTGTGGTTTAAGTTTTTATTGAACTTTATATCTCCAACCAAATTTATCTTCTAATTTATTTTGTTGAATTCCAGTTAATCTTGTTTTTAAAAGAGTAGCATAACTATTTTCAATTACAGGTAATTCAAACTTTTCATCTTGATCAGCAAAACCTTTAATAACACTAATTACCGCGGCAGTTCCAGCACCAAACATTTCTTTTAGTTCTCCCTTTCTTGCAGCTTCAACAATTTCTTTTCTTGTAACAGGTCTAACTTCAACATTAATTCCTTCGTCTTTGGCCAATTCTATTAAGCTTTTGCGAGTAATTCCATCTAAAATACGGTCACTTGTTGGCGCCGTAATTAAGGTGTCATTTACTCTAAAAAACACATTCATTGTACCTGCTTCTTCTAAATATTCATGCGTAGAAGCATCAGTCCAAACAATTTGTTGGTATCCTTGTTCTTCAGCTAATCTTGCAGGGTAAAAAGATGCAGCGTAATTTCCAGCCGCTTTTGCAAAACCAACTCCTCCGTTAGCAGATCTACTATACTTATCAGCAAAAGTTACTCTAACTTCACCTGCATAATAGGCCTGAACAGGCGCACAAATTATCATGAATTTATAATTTTTAGATGAAGAAGCTGAAACACAGTTTTCTGTAGCAATTACAAACGGACGAATGTAAAGTGCATCTCCTTCTCCTTTTTGTACCCATTGACTGTCAATTTTCAGTAACTCATTTAATCCCTCAAAAAATAGTTCTTTTGGGAAAGCAGGCATATCTAAACGCTCAGCAGATTTATTAATGCGTTCTTGATTTTGATCTGGTCTAAACAACCATATATCGTCATTTTTATCTTTGTAGGCTTTCATTCCTTCAAAAACAGCTTGTCCATAATGAAACACTTTAGCTGAAGGATCAAACGCAATTGGTTGATAAGGTCTAATTTTGGGTGTTTGCCACGCGCCATTTTCAAAATCACATTCAAACATATGATCTGTGAAGATTTGCCCAAAGGATAATTTGCTAAAATCAACATCATTAATTTTAGATGTTGCTATTTTTTCAATATGTAAAGACATTGTAAATTGTATTTTAGTTTTTAACAAAATTACTTAAATTTTTTAATAAGTAATTCAATTTTATGAAAAGGTAAATAACTTATTTTTAAATAAATAAAATTATTGCTAATTTATAAATAAATTAACTGAACAAAGTTGCTTAATATTACTTAATATACTAGGTTTTTTGTTGTATTTGTAAAAATTAAACTCTTCGTTTTTATTTTTTAGGAACTATAAATTAATGATATTTGTTGATTGAATTTTTAATTTAAGCGTTACCAATTGGAAAGAGAAATAATAATTACAGCTGATGGTTCTTCAACCATACATTTACCGGAATGGAATGAACAATACCATTCAAAACATGGCGCTATTCAAGAAGCAATGCACGTGTTTATAAAAAGCGGTTTGCAATTATTTTCTAATCAAAATATAAGTATTCTTGAAATTGGTTTTGGAACTGGATTAAATAGTTTTATTACTTTTTTAGAAGCACCTAAGTTAAACTTAACAATTGATTATGTGGGTGTTGAAGCGTATCCGGTTGCTGCTAATGAAATTGAAAATTTAAATTATGTAGCTGAGTTGAAAGCTGAAAATTTTCAAGAGGTTTTTACACAAATGCATCAATCAAAGTGGGAACAAAAAGAATTAATTTCAAACGGATTTAATTTAACAAAACAACAGTTATTCTTTAACGAAATAAAAGACGAAAATAGATTTGATTTAATATATTTTGATGCTTTTGGAGCACGTGTTCAGCCAGAATTATGGACTGAAGATATTTTTGAAATTATGTTTAATTCCTTGAAAAAAGGTGGTATTTTAGTTACGTACAGCGCTAAAGGAAGTGTTAGAAGAGCTATGCAAGCGGTTGGTTTTAAGGTAGAAAGGTTGCCTGGTCCACCAGGTAAAAGAGAAATGCTACGCGCTTTTAAAGAATAATAAAAAACGATTAAAATGGAACAACAACGATTTAAAAAAAGAAAACTACCAAACAAAAAACGATTGATAATATTATTGGTTTTATTACTAGTAATTACTTATTTATGGTTGAATTCTGATACTATTATTACCAGTTTGTTTGAAGTGAAAGAATAGTTATTTGTCAAATGTTCGGCCTTTCCATTCATACTCTTTTATAACGGATAGAAGAGCGATAATTACCGTGAAAAATGGATAAATTAAACTAACAAACGGAAAATGTTTTAAAGATTGCTTTGTATTTAAAAATGAAGCTGTTTTTTCAATTAAAAGAATGTCAAAAAACATTTTTTGAAGTAGTATTGCTATAAAAAAAGGATAATTAGAAGGTTTTAAAAATAGCGAAAAACCAATAATTAAAATATATAAGTTGGTTATAAAAACAATGCCTCCTACAAGTATTGAAAACCAATTTTTATATGCGCTCGATTTTGAAGCCCAACGTATTTGTTGATTTAAAAAAGATTGCCATTGCATTTCACATTTTGTAATAACAATGTTTTCTTTAGATTTTAAAAAGTAAACATCTGTGGCATAGTTTTTTACCATTTTTTCTAGCAAAAATACATCGTCGCCACTCGCAATGGTTTTGTTGCCTTCAAAACCATTTAATTTTTGAAAAACCTCTTTTTTATAGCACATGTTTGCGCCGTTACATAAAAAAGGTTGTTGTATACCAAACGCACCAATTGTGCTTCCAATTAAACTTGTGAAATTTAAATTTTGAATGTGAAAAAGAAATGATTGTTCTGCTTTAAATTTTACGGCGGCACTTATAAAAACCGGTTGCTTTTCTAAAATAAATTTATTGAAACTTTGTAGCCAATTTTTTGGAACTTCGCAATCAGCATCTGTAGCAACTATCCAATTAAATTTAGATTGTTGAACGGCGGTTTGTATTGCATCTTTTTTTGACGAGTTTGAGGTTCTTTTGTTTTGAATTATTTGAATGCTAATGTGTGAATGATTTTTTTGAAAAGATTCAATAATTGTACAAGATGTATCTTCTGAAGCGTCATTTACTAACAAAACTTCAAACATTTTGTTGGGATAGTTTAATTTTTGAATGGATTGTAATAAGTTGTTTAAATTATTGGCTTCATTTCTAAAAGGAATAATTATTGAAAACTTATGTAAAGGTTGTTCAAAGTTTGATGTTCGTAATTTAACATTTTTAAAACCTATGATAAAAGCAATAACAAGCGCTGCATAAGTTGTAAAAATAAAAATGGACGCAGTAATCATTCGTAAGAAGTGGTTTTAAAATTCAATACAAAAACACTTCCAAGTATTGCAGGCAAAGCAAAATTAAGAATCCACATAAATGTTGTTACGGTAATAATAGTTAATTCGTTTACCTCAATAAATTGAAATAACCAAACAGCTACAGAACCTTTTATAACCCAATCAAAAATTGATAAACTTGGAATAAACGAAGCAAAAAAGTACATACAAAAAATGAAACTCATAAGCGTAAAATAATCCGTTTTAACACCAAAAAGTTGTAATAAAAAGTAAAATTGATGTGAGAAAACCAGATAACGCATAAAGGAAAAACTCAATGTTTTAATGTAAGTTGCTGTTGAAATGGATTTTAAAAATTGTGAAAATTGAAGTGGGTATTGTTCAATTTTAAAGAACCTAAATTGTTTTTTAAATAATAGTAAAATACTAAGTATAATTCCTACTATTAAAAGCGTTTTAGTATTAAATTCAGGGAAATTAATTTTAAAATTTAACAAAACATAAACCAATCCAATACAGCCAAAAAACGTGGTTGCAGTTAATTGACACATATTTCCAATAAAATTTAACCCTACAATTTTTTTATGATACTCTTTTTTAAAATACAATGCTTTGGCACCATATTCGCCAATTCTATTTGGCGTAATTAAAGAAGCTGTATGTGCGCCAAAACTTTGTTCATAAGCTTTAAAAAAGGTGATTTTTTGAAAGGTATTTACTAAATTTTTCCACTTAAAAATTTCTAAAAACCAATTGACATCGGTACATAATAAAATTGCAATAAAAGCCCAAATATTATTTGAAAAAGCCACTTGAAATTGTTGGGTAAGTGTTGCAAAAGTTAAAAGTTGATTGTCAACTAATTTTTGATAGATAAAATAAAAAGCACCGTAAACAATTATTAATTTAAATAATAAAAATAGTGTGCGTTTATATTTGTGAGAGTTATTGTACATTTGGTTTTACAAATAAACAAATAATTGAGTTCAGAAAAAATCATATTAGGAATTGATCCGGGAACTACCGTTATGGGGTTTGGATTGATTAAGGTTGTAAATAAAAAAATGGAATTAATTCGTTTAGATGAGCTAATGCTAAAAAAGTATTCAGATCATTATGTGAAATTAAAATTGATTTTTGAGCGTACCATTCACTTAATTGACACCTATCATCCCGATGAAATTGCTATTGAAGCACCTTTTTTTGGTAAAAATGTACAATCTATGTTAAAATTAGGTAGAGCTCAAGGTGTTGCAATGGCTGCTGGTTTGTCTCGTGAAGTTGCCATTACAGAATATTCTCCAAAAAAAATAAAAATGGCCATTACCGGAAACGGAAATGCGAGTAAAGAGCAGGTTGCTAGAATGTTGCAAAGCTTATTAAAAATAAAAGAACTACCAAAAAACTTAGATTCAACAGACGGATTAGCAGCAGCAGTTTGTCATTTTTACAACAGCGGAAGAGCCACAGTTGAAAAAAATTATACAGGCTGGGCTTCATTTGTAAAACAAAACGAAAAAAGAGTGAAATAGTTAGTTAAATAACAACATCACACTCATAGGTTTCATATTTTTTTTCTACAATTAAATTTCTATGTTCTCGGAATAATTGATACTCTTTTGAAGACTCCATTTTTAAACGATCTTCTTTTGTGCTCCAATATTCCACTAAAAAGTAGCGATTTTCTTCGTTTTGGTCTTTAAAAATGTGAAAGTGATCTAAACCTGCAGGTTTGGCTTCTGTTAATTCTTCAAATTTTTGTAGTTCAACAAAGGAAATTCCTTCTCCTTCTTTTACTTTGAAAGATACGATATAAGTATACATAACGACGCGGTTTTATCAAATTTACGATTCCGTTTCTACAAAAAACGTGACTTACATCACTTAACCACTTCTTTTTTAATAAAAGTGTACATTTGACATTTAAAACAACTAAAAATTGGCAGGCATATACATTCATATACCATTCTGTAAACAAGCATGTTACTATTGCGATTTTCATTTTTCTACTTCATTAAAAAAGAAGGAAGCCTTGTTATTAGCTATAAAAAAGGAGCTAATTCTTAGAAAAAATGAATTTGGTAACGAAACAATAAAAACAATTTACTTTGGCGGCGGAACACCAAGTATTTTAAACTTGGAAGAGTTACAAGCTATTTTTGATGTGATTTATGAAAATTATACAGTTGTTAATAATGCTGAAATTACGTTGGAAGCTAATCCTGATGATTTAACTACTGAAAAAATTATTGAATTATCGCAATTACCAATAAATAGGTTGAGTATTGGAATTCAATCTTTTTTTGAAGACGATTTAAAATTTATGAATCGTGCACACACAGCAAAAGAGTCTAAAAAATGTTTACAACTGGCACTACAATATTTTGATAATATTACCATTGATTTAATTTACGGAGTACCAAATATGAGCAATGAAAAATGGTTGGAAAATTTAAAAACAGCTTTTGAATTTGGTGTGCCTCATATTTCAAGCTACGCGTTAACAGTTGAAGAAAAAACGGCATTAGCGGCTTTTATAAAAAAAGGAAAAGTTACTCCTGTAGATGAAAATTTAGCTTTAGAACATTTTAATATGTTGGTGGCTGAAACGGAAAAACAGGGTTTTGTACAATATGAAATTTCTAATTTTGGAAAGCCTGCATATTTTTCAAAACACAACACTTCTTATTGGTTGGGCGAAAAGTATTTGGGAATTGGACCTTCAGCGCATTCTTTTAACGGAAAAGAGCGCGCTTGGAATGTGTCAAACAACGCAAAATATATAAAATCATTAAGTGTAAATACACTTCCAATTACGATTGAAGAACTTTCAAAAAATAATTGTTTTAACGAATATATTATGACAGGTTTACGCACTATTTGGGGAGTTTCTTTTACTAGAATTGAAAAAGAATTTGGGTTAAACTTGTTAAATGACTTCAAAGAAAATATAAAGCCATTTATAAAAAATAATTTGTTAGAAATAAAATCAGATCCTACGTTAGGCAAGGTTTTGGTAACAACTAAAAAAGGAAAATTTTTGGCAGATGGAATTGCCAGCGATTTGTTTATAATCTAGTACATTTGCTATATTTGAAATACAACAAAAAACTATGGATATATTTTTAGGGTCTTTATTGGGAGCCGTTTTGGCTTATTTAGTGATTACGTATTTTAAATGGAAAGTAAACGAAAAACAAACCGTAAAGCAATCTGAAATATTAATTCAAAAAATAAAAAGTGTTTGCAATTTGATTTCGGTAGAAGGTGAGTTTGCTGAAATTTATCAATATGAAAATCAAAAAAAGCATTTTTTAAAATTTATTACTTCTAAAAAAAAGGCGGTATTGTTAATTAAAGCAAAAGCGCATATTGGATACGATTTAACCCAAATTAAACTAGAATCTAAAAAAGATTCAAAAGAAATTATTTTAACGCAATTTCCAGAGCCAAAAATACTATCGGTAGAAACAGATGTAAAATACTACGATAAAAAAGACGGAATTTTTAACAAATTTAAAGCCGACGATTTAACCGAATTAAATAAAGAAGCGAAAGATTTTATTATTGAGAAAATTCCTGAAAGCGGTTTAATTACTTCAGCAAAAAAGGAAGCATTAGATTCAATTCAAATGATTGAAAAGCTTCTGGAAACAGCAGGTTGGAAATTTGTATATACCAATTTGGTATTACCAGAAACTAAAAAGAAGCTTAAAAGTTAAATACTTTCATATCTTTTTAAAAATCAAATTTGTTTTGCAATAAAACTTCATTGAAAAAATCAAAAAAAAGAGTAAATTTAAATCTTCAAAAAAAACTGAAATATGAATAAAATTATTGTAGTTGTATGTTGTTTGTTTTCAATAATGAGTTTAAGTGCTCAAAAAAAGGCTGTTACTGAAACAGGTGATGAAGTAGTTTTATTTGATAATGGAACCTGGGAATATCAAAATAAAGAAATTTTGGTAGAAATGGAAATTCCTACAAATACAAAAGTGTTTGAGAAAGATAAAAAATCTACATTTTTATTAAAGAGCAAAAAGGTAAATGTTGGTTTTTGGCTAAATCCAAAAAAATGGAAATTCAATAAAGGAAAAGATAATTTAGAGTCTGAATATGAATTTGAGTTAAAAGGTGAAGATTTATATGGCATGGTAATTTCTGAAAAAGTTGAAATTCCCTTGGAAACACTTAGAAGCATTGCTTTAGAAAATGGAAAAGAAGCTGCGCCAGATTTAAAAGTTGTAAATGAAGAATACCGATTTGTAAACGGGATGAAAGTGTTGCTACTTGAAATGAGTGGAACTATGCAAGGAATTAAATTTTCATACTATGGATATTACTTTTCTAGCGAAAACGGAACGGTACAATTTATTACCTACACATCACAAAATTTATTAGAAAGCTATAAAGAAGAGTGCAATATTTTTTTAAACGGACTTGTTGAATTATAATTAACAAGTTGCATATAAGTAGAGATGAATATTGAAGAGTTTAGAACGTACTGTTTGTCTAAAAAATATGTAACGGAAAGTTTTCCGTTTGATGAGACCACGTTGGTTTTTAAAGTAGCTGATAAAATGTTTGCGCTTTCTGGTTTAGATAGGCAACCAACTCAAGTGAATTTAAAGTGTGATCCAGAAAAAGCAATAGCGCTACGCGAAACATATGAAGATATTATTGCTGGTTACCATATGAGTAAAAAGCATTGGAATACAATAATTATTGATGGTAATATTTCTAATGAATTAATTGTTGAGCTTATAAATCATTCTTATGATTTGGTAGTGAAAGGTATGACAAAAAAGAAACAAAGAGAATTAGGTTTTATTTAATGTTTCTTCCTAAATTCTGAAGGTGTAATTCCTTTAATAGCTTTAAACTTTCTATTAAAATTTGCTAAATTATTAAAGCCAGATTTATAAGAAATTTCAGTAATACTCAAATCATTTTTTTTAGCCAATAACTTACAAGCGTTTCCAATTCTTATATCAATTAAAAAGTTTACAAATGTTTTATTGGTACGTTGTTTAAAATAACGGCAAAAAGCATTTGGAGTCATATTTGCAATGTCTGCAATATCATGTAAACTAACTTCTTTATGAAAGTTATCCATAGAGTATTGAAAAATATCACTCATTCTTTTTCCTTCATCACCACCATATTTATTTAAGTTAATAAGCGATGATAATTCGTGCTTTTTAGCTTTTGAAATTAAATTTAAAATTTCTAAAAACGTAGTAAACTGTTCGTACTTACTTTGCTCTTTAACAATAGATAAAAGCTTAATTAATTTTTTAAGATTCGACTGTACTTTATAACCTAAAACAGAATTGTCAAAAAACGCACTGAAATGTTCAAATTCAGGAAATTCAAAAAAATGTTCGCCATAAGAATTTTTAGAAAAAAAGACGGAAACCATTGAAGTGTCATTTTTAAAGGCATTATCTCTTTTAAAAACGTGAGGTAAATTTTCTCCTAAAACAAAAATATCATGTTGTTTAAAATCACCTACACAATCTCCAATAATGTAAGTTCCTTCACCTTTTAACACAATGCTAATTTGAATTTCTTTGTGTTGGTGTAATTTTTCGTAAAATGATTCTCCTGTATATTCTTGAATATACAAGGTAACATTTTCAGGCTTCGGAATTTTAAATGGTAAAACTTTCATTTATACGTGATATAAAACAAATCTACTCTAATATTTTAATAAAACTAATTTTTAAAGGTAGAATAATATTATTTTTAGGTAGTATATGAAGACTTCTCTTTTTTATATTTTTTCAAGTTTCTGATTTTAAAGTCTTTAGTTGTTTGTGTAACTGAAGTTTCATGAACTAAAAAATTGTGCTAATACTAAATTGTAGGTTGTTATTTGAAATTTAGTTTAAATGCATTTTAATTTAACTAGTTAATGAGTAATATTGTATGTGTAGCAAAAAATGGACTTTGCATAACATTAAACAAGTTTAAAATTATGATTACCGGTAAAAATTACATTGGGAATTTATTGTCATCAATTGGTCATAAAACTTTTAAAACATTCAATCCACAAACCAATTTAGAAAATAAGGAAGTATTTACTGAAGCTTCAGAAATAGAAATTGAACAAGCTACTCAATTGGCGGCAAGTGCATTTAAATTGTTTAAAAAAGTTTCGGGAAGTAGAAAAAGTGAATTTTTGAACGAAATAGCAAATGAAATTGAAAGTTTGGGTGATACTTTATTGCAAATGTATTGTAATGAATCTGGGTTACCTGTGGACAGAGCAATTGCCGAAAGAGGAAGAACTGTTTTTCAATTGCGCACATTTGCCAATTTAGTAAAAGAAGGTTCTTGGGTTGAAGCTGCTATTGATACGGCACAACCTACTCGTACACCTATTCCAAAATTAGATATTCGAAAAATGTTGGTTCCTTTAGGACCAGTTGTTGTTTTTGGAGCAAGTAATTTTCCGTTAGCATATGCTACTGCTGGTGGAGATACAGCAGCTGCGTTGGCTGCTGGTTGTCCGGTAATTGTTAAATCGCATCCTATGCACGCAGGTACTGGTGAATTGGTAGCTACTGCAATTATTAAAGCAGCAGAAAAAACAGGAATGCCTAATGGTGTATTTTCAAATTTAAATAGTAGCGGTGTTGCGGTAGGTATTTCCTTAGTTAAAAATAGCAAAATTAAGGCTGTTGGATTTACAGGAAGTATTCAAGGAGGTAAAGCTTTGTATGAAATGGCTGCACAACGGCCAGAACCAATTCCTGTATTTGCTGAAATGGGAAGTGTAAACCCTACTGTTTTATTACCAAATTCGGCAAAAACAAAAGGAGCAAGTTGGGCAAAAACGTATGCAAGTTCTATTACTTTAGGTGCAGGACAATTTTGTACCAATCCGGGATTAATTTTAGGAATTAAAGGCCAAGATTTGTCAAATTTTATTCAAGTTTTATGTGAAGAAATTGTGAAAGTTGAGCCAACTTGTATGTTGCACCCTAATATTGTTAGTGCTTACGAAAGTAATAAAACCAAGATATTGGCACATAAAGATGTGGAAGTAAAAGGTACAATTTATAAGGAAGTAAAACCGAATTATAGCCGTCAAATAATTACTACGGTTGAAGGTGCTACTTTTTTAAAAAACACCAATTTACACCAAGAAGTTTTTGGGCCATTTTCTATGGTAGTTCAATGTGAAAATGCAGTACAATTAGAAGAAATAATTTCAAAGTTAGAAGGTCAGCTAACTGGTACACTTTTAGCTGAGGATGAATTAGAAAATTATAGTACTATTGTTGAAGCACTTCAAAATAGAGTAGGACGTATTATTTTTAACGGAGTTCCAACTGGTGTTGAAGTTTGTCCTTCAATGGTGCACGGCGGACCGTTTCCTGCTTCTACAGATAGTCGATTTACTGCTGTTGGCCCAGAATCAATCAAACGTTGGGGGCGTCCTTTTTGTTTTCAAAACTGGCCAAACAGTTTGCTGCCAAATGAATTGAAAAACGAAAATCCTTTAGCCATTGAACGATTAGTTAATGGTGTTAAAACACTTGATAAAATATAAAACCTATTACTATTAAAAGTAGCTTAATTGATTGTAAAAGCAAGCGTTCAATCAAAAAATAGTGCTAAATTTATGCTTCTTTTTAAATAAGATAATTTACTTAAAACTTAATGTATGCGTTACAATAAAATACCAACTTCATTATTTATAAAAAACAGAAAAAATTTCATTTCAAAAATGGAACCAAATGCGATTGCAATTTTTACTTCAAATGATATTATGCCAAATAATGCTGATGATGTAATGGGTTTTGCACAAAATAATGAGTTGTTTTATGTAAGCGGTATTGATCAAGAAGAGTCTATTTTAGTGTTGTATCCTGATGCTGCTGCTCCTGAAAATAGAGAAATTTTATTTGTAAAAGAAACCAGTGATTTAATAAAAATTTGGGAAGGTGATAAACTAAACCAAGCACAAGCTTTTGAAGTTTCAGGAGTGAAAAATGTAAAATGGTTAAAAGATTTTGAATTGACCATTCAATATATGGCATTTGAAGCTGATACTTTTTATTTAGGTCATAATGAGCATAAAAAAACATTAACTGCAGAAATGAATACACGCCAAGATAGAATGATTGATTGGTGTAAAGAAAAATACCCATTGCATAATTACAAACGTGCTGCTAAAATAACACGTGAGCTGCGTCAAATAAAATCAGAAGAAGAAATTGCATTGATGCAAAAAGCTGCTGATATTAGCGTTGGCGGATTTGAAAGAGTTTTAAAAGCTGTTGAACCAGGAATATTAGAGTATGAATTAGAGGCTGAATTAACCTATGAATTTATTAGAAAAGGCGCAAGAGGTCATGCATTTATGCCTATAATTGCTTCAGGTAAAAATGCTTGTGCATTGCATTACAATACAAATGATTCGGTTTGTAAAGATGGAGATATGATATTGATGGATTTTGGAGTTTGTTACGCTAATTATAATTCTGATACTACACGTTGTTTTCCTGTAAATGGCGTGTTTACTAAACGTCAAAAAGAAGTGTACAGTGCCGTTTTACATTGTTTAAAAGAAGGTGCAAAATTGTTAAAGCCTGGTGTTGTTTCAGCGGCTTATGAAAATGAAATGGCTAGTTTAGTTGAAACACAATTAATTAAATTAGGTGTTTTAAACGCTACTGAAGTTAAAAATCAGGACCCAAACAAACCGTTGTATAAAAAATACTTTATGCACGGCACAGCGCATCATATTGGTTTAGATGTGCACGATGTAGGCTTGTATACAAGACCTTTTGAAGCAGGAATGGTGGTAACTTGTGAACCCGGAATTTATATTGCTGAAGAAGGAATTGGTTGTAGATTAGAAAATGATATTTTAATAACAACAACTGGAAATATAAATTTAACAGCCGCAATGCCTATTGAAATTGAAGCTATTGAAGCTATAATGAAGAAGTAATTATTTAGTTACTGTTTAGATTGTAAAAATAACACTTCATTACAATTGGTGCAGTAGTTTCTTTAAGTATAAGTTTGGCTGATGTTAATTCAGGAAGTTTGTCAGTTTTATGTTAATTTGTTCGTTAGAATTATAATGTTTTCATAAATGTAATGATAAACATTACTCTTGAGTTATTTATCATTAATTTTGCTAGTGTAGCTATAAGCTTCGTTCTTGTGAACTCAACCATTTTTTGATAATTATCTTATAAATATTTTATGAAATTATATAGATCTATTTTTTTTATTGTAGCATTAAGTTTAAGTGTTGTTAGCTGTAAAACTATTCAATTAGAACCTGTTGAAATTTTAACTTTTAAACAGCAGTTAGAGCAATTATTCCCTGATGCTGAGATTACTAAAATGGAGGCAAAAGATCATTTTACAAAAGCTTATCAATTGGTTTTAAATGAACCTTTAGACCATAAAAATCCAGAGGCTGGCACATTTAAGCATTATGTTTATCTTTCACATGTAGACGAAGAATTACCAGTTGTGTTAGTAACTGAAGGGTACAATGCACGCCCACAAACGTATGAAATGAGCAAAATTTTGAAAGGGAATCAAGTGCAAGTTGAATATCGTTTTTACGGAAAATCGAGACCTGATTCTATTCCTTGGCAATATTTAACCAATGATCAAGCGGTTGAAGATTATCATCAATTGGTTACAAAATTAAGACGATTATATACAGGTAAATGGGTATCTACAGGAATTAGTAAAGGAGGCGAAACAGTTTTAATTTATAAATCTAAATATCCTTGGGATGTGCGTGTAGCTGTGCCTTATGTTGCACCGCTAATTCAAGGACAAGAAGATCCAAGAACCGAAGCGCATATTAAAACCATTGGAAGTGATGCCTGTAGAACTAAAATTGAAAAGTACCAACGACTTATTTTAGAGAATAGAGATGCTGTTTTGGCTGAAATTTCAAGCTATGCAACTTTAAAAAATATGAGTTTTACTGAAGTTTCTATAGAAGAAGCATTGGAATATGCTGTACTAGAATTTCCATTTTCATTTTGGCAATGGGGCGGAAAATGTGAAGATATTCCTACCAAATCAGCAAGTGCAAAAGAATTATTTGATTATGTGAATAGTATTGTTGGCATTGGTTTTTATAACGATAAAACATATGAAGATTTATTGCCTAGTTATTATCAACATATGACAGAGTTAGGGTATTATGGTTTTGATACCACGCCGGTAAAAGACTTAATTAAAGTTGTACACAAACCTACAAATTTACGTTTTGCTCCTAAAAATATGGAAGTAGCATATAGCCCAGAATTTATAAATGAAGTACGTGATTTTGCTGAAAACAAAGGAAAACAAATACTTTATATTTATGGAGAATATGATACTTGGGGAGCTTGTGCTCCAAGTCCAAAACCACATGTTGATGCCTTGAAAATGGTTTTAAAAGAAGGATCTCATAAAACACGAATTGAAGATTTTAGCAAAGAAGACCAGCAGTTGATTTATGATAAATTACAAAAATGGATGGGTTACAGCACAACTATTTATCCGTTAGAAGATTAATGTTATATGAACAAAGAAATGAAGCAAAAAATAGTTGCTGTTTGTGATGCTAAAATAGCAAAGAAAGGTAGCAATGTTGGATTGTCATTCTATGCGTTTTTTGCGAATAAAAATGACAATCCAGCGTTGTTATTAGAAGTTGCAACTTGGTGGATACAAACAAAAAAACTAAATCATTTTGAAAAAGCTGTAAAAATTAAAGAACTTGTTTTACAAATGAGTTAAGTGTTAGTTAACAATATTTTTTTGACTTTTGTAAAATGCATCAGCTTGAAATTGTAAAATCTCACGTGCTTTTTGTTTTTTGTAATTGTAAATTTCTTCTTCATCAGCAAGCTCATTGTAAATAGCTTGATTTAAAGTGTGATCTGTTGCTACAACATTTTTACGCTGATTTTCTTTTTGTGTAACCCACATTTTCACAGCATTTTCTATGTCTTGTAATTTATAATCGTATTCACTTTTTGGAGCAATTAGTTTTGCAAAAATTGGAGAAGTTTCAATAGCTAAAAATAGTAGAAATATAAAAAATGAAGGTAGCCAGGGTAATTTATTTAACGCGTTTATACGCGCCATTAATCCATCAAATCCATCAATAATTGGTTGGGTAGTTGTTTCTTGTTGTTTTTGAAGTGCTGCTAATTGAGAAAGTTGGGTTTCTTTGTTTAAAATTTTTGCTTTGTTGTCTATTTTTAGTTGCTCAAGTTCAGCCAATGCAGCGTCATGTTTTTCTCTTTTTTCTTTATAAACAGGTCCTTTTCCTAATAATTTTGTTCCGGCTGTGCCTTCAGCTTCAGAAATGTAAGTGTTGTATAAAGCGTTTGTTTTTAATTCTTGAGTTTCAATTTCTTGTTTAAGTTGTTTTATTTCAGTTTGAATTTTCTCTATTTCGGGCGTAAATTGTGTAGCAATTTGATTTTTGTTTGCTAAGGTTAATTCGTTTTTTTGAGTTAGTAAAACTTGATTTATTTCTTTTTCAAATATTTTTAATTCTAAAGGTTTAGAAATTACAGTTGCAATAATAATTGCAAGTATAATACGAGGTGTAACTTGTAAAATTTCTTTCCATTTATTGTCATTTTTTTTAATAGTTGAAACTATAAATCGGTCTAAATTAAAAATTAGCAATCCCCAAATAAAGCCAAAAAATATGGCAGCGACATATGAATCGAAAACTGTATATAGCGCGTAGCTTGCAGCAATAAATGCCATAACGGCTGTAAAAAATACAGTTGCGCCAATACCCACGAATTTTGTTTGCTCTGCTTTTGAGCTATTTTTTAAAATATTGGTGTCTGCACCAGAGCACATCCAAAAGAAATTTTTAATCATAACATAGTAGTTGGTTATGCAAATAACGAAATGGTTATTGATTTATTATCTTATAGGTATGTAAAATATGAAGATTGTTACTTTTTAATTGTTTTAAAGTATTGAAAATTGGTTTTTAAATACTATTTGCTTTAAAGTTTGTAACTTTTTTGCGTTAGGGATGGCAGTGAAAAGCCCACAGCGATAGCGAGGACTTGTAACGTACAGCCCGACCTGAAAGGGAACGCCCAAATAATTGTGATTGCTATTTATTAAATGTACTTTTGCGGTTCTAAAATAGAAGAAAAACATGAGTTTATCAAAGGAATTAAGTAAGCGTAGCGGGGCTAAATGTGAGTTGTGTGGTTCAACTGAAAATTTGAATGATTTTGTGGTGGCACCATCAAAAGAGCGCATTGCGGCTTGTGGTGTTTGTGCTGATCAAATTGAGAATCCGGATAATGTTGATGTAAATCATTGGCGTTGTTTAAATGATAGTATGTGGAGTGAAGTTGCTGCAGTTCAGGTAGTTGCTTGGAGAATGTTAACCCGTTTACGTGGTGAAGGTTGGCCTCAAGATTTATTAGATATGATGTATTTAGATGAGGATAATTTGGAGTGGGCAAAAGCAACTGGCGAAGGTGAGGAAGAAGAAGATGCTGTTGTTCATAGAGATGTAAATGGAGTAATTTTGCAAGCTGGAGATTCTGTTGTTTTAATTAAAGATTTGAAAGTGAAAGGTTCAAGTTTAGTGGCTAAACAAGGAACTGCGGTACGAAGAATTAGTTTAGACCGTGAAAATGAAAAATATATTGAAGGAAAAGTTGGACCTACACAAATTGTAATTATTACAGATTACGTAAAGAAATTGTAGGAACAATAATTTTTAAAAGCATAAAAAAAGCTCCAATTCTAAATTGGAGCTTTTTTTGTTTATTGTTATTTAGACATTTCTACAAAATATTTGTAAAATAACGGGATGGTTTCAATTCCTTTTAAATAATTGAAAACTCCAAAGTGTTCGTTTGGAGAGTGAATGGCATCACTGTCTAAACCAAAGCCCATTAAAATAGTTTTACTTTTTAATTCTCTTTCAAATAAGGCAACAATTGGAATACTACCACCTGAGCGTTGCGGAATTGCAGGAACTCCAAAAGTTTTTGTATATGCTTTGTTGGCAGCTTTGTAACCAATATTATCAATTGGCGTTACATAACCTTCACCACCGTGATGTGGTGTTACTTTTACCTTAACAGCTTTTGGTGCTATGCTTTCAAAATGTTTGGCAAATAACGCTGTGATTTTTTCTGATTCTTGATTTGGAACTAATCGCATAGAAATTTTAGCGTAAGCTTTACTTGCAATTACTGTTTTTGCACCTTCACCTGTGTATCCTCCCCAAATTCCGTTTACATCTAATGTAGGACGAATGGAGTTACGCTCATTTGTTGTGTAGCCTTTTTCACCATATTCTTGGTCAATATCTAGGGCATTTTTATAAGCTTCTAAAGAAAATGGTGCTTTTGCCATTTCTGCTCTTTCTTCTAATGACAATTCTTCAACAGCATCATAAAATCCAGGAATGGTTATGTGGTTGTTTTCATCGTGCAATGAAGCAATCATTTTAGACAAAATGTTTATTGGGTTTGCTACTGCACCACCATATAAACCAGAATGTAAGTCTCTATTTGGACCAGTAACTTCAACTTCAACATAACTTAAACCACGTAAACCTGTAGTTATTGATGGCTGCGTGTTTGAAATCATTCCGGTATCAGAAATTAAAATTACATCGTTGCTTAGTTTTTCTTGGTTGCGTTCTACAAACCACGCCAAACTTGAAGAACCAATTTCTTCTTCACCTTCAACCATAAATTTTACGTTACAAGGTAATTCACCTTGAGAGGTCATATACTCCAACGCTTTTACGTGCATATACATTTGACCTTTATCATCACAAGCTCCACGGGCAAAAATTGCACCATCAGGATGCTTGTCAGTTGTTTTTATAATTGGATCAAAAGGAGGTGAATCCCAAAGTTCAACCGGATCAGCTGGTTGTACATCGTAATGTCCGTATACCAAAACTGTTGGTAAATTAGGATCTATTATTTTTTCACCATATACAATTGGGTATCCTGGTGTTTCACAAATTTCAGTAGTATCGCAACCTGCTTTTGACAGGGCTTCTTTTACAGCGTCTGCTGTATTTAAAACATCTTGACTAAAAGCGGAATCTGCGCTAACAGAAGGTATTTTTAGTAACTCAATAAGTTCATTTAAAAATCGGTCTTTATGTTGACTAACGTATGCTTTTATATTTTCCATTTAAATAATTTTCGAAGATTCAAAAATACACAATTTAATTTGGATTTAAATTACTTAAAATTTATTGAAAACTACTTTGCGTTTTTAAACTATTGTGTATATTTGCACCCACAATAATTAAGCGGGCGTGGTGGAATTGGTAGACACGCTAGACTTAGGATCTAGTGCCGCGAGGTGTGAGAGTTCGAGTCTCTCCGCCCGCACTTAAAAAAAGCCTATAAACTCAATGTTTATAGGCTTTTTTGTTTTTATTCTGAAATAGCTTCTAAATCTAGTAAGAAGGCATAACTTAAAGCGGTTCGTTTGTATCGTTCAAATCGTCCTGAAGCACCACCGTGACCGGTATCCATATTGCAATCCATTATTAATAGATGATCATCGGTTTTATGCGCTCTTAATTTTGCAATCCATTTAGCAGGTTCCCAATATTGCACTTGACTGTCCCAATAACCCGTGGTAATTAACATATTTGGATATGCTTTTGCTTCAACATTATCATAAGGAGAATAAGACTTCATGTACTCGTAATATGCTTTGTTTTTAGGATTTCCCCATTCGTCAAATTCAAAAGTGGTTAACGGAATTGTTTCATCTAACATTGTAGAAACTACATCAACAAAAGGTACGGCTGCAATAACACCATTCCATAGGTTAGGTTGCATATTTACAATGGCTCCCATTAATAATCCTCCTGCACTTCCGCCATAAGCGTATAAATGCTTACTACTTGTAAAACCTTCATCAATTAAAAATTCTCCAACATCAATAAAATCGGTAAAAGTATTTTTCTTTTTTAAGAGTTTTCCATTTTCATACCAATCTCTTCCCATTTCTTGGCCACCACGCACGTGAGCAATTGCATAAATAAATCCACGATCTAATAAACTTAATCTACTTGAGTTAAAAGTAGGTTCTGTGGTGTTTCCATAAGATCCGTAAGCGTATAATAAAACCGGAGCGTTATTGCTTTTTGCTGTGCCATTTTTATAAACTAAAGAAACGGGTATTTTGGTGCCATCTTTAGCTGTTGCATATAAACGTTCAGAAGTATAATTATCTGGAGAAAAGTTTTCATCAAGTACTTCTTGTTGTTTTAATAACACTTTCTCTTTTGTGTTCATATTTATTTCATACGTACTATTTGGCGTGGTAAGCGATGAATAACGATAGCGTAAAATAGCTGTGTCAAAATCTAAGTTTGAAGTGGTTGAAGCCATATAAGCCGGATCGTTAAATTCAATATAACTGTCGTCACCATCCCATTTTTTAATTCTAATAGTACTTAATCCGTTAAGGCGTTCACTAATCACTAAAAAGTTTTTAAATAAATCAAAACCTTGCAGCAATACATCTTCTCTGTGAGGAATTACGTCTGTCCAATTTTCTTTTGAAGTTGCACTAATTGGTGTTTTTACCAAACGGAAATTTTTAGCATTTAAATTTGTTAAAATATAAAATGAATCTTCGTAATGGTCTGCCTGATATTCTAAATTTGCTTCTCTAGGTTGAATAACTTTCCATGTTCCGTTAGGGGTATTTGCATCTAAATATTGAATTTCAGTAGATAGTGTTTGCGAACTATAAATCATTAAATATTTCTTAGATTTTGATTTGTATACACCACAGCTAAAAGTAACGTCAGTTTCCTCAAATACCAATTCATCTTCAGATTGGTTGGTTCCTAAAATATGTTTGTAAATTTTATTTTGTCTAAGTGTTTCAGGATCTTTTGTAGTATAAAAAATGGTTTTATTGTCATTTGCCCAAGTTGCACTTCCGCCTGTATTACTCAATTTATCAGGTAATAATTCTCCAGTATCTAAATTTTTAAAATAGATGGTATAACTTCGTCTTGAAACCGTATCAATACCAAATGATAAAAGTTTATTATTTGGGCTTACACTGCGTCTTCCAATTCCATAATATGAAAATCCTTTAGCCATTTCAGGTCCATTCAACATAATTTCTTCAGCAGTATTATTTTCAATTTTTTTTCTACAATACAAGGCATAATCATCTCCTTTTTCATAGCGCGTATAATAAGAATATCCATTATCATTCACCGGAACAGATTGATCATCCTTTTTTATGCGTCCTATAATTTCATTGTATATTTTGTCTTGAAGATCTTCAGTATGACTCATTACAGTTGTTAAATACTCATTTTCAGCATTTAAATAATCCAAAACATCTTGTGTTTGTTCATCTGGAGTTTCAGCAGTTTTTTGAGCATCGCTTAACCGCATCCAAAAATAATTATCAATTCGCGTATCGTCATGGATTACAAGTTCTTCGGCAATTTTTTTTGCAATTGGTGGTTCAGCAGTCATTTTTTTTGAATTTTCTTTACTGGTATTACAAGAGTAAAAAAGCAATATTGTACACAATAGTAAGTAATAAATAGGTTTCATTGGTAGTTATTTTTAAGGATTGTAAAATAAAAATCGAACTAATTTAGTGAATTATATTATAATAACTGATAAGTATCAGTTGTTTTGCTGTATTTGGTTTTGAAAATTAAATACAAAAAGTTATTAGAAGCACTAGTTGATTCATTTTTTTTGTTTGATGCATAGTAATGAAAGAGTTAAGATATAAATATGAGGAATATCAGTTAAAATATGCATATTGTAAAGTAACTTTAATATTGTAATAGAAGGCTTTATAATTTATAAATCTAATTGAACAAATAATATTTGTTTTATCTTCAAAATACACATTGTTAACTGTAACAATATTTGTAACGGTTTATAAAACATAAATACAATTCCACTCCAAATTTTACAGCTTATTATGTATGGTGATTTTTTTTGCACCAAAGAAGCGGCAGTCGAAAAGCTAATAGAGTAGACCTTTTTAAAACCTTTTACTATGAAAACACTAAGTTTAAAATTATTGACCTTGCTGCTTATTTTAGGAGTGGCTTTTACAAGTTGTGATAACGACAGCGATGATGATCTAAGAATTGATGGATTGGAAGATGTTAATATTAAAATTGATGACACACAAACTTTCAACATGACAAATTTTGTGGAATCTTTTGAGCAAGTTTTTGCTTTTAATGATTTTTGGCTTGGAGGAGGAAACCTTAAATATTCACATAATGTTTATGAAGGAAAGGCACTTGAAAGTTCTTTGAACATGGTTGCTTTTGGAGAGTTTGGAGATAATGTTGCTTTATTTGTTCATAATTATGATACTAACGGAATTGTTATTTCAACAGAGTTTGAAGTAACAGGAATGCTATTTGGAGGAAAAGGAACAGCTTCAGCAGATGACCTATATAATTTAGAATTGAAATATAATTTTAACAACAAAGGTTATATAACAAAAGTAAGTTTTTATGAAGGTAATAGTATTACCGAAGAGATTAGTTTTAGTTATAATGAATTGAACCAAATAATAACTATGAAACATGAGCAATTTAGATATGTAACTAATTTAAGTTTTAATTTTATTGAAGATGTTAATGAGTTGATAGGTCGTAAATTGATTTTTGTAAAAAGTACAAATGCAGATTATATTTGGTATGAGTATTTAGAAAAAGATGCCAAAGGGAACGTTACTAAATATTCAAATTCTAGAATGGGAGAAAGTGATTATATTTTGTATGAATACAATACAAATTCTAGAATAATAAAAACAATTTATTATGATGATGGAGTGGCTGAAGAAACTATTAATTATGTATACGATAGCGCTAATAGGTTGATTGAAATGAATGAGGATGAATCTGATTGGAAATACGAATTTTGGTATTCAAATGATTTTATGAGTACAGTTTCTTATACCATAATAAATGGAGTTCCTTCATACTATCAAATTTCTGATTATTCAAAAGGACTTATTGAAGTCAAGTATTGGTACTTTAATTATGACTATAATAACAATTATGAATTTAAATATTGTAAAACAAAAGAGTATGCATATGATTATAGTTTTCAATATGAAAGACATGTAACTAAAAAAGAATATTATGATGGTACGCCTAAAAATTTAGTTTTAGTAGGGTATGCCGAAGTTGATACTTGGGATAAAACGAATTGGTATACAAAAACAAAAGAAAGTATTTATGACGCTAATGATAATCTCTTATATTATGTTGAATATGTGGTGACAGATGGAAGCATTAAAAGTCACCAACTTTATAAAGCTGATGGTTCAGCAATAAATGATCATGATATTTCAAATGGATATCAAACTTGGATTCATGAATTAGTAAGTGAATTAGATATTTCACCTAGTTAAAAACCTTTTAAAAAGCATCTCTTTTTTGAGATGCTTTTTTTGTATTTTAGCTTTGTATTCTCAAAACTATTAAAGTGCTTTCATATAAACATTTCTTCTTTTTTTTACTTTTATGTAGTTTCTTTTTATCTCAAAAAATAATTGCACAAAACGAAACTATTTATACCGAATTCCATACTTTTTTTGAAAAGGAAATTAAATTTCAAGGTGTAAAAGGAAACTGGATTTTTGGTTTAAATGAAATTACTGCCTACCATAAATTTGATTATAACAATGATGGTTTTAATGATTTGTTGATAGAATTTAACGCAACACCTGTTGATGAAGGAAATTACACCAATTATTATGCTGTATTATTTAAAAATGAAAATAACAAAAGTTATCATTTTATAGATTACGTTGAAGTAGTTGATTTACAGTTTATAAATGCTGAAGGTGAACTATTTGTATTTCAAGGTGTTAAAAATGTGAGTAAGGTTGTTTTTAAGCTAGAAAACTCAAAATTTGAAGCATTCAAACCTTAAGTAAAGCATAATTTCTGGTGAATTAAAATCATTTTCTTATATTTGAGATGAATTTATCCTTATTACATGTTAGCAAATAAGAACATAACAACACTTACAAAAACATACAGACAGCTGTTTGAATGTTTGATGTTCTTTTCTCCACTTTCATAATTCCATTTTATCACATTTTCAATTTTTTTAACTCAGAATTTTCTCTGAGTAATCACGCATTCTTTAATTATGAAAACAGTTCACAAAGCAATAAAACCAGAAAGACCAGCCTCAGCACAAGGTAATTTTTACCAACCAATAACAAATGCTATTGGACCAGGAATGAATGAGCGAATTCAAAAACTTAGAAAGTTAAGTTTTGAAACCGAACCTTCACTATCCATTGAAAGAGCATTAATTCAAACAACATTTTACAAAGAAAACTTTGGTAAACATGCAATTCCAGTATTACGAGGTTTAAATTTTTTAGAAATATGTAAACAAAAAACCATTTATTTAGGAGAAGGTGAATTGATCGTGGGTGAACGAGGTCCAAAGCCAAAATCGGTGCCTACATTTCCAGAATTAACGTGTCATAGTATTGAAGATTTCCAAGTGTTAAACACACGCGAAATGCAACGTTATACTATTTCACAAGAAGATATTGATACCTATGAACAAGAAGTAATTCCTTATTGGAGTGGTAGAACAATGCGCGAACGTATTTTTAGTCACGTGCCTAAGGAATGGAGCAGAGCCTATGAAGCAGGTTTGTTTACGGAGTTTATGGAACAACGCGCACCTGGACACACAGCTTTAGATGGAGCCATTTATAAAACTGGAATGCTGAATTATAAAGAAAGAATTCAGAAGGAATTGGATAAACTAGATTTCTTAAATGACCCTGAGGCTACAAATAAAAAGGAGCAGTTAGAAGGGATGAAAATTTCTTGTGACGCTGTAATTGTATTTGCTGAACGTCACGCAGATTTGGCTGAAGAACAAGCAAAAAAAGAGTTGAATCCACAACGAAAATTGGAACTTTTAAAAATAGCTGAGGTTTGCCGTTGGGTTCCTGCAAATGCACCTCGAAATTTTCACGAAGCCATTCAAATGTATTGGTTTGTACATTTAGGAACTATCACAGAGTTAAATGGATGGGATGCTATGAATCCGGGGCATTTTGATCAACATTTAACACCTTTTTACGAGAAAGAATTGGCTGAAGGAACTTTAACTAGAGAAGAAGCGAAGGAATTGTTAAGCTGTTTTTGGATCAAAGTAAACAACCACCCGGCGCCGCCAAAAGTAGGAATTACCGCTAAAGAAAGTGGTACTTACAACGATTTTACCAATATAAATATTGGAGGTGTAAAGCCTGACGGATCTGATGGTGTAAGTGAAGTTTCATATATTATGTTAGAAATTGTTGAAGAACTACACGTATTACAACCCGGAAATTCTGTGCACGTAAGTTCACGAACGCCTAATCGATTTTTAAATGCAGCTTGCAAAGTCATTCGCCAAGGACACGGATATCCTTCAATTTTCAATCCAGATATTTATATTCCTGAAATGTTACGACAAGGAAAATCATTGGAAGATGCACGTGAAGGAGGTTGTAGCGGTTGTATTGAAGTAGGTGCGTTTGGAAAAGAGGCCTATATTTTAACAGGATATTTAAATGTTCCAAAAATTATTGAAATTACCTTGAATAACGGAATCAATCCGTTGACAGGAAAAAGAGCAAGTATTGAAACCGGTGATCCTAGAAATTTTAAAACCTATGATGAGTTATACAATGCATTTAAAAAACAACTGAATTATATTGTAAATCAAAAGATTTTAGTGAGCAATTATATCGACAGCATGTTCGCAAAATACAGTCCTGCTACATTTTTATCGGTTGTTATTGAAGATTGTATTTCAAAAGGAAAAGATTATTACAATGGCGGTCCGCGTTACAACACAAATTACATTCAATGTACTGGTTTGGGTACGGTAACTGATAGTTTATCTGCTTTGAAAAAACATGTGTTTGAAGAGCAAAACTTTTCAATGGAAACCATTTTAAATGCAGTTTCTAAAAATTTTGAAGGCGAAGAAATTTTACGTCAAACAATTTTAAATAAAACACCTTTTTACGGAAATGATGATCATTATGCAGATTCCATAGCTTTACAAGTGTATAACGATTTGTTTGATGCTATTGATGGAAAACCAAATACAAAAGGAGAAACATTTCATTTAAATATGTTATCAACCACGTGCCACGTATATTTTGGAAAAGTTATGGGTGCAACTCCAAATGGAAGATTGGCGCATAAATCTATTTCAGATGGAACTTCACCTTCACACGGCGCAGATACGAATGGTCCGTCGGCTGTTATTAAATCATTAACCAAATTAGATCAAACCAAATCTGGTGGAACTTTATTAAATCAACGTTTTTTGCCAAGTTTGTTAAAGCGTGATGAAGATATTATGAAACTTGGTAGTTTGGTGCGAAGTTATTTTGCGTTGGGTGGTCATCATATTCAATTTAATATTGTAGATACTGCAACATTGTATGCGGCACAAGAAAATCCGGAAGATTACAAAGATTTGTTGGTGAGAATGGCTGGTTATAGTGATTATTTTAACGATATGAATGCCGATTTACAACAAGAAGTAATTGATAGAACTGAAAACGAATCGTTTTAAATGGCAACAGGTTTAATTTTTGATATAAAAAAATACGCGATAAATGATGGTCCTGGAATTCGGTTAACCGTTTTTTTTAAAGGTTGTAATTTATCGTGTAAATGGTGTCATAATCCTGAAAGTATGTCTCCAAAAGTGCAAAAAATGTACAATGCTTCTAAATGTGTTGGCGCATTAAATTGCGTTGATAATTGCCCTAATAATGCGCTGGTCATGACTTCCGAAGGAATAATTACAGATTTTAATAGTTGTAATTTATGCGGAAAATGTGCTGAGGTTTGTCCTACAAAAGCTTTTGAAATGCTTGGCTCTTCTATTTTAATTTCAGATTTAATGAAAGAAATAGACAACGAAGCTGTTTTCTTTGATCAGTCGGGTGGTGGTGTTACGTTTTCAGGAGGTGAACCCTTAATGCATTCCAATTATTTATTAGAAGCATTAAAAGCTTGTGGCAAGCGAATGTACCATAGAGTTGTTGATACTACTGCTTTTTCATCGCAAGAAGTTTTGTTAGAAGTGGCTAAATATACCGAGTTGTTTTTGATAGATTTAAAGGTGATGAATGCTAAAAAACATAAAGAATTTACAGGTGTTAGCAATGAAAAAATCTTATCTAATATTACTGAATTAGCGAAAACAAATTGTGAAATTATTTTTAGAATACCTTTAATTGAAGGTGTAAATACTTCAAAAGAAAACATTCTAAAAACTGCTGATTTTATAAATTCTTTGGAAGGAAATAGAACCGTTGTTAATTTACTTCCTTATCATAATATTGCTGAAAATAAGCATATAAAACTAGGGCATTCAAATCACTTTGAAGATTTTAAAACACCTTCAGATGAAAAGATTAAAGAAATTATTTTATTGTTTAAAACCTATGGAATAACAGCGTCTGTTGGTGGGTAATTATCTAAAACTCCAGTTAGCATAACTGTTAGATTTTTCCAATTTATCCTCTAAAGAATCATCTAATTCAGGAAAAAAATCGATACCCGTTAGCTTTTCAATTTCATCAATAGAAACTACATATTTGTACAATGCTTTTTCTGATTTTTTATGAGGCATTAAAAATGCGATGGCTTTAATTTCAGGTTCTTGATAATCTAAAATAATTTTATAAAAATAGTTGGGAACTGCTACATTTTCAGAACCAATTGTTTTTAAGTTAGGTTCCAAAACGCCACCAGTTACCACATATAACTTTTTATATTTTTTTGCCCAATAACGTGTTTTTTGCTCTAATCTATTCCAAATTCCACCATTGAACTCATAAATTTGAGGAGTTACATTACTCATTAAAAAAGTTTCATCAAACGCTTCTTTAGAAAATTTTCGATCTCCTGCCGGACATAAATGTCCTTTGTTATAACCAGAGTTTTTATAATTTCTATAAGAAGCACTTTTGGTGCTAATTTGTGGATCTTCAACAAAATATGGTCGCTTAAAATTGGCACTTTTAATATGTGAGCTTTCTAATTCATAGGCAACCCATTCAGCTTGTTCAAAATTTTCATTGTACGAAACTGTATAAAAATTATGGCGTGCAATTACACCTGTAGTTGAGCTTGGTAAAAAGGCACTTGTTGAGGTGTTTTGAGCGCTGTTTGTATTTGAAGTGTCGGCAGCATAATAATTGTCGTATATGTAAAACCCAACTGCAAAAGCAACAGAGATTAAGGTGTATATAAATTTTCTATTTCGCACTTTTCATTGGTATTTCAGTAAAGTTTTCACTTTTTGGTAATGCTTCAAATATTTTTAAAAATGCGGCAGGAGGAACAGTAAGTTTTCGTTTAACCAAATCTATCCAAGAACCATAAACTTTAATTTCAGCTGAAAGAATTCCATCTTGATTAAAAATTTGATGATTAAAACGCCAACGTTCAATACCTTTAGAAACACCTTCTAATTCCATATGAACGGTAATATTTTCTCCAATATGAATTTCTTTTAAAAACGATGTTTCTTCTTTAAAAAGAATTGGACCAATATTTAATTTTGCAAATTCGTTGATTGATAGGCCGTGTTCCTGAAAAAAACGGACTCTAACTTCAGCAGCATAATCGTTATATGCTGTGTGTCGCATATGACGGTTTGGGTCAAAATCTGACCACTTGGTATTAAAGGTAACTTGAAATTTCATATTGATTTTTTAAAACTAATTTTTAACATCTAAGGCATCACGAAGCGCATTTCCTATCAACATAAATGCCATAACTAAACTCATAATTGCCAAACCAGGAATAATTGCTAAATAGGCTTTTCCTAAAATAATATAACTGTAATGATCTTTTATCATTGCTCCCCAAGATGGTGTTGGTGGTTGTGCACCAATTCCTAAAAAACTTAAACCGCTTTCAATTAAAATGGCTCCAGCAAAATTGGCGGCTGAAATTACAATTACAGGCGCCATTATGTTTGGTAAAATGTGTTTAAAAATAATTCGGAAGTTTGAAAACCCTAAAGCTTTAGCGGCTTCAACATATTGCATTTGTTTTGAACTCATAATTTGTCCGCGTACCACACGAGCCACTTCAACCCACATAGTTAACCCTACAGCAATAAATACTTGCCAAAACCCTTTTCCTAAGGCTAAAGTAATAGCAATAACCAATAATAACGTTGGAATTGACCAAGTTATATTAATAAGCCACATAATAAATGCGTCAATTTTTCCTCCAAAGTACCCTGCAATTGATCCAATAGAAATACCTATAATTAATGAAATAAACACTGCAATAAAACCAATAAAGAAGGAGATTCTTGTACCTATAAGCATTCTGCTTAATAAATCACGCCCATACTTATCGGTGCCTAAATAAAATGTTTTTGAAGAAATATAAGTTGAAATATCAGCTTCATTAAAAAGCGTGAGAGGGTAAGTTTTGGTTAAACTAGTGCTGTTATTTTCAGTATAGGTTTGTATACTTAATTCGTTTTTGGAAATAGAATAGCCTAAAATTGGAATTTCGGTTTGTTGTTTGTTTGATCCAAATAAAAGCTTGTTTATTGTTGATTGAGTTTTGTATGTTTTAGTTGGAATAGTAAGCATTAAAACTTCAAAACCTGGTTTTTTAGAGTGTATTTCTAAATGCATTTGATTGGCATTGCTAGAATTGTCTGGAGCAAGTAAATAGGCAAAAACGGCTACCAGTCCACAAAGTGCAATAAACCAAAAACTAAGCACTCCAGAAGTATTTTTTTTAAACTTTTGGAGTGCTAATGCTGTTAAAGAGTTATGTGTAGTTTTCAATAGTGAACCTTTAAAAAGTAAAGTTACAATTTTAACTAAGATTTTTTAACTAAAAGATAGTCTGGTTTTATTTTTAATTCGCTTACTACATTTAGCGCTTCTTCAATGTAAATATCTTTATTCAAATTTTTGTGCCAAACTTCTCTTTTTTCAGTTAAATTCTCATCAGTTTCCATTAACTTTTGTTCGTATAAAGGAGATGTGAAAGTTAAATTACTGGTGTAGTCTCTAAGGGTTTTGTAATTTAAAGACTCAGCTTCGTGACTTTCAATATCTTTTTTATACGTATCTATATTTAGATAGATTAGTTTGTCATCTTGAGATTTTTTAAGCCATTTTGCATTTTCATCAATTAATTTAAACGTTGAATTTACTGCAATACGCTTTTTACTGTTATTTACAGCTTCGTTAAAATTTGCGTAATTATTCCAAGGTGTATAATTAGCAGCAGGAACTTTATCTGATAGTAATGCGTTATCTAATTCGCGTTCTCCAATTTCTAAATAGGTATATCTACTTGGTAACATAATATCTGAATGTACACCTTCTAACTGATTAGAATTTCCGTTAACTCTATAAAACTTTTGAATGGTCATTTTTAAGGCTCCAATGTCTTCGTTTAAATTGTGATATCTATTTAAGTCAACTACACTTTGCACGGTTCCTTTACCGTAAGTTTGTTTTCCGCCAATAATTACGGCTCTTCCATAATCTTGCATTGCAGCTGCAAAAATTTCTGATGCAGAGGCAGAAAGTTCATTTACCAATACAACTAATGGGCCATCCCATTGTATAGCATTGTTTTTATCTTTCAATACTTTTGCATCTGTGTCACGATATTTAACTTGAACAACGGGTCCGTTTTTAATAAATAAACCTGCAATATCAATTCCAGTTTGTAAAGAACCTCCGCCATTATTTCTTAAATCTAAAATTAAACCTTGCACATTTTCTTTTTTCAAACGTTCAATTTCTTGCGCCATATCGGTGGCAGAGTTTCTACTATTTCTTTCGTCAAAATCAATGTAAAAACTTGGTAAGTGAATAAGACCAAACTTTTTATTGTCTTTTTCAACAATACTTGATTTTACAAATGTTTCTTCCAATTCAACAACGTCTCTTATAATTGTAATTACTTTGGTTGAACCATCAATTTTTTTAACAGTTAAATTTACTTCTGAACCTTTTTTTCCTTTGATAAATTCAATGGCTTTGTCTAAACGCATTCCAACAATATCTAAAGGTTCTCCATCAGCTTGCGCAACTTTAATAATTAAATCTCCAACTTCTAATTCTCCTTGTTTCCAAGCCGGGCCACCATACACTAATTCAATTACTTTAGTATAATCGTTTTGTTTTTGAAGACGTGCGCCAATACCTTCTAGTTTTCCCGACATTCTTTGGTCAAAACCTTTTTTAAGTTGTGGGTCGTAATAATTGGTATGTGGGTCAAATTGTTCTGAAATACTATTAATATATGTTGTAAACCAATCAGAATAAGTAAGTTCATCAAAACGTTCAAAAAACTCGGTCATATTGTCTTTTACACTAACTCTAGCTTCTTCTTCTAAAACATCAAATGCTGTTACTTTATAGGTTTCATCTTCTTTTAATTTCTCATCTTCCTCTTCTAATTTATCATATAAACGAGATAAAGTGCTTATTTTAAGTTGTTTTCTCCAAATATTTTTTAAGTCGTTTTCATCTATCGCGTAATTATTATTTTCATAATCAACACTCAAAGTTTCGTCTTTGTTGAAGTCAAATTTATGCGCTAAAATTTCAGGGTATAAATGTTCTGCTTCAGCCGTTCTTTTTTCAAATCTATTATAAACAAGATAGAAGAAGGATAAATCTTCATTCTTAATTTGATCATCAATCAAAGTTTCATAAGCTGAAAATTCTTGGATGTCTGATTGTAAAAAATAGCGTTTAGAAGGGTCTAAACTTTCTATAAAGGTTGCGTATACTTTTTTAGAAAAAGCATCGTCTATGGCTTGCGGATGGTAATGTCCTTCCGTTAAAACATATCGTAAAATAGTTAATAATACTTTATCTTTAGGATTGGTGTTTGCAACCGATTGAAAGCTTATTAATAAGCTAAAAACGAATAGTACGGGTACTAAAAATTTAAATTTTCTAATCATCATCTGTCTATACAATTTTTTTATTATCAATATTAGTAGTACTAAAATAGTGCCATTTTTTTTAACGATGCCCAATTTAACTTTTTTTTATAAATTCTTGTGAAAACTTCATAGAAATTAAGCTTCTACTTTTGAAATATGGATCAAAGTTGTATGTTAATTATTATTTTTTGCAGTCTTACGCTATTTTTATTGAGTTTTTATTAATGCAAATGGTCAACAATAAACTTTGATTTAATTTCTATTTAAATTGTTTGTTTTTTAATTAGTAAAAATGGTGCTATGTAAAAGTTCTAGTTTATGAGTGCTTGTACATCACAATATTACTGAAATATTGATGTAATTTAGTTTACAAAATGTTAAAGTTTAAATTCATAAAACCAAATAAAATATAGTAATTTTGTTGTTTAAATTTAGAACGGCATGCGTAAAAGACCTTTAATTTTAGTGACCAATGATGATGGTATAACTGCACCAGGAATTAGAACCTTAATTTCTGTAATGAATGAAATTGGCGATGTAATAGTAGTAGCACCTGATAGTCCACAAAGCGGAATGGGTCATGCAGTTACAATTGATGATACCTTGTATTGTAATGAAATAAAAGTTGATGATGGACCGCAAAAAGAATATCAATCTTCTGGAACCCCAGCAGATTGTGTAAAATTGGCGGTAAGTGAAGTGTTAAAAAAGAAACCAGATTTATGTGTTTCAGGAATTAATCACGGGTCAAATTCATCTATCAATGTTATTTATTCAGGAACTATGAGTGCCGCTGTTGAAGCTGGTGTTGAAGGAATTCCTGCTATTGGATTTTCATTGTTAGATTATTCTTGGGATGCTAATTTTGAACCTTTAAAAGTTCATATTAAAAAATTGGCCTTAAATGTTTTAGAAAATGGTTTGCCTGAAGGTGTGGTGTTAAATGTAAACTTTCCTAAAAGCGAAACGTTTAAAGGCATTAAAGTATGTAGGCAAGCAAGAGCTAATTGGGTTGAGGAGTTTGACAAAAGAGTGAATCCGCAAGGAAAAGTGTACTATTGGCTAACCGGGAAATTTACGAATATGGATAAAGGTGAAGATACTGATGAATGGGCTTTGGCAAACAATTATATATCTTTAGTGCCGGTACAGTTTGATTTAACCGCACATCACTTTATTCATAAATTAAATAATTGGAACTTATAGAGCCTATGACTATTGAAAAATCACATATAAGAAAAGAAATTTTAATAGGTTTTGTAGTAGCTTTGGTGGCTACAGCATTTGGCTGTTTTTTATTTATTGAGTTCTTTTCAAAGTATGATTTTTATACAAGTTTGAATTTAATTAAAGAAGGGAATTTAGAAGGAAAAGTATTGGTGCTTGGTGCTATTGCAAACTTTTTTGTGTTTTTTGTATTTTTAAAAAAGCAACAAATGTATCGTGCACGAGGTGTACTAATGGAGACTTTTTTTATTGCATTTTTAGTATTATTATTAACCTTATTTTCGAAGTAAATTTATATGAAATATTACATTATTGCCGGAGAAGCTTCTGGAGATTTACACGGATCAAATTTAATGAAAGCCTTGTTTGAAAAAGATAAGAATGCTGAAATTAGATTTTGGGGTGGTGATTTAATGGCAAATGTTGGCGGAACTTTGGTGAAACATTATAAAGAAAGAGCTTTTATGGGATTTGCAGAAGTTATAGCAAATCTTTCAACTGTTTTAGGGTTTATAAAATTTTGCAAAAAAGATATTTCAGAATTCAATCCTGATAAATTAATATTTATTGATAATTCTGGTTTTAATTTACGGATTGCCAAATGGGCAAAAGAGCAAAATTTTAATACCATTTATTATATTTCTCCTCAAGTCTGGGCAAGTAGATCTGGTAGAGTGAAAGCAATTAAACGTGATATTAATGAAATGTATGTAATTCTTCCTTTTGTAAAAGATTTTTATAAAAAGTTTGATTATAACGTAGAGTTTGTTGGACATCCTTTATTAGATGCCATTTCTAATAGAACAAAAATTGATGAAGTAGCATTTAGAAAAGAGCATAATTTAACTCAAAAACCAATAATTGCGTTATTACCCGGAAGTAGAAAGCAAGAAATTACCAAGTTACTTTCAGTAATGTTAAAAATGCCCTTAAAATTCCCTGATTATCAATTTGTAATTGCAGGAGCTCCAAGTCAAGATTATGAGTTTTACCAGCAATTTATAACAAATGAAAACGTACATTTTATAAGTAATAAAACATACGATTTATTATCAATATCATTCGCAGCCATTGTAACTTCAGGTACAGCAACATTAGAAACTGCTTTGTTTAAAGTGCCAGAAATTGTTTGCTATAAAACAAGTTGGCTAAGCTATCAAATTGG
The DNA here is from genome assembly GCF_042679665.1 of Lutibacter holmesii. NCBI lineage: Bacteria > Pseudomonadati > Bacteroidota > Flavobacteriia > Flavobacteriales > Flavobacteriaceae > Lutibacter > Lutibacter holmesii. The sequence continues at coordinate 804,927 of NZ_JBHTMV010000003.1, forward strand.
AAAACGATTGATTGACTTGAAATTTATTTCTTTGGTGAACTTAATTATGGATAAGGAAGTTGTGAAAGAATTAATTCAAGACGATTTAACAGAAGTATCACTTTCTAACGAACTTCAAAAAATATTAAAAGGAAAACACCGTGACCAAATGTTACTAAATTATGATGATTTAGAACAAAAGCTAGGTGGAAAAGGAGCGTCAAAAAAAGTAGCTGAATTTATTTTACAGTAGCATATGTTTAATGTTAAACTTTAAAAATGGTAAAAAAACTTGTAAATTATTTTATTCAAGGCTTATTATATTTGGCTCCAATAACAGTTACAGCCTATATTATTTATGAAGTATTTACTTTAATTGATGATTTTTCTAAAGAAGTAATTGTAAAGTTATTTGATGTTTCTATTCCCGGAATTGGAATTTTAAGTTTAGTTTTAGTATTGGTATTGGTTGGTTTTGTAGGGCAAACATTTGTTGCTAAACCCTTAAAACAAATTGTACATCAGGTAATTACTAAAATTCCGCTGTTAAATTTTATTTACAAAGCGTTGAATGATTTATTTGCCGCTTTTATAGGTAAAGAAATGAAATTTAGTAAGCCTGTTTTAGTGAAAGTGAATTTAAATAGTGACCTAGAAAAACTGGGGTTTATTACTGAAGAAAACTTAACGTTTTTAGATGAATTGGATAAAGTAGCGGTGTATTTTCCTATGTCTTATACGTTTGCAGGTGAGTTATTTGTTGTACCTTCAAAAAATATTAAACCTATAAAAGCAAATTCTAGTGAAGTTATGAAGTTTATTGTTTCTGCTGGATTGACAGGTGTAGACAAAACAGAAAAGTAGTTCGTATACATAATTAAAAAAAGCACTAAAATTAATATTAGTGCTTTTTTTATGATTAAACTTGGTGAAGCTATTTACAAATTGCTTCTAAATAATTTTCAATATCACCTGGTGTACTCATAATTTTCATAAAAGTACCCATAGTTAATTCAGGCCAATGCAATGCAATTCTGTACTTTCCATGAAGCATTGTAACTTTTTTCCCTTGTATTATAATTTCATAAGGCATTGCGGCTATGTGTTCTTCTCCAATAATTGGTAAAAATGAAGATTCTCCATCTTCTTTATTAAGTAAACCAATTCCAAAAACAGCTACTTTTTTATCAGGGTACACAATTTTATACACTTCAACAGTCTCACCTTTTTTAGCTTTAAGATTTGTTTCAATTATTTGTAAACCTTCTTCAAAAGAATTGTATTCATTTAATTCAATAGGATCTGAAAAATAAGGCATCATTATTTTGTAATGGTATTTTTTTAAATCGTTTGCATCAATTGCTCCTCCAAAAGAAGTAAACTCATTTCCTATACTTGAGAATGCGTTTTTTACATCTTTGCTGAATTTTTCAAAAACGGTTTCATAAGTATTGTAGTTATTTCTTAAGTAAGCTCTTAAAATGTATTCAGGGTTTGTGTAAGAAATAGTTATTTTACCGTTTTTTTCAACCAAACCAACTTTAAAGGCTGCTGCCAACGCTCCACGATCTGTAACTTTAACTACTGTATTTTTTAAGTTTTCATTTGTAAAAACAAGAACTTTTAATTTTGAATTATTACCAGGGTTGTAGTTTCCTAGTATGCTAAAACTATTGCTTTGAAGTGTACTTATAATCTCATTGGTTACAACTTGCATACTTTTTGAAGATTCACCAATTTTTATATAGGGTGAAAGATCTTGTGCTATTGTATTTGTGTACATAAAAGCAATTGTTAATATGCTGAAATACAGTTTTTTCATAATGTTTGATTTTAGGTTTCTTCAAAATTACCTTTTATAGAAAGTTACTTTGGTGACATAAATCATTCTGTAACTATTGTTACGTTAAATGTATCGTAGTTCAATTTTTTGAAACAAGATTTGATGACGCTTAAAATTTATTGCAGTATATAGTTAGTTCAATATTTTTTGTAGCTTTATAGTGCTATGAGAAAAAGTTGGAAATTTATTCCGCTTCAATTAACCATATTTTTGGTTGTTGGAATTTTATTGGGGACATACTACATTATGAATCCTGCAATAATTGCCTGCACACTTGTTTTTTTAATGGCTATCTTTTATGGTGTTTTTGTTTATAGCAATAAACAATTTGAACAATCTATAATCTTTTTTGCGCTTTTTTCTTTGATTTCTGTTGGAATTGGAGTTTCAAATGTTACGTTTCAAAATAATGTAAATAAAGAGCATTACTTTGAAAAGAACATTGGTTTTTCAACAGTAAAACTGCAAAAAGCATTGGTTGAAATTCAAAAAGTTTTAAAGTCTTCAAATTATTATGATAAATATGAAGCATCTGTTATTCAAATAAATTCTAAAAAATCACTTGGGAAAATACTGATAAATGTAAAACGAGATAGTTTGTTAAATGCTTTTCATGTAGATGATCAAATTTTTATGTATACGTTCTTTAAAGAAATTTCATCGCCTAAAAATCCGTACGAATTTAATTATAAACAGTATCTTAAAAATCAACAAATTCATTATCAGGTTTATTTAAAAAAGAATGAATTTATACCTTTTGAGCATCAAACGCATAGCTTAAAAGGAGTTGCGGCTGCTGTTAGAAACAAAATAAATACTGCATTGTTACAAAACGGATTTCAAGGTGATGAATTGGCTGTTATTGATGCTTTGCTGTTAGGCCAGCGCCAACAGATTTCGTATGAGTTAAGGGAAAGTTATACCGGAGCTGGTGCCATTCATATACTCGCAGTTTCTGGTTTACACGTTGGTATTATATTGCTAATTCTTAGTTTTTTGTTACAACCTGTACATAGAATTAAAAATGGAAAATTGATTACTTCTTTTATAATTGTGATTTCACTTTGGTTGTTTGCGCTTATTGCGGGGCTGTCTGCTTCAGTTGTGAGAGCGGTTACTATGTTTACTGCAATTACAATTGGAATGTATTCAAACAGACCTTCAAATATGTACCATACGTTACTTATTTCAATGTTTTTTTTATTAATTTTTAATCCAAATTATTTATTTGAAGTTGGTTTTCAATTAAGTTATTTGGCAGTGTTTTCTATTGTTTGGATACAGCCAAAATTAGATAGTTTAATCTCAGTTGATAATTGGTTGTTACGTAAAGTTTGGCAATTATGTACAGTTTCTCTAGCCGCTCAAATTGGTGTTGTACCTTTAAGTTTGTATTATTTTCATCAGTTTCCTGGCTTGTTTTTTATTTCAAATTTGGTGATTATTCCGTTTTTAGGAGCTATTTTATGTGTTGGAATTCTGATTATTGTATTGGCATTGATAGGAGTTTTACCTTCTTTTTTAAGTGATTTTTATATGCTGGTAATTCAACAGTTGAATACTTTTGTATCTTGGATTTCTAATCAAGAAGCTTTTATTATTCAGCGTATTACGTTTTCGCTATTATTGTTATTGGTGTTTTACCTGCTTATTTTTATGTTTTTTAAATGGGTTGAAAAACCAACTTTTAAAAGAGTACTTCTTGTATTGTTTTCAATAATACTGCTTCAAGGTGCTATTATTTTTGAAAAGTATAAAATTGAAACACGTCAATCATTCATTATTTTTAATAAAACAAAAGAAACGTTGTTGGGAACTAAGGTTGGTGATAAAATGAAAATTCAATGTTCTCAACAAGATTTTAGTTTAGATGATAATCCATTAAAAAATTATGTTGTTGGTACTGGAATCGATTCGGTATTTATTGAGAGTAACATACCTAATTTATACAGTTTTAAGGGAAGAACTATTTTTATAATTGATAGTTTAGGTGTTTTCAATATACAAGCCGTACAGCCTGATTATGTAGTTTTAAGGCAATCTCCAAAAATAAATTTAGAACGAGTAATAAACGTGTTAAAGCCTAAATTAATTATTACTGACGCTTCAAATTATAAAAGTTATGTAGAACAATGGCACCAAACGTGTGTAAAAACAAAAACTCCGTTTTACAATACCATGCAAAACGGAGCTTATATTTTGAATAATTAAAACTAATTTACAAACTCATATTTAAAGTTTGCATTGTATGTTTCCCAAGATTCTTGATCTGTTAAGGTTTTATATACATCTGTTTTAAATGTTTTTAAAAACAGTTCAAGCTGTTGAGGTGTTTTGTACCCCGGAATTGGACTAATTAAATTAGCTTCTTCATCTAAATACACAATAGTTGGAAAAGATCGAATACTGAAATATTGTGATAATTGATGACTGCTATTTCTTCCTCTACTTACATTAGGGTCGTAATTAGGGTTTGTATATTCCCTTCCTTTAAAGTTAATAGTTTCGTTTCCTTCAGCATCAAATTTTACAGCATAAAAATGTTCATTGATATAGTTTACCACATCTTTATTTTTAAAGGTTTCTTTATCCATTTTTTTACACCAACCACACCAAGAAGTGTAGGCATCCATAATAATTTTTTTTGGATTTTCTTTTTGAGCAGCAACAGCTTCTTCAAAAGTTAACCATTTAATTTCTTGAGCATTCATAGAAAATGCGAATAGTACAAATAATGCAAAAAATACTTTTTTCAATTTTATAGTTTTTAAGTTTTAAATCATTTGACGCAAAATGCTTGCCAAAATTACAGTTATTTTACTCCGTGCATTAACTTTTTTAATAATGGGTGTAAAACTAAAGATATAAATCCTATGGCTATTGGTATAATTGTAAATATTAAGAAGAAAGTAGATAAACTATATTCTTGTGTAATTTTTTCAATATCTCCACCAACATAATGTGCTAGTTTGTTTCCAATTGCAATGGCTAAATAATATACACCAAACATAAAAGCAATCATTCTTGCAGGAATTAATTTACTTAGGTATGATAATCCCATTGGAGACAAGCATAATTCACCCAATGTATGGAATAAATATGCAAACACTAACCAAGCCATACTTAAACTTGCTGTTTGTGCTCCTGCAGGTACATTTCTTGCTCCAAAAGCTAAAAATGCAAATCCAATACCTAAAAGTGCTAACCCTAAAAAGTATTTTACAGATGCTGGTGGGTTGAATTTACTATCCCACCATTTTGTAAATAATGGCGCAAAAATAATTATAAATAAAGAGTTTAATATTGCAAACCAAGTCACAGGAACTTCAGTTTCGTGAGCTTGAAATTCAATATAAATTTTGTACAAAACAATTGCCCAAACTATTAAAAAACTAAATCCTAAAATAATGTTTGATAATCCAATTTTTTTGAATGTTTGTTTAAACAAACTTAATAAAACATAGGTGATAATTCCTAAAGGAACTATGGTAACAATAAGGTCAATTATTTTAAATACCAATGCAGAGTTACCTTCTAAAATTCTGTTTGTAAAATCTCTTGTGTATAAAGGTAATGAACCTGCTGCTTGTTCAAATGCAGCCCAAAAGAAGATTGTAAATAAGCAAAAAATGGTAAACGCAATCATTCTATCACGTTCAATTTTAGTATATCTTGGAATTCTAATAACTAACAATACAATAAATGTAATTGCAGCTAATAATGCAAAAAATAACGAGTCTGTCATTCCTGCAATTGTAAAATTAAAAGTTTGAATATTTCCAATTTTACTTAATGGATCATTTATAATAAATATAAGTGCTGAAACGGCAAAAACTCCAATTAATAAATAATCAATTGTTAAGAATTTGTTTAGTTTAACTTCAGTTTTTTCAGCTGCTTTTAAAGCCTCTTCTTTGTTTTTTATTTTATTTGGTTTGTCACCTAATTTTCCAAAAAGTGACTGCGCAAAATAAAACTGCAACATTCCAAAGAACATAAAAATTCCGGCCAACCCAAAACCAAAGCTCCATCCAATTTTTTCACCAACCCATCCGCAAAGTAATATTCCAAGAAAAGCACCGGCGTTTACTCCCATATAAAATATGTTGTAAGCACCATCTTTCTTATCATTATGTCCTTCGTACATTTTTGATATGATTGAAGTCATATTAGGTTTAAAAAAACCGTTACCTAAAATTAAAAAGGCAATACCAATGTATAAAGCCGTTGGTGTTTCTATTGCCATAGAAGCATGACCAAGGGTCATTAATAAGGCTCCAATTACAACTGCATTTCTATATCCAATTTTATTATCAGCTAGCCACCCACCCATTAGTGGCGTAAGGTAAACAAGCATTGCGTAGGTACCTAATAATGAAAGTGCTGCTGGAGTTTCCCACGCCCAACCAGGGTTGTCTCCTAAAATTGCTCCTGTTAAAAATATAACCAAAATTGCGCGCATTCCATAGTATGAAAAGCGTTCCCACATTTCAGTAAAAAATAGAACAAACAATCCGGCTGGATGTCCCATTACTTTATTTTCAAAAAAATTGTCTGTAGTTGTATTCATAAAAATATTATTGTTGTTTAATGACTAATTTAAAACCTTAGGCTTAGTTTGTTTCATCAGTTTCAGCTCCGTGTGTTAATCGTTTTAAAGGTTTTAAAATTGCTAAAATTAGTATTCCAAATAATGTACAAAAGATTGCAATACCTGTAAATACTTGAAACTCTCCAGCTCCTTCAGAAAGATGCCCAACAAAACCAGCTACTTTATTTCCTAAACCAGTAGCTGCAAAATAAGCACCCATCATAAATGAAGCGTATTTTAACGGTGCTAATTTTGTAATAAAGGAAAGTGCTACAGGCGATGCACATAATTCACCAATTGTATGGAAAAGGTAGGCTAAAACTAACCAGATCATTGCAGACTTTTCTACAACATCATCACCATTCATTACAACTTCAGTACTAGCTTTACTCATAAACAAGAAACCAAATGCCATAATAATTACACCAATTGCCATTTTAAATAATGAAGAAGATTCTTTTCCTTTTCTTCCCCATTTATGCCAAAATTTACCAATAGCAGTTCCTAAAACAATAATGAAAAAAGCGTTTATAGATTGAAAAACAGCCGCAGGTATTTCGTTACCAATAAAAGGTAAAGAAAAAGAAAGTATTCTGTTTGTTTTTTGTTCTGTGTATAAACTCATTAAACCTCCAGCTTGTTCAAAAGCACCCCAAAAAACAATAATAATTAAGAAGGATAAGAACATTACTAGCATTCTGTCTTTTTCTACACTAGTTAAAGGCTTTTTTAAGATATCTTTATCTGGTGAGTCACTTTTACCAAGAAAATCTCCAACAGATCCTAAATATTTTAACCCAAACATATATACTATTTGACCTAGCGCCATACCAATACCAGCTAAACCAAAACCATAATGCCATCCGTATTTAGCGGCTACAGCACCTACTACCAAAGCACCAAAAAATGCACCTAAGTTTATCCCTATATAAAATACATAAAAACCTTGATCTCTTCTATCGTCACCTTTTTTATAAAGTCCACCAACCATTGTTGAAATGTTTGGTTTTAAAAATCCAACACCAATTACAATAAATAATAGACCAGTAAAGAATGCCCATTCTGCATTAACAGCTAAAATTCCGTGACCAATACAAAGTAAAAGACCACCCAGCATCACTGCTTTTTTCTGACCAATATATTTATCAGCAATCCAGCCACCAGGAATAGACATTACATAAACCAACATTGTGTAAGTTCCGTAAAATGATAACGTTTCACCATTAGACCAGCCAAAGCCAGATTGTGGATTACCTAATATAATAGGAGCTGCAAGGTATAGAGTTAAAATAGCACGCATTCCGTAGTAAGAAAAACGTTCCCACATTTCTACAAAAAATAATACATACAATCCTACCGGATGACCAAAAAGTTCTTTTTGTGCCGGTTCTGTTCTTAAAGTGTTACTAGTCATGTTTTTAATTAAAAATTATTAATATCAAATTGTTATTGCTTCAAAAGTTCTACAGGTGTCTTTGTTTCACCTAAATTTTCCTCGATGAAGTTAGTCATTTTAGTATAAAGATGAAGTCTTGTATTTTTTCCTCTGTAAATTCCGTGAGTTCTATCAGGATAAATTGCTTGATCAAAAGGTTTGTTTGCTTCAATTAATGCATTGGTTAAACGCATAGTGTTCTGTACGTGTACATTGTCATCTCCACTTCCATGAACTAATAAAAACTTTCCTGTAAGTTTATCTGCATAATTTATTGGTGAATTATCATCATAACCAGCAGGATTTTCTTGTGGGGTTCTTAAAAAACGCTCTGTGTAAACAGTATCATAAAAACGCCAACTTGTTACAGGTGCAACAGCAATGGCCATTTTAAAAGTATCAGGACCTTTTAATAAGCAATTGGTACTCATATGTCCACCAAAGCTCCATCCCCAAATACCAATTTCATTTTTGTTAATGTATGGTCTTTTTGCTAATTCATTAGCTGCATTTATTTGATCAATGGTTTCGTATTTTACTAAGTTTAAATATGTTGCTTTTTTAAATTCAGCACCTTTAAAACCAGTTCCTCTTCCATCAACACATACAACAATATATCCTTTTTCTGCTAAATGTTGAAACCAATAATCGTTTGATGAATTCCATTTATTGCTAACAGACTGTGATCCTGGCCCAGAATATTGTGTCATAAATAACGGATATTCTTTTGTTGCATCAAAGTTTGAAGGTTTTATCATCCAAGCATTAAATTCACCTGTTTCAGTTTTTAAGGTAAAGAATTCTTTTTTTGAAAGATTGTAGGTGCTTAATTTTTCAAGAAGTGTATTGTTGTTTAATATTTCTTTTAACTGTTCACCTTTTGAATTATGAAGCGTATAAATTGTAGGTGTGTTAGCATCAGAAAAAGTATTGATAAAATAGTTTTTATTTTTACTAAATGAGGCACTGTTTGTACCAGATGCATTGGTTAACCTTTTTTTGTTTTTACCATTAAATCCAACAGCGTAAATTGTTCTATTAATTGATCCATCTTCAACAGATTGGTAATAAGCGGTTTTTGTTTTTTCATTCACACCATAAAAATTAGTTACTTCCCAATTTCCTGATGTTAATTGTTTTATTAATTCACCTTCTTTAGAATAGTGGTAAATATGATTAAAACCGTCTTTTTCACTGGTCCAAATAAAACTATTATCACTTAAAAAAGTTAAGTTATCGTGTATGTCAACATAGGCTTTATCAATTTCATTTAAAACTACTTTAGCTTCAGAAGTAGTGGCGTTTACAAAGTGTAATTTTAAATCGTTTTGGTGTCTATTTAAAGTAGTAGCACATAAAATGTTAGCATTGTTAGTCCATTTTATTCTTGGAATATATTCATATTCACCAATATTTATTTCTTTATTGTTTTTTGAAGAAATGTTATAAATATGTAACGTAACTACGGCATTTTTTTCGCCTGCTTTAGGGTATTTAAATACTTGTTGAGTTGGGTACAAGTTTTTTCCTGTAATGTCCATTGAAAAGGATGGAACTTCAGTTTCGTCAAAACGTAAAAAAGCTAAGTTTTCACTGTCTTTACTCCATTCAAAAGCTCTTACAAATGCAAATTCTTCTTCGTACACCCAATCACAAATACCATTGATAATACTGTTTTTTAAACCGTTAGTAGTTACTTGTGTAACTTCATTGTTTTCAAGATTTTTAATATAAATATTGTTGTTTTTAGCGTATGCTACTTTTTTACTGTCAGGAGAAAAAGTAGGTTCTTGTATTTTTTCTTCATCTACTAATTGTAGTGTTTTAGAAACTAAATCATACACATAAAAAACACCTAAGCTTGAATGTCTGTAAATTGGTTCTGCATCTACACCTAGTAATAATTTAGTTTCATCATTGTTAAACTCGTAGCTTTCAAAATATTTTAAATCTGCTAAATCTTTGCTGTCAACAATAGATTCTATTTTTTCTAAAGTTTGGTAACTGTACTTATCTACAGAGGTGCTTCTGGTAGTACGGTTAAAGTTTAATAAAGTGTAAAAATCACCATTCATGGAGTTCAACGAGTTCATTCGTTCAGTTCTAAAAGAACCATTCCATATTTCGTCAAGTGTAATATCTTTTTTTTGTGCTGTGGCTAAGGAGGTTATAGCAACAAATAGGATGAGTATTTTTTTCATTAATTGTTATTTCTTGAAATAATTTTCAAGTTTAAGAAATTTTTGGCAATAGATAGCTGTTAAAAGTCATAAAACTTGACATTTCATAATATGAAACCCTTTTTTGTTTTTAAAAATTTATCTTTGTCAAAACATAAAATTTGCAAATAATGTCAAAAACCGTTAGCGGATTTTCTAAGTTGAATAAGCTTGAAAAAATAGAGTGGTTAGTTTCTAATTTTTTTAATAATGATGAAAAGGTAACCCATTGTTTAGAACAATATTGGAATTCAAATAAAGTGCTTCAAGATTTACATGATGATTTTATTGAAAACACCATTTCAAATTTTTATATGCCTTTTGCAATTGCTCCCAATTTTGTAATAAATGGGAAAGATTATACCATTCCAATGACTATTGAAGAAAGTTCAGTTGTTGCGGCCGCTTCTTTAGTAGCTAAATTTTGGAGTACTCGTGGCGGATTTAAAGCAGAAGTTGTTTCAACCATAAAAATTGGCCAAGTTCATTTTATGTTTGAAGGTAACACTGAAGAACTTCAAAAATATTTTATTTCAAAAAAAGAAGATTTATTTAAAGTTACCGAGGATATTACAAAGAATATGAAAAAACGTGGCGGTGGTATTTTAGATATTGAGCTACGTAATAAAACTTCAGCGTTAGAAAACTATTATCAACTGCACGTAACTTTTGAAACTGCTGATAGTATGGGAGCTAATTTTATAAACTCATGTTTGGAAGCAATTGCCAATGAATTTGAAAAAGAAGGCATTCAAGTTGTTATGAGTATTTTATCAAATTATGTGCCTGATTGTTTGGTGCGAGCTGAAGTTAGTTGTAAAGTAGAAGAATTATATGCTGAAAATTCACTGTTGTTTGCGCAAAAGTTTGTGCAAGCCGTGCAAATAGCAAATGCTGAACCGCATAGAGCCGTTACACATAATAAAGGAATTATGAATGGAATTGATGCTGTTGTTTTAGCAACCGGAAATGATTTTAGAGCTATTGAAGCTGGTGCTCATGCATATGCCGCTAAAGACGGGCAATATAAAAGTTTAACCAATGCTAGTATTGAAAATGGTGTGTTTAAATTTTGGATTGAAATTCCGTTGGCTCTAGGTACTGTTGGCGGCTTAACCAAATTGCATCCACTTTCAAAATTATCTTTACAGTTGTTAGAAAATCCTTCAGCAAAAGAATTAATGGAAATTATTGCTGTTGCAGGTTTGGCGCAAAACTTTGCTGCTTTAAGAGCTTTAACAACTACAGGAATTCAAAAAGGACATATGAAAATGCACTTAACAAACATTATAAAACAATTGGGTGCAACTGAGCTTGAAAAGCAGTTTTTAATCAATTATTTTGAAAATAAAACGGTAACACATAATGCGGTGGTTGAAGCTTATAATAAGTTAGTAGAAGATAAATAAATATGAACAACATTCAAGTAATTGCCTTTGATGCAGACGATACACTTTGGGTAAATGAACCGTACTTTAGAGCAACTGAAGAAGCATTTGCCAAGTTATTAAAATCGTATTTGCCAGAAGAGGATGTAAATACAATATTGTTTTCTATTGAAATGAGAAATTTAGAATTGTATGGCTACGGAATCAAAGGTTTTGTACTGTCTATGGTTGAAACAATTTTAAAAATAACTAAAGGTAAAGGTGATTTAGAATTGGTTTCTAAAGTAATTTCATTTGGAAAAGAAATGTTGAATAAGCCAGTTGAATTGTTAGCTGGAGTTGGTGAAGTATTAAAAAGTTTAAATGGTGATTATAAGGTGGTACTTGCAACAAAAGGCGATTTGTTAGATCAAGAAAGAAAACTAATAAAATCGGGTTTAGAGCAACATTTTCATCATATTGAAGTTATGAGCGATAAAAAACCAAAAGATTATAAAAAGCTGTTAAATCATTTAGATTGTGCTCCTGAGAATTTTTTAATGGTTGGCAATTCAGTAAAATCAGATGTATTGCCTGTGCTTGAAATTGGAGCATTTGCAGTGCACGTTCCTTTTCATACAACTTGGGCGCATGAAGAAGTGAGTAAAGATGAAAATCATACATTTCCTGTAGTTGAAAATATATCTGAAGTAGCAAACTTATTGAAAGGAAAATAATGAAATTATAATTTAGTCTCGGTGGCTGAGCGGAGTCGAAGCCATTTATTAGTTGTGAAAAAAGGATTTGTATACATATTAGAATGTTCGGATGGTACTTTTTATACAGGAAGTACTATAGATTTAAAGATTCGTTTAACTCAACATCAAAATGGAATTGGGGCAAATTATACAGCAAGAAGATTACCTGTTAAGTTAATTTATTTTGAGGAGTTCACCAGTATTTCTCAAGCTTTTCACAAAGAAAAACAAATTCAAGGTTGGAACAGAAAAAAGAAATTAGCATTGATTAATAATAACTTAGAAGATTTGTCGAGATTTGCGAAATGCAATAATGAAACTCATTATTGCAAAAAGGCTTCGACTCCGCTCAGCCACCATAAAGAAAAAGATTAATGAAAGAATTTTATAGCAACGGAAAGTTATTATTAATAGGCGAATATTTTGTATTAGATGGTGCAAAGTCATTAGCAGTACCTACAACTTGCGGGCAAAATTTAACTATTCAAAAAATTAAAGAGCCTCAGTTAATATGGAAAAGTTTTACCAATGAAGGAACTTGTTGGTTAGAAGCTATTTTTGATTTACCAAAACTACGTTTGTTTAGTGCCGATTTTGAGGCTGATGAAGATGGGGGAAATGATACCTTAGCTGAAAATTTGTTGCATATTTTAAAGGAAGTAAGGAATTTAAACGCTGATTTCTTAAATGCTAATCAAGGATATTTGGTTGAAACTCATTTAACTTTTCCTAAAAATTGGGGATTGGGAACTTCTTCAACTTTAATAAATAATTTAGCTAATTGGGCACAAGTTAATCCGTATGTTTTATTAGAAAAAACATTTGGAGGTAGCGGTTATGATTTAGCGTGCGCTGCGCATACTTCACCAATTTTATATACAAGAAATGGAACGAATCCTATAATTGAAAAAGTGGCATTCAATCCTTCGTTTAAAGAACAATTGTATTTTGTGTATTTAAATAAAAAGCAAAATAGTCGAGAAGGTATTCAACGTTTTAAAGATTTAAAAGGAAATTTAACTTCAGAAAAAGAACAGATTTCTACATTAACAAATGACATTTTAAACTGTGACAATTTTTCGGATTTTGAAAAACTACTAAAAGAACATGAAACGGTAGTTTCAAAAACAATTCAGCTAAAAACAGTTCAAGAAAAATATTTTACTGATTATTTTGGACAAACAAAAAGTTTAGGCGCTTGGGGCGGCGATTTTATTTTAGCTACAGGAAATGAGGATACACCAACTTATTTTAAACAAAAAGGGTTTTATACGGTAATTCCCTATCAAGATTTAATTTTATAATTAGGGGCTGAGCGGAGTCGAGGCCAAAATGATGCAGAAGTGATTTCGACTCAACTCAATAACCGAGATTTTCAATTGTTAACTTAAAGAGAAAAATGAAGAAAAAACTAATTATAGTAGGAGGTGGAGCAGCAGGTTTTTTTACAGCTATAAATGCCGCAGAATTAAATCCTGATTTGGAAGTTGTTATTTTAGAAGGTAGTAATAAAGTATTACAAAAAGTAAAAGTAAGCGGTGGTGGTAGATGTAATGTTACACACGCTTGTTTTATTCCTAAAGATTTAACGGAGTTTTATCCAAGAGGAAAAAAAGAGTTGTTAGGTCCGTTTCATAAATTTATGACTGGTGATACAATGGAATGGTTTGAAAATAGAGGTGTTCCATTAAAAATTGAAGATGATAATCGTATTTTTCCTGAAAGTAATTCATCTCAAACTATTATAGATTGTTTCTTGTCAAAAGTTAAAGAATTAGGAATTCAAGTTGTGTTGAGCTCAAGAGTTGATGCTATTGAAAAAGAAGGAGATAGTTATACAGTTTTAACATCTGAAAAAAAGTACAAGGCAGCAAATGTTTTAATAGCAACCGGAAGTAATAATAAAGTTTTTGAGATAGTTAAAAATTTAGGGCATTCAATTGTAAAGCCTGTTCCTTCGTTGTTTACTTTTAATATTTTAGATGATAGATTAAAAGATATTCCTGGGATTTCGGTTCCAAAGGCTTCAGTAAAAATTTTAAATTCAAAATTAGCAGAGCAAGGGCCGTTATTAGTAACACATTGGGGCTTAAGCGGGCCTGGAATTTTAAAACTTTCAGCTTGGGGAGCATTGGAATTGGCGGATAAAAATTATCAATTTCAAATTGAAGTAAATTGGCTGTCTAAACGTACAGAAGAAGTTTTAGTTTTTTTAAAATCACAAAAAAAGAAGAATGCTAAAAAGCAAGTAATTTTGCGTTCGGTGTTTGAAGATGTTTCAAAACGGTTATGGTTTAAATTGGTGAAAGCTGCACAAATTTCTGAAACTGCACAATGGGCGCAGTTAAGTAACCACCAACTAGAAAATTTAGCAAATCAATTAACTAAATGTTCTTTTAAAGTGAATGGAAAAAGTACTTTTAAAGATGAATTTGTAACCGCTGGAGGTGTTGATTTAAAAGAAATAAACTTCAAAAGATTTGAAAGTAAATTGCATAAAAACTTATTTTTTGCTGGTGAAGTTTTAAATATTGATGCTATAACTGGTGGTTTCAATTTTCAAAATGCCTGGACTAGCGGTTGGATTGTGGCAAATTCTGTTGGTAGCTAATTTATGATGTCATTCTGAAGGAAGTGAAACGAAAATGAAGAGTCTTTGTCACAACTGGAATGTGAGATTCTTTACTATTGTTAAGAATGACAAGCTATGCCAACTGCCCGCGATGAGGTTTTATAGCATCTCTGTAGGTTTTCATATCAACTTCATCAACTGTTATGTAAGCAATGGTATGTATTTCTGAAAGTGTTTTAAAATCAACTTCGTAATAATGAAGTTGTTCAATTTCAGCAAATTCTTTTAAATGAATGCAATGGTGCTCAGCTGTTTTTAATGAAGCTGGACCTTTGAAATCCCAAATAAGTTTTAGTTTTCTATTCAAAAGTTAAAAATTAGCGATTACTAATGTATAGCAATAAATCACCATCGTCAAATGATATTTGTACGTTATTTTCGTTCGCTTTATTTCTTGTTCCAATACGTACTCCAAAAGTAAGAGTTTCATTGTTTATTGGGTAAAGTAGGCCTTTTGTACTTACACCATTAGCAATTGGTAACGGAATTAAAGAAATATTTCTATCTTTTAAATTAGTACCGTTGTAAAATTCATCAATAAAAAAGTATTTACCAAAATCATCAAAGAATGTAATGTTTAACCCTATTTTCCATTGTTTTGCGGTGCTTATATTTCCCAAAAAATGATCGTGTTCTTTACCGCTTCCACCGTACACATCAATATGATAATAACCACGGTGTTTTAAAATTTGTAATGCTTTTTCAAAATCAGTAAAATCTTGATTTGGGGTTTTAATAACTTCTACAGAGGTTGGGATTTTTAGAATGGAGTCAAAATCGCCTGTCACTAAATCTGGAGTTATATTCTTCTCTTCAAAAAAATTGTAGGCACCATCTATGGCACATACAATATCGTATTCAGACAACTCGGGTAAAGTTTTAGGTTCTGAACCGTTTAGTAAAATAAAAGCTTTTTTCAATTTCATAGATTGCAAAAGTAATAAAAAAGCAACTATTTAATAATATAGAATAATTGATATTTTTTGTTTTTCTTAATTATATTAACTAAAAAAGCCTTTTAACGTATCAAATTATTTGAATACAATTAAAAGGCAAGTAAAGAGAAATTCTAAAAAAGTATTATTTGTTTAAAATATTTAAAATGATAATTCCTACGCGAGCAATTAAAAATACAACCGTTCCAAATAAAGGGGAAAGAATTCCAACTTTAAGTCCGCCAGCTAACATTGCAGGAGAAATATCTCCGGCAGCAGAAATGGCATCAAAAGCAGTAATTAAACCAATCATTTGACCTAAAAATCCCCAAACTATTGCAAAAAGACTTATAGAACTTACTATAGTAATAGTTTTTTTGCGTGTTGCGGGTTTTACAAAACTTCTAATTAAAAGTGCAATAATTACAATTAAAAGAAATAGAGTTGTGTACATAAATAAAGGTCCGCCTTCATTTAATCTGTCAATAAAAGGATTTCCTGCCAACGGCATAATAGTTTGTGAAACGAATAACATAATAAGGTTTTTAAGATTAATAGTTCAAATGTATTGGTTTATACAGTAAACTATAAAAAATTGGGACTATTAACAAGAAAGTTGCTATATTCAACAGGATCAAAGAGTACTTTGTATAAAGAAGTTGAAAACCTGTAATAAAGAGCAATTTATGTCAATTCTATCGCTAAATTAACAATACATTTAATTTTATTTGCAATTTGCACGTTATGAATACGAAAGGTAGTATAATAAAATATGGCACCATAATTTTTAGTCACTCAATATTTTGGGTGGTTATCTATTTTTTTTATGCGTATTTTCTTGGCTATGGAAGTTCAAATACAGCGTATGTAAATTTGTTTTCGGGGTTTTTAATGCCGGTAACCATTTTAATTAGTTACTTTTTAATTTATTATTTAATCCCAAGATATTTACTTGCAAAAAAATACAAATACTTTATTTTATATAGTATTTACACATTTATAATTTCTGTTTATATTATTATTTTATCCATTTTATACGGGTTAGTTTATTCTGAAGGTTATAAAGATGTAGATACAGTTCCGTTAACTAAAACCTTACCATTTATAATTTTGGGTGTTTATTTTGTGGTGTTAATTGTAGTTTCGTTGAGTTTAATTATGCACAATTATAATTCTATTGTAAAGAACGAAAGTTTAAATGGTAAAATTTTAAATGCACAATTAGAATTGAAGGAGCAAGAGTTAAGGTTTTTGAAAATGCAAATTCATCCACATTTTTTGTTTAATTCATTAAATACCATTTACGGTTTTGCGTTGAAAAAAGCAGATGAAGCTCCTGAAATGATTTTAAAACTGTCTAACTTATTAGATTATATTTTATATCAAATTGAAAAGCCAAGTGTGTTGCTTCAAGATGAAGTAAATCATTTGTTAGATTATGTTTCACTTGAGAAAATGCGATTTCATGATACGCTTGAAGTGACAATTGAAAAGAAAATTGAAAATAAAAATGCGCAAATAGCGCCTATGTTATTAATTCCTTTTGTTGAAAACGCATTTAAACATGGAGCAATTGAGAAAGGGAAATTAATAGTGCATATGATACTTGAAACTAAGAATGATGAGTTATTTTTTGAAATTGGGAATACTTCTAAATTTGAAGCTAATACTGAAAAAGGAATTGGACTTGAAAATATTGAAAAACGCTTAAAAATGTTGTATCCAAATGTTCATGAAATTGAAATAATACAACAAGAAAACAATTTTAGTGTACAGTTGAAAATTAAAAATTTAAAAGTATTGAACAATGAACAAAACCTGTAATTGTATTATTGTTGATGACGAACCTATAGCTCGTGAAATTTTAGAAAATCACTTACAAAAAGTAGATGCCGTACGTGTTGTTGCTACTTGTAAAAATGCCATTGAAGCATTTAATGAAATTAGCTCTAATCAAATAGATTTAATTTTTTTAGATATTAATATGCCTGAAATATCGGGGCTTTCATTTGCAAAATCAATCAATAAAAATATAAAAGTAATTTTTACCACAGCGTATAGAGAATATGCAATTGATGGGTTTAATTTACAAGCAGTTGATTATTTGCTAAAACCAATTTCTTTTGAGCGTTTATTGCAAGCAGTAAATAAATATTTAGGGGAAAGTAGTAAAATTGAAGAAATTAATTCTCTTGAGATTTCACCAGAAAGAAACGATTTTATTTTTGTTCGCGCCGATAGAAAAATGGTGAAAATTAATTTTTCAGAAATCACTTTTGTTGAAAGCTTAAGTGATTATGTAAAAATTCATGTAAATAATAAATGTATTGTAACACGCGAAACAATTTCTAATATTGAAGCCAAATTACCAAAGAATAATTTTATTAGAATTCATAGATCTTATATTGTTGCTGTTAGTAAAATTGATTCTTTTACCAATGAATTTATTGAGGTTGGAGTAAAAGCACTTCCAATAAGTAGAAGTTATAAAAAAGATGTGTTGCTAAGGTTAGAAAATGTTTAGTTAAAACTAGTATCTTTGCTCAAAATTTTTTGTTTTGACTGAAACCGATTTCATTTTATCCAATTATACTACAAAAAACACTTCTGAAGGAAGTATTACTTGGAAAACACCTAGCAATATTGCTTTGGTAAAATACTGGGGAAAACAAGAACCTCAAATTCCTGAAAATACGTCCATAAGTTTTACGTTAGATGCTTGTTTTACGTTGACTACTTTAAAGTATAAAAAACGCAATTCTGCACAAGATGATTTTAATTTTGAAGTTTACTTTGAAGGTGAAAAAAAAGATGATTTTAAACCTAAAATCGCCACTTTTTTCAAAAGGATAGAACAATATGTACCGTTTTTAAAAGATTTTGATTTTGTAGTAGAATCTAGAAATTCATTTCCGCATAGTAGCGGAATTGCATCTTCTGCAAGTGGTATGAGTGCGTTGGCATTGTGTATTATGAGTATCGAAAAAGAATTGAATTCAGAAATGACTGATGTGTATTTCAACAAAAAGGCATCTTTTTTAGCGCGTTTGGGTTCAGGAAGTGCTTGTAGAAGTATTGAAGGCGAATTAATTGTTTGGGGAAATCATACAGACATTGAAGGCAGTTCAAATTTGTTTGGGGTGAAATATCCAAATAAAGTACATTCAAATTTTAAAAATTACCACGATACTATTTTATTGGTTGATGAAGGTGAAAAGCAAGTTTCAAGTACTGTTGGTCATAAATTAATGTACAATCATCCGTTTGCGCAACAGCGTTTTAAACAGGCAAATGATAATATTTCAAAAATTTCAGAAGTACTTCAAAACGGAGATTTAAAACAATTTATTGCTATTGTTGAAAGTGAGGCGTTAAGTTTACATGCAATGATGATGACAAGTAGTCCGTATTTTATTTTAATGAAACCAAATACATTAAAAATTATTCATAAAATTTGGGAGTTTAGAGCAGCAACAAATTCTAATATTTGTTTTACGTTAGATGCCGGAGCAAATGTGCATGTGTTGTTTCCTGAAAATGAAAAGGAGCTAGTTAACAATTTTATTGTTAATGAGTTAATTCAATATTGTCAAGAAAATCACTATATTTGCGACAGAGTTGGAATTGGGGCAAAACAATTATCCAATAATTAAAGTTTATGAAAGGACCACTTTTTTACGCAAAAATTTTACTTTTTGGCGAATATGGAATTATAAAAGATTCCAAAGGTTTGGCCATACCTTATAATAGTTATCAAGGTGCATTAAAAAAAACACCACAAATTTCTGAAACGGCTAAAGATTCAAACCTAAAATTAGAAAAGTATTTTACGTACTTGTCAAATTTAAAAACCGAATTGGTTGAATTTAATTTGCAAGAATTTAGAAAAGACTTGGACGAAGGTATGTATTTTGATTCTAGTATTCCGCAAGGTTATGGCGTTGGTAGTTCAGGTGCTTTAGTTGCATCTATTTACGATAAATATGCGAGTAATAAAATTACAGTTCTTGAAAATTTAACAAGAGTAAAATTGTTAAAGCTGAAAGATATATTTTCTTTAATGGAGTCTTTTTTTCACGGAAAAAGTTCAGGATTAGATCCATTAAATTCTTATTTAAGTTTGCCAATACTTATAAATTCAAAAGATAATTTAGAGCCAACGGGAATTCCTTCTCAAAAAGAAGGGAAAGGTGCGGTGTTTTTATTAGATTCTGAAATAATTGGAGAAACAGAACCTATGGTTAACATTTTTATGACTAAAATGAAGAACGAAGGGTTTAGAAAAATGTTACATGAAGATTTTGCAAAACATACTGATGCGTGTATTGAAGATTTTTTACACGGAAATGTGAAATCATTATTTGGAAACGTAAAACATTTGTCTAAAGTTGTGCTAGAGCATTTTAAACCTATGATTCCGTCTACTTTTCATAAAGTATGGCAAAAAGGAATTGATTCAAATGATTATTATTTGAAACTTTGTGGCTCTGGTGGTGGAGGTTACATTTTAGGGTTCACTAAAGATTTTAATAAAACAAAAGCAATTTTAAAAGACTATAAACTTGAATTGGTTTATAGATTTTAAATAGTTAAAAAAATAAAGTTCAAAACCTTGAACTTTTATTCTTCTTGAAATGGATTTATTAGAAATTTCCAAAAAAAACACAAAGAAAAACAAACCTCTTTATATTAAAATATTGAGTTTGTTTTCTGTGGTGCGCGGTTACAATATTTTGTTGATAATAATTGCGCAATATTTAGCGGCAGTTTTTATTTTTTCTCCAGAGCTTCCTTTAAAAAAGGTGTTGTTTGATCCTAATTTGTATTTTATTGTATTAGCTACTATTTGTGTAGTAGCATCAGGATACATAATTAACAATTTTTATGATGCTGAAAAGGATAGTATAAATAAACCAATTAAGTCTAAAATTGATAGCATTGTAGATCAAAAAACTAAGTTGAAAATTTATTTTTTCTTGAATTTTATTGGTGTTTTGGTTGCATTTTTAGTTTCATGGAGAGCGGCATTGTTTTTTTCAATTTATATTTTTTTAATATGGTTGTATTCTCATAAACTAAAAAGATATCCGTTGTCTGGGTTGTTTTCTGCAGCGGTTTTAGCAATTTTACCATTTTTCGCCATTTTTGTGTACTATAAAAATTTCTCTGAAATTATTTTTACACACGCCGCATTTTTGTTTTTTATGTTGTTGATAAGAGAACTTATAAAAGATTTACTGAATTTAAAAGGTGATTTTGCACAAAACTATCAAACAATTGCAGTTAAGTATGGTGAGCATTTCACAAAAATACTTATTACTTTTATAGTTGTTTTAACGTTAAATCCTATTTACTTTTTATTACAGTACCCTGAAATTGGAGGAATGAAATATTATTTTTATGTAGTATTTTTAGGATTGCTTATTTTTTTAGGATTGCTTTGGTTTAATAACACTAAAAGAAACTACGGTATACTTCATTTAATACTAAAAATGCTAATTGTTGCAGGTGTATTTAGCTTAGCGTTAATAGATTATTCGGTTATAATAGATAGAATTTTGTTAAAATAACCGCTTAACTATCAATTGTTAAAAGAAATAGAAGTACTTTTGCAAAAAATTAAAAATAATGAATTCAAATAAAAACTCGTCGAGAGGACGACAATCAGAAAAAAAGAAACCTCAAAAACCGTTTAAACGTAAATTTGACGATCGAAAAAAATTTTCAAATGATACACGCGTAAAACCTGCGGCAAAACCTCAAAAAGCTTCAAATCCTGAAGTAGACGGAATACGTTTAAATAAATACATTTCAAATTCAGGAATATGTTCACGTCGTGAAGCCGACGTTTATATTGCTGCTGGAAGTGCTGCTGTTAATGGTAAAACTATTACCGAAATGGGTTATAAAGTAAAAGTAACCGATGAAGTAAGGTTTGACGGTTCTTTAATTAGTCCAGAAAAAAAGCGTTATATATTGTTAAATAAACCTAAGAATTTTATTACAACAATGGATGATGATCGCGGTAGAAAAACAGTTATGGAGTTGGTTGCCAGCGCATCTAAAGAGCGTATTTACCCTGTAGGGAGATTAGATAGAAACACAACTGGTTTGTTGTTATTTACGAATGATGGGGAAATGGCAAAAAAATTAACGCACCCAAAACATAATGTACAAAAATTATATCATGCAAGTTTAGATAAGAAATTGTCTATGAGTGATTTAAATAAAATTGCAGAAGGATTTATGTTAGATGATAAACGTGTATTGGTTGATGAAATTTCATACATAGTTAATCAATCTAAAACGGAAATTGGTGTGAAAATTCATTCAGGAAGAAATAGAATTGTACGTCGAATTTTTGAACATTTCAACTACAGTGTTGTAAAATTAGATCGTGTTGTTTTTGCAGGGTTAACTAAAAAAGATTTACCAAGAGGGCATTGGAGACATTTGTCTGAAATGGAAGTAAATAATTTAAAAATGCTTTAGTCATTTTTTAAAAATACAATGTTAAAAGCCAAGATGTATCTTGGCTTTTTTGTTTTAAAAAACTGACAGTTAGAATATTAAAAAAATGTAGTTTAAAATCATATTTTTATTTTTTGATTTAAATATTTTTATATATTTGAAATTATCAATCCTGTTTATGGGGTGCTAGATTAGTAATAGAAGTGTAATTTATAACTGTTTTATTTTGAAGAGAGTAATAGTTGATTATAAAAAACTAACACCAGAAATTCTGAAGTTGTTAGTAGAAAAATTTCCTGATGGATATGGAATTCGTGATATTATTCATTTTACCAACCCCAAAGGGCAATATGTAGATGCCGTTGAGGTTAAAACGGAAGATACGGTGTATTTGGTAAAAATTAGTGATGAACTAGTTGATAGTATGGAAAGTCATGATGTTGAAATTTCTGAAGATGTAGTTGATGAAATTGACTTAGGAGATGTAGATTTAGATGACGACAAATAATAACATATTTTTTAGTTAAAATAGAAAGCCGTAAATTTTTTTACGGCTTTTTTATTTTATAGTTTTATTTGAATTCAATATGAGTTCCTTAACTTTTAATATGTTGATCTAAGTGTTAGATTTTAAAATGAGATCTTTTATAAATGTTATTAAATATATGGTTAAAGGGGTTTCATAATATTCAAGAGGAATTTAAATAATGTGTTTTGTATATAAACCATAATTTTAAGTTAAAGCTTAAAAGTGGAGAAAAGTTTGTGTTTTTGAATTTAAGTATTGTGTTCTAAAAACAAAAAACCCTGTAAACTCAATGTTTACAGGGTGTTATTTGTGGTACCTCCAGAACTACAAATTTACATTTCATTTTCAGCCAAATTTTAACAAACTCTTTAATAATAACAGATATAGTAAGGCTTTGAAAAAAAGCACATTTCATTTAATTTCATAAATAACCTTTTGTTATCACAAAAATACGCTGTAAATTACGCTGTATTATGAATACACCGACAATTAGATATTATTTACAGAACCAAAATAAGCAAACTGTTGACCAAAGAATAAGAAGAGAGCCGATTATGGTTGAGATTAACTACGGTTACGTTGGTTTAGATGGTATCGGTAACAAAAGAGCTAAACCTTTTAGGATTGCATTAAATGCTTCGATTGAGCCAGTTAAGTTTGGAAAAGCAACAGAGAATTTCAAGTTCGATAAGGAGGTATTTAAGAAAGCAACAAGAAATAATGCTTCGATACGAACAAAAATGGGAAGGTTGCAAGAAAATATTGATTTGTTAGTAGATAGGTATGTGTTATCTGGAATAATACCTACACCGAGTGAATTTAAGCATGATTTACTAATTGAATTGGGACGTGTTAAAAGAAAAGTTTTGGGTGAGCATAAAATATTAGATTATTTGTATTCTAAAATAAAAAAGAGCGAAGAGGAAAGTAATATGGGAAAAAGGAGCAGTATAGCTCCAAATACTATTAAAACATATAGGACGGTTAGTCATTTAATTGAAAATTACCAAATTGCAACAAGTAGTGTAATAACATTTGAAAATTTTGGAGTTAAACAATATTGGGAGTTTTGGGATGTGATGGATGATATTTTGAAGGATAAAATTCAAATTAATAATCCAAAACAACCTAGAAAACAAAGAAAACAAGATTACGGGTACTTAAAAACAACTTTAAGGAAGTACCAAACTACATTTGTTAAAACGTTAAAGGATGCTAAAGAAGATAGTGAGCTAAACGCAGATTTTTTGCTAAATGTATATGATAAAAACATTATTTTGGAGAAGGAGGAGGCGTCTAAAGATGTTTATGTAACCGAAGATGAGATAAAGGTGATAATTAAATATGATGCTGGCGATGATGAGGATTTGCAGATGGCAAAAGAGTATATGATAATTGGAAGCTTAACAGGTATGAGGTTTGAAAGTATGAAGGATTCCAAAGAAGCTAAAGTTCAAGTGTATAATGAGGGTGGATATAATTTCAAATATATTCATAGTAAGCAGAACAAAACAAAAACAGAGATATATATTCCCTTGTTAGAACCAGTATTAAATATTTTGGAAAAGTACAATAATACATTGCCAGCGTATGGGGCAAATCCAACTATTAATAAACATATAAAGATATTGTTTAAAAAGCTAAAGTTTGATAGGTCTGAGGATGAGGTTTTAAGAACATATAGAAGCGGTGAGATTAGGATGAAGAAGCCGTTACACGAATTAATTACCACACACGACTGTAAAAAGACATTTTATACTAATTTATATAATAAACAGGTAAATCCAACTGCAATCGATAATATGACCCATCCAGAAGCAACACAAAAAAACAGGATGGCTAAAATCTATAATAAAGCGAACATGTTAGACAAAGCCAAAATGTTTGTAGATGAAATAAATAAAATTGAATCAAGTATATATAAATTCTAAAACTATCTTTTGGAATTAAATTCTATTTAACTTACCTTTTTTATCTCTTGCAGGTACTTGTGAGTAAATAGTCCTACAACCTTTTGATGATGTGCATTTTTCAGCTCTGTAACGTTTGTTAATTAGCATATCATTACCATCAAACTTTTTACCATTCATCGATTCACAATAATCACAATCACAGGCATTTGATATAATACTAATTTCCATTTTGAACCCATCAACTG
Organism: Lutibacter holmesii; assembly: GCF_042679665.1. Taxonomy (NCBI): domain Bacteria; kingdom Pseudomonadati; phylum Bacteroidota; class Flavobacteriia; order Flavobacteriales; family Flavobacteriaceae; genus Lutibacter; species Lutibacter holmesii. Next base: position 829,844 of record NZ_JBHTMV010000003.1, read on the forward strand.
GCATATAGCTTTTAACGCTACAATCTAAACTCAATTGCATTAAATCATTAGCAAGTTCATTATCATATTTCCTTCTAAATTGCACCATTTGGAAATAGATTTTTGAAAGAATATCATTCAATAAATATATATTAGATGTGGTTTCAGTTGTTTTAATTATTTGGTACTGGTAGAATGACCAAATAAAGTCAAACTTGCTGCCATCTTGGTTATTGACGTAGTATTTAACAAAGTATTTTTTAATTGTTGATTCTCCAAATAATCTATCATATTTGAAGTGTTTATTTAGAACCCAGTCTAGTGTTGATTTATCCATTAATTGGTTTGTGTTGGCGCTATATTCCAAAAGAAAAATATCAAGCTGAATATGGCTATTAATATGAAAGCTATTGATATAATATTACTCCAATGTATAATTTTATTATGTCTATTTACCTTATTGCTATTTGATTTTTCCTCATCAGTTTGTATTAAAAAAGAGGGGTTTTCTGTTCTTAAATAATTCTTGTAATCATCTAAATTTTTTTTACCAATTTGAATAGCAATATTACCAGCGTTTACAGTTGATATTTGAGTTAATAAATTTATTATTATAACAAATAAGAATAATACACCTGAAGCTTTTAAACAAGTTAAATTCACCGATATTTCATCTTCACTTAGTACGTATTTTATACTTTCCAATACGGTATAAATTCCACCACCACTAATAACGACAATCAAACTGTCAAAAGTTCTATTACTATGTCTTACTTCTTCTATAGTATTATGAATATTTAATTCATTTGATTCAATTCCAATTTTTACTTTGTGTACTATATTTTCTTCAATTTTTTGTTTTTCAGTCATAACAATTTACTTTTACAATACTAATGTACAATAAATAAGTTTAGTTGAATTAGTAGGGTAAACTTCAATACGAACCCTTTTATAAGAACTGAATTTGAAACATTAATAGGATTAGCCGTTATAATAATAGCAAAGCCTGAAAGTAATTATTTAGTAACAAGATTAGCTGTCAATTAAATGGGGCATTTGACAACGTCAAATGATCCATTTAATAAATTACATACAATTTATTTGAAATAGTTAAATAAAACTACCCAAATTACTATTGAGCAAAATGAAGCTGTTGCCCTTGATTTTATAGCAAAAAACGCTGTTTTATAGTTGCATATAATTTTCAAACGACACGTTTCTATTCTAGCGATTCAATGAAAATTTAAAGCTATGGGTGGCGGTACTCCCTACCTATAGCCTACATTACTAGTATGCAACCCAACTTGGTATACTCCCATTCTTAGCAAACCAAATAACGTGTTTCAGCGGAGCATTCGGTATGGAAAATGAAATTACCAATACAAATTCATATTTATTTATAACTGTGACACAATTGTCATAGTTGATATTTGGTACTTTATAAAAAAATATCTACAAAATAGCGACAAAATCGGCACTTTCAGTTTTTTTTAGATACTTATATAATACAAGTATAGGTTAAAACGCCTTTACTAGTATACGTAATAAGGGTTTATAATAATAAAAACAAACAAAATGAAATATGAAAAAATTGATGATTTTGCTCAAAGAGTTAATGTTAATAGAAGAACAATCTTTAGATTTTACGCTAACAATCCTAAGCTCAAAGAGGAAACGAAAATGAAAAATCGCTGTAGAGTAGTACCAATATCCCACAAAAGATTCTGGAACATAGATGAGTTATTTGAAAGTAACAAAGCGTACAATGAGGCTAACAGAATGATGTCAAACCTATTATTGGCATTGCAAACTGGAAATCCGCTTGTTAAAAAATTATGGTTTTTAAAGTGGACACATATAATTACCATTAGCCCAAAAGGGGCTTCATTGGAATATTGCACCAGTAGGATTTCACAATTTTATGACGAAATAAATAGCAAATATGGTGCTAAGACAAATTTGAGAATTCTATATAATTCAGAAAAGTATGCTGGTGGTAGCGGTTATCACACACATGCTGTTTTAAACATTGAAAATAAAAAGTTACAACCGATAATCATAAAGCATTTAGAACGCTATTTTAAAGATGACCGAATTGAAGTTGATACATACGATTTCAAAAAAGGATTTCTATTTTACTCAATTAAGGATAAAAAGGATTTTTATACAGAAAGTTGGGGGTTTAATGGCAACAATTTAAAAAAGGAAAAACTTGATTATGAGATATAGAGTTACACAAAGACAGTTTAACATTCTAATTGACAATTTCAATATGATAACTCCAAAAGGTCTTGAATTAAAAATGACAGGAAGAACCGCTAGAGAAGTTATAGACGAACATTCAAACGAAGGTAAAAGTTATATAGTTAATTTTAGCTTGAATGGTTACAGAAGCAAAATAAAGGTGTTTAGTACCAATAATTCCAGAGCTAGGAAACTGGCAAGTGAACTTATGCCACAGGCTAAAATTTTCAACGCTTATGAAGTTAGGTAATGCTATCATAAGTTTATAGTTTTATAAGAACAAATTTATAATTACCGTATCAAAACCAAAACTGTATCATTTTAAATCTACAATAGATGAAATTTGATACAGTTTTTTGTATCACAATAATTCTTTGATTAAAAAAGATACACAGCCCCTGGTTTTATTGAGTTTTATTAGTTTTTACCCAGGCTTATTCTTATCTTTATGGTATGGAAAAAGCTATTATAATATCACGTTGCTCCACTAACGACAGCAAACAAGACGTAACCCGTCAAAGCGAAGAATTAATTTCAAACTATGGTAACACATACCAGATTATTAAAGAATTTAGTTATTATCAGTCGGGTACAAAAAATGACGAGGTAAACGCTGAAATATTAGAATTTGCGATTGGAAATGATGTGAAACATATAATAGCATTAGAAACTTCACGTATTAGCCGTAAGATTAGCTCATTTGCGTTATTCCTAGAAAAATGTAATGAGTATCGTATTAACGTGATTATCGATAATTTCAAGTTACATACGCTTTTAGAGGGGGGTGAAATTAACGGTATGGTACAGACCATGTTATCCATAGCATCGACATTTGCATCCGCAGAACTACGATTGATAAAATCTAGGTTAGATTCTGGAAGAGATAAATATATTAGAAGTGGTGGTAAGTTAGGGCGCAAAGTTGGCTCTACTAAAGATGTGAAAAAGTTGTTGGTTCAACATTCAGATATTGTAAAGTTTGTTAAGCAAAAGCAGTCAGTTCGTAATATAATGACCTTAACGGGCAAATCTAGTGGTACTGTGCAAAAGGTAAAGAAATTATTAAATAATGTAGCTTAACCGCTGGCTTAATGTCACTTCAAAATAATTTTTAAATGATATTCAAATAACAATTGCCAGGATCCCTGGCGATTGTTATTTGAATTCTAATTTTTAAAAGTGGGTCTAATCATTATTTTAAGACAATTATTGGTACTCTATAATTACCAACAAGTGAAGCTGTAGAATTGCTGGTGGTGTTTTTAAAGTTTCCGATATACTCACCTTCTATAGAGTATGTTATCTCTAGGTTGGTTTCATTAACTATAGTTATTTTATTAATTTTACTAACATTATTTTTTGATTCATCTAGAATTAAATCTTGATTATCTAAAACAAAATTAATGCTTAGTTCTAAATTGTTAAAACAATCATAAAGAGAATACTTATTGGCTGTAAGATTTGAAGCATCACTTTTGTTGCTTTCAAAATCGGACTGATTTTCATAATGAATAAAATGTGCATCAATAAAAAAGTTTGATTTTTCAAGCTGTCCTAGAGATGTGCCAATTAAATCATTAGTAGATGTGCAAGCATCTGCTCCTAATTCTACACCGCCAACATAGTAACTTTCATCAACATAGGTTACATCGAGATAGGTTGTTTCAAAATAATAACCATTATAATCAGATGAGCCACCATCATTATCTTTTGAGCATCCAAATAAAACTAAATTAATAACAAATAATAATACAATTTTTTTCATAACGTTTTTTTAAATTTAGCTCAAAGTTAAACTTTATTTTGTTTTTTTTAAAAATACTGGCTGTTTACCCTTGTATTTTTTTCATTTCGGGAGTATATTTGCAGTAACTTGATATTAAGTGAATAAAAGCGAGTAAGAATGTTATTCATTTACGCTGTCAAATTAGGTAATTGACTGAAAAAACCGAAGTAGATTATTGTCAAATTAAAGATGTCTTACGAATAAATCTAAAAGATTTATGAAGAATAGTGGAATGGTTGAGCAAGATTTGCTTAACTGTGGACGTTTGTTGAATAGTGCAGAAGTATTGTATTTAGGAGGTTTTAAAAGTCATACGACATTAATTAAGATGGAGAATGCTGGAGAAATTAAAGTTGCTAGAAGAATTGGTAACCAAAAACGATACGCACCAGCGCACATCAAACAAGTATTTGGTCTGTAGTTACGGTGTCAAATTGTTAACTGATAAGTAAGGTGGTGGATTATTGTTTCAGAGGAGATTTAACTATAATTATTTATAGTATGTGAAAAGGAGGTGTAAGCTTCCTTTTTTTGTATCTGTATATTACGCTGTAAATCACGCTGTTAAAGAAAAAACCCTTGATAATCAATTGAAAATCAAGGGTTTGCAATTTTAAAAGTGGTACCTCCAGGAATCGAACCAGGGACACAAGGATTTTCAGTCCTTTGCTCTACCAACTGAGCTAAGGTACCATTGCCTTAGCGGTTGCAAATATACGTTCATTTTTTAGATTAATCCAAACAATTTTTAAAAAATCTGTTGTATTTTTATTGCTTGAAAAAAAAAGGGATGAACTTAATTATAGATGTTGGAAATTCAAGAGTGAAAATGGCTGTTTTTAATAAGAGCGAATTAATTCATTATGAAATATTTACATATGAAAATTTATTAAAAGAGGCTTTAGCTCTTATTGAAAACTATAAATGTAAGCAGGGAATAATTTCTTTTGTTGGACCCATAAAAAAAAATGAAATTATAGTTTTAGAGTCTAAAATTGACCTGATAATTTTAAATTCTGAAACAAAATTACCTTTTAAAAATTGTTATTCCACTCCAAAAACGCTTGGTGTTGATAGAATTGCTCTTGTTTCCTCTGCAGTTAAAAAGTTTCCTAATGAAAATGTTTTAATTATTGATGCTGGAACTTGTATAACATATGACTTTTTGAATAGTGAAGGTTTGTATTTTGGTGGAGGTATTTCTCCAGGTTTACAAATGCGTTATAAAGCTTTAAATACATTTACAGAGAAATTACCTTTGTTAGAACCATCTTTTCCAAGTAATTATATTGGTGATTCTACGGTAAGTAGCATGCATTCGGGTGTTGTAAACGGTGTTATAAATGAAATTGATGGAACAATCAAAAAGTATAAAGAAAAAAATCAAGATTTAACAGTAGTTTTAACAGGTGGAGATGTTAATTTCTTGTCAAATAGATTAAAAAATAGCATATTTGCCATTCCAAATTTTTTATTGGAAGGATTAAACAGGATTTTGACCTATAATTTAGACTAAATGATAAAAAAAATAATAGTTGTAATAATAACACTATTGATTTCTGTGAGTGGTTTTGCTCAAATTAACAATACTTCGGTCTACTCTTTTTTTGGTATTGGCGATAAAAATAATTCGGCAACTACAGAGCAGTTAAGTATGGGAGGTGTTGGAGTTGCATTGAGTGAAGTACATCGCTTAAACTTATCTAATCCAGCGTCAAATGCATCGTTGAAATTTACAAGTTACACGTTAGGTTTGGTAAGTAAAAATTCGAAAGTTTCACAAAAAGATGATTCGCAAATTGCTTCAGCTACTTACTTGTCTTACTTAGCAATGGGTTTTAATATTGGTAAAAAAGGAGGGCTTTCTTTTGGTATACTTCCAAATACTTCTGTTGGTTACAATTTATTATCAATAAATTCTGATAGCGATGGTAATACTGAAGATACAAGTTATTTTAAAGGAGAAGGTGGTACAAGTAGAGTGTTCTTAGGTTTTGGTTATTCGCCAATAAAAGGTTTAAATTTAGGTTTGCAAGGAGATTATATTTTTGGTAAAATTACCAATAGCATTTTAAATAAAGTTGATGATGCTACTTTAGCAACTAAATATGAAACTGTATCTAATGTTGCTGGGTTTAAATTGAATGCTGGCTTTCAATACACTACAAAAATTAATGAGTTTACCCAAGTATATGCTGGTGGTAATTTTATTTTAGGAAATGATATTGAATCAAAAGAAAAAGAATATTTATATACAGTAAACCCGCTTTCTACAAGTATTGCGAAAGACACTATTTTAAGTAATACTAATTATAGTAATTTAAAAAATCCAATTAAATCCACCATAGGTATTGGTGTTGGAAGAGATAATAAATGGTATGCAGGTGTAGATTATTCATATCAAAAAGCTTCTGAATTAGAAGAAAGTATTTACGAGACACCAAACATTAAATATTCAGATTATAACAGATTTTCAATTGGTGGTTTTTACACACCAAAATACAATTCTATTCTAAGTTATTGGAATAGAGTTACATATAGAGCTGGTTTTTATATGGAGGATTCAGGTTTAAAGGTTGATGGTGATAAAACAGGAGAAAATTTTGAAGAATTAGGTAGTTTTGGCATATCTTTTGGTGTAGGATTACCTGTAGGAAAACAACAAATATCAAATTTGAATTTAGGGTTCGAGTATGGTAAAAGAGGTGAAACTGGAAATAATTTAGTTCAAGAAGACTTTTTTAATTTCAGAATGAGTATCTCACTTGGTGATAAATGGTTTCAAAAACGACAAATTAATTAAATTAAATAAAATAGGACGATGAAAAACATGAAGCAAATTTTAACTTTTATATTTTTTATTGCAACAGCTCCAATTGTTTTTTCACAAGGGGCTGATGAATGTAATATTAAATACAATTTGTTTAAAGGAGAGTACAAGGCAAAGAAGTATGATGAAGCATTTACAAATTGGATGTGGTGTATGGATAATTGCCCAAAACTATCTGTAAACATTTACAAGTATGGTGTAGTTATTGCCAAGCATAAATTTAAAAATGCATCTGCTGCAGAAAAAGAAACAGCAAAAGAATTAGTAAAACGTGTATATATGCAACGTTTAGACCATTTCCCTGCTGATAAGCCAAAGGTATTTAGTGATATGGCAACTTTTATGGCTGCTAATGGAGCTTCAGAAGAAAAAGTTTTTGAATTATTACAACAAGCTTTTGAAATTGATCCTACAGCAATGTCAGGAAAAAATATTTTAAGATATTTTGATGGTGTAATGTCTAGAAATAAAGATACAGACCCACAACTTGTATTTGATACTTATGATGAAGTAATTGAAGGTGTTGAATTAAAAAGAAACTCTTATTTCAAAAAAGTTGATGCTATTAACGCAAAAGATTCTTTAACTTTAAGTGCTAAGGATAAAAAGAATAGAAAAATTTACCAACAAAATTTAAAAGCTTTAATGCAAATCGAATCTGGATTAGATAGTAGATTATCTTCAATTTCAACTTGTGAAAACTTAATTCCTTTAAATAAAAAGAATTTTGATGCTCATAAAGCTGATCCTGTTTGGTTAAGAAGAGCGGTATCAAGAATGTATAACAAAGAATGTACTGATGATCCTTTTTATGATACTTTAGTTGAAGCTTATGTAAAAGCTGATCCTTCTCCGCAAGCATCTGTATTTTACGCTGGTATATTAATGAAAAATGGTGAAACTACTAAAGCTAATGAGTATTTTAAACAAGCAGTAGAGCAAGAACCAAATCCTTATAAAAAATCTGGTTACCTTTTAAAAGTGGCTCAAAATCAAATGAAAAAAGGTAGAAAGTCAGAAGCTAGATCTTATTGCTACGAGGCATTAAAGTATGCACCAAGTAATGGTAGAGCTTATTTATTAATTGCATCTATGTATGCTTCAAGTGCTAACTCTTGTGGAACTGATGTAGTTTCAAAAAGAATGGTGTATGTGGCAGCGGTAAATAAAGCTGTAAAAGCAAAATCTGTTGATCCAAGTGTTTCTGGAATTGCAAATAAATACATTAAAGCATATTCTGCAAACATGCCATCTAAGAAAGATTTATTTGTTGCAGGAATTCCTTCAGGATCTTCACATAAGATTGGATGTTGGATTAATGAAACAGTTAGAGTTCCATAAATTAGATTTAACATATATAATTGATATATTTGTTCAATGACAAAATCAGTTGTAAATATTTTAAAAAACATTGTTATTGTTTTATCAATAACAATGTTTTTTTCATGTACAAATAGTGCGAAAGAAGTGAAGGATTTTTTAGCTGATAAAAACCTTCCTATTGGTGAGGCGTTTCAAGTTGTGCACCAACATACTGATTCGGGTAGAGTTGATGTTAAAATGAGAGCTCCTTTAATGCTTGATTTTAGTAATAGAGAAGATCATCCGTATACTGTTTTTCCAAAGGGAATTACAATTATTAATATTGATAAAAATGGAGATTCTACTACTATAAAAGGTGATTATGCTAAAAGCTATAAAAAAACAGAAGTATCTGAAATAAAAAATAATGTAGTTGTTTTAAATCACGCTCAAAAGAACAAATTGTTAACAGAGCAAATTTATTGGGATCAAAAAACACATTACTTTTTTACTGAGAAAAAATTTGCCTTTTATACTGCAACAGATACTATTTACGGAACCGGTTTTGAGGCAACCGAAGATTTAGAAAATTGGTGGGTAAAAAATCAAACAGGAGTACTATCTATTAGAGAATAAAAATGAAGGGAATTTCAAAAATATTTGAATTAGGTTATTTAATTATAGCCATAGTGTTTTTAGTAGAAACCGTTTTAAAATGGAATGAAGATAGAATGTCTGCTTATTTGACGCTCTTTTTTTCGGTATTAGCCATTTGTATGTATTTTTTTAGAAAGCGGTTTAGGAAAAAAATAGATAACAGTAAATAAATTATATGGAAATTCAAATTGCAGTAATATTAGTTTCGGTTTTATTATCAGCCTTTTTTTCAGGGATGGAAATTGCCTATGTTTCTGCAAATAAATTTCAAATTGAATTAGAAAAAAAGAAAGAAGGAATTATTGCTAAAATTCTTTCTAAAATCACATCAAAATCTTCAAAATTTATTACCACAATGTTGGTTGGTAATAATATTGCTTTAGTGGTTTATAGTTTTTTTATGGGTGAACTAATTATTAGTTTTTTACCGGTAGAATCACTAAATAACTTCACAGTTTTATTAATACAAACCATTATTTCTACCATTTTGATTTTGGTTACAGCAGAGTTTTTGCCAAAAGCTTTGTTTAGAATTTATGCCAATGAGGCGTTGTTAATTTTTGCACCATTTGCATATGTTTTTTATATTCTTTTTCACTTTATTTCTGATTTTATTACTGCAATTTCAGACTTTTTTTTGAAGCGATTTTTTAATTCAACCAATGAGTTGGAGCAAAAGGAATTTAGTAAAGCTGAATTGGGAAATTATATTACCCAGCAACTTGAGAATGCTAAAGATAGTGAAGATGTAGATAGTGAAATTCAAATTTTTCAAAACGCATTAGAGTTTGATAATTTAAAATCTAGAGAAATTATGATTCCTAGAACCGAAATTGTTGCTGTTGAAATAAATGAGAGCATTGCAAATCTAAAAAAGCTATTTGTTCAAACAGGATATTCTAAAATATTGGTGTACAAAGGATCTTTAGATGATGTTTTAGGGTATGCACACGCTTTTGAACTTTTTAAAAAGCCCAAAAATATTCGGTCTATTTTATTACCAGTTGAATTTGTTCCTGAAAGTATGCTAATCAATAACGTATTAAATGTATTGATAAAGAAAAAAAGAAGCATTTCTGTTGTGTTAGATGAGTTTGGTGGAACTTCAGGAATCATAACTATTGAAGATATTGTTGAGGAATTATTTGGTGAAATTATTGATGAACACGATACAGTTGAACTATTAGAAAATTGTATAAATCAACGTGAATTTGAACTTTCAGCACGTTTAGAGGTTGATTATTTAAATGAAACCTACAATCTAAATTTAGAAGAAAACGAAGCTTATGAAACCTTGGGAGGTTTTATAGTATATCATAATGAAGACATTCCAACTCAAGATGAAATCATTAAAATTAACAATCTTAACTTTAAAATGTTAAAGGTAGATTCTTCAAAAATATTAGAAGTTTATCTTAAAGTTTTAGATCAAGAAGATTAAAATATTTTTAGGTTTTCTTTTCCCTTAATTTTACCATTAATATTGGCTATTTCACTTTTATAATTGAATAGTAAATTGTATTTTCGCACACTGTAATTAAACTAAATATAATAATGGCAATTTTATCAAAAATTAGAGATCGTTCAATGTTCCTAATCCTAATTGTAGGTTTAGCGCTTTTTGCGTTTGTATTGGACCCAAGCTCTATTCAAAATTTTTTTAGTGCTAGTAAAGTAAATTCAATTGGTGAGGTAAATGGTCACGAAATTGATCGTGAAGAATTTGCACGTCAGGTTGAATCTTATAGAGCCCAAAGTGGTGGTAGAGCAACACAAATTCAAGCAGTAAATGCTGTTTGGGATACCTTTGTAGGCGAAAAAATATTTGAAACTCAGCTTAATGAAGCTGGAATAGTTGTAGGTGAAAAAGATATTTGGGATGCAATGGTTGCATTACCTGAAATTCAAAGCTCACCTCTTTTCAAAAATCAAGCAAACTTGTTTGATGAAGAAAAATTAAAAGAATACATCGCAAATTTAAAAGACGAAGCTGATTCTGGAAATACAGAAGCTTGGTACAATTGGTTAAATACTGAGAAAAGTATCAAACAAAATTTAGAGCGTCAAGCTTATACCTCATTAGTAGTTGCAGGTCTTGGAACTTCTGTTGAAGAAGGGAAAGAAGATTACTTGTTTAAAAATTCAAGTATTACAGGTCAGTTTGTATATGTTCCTTACTCGTCTGTAGTTGATAGTATTGCTGAAGTTTCTACAAGCGATATTAGAAATTACGTAGTTAGTAACACTAAAAAGTACAAGCCAGAAGCTACACGTTCTTTAGAGTATGTAAAATTTGATATAGTACCTTCTTTGGCTGATGATCAAGCTACAAAAGCTGAAGTTGAAAGCTTTATTAATGATAGAGAAGAATATAGCAATGCTGCAAAAGCTACAGTTAAAATTGCAGGTTTAAAAAATGCAACAGATTATGCTGAGTTTTTAAGTGATAACAGATCTGATTTATCTCTTGATACTGGTTATAAATATAGAAGTCAAGTTGCAAGAACTATTGCTGAACAAGTGTTTAATGCTGAAGTTGGTGATGTTATTGGAGCTTACAAAGAAAATGGATATTACAAAATTTCAAAATTAGTTGAAGTTTTACAATTACCAGATTCAGTAAAATCTAGTCATATTATTATTCCTTACGCTGGTTCTACAAGATCTACTTCTTTAAAATCTAAAGAAGATGCCAAAGCATCTGCAGATAGTATTTTTAAATTGGTTAGAAATAATAAAACTAAATTTACTGAAGTTGCAAATGAAATTAATACAGATGGAACAAAAGGTAAAGGTGGAGACATTGGTTGGATTCGTAAAGACCAAGCGTTTAGTGCTGGTTTCGATAAAGACTTTGCAGATTTTATTTACAAAAATAAAACTGGAAGTATAAAAGTAGTAGAAACTGCTTTTGGATTTCATATTATTAAAATTGAAGAGCAAACTGCATCTAAAAAAGCAGTTAAATTAGCAACATTTGCTCGTTTAATTGAAGCTTCTGAAGAAACTGAAAACAATATTTTTGAGCAAGCTGAAACATTAGCTGCTACTATTGCTGAAGGTAACACTATTGAAGAAGTTGCTGCAGAAAAAGGATTTAACTTAAAATCTGCTTTAAACTTAAAAGCGTTAGATGAAGAAGTTCCTGGTTTAACTAATCAACGTCAAATTGTTACTTGGGCATTTAATTCAGAAAGAAATGTTGGAGATTCTAAACGTTTTGATATTGATGTAAATGGACAAAGAGGATACGCAATTGTTTACCTTACCGAAAAAACTAGTAAAGATGAAGTTGCTTTAAGCCCTGAAATTATTGCTGAAGTTCGTCCGTTATTAATGAACGAGAAAAAAGCTGAAATGATTAGTGATAAACTTTCAGGAGATACTTTAGAAGAGATTGCTGCAAGCGGATCTACAAATGTTAGAAATGCTTCTTCAATTAACTTAGCTAGTCCAATTATTACAGGTGTAGGTAATGAGCCTGCAGTTGTTGGTGCAATGTCAACAATTACATTGAATGAGGTTTCTGAAATGATTCCTGGTGTAAAAGGTGTATTCTTTGTAAAAGTTACAAAGCGTGATCCTCCTATTGATATTGAAAACTATGAGAGCTTTAGAAAAGCAATTGCAACTGGTTTAAAAAGTAGAACATACCAATTATACCAAGTGTTAGAAGAAACTGCTGATATTAATGATAATAGAGCTAGCTTCTTTTAAGAAGTATACGATATAACTTATAAAAAAATCCGAACATGTACTGTTCGGATTTTTTTTATTCAAAAGCAAAAAAAAACCGCTCAATTTAATTGAGCGGTTTCTTATTTATAATGATATGAAAAGGATTATTATCCGTTCATAGAGATTAAAAACTCCTCATTTGAATTGGTGTATTGAATTTTATCTTTAATAAACTCCATAGCTTCTACAGGGTTCATATCAGCTAAATATTTTCTCAATACCCATAAACGTTGCACCGCTTTAGGATCTAATAATAAATCATCTCTACGTGTGCTCGATTTTACTAAATCAATAGCAGGGTAAATTCTTCTATTAGCAATGTTTCTTTCTAATTGAAGCTCCATATTACCAGTTCCTTTAAATTCTTCAAAAATAACTTCATCCATTTTTGAACCAGTTTCAGTTAAAGCAGTAGCTATAATTGATAACGAACCTCCATTTTCTATATTACGTGCAGCTCCAAAAAAGCGTTTTGGTTTATGTAAAGCATTAGCATCAATACCACCAGATAATATTTTTCCTGAAGCAGGAGCCACAGTATTGTAAGCTCTTGCCAAACGTGTGATAGAGTCTAATAAAATAACAACATCATGACCACATTCTACCAATCGTTTTGCTTTTTCAAGTACAATATTAGCTACTTTTACGTGCTTTTCAGCAGGTTCATCAAAAGTTGATGCTACAACCTCACCACGAACGCTGCGTTGCATATCTGTTACCTCTTCAGGTCTTTCATCAATTAATAAAATAATTTGATAAACTTCAGGATGATTTGATGCAATTGAATTCGCAATGTCTTTTAATAACATTGTTTTACCTGTTTTAGGTTGCGAAACAATCATACCTCTTTGTCCTTTTCCAATAGGACTAAATAAATCCATAATTCTAGTAGATAATGTACTAGATTTACCTGCTAAATTAAATTTTTCTTGTGGAAATAATGGTGTTAAGTGTTCAAAAGAAACACGGTCTCTTACCACATTTGGATTTAACCCGTTAATTTTAGAAACACGAATTAAAGGGAAATATTTTTCTCCTTCTTTTGGAGGTCTAACCACACCTTTTACTGTGTCACCCGTTTTTAATCCAAATAATTTAATTTGAGATTGAGATAAATAAATATCATCAGGTGAAGAAAGGTAGTTATAATCTGAAGAACGTAAAAAACCATATCCGTCAGGCATCATTTCTAATACACCTTCACTTTCAATAATTCCATCAAATTCGTATCCAGGATCTTTATAACGGTTTCCTGAATTAGAACGTTGTCCTTTATTATCTTTTGATTGATTTTGATTTTGTTGAGGACGTTTATTTGGCTGATTTTGTTGTCCTTGTTGTGGTTTGTTTTTTTGCTCTGGTTTTTTTACAGGCTGTTTTTTAGGAAGAGGTTTTCTTTCTTCTGTTTCAGTAACTGGTTTTTGAACCGGAGTTTTCACAACTTCATCTGAAACTTTAGCTGTTTCAGCTGTTTTTTCAGGAGTTGTAATATTTAATTTTGTTTGTGCAGGCTTTTTCTGATTAGGGTGTACAGGTTTTTTTACAGGCTGCTTTTTGGGTTGTGGAGCCTTATTTTTCACAGGCTCTGTAGGCTTTGGTAATGCTGTAGCATCACTTTCAGTTGTTTTTGGTTTTAAAACACGTTTGCGCTTAGGCTTATTTTCGGTTTTATTTGTAGGTTTTATAACCTTTGAAGGAGCTGCTGCTTGAATATCTAAAATTAAATAAACTAAATCTAATTTTTTTAATTGGCTATACTTTTTTGCGCCAATATCTTTCGCAATCTCTTGTAATTCAACAAGAGTTTTCTCCTTTAATTGGGAAATTTCAAACATTATGTTATTATGTAAAAATTATTAATGTATTTTATAGTTACTTAAGATTATACTAAGTATTTTAGTGTAAATTAATCTAAGGGTGATTAAGTTGAAAATGTTGTAGTAATTGTATACCACTCTAACGTAGTACATTGCAAATATATAAAATTATTTTATATAACTTCTCTTTATATTTTTAAAATTAAGTGTATTTTTGCATTTCATTAGTACAATTTATGATTCAAAGAATTCAAACAGTTTATTTACTTTTAGCAACGTTGGTATCAGCAGGGTTGATTTTTGTATTTAGTTTATGGGTTGATGAAGCAGGTGTAGACTTTTTTGCTATAGATGCTTTTGGTACAGATAATGTTTTGTTAAAAACAATGTCGGTGTTATTTTTTGTTTCAGCTGCTTGGACATTTTTAGCTATTTTAAAATTTAAAAATAGAAAATTACAATTTGTGTTAGGGCGGTTATCAATTTTGATCAATTTTATTTTATTAGGTATACTCGTATATTTTACACAAAATTTATCTGGAGAAATTACTGTTTCTGAGAAAGGTATTGGGTTGCTTATTCCTATTTTCACTATTGTTTTAGTTGCGTTAGCAAACAAAGCAATTAAAAAGGATGAGGAACTTGTAAAATCTGTGGATAGATTACGATAAATCTAACATCTTAGTATATTTAGTGCAAGGAAAACCATTTCATTATGAAATGGTTTTTTGCATTTATATACTTATCGTTTTGCCAATTCTATAATTTCTAAATTCGAAATTTTATCAGCATTAATTTCAAACCGAAGCATGGTTCTAACTTTATGAAAGCCGTGTTTACCAGCTGCTCCAGGATTCATATGCAGTAAATTTAATTTTTTATCAAACATCACTTTTAAAATATGTGAATGTCCACTTATAAAAAGTGTTGGTGTATGCAGCTTAATTTCCTCTCTAATTCTAGGGTCATATCTATTTGGGTAACCACCAATGTGTGTTATCCAAACGCTAACATTTTCTATGGTAAATTTTAAGTCTAAAGGATACTCACTTCTTATTAAATGATTGTCAATATTACCATAAACAGCTCTTACGGGTTTTAATTTTTTTAGCATATCAATAACTTTAATATCGCCAATATCTCCTGCATGCCAAACCTCATCACTTTGCCGTACATATTTTAAAATTTGATCATCAATATAACTATGAGTGTCTGAAAGTAATAATATTTTTTTCATTGAAAAGTAAAATTCGTAACTCACAAATATGCCTTATATTTGCGGCGTTACAAATTTAGCATTTCAATTGAGATATTTTTTAGAAATAGCATATAAAGGCACAAATTATCATGGGTGGCAGCTGCAGCCTAATGTTGTTACTGTTCAAGAGTTGGTGAATGAAGCCATTTCAACTATTGTTAGATTGCCTATAAATGTAGTAGGAGCTGGTAGAACAGATTCGGGTGTACACGCTGCGCAAATCTTTGCACATTTTGATGTAGATGAAGCATTGGATTTAACCCAATTTAGTTACAAAGTTAATGCACTTTTACCAGCAGATATTGTTGTAAGTAATTGTGTAAAAACAGTAATTGATGCGCACGCAAGGTTTACTGCACTTAGTAGAAGTTATGAGTATCATGTGTATTTAGGAAGAAATCCTTTTGCTATTGAAACGGCGTGGCAATTAAATAATAAAAAGTTAAATGTTTCAAAAATGAATGAGGCAGCTCAATTTTTGCTAACTTACACAAATTTTAAGTGCTTTTCTCGTTCAAATACCAATGTGCATACGTATAATTGTGACGTTTCAAAAGCTGTTTGGAAACAAGATGGAAAATCATTGGTTTTTCATATTACAGCCAATCGGTTTTTAAGAAATATGGTACGTGCAATTGTTGGAACCTTGGTAGATGTGGGTGATGGAAAAACATCTTTAGAAGAGTTTAAACAAATAATAGAAAGTAAAAACAGGTGTAACGCAGGAACTTCTGCTCCAGCACAAGGATTATTTTTAACTGAGGTTACTTATCCAAAAACAATATTTATACATGAGTAAAAAAGTGAATGCAAAAGCTTTTGATGCTAAAATATTTAAGCGCTTAATGGGGTTTGCTAAAAACTATCGTTGGCAATTTGTAGTAGGTACATTATCTGCTATATTATTGTCGTTAGTTTCTGTTGCAAAACCTGTATTGTTACAAGAAATTGTGAATATTTATTTTGAAAGTAAAGACAAAGAAGGCATTTTATACTTTTCATTATTAATGTGTGGTTTTTTGTTTGCTGAAGTATTTTTGCAATTTTTATTTATTTATAAAGTCAATTGGTTAGGGCAGCACATTATAAAGGATATTCGTGTACAATTACACGAACATATGTTGCAATTTAAAATGTCGTATTTTGATAATTCTTCAGTAGGGAAATTGGTTACTAGGTTAGTAAGTGACACGGAAACAATTGCACAATTTTTTGGCGGTGGATTGTTTATGATTATTAGTGATTTTCTTAAAATGTTTGTTGTTGCTATTGTTATGCTTTGGATGAATTGGGAGTTGGCTTTAATTGCATTTACAATTCTTCCAATTTTAGTGTACGCAACCAAGTTGTTTCAAATAGCTATAAAATCGGCTTTTCAAGAAGTTAGAACACAGGTTTCTAATCTAAATGGTTTTGTTCAAGAGCGTGTTACCGGAATGAATATTGTACAACTTTTTAATAGAGAGAAAATTGAATATGACAATTTTGTTAAAATTAATGAAAAGCATAAAAAAGCACACATTAGAACTGTGTGGTATTATTCTATTTTTTTTCCTATTGCTGAGATTTTAACTTCTATTGCAGTAGGTTTAATGGTTTGGTACGGAGGGTTAGATTTAATTAGTAATGGCGCTACCGACTCAGGTGAAATAATAGCTTTTATTATGATGTCTCAAATGTTGTTTAGACCATTACGTCAAATAGCAGATAAATTTAACACCTTGCAAATGGGAATGGTTGCAGGTAATCGTGTTTTTGAAATTTTAGACACTGAAAGTCAAATTGCTAAAACTGGAAATGTTGAGGCAACACATTTTAATGGTGATATTAAATTTAAAAAAGTTCGCTTTAGTTATATTAAAGGAGAAGAAGTTGTAAAAGGAATTTCATTTAACGTAAAAGCAGGTGAAACAGTTGCAATTGTTGGTGCAACAGGAGCCGGAAAATCTACCATTATTAATTTAGTGAATCGTTTTTATGAAATTGATTCAGGTGAGATTTGTTTAGATAATCAAAATATTGAAAAGTACACATTGCCATCTTTAAGAAGAGAGATTGCGGTTGTATTACAAGATGTTTTCTTGTTTTCAGATTCTATTTTTAAAAATATTGTTTTAAGTAATGATACTATTACTTTGGAAGATGTAAAAGAGGCGGCTATAGAAATTGGAATTCATGATTTTATAATGAGTTTACCAAATAATTATTATTACAATGTTAAAGAACGTGGAGCTATGTTATCTTCTGGTCAACGACAATTAATAGCATTTTTACGAGCTTATGTAAGTAAGCCAAGCGTTTTAATTTTAGATGAAGCAACTTCATCAATTGATTCGTATTCAGAAAAGTTAATTCAAGAAGCTACAGATAAAATTACCAAGCATCAAACATCAATTATTATTGCACATCGTTTAACAACGGTAAAAAAAGCTGATAAGATTATTGTTATGGATAAAGGTGAAATTGTTGAGCAAGGTTCACACCAACAGTTATTAGAAAAAGATGGTTATTATAAAAACTTGTACAATATGCAATTTTCAACCGAAATTGCTTCTTAAGTAATTTAGTTTAAATCGTAGGTTATCATTTCAATTAGTTCTGCATTGCTTTTAAACAATACAAATTCTCCATCATTTATATAAGATATTTTTCCTGTTTCTTCAGAAACTACTAAACAAAGAGCATCGGTTTTTTCAGTTATTCCAATGGCAGCTCTGTGACGTAATCCAAAACGTGAAGGTATGTTTTTGTTTGAAAGCGGTAAAACAATTCTAGTGGCAACAATAAAATTTTCTTTAATAATTATGGCGCCATCGTGTAACGGACTATTTTTATAAAAAATACTTTCTAAAATAGGTTTATTTACTTCAGCATTCATATGGTCTCCAGACGATTTTACAAAATCTAGGTTATTTGTACGTTCTAAAACAATTAAAGCACCAGTTTTTGTTTTTGCCATTGTTTCACAAGTTTTAACAACAGTTTCCACATCCATATTGGTGTGGATTTCGGTTTTTAGAAATTTTAATTGTTTTAAAAAATTACGTTTGTTGGCAAAGTTAGTAGAGCCAAGCATTAATAAAAATTTACGAACTTCTGGCTGAAAAACGATAAGAACAGCAATTGCACCAAGGCTTAATAAGGCTCCTAATAAGCCACTAAGCATTTTCATTTGTAACGCTTCAGTAATTTTCCAAATTAATACAATTAAGGCAATTCCTATAAAAATATTAATGGCAACTGTTCCTTTTAATAATTTATACACATAATAAAGTAGTACTGCCACTAAAACAATGTCTAAGGCATCTAAAATGGAAAAGTCTAAAAAATCGAGCATTTAATAAAATGTTTTTTGTAAAAATAGGAAAAAGATTGGATACAAAATAGTTATTCGCAGCCGCAATCTGGAACTTTATTTGGATCAAAAATAAACTCAAAATTATTAATTAATAGGTGAGGTGCTTTTAAAGATTCCATTAGAGTTCTATATTTTAAATAATCTTGGTATGCTAAATTTTGATTAAAATTTAAATGAAGCATTGTTTGTTTTCCTTCCGAAGAAAAATCAATAAAATCTATTAAAGTAGTTTTAAACTCATCATCTTCCATTTTTGCATCATTAATCCAAGTGTTGTTTGGATTAAAGGTGATGTTTATGTTGTTGTATTGTTTGTAGTTGTCGCCATTTGATTTTAGAAAGTATTTTGACAGTATACTATCGGTTTTATAGTCAATTGCATCAAATTCAAAAAAGCTTAATTTTTTTGAAATGGTGTCTGAATAACTAAAATAGTTATGCATACCTTCTTTTGAATGAACACCATTTGCGTGTTTATATTTTAATTGAGTGATGGATGGTATTATTGCTTTTAAAGGAAGACGTTTGTCAATATTATAAATCCAGTGTGTGGTGCTTATGGTGTTTTTTCGGTTAACTTTTGCAATAGTATCGTTGTTGTTAATTTCAAAAAATAACCAAACTTGAGAGTGGTTGTGTAATTCTTGAAGTCCTACAATGTTTAAAGTTGGAATTTTTATTTCCTGTTTTGAACAGCTTGCCAAAAATAGAATTGTTAAAAGGGTAAGTAGTTTTTTCATTCAATTAGTTATTTGTAAGTTCAACTATTTTTATGGCTTCAACTGCTTCTTTTACATCATGTGCACGTAAAATATTTGCACCATTTTGCAATGCAATAGTATGCGCTGAAGTTGTAGCGTTTAATGCTTTTTCTGCTGAAATTTCTAAAGGTTTGTACAGCATTGATTTTCTTGAAACACCTACAAGTGTTGGAGCGTTTAAGTTTTTAAACAGTTTTAAATTATTTAGTAATTCATAGTTATGTTCAATTGTTTTCCCAAATCCAAACCCAACATCTGTTATAATATCATGTACGCCTAATGCACGTAATTCAGCAATTTTAGCTGAAAAGTAGTGTAGTACATCTGTAATTACATTTGAGTAATTTGGGTTGTTTTGCATAGTTTGAGGAGTACCTTGCATATGCATTATAATATAAGGTACTTGCAATTTTGCAATTGTAGCAAACATGTTAGTGTCTAATTTTCCTGCGGAAATATCATTTATAATAGCAGCTCCATTTTCAATGCATTGTGATGCAATTTCGCTTCTAAAGGTATCTATTGAAATTAAAATTTCTGGGAATTCATGAACAAGTAATTTTATAACCGGGATAATTCGCTGTAATTCTTCACTTTCAGAAATGTGTTTGGCGCCTGGGCGTGATGAATATGCGCCAACATCAATAAAAGTAGCTCCATCCAATATCATTTTCTCTACTTGTGAAATAATTGCGGTTGCATTGGTGTATTTTCCACCATCAAAAAATGAATCAGGTGTTATATTTAAAATACCCATTACTTTTGGTGTGGAAAGATCAATTAGTTTTCCATTACAATTAATACTGCTCATTATTTTACAACCTTATTAATTACTTTACTAAATGTAGGAGCTTTATAATTAAGCATTTTTGAGATTAAATCGTCTACAGATTCACTTATAAGAAGCATGTCTTTGTTTGATTGTTTTAAATAACCTTCAGCAACCATAACATCTAATTGTTTTATTAAATGGTTAAAAAAACCGTTGGTGTTTAATATGCCTACAGGTTTTTGCTCAATTCCTAATTGCCCCAAAGTTAAGGCCTCAAAAATTTCATCTAATGTACCAAATCCACCCGGCAAAGCAATGTAGCCATTTACTAATTTGCTAATTTTTACTTTGCGTTTGCTCATAGTTTTAGTAACAATCATTTCTGTAATGTTTTGGTGTGCCACTTCTTCTTTTCGCAATAAACCAGGAATAACACCTATTACTTCACCTTTTTTTTCAATAATTGTATCTGCAATAACTCCCATCATTCCAATTTTACCTCCTCCGTACACCATGCCAATGTTATTTTCAGCAAAATGAAGTCCTAATTTTATGGCTTCATTTTTATAAACATCATTAAATCCTAAACTCGATCCGCAAAAAACAGCAATATTCTTCATTAATAGATAATAGATTTTTTAATTCATTAAATTTGTTCGAAATTTACGGAAATAATTAATAGTTACATGCAACAAACTTCAAAACAATACAATCAGGTTATTGAAAAATGCCGCTCATTATATATTAATAAGTTACAAGATTATGGTGCTGCGTGGCGAATTTTACGTTTACCTTCTTTAACTGATCAAATTTTTATTAAAGCACAACGCATTCGCCAACTGCAACAAAATGATACTAGAAAAGTAGATGAAGGTGAAGTTTCTGAATTTATTGGAATTATTAATTATTCAGTAATGGCTTTAATTCAATTAGAAAAAGGCGTGGTTGAACAACCCGATTTGGAAACCGAAGAGGCTATTGAGTTGTACAATAAGCACATGGCTATTACAAAAAAATTAATGGAAGATAAAAATCATGATTATGGTGAAGCTTGGCGAGATATGCGTGTAAGTTCATTAACAGATTTAATTCTTCAAAAATTATTACGTGTTAAACAAATTGAAGATAATAAAGGAAAAACAATTGTATCAGAAGGAATTGATGCAAATTATCAAGATATGATAAATTATGCTGTTTTTGCTTTAATTCACATAAACGAAGCCTAACATATTTATACATGAAAACCTTAGTATTTATTTCTCGATTTATAGTTGCGATTACTTTTATTTTTTCAGGATTTGTTAAATTGGTTGATCCTTTAGGTTCTGCTTATAAATTTCAAGAATATTTTGGTGCTGATGTTTTAAATATGGAATTTTTAATTCCGTATGCGCTTCCTTTTTCTATTTTATTAATAGTAGCAGAGATTATGCTTGGTGTTATGCTGTTAGTTGGGTATTTGCCTAAGTTTACAGCTTGGAGTCTGTTAGCAATTATTTTGGTGTTTCTATTTTTAACTTGGTATTCTGCTTATTTTGATAAAGTTACGGATTGTGGTTGTTTTGGAGATGCTGTTAAATTAACATCTTGGGGTACATTTTATAAAAATATTGTGTTGGTGTTGCTTATACTTTTACTGGTGTGGCAAGTTAAGTATATAACACCATTGTTTAGTTTAAACGTAGGTAAGTGGATTACTTTTTTATCATTCTTTGCTTTTTTATATATTACTTATCATGTATTAGTGCATTTACCAATTATAGATTTTAGACCTTATGCGGTTGGAGAAAATATTTCAGAAGGAATGGAATATAAAGGTGAGGAAGAGCCACCAATCCATGATTTTTATTTAGAATCTGTTGAAGGTGAAGATTTAACAGAAGTTATTTTATCTGAAGATAAAATAATGTTAGTAATAGCATACAATTTATCAAAAAGTGATTTGCAAGGTTTCACCGGTATTAAAAAAGTTACAGATGATGCTATAAAGGAAGGTTATACCGTTTATGGTTTATCGTCTTCTATGGATGAAGAATACCAAGAAATTAAAAATAATTTCAATTTAAATTTTGAGATGCTTTTTGGTGATGAAACAATGTTAAAAACAATTATACGATCAAATCCAGGTGTTTTAATATTAAACAATGGAACTGTAATAGGTAAATGGAGTTGGGCTGATTGTGAGAACATAAAACTTTAATGCCATGAAGCAAGCCTTACTAGTTTTTGTAGGAGGAGGTTTAGGAAGTGTTGTACGCTATTTATTGGGTAAATGGTTAAATAACATGGAAACTTCAATTCCTTATGGAACAATGTTGGCAAATATTTTAGGAAGCTTAATAATAGGTATGGTGTTTGGGTATCTTTCAAAAACATCAAATTTATCACATGCTACTACCTTATTTTTAGTAACTGGTTTTTGTGGAGGCTTTACAACTTTTGCCGCTTTTGCTTATGAAAATCATTTATTTTTAAAAAGTGGTGATTATTTATCTTTCTTACCTTATACATTTGGAACCTTATTATTAGGTTTTGTTGCTGTTTTTTTAGGTTTCTATATTTCGAAAATAGTTTAAAATTCCTCTTTTTTATTAACTAAATTAACCTTAAGCGCTTTTTCAGTTATGCTGAAGTTAATTTTATACTGTTTAGATGTTAAAATAGCATAGTAAATTTTTTTCTTGTTAATTTTTTGCCAAACTTTTTCAAAACCTCTTTTCTTTAAAATTTAATAATTATTTAAAAAATACTTAATAATTATTATACCTCTAAAAAAATAGGGGTAAAAATTAAATAAGCGTAAAAATGATATTTTCACCCCTTAAAAATTAGGGGGTAAAATATTATGTATATATATTTGACTCGAAATCAATTATAAAAATCTTTTTTATTATGAAAAAAATCGAAGCTATTATTCGAAAATCAAAATTTGAGGAAGTGAAAGACGCTTTACATCAAATCGAAGTTAATTTTTTTAGTTACTGGGATGTAACTGGTGTTGGAAATGAAAAGCAAGGACATGTTTATAGAGGTGTTAGCTATAGTACTACTGATATTCAGCGCAGGTATTTATCAATCGTGGTTTCTGATCCGTTTTTGGAAATAGCTGTAGATGCTGTTTTAAAATCTGCTTTTACAGGTTCTGTGGGTGATGGTAAAATATTTGTTTCAAATGTTGAAGAGACTTATAGAATTAGAACAAAAGAAAAAGGTATTGAAGCGGTAAAATAATTACCGAAAACTAATAAAACAATTTAAACAAAAATATTATGGAAGCTAACGCTGTTTTAGATTTAATGTGGATAGTAATCTGCGGGATTTTAGTGTTTTTTATGCAGGCTGGATTTACGCTTGTTGAGACTGGTTTTACCAGATCAAAAAACGCAGGGAATATTATAATGAAAAATATTATGGACTTGTGTATCGGTAGTATCGGTTTTTGGGCTATCGGATATACAGTTATGTACGGAGAAACTATCGGTTCTTTTATCGGTTCTCCTACTTTATTTTATGACAATACAGAAGATATGCATAACTTGTTCTTTCAAACTGTTTTTGCAGCAACAGCAGCAACTATTGTTTCTGGAGCCGTAGCAGGAAGAACAAAATTCTCAACATACATCATCTTCTCATTTATTATGACGGTAGTTATTTACCCAATTTCAGGTCACTGGGTGTGGCAAGGTGAAGGTTGGTTAACTGAACTAGGTTTTATTGATTTTGCAGGTTCAACAGTAGTGCATTCAGTTGGTGGATGGTCAGCTTTAGTTGGTGCAATTTTAGTAGGTCCAAGAATTGGAAAATATACAAATGGAGTGTCTAATGCAATTCCAGGTCATAACATACTAATTGGAGCTTTAGGGGTTTTAATCCTTTGGTTAGGTTGGTTTGGTTTTAACGCTGGTTCTGAGTTAGCAATTTCAGGTGATAGTGCTAATGCAGTTGCAGGAGTATTAATTACTACAAATTTAGCAGCAGCAGCAGGAGCTGTAACAGCAATGATTGTAACTTGGATTTCTTATGGAAAACCAGATATTTCAATGACATTGAATGGTGCTTTAGCAGGATTAGTTGCTATTACTGCAGGTTGTGCAGCGGTAAGCCCAGTAGGTGCATTAATAATAGGAATTATTGGTGGTGCTGTAATGGTATTCTCAATTGACTTTATTGATAAAAAATTAAAAATTGATGATCCAGTAGGAGCTGTTTCTGTACACGGTGTGTGTGGTGCAATTGGTACATTATTAGTAGGTGTATTTGCAACTGACGGAGGTTTACTTTACGGTGGTGGATTTGCTCAATTAGGAGTTCAAGCTATTGGAGTATTAGCTATTGGAGCTTGGGCTGTTGTAACATCATTTATTGTATTATTTACTTTAAAGAAAACAATTGGTCTTAGAGTTTCTAAAGAAGAAGAAGTAGATGGATTAGATATCCACGAACACAAATCAAACGTTTACAACTAATTAAATTTTTTAAGAACATTAATTAAATTAAAACAAGAACATAAATTATGAAAACAATTAATAAAATAGTTTTAGCATTTGCAGCGGTACTTTCAGTAGGTACTATGAGTGCACAGGAAGAGGAAGCAGCAAAGAAATTTACAGTAAGTGGTTCTGTTGATGCTTATTATCAATCATACTTATCAGCTTCAGATAATGACGGTCAGTCATTTGGAACAGCGTTTGCAGAAAATTCTGGATTTGCAGTAGGTATGGGGAACGTAGTTTTTTCTTATGAAGGGGAAAAAGTAGGTGCTGTACTTGATTTAGTTACTGGTCCAAGAGGTGCTAGTGCAACTTTTAACTCTGATATTGTTGATGGTATTGTTAATCAAGCATATGTATACTACAATGTTTCTGATAAAACAACACTTACAATGGGTAGATTTAATACATTCTTAGGATATGAAGTTATTTCTCCTGTGGCAAACTTTAACTACAGTACTTCATATTTATTCTCTAGTGGTCCTTTTTCTCACGTAGGTATAAAAGCTGACTTTGCATTATCTGATGATTTTAGTTTAATGTTAGCATTAACTAACCCTTGGGATACTAATAATACTTCATTTACTGGTGAATATGCACTTGGTGCTCAATTAGGTTACAAAGGTCAATACCTTAACTTATACTATGATAGTGGAAGTAATGATGGTTTAGGTTTTGAAATTGATTATACTGGTGGATTTGATGTTACTGATTCATTCTTCTTTGGAATCAATGCAGCATATAATGATAATGATGGGTCTGGATTCTACGGAGTTGCATTATACCCTCAGTTAGCTGCTTCTGATGCTTTTTCTGTAGGATTAAGAGGTGAGTACTTTGGATTACACGGTGATGCAAATGCTGATGAAAGTGTTTTAGGTCTTACTTTAACAGGTAGTTATAGTGTTGAAAACTTAACAATTAAGCCTGAGATCAGATTAGATTCTTGGAGTGATGCAATGCCTTATGTAGATGCAGATGGAATGGCTTCAGATAACTTATCATCTTTCTTAATTGCAGCAATTTACTCATTCTAAGAAAAATAAAGTTTTACAACATATGGAATTTGAATCTAATGATTTTTAAAACCTTAAAAATAGTATAAGATTCATATTGTTATCGATCAATTCTCATATATTAAGTTTGGTTTGCGCCCGATGGTTTTCCATCGGGCGCTTTTTTTGTATAAATATGAAATAAAATAATTTTTTATGTATTATTTAATAAACGGGGTGATTATTAAAAATAAATGTAAAAATTTAAGTTGCCCCCTCAAAAAATTAGGGGGTAATAAATAAAAAATATATTTTTGACTTTGTTTAACCAAATATTTAAGTAATTATGAAGAAAATTGAAGCGATTATTCGCAAATCTAAATTTGACGAAGTTAAAGAGGCTTTGCATGAAATTGAAGTTAACTTTTTTAGCTATTGGGATGTAACCGGAGTTGGAAATGAAAAGCAAGGTCATGTATATAGAGGCGTAAGTTATAGTACTGCTGATATCCAAAGAAGATATTTGTCAATTGTAGTTTCTGATGCTTTTTTAGAAAGAACTATAGATGCTTTACTAAAGTCTGCATATACAGGAGTTGTTGGTGATGGAAAAATATTTGTTTCAGAAATTGAAGAAACATATAGAATAAGGACAAAAGAATGTGGATCTGATTCACTTAAATAAAATTTTAAAAAATAGATAATTATATTATGGAGGCTACTTTATTTACGGTAAATAATGTATGGATGATGATATGTACAGCCTTAGTGTTTTTAATGCACTTAGGTTTTTCATTCTTAGAAATTGGATTAACACGTCAAAAAAATACGATTAACATATTGTTTAAAAATGTGTTTATCATTTCAATTGGGTTGGTGTTATACACCCTAGTTGGATTTAACTTAATGTACCCAGATTCTTTTATTGGTGGGGTAATACCTGATTATTTTTTCGACCTATTTGGCTTAAATTTACCTGAAAATGGTTTGTCAGCTGATTATGCAGATGGAGGGTATACTTATTGGACTGATTTTCTGTTTCAAGCAATGTTTGCCGCTACTGCAGCAACAATTGTTTCAGGAGCAGTTGCTGAACGTATGAAATTAGGTGCATTTATGATTTTTACATTCATTTATGTTGGTTTAATTTATCCAATTGTTGGTTCTTGGCAATGGGGTGGAGGATGGCTTTCTACGCTAGGTAATGTTGTAAATGAGGCTGGAGAAGTAGTTTCTGAAGCTGGGTTTTATGATTTTGCTGGTTCTACTTTAGTACACTCTGTTGGAGGTTGGGCTGCATTAGTAGCTGTTTGGTTATTAGGAGCTAGAATAGGTAAATTTAAAAAAGATGGATCTATTGGGGTTATTCCAGGGCATAATATGCCTTTTGCAACAGCTGGTGTATTTTTACTTTGGTTAGGTTGGTTTGGTTTCAACGGAGGTTCTGTGCTTTCTGCTGATCCAGGGAAAACATCTTTAGTATTGGTTACAACTTGTATTGCTGCTGCATCTGGTGGTTTATCTGCATTTTTAGTTTCATTATTTAAATACAAACAATATGATTTGTCAATGTTTTTAAATGGTGTATTAGGTGGTTTAGTTGGAATTACTGCTGGAGCTGATGTTATGAGTGTAACAGATTCAATTATTATTGGGTTTATTGCAGGAGCCTTAATTGTTTTAGGTGTAGCTTTAATTGATAAGATGAAATTAGATGATCCTGTAGGTGCTATTGCTGTGCACTTAATTTGTGGTGTTTGGGGAACTTTGGCTGTTGGTATTTTTGGTGAGCTTGCTGGTTGGAAACAATTTGGTTATCAAGCTATTGGTGTGTTTTCAGTTAGTGTATTTTGTTTAATTAGTGCATATGCAATTATAAAAACATTGAAAAGTACACAAGGTATACGAGTAAGTAAAGAAGAAGAGCAAGATGGATTAGATATTCACGAGCATGGAATGGATGCGTATCCTGATTTTCGTTTAAATCAGCATTAAGAATTCATTTATTCTTATAAAAAAAGGCTTCATTGTTATTTCAATGAAGCCTTTTTTTAATGGTGTTTACCATATGATTTTACACCAACCGGAATGGCAACAGGTAAGTTGTTTTCTGAAGGAGGAATAGGACAAGAATACTTATGATTGTAAGCACAATACGGATTGTATGATTTGTTAAAATCAATAATAATTGTTTTGCTTCCAGCAGAAGGAATTTCAATATCAATAAAGCGTCCACCACTATAACTTGTTTTTCCGTTAGATAAATCGTTGTATGGTACAAATAGCAAGTTTTCATGGTCTAAAGCGTTTTGAAAATTTTGACTTTCATATAAACTTAAGCTACATGTTTGACCATTTATTGTAAAGTGAGCAATTCCGTATTTTTTATACAACGGCAAACGATCTGTGGTAGTTTGCATTTCAAAAATTGGCGATTCAGGAGTTAGTTCTAGTTCAGCTTCTATTTGATATGATTTGTCAATTTCAAAAAAATCTAAAGACTTAAATGTTGGTAAATCTTCCTTTGTTAAAGGTGATTCTTCTGCATCTGCATATTGCGTATTTAATTCGTATTGAAATTGTTTAATTGATTCTTCATAAGTGTGCTTAGGTTTGCTGCAGTTGGTAATTAGTAATGCAAGTGAAATTAAAAAAAGTAAATTTTTCATTATTGAGGTTTTATAAATTTTGATAAATGCGTGTTAATTTTGGTATTCTAGTAACTTAGAAGATAAATTTTCGAACTCGTTATTAGAGACTAATTGTTCTATTTTATTGGAGTCAAAATTTCCTTTTATGTAAAAGGAATTTACGTTGTTGTTTTGATACTTGAAATAAATAAGTTCTTTTACAATACCATCTATTTCTTTCGCTGAAATGATAGTTTTTTGGTCAATTTCGGTTTTTCGTAATATATCTGTATACTTTTTATTAGTGATAGAATTGATTTCAATATTTATAAGTTCCCATTCTTCTGGACTAACATTTTTTAATGTAATATAGCTAAAATCGTTCATGTTTTTAAAAAACGAATTGGTTTCCGGAGATAACCCTCCTAAAATATTCACTAAAAATCTAGGCATTTGAAATGCTGTTGAATTCACATCGTTTTTATGTGAATTGTAAAATTGCTGGTACGTTGGGCTACAACTTGTTATTACCAAAACAAAAAGTACTAAAATGATTGATCGTTTTTTCATAAAGTATAAATTTAATACAATGAAACAAATATAAGTTACAATTTACGCTTAATTGAAATAATTTTGTAGTTTTGAGGCTTACTAAAGATAATAATGAATAATTGTAAACTATATAGAACCGTAATTAAGAAGTCTGTTAGAGACTTTGGGGTTATATATGTATTATAGTTGTTTGTAAATAAATAATATCAATTCATTTTAAACCCAGCCAAGAGCTGGGTTTTTTAATTTTATGCTATGGTAAAAAAAATAGTTAGTTCATATAAAGAATCATTTAGCGGGCTTTCAATAGAAGTTTGGTGGTTGGCCTTTATTACATTTATAAATAGAGCGGGAACTATGGTGTTGCCATTTTTGTCGTTGTATTTAACTGAAGATTTGAAATTGTCACTAAGCCAAGTTGGTTGGATTATGACAAGTTTTGGTGTTGGGTCTTTGTTAGGTTCATATTTAGGTGGTAAGCTAACAGATGCATTTGGGTTTTATAAAGTAATGATATGGAGTTTAATGCTAACTGGTTTCATGTTTATAGGTTTGCAATTTGTAACTTCATTTGAAGGGTTTGTTTTTGGTATTTTTACTACAATGGTAGTTGCAGATATTTTTAGACCTGCTATGTTTGTATCACTAAAAGCGTATAGTAAGCCTGAGAATCAAACAAGATCATTAACATTAATTCGTTTAGCTATTAATTTAGGTTTTTCTTTTGGACCATTTTTAGGTGGTTTAATTATTGCTTCACTTAATTATTCGGGTTTGTTTTGGGTAGATGGTATTACTTGTATATCTGCAGTGGTTTTAATGTTATTAGTTTTAAAACAAAAAGAATTTCATGTTAAAATTGAAAAAGACAATACCGAAATGGGAGACGATTTTAGGTCTGTTTATCATGATAAACCTTATTGGATTTTTTTGGCGGTTGTATTTTTAATGGGCTTTGTGTTTTTACAGTTGTTTACCACAATACCTCTGTATTATAAAGAAATACATGCATTGACTGAAGTGCAAATAGGATTGATAATGTCACTTAATGGTTTTTTAATTTTTTTATTAGAAATGCCTTTAATTCATTTTATTGAGCAGAAATTATTAAATAAAATGAGAATTATAACTTGGAGCTTAGTATTGTTTGCTTTGAGTTTTTTAATATTGAATGTATCTTCTTGGTTTGGTGTGTTAATAATAGGTATGCTGTTTATTACCGTTGGTGAAATGTTAGCATTTCCTTTTACTAATAATTTTGCAATGAATAGAGCTCCAAATGGCAAAGAAGGCCGTTATTTAGCATTGTACGCAATGGCTTTTTCTTTTGCGCATATTTTTAGTGCTAAAACAGGAATGGAAATTATTGATAGATTTGGCTATGAAGCCAATTGGTATTTAATGGGTGGTTTGGGTTTTGTAGCTGTTTTATTAATGATTTGGCTACAAAAATCTTTGAAAGCTACGTGATGTTATAAAGTTTCTCTCAATGTTTCACTTAAAATTGGGAGAAACTTTATTTAAAGCTTGTGAAAGCTATTTAGCTTGTTTGTAGTTTTGAATAACTTCTTGTACTTTTTTACTGTCTTCAGCAGCATTTACTTGAGCATTTTTATAGATAATTTTTCTATCCTTATCTAATACAAAAGTCCAACGTGGAGTTGTAATATTTCTTGATAATAAAAAATCTTCACCATTAATTTCACGACTTATAGATCCGCCATCTCTTGTAGGAACTCCAAATTGTTTTGAAATTTCTCCATTAGAGTCAGATAATAAAGGGAAATTTAACTGATAAGCTTCTTTAAAGTGTTTTAAGTTAGATACGTCATCACCACTAATTGCTACTATAGAAATACCTAAGTCATCAAAAGTACTTTTGTCATCTCGGTAGGCACACGCTTGTTTTGTACAACCACCTGTCATTGCAGCAGGATAAAAATAAACAACTAAAAAGTCAGTAGTAATTGTTGAAGATTCCCAAAGAGTTCCGGTATCATCTATTGCTGAAAAGTTTTCAATAGTAGTGTTTTTTTCTTGAGAAAAAATTGTTGTAGTAACAATAAAAAGGAAAAAGGTTTTTACAAATGTTTTCATAATTAATAGTTTTATGGGGCAATATTACTATATATTTTTAATCTAGTATTTGTAATTTTTATTAAAGTGTTCTTAAATTTTTCTATAAGAGAAGTACATATATTTTGTAGGTGTAAAAGCAGTTATTGTTTAATTAGCACTGAACGTTTAAAAAAAAGAGGCAATATAAATGAATTATATGCCTCTTTTTAAATGAAATGAATTGAAAATTTTTATTTCGGAATTTCGTAGTTTTCCACTACATAATCTAAATCTTTATCTCCTCTACCGCTTAAATTCACCAATATTGATTGTTTTGGGTTTTCTTTTGCCAGTTTTAAGGCGTACGCAACTGCGTGTGCACTTTCTAAAGCAGGAATAATACCTTCCATTCGGCTTAATTCAAAAAAGGCATCAATACATTCTTTGTCAGAAATACTTTCGTAGGTTACTTTGTCTAAATCTTTCAACATGCTGTGTTCTGGACCAACACCCGGATAATCTAAACCGCTTGCAATAGAATGTACTGGAGCAGGTTCTCCTTTTTCATCTTGCAGTGTGTAACATTTAAATCCGTGAATAATTCCTGGTGATCCTAAGGTCATTGTTGCCGCGTGATCTCCAAGAGTTTCAAGAGATTTTCCTGCTGGTTCAACTCCAAATAATTTGCATTCATCGTCTTCTAAAAATGCCGAAAATATTCCAATAGCGTTACTTCCTCCACCAACACAAGCAATAACATTGTCAGGAAGTTCTCCAGTCATATCAAAAAACTGATCTTTAGCTTCAATACCTACCACACGTTGAAAGTCGCGAACCATCATTGGAAATGGGTGAGGACCAACGACTGATCCAATACAGTAAATAGTATTTATAGGATCTTCTAAATATGCTCCAAAAGCACTATCAACAGCTTCTTTTAATGTTTTTAATCCGTGTGTAGCGGGTACAACAGTTGCACCTAAAATTTTCATGCGAAGTACATTTGGATATTCTTTTGCAATATCAACTTCACCCATATGAATTTCACACTCTAAACCAAAGTAAGCAGCCGCAGTGGCCAATGCAACACCGTGCTGTCCTGCACCAGTTTCAGCAATTAATTTCTTTTTGCCTAGGTGTTTTGCTAATAATGCTTCACCCATACAATGGTTTAATTTATGTGCACCTGTATGATTTAAGTCTTCTCTTTTTAAATAAATTTGACCGCCATATTTTTGAGATAATCTGTGGCAATGGTAAACAGGTGTAGGTCTTCCTTGAAAATGTTTTCTAATATCTCTAAGTTCAGAAATAAATTTATGCGATTTGCTTATTGAAAAATAAGCATCATTAATTTTTTTCATTTCTTCTTCAAGTTGCGGAGGAATAAACGCTCCACCGTATTCATTGAAAAATCCTTCTTGGTTTGGGTACTTTTTGAAATAATTTTCTGACATTTTCCTAATATTTTTATTTGTGAGCTTTAAAAGTGTATTGTATTAATAATAACTTCTAATTTAATATTTTTTTTGAATGCTATTGCAATCAAATTTAAAAATTTAGGATTTTTTAGTCTTCTATAGTTTTTGAGTTGTTGAATTGTTTTAAAACTTTATTAGCTTTTTATTAAATTCCAGGTGTTGTTGATAATTTCTAAAGTTCTTTTTTCAATTATTTTAGAGCCTGCCCACGGGTCAACTGTTTTTAATATGTTTGTTTCTTCTTCAATAAATAATTGCGAAGTTTTTAAGGAGTTTAAACGTTGTGATCCACCTAAAAAAGCTGTTAAAACATCAATAATATTAGTTGTGTTAGTGAATAGTTTTAAAGCTGATGACTGCTGGTTTTTAGGATTGAACTGTTGCATTGTTTTTGCCCAAAGTAGACGAGCAGCTCTCATTTTGGCAATATCTTCAAAATGATTTTTGCTTGTATTTAAGTTGAAAGAAATAATGTTAGCAAGGCTGTCAATTGATGTTTTGTGTGAAGTGTTTTTTTTCAAGAAAACGGCCACTGTAGTAAGTAAATTAGCCAATTCAACTTCAGAAGAAATTGTGTTTGATGGATTACTTGAAAGTATAATAGTGTTTAGTTTTGGTATACGAGAAGAGCTGTAGCTAAAAATATCATCAATACTTTCTTCGTTATTTCCAATAGCGAATAAAACACTTATTTTAAGGTTTTCATAAGGAATATTTAATTCTTTTAGACCCTTTAATAATAACGAAAGTATTGTTTGGGTATTTCCGTTTGAACTTATGGTGATGTCTAAATTTTGTAGGTTTGTATTTTTAAATAATTGTTGAATATCTTCAGTAGAATTTAAAATAATACCACCGTTCTCCGCTTTTTTTTCTGAATTAAGGTTGAAGTTAAATGTAAATGATTTTTCGCCTTTTGAAATATTATCTTTAAGAATGGCATTGCATTTTTCAGGAGAAGGTGCAGCTATAAGAATGCTATTTATAATAGGATTTTGTAAATACATACTTGCCTGAACACCTCTTAAATAAGGTGGTGTACCTGCAATAAATTCTTCGTGATCAAAATAAGTTTCTTTTTCCTTTTGAACAGCTAATTTTAAATTTGAAAAGTCTTTACGCTTCATACTTGAATTTTTTAAGCTCTAGTTTTTCAGCTAAGCGAGTTGGACTTATAGGAATAATTAGTGTTTTGTAAGGTTTTTTAGGTGTAAACGGATTTGTATTTAAAGTATGTGTGCTATTAGTTTTATTTTGAATAAACTTATTTGAGTCTAGTAAACTTAGCTCGCCAGTTTTAAATTGTTCTTGCTCTTTTAAAGCATTTTCTTTTATTTTTCGTTGAATTGTTCCAGATTTTAATTGAGATAAAAATCCGCCACTTTTTTCAATATCTTTAAAAATAGTCAACGCTTTTTCGGCTAATTGTTTGGTAATTGATTCAATAAAATAAGAATCTGTAGTTATGTCTTCTACATTTAAAGAAGAAATGTTTTTTGAGATTTCATTTAATCGCTGAAAATTATTATTGTCTTTATTGAAAAATAAAGGATTATTTGTGTGGTTTGCAATGGTGTTTGATCCACCTATAATTGCGCTCATATTTTCAGTTGTGACTCTTAATTTATTTAATTGAAAATTAAGTAATGTTTTGTTTCTTAAGCTTGGTTCGCAATAAATTTGAGCGTTTGCAGTACAGTTGTATTCATTTAAAATTAACTTGTGTAAGTATCTAAAAGCTCTAATTTTTGCTATTTCAAAAAAATAATGACTTCCAGTAGCAAAATTAAATTGGATTTTTGATGCTGTATTTGCGCCAAATTTGTGAATATATTCGTTTGCATGTGCTAGAGTATATGCAATTTGCTGAACAATATTTGCGCCAGCGTTTTGATAGATATTTGAATTTACACTTATAAAACTTTTTAAATTATTTTGTTGAAGTAGATCTTCAATAATTTTAAAATCGCTCGTTAAAGATGTGTGCCAGTTACCTGTTTCTGCTAGGTTTCCAATAATATCTATATTTAGAAAAACCGTTTCGTCTTTTAGCGTGGCAATAAGTTTATGTATAAAGTCTTCATTTAAAAATGTTAATTGAAAATGAAAATCAATGTTTTTGTTTAGTGAATTTTGAAATAATTCATCAATAACAAAAGGCTTTGTTGCCTCAAATTTTAACGCTTTTACACCATTTTTAATTGCGTTTACAGCTATTTCATTTGCAGCTTTTTCTGAAGCGATATTTATTTTTTGGCAAATTTTGAAAGTGTAAGGTGTTGTTGGAATAATTAACTTTTCAAAATTGTCTAGGTGATAAAAGGGTTTTATGGTAATGCCCTCATTTGTTTTAGTGAGTAGTGTATTACTGTAGTCGGCACCATTCAATTCAAATTGTAATTTTTGTTTCCAAGCGGCTGCAGAGCTT
The DNA here is from genome assembly GCF_042679665.1 of Lutibacter holmesii. Taxonomy (NCBI): domain Bacteria; kingdom Pseudomonadati; phylum Bacteroidota; class Flavobacteriia; order Flavobacteriales; family Flavobacteriaceae; genus Lutibacter; species Lutibacter holmesii. The sequence goes on from NZ_JBHTMV010000003.1 coordinate 864,980, forward strand.
GGCTCAAAATCATTTGTAATAGGGTTACTCATGTTTTATGGTGTATTAAATACAATTCAAAAATAAGAAATTGAATTTTGAAAGAGAACTTAAAGTTGTGCTAATCTTTTTTTAGCGTATCGTATTGAATTAAGTAAATCTCTTCGTTTTCTTTTTTCATGTGGTACTTTTCTCTTGCGAATTTTTCTAACTCTGTTTTGTCTTCAAGTTTTTTTACCAGAAGGCTGTCTTTATAAATCTCAGATTTGTAATGATTTTTTTCGCTTATTAATTTATCAATGTCTTTGTCAAATTCTCTGTGATTAAGCCAAGAGTTTTCATCAAAAAACAGCATCCAAACAATAAAAATGGATAAAATAATAAAGTATCTATTGGTAAGAACTTTAAAAATAGGTTTATTTTTTAATTGTTTGAATGTCATAATTACAGTTTCTGGCTAATAACGGTTCTAACAATATCTACAGCTACAGTATTATAACGGTCATTAGGTATTATAATGTCAGCATAATTTTTTGTTGGTTCAATAAATTGTTGATGCATTGGTTTTAAAGTATTTTGGTAGCGCGATAATACTTCGTTTACATCGCGTCCACGTTCTTCAATATCACGTCTAACACGTCTTATCAAACGTTCATCAGCATCAGCGTGTACAAATACTTTTATGTCGCACAAATCACGTAATTCTCTACTGTTAAAAATTAAAATACCTTCAATAATTAGTACTTTTCGAGGGTGTGTAATTAGTGTGTCTTTTACACGGTCATGCGTTACAAAAGAGTATACAGGTTGCTCAATAATTTCACCATTTTTTAAATTTGTAATGTGTGATACCAATAGTTCAAAATCAATAGCTTTTGGATGGTCAAAGTTAATTTTTGTTCTTTCTTGGTATGACAAATGATGCGTTTCTTTGTAATATGAATCTTGTGATATTACACAAACTTCATCAGCAGGTAATTCATTTAAAATTTGATTTACTACAGTTGTTTTTCCACTTCCTGTTCCTCCAGCAATTCCAATAATAAGCATGTAACGTTTCGTTTAATTTCATCGCAAATTTAATCAAATATAATAGGATATGAATGATTGTAATGAAATTTAGATTTTTTTTAAATAAACAGGAGGAAGTAAACTGTTTAAAATAAAAAATCCTCTTCAAATGAAGAGGATTTTTGAGCCGATGGAGGGACTCGAACCCACGACCTGCTGATTACAAATCAGCTGCTCTAGCCAGCTGAGCTACATCGGCCTATTTTTTGCGATGCAAATTAAATTAATTTGGGATTAACTTGCAAGCTTTTTTAATTTTTTTTGTCGGGGTGGCAGGATTCGAACCTGCGGCCTCCACGTCCCAAACGTGGCGCGATAACCGGGCTACGCTACACCCCGAATGATTTTCGGTTTGCAAATATAAAACTAAAAAAACATTCTGCAAGTAATTATTCAAAAATTAATTTGTAGGGTCTTTCAACAGCTTCTTTCAACTCATAAACACCTATATTTCTACTTTTTCTAACGGTTTCTTTTCCGTCGTAAAACACTAAAATTGTGGGTTCTACAAAAGCGTTGAAAAAAGCAGCTATTTCAGGAGAAGTATTCAAATCTACAGTAAACATTTTTATTTTTGGAAATGAAGAAAGCACTAATTCTTCTACTTTTGGTAAAAAAGCTTCACCAACACTGCAGCTTTGTGTGTTAAAATAAACCAATACTGCTGGGTTTGCTGCAATTAAGTTTTGAATTTCTTCTAAATGTATTATTTGTTTGGTAATCATTTTTATTAATTTATAAGGTGTAAAAGTAGATGTAATCAAAAAGATAAATGTAACTATAATTACACGATTGTATCTATTGTTCTTTCTTATAATTGTATTGTGAAAAATTATAAACAATAGTGTTTAGTTCTTAATTTTTCATATAAATTTGTTTATTATTAAATCAAAATATAAATACAATGTCTGATACAATTGAAAGAATAAAATGTTTAATTATTGGTTCAGGGCCTGCAGGTTATACTGCTGCCATATATGCTTCAAGAGCAGATTTAAAACCAGTTATGTATACAGGAATGCAAATGGGAGGTCAATTAACAACAACTACTGAGGTTGATAATTTCCCGGGATATCCAAATGGAACTGATGGAACTGCAATGATGGAAGATTTAAAAAAACAGGCAGAGCGTTTTGGAACTGAAGTTAGATTTGGTTTAGCTACTAAAATTGATTTTAGTAATGAAGTTGGAGGTATTCATAAAGTTACTATTGATGAAACTACAATAATTGAAGCTGAAACTATTATTGTTTCAACAGGAGCAACTGCAAAATATTTAGGATTAGATAGTGAACAACGTTTAATTGGTGGAGGTGTTTCAGCTTGTGCTACTTGCGATGGTTTCTTTTATAAAGGACAAGACGTAATTGTTGTTGGTGCTGGAGATACTGCGGCTGAAGAAGCAACATATTTATCTAACATTTGTAATAAAGTTACATTGTTAGTTCGTAAAGATTATATGAGAGCTTCAAAAGCAATGCAACACAGAGTTGATAAAACTCCAAATATTGAAGTGAAATTTAATACTGAAATTGATGAGGTTTTAGGTGAAAATGTTGTTGAAGGAGTGAGAGCTGTAAATAATCAAACTGGTGAGAAAGAAGTAATTGATGTTACTGGAGTTTTTATAGCTATTGGTCATAAACCAAATACTGATATTTTTAAAGGTTCTTTAGATATGGATGAAACCGGTTATTTAATAACAAAAGGAAAATCAACAAAAACAAATCTTCCTGGTGTTTTTGCGGCAGGAGATGTTCAAGATAAAGAATATAGACAAGCCGTAACTGCTGCCGGAACCGGTTGTATGGCTGCTTTAGATGCTGAACGTTATTTAGGATCTCTTGAATAAATAAAAAAATGAATTTAAAAGCTCAAGTTTAACTTGAGCTTTTTTTTTGATAAAAATAAGAGACTATATTTGCTTATTTTTAATATTTATGTGTAATTTTTACGGGTTTATGTGTAATTATGCACATTCAATCGCTTTCGTTAATTCGAAAAATAAATGACGGTCTTGTACAAATAACTGTTTAATTTTGTACTTTAAAATTTAATATATGAATTTGTTATCAAACAGCTATTTTGTTCTGTTTTTAATTATTGCAATTGGTTTTATTATAGGTAGAATTAAGATAAAAGGAATTTCATTAGATGTTTCAGCAGTTATTTTTGTTGCATTGGTTTTTGGCCATTATGGATATCAAATTCCGAAGGATTTTCAATATTTAGGATTGGTACTTTTTATTTTTACTATTGGAATTCAAGCCGGCCCCAGTTTTTTTGAATCATTCAAGCAAAATGGTAGGCAATTAGCATTATTAGCCACCGTTTTAATTATTAGCGCGGGAGTACTTACATTTTGCGTGTATTATTTTGGCGGTATAGATAAAAGTTTAACAATAGGTTTGTTAAACGGTTCTCTAACAAGTACACCTGGTTTAGCTGCAGCAATTGATACTACAGGATCTCCTATGGCTTCAATTGGTTATGGTATTGGTTATCCGTTTGGTGTAATTGGTGTTATACTTTTTGTAAGCTTAATGCCTAAATTTATTAGAGTAAAGGTAGCAGAGGAAGAAAAAAAATACAATGCTGAAATTGCCTTAGAGCACCCAGAGATTTTAAGAAAATATTACGTTGTTGAAAATGAAAATGTGATTGGTAAAAGTTTAGGTGAATTAAACATTCGTTTTATGACCAAGGCGGTTATTTCAAGGGTAATGCATAAAAATACAGTAATAGCTCCTTCAAAAGGTTTGGTGTTGAGAAAAGGTGATATTATTAAAGCAGTTGGAACTTCTGATGCTTTAGAGAGAGTAAATATTTTGGTTGGCCCTGAATCAGACGAGGCAATTCCTTCAGATAAAAATTATGAAGTTCGTTCAGTTTTAGTTACAAACAAAGATGTAGTTAAGAAAACCTTGGGACAGTTAAATATTTTAAATACCTACAATGCTACGGTTACTAGAATTAGAAGATCGGGTATTAATATTTCTCCAACGCCAGCTTCAAAATTACAGTTTGGTGATAAGTTAGTAGTTGTTTGTAACCAAGGAAATATGAAAAACGTGAGTCGTATTTTTGGAGACGATGATCGTAAGCTTTCAAGTACCGACTTTTTCCCTATTGCTGCTGGTATTTTACTAGGTATATTAGTAGGTAAATTAAGTATTAGTTTTGGAAGTTTTACGTTTAGTCTTGGTTTAACCGGAGGAATTTTATTAGTTGGTTTAATTTTAGGTCGTACTGGTAAAACAGGACCTATTATGTGGACAATGACTGGAGCTGCCAATCAATTATTACGTCAGTTTGGTTTGTTATTTTTCTTAGCTGCAGTTGGTACAAGTGCAGGTTCAAGCTTAATGACAACGTTTAATGAATATGGAATGGAATTGTTTGGGTACGGTATTATAATAACTTTGTTTCCAATGATTTTAGCAACCATTGTTGGGCGTTATTTTATGAAAATGAATTTGTTAACCTTGTTAGGAACTCTTACAGGAAGTATGACAAGTACACCAGGTTTAGCTGCGGTAGATAATATGGTAGATACAGACGCTCCTGCTGTTGCCTATGCGACAGTATATCCTATTGCTATGGTACTTTTAATAATTGTAGTTCAAATTTTGAGTTTACTTTAAAGTATATAAGAATTACTTATTGATTTGTTTTTCTTAAATAATTTTGAATGAATAATTTGCATAATCAAAAATCTATGCTAAATTTGTCAACAAATGAAGAATAATACATTAAATATGAATTGGTGGTGGAACTCTCTTATGCAATAAGCGAGAAGCAACCTATATATATTTAATTAACAATATAAACAAAAGGACTTATCTCGTGATAAGTCCTTTTTTATTGAAAAGATATGAAGAAATTAAAGTTTAAAACAATTTCAAAACAACAATTGGCAGATACAATTACTCCTGTAGGAATGTATTCTAAAATTAGAGATAAATATGCCAATAGTTTGTTGTTAGAAAGTTCAGACTACCATAGTAAAGAAGAAAGTTTTACATTTATTTGTGCAGAGCCTATTGTTACCTTAAAAGCTGATAAAAATAAGTTTACGTATAGTTACAAAGGTAAAGAGTTAGATGCTAAAGAAATAAATAGAGATTTTTATACCATTTTTGATACCTATAAAAATACGGTTGATGTAACTTGCGATGAACGTATAAAAGCATTTAATGGTTTTTATGGATACCTTTCTTACAATTCAATTCAGTATTTTGAAACAATAAAATTAAAGGCTGAAGAAGCGGCTTCTGAAATTCCAGATTTACAATTTAGTTTCTTTCGTTTTATTATTGCAATCAATCATTTTAATGATGAATTAACCTTGATTGAAAATCTTGAAGAAGGTGAAGAGTCAAGAATTGAAGAAATTCAAACTTTAATAAATGCAAGAACTTACGGACTGTATAAATTTGAAATTAAAGGAGAAGAATCTTCAAACTGTACAGACGAGTATTTTAAAAATAATGTTGCCAAAGCAAAACAACATTGTAAAAGAGGCGATGTTTTTCAAATAGTACTGTCACGTCAGTTTCAGCAATCATTTTCAGGAGACGATTTTAACGTTTACAGAGCCTTACGTTCTATAAACCCGTCACCATATTTGTTCTATTTTGACTATGGAAGTTTTAAACTTATGGGATCTTCACCTGAAGCTCAAATTAAAATAGATTCAGAAAAAGCAATTATAAACCCAATTGCCGGAACATTTAGAAGAACCGGTGATATGGCCAAAGATATTTTGTTAGGAGAGAAATTATCTAACGACCAAAAGGAAACTGCTGAACACGTAATGTTGGTAGATTTGGCGCGTAATGATTTAAGTAAACACGCAAGTAATGTAAATGTAGAAGTGTTTAAAGAAGTGCAATATTTTAGTCACGTTATTCATTTAGTTTCAACGGTTCAAGGGCAACCAAAAGGAAAAGCTATAGAGATTGTTGGAGACACATTTCCGGCAGGAACTTTAAGTGGTGCTCCAAAATTTAAAGCAATGGAATTAATTGATACCTACGAAAATCAAACACGTGGTTTTTACGGAGGAGCTGTTGGTTTTATAGGCCTAGATAATAGCGTGAATTTGGCCATTGCTATTCGTTCTTTTGTTAGCAAACAAAATACGTTATACTACCAAGCAGGAGCAGGAATTGTAATGAAATCAACTGAAGAAGGAGAGTTGCAAGAAGTAAATAATAAGTTAGCTGCTTTGAAAAAAGCATTAACCATAGCAGAAAATATTTAAACTATGAAGATTTTAATATTAGATAATTACGATTCATTTACATACAACCTAGTTCATATGGTTGAAGATATAACTGGCGAATATCCGGCAGTTTTTAGAAATGATGAAATTTCATTAGAAGCTATCAATGCCTACGATGCTATTATTTTATCTCCAGGTCCGGGAATTCCTGACGAAGCTGGAATTTTAAAAGAAACCATTAAAACATACGTAGGTATTAAACCAATTTTTGGGGTATGTTTGGGTTTACAAGCAATTACTGAAGTTTTTGGAGGAAGTTTAGAAAATATGGATGAAGTATTTCACGGTGTTGCAACAACTATGAATATTACTAAAAAAGATGCGGTAATTTATAAGGATTTTCCGGCAGAGTTTGATGCCGCTCGTTACCATTCATGGATGGCTTCAAAAAAAGATTTTCCTGCAGAATTAGAAGTAACATCAGTTGATGAATTTGGAGATATAATGAGTCTTCAACATAAAACGTTTAACATTAGTGCAGTACAGTTTCATCCAGAATCTATTTTAACACCAACAGGTGAAAAAATGGTACGTAATTTTATTGATGCTTGTAAATAAAAAATGTTTTGGTCGCTGAGCGGAGTCGAAGTGACAATTGATTGAAAGGATTTCGACTTCTTTCAATCACCAAATTCATAAAAGAAAATAAATGAAAAATATACTAAATAAATTATTTCAACAACAGCGCTTAACCCAGCAGGAAGCTAAGGCAATATTAATTGATATTGCGGCTGAAAAGTTTAACAACGCTCAAATTACATCGTTTTTAACAGTGTTTTTAATGCGACCAATTGCCGTTGCTGAGCTAGCCGGTTTTAGAGAAGCGTTATTAGAGTTAGCGGTAAAAGTTGATTTGTCTGATTTTAATACAATTGATTTATGTGGTACAGGAGGTGATGGAAAAGACACGTTTAATATTTCAACTCTTACATCTTTTATTGTTGCGGGTACAGGAAATAAAGTTGCTAAACACGGAAATTATAGTTCGTCATCAATAAGTGGATCTTCAAATGTATTAGAGTTTTTGGGATATAAATTTACCAATAATGAAGATGTTTTAAAACGTCAAATTGAGTCTGCAAATATTTGTTTTTTACACGCTCCATTGTTTCATCCAGCAATGAAAGCAGTTGGTCCTGTACGTAGAGAATTAGGGATGAAAACCTTTTTTAATATGTTAGGCCCGTTGGTAAATCCAAGTAGTCCGCAAAACCAAATGGTTGGTGTATATAATTTAGAAGTTGCCAGAATTTACAATTATTTATTACAAGAAACCTCTCAAAATTATGGAATAGTACATAGTTTAGATGGCTACGATGAAATTTCACTAACTAGCGGATTTAAGTTATTTACAAAAAATAGTGAAGCATTAATTACACCAGAAAGCTTAGGATTGAAAAGGTTAGCACAAGCTGATATTTATGGAGGAAATTCGGTAGAAGCATCTGCAAAAATATTTACTTCAATAATAGATGGAAAAGGTACAGAAGCTCAAAACAATGCAGTGCTTACAAATGCTGCGTTTGCGTTAAAAACGTTTGATGCTAATAAGTCTTTTGAAACGGCTTTTGAAGAAGTAAAAGAGTCATTATTTGGATTAAAAGCAAAGGAAAGTTTAAAGAAATTAGTAAGTTAAATTGTTATGCTGAACAAGTTTCAGCGTTATATTAAATAAAGAATCATTATAAATTCGTAATTATTCAAAATGAATATTTTAGATAAAATAATAGCACATAAAAAGCAAGAAGTTGCACAATTAAGAAAAGAGGTTCAAGTTGAAAAATTAGTTAAAAGCCCTAATTTTAAACGTACACCTTTATCTTTAAAAAAGAGTTTACTATCGGTTGGTTCCACAGGAATTATTGCTGAATTTAAACGTCAATCACCTTCAAAAGGAATTATTAATGACAAAGTAACCATTGATGAAGTTACTGAAGGATATATTAAAGCAAATGTGGCTGCACAATCCATTTTAACCGATAACGATTTTTTTGGGGGAAACATAATGGATGTTTTAAAAGCACGATCTATACAAGAAAGCACACCAATATTACGTAAAGATTTTATTGTTGATGGGTTTCAAATTGTGGAAGCAAAAGCAATTGGTGCAGATGTAATTTTATTGATTGCTGCTTGCCTAACCAAAGAAGAATTGAAAAATTACGGGAAGCTTGCTGAAGATTTGGGATTAGATGTGTTGTATGAAGTGCATAATCAAGAAGAATTAGATAAGATTGAATTAGACAATAAAATTATTGGTATAAATAACAGAAATTTAAAAACCTTTCAGGTAGATTTAGAGCATTCTATAGAATTAGCAAGTCAAATTCCTGATAGCTGTATCAAAGTTTCAGAAAGTGGTTTGAGCGATCCAAGAGTTATTACAGGATTAAAAGAATATGGTTTTCAAGGTTTTTTAATTGGAGAAAACTTTATGAAAACTGAGGATCCAGGGTTTAGTTGTCAAGAGTTTATTAAACAAATAGGATAATAAAATGTTACTAAAAGTATGCGGAATGCGCGACGCCGAAAATATTTCGGAGCTTTTAAAATTAAAGCCTAATTATTTAGGTTTTATATTTTATAAAAAGTCAAAGCGTTTTGTGTCGTATTTTCCAGAAATTGAGATTCCTTCTGAAATAAAAAAAGTAGGTGTTTTTGTCAATGAATCAGTTGAAAAGGTGCTAAAAACTGTTGAAGAGAATAAATTGGATGCTGTTCAATTACACGGAAACGAATCTCCTGAATATATAGATGAATTGCGTAAAGTAATTTGTCATTCTGAACAAAGTGAAGAATCTATTAAGAGCGAAATTCTTAGTTTCACACAGAATGACAAGGAAATAGAAATATTCAAAGCTTTTTCTGTTGATGATACTTTTAATTTTTCTAAAACAGAAGCCTATCAAAATGTATGTGATTTTCTTCTTTTTGATACAAAAGGAAAAGATTACGGTGGAAATGGAGTGAAATTTAATTGGCAGGTTTTACAAAAATACCAAGGAGAAACGCCGTTTTTATTAAGTGGAGGAATTTCAAAAGTAGATGCGAATGAAATTAAAAATATTTCGCACAAAGCTTTTGCCGGAATTGATATAAATAGTGGTTTTGAAATAAAACCAGCATTTAAAAATATAGCAAATATTAAAGAATTTAAACAAAATTTATCATGAGTTATTTTGTAGATGAAAATGGATATTACGGACAGTTTGGTGGTGCTTATATCCCCGAAATGTTATATCCAAATGTAGAAGAATTACGTCAGAATTATTTAAAAATAATGCAGGAAGATTCTTTTAAAAAAGAATTTGATGAATTACTAAAAGAATATGTTGGACGACCAACACCTTTGTATTTTGCAAAGCGTTTGTCTGAAAAATACAATACTAAAATTTACTTAAAGCGTGAAGATTTGTGTCACACTGGTGCTCACAAAGTAAACAATACCATTGGGCAAATTTTAATGGCTAAAAAGTTGGGTAAAAATAGAATTATTGCTGAAACAGGTGCTGGGCAACACGGTGTTGCAACTGCCACAGTTTGTGCTTTAATGGGCTTAGAATGTATTGTTTATATGGGAGAAATTGACATTGCACGTCAAGCTCCAAATGTGGCACGTATGAAAATGCTAGGCGCAACAGTTATTCCGGCATTGTCAGGAAGTAGAACTTTAAAAGATGCTACAAATGAAGCTATTAGAGATTGGATTAACAATCCGGTAGACACGCATTATATTATTGGTTCAGTTGTTGGGCCGCATCCTTATCCAGATATGGTAGCGCGTTTTCAATCGGTTATTTCCGAAGAAATTAAATGGCAATTAAAAGGAAAAGAAGGGAAAGAAAACCCAGATTATGTAATTGCTTGTGTTGGTGGAGGTAGTAATGCAGCAGGTGCTTTTTATCATTATTTAGATGAAAAAGAAGTTGACTTAATTGCAGTTGAAGCTGCAGGTTTGGGAGTAGATTCTGGTGAAAGTGCTGCAACAAGTGTTTTAGGGAATGAAGGTGTAATTCACGGAAGTAAAACCTTATTAATGCAAACCAAAGATGGACAAATTATTGAGCCGTATTCAATTTCTGCTGGCTTAGATTACCCTGGAGTTGGACCTTTACACGCACATTTATGTGAAAGTAAACGAGCAAATTTTATTTCAATTACCGATGATGAAGCAATGCAAGCTGGTTTAGAGTTATGTGAATTAGAAGGTATTATTCCTGCTATTGAAAGCTCACATGCATTGGCAGTTTTTGGAAAAAAAGAGTTTAAAAAAGACGATATTGTAGTGTTGAACTTATCTGGTAGAGGTGATAAAGATTTGAATACTTATATCAAATATTTTAGTTTATAAAGAGTGTTTTTCTGAACGTAGTGAAGAATCTATAAAGTGATTTTTTCTATTGCTTTACTTCTACATTGCTCAGTAATCGCTCATTCAAAATGACTTAAAAATGAACAGAATTAATAAAAAGTTAAACGAAAATAAGAAGTTATTATCTATTTATTTTACGGCAGGGTATCCTACATTAAATGATACGGTTGCTGTGATAGAAAACTTAGAGAAAAGCGGTGTAGATATGATTGAAATAGGATTGCCTTTTAGTGATCCTTTAGCTGATGGACCTACAATTCAGGCTAGTTCAACAACTGCTTTAGAAAACGGAATGACTTCTGAAGTGTTATTTGATCAGTTAAAAGATATTAGAAAAACGGTGTCAATTCCTTTAATAATTATGGGGTATTTTAACCCAATGATGCAGTATGGTGTTGAGGAGTTTTGTAAAAAGTGCGCTGAAATTGGTATTGATGGGTTAATTATTCCTGATCTTCCAGTTCAAGAATATATGGATAATTACAAAGCTGTTTTTGAAAAATATGGTTTAATAAATGTACTTTTAATTACACCTCAAACTTCTGATGAACGCATACGTTTTGTTGATGAAATTTCTGATGGATTTATTTATATGGTGAGTTCAGCAGCAGTTACAGGTTCACAAAGTGGTTTTGGAAATGTTCAAGAAGATTACTTTAACCGAATTGCAGCTATGAATTTAAAAGCGCCTCAAATTGTTGGATTTGGTATTTCTAATGCCGAAACATTTCAACAAGCAACATCAAAAGCTAAAGGAGCTATTATTGGTTCAGCATTTATAAAGCATTTAACGCAAAATGGAGTGACGGATATTGATAAGTTTGTAAATTTAATTTTAGATTAAAAATTACACATAAGTTAAAAAGCAATCAGTTCAAAAAGGTTTTGTGCCAATTTAAACTGATTGCTTTGTGTTTTTTAATCTAATGATTCTACTTCAATATCAAATATTAAAACAGCACTTCGAGGAATACCAGTGGTACCTTCACTTCCGTAGGCTAAATTTGGAGGCAGAAAAATTGTTCCTTTTCCACCTTCTTTAAAAAGCGCAATACCTTCAGCAAATCCAGGAATTACATTTGAAAGGTTAAATTGAACTCCAACATCATTACTATTGTCAAATTCTACACCATTGGTAAAGTAACCTTTATAAATAACGGTAACCGTAGAATTAATTGTAATAGGATCACCTTCACCTGGCGTTTCAATATTATAATACAAGCCAGAATCTGTTCGTTCTGCTTCAATATCATTGGTGTCTAAATACGCAATAATATCATCTTCAGATTGTGGATTCATTATTGAAATAACTTCAACATCAAAAATTACAACAGCTCCACCAGGAATGGAACTTCCTGCACCTGAATCTCCGTAAGCTAAACTTGGCGGAATTAATATAGTACCTGAACTTCCTGTGTTAAAAAAAGAAAGACCTTCAGAAAAACCAGGAATCACAGATAAAAGATCAAAACTTACACCATCTGAATTGCTATCAAAAATACTTCCATCTAAAAGGTATCCTTCGTAAGAAACTTTTACATAAGCATCTTCAGTAGGAAAATCACCTTCTCCTGCCTCATCAATTAAATAATAAACACCATTGCTTGATCTACTCGCGTCTAAATTGTTATTCTCAATATATTCAATAATATCAGCTTCAGATTGACCAAGGTTTTTACTGTCATCACTGTCATCTTCATTACAGGAAACTATACTTACTAATAGTAATAGGGTTATAAAATACTTCATATTAAATTATTAAAATTTTAAGTGGCAAATATAGTTTAAAAGGAAATTTTTTGAATGGTTTTTAACGTTGTTTTAAGATTGTAGTGCTCTTTTAATGTGTATTTGATAAGATTGTGAGCTGTAATATTGCAAAATTATTTTTTGAATAGTATCTTTAATAGAATATTTAAAGCAAAATAGAAATGGAATTACCAAAAAGAGCAGGAGATAGCCCAATTGCAGTAGCGTTAGAAGCAGGTAAAAAGTATGCTTGGTGTACGTGTGGTTTGTCTGAAAGCCAAGCGCTTTGTGATGGAAAGCATAAAGGAACTGGAATGGCACCGTTGGTGTTTACTGCAGATAAAACAGAAACAAAATATTTGTGTGCTTGTAAGCAAACTAAAAACCAACCGTTTTGCGATGGTTCGCATAACTAATTAAAAGAACTTTTTGTATTGTAAAACTCTAAAATCAAAAGTATTGAATGTAGGGTTTTCTTTTTTTAGTTGTTTGTACTCTTTATTACTGCCAACGGCTCGGTTAGCAGCGCCTGAAGGTGCTGTAAGTGAAATAACTTTAATAATACGTTTATCAATACTAAATTGATGAATTCTAGGTGTTGCTGTTGAAATTGTTTTGAGTGATTTTTTTTTCGCTTTCAAAAGTCTTCTTAAATGGTATTCTGGTCCGTTTTTGCTATTGCCTCCGGTGAGTAAAAGTGTATCAACTTTAGGAGATTTATGCAAGTAAAAAAGTAAATCTCGTAATTCAATATTTTCCATACCTACATCTGAAGCATCTATTTTTGTACGTGTGCAAGATGCTACAATATCACAAATTCCAATATTTCTGGTTGTTAAAAACTCTTTCCGTTGCTCAATGGCAAATTCAGTAGTTTCAAATTTTAAGTTTAAATTATAAATTACATTTAAAATTTTCCATAATTGCCCGTCAATACTTCCGTAACAAAAATCTACATCACCTGATTTTAACAAGCCATTATAAAACCGTGGAGGAGGTAACGTACCAACAATTAATTTGGTGGCGTTTTTAGGAATAAAGGGTTTGTATGGGTGTTTATGTACAAACATTTCAAGAATTTACAATTTAATAATTGGATAAATCTACGGAATAAAAAATACTATGTAAATTTGCCGCTTAATAAAACAAAATGGTTGCATCCTTAAATCGATTTTTTAAAAGCCTAAATTTCATAAAAGCTATTGTGAATGCACTAGCTATGATTTTGCCTGTTTTTATTGCGCATTACTTTTTTCAAAATATTGGCATTGGGTTTAGTATTGCTTTAGGAGTTCTTTTTTGTGCGCCAGCTGATGTTCCTGGGAGTGTAAAGCATAATTTTTACGGGGTTTTATTAGCAGTAATACTTTCTGTATTGGTAACATTGCTTATTGGGTTTTCTATGCATACCTTTTGGATATTGTTTCCATTGTTAGGTGTTATTGTATTTTTGGTATCCTATCTTTCGGTTTATGGTTTTAGAGCTTCGTTAATTTCATTTGCCGGATTATTAGCCATTGTATTGAGTTTTGCCAATAATTATGAGGAAGTAGGTGTGCTACAACATGCGATGCTTGTTGGTTTAGGTGGTTTGTGGTACTTGTCTCTTACTATGTTAAAGTCCTTTTTGTTTCCTAGGGTGCAATCAGACTTTTTATTTGTTGAAATAACTGAAAAAACGGCTGAATTTATAAGAATTCGTGGAGAACTTTTAATTTGTAGTACAGACAGAAAAGAATTGTATATAAAATTATTTCAACTGCAAACTGAAATAACGGAACATCATGAAGTTTTAAGAACTATTATTCTTAGTAATCGTAAATCTTCTGAATTTTCAAATAGAATACGAAGACAGCAATTAGTATTTACAGCGTTGGTAGATATTTTAGAATTAGCAATTTCAAACCCTGTAGATTATAAAGAATTTGATACTGTTTTTAAAAAGCACCAAGATAAAGTACAGCTTTTTAAAGATTTGCTTTTTGAAATGGCCAACCAGCTAGAGCATATCTCAAAAGTTGTTAGAAAAGAAGAAAAATTACAAGTTTCTGATAATTTAGAAGATCAATTAAACAATATAAATAGAGAAATAACATACTATCGAATTTTAGTTGGTTTGCCTAAATCTAGAGTTGGTACATTAATGCTTCTTAATTTTAAAAAGTATCAAGAAAAGCAAATTCAAAATATTACTGGTATTAAAAGAATTTTAGGAAACTATGCTAGCAACAATAAAATTTTAAATAAGCGAGATTCTGAAAGGTTTATTACGCCTCAAGATTACGATTTAAAAAAGTTGAAAGAAAATTTCAGTTTGAAATCACCTATTTTTAAACATGCTTTGCGTTTGGCTATTGTTTTTTCAGTAGGTTTTTTAATTGGTCACATATTTAAAATGCAAAATCCTTATTGGATTTTGTTAACCATTGTTGTAATTATGAGACCTAGTTATGGACTTACCAAAGAGCGTTCGCAAAATAGAGTAGTGGGTACTTTAATTGGTGCCGCAATTGCCACTGTAATTATTTTAATTACACAAAATACAATTGTTTATGCCGTTATTGCCATTGTTTCTTTACCAATTGCATTTTCAATTATGCAGCGTAATTTTAGAAATGGAGCCATATTTATTACGTTGAATGTAATTTTTCTATTTGCCTTACTTGAGCCAAATATTTTAAGTGTTATTAAATTTCGAATTTTTGACACAATAATTGGTGCATTTTTGTCATTCACAGCTTTTTACTTTTTATTTCCGTCTTGGGGATTTCAAAATATTAGTGAGTATTTTGAAGAAGCCATTAGCTCAAATGAAAATTTCTTGAAACAAATAGCTAACTTTTACCATACAAAAGGTGATGTTTCAACAGCGTATAAATTATCTAGAAAAGATGCCTTTTTAGCAATTGGAAATTTAAATGCTGCGTTTGAAACAATGAATAGAGATCCAAAATCTAAACAGGTTGATGTTGCTGTTTTTTATGAATTAGTTGTAGTAAATAATACATTTTTATCATCGCTTTCTTCATTAGGTACTTTTATTAGACATAATAAAACATCAGAAGTTCCTAAGCAATTTGATGTGTTTATTGAAAATATTATAATGAATTTACAACTTTCATGTAAGATGCTGAAAGAGCGTCAATATGAAAATGTTCAGCTTTCAAGTGTTGAAAAAGCACAACATATGTACGAAAATTCTTTTGAAAATCTGGCAAATAAGCGCGATGAAGAAATTGCACAAGGCATTGAAGTTTCACAAGAAATGGCCGAGCAATTAAAGGAAACACATTTGGTGTATGAGCAGGTTAAGTGGCTGTATAACTTGTCAAATAAAATGGTTGACGCAATAAAATCATTTAAAAGTAAAGCTTAACTTACTTTACTTTTTCACCGTTTACATAAGTTTCTGTAACTTGAATATACGGAATTTTAGAGGTTTCAACTTTCATAATGTCTTCATTCAAAACAATAAAATCTGCTAGTTTTCCAATTTCTAAACTTCCTTTTTCTTGTTCTTCAAAATTAGAATAAGCAGCCCAAATTGTCATTCCTTTTAAAGTTTCTTCTCTAGATAGCGCATTTTCTATTTGAAAACCATTTTTAGGATAATTATTTAAATCTTTGCGGGCAACTGCAGCATAAAAAGTTAAAAACGGACTTACTTTTTCAATTGGGAAATCAGTTCCTAAAGCAATTTTTCCATATTGGTTTAATAAATCTTTGTAAGCATACGCTCCTTTAATTCTTTTCTCACCAACACGGTCTTCTGCCCAATACATATCACTAGTTGCGTGTGTTGGTTGTACTGAAGGTAAAATGTTGTTGAAATATTCAAAGTCTGTTTTATCAACTATTTGGGCGTGTTCAATTCTCCAACGTTTATCTTTTTTACCTTTTAATACATTTTTATATGTTTTTAACATTACATAATTTGCAGAATCTCCAATAGCGTGTGTATTCATTTGATAGTCTGATGCGGCAATTTTTTGCGCGTAAGTTTCCAAATCTTCAAGCGGAGTTACCATAGCACCAAAGTGATTGTGTTTATCGCTATATGATTTTTTCATAGCCGCTCCACGCGAACCTAAAGCACCATCGGCATAAACTTTAAAAGAGCGTACATTTAAGCGGTTGGTTTTTATAATTCCTTTTTTAGTATAATAGTCAATATTTTTATCGCTAACCGAAACCATTGCATAAATTCTCATTTTTAGTTCTCCGGCTTTTTGTAAACTGTCAATAAGTTCAATAGTTTCTTGTGGTAACCCTGCGTCATCAACTGTTGTTAAACCTAAATTAAAACACAAAGCTTCAGCATCTTTTAAAGCTTGAATTTGTTCTTTTTTTGAAGGAGTTGGAATTTTAGCTTCAATTAATTCCATTGGTCCATCAATAAAAATACCCGTTAATTTTCCATTTTCTTTGATAATAAAACCGCCTTCTTCTTTGGTGTTTGGTGTAATTTTAGCCAATTCAATAGCGGCGTTATTTGCCAATAAAGCGTGGCCATCAATTCTAGTGATTGCAATTGGCGTGTTAGGAAACAGTTCGTTTAACTTTTCGTTTGTAGGAAATTCTTTTACCTCCCAATCATTTTGATCCCATCCGCGACCTGTAATATAAGGTAGGTTTTTTTCTTTTTGAAAAGCAACAATTTTGGCTACAACTTCATCAAAACTTTTGGTGCCTGATACATCAACTTTTTGTTGTAGTAATCCTAATCCATAAAAGTGACAATGCGCATCAATAAATCCAGGTACAATTGTTTTTCCTTGTACATCATTTACTTGTGTTGCAGTGTATTTAGTTTGAATATCTTGAGTAGTTCCAATAGCAACAATTTCTCCTTCTTTTACTGCAAAAGCTTCTGCTTTATCAAAATTTGGGTTTACTGTATAAATATTTGCATTGATTACAACAGTATCTACTTTTTCTTTTTGAGTACAAGAAAATGTGGTAATTGCTAATAGAAGTAAAGAAAGTTTTTTCATTATAAAAATTTAATTGTTGATATATAAAAGTGTTAATTGATGTCGAATTTATAAGTAACTCCGGCTAAAAATTGAATAGATTGTACTGGGTAATTTGTAAATCTATTGTAATTGTCGCCAATAGCATTGTTTATTTTACCATATACTGAAAGTCGGTTTGTGAAAATATAACCACCGTTAAAATTTAAATCAATATAGGCATCATTTTTTACAACGGTTCCATCTGTTAGTGCGTCTCCGTAGGTAATCACATAATCTTTAGTTGCTCCTCTAAAAAATATTTTTGTGCCTACATACCATTTTTCAGTTTTGTATTCTCCAGAAATAGTTGCAGTAAAATCAGGTAAATTCCAAGCTTCTAAAGCATCTGTTGTTGAATAGTTTGCATAATGAAATCCTGCGCCAACTTGAAATTCTTTAGAAACTTCAATATTAATTTCACCTAAAAAATTAATGGTATTAACGTTGTCATATACAACTTGAAAAGAGTTTCCTGCTTCATAAGCATTAGAAACTAAAATTGAACCATTGGTTTTTGTTGGGTTTTGAACAAACAAGGCTTTATCTTTTTCGCTTACATAATTCACGTTTACATTGTATCCAATATTTGATGCCAATTTACCTTTTGCACCTATAAATGCTTTGTATTGTTGATCGGTTTGTTGTACGTTTAAAGTAGGTGAAACAAATGGGTTTGCTTGAGTGAAGTCTTCATATGAATTTTGAATTAAGTCTCCTGTAACTCCTGCTAATAAAATAAAAACATCATCTACAACTTTGTAAGAAGCAGTAACATTTGGGTAAGCTTTAAACGCATTGCTGCTATTTTCTAAATTAAAGGTATAATATAATTTTACGCCTAAATTTATACTTAAATCATCACGCAATACCTCAAAGTTAGGATTTACACCTAAGTTTAAAAAACTGTACTTAATTTCATTGCTTGCTGTATAATCTTGGTCAAATTTTCCGTTTAAATATGCTACTAAAACATCAGTTTTAATAATTTCTGTAGAAATAGGAAATTCAAAAGAAGGTTTTACTAAAAGTTGTAATTCGTTTGAATTATAGCTGTCAAAAAAGTTGCTTACTTCTATTGATGCACTTTGAAAAATAGCATCATCAAAAATAATGGATCCTCCAGCAGAAATGTTATTGTAAACTTGTTCTTCATCCATATTGCTAAGAACATTTTCGGTAAAAGTAATATCAGTAGGTAAACCATAATAATTGATTTGTTGCCTGTTGTAATCACCAGTTACTTTCCAGTTAAAATCGCGTTCAAATTGTTTGTAATAAATAGCTGCTTTTATGTTCGAAAAATTATCATCTAATAAAACATCATTAATACCACCTTCAGAAGAATGGTAGTTTAAAAACAGACCAAAATCATTATATCTTGGGTTTCCAGCGTGTAAAAATGCTTGTACAGACGGAGTTGTGTAGTTACCAAAACCAGCAGAAACATAATTGTCGAACAAGCGTTCTTTTGGAGCTCTTTTTAATCCTTGTGCTTTTCCTTTTGAAGGTGTAAATGTTGAGGCTACAGGAACTGAAAATATACTGTAATTAACTTGTTCTTTTTGAAAACTTTGCGTGTCAATGGTTGGGTTTTCTTTAATTTTAAAGGCTTCAGAAATAGTAGGCGAGTATGGTTTTACAACAGTAATTTCTTCTGTTTTTAAGGTGTCTTTTTTAGTTTCTTGAGCAAACGAGATACTAGTGAATAAAAGTAGAAATAATGTTGTAAATAGCTTTCGCATAGGTGTATTATTTTGAATAATTAAAAGGTGTAAACTAGTATTCATTTTAATTTTTAATTGACTCGTTTGTTTTAGCTTCTTCCGTTTTTATTTTGTTTAGTTCTGTGGTAGCTTCTTCAACAACATCATCAAATTGTTTAAAGTTTTTGATAACACTTTCTAAAATATAAGTTGCTTGAAAGGCGTCATTTAATTCGTAATAATTTTTTGCCATTACAATTAAACCTTTGGCAGCCCAATATTTATAAGCGGCGTAATCTGCTGCTATTTTTTGAACTATTTCATTTGAAACTCTATAGCTTCCATCAGAATTTTCAAAATAGGCGCTATAAAACAATGCTTCGGCCATAATTTCTCCAGAGGCAATGCTTTCAACTTTTTTGTAAGCTGTGCGTGCTTTTTGTGTGTTGTTGGTTTTTATTGCTGAACGTGCAATAATAATGTAGGCATCAGATTTTATGCGATCTTCTAGTTTGTTGTTTTTCAAAACAACATCAGCATAAGAAACTGCTTTTGAATATTTATTTTCAGCATAATAAGCTTTCATTAAATTAGTTTGTGCAAAAGTGATGTTTTGCGGCAAGTTGGCTTCTTTTTCTAAACGTTCTAATGTTGGAATAGCGTCTTTTAGATTGTCTGTTTCTAAATAAACGAGTGCTAATTTAGATAAAGCTTCTTCTGTAAATTCTGTTTGTTCTTGTGCTACAACAAAACTATAATACGGAATAGTTTTAGCGTGTTCATTTTCTGAAAATAGTGACTGCGCTGTGTGAAAATTAGCAGCTACAGCGTGTAAACCTTTTGGAAAACGAAGCAAGTACTTTTTAAAACTTGGAATGGCTTTTTTATAGTTGTTTTGCAAATATTGTTTTTCAGCAGATTCGTACATATCATTGTCTAATTCAGCATCTGAAACATTTACAAAATCAATGGTTTTTACCCAAGAAGCATATTCATCTACCTTTCCAATATCAACATAAATTTGACGAATATTTTTTACGGCTTGTAAAGCTTCTGCAGTATTTGGAAAACGTGAAACAACATTTTTATAGGTAGTTAAAGCCTGTTCATTTTTGTCGGTATTGTAATAAATAAGTCCTTTTTTTAACAGCGCTTTTGGAACTAGCGGACTTCTTTTTAGTTTAGTAATTAAAAAGTCGTATTTTTCAATTGCTAATTTATGTTGCCCCTTTTTTAAATACGAATTTCCTAAAACATAATAAGCATCATCAGTATAAATAGATTTTTCATTTTTGCTTAAAAACAAATTTAACTCATTAATTTTGGCGGTTTCATCACCTGTTAAACCAAAACTAATTGCTTTTTGAAACTGTGCGTAATCGCCGTCAATTCCATTTGTTTTTAGTGCTTTGTCGTAATATTTTATGGCGTTTGCGTAATTAGATGTTATAAAATAACCATCACCAATTCTTAAATAACTATCGTTAATTTTAACTTTATCTTCTGTGTTTTTTTGAGTGAATGTTAAAAAATAATTAGTAGCTGCATCATATTTTTGTTGTTTAAAATTTGTGTAGGCAATATGATAATTTAAGTGTTGAAATTCAGGAGTTTTTGTTGCAGCAGGCATTTTAGAAAATTTAGTAAAATCTTCTAAGGCGCTTTTAAAATTATTCAATCTGTAATTTGTTTCTCCTTTCCAAAAAGTTGCTTGTGCTGTAATTGTTTCATCTATAGTTATGCTTAATGAATTTTCAAAGTTTTCTTTTGCATCTTCAAAGTTACTGTTGTTAAAAAGTTCTGTTCCGTAATAGTAGGATACTTTTTGAAATTGAGCTTTGTCTTTAGCACTTTTTTTGTTTTTTAAGTGAAGCAATGCGCCTTTATAATCTTTTGATGAAATGTATGCGCTGGTAATTAAATCGTTTACTTTATTGGTGTTTTCAGCGTTTGGATAAAGCTCTAAATATTCTTTTAAAACTTCAGGAACACTTTTATACGGGTTACCAATGTCGTAACTTAATTTAGCATAGTTTAACCAAGCATCTTTTTTTATTTGCGGACTAAAATCCATTTCCGAAGCATTTTTAAATGCATTTAACGCAGCCTGTTTTTTTACAAGTTTTAAATAACATTCAGCCAAATGATAATATGCATTTTGCGAAACTGCATTGTTTCCGTCTATAATTTTATTAAAATTGCTAATTGCGCTTTCAAAATTATCAAGTTTAAAATATGCATATCCTAACATATAATAATCGGTGTTGTTCCATTTGCCACTTTTTCCTTTGTAGTTTTGTAAATGCGGAATTGCGGTTTCATAGTTTTGAAGGTTGAAATAACTTTCACCAACAATTTTTGATATTTCAGAATGCTCTAATCGTTTTGATGTGTCTAATAAAGGTAAGCCATAGTCTATTGCTTTTTGAAAATTTCCAAGTTTAAAATTCATATCAGCTAAGTAATACGATACGTTTGTTTTAAACGAAGCATCTTCTTCAACTTCACCTAAATACTTTCCGGCCGTATCAAAATCATCTTGATTGTAGGCAATAAATCCGTAGTAATATTTTGCTTGTGCTCCGTATTTTTGAGAATCTAACAGCTGTAAAAAATATTCTTTAGCAGTAGCATAGCTTTTTGAAGCAAATAATGAGTAGCCATAATTAAAATTAAAATCTTCTTCTTGTTTTAAACCTAAATTAGTGGTATTTACTTTTGAATACCATTTTGCTGCGTACGAATATTTTCCAACGTTAAAATAGTAGTTCGCTACATCTATAAAAGCGCTATTTCTTTTGGTACTAGTTGGATATTTTTCTACAAAACGCTCCATTAATTCGTCAGAATTTGGTTGCCCTAAACGAACAGCACAATTAGCAGCGTAATATTCACAATTTGCTTTTATTTCTGAAGAAGGCTCAAATTGAGCTTTCACAATGTTAAATTTTTCTTGCGCAGCAACAAAAGATTTGTTTTGGTATAATTCAAGAGCATAATTATACTCTTTAAGATTGTTGGTGTAAATTTCTGTATTTTGTGCTGATAGTGAGTAGTTTATCGAAAACAAAAATAAGAGGAAAACAATTTTTTTATAATGCATTTTGTCTAAAATTGTAAGTTTAAATCTATTATCTAATAACGTAATATTTTTTTGAAATTGCCTTATGAACACATTATTTTTATGAAAGGATTTCAACAATTTTTGTTGAAAAAAGGATTTTTAGACTTTTGATTTTAGGATTAAGAAGGTTTATGTTGAAATTTCATTTTTAAATATTTAGATTTGTTAAAAATCAGAGAAACAATGTCTAAAACTGTGCTATCATTACAAAATGCCGAAATATTCCAACGTGAAAATTTAGTGTTATCAAACGTAAATCTAACTTTAAATGAGGGCGATTTTGTGTATTTAATTGGGAAAACAGGTAGTGGGAAAAGTAGTTTAATGAAAACGTTATACGGTGATTTACCCTTAGAAAAAGGAAATGGAAGTATTGTTGGGTTTAACTTAAATACTTTAAAAGAAAAGGAAATTCCGTTTTTACGACGTAAACTTGGTATTGTTTTTCAGGATTTTAAATTGCTAAATGATAGAAATATTTTTGAAAATTTAAAGTTTGTTTTGAAGGCCACGGGTTGGAAAGACAACAACCAAATAAAAGCCAAAATTATGGAGGTTTTAACAAAGGTTGAAATGCAAACAAAAGATTTTAAAATGCCTTTTCAACTATCAGGTGGTGAGCAACAGCGTGTTGCTATAGCCAGAGCTTTATTAAATGATCCCGATTTAATTTTAGCCGATGAGCCAACAGGAAATTTAGATCCGGCAACTTCAGTAGATGTTATGCGCGTATTGCAAGATATTCATAAATCAGGTAAAACCATACTAATGGCAACACATGATTATGCGTTAATTTTAAAATTTCCTTATAAAACTATTAAATGTGAAGGAGGAGAGCTTTTTGAAGTGGTTCAGCAAAAAAGTACTACCTAAAACATACTTTGTTAGTTTTTGAACCTTTTATAAGTAAGATAATAAATATTTACTGCTAAAATAAAAACATTGGTTATAATAATTGGCCAAGATGTCTCTAACATTACACCGTAAATTATAAATAAAACAGCACCTACTGAATTAATGGTTCTTAAAGTGTGCACATTTTTCATCATAAATGAAATCATAAGTGCAATGGATGCTAAGTAGCCTACCCATTCAGTAATCTCTATTCCTAAAAACATATTATTAAAATTTTGGGGAACAAATATAGGTATAAAAGAAATAGGGACGCTCTATAAAAAAAGAAACCTCACTCTTTTAGGAGTGAGGAAAATTGCTATGAAAAAGATGATAAACATATTGCTATGTTTACCGGTACAAATATACGTACTTATTTAAGGTGAATTTTATTTTTAATGTTAAATTTTTCTAAAAATAGATATGAAAGCGTTTTTTATTGCTTTTAGAATATTTTAAGATTATTGAATCGTAATATCTTAATTTACAGTGAATTGATTTTTATTTTTTAGTTGAATTTAAAGCTGTTTGTATATTTTTTTGTGGATTTCAGTTATTTTTTTATCATAATTATCATTGTTTTTAGTTAATTTTTATGGAGTTGACAATTATCATATAATTAGAATGTTTTTCATATTATATTTGAACGTTGATAAAATACAACCTCAAATTCATTTTATCAACATTCTTTTTCATAGCAATTTTCCCATCTCTACGAGATGGGTTTTTTTATGCCTAAAATTAAGCGAAATTTTAATTTAGTAAATTTACAGCTGCCTTAAATTCATTTTAAAAACATTCTTTTTCATAGCAATTTTCCCATCAATTTTGTGTTCATAAGGCATAATTTGGTTCCCTAACGGTTGCCGTGTAATTGTAAAGCCTTTGAAAATCAAAATATTTTAATGCTTCGTTTTTTATATTGAATTTTAGGTATAGCTTGTTTATTTAGTGTTTAATATACAGTATACAATCTTCCACTTTTACATTTAACGTTAAACTTTATTATTTTAAAATCATTATTTTTTGCCCATTTTATTTTCTCTAGTCTGTCATCATAAACATAACTTTTAATTTTATGATTAAGTAAAAAAGTGTTTCGGTAATTATTTAATTCATAATCTAGTTCATTTTCCATGTATTTTGATGCTGTTACATCATTCGGTCTTGTATTTGAATTAAAAACATTGGAAATAAACATGGTTTTTGTTTCATGGTTTAAATTGTATACGCAATAATACAAATCAGCATTATTTTTACTACTTGATTTAAAGCTCATAAAAGCTAAAGAGGTAATAATAAGTAGCACTATTGTATAAATTGAATTTTTCATAATTGTATTTTTAAAATGTATTCTTTTGTACTTTTGGTTTTTCTTTTGCTCCGCAAAGCTTAGCTAGGTGTTTTAAAGCTTTTAAAAAGCGCTTTTTATCTTCAGATGAAGTTGACTCCTTGAATCCCAGCCAACGACTGTCTGTATTATAATTATCTTCAAGATCAATAACTTTGTTTTTAACGCACTTTTCATTAAAGGTAATTATAATTTTATCTTCATCTTCAATAAGATGAATATTTTCAGTGTATACTTTGCCTAAACAATCAAAACTTACTGCACTTATATAAGCAAGTTTTCCATTACTAACCTTATTAGATGTAAGAGTAAAACTGTCTTGATTCATTTCATACCCCGTTTTATGGGGAGTACTCTCATTTTTATTTAACATATCAAAACCATATTCGTTAAACCAAAAAATAGTTTCTTCCTTTGTTTGCGCATTTAAATTTCCTAATCCAATAAATAGGGTAATAATTAATAGTAATTTTTTCATTTGTTTTTTAAAATTAAAATAGAATTAGGTTTTTTATGACAGCTTTTATCGATAATTCATCTAAAACTTGTTTTCAATGGCTAATTTATTTTCTCTCCTAACTTCAATATTAAGTATCTTAAATAAGTGATCAAAAGCATTGTAAGTTCTTTTGGCTGTTTCCTTATCTGAAAATCGAATGAGGTTAAAATACCCAAAAGAAATTTCAACATATACAGCATAGCAAGAACAATAAGTATTATAATAAATTTTTAAAGCTGTATTCTCGTTGAATTTTGTAATAACCGGATCTGTTTCCTCGCTATCATACGTCCTTGAATAAATAATTTGTTTTTTATTCGAGTCTATATTGATTGATGTTACATTATACTTTTCACTATTAATTTGCCTTGATAAGGCAATTTCATTAATCCAATTAATAGTTTCTTCTAATGTGGCATCAGATTGCGCATTTACATTTCCTAACCCAATAAATAGGGTGATAATTAATAGTAATTTTTTCACTTGTTTTTTAAATTTCAATATTTATAATTTTATAACCATCTGCTTCTACAGATTTTTTTAACGCTTCTCTTAAATCTATAAACCTTTTTTTACGTTCTTGTAAGCTTCCGTTATTTAAACTGCTTTTTAAATACACAAACTCACTACTGGCTTCCCAATTTAAATTGCTGTCTTTAGGTAAAAACACTAAACGCTGTTTTGGTGTAAGGTAGCTAAACAAATCATTATTTACTTTTATCATAAATTTTGCAGAGTTTGGTGTCATCAATTCTTGCGCACCTCTGGTCCATTTCCAAGAATCTCCACTTTTTTCAATTACATTAGGCTCATAGTAAATATTACTTAAAAAAGCTTTTTTATAATCTGCAGATTTAGTAAAGTGCATCACAAACGTACCTTGTAGTTGAGGCGGTAATAATTCAGCATTTTTTATACTCTCACTATTGCATCCCCAAACACGAACAGTAATATTTGTTGCGCCGCGTAGACTAGCTTCTTTACGTGCTATTTTTTCTGCTTCTTGTTTTGTGTTAGCGTACCCATAACCGTATAAACCAGGATTGTCTTTGTCTACAACATAAACGGCACAGCCGCCGTTAAACCATAATACCGTATGGCAATTATTACCTCCATTTTTTTCACACTCAGATATGGCTTTTTTATTTGCTTGTGTTTGTGTGTTGTAGTTTACAGCCCAGCCATATTGGTTGCCATTAATTGCATCTATTGCTAAACTTCCATATTGTCCTTCTTGTGCTAATATAGTTATTGAATAAAAAAGTGATAAGAATAAAAAGCCTTTTAGTTGAATTAGTTTTTTCATTTTGTTGTCTATTTTATTATAGTAAAATTATATAATAGCAGAAAGTAGTCAATACCCAATTGTTGGTATATTTAACTTGTAAAATGTACCTATCCTTAGTAAGAAGTAATAATGTAAAAAATATCTATGTAGTTTATTTAAAAACGAATAGTTCAGATGACATTGTGAATTTTATCAATTCGCCAATTGTGGTAAGATTCAATTTTTTTTTGATATTTTTTTTATGCTGTTCTACGGTATGTACGGAAATATTTAGTTCTTCAGCAATTTCTTTAGTTATTTTACCTGAAGATAATGTTACTAACACTTCTTTTTCTCGTGATGTTAATAGTTCTAATTTAGAAGTATTTTTGGCTTGTTTAGGTATTGCTGATGTTTGTTTATTAAAGTTTAAAATAGCTAAATTTATGGTAGCCATTAACTGGTTATTATTGTATGGCTTTAAAATGTAGGCAAAAGGCATTGTTTTTTCTGCACGAGTAACAATGTCAGTATCAGAGTAGGCTGTAAGATACACTACAGGTATTTTTTTTAATTTACTAAATTCTGTAATTATTTCAATGCCATCTTTTTTATCATTTAAATTAATGTCGGAGATTACTAAGTTGTAGGTGTTTTTTAAAAATAAGTCTAAAGCTTGGTTATAATTACGGGCATAATCTACTATAGCGAAGTTATTTTTACTTAATAAAACTTTTATGTCTTTGGCAATAATAAACTCATCTTCAATTAATAAGATTTTAAGCATTTAAAATAGAGGGATATAAATTAACGAGAAAGTTACTAATTAAATTGGAATTTTAATAATGTTTTTAGTGCCTTTTGTACTGTTTATTTCAATTGTGGCATTTAGTTGTTGTACCATTTCTCTTACTAATTCAATACCTAAAGAGCTAGTTTTCAAATCATTTTCTTGAGAATACCCTTTTCCATTATCACTAATTATAAGTATAATAAAAGAGTTTTTAATAGTACAATTTATAGTTAAGGTGTTTTCTGGATTAAATGTGTCAAAGGCATATTTAATAGTATTTGTAATTAATTCATTTAAAATTAAACCAATCATGGTTGTATTTACATTTTTAAGATAAGCGCTTGAAAGGTTGTAAGACAAGTTGAATTTTACTTGGTTATTGTCAGAAAAAGCATAAATAATACTGTTAGATAATTCTTTTATAAATGTATCTATTTTAATGTTTTCTTCTTCTATTGATATTTTATTTTCAATATGTGCAATTGCTAAAATTCTATTTTTAGCCATTTTTAGAGCGTTAACAGCTTGTGGGTTTTCTATGGTATTTGCTTGTATGTTTAGTAAACTTGAAATTATTTGAAGATTATTTTTTACACGGTGTGAAAGTTCTTTCATTAAAAAACGAATGCTATCCTGTTGCTGTTTAGATTCATTGTAAGCTTGTTTTATGTCTTCATTATTTTTTATAATTTCTAAAGTCCTTTCAGAAACTATTTTTTCTAATTTATGCTTGTCTCTTTTAAGTTTGTTTGTTTTATATAAATAAAATAAGATACCACTTAGTAAAAAAATGACAATAAAACTTAATCGAAATATAGTTGTTTGATACCAAGGAGGTATTATTGTAACTTCAATTACAGCTGGTTCCTGGTTCCAAACACCAACATCATTACTAGCTTTTACTTTAAAGGTGTATTTTCCCGGGTTTAAATTGGTGTAAGTGGTGCTTCTAAATGTTGTTATTGGTCTCCAATCATTATCAAACCCTTCCATTTTATAAGTATAATTACATTTCTCTGGGTTTAAATAATTTAATGCAGCAAACTTAAAAGTTAATACATTTTCGTTACTATTAAAATCTAATGATTTTTTGTAGAGTTCATTTTTTTTAATTGGTTTGTTAAATAGATCTACAGCTTCAATATAAACATTTGGTACAAATGGATTTTCTTTAATATCCTTTGCTTTAAAAATGTTTACACCAGATATTCCTCCAAAATAGAAGTTGTCAAATTCATCTTTGTAACTCGCTTTACCATTAAACTCGTTATTTTGTAATCCATCACTTGTTGTGTAATTTTTAAAAACGTTTGTTTTGGTATTTAAAACAGATATTCCAAAATTAGTACTTACCCAAATTGCATTGTTTTTTGCAATTAAAATGGAGTATATAAAGTCATTTGGCAAACCTTTTTGCTTATAATAAAGTGTGGTTTTATCAAGCGCTATATCTAATTTTGTTAAACCTACATTGGTGCCAATCCAAATGTTTCCATTTTTATCTTCTTTAATATTAAAAACTCTATTTCCACTTAATTTCGTGTCATCACCTTCATTGTTATAGTTTTTAATATCGCCAGATTTAGATATTTTATATACTCCTTGATCAGTACCAAGCCATATATTTTGTTTAGAATCTATTAAAGATGTTCTAGCTCTGTTAATTCTTTTTCCATTCAATAGAATTTCTTCAAAATGTTTGTTCTTTATACTAAATTTATGAATTCCACCAGCCCAAGTAGCAACCCAAAGCGTGTTATTATCAATAGGGATAATGTCTATAATATCATTATCGGGTAGGTTTGCTATTTTTTTAAACGAATCTGTATTGACATTGTATTTTAACAAACCACTTGTAAAACCACCAGCCCAAATAGTATTGTTTTTATCTTTTGAAATGGTATAAATTAATGGACTTTCTTTAGATTCATAAAGTTTAAATTTTTGGTTTTTATGGTTGTATTTTACAATTCCATGTTTTGTTCCTATCCATAAAGTAGAGTCTTTTCCTTTTAAGAATTGAAATGAACTTATATTGTTCATTAATGGATATTCTTTTAAAGATATTTTAAGTGTGTTAAATTTTTTTTGATATTGGTTGAAATGAAATAGTCCACCTCCGTCTGATCCAATCCATAGGTTTCCTTTATCATCATTAATAATTTTATTGATATCAATTTTTTCTTGGAGCTTATTTCCTTTTAGCTTTAAAACAAAAGGAGTGATGCTTTTTTTAGAAATAGTGTATAAAAATAATCCAGTATCTGTTCCAATATAAAACTTGTTGTTATCTAACTTGTTAAAACAGTTAATTTTAAAATTAAGCGTTGTTGTTTGTACTTGTTGTTTTAACGTATTGTAAGTAAATAGGCCTTTTTCAGTTCCTAAATAAATAATATTCTCTTTATTATACATACTTTGTATGTGATAATTAGTTAAAATATTTGTTTTTTTAATTGTATTAGTTTCAATGTTAAATTCTAAAATACCAAAAGAACTTCCTAGCCAATATTTATTTTTATCAATTTTTAAAATAGAAGAAATATAAGATTCTTTAACATTTTTGGGTAATTTTATAATAGTGCTTTTTTTTAGCTTTTTATTAAAAAGAATGAAATTATTTTTAACACTAAAAGCAATGTTGTCTTTGTTTAAAGGAATTACTTTATAACTAATATTTATATCTAAATCGTTCTTTAAAGGGTTGAAAAAGTGATTTTTTGAAGGGATAAAACCTGTAATTCCGTTTGAGTTTGTTGCTATCCAAAGTGTGTCGTTTGTAAACAGTAAACTTCTTTGATGATCATCTTTTATTGAGGTGCTATCTAAAGGATTGTGTAAATATGTACTAAACTCGTACCCGTTAAATTTGTGTAAACCATCTTCGGTTCCAACCCATAAATAGCCTAATTTATCTAAAGCCATATCTTTTACATTTAATTGTAAAAGACCATGTTCCTGACCAATATAATTGACATGAATTGTATCAGTAGAACTCATTATTTGAGAGTATAAACAATTAGTAAAGAGTACTAAAAAGAGTACTAAAAATCTTTTCATTAAATAGAGACTTGAAAATAAAAAGTCAAGATAGTAAAATTAAGCAAACAAAAAATACCAACAATTAGGTATTGCCCTAAAATTAGATTTATTCAATATTTGTTTGAATTTGAAAATTATTTAAAATTATGAAAAAATTAATACTTGTAATTGCCTTATTTATAGGGGTAACAAACATAAACGCTCAAAGAATTTATGGTATAAAACACACGGTTGAAGCCAATGAATATGGAAATTGGTCTTTAATAGTAACTCCCAATCAGTTTCATGCACATGAACCAAAAACTACAGAGATTGAAGGTATTTATGCAATATTAGTTTGTTTTACAGTGAAAGGGAAGCAAACTCAAAAATATATTGATTGTACTAAAGACTTTGTAGAGGAAGGGGAAAAGCGTGTGTATTTAGCGAGTAGTTATAAGAAAAGGAATGAAATTAATATTAAAAAGGTTACATTTTTTAGAAGAGATGAACCTAGAGAAAATTGGCCTAAAAAAGATTGTTATTAATTGAAACTCCTAAAGATATTTATTCTATAGATTCAATTACTAATCAACGTTATATTTCAGAAAATCAATCAATCCTTTGTTTGAGCCTTAATAAACAAAGGATTAAAAAGGAAAATAGTGGAGACGCCGGGAATCGAACCCGGGTCCAAACAAGCAACCAAAGTGGTTTCTACATGCTTAGTTTTCAATTGGTTTTCGATTTAAAGCTGACCGAAAACAGCCCACTTTAAACTTAGTTTCTTTAGTTTCAAAATACCAACGAAACAATGGTATTTCTATGTTAACATTTACGATGCCCTATAATTGATCGCCGCTAACCAAGGCTATCAGGGGGCATTTAGCTTGCACACCTTGTGTGCCGAGGCTCATCCTACTATAATTCAGATTAAGCAGCTAAAGCGTAGTTATCTTCGCCGTTTAAAAAGTTGAAATAGAGATTAACGAGTGCAATTTCATAACTCGACATGCTTCCAGTTTAATTGACCTTGCAGTCAAAACCAGTCGTCCCCAATAAATCAATGAACTATTCCTTAAAATAAGGATGGCAAATGTATAAAAAAATCTCCCAAATTAATTATTTGTGTGTTCCTTTAATTCACAATATATTAGTTGCAAAATTTATACCAAATATAATATGAAGATAGGAATTATTAAAGAGTGGAAAATGCCAGCTGATAGACGTGTGGTTTTGTCACCTGCAGAGTGTGAAAAATTAGTAAAAGAGTTTCCTGATCTTGAAATTAAAGTAGAAAGTTCAAACGATAGAGTTTTTTCTGATAATGAATACACTGAGAAAGGGTTTGAAGTGGTTGATGATGTTTCAGATTGTGATGTTCTTTTAGGTGTAAAAGAGGTATTAAAAGAAAAATTAATTCCTAATAAAAAGTATTTTTTCTTTTCACATACTATAAAAAAACAAGCATATAATCGCGATTTATTGCAAGAAGTGTTGGCTAAAAATATTGAGTTATATGATCACGAAGTAATTGTAAATAAAAATAACACAAGGTTAGTTGCCTTTGGAAGATATGCTGGTATTGTGGGTGCTTACAATGGTTTTAGAACCTACGGTTTGAAGTTTAATTTATTTAATTTACCTAAAGCAACAGAACTTCATAACCAAAAAATGCTGATTCAAGAGCTAAATAAAATTCAATTACCAAACATTAAAATTGTACTTACAGGTAAAGGTCGTGTAAGCAACGGGGCAAAAGAAATGCTTGATGGTATGAATATACGTGAAGTAACCGTAAATGAGTATTTAAATGAGCGTTTTAACGAACCTGTTTATGTGCAAATTGATGTGTTAGATTACAATATTAGAAAAGATGGTCAAGTAAAAAACGAGCAAGATTTTTTTGATAATGCTAAAGAGTATAATAGTAATTTTATGCGCTTTGCCAAAGTGTCAGATATGTATATTGCTTGTCATTTCTACGGAAGCGGTTCGCCTTATATTTTCACACGCGATGATGCAAAATCTGAAGATTTTAATATAAAAGTAGTAGCTGATATAAGTTGTGATATTGATGGACCAGTTGCTTCAACCATTCGTCCGTCAATTATTGCAAGACCAATTTATGGATATTTGGCAAAAAGCGAACAAGAAGTTGATTTTAGAAAACCTAGTGCTATTGCAGTTATGGCTGTAGATAATTTGCCTTGTGAATTACCTAAAGATGCTTCTGAAGGTTTTGGTAAAAGCTTTTCAGAACATGTAATTCCAGCTTTTTTCAATAATGATAAAGATGGCATTTTACAACGTGCAAGAATGACACAAAACGGAAAATTAACTGAACGTTTTAGTTATTTGCAAGATTTTGTTGATGGAAAATAATCAACAACATTCTTTAGAAGTTTTAGCAAATACTAAAATGCCTTTTGGAAAATTTAAAGGTAGGTATTTAATTGATTTACCCGAACATTATATTGTTTGGTACAATAACAAAGGATTTCCAAAAGGTAAATTAGGAAATCAATTGCAGTTGGTTTATGAATTAAAACTAAACGGATTGGAAGATTTGGTGAGAAAGCTTAGAACTTTTAAAACCTAGTTTTCTTCTTATAAATATTGAAGTAGTTTTTAATTTATAAATAAATTGAACAATAATTCATCTAATTAAATAAAATTGTTTGATACAAATTAATTAAATGTTTTCCAAAAATTGTACCAAATTTTAAATAAACCGAAACAAAAATTAATTAGAATTCACAAAAAAAAGATTTGAGCAACTAAATTAATAATTGTTCTAATATCTGTAAAGTCTTGTAAAATAATCATATTCTAACGTTATAGGTTATATTTTACTTTCAATTAAGTAAAAATATAAAGGCTAAATAACTTTTCAACATAAAAATGTTAATTACTAATTGTAGTAAAAGACCAAATAGGTTTATTTATTCAATAATTTTATTCGCACAAAATCAAACCACTTTAAACGAATAAAAAAAATGACAGAAGAATTAGTGATCCCGAAGATTTACGAATATAATGAGGTATTAGAGAGTTGTTTAGCCTACTTTAAAGGAGATGAGTTAGCTGCAACCACATGGATGAATAAATACGCCGTGAAAACTAATAAAGGTGAATTTTTAGAAGCTACACCTGATCAAATGCATAAAAGAATGGCTGTTGAATTTGGAAGAATTGAACAGAATTATAAAGGCAAAGAATTAAGTGTTGAAGGACTTTCAGAATACGGGAAAACACGTGATTTTTTATCAGAAGAAGGTATTTATGGTTTATTTAAAGATTTTAAATACATTATTCCTCAAGGAAGTGTTATGTCTTCTTTAGGAAATAAAAATGTAATTGCTTCTTTATCTAACTGTGTGGTTGTTCCACCTGTATATGACTCTTATGGAGGAATTTTTCATACGGATGAGCAATTAGCACAATTGTTTAAAAGAAGATGTGGAGTTGGAGTTGATTTATCAAATTTACGACCAAGAGGAGCTCAGGTTTCAAACTCAGCGGGTTCAACAACAGGTGCGGTTTCTTTTATGGATCGTTTTTCAAATACAACACGTGAAGTTGCTCAAAACGGTAGAAGAGGTGCTTTAATGCTTACAATGGATATTGCACATCCAGATATTGAAGAGTTTGTGACAATTAAACAAGATTTATCAAAAATTACAGGCGCAAATATTTCATTACGTTTATCAGATGAGTTTATGAAAGCCGTAGTAAATGATGATGAATATACCTTACGTTGGCCAATTGAAAGCGAAACACCTACGTATACAAAAACAATAAAAGCTAAAGAATTATGGGAAACAATTATTAAATGTGCTCATAATACAGCTGAACCAGGTTTAATTTTTTGGGATCGTCAGCACCATTATTCAACATCTTCAATTTACCCAGGATTTAAAAATAGCTCTACCAATCCTTGTTCTGAAATAGCAATGCAAGGTGGTGATAGTTGTAGATTAATTGCAATCAACTTATTTAGCTTTGTAGATAAACCATTTTCAAAAGAAGCTTCATTTGATTTTGAGAAGTTTTACAAAGTGGTGTATGAATCTCAACGATTGATGGATGATTTAGTAGATTTAGAGTTAGAAGCAGTTAATAAAATTTTCAACAAAATAAGTCAAGATAAAGAGCCAGATGCAATTAAGCAAGTTGAAATTGATACTTGGAAATTATTATATGACACTGGTAAAAAAGGAAGACGTACTGGTTTAGGATTTACAGCTCTAGCTGATGCAATGGCAGCATTGGGTAAAAAATTTGATACAGATGAAGCTATTGCTGTGGTTGATGAAATTATGAAAACCAAGTTAAAAGGTGAATTTGATAGTAGCATTGATATGGCCATTACAAGAGGGCAGTTTGATGCGTTTGATACAGCTATTGAAAACGAATCAGAATTTGTTCAAATGGTTGAATCAGAATTTCCAGATGTTTACGAAAGAATGATGAAATATGGAAGAAGAAATATTTCTATTAGTACCGTAGCACCTACAGGAAGTTTAAGTATGTTAGCTCAAACATCTTCAGGTATTGAACCAGTATTTTTATTATCATACAAACGAAGAAGAAAAGTAAATCAAGAAGATCCAAAAGCTAAAATAGCTTATGTTGATGATATGGGAGACGCTTTTGAAGAGTTTGAAGTTTACCACGCGAAGTTAAAACAATGGATGGAAGTTACTGGTGAAACAGACATTAGTGAAAGTCCGTACGCAGGAGCAACAGCTCCAGAAATTGACTGGGAAAAACGTATTGAAATGCAAGCATTAGTTCAAAAATACACAACGCATTCAATTAGCTCAACAATTAATTTAGCAAAAGATGTTCCGGTTGATTTAGTAGGTGATATTTATATTGAATCTTGGAAAAAAGGATTGAAAGGAATTACCGTTTATAGAGATGGTTCTCGAAGTGGAATTTTAGTAGCAAGCGATGATAAAGCTAAAACTAAAAAATTAGATGACTGTTTTGCTGAAACTATTTTCCCTAAAAGACCAAAGAAAATTGAAGCAAAAGTTGTTCGTTTTCAAAATGATTATGAAAAATGGGTAGCTGTTGTAGGTTTAATTAATAACCGACCATACGAAATATTTACGGGTAAATTAGAAGATGCATTTTTATTGCCAACTTGGTTAGAACAAGGTTGGGTACTTAAAAATAAAGATGAAGAAGGTGGTTCTCGTTACGATTTCCAATTTGAAGATAAACAAGGTTATAAAGTTACTTTAGAAGGGTTATCAAGAACTTTTGATAAAGAATACTGGAATTATGCCAAATTAATTTCGGGTGTATTACGTCACGGAATGCCAATTCCCTATGTAGTTGATTTGGTGAATAATTTAAATATGTACGATACGAATATCAATACTTGGAAAAACGGTATTGCGCGTACCTTAAAACAATTTGTTTTAGATGGTACACAAGCTGCAGATAAAAAATGTGCGGTGTGTGGAGATCCTGAAGGACTAATTTATGAAGAAGGTTGTTTAAAATGTAAAAACTGTGGAGACACTAAATGTGGATAAGTTTTAAATATATTTAACTCAAAAAAAATCCCTGTAAAATTATTTACAGGGATTTTTTTTGAGTTAAAACAACAACTAAAATTTATTAATTGTTTTTCTAATGGCTACTAAATTTGTTAATAAGCCTTCTAAATATTGTAAATCTAGCATATTTGCACCATCACTTTTTGCAGTAGAAGGATCAAAATGTGTTTCTAAAAATAAGCCATCAACACCAACAACAACACCAGCTCTGGCAATTGTTTCAATCATATCTGGTCTTCCTCCTGTAACACCACTTGTTTGATTTGGCTGTTGTAAAGAATGTGTAACATCTAAAATGGTTGGTGCAAATTGTTGCATTTCAGGAATACCTCTAAAATCAACAATCATATCTTGATAACCAAACATAGTTCCTCTATCTGTTATCCAAGCTTTTTCATTACCAGCATCTTTTACTTTTTGAACAGCGTGTTGCATTGCCCCCGGACTCATAAATTGTCCTTTCTTTAAATTTACCACTTTTCCTGTTTTTGCAGCAGCAACTACTAAATCGGTTTGGCGAACTAAAAAAGCAGGTATTTGTAATACATCTACATATTCAGCAGCCTTGTTAGCATCTTCATTTGTATGAATATCTGTAACTGTAGGTACGTTAAATGTTTCTGAAACTTTACGAAGTATTTTCAATGCTTTTTCATCTCCAATTCCTGTAAAACTATCAATTCTACTTCTGTTGGCTTTTTTAAAACTACCTTTAAAAACAAACGGAATTTTTAAAGTATCCGTTACCTTTAAAATATGTTCTGCAATGCGTAAAGCCATTGCTTCACTTTCAATTGCACACGGTCCGGCAAGTAAAAAAAAGTTGTTACTATCTGTATGTTTTATATTTGGAATTAGATTTAAATTCATTTTTTTCTGTTTTTTATGCAAAGGTAGTTTTTAAAGTTGAATTGATAAAACACAACAAATGGCATATAATGAATTGGACGTAAAACGTCAACCTGAATTTATTTCAGGTTCTCATCCAGATTTCTAATTATTAATTATGTGATTCTGAATCAAGTTCAGAATGACGAAATAATTTTAACCAATACTTAATTTCCAACTTCAATTCTAACACCTTCGCTATGGCTGCTAAATTCTGGAGCATACATACTTTGTATGGTTGTAATTCCATTGCTAAAATTACCAGCATTGTTTACGCGTAAATCATATTCAAAAACATACACGCCCTTAGGTAAACGTTCCATAAAAAAGTTGGTAGAAGCATCTTTAGTACTTTCATAATACCCTAATCCGTCTTGCCATTTGTAGCTAGATAAAGCATTTATAGGTTCTAATCCACTTGCACGCATATCTTTCATATGAACAAACTCCATAGATCTGTCAACTTTTAATTCAATTCTAACAGTAATTAAATCGCCTAGTTTTAAATTTGTTTCTTTCGTAATTTCAGTAAGAATTTTCCCTTTGTCTGAATTTGATTTTACAAATAATTTTTTTGATAATTTTAAAGCCGTTTCGGCTGAAGTAATTTTATCTAAATCTTCAAAATATTGCCAGTATAAACTTCCCCAAGCAATTCCATTACCTTTTTTAGAAAGGGTAACTTTAGCCATTTCTGAAGTTATTTCTGTAGCATTCCAAGACGTTTTATAATATCCTGTTCCTGCTTCAACTTGAACATTTTCTAATTTTGAAGGTTCAATTTTTTTATTTCCAATAGTTACATCTACTGCTTCGCTTACTGAAAGCCAATCACTTCCTTGTAGCAATAAGGCATATACTGCTTCTGTGGTTTCCTTGGTGGTTTTCCAACTATTGGTTTGTTTATTTTTTAATAACCATACTTTTAATTTATCTACAGTTACAATATCATTTTCTATTTCTGAAAACACTTCAATAAGTAGTGATTGTGTTTCAATAGGAGCTTTGTACCAATACCAACTTGGTGTATTTTCTTTCCAATACATTCCCAATTCATCAGATGAAATACTATTTTCTTTAAGTGATTTTGTTATTTTAGAAGGAAGCAATGGTTCCCCATTTCTATGATGAATTAACGCAATCATTCCTTTTGAATAAAGGTTGAAATCTTTCCAAAATGTTGCAGATTGTTTAGTGTAATAATCTACAGCTTTTTGAACTTTTGATGAGGTTTTAAGTTCATTATAAAAACTCCGCGCATATAAATATTGAAGTTGTGTATTGTTTAGGTGTTTTTGAGCTAAATAATTTGCGGCAGCTTTAGTACCTAATTCTTCAGTTTTTGCTTTCGCTTTTATTTTTTGAGCTTGTTTTAAAAGTTTATTGTAATCGTTTAAAATTTCTTCATCTAAAAATTTCACAGCTTTTGCTATCATTTTTTGAGCTTCTTCATCACCAAATTGTACATTTAGTTGTTTTAAATGTCCGTAACTAGCTGCAATATGTTGTGTAATATACCTGTTTGGTATGTTACTTCCTTTAAACCAAGGGAAACCACCATTACTAAATTGTAATTGTTTTAGTTTATTTAAAGCAATTTCTTGCTCATTTTTCATAGTGTTTAAATTGAATAATAAGCCAATTCTCTTTTTTTGTTCAGTTTCATTTTGGGCATCACGCAACCAAGGAGTTTCTTGAATTATAATAGATTTTAACGCTTCATTTTTTTCTAAATTAGAAATTAGTGCATCACTCGTTTTCCAAAGATTGAATACTTCTTGAATTCGAGGATTTGAGTTGGCTATATGACTAGCTAACGTATTGGCATAAAAACGTGCGAATGTTTGCTCAGCACATTCATACGGATATTCCATTAAATATGGTAAGCTTTGAACTGCATACCACGCCGGATTAGAAGTTATTTCTAAAGTTAAATTATGATGACTAAGCGAAGCCGAAGTTGTGTTTTTTAATTTATCTAGCGTAAAAGTTTTAGTAGTATTACTTTGAACCCACATTGGTAAAGTTTCTGTTACCAACATTCTATTAGATAAAACTGGCAATACACTTTGTTCTCCATCTGAAAATTCACCTGCTTTTGCTACAATTTTATATTGAATTGCTTGTATGCTTTTAGGAATTGTAAGTGTCCAATTTACTTGAGTGTTTTCTTTTGTAGCTACGGTAAAGTTTTGTAGGTCGCTAAGTGGAGTTGCAGTGGTGTTTTTCAATATTTCTTTAGTTACTTCTTTCCCCGTTATAGCATCAGTTAGCACTAATTGAGCAACTCCGTTTAGTGTGTTGTCTGATAAATTTGAAATTTTACTAGAGAATACAATTTGATCACCTTCTCTTAAAAAACGTGGTATATTTGGTATTACCATCAACTTTTTTTGAGTAACAGTTGTTAATGTTTTACTCGCTGTTTCTAATTGTTGAGTATGTCCAATTAATTGTAATTTCCAACGTGTTAAGGCTTCTGGAACTGTAAAATTAAAGCTAACAACTCCTTTTTCGTCAGTTCTTAAATTTGGATAGAAAAAAGCAGTTTCATTAAAGTTAGTTCTAGTTTTAATTTGTGACAATTCATTTTCTAAAGATTTTTGACCATTTTTAGTAGTAATTAATACAACTCCGTTTGCTCCTTTTGTACCGTACAAAGCAGTTGCTTCTGCATCTTTTAAAATAGTTATTAACGCAATTGTTTCTTGGTCAATAGAAGTTAATGATCCTTCAAAAATTTCTCCATCTACTATAAGTAAAGGGTTGGAAGAGGCTACACTGCTTAGACCTCTTATGCTGACTTTTGCATTGCCGTTTACACCAGCTACTTTTCCTTCTAAAAGAGATGAAACGTCTTCAACTACTTCTTCATTTTCAACTACTTCAAGAACAGCGCCAGTTCTGTGTTTTCTTTTAGCTGTTCCGTAGCCAATTACTACAACTTCTTCTAAAGAATTATTACTTTCATTTAAAACAATAGTATATATATTGTTTTTT
Organism: Lutibacter holmesii; assembly: GCF_042679665.1. NCBI lineage: Bacteria > Pseudomonadati > Bacteroidota > Flavobacteriia > Flavobacteriales > Flavobacteriaceae > Lutibacter > Lutibacter holmesii. Next base: position 904,569 of record NZ_JBHTMV010000003.1, read on the forward strand.
GAAATTTTTATGCTTGATGATTCAAAACCAATATAGCTAAATGTGAGTACATTTCCTTTGGTAGCGGCAATCTTAAAGTTACCATCAAAATCTGTGCTTACACCGTTTGAAGTTCCTTTAATTACAACAGAAACTCCTGGTAAAACTTGGTTGTTACTGTCGTACACAGTTCCGTATACAAAACCTTTTTCTTTTGAAGCATCGAAGGTTGTTTTTGTGCTTATAGGTTTTCTAATACTTATTAAATATTGGTTTTTAATTCGCCAATTATTTGTAAAACTAAATCCGAACCAGTTTAATTGATCGTAGTATTGCTGGTGAACTGTTGTGTTGTAGGTATAAGGTATGTTTTTAATGCTAAAAGAAGTATTATCAAAACTATGTTTAGCAATTCTTCTTTTTGAACTGTAATAATTTTTGTGTTGAATTGGATTAAATCTCCAAGCGTGTGGTTTAAATTGGTCTAAAGAAGCATCATACATACTCGCCAAAAGTTCTGCAGCTACTTTTTCTCCTTTTGAACCTTTTATTTTAAAGCTCCAAGTTTCATTATCGCCAGGTTGTAATTTATCTCTAAAAGTTAGCGTTTCTATGCTTAGTTCTTTTGAAGGGTATGGTACTGAAACCATAATAGTATTGGTTTCAAACGAATTATAATTTGCATAACTATAGTGAATTGCAAACCCGCCTAAATCTTTTTCGGTTACAGGAATTTGAATTTCTTTAATTTCATTGTTTAAATGAATAATTTGTGTGCTAATTATTTTATTATTTTTTTCAATATCAATAGTTACAAAGATATTTTTTGAAGCTGAACCAATTGATAGAATTACATTTTCTGAAGGTTTATAACTTGTTTTGTTTGTTGAAATATCAAACAATTTATTGTCTGAAACCGTGGTGTCTTCTTTACTAAAAACAGTGAAATTTTTCTTTTCTGTAACAAGTTGCCCAAATTTATCTTTGGTACTCAATTCTACTGTGTATTTTCCAGAATCCCAATTTTTAATTTTAGGAAGTGCTATTTCACTACTTTTAGAAGTATCAAAGCTAGTTGAAAATTTTAAGGTTCCTTTTGCCCAAGTTGAAGTATCATCATTATTTGAAAAAGCTTCGTGCGGAAATTTAGTTGAAAATTCTTCTTTAGAAAGTAATTGGTAATCTGGAGCTTTCCAAGGTCGTTTTCTTAGTACATTTGTTGGCGCTTGTAATTTATAAATTTTTAGAGTTCCGTTGGCTGTAACTGTTTCTCCATTTAAATTTTTGGTTTCCACAATTACCAAGTTTTTAGATTGTGTTTTATCTAATTTCTCATCCATTTTAATAGTTGCAACCATAGCATGATATCCTACTTTTACTATTGAAGTTGTGCTATGCGTTTCGCCATTAACATCAGTAACATCTGCGGTAATTTCATAATTAAAAATTGGGAAATTATGTTTGTTTGCACTATTGTCTGGAATGGCTTTAAATTGAATGTTGTAATTCCCGTTTTCATTGGTTATAGTTTCTCCAAAAGTAATTTCTTGTTCACTTGAACTTGTGTAATTTGGAGTTCTCCAATAATACCATTTTGGATAAATAACCTTTCTTTTAACACTGTAGTTAACTTTTGCATTTGAAATTGTAGCGCCGGTAAAAGCAATTGCATTTCCTTGAATTGTTATGGTGTCGTTTACTTTATATTCAGTATTAATTGGTTTAAACTCTGTTTCAAATTTTGGTCTTTTGTATTCCTCTACAGAAAAATAAAAGTATTTAGTTTGCCAACCAGGAACTGCTAATTTAATTGAATATTTACCTAATAAACCGTTATTAGGAATTATAAATTCTCCGTTTATAGCACCAAATTCATTGGTGTTTAATGCTAATTCTTTTATTTTTTCTCTATTGGCATTGTACAAGCTAGCTTTCACTTTTTCATTTGCGTAAGTGTTAGCGTTTTCTTTTACATTTTTAATAAATATTCCTTTAAAAAAAACGGTTTGTCCGGGTCTGTAAATACTTCTATCTGTAAATAAAAAAGGTGTTATTTTTACTTTTTTATTAGTTTGATTACGTTTATAATTGTTTAGGTAATAGTCGCCAAAAATTCCTTTTTCGTGATCTTTTTTAACCGTAATAATAACATTTCTATGATAGTTTTCTGCCATAAATTGTAGTTGACCATTGGCATCAGTTACAAAATTTGCATTGATAGATTTGTTATATCTTCCACTGTTATAGTTTTTAAAATTTACATCAGCATATTTAATAGGTTCTCCCGTATTTCTATTTACAATTTGGTATGTGTACGTGTTGTTTTTTGAAACTTCAGAAATTGCAAAATTACTTGCTTGTATAAAAGTTGTTGCATAAAACTTGGTGTTGGTAAGCGTATTTTCTTTTGAAGCAATAATTAAATATTGTCCATTTTTTAAAGATGGAATTACAATCTCTGTAGTGTGATTTTGAAAATCGTTTTCAGTTTTTAAACTTTGTTTAAAGGTGTTTACAAGCTTAAAATTTTTAATAAGCGCTATTTTGTCTAAATCATTATAAGTGTTATTAAATTTATTTTTTTGCTTTGAAGTTACTTTATATACATTGAAAAAAAGTTGGTTGATGTTTTTATAATTCACCAATACTTTTGAGTACGTATTGGTTGGTATGTTTTCTTCAGTAGTTAATTGCAGTGCTATTTGTTCAATTTGTTGTTTTAAAACAGCGCATTTTTTTGCACCTAAACTTTCAGGGAATGTTTCTATTGCTTTATTGCAAATTTCTAAGGCCTCAACTCGTTTAAATTGATGTTTGTTTTCGCTTCCTGCTACATAACTGTTTGCAAGTTTGTTGTATTCAGTTGCTATGTGAAAATCAATTAAAGTTGAAGTTGTTGTGTTTGAATATTTATTTTTTAAATGAATTAATGAAGCAAGATATAAGGAATCTTTATTGTTAAAAATAGCGTTGCTTTTAACAAATTTTAAACGCTCTAAATCAATGGTAATTAGGGCATCAATGTGCTGCTCTTTTTTATGGAAATTAATAAGCTTTTGATATATAGTAAGTGCATTTAGTTGAAGCGACAATGAGTCTTTACTATTTAGTTTATGAGATGAAAATGTTTCTAAATTTGCTATTAATTGCGGTTCTTTAAGTTCAAATTTGTAACTAGGTGCAGTAATGTTAGTTTCACTAGTTTTATAAAAACTTAGTGCATTATGACTTAAAAAATCATATAAAGTTGGCCTAAATATTTTACTGTTTTCTTGTGTGATTAAAAGGTCATTTATGGTTTCTAAATTTGTTAATTGCGAAACCAATCCGTTTTCTAAAGAATGTTGGTATTGTGTATGAATTTCTTCAAAAATAGTTGCTAAATCCCACGTTCTAAAATCTGTAGTATCTATTTTTTTAGCCGTTTTAGTTCTTTTGTAAAATTGATGTCTGTTTTGTTGAAAGTATTGCCAATAGATATTGGCTAACATACTTTGAAGTATGTTTTTTGAAGGGAATTTAGTTTCTGAAATTTCTTGTTTTAACGAATTTATAATGGAAAGTTGCGCTTCTTCTTCAAGCATTAAAGCAAATTTAGATTTATAAATAATTGCTTTTATAATTTGTGTTTCACTCTTATTTTTTTTGGCTTTTTTATAAATTTCATCAACAATTTCTAAAGCAGATTTGGGTAAGTTTTCTAATTCAAAACTTTCAACTTTTTCCCACTCTTTGTTGTATAATTTTGTTGTGTTTTGGGCTTGTACACTTGATAAAAGAAATAAAAATACAATAAAAGGAATGATATATTTTTTCATAGAGAAACGGTCTTTTAATGTTTAATAACAAAAGTCGTACCTAAATTTAATGAAAGTAATTTGAAACTTCTAAATATGCGAAGTTTTTAATTCACTAACATATACTTCAACTTCACTCAACATATATTTTTGAGCAAAATTGAAGTGTTGATACTTGAAAATTTTGATATTAAAGCTGGTGTTAATTTACTATTACAAACTCACAACGTCTATTTATATCGTATTCTTTTTCCTTGCAAATTCCTTCTTTTATGCAGTGGTTTAAAGGTTGGCTTTCTCCGTAACCAATTGATTTTACATTGTTAGTAGAAATACCTTGACTTACTAAATAATCTAAAACGGAAGCTGCTCTTTTATGTGATAAATTAAGGTTGTATTCTTCTGGCCCTCGGCAGTCTGTATGTGCGCCAATTTCAATTATCATGTTCGGATATTTTTTCATGATTGCTACAACATTATTTAATTCTAAAGCAGCGTCTTCACGAATATTCCATTTATTGAAATCAAAATAAATTGGATTTATTTTAATTTGAATTTTACCATTTTCAACAACAACTTTTTTCTCAGCATCTTCATACGATTCTAATAAAAGGATAATATCTTTATTAATGTTTCCTTCAGTATCAGTTGAAAATTCTATTGTTGAAGGATTGTAATATTTTTTTGATCCACGAATGCTATATGAAGTATTTGGATTAATTTCAAATTCATATGCAGCATCATTTCCTACAGTAATTTCAGAAATTGTTTTGTTGTTTGAATCAATGAGCGAAACCAATGTATTAGGAAGTAATACATTGGTTGTTTTGTTTTTTACTTGTCCATTTACGTAGAATTTTTTAAGACGCGTAAAGCTATAAATATGGTCAATGCCTTGATTGTTTTCTCTGTTTGAAGAAAAATAACCTGTTTCTTTTTCTTCTTGAATGATAAAAGAAAAATCATCTAAATTGCTATTTATTGATGTACTTAAATTGATTGGTTTTGAATAACCAGTTGCATTTATTTCACTTTTAAAAATATCTAAACCACCCATTCCAAAATGACCGTCAGAAGCAAAGTATAGCGTGTTTTTACTACTAACAAATGGAAACTGTTCTCTTAGTTCTGTATTAATTTCTGTTCCTAAGTTTTTTGGTGAACTATAAGTACCGTCTGTATTTATAGTAACAACATACAAGTCAAAAGAACCAACACCGCCTGGCATATCTGATGAGAAATACAATTGTTGCTCATTTGGACTTAATGCAGGATGCTCAATTGAATAGTTGTTACTATTAAATGGAAGTTCTGAAATGTTTGTCCATTCATTATTTATGAACTCAGCTTTATAAATTTTTAGATGTGAAATTTTTTGATTGTCTTTTCCTTTTTTTCCTTTTGAAAAATTATTTCGTGTAAAATACATAGTGTTACCATCTTTTGAAAATACTGCATTTGATTCATGCATTTTAGTATTTATATTTTTTGAAAATGGTTTTATATTTTCCAATTCACCTAAGTTGTTGGGTGTAGCTTTAAATAAATCTAGGTAAGGTTGCTTGTTCCATCCATATAAATTACCGTTGATTCTTGAGGAGGAAAACACAATAGTATCTAAATAAAAGGCTGTTCCAAAATTTGAATATTCAGCGTTTATATTTAATTTTTTAATAATATATGGCCGGTCAATTGTACTGTTTAGTGTTTCAAAAAAGGCTTTGGTTTTTAAATTTTCTACATTATTTTGCTGTGTAGCTTCATAATATTTTTGCTGCCATTGATCGGCTTCTTCAAAATTTCCAATACCTTTTAATGCTTGTGCATATTTATAAATATAAATTGGATTTACTGTTTTTGCATAGTGGTTTACTAAAATTTTATAGTTATAAGATGCTTCCTTCATATTTGAGTTGAAGTAATAGCAATCGCCTAATTTTTCATAAATCTCTTGGGTTTTGGTTTCTTCTTGCTCATATAACTCAGCGGCATCTATGTAGGCTCTTCTTTCAAATAAGCTATTGGCACGTTTTATATTTTGTGAAATTAAGAGTTGATTTGAAAAGGTTACAATAAGTAGTGTAAGTAGTATTTTTTTCATGGGTGCGCTTTTTTAAAAGAATCTAGGAGATTTGTCAAATCCTCTATTGAAATTAAAACTATCTAAATTGTATAATAAGAAGAATTCGTGTGAACCAGAGCTAAAGGTATCAAGGTTTGAAATGGTGTAGTCATACGCATAACCTAACCTTAGTTCAGGAGTTATTCCAAAGTTTACCATTCCAATTATTCCGTCGTTAATTCTATATCCTAGTCCAAATTCTAATCGTTCTTCATACAAAACATTGGCATTTAAATCTAGTGATATTGGAGAACCTTTAACGGCTCTAGCCATAACACTAGGCTTTAATTTGAAAGATTCGTTTATGTTAAACACGTAACCTCCGGTAAAGTAAAAATGAGCACGCTGTAGGTTTTGATAACTTCCATTTTCATCTACAGAATGTTTTGAATTTAACATATACGGAACCGAAATTCCTATATAATAGTTATTGGTATTATAATAAATACCTGCACCTATATTGAAATTTGAATGATTTATATTTTCTGTGAAATTTGGATCTAAAATATCAGATTCTAAATCTATACTTGTAAGGTCTACATTAAAAAAACTTATTCCTGCTTTTAATCCAAATGATAAATTTCCATATGATTCTAGGTTTAATTTGTAGGCGAAATCTGCAAATAAATTATTTTGTTTTACAATATCTCCAATATTATCATTTACATAGGTAAGTCCAACTTCTATGTTTTCATTAATAGGTGTATGTGCAAAAAGATTTGTTGATTTTGGAGCACCAGTTACTCCAACCCATTGTGTTCTATATAAAGCACCAAAATTATAAAACCCAATATTATCCGTTGTATATGCAGGGTTTATGGTACTCATATTGTACATGTATTGCGTATATTGAACTTCTTGTTGCGACCATGTAAGCGTTATGGTAAAAAAAGTTAATATTTGTAAGAGTATTTTTCTCATGTGTGTTTTTTTGGGGTTCTAAATTTTTTATAGCAGTTTACTAACGACTTAAATAAAGCCTGTCCTGTAGCGGTTTACGGTTGTTTTTGTTGAAATTGATAATGAAGTAATAAACTCCAGCCGTAACAAATTCACCATTTCCGTTTAATCTTCCATTCCAATCTGCGTTATTGGCGTTTGCAGTGTAAATTAAATTTCCCCATCTGTTAAAAAATTGAACATTAAAATCAGGGTATAAATCTCTTAGGTTTTCAATTTTAAAGGTGTCATTTATTCCATCTCCATTAGGAGAAAAACCATCGTAAATAACAACATCATATTCATTACAAACCTCTAGGTCTACTATAATTTCTAAAGGAAAAGCACTAGGACATCCGTTTCCATTAGTTTCAACAGCATAATAAGTTTCATTTTCATCTAAAGCTTCAGATAAATTTAAAGGAGTACCATTTGGGTATGTTGTGTACCAAGTAATTGTACCATTGTTTTGTGGAGTAACTCGGTTATCTAAATCGGCTAAAATAGGATTGTCAATTTTACAAAATTCATTTCCATTTGTTTCTAAAATAGGCGTTCCTGCATCAATTAATTGTACAGTAACTGCAATTTTTTCAGAACTTAAACAACCGGAAGTATTCACTGCTGCTGCCCAATAAATAGTGTTGTTTACTAATTTTTCTGAAGAGTTAAGAGGTGTTGTTCCTGTTTCAGAAGTAAACCAAAGAATAGAATTTGAAGGTTCTAAATCTGCAATTGTAGGTAAAGTAGCTTCACAAAATGTTTGTGTTAAATTGTTAATTACGGGCGGATTCACTTCTGTAATTGTTACCGTAATTTGTAATCTGTTGCTACTTTCACATCCTGTGATAGCATCAGTATTTAATGCCCAGTAATCTTCGCCATCAATCAAAGTTTCAGTTGTGTTTAAAGGTGTTGTTGAAGATTCAGTGTCGAACCATAAAATACTATCTCCGCTAACAGATATATTTGAAATGCTAGGGTTATTGGCTGCACAAAATGTTTGATTTGTGTTTTCGGTTATAGCATTTGGCGTATGTATAACATTCACGTTTACTGATAATCTTGTTGCACTTTCACACCCAGAAGAATCGGTTTGTGTTGCCCAATAAAATTGTTCGTCTATTAAAGCGGTATTTAAATCTAAAGGAGTTGTTGAAGTTTCAGTAAGATACCAAAGTATGTTTGTTCCACTTGCATTTAAATTTGCAATAGTTGGAACATTAGGAGCAAAGTAATTCGTACAAAATGTTTGAATTGCTTCAGTTGTTGTTGGAGGAAGTGTAGCCGTAATTTGTGCAGTAACTACTAATCTTGAATCACTTTCACAACTAGTTCCTGCGGACTGTGTAGCCCAATAGTCTTCACCATTAATTAATGCTTCAGTTGTATCTAAAGGCGTTGTTGAGGTTTCCGTATCATACCAAGTTATATTGTTTCCAACGGCCATTAAATTACTAATTGTTGGACTGTCTATTTCACAAAAAGTTTGTGTTGTTTCAGTGGTTGTTGGTGGAAGTTCAACTAATATTGTAGCTTTTACAACCAATCTTGAAGTACTTTCACAGCCTGTTGTTTCGGTTTGTGAAGCCCAATAATCTTCGCCATCTATTAATACTTCAGTTAAATCTAAAGGTGTTGTTGCTGTTTCAGTATCATACCATAAAACGCCCGAGCCTGTTATCGTTAAATCAGCTATTGTTGCTGCATCTATTTCGCAAAAACTTTGTGTTGTTTCTGTAGTTGTTGGAGGTAAAGGAGATAAAACTGTTGTGTTTACAACCAATCTTGAAGCGCTTTCACACCCATTTGTTTCTATTTGTGCAGCCCAATAATCTTCACCATTAATTAAGGTTTCATTTTCATCTAATGCTATTGTTGAAGTTTCAGAAGCATACCAAACAATTGCTGTTCCTGACACTTGAATGTCTTGAATGGTTGGGTTGTCAATTTCGCAAAATGTTTGATTCATTTCAGTGGTAGTTGGTGGAAGAGGTTTTAATATTGATACCGTAACTTTTAATCTGTCTATACTTTCACAATTGTTTGTTGTTTGGGTAGCCCAATAATCTTCTCCATCTATTAAAGCGTCTGTACTATTAAGTGCTGTTGTTGAAGTTTCAGATTCATACCAAGTAATATCAGTTCCAGCAGCTATTAAATCTATTACAGTAGGATTATCTATTTCACAAAATGTTTGTATACTTTCTAAAGTAGTTGGAGGTAGAGGTGTTTGAATAGCTACAGTAACTTGTAACCGATTTTTACTTTCACACCCAGATGTCTCGGTTTGCGTTGCCCAATAATCTTCCCCATTAATTAATACTTCAGTTGAGTTTAAAGCTACTGTAGACGTTTCAGTTGCATACCAAACTAATGCTGTTCCAGTAGCAACAAGATCTTCAATAGTTGGGTTGTCAATCTCACAAAATGTTTGATTAATTTCTGATGTAATTGGAGGAAGTTGCTTAATTATTGAAACTAAAACTTTTAGTCTATTAGCACTTTCACAGGCAGTACTTTCTGTTTGTGTAGCCCAATATTCCTCTCCGTTTATTAGTGGTTCTGTAGTATCTAGTGGAATTGTTGAAGTTTCTGTAGGGTACCATAATATTCCTGTTCCAGTAGCAACAAGATCTTCAATAGTTGGATTGTCAATTTCACAAAAAGTTTGAGATATTTCAGAAGTAGTCGGAGGTAAAGGAGTTATTATGTTTACATAAACTTGTAACCTAGCAATGCTTTCACAACCGGTTGTTTCTGTTTGTGACGCCCAATAATCTTCACCACTAATTAAAAGTTCTGAGGGATTTAAGGCAGTGGTTGAAGTTTCCGTTGCATACCAAAGAATTCCTGTGCCTGTAGCTGTTAAACTTGCAATAGTAGGATCATTAATTTCACAGAATGTTTGTGTAGTATTTTCAGTTGTTGGTGCTTGTACTTTTAAAATGGTAACTTCTACTGTGGCAGTTTCATTAGGACAAATGCCTAATGTACTTGAAACACTATAAGTATAAATTCCTTCAGTATTTATTGAAGGATCAAATGTTCCTAAATAACCTCCTGAAAGGTTGCTTGGACCAGTCCATGTTCCTGTTTCTTCAGGTGTCCCGCCCAAAAGGGTAAACAAGTTTGTTGTTGTTAGGTTTAATTCACATGCTGTATATGAACCATCTGTTCCGGCATTTGGGGCTGTGTCTAATACAACGGTTGTTTTGCTTCTTTCGGTGCTTTCACAAGGGAAAGTTAACAGTGAAGCCCAATATTCTTCACCATTAATTAATGGAGTTGAAAAACTTAAAGGAGTTGTAGATGTTTCTGAACTATACCAAACAATATTGCTTTCAACTGCTTTTAAATTTGCAACAGTAGGATTTGGAGGAGCACAGAAATACTGAACGCTTTCTAATGTTGGCGCATCAGGATTAACTAAATTTACAGTGGTTGGTAATCTTTCGCTTGTACAACCATTTTCAGTTTGTTGTACCCAATAGGTTTTTCCGTTTTCTAATGGTGTTGTTGCTGCTAGTAATGTACCATTGTTTTGTTCACTGTACCATTCTATAGCTGTTCCAGTAGCTGATAAATCTTGAATTATTGGGTTTTCGCTGGCGCATTTTCCTACAAAAACATCAACGTTGGTTGGAGGCTCTCCACTTATAAAAACGGTTACTTCAAATCTTGTAGTATCTGTACAGCTGGCGTCAATGTCTTCAGCGTAGTACGAAATTCCGTTTTCTAAAGGCGTTGAACCATCAAATTGGTTTCCGCCAGTAAGTGAATCATACCATACTACGTTTATGCCTGATGTAACTTGTAAATCGTTAACAGTTTTGTTTTCATTAGCGCAATAATTTTGAATTGGATTTGCTGAAACGCATTGAGAATAAGAATATTGACTACATATAAAGAAAGCAAATACTATTATTAAATGGCTCTGTTGGGGTACTGAGAGTAATTTTTTTACCATTTTGAGTAATTTGGTTAAAATTAGGGGTTTAGGTGCTAAAGTTGTAGCACACCTATAAAGGTAATTAATTATTAATAAAATAAAAATGAATACCTTTTTTATTATTTTTAATAGTTTACCTACATTTGAAATATTAAATTCAGAAATTAATGAATATACATTTTATTGCTATTGGTGGAAGTGCAATGCATAATCTTGCACTTGCTTTATTTGAAAAAGGATATAACATTACAGGAAGTGATGATACTATTTTTGAACCTTCTAAGTCTAGGTTAGAGAAAAAAGGATTGTTACCTCAAGAGTTTGGTTGGTTTCCAAATAAAATTACTGCTAGTTTAGATGCTGTTATTTTAGGAATGCATGCAAAACCTGATAATGTTGAACTTTTGAAAGCACAAGAGTTAGGATTAAAAATATATTCGTATCCTGAATTTTTATACGAACAATCTAAAGAGAAAACGCGTGTTGTTATTGGCGGTTCGCACGGTAAAACAACAATTACTTCTATGATACTTCATGTATTGAATTATCATGAAATTGAAGTAGATTATATGGTTGGTGCGCAATTAGAAGGTTTTGAAACAATGGTTCATTTAACTACGGAGAATGAATTTATTGTATTAGAAGGAGACGAATACTTGTCTAGCCCAATTGATATGCGTCCAAAATTTCATTTATACAAACCAAATATTGCTTTAATTAGTGGTATTGCTTGGGATCATATCAATGTATTTCCAACTTTTGAGAATTATGTAGAACAATTTTCAATTTTCACAAATTCCTTGGCAAATGGCGGAATTATGGTGTATAATGAAGAGGATACAGAAGTAAAAAAAGTTGTTGAATCTTCTGAAAGCCCAATAAAAAAATACCCATATACAACACCTGGATCTATTATAAAAAACGGAACTACCTTTTTACAAACTGAAGAAGGTGATCTTCCGTTAGAAATATTTGGAAAACATAATTTACAAAATTTAGCTGGTGCAAAGTGGATTTGCCAACATATGGGCGTTGGAGAAGATGAATTTTATGAAGCAATAGCTAGTTTTACAGGTGCAAGTAAACGTTTGGAGAAAATTGCCGAGAATAATACAACTGTGGTTTTTAAAGATTTTGCGCATTCTCCAAGTAAAGTAAATGCAACAACAAATGCCGTAAAAGAGCAATATGCTGATCGAACGGTATTAGCTTGTTTAGAGTTACATACTTATAGTAGTTTAAATGCAGAATTTTTAAAAGAATATGAAGGCGCATTAAATGCTGTTGATAAAGCTGTAGTTTTTTACTCTCCAAAAGCTGTTGAAATAAAAAAGTTAGAAGAGGTTTCAGTAGCTCAAATTAAACAAGCATTTAATAGAGAAGACTTAGTTATATATACCGATCCATCTGAATTTAGAACGTATTTATTCTCTCAAAATTTAGCCAATACAGCTGTGTTATTAATGAGCTCTGGTAATTATGGAGGTTTAGATTTTGAGAAAATAGAAGAATTACTTCAATAATTTTTTAAATAAAAGACAATATTGTCTTTTATTTTTATACCTTTGTTTAGACAAAATCTAAATAAGGTGAGTTATGCTTAAAAGTTATAAAGAACTCACACAAAAAAAGGTATACGTATGCATAAAAATAATGTAGTAAGTTTTGATGTTCGTGATTTAATTGCTGGTGGAACGGATCCGTTTCAGGAAATCATGGAGAGAATCCAAGTATTAAAAAAGAATGAAACTTTAGAAATAATCAACTCATTTGAACCAATTCCTTTAATAAATGTATTAAAATCAGAAGGGTTTACGTGTGAAGTGATTAGAAAAGGTGATTTGGTACACGCCTTTTTTAAAAAGGTAAGTGAGGTTGAAATACGTACAACTGAAGAGGTTACTTGTTCTGCAGAAAATACATTTGATGCTGTTTACAAAACTTATATTGGTAAAATGGACTATGTTGATGTTCGTATGTTAGAAATGCCAGAACCAATGACCACCATTTTAGAAAAACTAGAACATTTATCAATTGGTTATTGTTTACTGGTAGACCATTCAAAAGTGCCTCAATTTTTATTACCAGAGTTAAAAAAGAGAAACTTCAATATATTTTACAATAAAATTGATGAAAACCACCTTCAATTATTAATTACACGTACATAATGAATGGTTTAAAAACAACAAACGCACCTTCAAGTAGCGTTGTTATTCCTCATTTTATTTATGGAGGTATAAGTCTTATTATTTTAGCAGTTTTATTAGTGTTAGCCGATACATATCTGTTAAAAGCCTATTTTAATACAAAATTACTCGCAATTACACATATTGCGGTTTTAGGTTGGGCCTCTATGATTATTTTTGGAGCGTTATATCAACTTGTACCTGTAGTTTTTGAAACCGCTTTGTTTAGTGAAAAATTAGCAAAAAGCACCTTTTGGTTTTCGAGTTTTAGTGTACTGTTTTTGTCGTACTCATTTTGGGTAGGTTCGTACGTTACATTATTGCCGTATGCATCAGTTTTTATGTTTGTTTCATTATTAATGTTTGTTGTAAATATTGGCTTAACGTATAAAAAAGCGACTTTGAAAAACATAAAATCTACATTTGTAATAACTGCTGTATTTTGGTTGTTTATTACTGAGTTAATAGGAACAATTATAGCGTTAAATTTCAAGTTTAATTTTCTTACACAAATTCATCTTCATTATCTTAAAATACACGCAACTGTTGGTTTAATTGGCTGGTTTATGCTGTTAATTATAGGTGTAGGCGCCACATTAATTCCTATGTTTTTAATATCACATGAGTTAAAAGAGCAAAAATTAAAATATACTTTTATTTTTATAAACGGTGGTTTATTAATGGCCTTAATTAATTGGTTTTTATTTCAAAAAAATGAAGTAGATATTTTAATTTCATTACTAATGATTGGAGGAATTTTCTTTTTTGTTTCTTTCATTTATGATTCTTATAAAAAGAGATTGCGTAAAAAACTAGATGTTGGTATGCAGTATTCTATGCTTGCAATTGCTGCTATTTTTATACCGTTTATTTTAATTGGTTTTATGGTTTTTAATACAACCATTGAAGTTGAATTTTTATATAGAATTAGTACGTTTTATGGTTTTTCTATTATTTTTGGATTGATTACAACTTTAATTTTAGGGCAAACCTATAAAACACTTCCGTTTATTGTTTGGTTACATAAATACCAAAAATTAGTTGGTAAAATGAAAACACCTTTACCACGCGAATTGTATTCTGAAAAAATAGCAACAGTTCAATTTATCCTTTATTTTGTGTTTATAGGAGCATTTGTTATAGGTTTTTTGTTCAACCAAATTTTATTTATAAAAATAGGAAGCTATGCATTGCTAATTGTTGCATTATTATACAATGTGAATATATTTAAAATAATTACCCATAAAGTTAAATCTGTTGAAAATGAATAATCAAGAAATAGCCCAGTTTGAATTAGATACACTAGAACTTCTAAAAAATGTGATGGATCCTGAAATTGAAATTAATATTGTTGATTTAGGACTTATTTATGAATTAAAATACGATGGTGAACATCAAATAGATATAGAGCTTACTTTTTCAACGCCTTCTTGTCCGTTAGGAGCAACCATCATTTCAAATATAAAAGAAACCATTTTACAAAAACATCCGAAAATTGCAACAAATGTAAATGTGGTTTTTGAACCAAAATGGTCTACAGCTTTTATTAGTACTGAAGGAAAACGAGTTTTAGGCTTGTAAAATTAGCACTTTTTCCAGAAGAAAGGTGTAAATAAAATTAAGACAGTAAATAATTCTAATCTGCCTATCAACATTAAAAAAGAACAAGTCCATTTTGCTGGAACAGATAAATGAGAGAAATTATCTACAGGGCTAACTGTACCAACTGCCGGTCCAATATTTCCTAATGATGAAGCAGCAGCTCCCATCGCTGAAATAAAGTCAAGTCCAAAAACGGCTAGAATTACAGAACTCACAATAAAAATACCCATATACAACACAAAAAACGAAAGTATATTAAATGCAATGTTTTGAGGGATACCAGAACCATCATAACGCACAGGTAAAATGGCATTAGGATGTAATAATTTTTTAAATTCTAAAATACTGTTTTTTATAATTATAATATGTCTTACAATTTTAACACCACCACTGGTTGAACCTGCAGAACCTCCAATAAAAAATAAAGAAAACATTAATATAGTTCCAATGGAGCTCCACATTGTAAAATCTGCTGAAACAAATCCAGTTGTTGTAAGTACTGAAACTACCTGAAAAGCGGCATGCCTAAACGCACTTTCTGCTTTTCCCCAAGGTTCTGGGTGATGTATACTTGTAACTAAATCTGGATCTCTATAGTTTAAAATTATTACCGTAAGTACTAACGTAAAACCTATTACTCCAAAAAAGTAATACCTAAATTCTTCACTTTTAAACACCTTTTGGATTTTTCCTTTTAGTGCAAAGTAGGTAAGTACAAAGTTTGCACCAGCTACAAACATAAATGCAGTAATTATATATTGAATTAAAGGCGTGTTATTATAATAAGCAATGCTAGAATTTTTTGTTGAAAATCCGCCAGTACTCATAGTTGCCATTGCGTGATTAATAGCATCAAACCAAGTCATTCCGGCAAACTTTAAAAGAAAAAATTCAGTAAAAGTTAAAGAGAAATAAATTAACCAAAGGCGTTTTGCTGTTTCTGTAATTCTTGGATGCATTTTATCGGCGCTGGGTCCTGGTGCTTCAGCCATAAAAAGCTGCATACCTCCAATTCCTAATAAAGGTAAAATAGCCACTGTTAGTACAATAATTCCCATTCCTCCAATCCAGTGAGTAGCACTTCGCCAAAAAAGAATTCCTTTTGGCATAGATTCAATATCAGTTAATATAGATGAACCCGTAGTTGAATAGCCCGAGATGGTTTCAAAAAAAGCATCAGTAAATTGTGGAATTGTATTGGTGAAAACATAGGGTAAAGTCCCTGTAAAAGAGAGCATTAACCAACCAAGTGTTACGATAATGTATCCTTCTTTTTTACCTAGGTTTTTCTTCGCTTTTCTATTTGTAAACCAAAGTGAAAAACCAATTGCAATAGTAGTTAAACCTGCATATAAAATTCCCCATTTGGCCTCTTCGTTAAAGTACATGCTAAATGGTACAGCAATTAACATAAACACTCCATTTAACATAGAAGTTAAACCTAAAAAACTAATAATGATTTTAATGTTTAGTTGTTTCATTATTAATTAAATAATTTTTCAACTTTATGAATTGCTTCAGGCAAACAAAATACTACAGCTTTGTCTCCGGCTTTTATTTGAAAATCTCCAAAAGTCATCATGGCAACGCCATTTCTAATTACACCACCAAAAACTGCTTTTTTTGTAATTTTTATATCCTTTACAAGGTTTTTAGTCACTTTTGAGTTTTCTTTAACTAAAAATTCTAAAACTTCGGCATCAACATTATGAAGGTTGGCCAATTTTAAAACTTCTCCTTTTCTTACATGCTTAAAAATAGCACTAGCAGCTAATAATTTTTTATTAATTAGTGTGTCAATTCCAATAGTTTGAGAAATGTTTATGTAGTCCATATTCTCAACTAAAGCTATGGTTTTTTTAACACCTTTAGATTTTGCTACTAAACAAGACATGATATTTGTTTCAGAATCACCTGTAACAGCAACAAATGCATCCATTTGAGCAATATTTTCTTCTTCAAGTAACTCTACATTTCTACCATCACCTTTTATAACAAGTGCATTTGGAATTTTCTCAGCAACTTCAAAAGCTCTAGTTTTATTTAACTCAACTAGTTTGATATTGAAGTTGTTTTCGCAAAGGTTTCTAGCAGCTTTTACACCAATTTTACTTCCACCTAAAATCATAACATCTTTTACTCCAAATTGGGTTTTACCCATAAGTTTGTATAAACTTTTAATACTTTCTTTTGGAGCTGAAAAATAGATTTGATCATTTGCGCTGTAAATTGAATTTCCTCTAGGGATAATTGTTTCGTACCTATTTTCAGGCTTTATAGCAATAGTTATAAAATCAATAGTTGAAAATCTTTCTCTAGCTTCTTGTACCGTAAGGCCAATTAATGGCGAGTTGTATTCAAGTGTGCTTCCAAGAATATTTAAGGTTCCGTTTTCAAATTCAATTGTGTCATTAAAAGCAGATTGATTTAGCAACATTTTAATTTCATTGGCAGCAAGCTCACCAGGAGAAATCATACTATCAATACCAATTTCAGTAAAATCAATTTCAGAATTTTGTGTAAATTCATGATTTGAAATACGCGCTATTGTTTTTTTTGCACCTAATTTTTTTGCTAAAATTGCGATGGTGAAATTTGTGTTTTGAGATTCAGTAACCGCTAAAAAAATATCGGCTTTTTCAATATGAACTTCTTTAAGTAATTTTATAGAAGTTGCATCACCTTTTTTTGTAATTACATCAATATGGTTACTTGCATATTCAAGTTTTTCAGAATCTGTATCTATTAAATAAATATCTTGAGATTCAAAAGAAAGCAGTTTTGCTAAGTGAAAACCAACATCTCCTGCACCCGCAATTATAATTTTCATGTGTAGAAATATTTGGACAAAGATATTACTCTTATTTGTAAATAGTAAATTTATTTTAATCTATAACAAAGTGTTAAATTAGTAACTATTGTGTTGAAATACTTTGAGTAGTTGTTTTAAAATAAGTTTAGCATTATATTTAGTATGAATGTAGCTGCTCTTTTTTCATTTTTTTTCTTACAAAATACTGCTATCTTTGAGAAAAAAAGCATGAAATATGAAAGTAAAACCCTATCTATCAAAGCTTGGGCTGAAGATGATAGACCTCGTGAAAAGTTAGTGTTAAAAGGAAAAACCGCTTTATCTGACGCTGAATTAATTGCAATTTTAATTGGTTCAGGAAATAGAAATGAAAGTGCTGTTGACCTGTCAAAAAGAATTCTCAGTTCTATTGATAATAATTTAAATAAATTAGGAAAATTGTCTGTTTCCGATTTACAAAAATTTAAGGGAATTGGTGAAGCAAAGGCCGTTTCAATTATTACAGCATTAGAATTAGGAAGAAGAAGACGGTTGGAAGAAGCTTTAATAGTTCCAAAAATAACCAGTAGTAAAGCTGTTTTTGAAATAATGCAACCTTTAATTGGAGAATTGCAGCACGAAGAGTTTTGGATTGTTTATTTAAATAACTCAAACAAAGTATTGTTTAAAGAACAATCTAGCAAAGGTGGTTTAACAGGTACGTTGGTTGATGTTCGATTGGTGTTTAAAAAAGCTATTGATTTGTTTGCTACAGCTATCATTTTGTGCCATAATCATCCATCAGGAAAACTACAGCCTAGTGTAGCAGATAAAGCAATTACAAATAAATTAAAACTTGCCGGAGAAACATTAGATATAAAAGTGCTAGATCATTTAATTATTACAGAAAATGCTTATTTTAGCTTTGCTGATGAAAGTTTAATATAAAGCACAGCATTCAACTATATGTTATTAGTTTATACGCATAAAATTACCCCAAGGGTTAATTATATTTTTAAACATTTTTTTGTTCGAATATTACAAATTCCAGTGAAGTTTACTACAAAAGTTGACGAGTTTGTGGCACATAACGGGCCTAAAATTACGTATTCAAAAACACCTTTGGCTTCAGAGTTTTTTATTAGAAGTCATGATTTATTGTTTGATCAAGGAATTAATGATATTGATATAAATATTTTGAAATGGGAAGATATTCCATGCTTTTTTCCGGCGGGTGAAGCATCTAGCATTCCGTTTGATATTTTTGCCGCAGGTTTTTATTTAATGAGTAGGTACGAAGAGTATTTACCTCACGTACAAGATTTTCATGAGCGCTTTCCGGCTGAAGAAAGTATAGCTTTTAAAAATGGTTTTTTAGAACAACCCGTTATTGATATTTGGGCATTTAAGTTTTTAGAAGTACTCAAAGAAAAATTTCCAAATTATGAGTATACTAAAAAATCATTTGAGCAAATTTCTACAATAGATGTTGATACGGCTTTTACATTTAAGCATAAAGGAATTGTAAGAACATTTGGTGGTTTTTTAAAAGATATTGTAAACTTTAGATTTGTAAGATTTTGGAATCGTTTAATGTCTATTTTAAATATAAGACAAGATCCTTACAATACTTTTTCTGAAATATTAAGTCTTAAAAAAGAACACAATGTAAAAACATTATTTTTCTTTTTATTAGGAGATTACACCACTTTTGATAAAAATATTTCAGCAACAAATTATAAGTTTCAATCGTTAATAAAATCTGTTGGAGATTATGCCAAAATTGGGATGCATCCTTCGTACTTTTCTTATAAAAATTTAGAGAAAATAAAGAAAGAGAAATTGCGATTAGAAAATATTGTAAATACGCCAATTGTTTTATCTCGTCAGCATTATTTGCGTTTAAGTATTCCAGAAACATATCAATATTTAATTGATTTAGATATTGAAGAAGATTACACAATGGGTTATGCAGAAAAAGTTGGTTTTAGAGCAAGTACGTGCACACCTTTTTATTTTTACGATTTAGATTATGAAATACAAACGCCTTTAAAATTATTTCCATTCGCTTTTATGGATTATACCTTAAATGAACATCAAAAATTTAGTTTAGAGCAATCTTTAGCTAAAATTTTAGAACTAAAACAAACCGTTAAAAATGTAAATGGTGTATTTGTTTCATTAATGCATAACGAAGCTTTAAGTGAAACAGGTATTTGGATTGGTTGGAAAAATATTTACAAGAAAATGTTAGCCAAATAATTTATTGAAACTTTTTACTGTGTTGCAAATAATATAAAACTTCAAATAGTTTTTTAAGTCTCGAATATATTTCTATTTTTAAAAAATGGAAATAAACCACATATTTTTTGATTTAGATCATACACTTTGGGATTTTGAAACCAATTCTGATATTGCTTTTCAAACTATTTTTAAACAGCATAATGTTGAGGTTAGTTTAGAGAAATTTTTAAATTATTATAAGCCAATCAATCAAAAATATTGGAGCTTATACGCTAAGGATAAGGTCTCAAAAGAAGAGTTACGCGTTGGACGATTAAAAGATACCTTTAAAAAAATAAATTTTACAGCATCAAATACTTTAATAGACCATCTATCTGTTGATTATATAAAAGTGTTACCTGATAGTAATTTGTTATTTGATGGAGCACATGATTTGCTAGATCATTTAAAGCCAAATTATGAATTGCATATTATTACCAATGGTTTTAATGAAGTGCAATATAAAAAGCTAGAAAAATCTAATTTAACAAAGTACTTTAAGTCTATAATTACTTCTGAAGATGTAGGCGTAAAAAAACCAAATCCCATAATTTTTCAGCACGCATTAGCAACAGCAAAAGCTACTTCTAAAGAATCAATTATGATTGGAGATAATTGGGAAGCTGACATTATGGGTGCTAAAAATGCGGGTTTTGATGTTATTTATTGTAATTTTAACAACGAGCCTGTTTCACAAAATATAAAATCAGTTTCAAATTTAAATGAAATAAAAAAATACTTATAAAGTAAATCACCCCATTAAACTTTATTATTTGTAATGAAAACCCCTTATAAAATTAGTGCAATTTTTTTGTTGCTATTTCTTACTTTTAGCTGTACAAAAGAAGTAGATTTTGATCAAATTGATGATGTAGATATACATACCAGTTACTTAGTAACGTTGGTGTATTTTAATTTAGAAGCTCCTGATTTTTTAACATCACAAAATATTGAAGAGCCTGTTCAGGCTGATGTTATTCAGGCATCTTTTGCAAATGTTTCTCAAAAATATGTAGAGAAGGTTAAATTAACTATTCTTACAAATAATGAATTCAATAGAGATTTTAATGTAGAAATAATTTTTTTTGATATAGATCAAAACCCAATCTATCAATTAGATCCAATTTTAATTCCTGCAAATTCAACCGAATTAACAACTGTTATAGAAATTCCTTCGCAAGATATTCCTGTTGTTTTTAATACCGCTTATTACGGTTTTATAATTGCATTAAGCGCAAGTAGTGATGGAAGTGTTTTACAACCTGATGATGTATATAGTTTAGAATTTAAGTCGTCTTTAGAATTATTTTTTAATTATAAAAACATATGAAAAATAGCATACTTATAGTTTTTATGTGTTTTTATGCGGCTGTAGCAGCTCAAAACAAGCAAGTATTGTATGGTTTTGCAGGATTGCCACAAACACTTATGTTAAATCCGGGAGCCGAGGTTGAGAATAAATTTTATGTTGGTTTTCCACTACTTTCTCAAGTATCATTTCAAGGAGGAATAACAGCTTTTTCGGCGTATGATATTTTTTCAAAAAGTACCGTAGATATTAATGAAAAAATTGCACAGGTTGTTCAAGATTATGGAAATGCAGAGTTCACACAATTTAATGAACAATTAGAGGTTTTTAGTGGAGGTTTTAAACTAAATGAAGCTACATATTTAAGTTTTGGATATTATCAAGAATTCAATAGTTTAATTAAAGTTCCTAGAGACTTGATTGATTTGGTGTACGAAGGAAATCAAGATATTAATAGACATTACGAGGTAAACAAACTCTCTGCTAGGGCTGAGTTATTAGGTGTATATCACATTGGTGCTTCAAAAAGAATAAATAACAAGCTTCAAATAGGAGGTAGGTTTAAACTTTATACTGGTGTTTTAAATGCAAAAAGCACCTCAAATAATGGTTCATTAGTTTCTATTGAAGGACAAAATAATATTTATACACAAAGACTAGAAAATGTAGATATGTCTGTTCAAACTTCAGGAATTATTTTAGATGATTATGATGCTATTGAACCTTCAGATTATATAAAAAAAATGTTTTTTAGTGGAAACTATGGTATAGGTGTAGATGTTGGTTTTACGTATCATTTCAAAAAACAATGGACTGTAACTGGAAGCGCACAAGATCTAGGTTTTATTTATTATACCAAAGATGTTGAGTCGTACAGCGCAAAAGGTAGTTTTGAATTAGAAGGTTTTGACTTAGGTTTTGATTTAGAGAATCCTGAAGATTATTGGAACGATTTAAAAGATAGGTTTGAAGAAGAAGTACAAATTGATACATTGTATTCAAATTATATTGCCACAAGACCTTTAAAGTTAAACGGATCACTTTACTACTCTTTTGGACGAGAATTTGATGACTGTAGATTTGAGTTAAGGCCCGATAAATATGTGAATAAAGTTGGCCTTCAATTATTCTCAAGGTTGGGTTCTGTGCATTCATATGTGGCTGCTACTTTGTTTTATGAACGTAGGTTTAGTAAGTTGTTACAAGCCAAAATATCTTATACAGCAGATCCTTTTTCGTTTTCAAATTTAGGAGTTGGAGTCTCAACGCAATTAGGTCCATTAAATTTGTATGTTGTGGCTGATAATTTGTTGTATTTAAATAATTTGTACAGTGCTAAAAGTATAAGTATGCAGGCTGGTTTAAATTTTATATTTTACAATAAATAATTAGTACATTTACAAAAAATCACATAATAATATTTAATTCAGTTCATAATTTATGTTACGTACATTTTCTACATTTTGTCTTTTTATTTTAATTAGTACTACTTTATTTGCGCAAAAATCAATAAAAGATTATAAATATGTTATTGTTCCAAATCAATATGAATTTCAAAAATCAGAAGACCAGTATCAAGTAAACTCATTGGTAAAGTTTTTGTTTGAAAAAGAAGACTATGGAGTTTATTTTAGCGACGATAGTTTACCAAAAGATTTGGCTACAAATCCTTGTTTAGCACTTAAGGTAATGGTAAATGATATTTCTGGATTCTTATCTACTAAAGTGACTATTAGTTTGGTTGACTGTCATAACACAGTTTTGTACACAACGCCATTTGGAAGATCTAAAATAAAAGATTTTGAAAGAGGATATCACGATGCAATTAGAAAAGCGTATGCAGCTATGAAAGAACAAGAAGCTGAAAAAGAAGCTTTAGCTGCGGAACTTTCTGAAACTGATACTAGCGATGTTCCAGTAAAAGAAGCAGTGGCTGTAGAAGCTATAAATGAAGAAATTGCAAGTGCACCTGTTGAACCTGCAGTAGAGAAAGAAGCGGTTGAAACAAAAAGTGAAATTGATGCTGCTGCTAAAACAGTAAATTCAACAGCCGTTGTTGCTGTAGCTGCTGTACCGGTAGTTGTTCCAAAGCAAGAAGCTACTATAGAACCTGAAAAAGAAGAAAAGTCATTTACAATTGAAGGAACCTATTTTATTGATATGTGGGGAAAATGTGTTATTTCAAAAAAAGGAAGCGATTACAAAGTAGTTGGTGGTGATGAAGATTTTGAGTTTGCTGAAATTTACACAACTTCAAAACCAAATATTTTTATGGTGAAAAAAACAGGGTTTAAGCAAACTCAATTGTTAGAATTAGATGAAAACGGTAATCTAAAAATAGACTCAAAATCAGGTGTTAAAATCTATAAAAGAGTAAACTAATAATTGTATTTAGTTTTCCAACGTTTTTTAAGAAACTCTCTCAAACTATTTTCTCTTGGGTTATTACCAGGTTCAAATAGTTTGGTGTTTTCAATTTCTTTTGGTAAAAATTCCTGTGCCGCAAAGTTATTTTCGTAGTTATGCGAATATTTATATTCTTTACCATAATTTAATTCTTGCATAAGCTTTGTTGGAGCGTTTCTTAGTGCTAACGGAACAGAAAGGTCACCAGTCTCTCTAACCAACGCCTGTGCTTTTCCAATGGCTTCGTATGAGGTGTTACTTTTAGGTGAACTAGCTAAATAAACCGCACACTGACTTAAAATAATGCGTGATTCAGGAAAACCAATAGTAGTAACTGCCTGAAAAGTGTTATTGGCTAAAATTAAAGCGGTAGGGTTTGCATTTCCAATATCTTCTGAAGCTAAAATAAGTAATCTTCGGGCAATAAATTTGGCATCTTCACCACCTTCAATCATTCTTGCTAACCAATAAACAGCAGCGTTAGGATCACTTCCTCTAATAGATTTAATAAAGGCCGAAATAATATCATAATGCTGTTCACCTGTTTTGTCGTAAAATGAAGTGTTTTTTTGAACCTTTGACAGCACCATTTCATTGGTAATGGTAATAGGTTCATCTTCAGAATTCACCACCAATTCAAAAATATTTAGCAACTTTCGAGCATCTCCACCAGATATTCTAAGCAAAGCATCTGTTTCTTTAATTTCAATTTTTTTGGTTGAAATAAATTTATCTTTTTGCAAAGCACGTTGTAATAAAGCTTCTAAATCAGTTTTTGTAAACGAATTTAAAATATAAACTTGACAGCGAGAAAGTAATGCCGGAATCACCTCAAAACTTGGGTTTTCAGTAGTTGCCCCAATTAAAGTTACCCATCCTTTTTCAACTGCACCAAGTAAAGAATCTTGTTGAGATTTGCTAAACCTATGAATCTCATCAATAAAAAGTATTGGGTTTTTAGTTGTAAATAAACCACCACTTTGTTTTGCCTTTTGTATCACATCACGCACATCTTTTACTCCAGAACTAATGGCGCTCAAGGTGTAAAATGGGCGTTTAGATTCTTGCGCAATAATATTTGCCAACGTAGTTTTTCCAATGCCCGGCGGTCCCCATAAAATTAGCGATGGAATAATTCCGCGTTTAATATGTTGCGTTAAAGAGCCATTTTTACCAACTAAATGTTGCTGACTAATATAATCGTCTAAGTTTTTTGGACGAATCCGTTCTGCTAAAGGTTCATTCATATGGTAAAAATAACAATAATATTGTTTTGGGCGTTACACAGCATTGCATTTGTGTTGGGCTTTTAGCTAAATCTTTTGTTAGATTTCTACGTTGTTTCATTCAAAAGAAAGGATACCGCTGCAATCCCTAACGCAAAGTAATCTTCAATAAATACTTAAGTTTAAAATAAATAGTTGAGACATTGCAGCAATAGAATTAATTGTATTTTTACACTATGTCTAACCACCAAGTTGTTTTTAAATCTAAGGCCTTATATATTGCTGTTTGTACAGTGTTGTTATTGTGGTTTATTTACTTTATTGAAATTCAGTTTGGATTTAATTTTAATAAATTTGGAATCTTTCCTAAAACATTGAAAGGTTTAAAAGGCGTTCTGTTTTCACCATTTATACATAGCGATATAAAGCACTTATTTAATAACTCTATTCCGTTGTTGGCAATGTTATGGAGTTTGTATTATTTCTATGGTAAAATTGCAAGTAAAGTTTTGTTAATTGGATTATTGCTTACCGGAATTTTAACATGGTCCTTTGCGCGCCCTTCGTATCATATTGGAGCTAGTGGTGTTGTATATATGTTGGTTAGCTTTATTTTTTTTAGCGGATTATTACGTAAATATTATCGTTTAATAGCATTATCATTAGCAGTTGTATTTTTATACGGAAGTATGATTTGGTATATTTTTCCTGTAGAAGAACGTATTTCTTGGGAAGGTCATTTATCTGGCTTTATTGTTGGTCTTTCTTTTGCTGTTTTGTTCCGTAAACTTGGACCGCAACCTGAACAATTTCAGTATTCTGAAAATGAAGAGTTTGAAAAATTATTTGACGAAAACGGGAATTTTGTTCCACCTGAAGAAGATTAAGAAAATCTTGATATTAACGAGATATAAAAAAAGATGTACATCTTTTTAAAATAGTTGTACACCTTTTTTTATTAGTTGTACACCTAATTACATACGGTGTACAGTTTATGATTTTAATTGCTCAACTTTTAAGTTGCTGTGCGTTTTATTTTAAACGTTGTCTTGTTGCTTCATATAAAAAAGCACCACAAGCCACAGATACGTTTAAAGATTCAATTTCACCTAATAGCGGTAATTTAGCTTTATGCGTTGCAATTTTTAAAATGGATGGGTTTATTCCTCTATCTTCTGAGCCCATAATTATAGCTGTTGGTACAGTTAAATTGATATCGTAAATTAAATTATCAGTTTTTTCAGTTGCAGCTACAATTTGTATGTCGGCTGCTTGAAAATGAAAAATAGCATCTTTAATATGATCTACTTTACAAATTGGAACCTTAAATGCTGCACCTGCTGAAGTTTTAATAGTATCAGCACTCACAGGGGCATTTCCTTGTTTTTGAATTATGATACCGTTTACTCCAGTACATTCAGCTGTTCTAATAATAGCGCCAAAATTTCGTACATCAGAAAGTTGATCTAATAATAAAAATAGAGGTGTAGTGGTTTTTTCTAAGGTAGAAGTTATCAAATCATCTAAATCAATAAATCCTATTGGTGAAATTTGTGCTGCAACACCTTGGTGGTTACTGTTTTTTGAAAATCTATTTAGTTTTTCTACAGGTACATAGCTGCTTGCTATATTGTGTGCTTTTATAAGTGTGTTTAATTCTGAAAATAAATGTCCAGTTAAACCTTTTTGTAAATATACTTTACTAATTGTTTTACCTGAATTAATAGCTTCTATAACTGCTCTAATTCCAAAAATTTTAGATTCTTCGTTTTCCATAGTGCAAATGTACTTAAAAATAAAAAACCACCTCGATTAGAGGTGGTTTTAAATTTATTTAGTTTAAAATGATGCTTTAGTATATTATAAAAACAATTAATTCAAACAAAAATTCTCTTACTTAGAAATAACAGTTAAATGAACAATCCTTTTTTCTGTTAGTATTAATTTAAGGAAGAATAGTATTTACATAAAGCTATAATACTTGCTTCATTTTTAATATTAACATTGTTTTCTTTTAAATATTTTTTTATTTCAGTTTTATGTGTTGGGAAAATGCTGCTAATTTCCTTTTTACTTTTCTTTATTTTTTGAGGTAAAACTGTTTCGTTTAATTGGATGTAATAATAAATGTAATCAACTAATTTAGGTGGAGTAGAAGTGGTTAAGCTTGTTTGAGCAACTCTTCCTTCTTTGAATACTTTTTTAGTTTGTTTATATAGTTTTAAGCTATCTGTTATGTAAAGCTCTATCAAATATCCGCTTTCAACAATGTCTTCTTTTGTATAGAATGATTTTAAAGTATACGTTTCATTATTAATAGTAGCAGTTAGATCTGTTAACTTTTTAATGAATGAAATTTGATTGTTTAATTCAATTTCAATATCATCAACATATGCATTATACCTGAGTGGTATTTTTTTTCCATATTTTTTAGAGTTCATATAAAGTTGCCCAATTGTAAAATCTTCGTTGAAATATTGTGTTCCAACAATATTTTCTTCAAGAGGTGTACTTTCTCTTGATAGTCCTAATACTTTATGGTAGGCATTTTGAACTTGTGCAGTCATTTGACCATCCATATATTGTTGAGAATACATATTTATAGCTATAAAAAAGCAAAGTAAATTTAGTAGTGCGTAGCGTTTCATTTTAGTAGTGTTATTGTTCTTTTAAAATAAAAAACCACTCAAATATTTATCTGAGTGGTTTTAAAATTATTTAGTTAAAATGTTGGTTTAGTAACCGTCATTTTGTACCATATTTGAGTTTGCATTCATTTCGGCAGCTGGAATAGGGTAAGCCATTCTAGAGTCTCCGTAAGGAATAGTTGCAGAAATATTTTGTTGTAATGAGAATTTAGTAATGTCTTGTCCAGTTCTTAATAAATCATCATATCTAAACCCTTCAAACATTAATTCTTTTCTTCTTTCATCAAGAATATCTTCTTTAGTTACAGCAGATAAAGCAGGTACACCTCTTTCAAGTCTTAACTTGTTAATTTGTGCAAGTGCATCTCCACCATCTTCTAATAAAGCCTCAGCATAGTTTAAAATAACTTCTTCATATCTAATAAGATTTACGTTATTTACACCATTTAAGTCAGGGTATTTGTATAAGTTTCTTAACATTAAACCTTCATATCCTAAAATATCAGCTCTAACATCACCAGTTTCAAAAATATCAATTACTTCATCAATAACTTGAACGTCACCATAACTACCAGTAGCTCCTAATTTGTAAATAAAACCTAAACTGTTACTTCCTAAGTTATCAGCTAAATTAAAGGCTAATTCAAAAATTGAGTTACCTGAGCTATTTTGGTTAAATGAATTTACATAATCAGCAGCAGGAATAATTGAATATAAACCTGAATCAATAACAGCTTTTGAAGCTGATTTAGCAGTTGCCCAATCTCCAAAGTATATTGCAACTCTAGACTCAATAGCTTTTGCAGCGTATTTAGATATGAATTGTTTTGATGAATCAAAATATGAATCGCTCATTAAGCTAAATGCCATAGTTAAATCATCCATAATCATTTCTTTTACTTCAGCAACAGTATTTCTACTTGGAAATAAATCACTTCCTTTAAATTCCGTTACATAAGGTACACCTAATGTTCCTCCAACGTGTTGTTGACCAAATTCTCTTAATAAATCAAAGTGACATAAAGCTCTCATAGCATATGCTTGACCTCTTAAGTGCTCACCGTATGCAGCATCTCCACTTAATGAAGAAACATCAGTTCCAATGATAATGTTTGCACTCGCAATTGCAGCGTATGCATTATCCCACATAAAACCTGTGTTTTCGTTGTATGTAAATGTAGCTTGTGTTGTAAAACGACCAGAGTTTCCGTTAGAAAAACAGTTGTCAGTTCTTACTTCATTTGTTACAATAATGTCTCTTCCGTAATAACCACTACCGGTCATTATGCTATATGCACCTTTAATAATACCATAAAGGTTGCTAACATCGGTAATACTTCCTTCAACAGTTTTTTCTTGTTCAAGGCTAGGGTCTAAATCATCTGTGTTACATCCAGTGAATGATATAAGCCCTATGAAAACCAATAAGTATATTCTATTTATTTTTTTCATGATTTCTTAAAATTTAAAGTTAATACCAAATATGAATGACTTTGAAGCTGGTGTTGTTAATGCAGTTTGACCGTTGCTAGAAATAGTTTCTGGGTCAAATTTCAAGTACTCATCCTTCACCCAAGTAAATGCGTTTGTTGCACGTACATATACTCTAAATGAATCAAAGAAATTGATTTGTTCAAGAGTTTTAGAGTTAAAGTCATATCCTAAAGTCACATTCTTAAGTCTGATGAAGTCACCATCATATAAGAATTTAGAGTGGCTTTGCCATGGTCTAGTTGTGTATTCAAATTTACCATTTCTTGTTCCAGTATCACCTGGCTCTTGCCATCTATCAAGTAATGTATTTAATCCTTGGTAGTAAGCAGTTGTGAAAAGGTCAGTTCCTTGCGTATATCTCGCCCAAGATTCGTATACTTTGTGTCCTCCTGCGTAATATGCACTAGCATCTAAAAAGATTCCTTTAAAGTCTACGTGGAAGTTCATACCAGCAGTAATTGTAGGTAATTGGCTTCCTCCTTGCCATACAGCTTCAGCGTCATTAAAGTTATCAGTAGTTTCTGTACCTTCTTCTCCGTTAATGTACCATAATTCAGAACCTGTTTCAGGATCTACACCAGCCCAAGTTGGCATAAACCATCCGTATACTGGGTGTCCTTCGTCAACTTTTCTAGTTGAAGATGTAATTGTAATAGTTTCACCATTACCATCTTTCGCTAATTTTAATACTTCATTTGCATTTGAAGCAAAGTTACCACCTAAAGAAAGGTTGAAGTCTTCTTTTTCAATAATTCTAAAGTTAATTTCTCCTTCAATACCTTTATTTTCCATACTACCAATATTTCTATATTGAGAAGTAAATCCAGTAGTTAAAGAAAGAGGCACATCTAATAATAAGTCTCTAGACTCTCTGTTATAGTAAGCAATAGAACCACTAATTCTGTTTTGTAAGAAACCAAACTCAAGACCAATGTCATAAGTATAAGAAGTTTCCCAAGATAAATCATCATTACCAAAAGTTGTTGGTACTACAGCACCTTCACCTGCGTAATCAGATCCGTATCCAAATTTAGCTTGGAATTGGTTTAAATCAATTGAAGCATTACCTGTTACACCATAAGATGCTCTAAGTTTTAAGTTGCTTAACCAATCTGCATTTTCCATAAAACCTTCTTTGAAAATGTTCCATGCTGCACCAACAGACCAGAAGTTACCCCATCTATTGTCAGGAGCAAATCTTGAACTACCTTCTCTTCTAAATGTAGCATCTAAAACATATTTAGAGTTGTAACCAGAGTAGTGAATTGTTCCTAAGTAAGAAGCAATTGACCAGTCAGTGTATCCTGAATAAGCAGAAGTTGGACTACCTGCAGAATCTAAGTTTGTTAACCCGTCATCAGCAAAAGATTCACCATCAGCACCTAAATAGTAAAATCTATTTTTTTGCCATTCTTGTAAAGCTTTTACAGAAATACTGTGATCTTCATTAATATCAAATGAATAATCTAAAGCATTTTGGAATACATAGTTTGTTCTGCTGTTGTGCTCTTGCCATCCGTAACCGTCTGTACTAGCACCATCACCACGAACTCTGTTTCTATATCTTTTGTAGTTGTAGATTTGGTAGTCAATGTTTACTCTTGAACTGAAAACTAAATTTTCAATTGGAGTTGCCCATTCTACAGAGTTGTTAGATAAAATTCTTGTAAATTTAGAATCATCAATATCTTCTTGTGCAATCCAAAGTGGATTAGGTAAAGAAGTACCAGGATCTAATACGTTTATTTCACCTTCAGTTGTATAAGGTTGATCTAATCCAGGCATAAAGAATTTAACTGCACGTGGAGAAGAAAAATAAGCACTTGATTCTAATAAACCATCTTGGTAAGTATGTGAAGCTTGATTTTTAGTACTAAATTTAATGCTTTCAGATAATTGCTTGTCAAAATTTAATGATCCTGAAATTCTATCAAATGTAGAACCAATTACAGTTGCTTCTTGGTCATAGTAACCTAAACTTACGTAGAAGCTAGATGTTTCATCACCTCCTTGAGCAGATAAGTTGTACTCTTGTAAAGGAGCATTTTCATTTGTAATTACATCAGACCAATTTCCTTCTGGTCTACCAGCTGCATTCCAGTCTGTGTAGTCAGTACCAAATGAACTTGGGTAAGTTTCATAAAAATCTTGAGCTTCATCTTTTGTAAAACCATAAGCTTCACCATATGTATTGTAAATAGCCTCATAGTATAACATTTCTCTTTCAGCAGCTGTTAATGGAGTTGGTCCATCTACAGCATCATTAGACCATCCATAAGATGAGTTGAAGTTGAAGCTAGTTTTACCTGCTCTACCACTTTTAGTTGTAATTACAACTACACCATTTGCTCCACGTGCTCCATAGGCAGCAGTTGCAGATGCATCTTTTAATACAGTCATACTTTCTATATTGTTACTATCAATACTTGATAAGATAGAAAGAGATGAACCAGATGTTGTTGCAGAAGCATTTCCGTTAACCATTGGCACTCCGTCAATTACAAATAAAGGTTCATTACCTGCAGTAATTGAACTAATACCTCTAATTCTAATATCATTAGTTGCTCCTGGTGTACCAGATGAACCGTTTATTACTAAACCAGCTACTTTACCTTGTAACACTTGATCAACTGATGCTACAGGAACATTTGCAATTTCGTCTGCGTTTACTTGTACTGTTGAACCTGTAATTTCAGTTTTCTTTTGAGTTCCGTAACCTAAAATTACTACCTCTTCAAGAACGTTATTACCTTCCATTACTACATTAATAGTATTAGAAGCACCAACAGTTTTTTCAATAGTATTCATTCCTATAAAGCTAAAAACGATGATATCGTTTGCTGAAGCTGTTACGGAAAACTTCCCATCAAAATCTGTCTGAGTACCATTACTAGTACCTTTGACAATAACATTTACTCCAGGTAATGGTCCGGTTTCATCAGAAACAGTACCCGAAACTGTTTTTTCTTGTGCAAAAGTGAATTGCACTACTAACGCTAATAACAGCGTTAAAATTCCATTAAACTTTGTTTTCATTGTAAATTTGTTTGAGTTAAATTTATGTTTAAATCTGCGATAAATATATAAAAAAGATGTTAATATAAAGCAACAACTTTTGCATATAGCTATACTAAGTTAACTACCATAAGATGAAAATTAATAGTTAAGGTTGCGTTAAAATTGAAGTTTTTTTTCCTAAAAAATGGTTAAAAAAGCATGTTTATGAACTTTTAGTAGTTTTATTCCCTTGAAAACAAGGGGCTGAGCGGATGTTTGGTGTTGTTTGTTGATTTTTGGTTTTTTTTAGATTTGGGTTAAAAAAGTATATTTTTCAGGAAGGTCTTGTTCGCTATTTTTTTTTAAAATTTTTTTAATTTTTTTTTTGAGTCAGATGTTATTTTTTGAATTATTGGATACTAAATAGTATTTAGGTGTTTTATGTAAATAGCTTGAATTTTTTTAAATAGAAGTAAGAAATTATACTCATATCCTATTTGTAGTTTCTAACATATTCATACTAATGAATGCTACAGAATGTAAATTATTATTTGAATTATAAAATTAAGGTAGACCTAAATAGTTATTGATCATTTCTTTATTTACTGATAAGATAATTAGGTGGTATATTCGTTTTAGGAGAATCTATTTTTTTTGTTACTTAAAGCTTCAACTTCTTTTCCTTTAAAAAGTAATTTATTTGAATACTATATTTTTCGTTGTCGTGTATATATAATGTATCATAAATAAATTTTTTCTGTTTTATATGAATGGTTAAAAATTAAATAGATTTCTAACTAAATATGTTGTTGTTTATTATTTCAGTATATTTTGGTGAGGATTTTGTACTTGAGTAGTTGTTGTTTTACCATTCTTATTTTAAAGTTGTTCAGAATAAAAAAACCACCCAAAAATTAATTTGAGTGGTTTTTATATTTAATTATGGGATTATTTTTTATTCATCACATAAGTTTAAAGCGAATGGTCCTACAGCAGGACTTGGTCCTCCTTCAAAAACCAAGTTTCCACTAGGAGCATAGACTTGGAAAGTAACTTCACCATCCCAATCTCCAGATGAAAAACTAAAAATTAATTCAGTACTTCCGTCTGGTACATCCACATCAACAGAACCTGAAGAACCACTTGTTAAAGTGTATGGAGTTGTAGTTCCATCAATTGTAACATCAACTGATGCACCATTCCATCCGTCTCCATAAGAATCTTGCATATCAATAACGTATACACCTGTAAATGGAGTTTCAGGAACACATATAATAGTAGATGTGTATGCGTAAGGTGAGTTAAAATATGATCCTTGTAGTGTACTACTTGCATCATCTGAACTAAATACTCTGCCATCAGTTAAAGTTAACTCAAGTCTGAAAACAAATTGATCTCCACCAAAGTAATCACCTTCAGAAAGCCCTAAAGTAGCTAATGTTTCAGCAAAAGTTATAGCAAATGAAGTTGATGGTAATTTGTTAGCTTCACTTAAAACAAATTCAGAAGCGTCTATAGAAGCAGCTAATACCTCAGAAGAAGAAGTTCCTTCAGTTTTGTTATTATGAGAAACATAAATATCTACTTTTGATAAAAGATCTCCGTATTCTTCATCTTGTTCTTCAAATTCAACTTCGAATTTAGAAGTTAAATCGAATATATTGAAATTTAAATTTTTAATTTCAAGAGTTCTCAGAATTGCTCCATACTCTATATTTTCAGTAACAGTGTAAACTGTATTATCTGGATCTTTACAACTAAAAGTTGTAGCGAAGATAAGAGCAAAAATTAATATTTTATTTAATATTTTTTTCATTGTTTAAATTTTTATTAGTTAGATACTGGGAATCCTGGTGAAGCAGCATTTATATCCCAATATACTTGTTCAGTTACTGTCGATTTTTGAGTAGCGTTCACATTTGTATTTACATAGTTAGATGGGTAGTAGAATGAACGAATAAAAGCTCCAGGATTTGGTTCAATATTTGGTTGTAATGTTGTAGGGTAACCAGTTCTTCTGTAGAAGTTATAAGGGTCAATACCATTTCCATAACAAGCAACAAAATATTGCATAGCTAAAATATTCATTTTGTCTTCATTTGTACCAGCATCCCAATCAGATTCTAAATCACTTATAAACCAAGTAATAAAGTCGTCTTGATGATTAATTGCAGGACCATCATCAGCATCTCCAAATAACCAATCAAATCTGTCTGTTGAAGGTAAAAAGTTAGTTACTTTATCTATAGATAAATCAATTCCGTTAAATACACTTGTTTTTGCACTTTCAACTTCACCATTGTCAAATTGAAACTCAGCAATCATAAATTGAACCCAAGATGCTAACATTACAGGTGTAATTCCGGCTCCTCCGTTTCCGTCACCGTTTACTTTAGAATCGTAAGATAAATCATCTAAAGCACCTCCGGCAGGATAAGCACCTACTAATGTTCTTAAGAATCCATCAGGTGGAATACCTAAATCATTACCGTGATCTCTTCCCCACCATCCTTTTGGTACACCGCAATAAGTGAATCCTTCGTAATGTGCAGGTGGTGTATATAAACTACATTCTAATGTTTCTTCATCTGGTTCTGCTCCATCTTGACCAGGAGTTGATGAATTTTGTCTATAGAAATAATACAATGTACGAATATCAAAGTTTAACGGGTTACTATAGGCTCCATCATTTTTACCTGTCATATAATCCATAAGTGAGTTAGACATATAGTCTCCACCACCAGTAGAAGTATAACTAGCTGAATATCTTGGGTGACGTGTATCAGGTAATAATTCATTAGTTCCCCAAGTGAATTGGAAATCTTCATCATTACTTGTAATGTAGTTACCTGAACTTACAATGGCATTAAATTTACTTTCTGCAGTAGCGTCTACAAGTTTTGTAGAAATGTAAGCTTTCATTTTTAGTGTATTAGCAAGCTTAACCCAGTTAGCCCAATCCATATCATAGTATAAATCGTATTGAGGCTCTGCTGCTGCATCTCCTTCAAAATTTGCAATTGCTCCATCTAAAAGAGAGATTACTTCAGTATAAATACTTTCACCTGAGTCAGCCATTGGGTTTAAATTATCAGAACCGTGTAAAGCTTCAGTATACGGTACTTCTCCAAAGAAATCTACCAATGTCATCATAATGTAAGCTTTAAAAACTTGCCCCATTCCTATGTGGTAGTTTAATTCAGATTCAACGGCTAAATTGTTCATAAGGTCAATATCTTGCATGATAACTTGGTAAGATTCTTCCCAATCATCATCAAAATTAGATGGCGAGTATGCACTACTGTAAACTCTACCTTCCATATAGTCAATACGTGTAACTTCAGCACCGTATCTTCCAAACCCTTCAACTAAAAATGCAAAGTCCTCTTGGATAGCATTTAAGAAGAAATCCGGGTCTGCTTGCTCTGGTGTCAGAGCATTTGGATTTTCTGTAATATTTAACTCAGTTGTTTCACAAGAACTTAATAGAAAAGCTCCACAGAAAAACATAAGTTTTATTAGATAATTTATTTTTTTCATAATTTAAAATCTTTAATTAGTTTGTTTAAAATGAAGCTTTAAGACTCATACCGTATCTTCTTGAACTTGGACCATTCAAGTATTCAAAACCAGAACCGTTACCTACACCTAATCCAGCTACGTTAGGATCAAAATTAGTGTTCTTTGGCATATTAGGAGCGTTAAACCATAAGTTGTTTCCTGTAAATGTTATAGATACAGATCCGAAAGGAGTTTTAGCTAATGCTTTATCTGAAAGTCTATAAGATAAAGATAATTCTTGTAGTCTTACAACTGTAGCATCATAAACTAACATTTCATCAGGACCATATAATAAGTTACTAAAATAATAAGTTGAATTGTTAATTTGAACTGTGTTTTCTTCACCATCTGGGCCTACACCTGGTAAAACAAATGAGTTTGCTCTATCTACTCCTTCAGCATTTACAACCCCTCTACCTAAAAGCGTAGATGGTGTCATTGCATACATATCTCCTCCTTGAGTCCAAGTGAATAAGAAGTTTAATGAAAAGTTTTTGTAAGAAACAGAGTTTCCAAAGTTAAACATAAAATCAGGTGTAGAATCACCGATAATATTAGTGTCATTGTCAACTTCATATGAACCTGATGAGTTTACCATTAAATTTCCATTATCATCTTTTGCAATAGTAGAACCTACCATTGTTCCTAAAGACTCACCTTCAATAGCGGCATTACCTAAGTTAGTAAAACCAGCAAACACAATCATATCAGTATCCTGACCTAAATCATTTACAATTGCTTCGTTTTTAGTGAAATTAATATTTGTATTCCAATTGAAGTCTTGTTTAGCAATCCAGTCAATACCTAAATCTATTTCTATACCATCATTTTGTACCTCACCAACGTTTGTTTGTGTTGTAGAGTAACCTGTTGAAGGATCTAAAGGTTGAGAAATAATTAAATCTCTAGTTTTTCTTGAGTATAAAGAGGCGTCTAAAGATATTCTATTATTGAAGAATCTACCTTCAACACCAAATTCAATTTCATCAATTCTTTCAGGTTTTAAATTAGTATTACCTAATTGGCTACCTGAAGTATTAGTTACAATTTTTGTTCCATCTTCATCAATAAAATCTTGAGTATTTAAACTAAGTGTAGATGATACAGGGTAACCTGTAGGGAAGTTTGCAGAAGTACCATATCCAGCTCTAAATTTTAAATAATTTAAAGTGTTACTTTTTATATCAAATGCTTTAGTTGGGATAAACGAAACACTTGCTGAAGGATATGCAATAGAATTATTTGCATCAGTTAAATTTGATACCCAATCTTTACGTGCTGCTAAAGTAAGGTATAAATAAGAATTTAATCCTAATTCTGCTTGTCCATATAAACCTAAGATATTTCTTTCTTCGTAGTATTCAATTTCATCTTGTTCAGCAAAGTTAAAATGCTTTAAAGTTCCAAATACTTGTTGACCAACACTTGCTACACCATTTCTGTCATAAACATCACGTCTTGATGTTGCACCAGCTGAGAATGAAATATCTAAGCTTTCACTAATATCGTAATTACCATTTAATGTAATATTGTGGTCATCAATTGTGTTTGTGTTGTTCCAAGTTTCGTATACACCACTTTGGTTAGCTTCACTACCAGTTTTTCCACCTTTGTTAGAGTAGTTACTGTTGTTTTCACTATACATATCATAACCATATCTATAAGTTAAGTTCATGTTGTCATTTAACTCATATGCTAAAGATAAACTTCCAAAAACCCTGTGAGTATCTTGTGTGTTTCCTGCATTTTCAACAGTCCATAATGGATTTTGAATACTGTTATTTTGACGGTAATAAACAGATTCTCCAGTTACTGGATTTTGGTATGGTAATCCCATTAAATCTACACTTCGAGGAGTATAGAATAAATTTGCAAAAATAGATGCATTGTTACCACTTACATTACTACCATAACTTGCCG
The DNA here is from genome assembly GCF_042679665.1 of Lutibacter holmesii. Classification (NCBI taxonomy): domain Bacteria; kingdom Pseudomonadati; phylum Bacteroidota; class Flavobacteriia; order Flavobacteriales; family Flavobacteriaceae; genus Lutibacter; species Lutibacter holmesii. The sequence continues at coordinate 941,781 of NZ_JBHTMV010000003.1, forward strand.
CTACTGGAGGTGTTTTAAAGTTAGTTTTTGTGTAGTTCATTGTTCCACTTACAGTGAACTTATTTGATAAAATAGCTCTACCACCTAAACTAAATGAATTTCTTTTTAGCGTGTTTCCAGGTGTAAAACCTGTGTCATCTAAATTACTGTAACTTGCATTATATGAAACTTTTCCATCATCTGAAGATCCTCTAATATTTATACTATTATTAAGAATAACTCCTTGTCTAAAAAAGTTCTCAACGCTTTCATATGGTTTGTACTCGTAACGTTCACCAGCATATTCTGGAAATGCAGCAGGAATTCCTGTAGCTGCAGATGCTGTTGAGTATGGGTGTTCAACAGTTCCGTTTTCATCAAATGCAGCTTGACTTCCCCAACCTGCAGGTCCATCTTTTTCAAAAGAAGGTCCCCAGTTACTGAAAAACCATCCAAAACTTTGATCAAATCCACCACCATATTCATTTTGGTAATTTGGCATAGATGCAATTTCATTTATAAATGCAGAACTAGTTACTGTAATTTCTGTTTTTTTAGGGCCTTTTGTAGTACTACCAGATTTAGTTGTAATTAAAATTACACCATTTCTACCTTGTGTACCATATAATGTTGATGCTGCTAGACCTTTAAGAATGTTTACATTCTCAATGTTGTTAGGGTCTAAATCTAAGAAACGTGAAGAACCGTTATTACCATCAACAAAATCTCCTTGTGCATTTGTGTCACTACTAAAAGGTACACCATCAACAATAAATAGTGGTTGGTTGCTACCACTAAAAGAGTTCATACCTCTAATAATTATACTAGTTCCTGAACCAGACATACCACTTTGTGATTGGATGTTTACACCGGATGCTTTACCAGATAATACACGACCAATATCTCCTTCAGATTTTTGTTGAATTTCTTTGGCATCAACTTTTGAAACGGCATAACCTAATGCTTGTTTCTCTCTTTTAATTCCTAATCCTGTAATAACAACTTCATCTAACGCTTGTGCACTTTCAATCATTTGTACATTTAGAACGTTAGATGTTTCAACAGTTTTATCAATCGCTTCCATTCCAATAAAGCTAAATTGTAGTATAGCTCCAGTGTTGGCTTTGATTGAATAATTACCATCAAAATCAGTTTGTGTACCTGTACTGGTACCTTTTACAACAACTGTTACCCCAGGTAATGGGCCGCTTGCATCGGTGACCTTACCAGTAACAGTTTTTTCTTGTGCAAACGTAATTTGCACCATAAACGCTAGTAGTAGCGTTAAAATTCCATTAAACTTTGTTTTCATTGTAAATTTGTTTGAGTTAAATTTATTCTTTGTTGTGGTAAATATATTAAGAAGGAGGAGAAAATAAATCAACAACTTTTACATAAAAGTGTGCTAAATTAACATTTAATTGTTTTTGAATTAACCGTTAAGAATTCGTTAATTTTTAAATAAGAGTGTTAATATATTGGTTTACAATGGTTTGAAGTTATTTTATTTGTTGAGTTTTCTTTAAAATGAGTGGGGGAGGAGTGGTTTGAAGTTATTGTTGCTTGAGAAATGTTTAAAATAGGGTTAAAAAAGTATATTTTTTTCTCGATAAATTTGGGTTTAAGATGGTTTTGAATAGATAAAAGTCTTGAATTTGGTTTTATAGAAATTAAATTAGAATAGGGCGTAGTAAATTTAATTTGGTGATTTTTATTCGTAAAAAAAAGCCTTGAGATTTTTCTCAAGGCTTTTTAAATATTCAGTTAAATGTATCTTTTATGCGATACTATTTAGGTTCTTAGTTTCCAACACCGTTAATGTCCCAGAATACTCTTGAATCTAATTCGTCACCACCCATTGCTGAAGCAGCAGCAGCATAGTTAGTACCGTTAATATCTGGATCATCATTACCATATAAGTAACGTCTTGGTACAGGTAAGTTTGAAACAGGAGGTGTATTCATTTCTGGGTAATCTAACATTCTCCAGCTACTCCAAGCTTCAAAACCTTTTCCGTAAAGAGCAATCCATTTTTGAACACCGATACTTTTTTGCCAGTTTGAAGCATCATAAGCAACAGTAGATTGTGCTAAGTAAGCTGCAGCATCTGCATCACTACCAGTCCAGTATTCAATTGAAGCTGTAACACCATTGTTATAATGAGTTTCTGCATCACCTGAAATTAAGTTACGTTCAATAGCTTCTGCTTGCAAGAACTCAACTTCTTCGTAGCTTAAGATGATTCCTTCTAAATCAGCTTCATGAAATACATCACCAATATGTGTGTAGTTAGAAAATGTATTGTTAGCTCCGTAAGGTCCACCTGTGTAAGGATCTATGTTGTCTCTCATAAGAACTGAAGCTCTTGGGTCATTTAAAGGGTTAATGATATCAGTAAATGTGTTAGCAACTACAATATCAGATCTTCCTGATTCAACAACTGCACTCCAAATTGGATTTGCATTTGGTGGTCCTCCTTCAAAAGGAAATGACGTATTATCTGAACTTGATTCAAAAACACCTCCGTTAATTGCAGCTTGTGCATAAGATTTTGCACTTGCAAGGTCATAATCAGAAATACGAACAGCCATTCTTAATTTTAAAGAATTACCAAACTTTTTCCAATTATTCATGTCTCCTCCGTAAATTAAATCGCTACCACCAAAAGAATCATTAGATGAAATTAATGCTAATGCAGCATCAATTCTTGCAAATAAATCCATATAAATATCAGCATCATTGTCATATACAGGTAATAAATTGTCGCTACCTAATAAAGCTTCGCTGTAAGGAACATCTCCAAATGTGTCAACAATTACGTGCCAAGTATAAACTTCCATTAATCCAATAATAGCTAATTGGTTATCTTTTATTGGTTGTTCAAATACACTTACTTCTTCAGCTGTTACAATTTTTTTAGCTTCTTGTAAATCGCTTAATACATCTCTGTAAAGGTATGTGTAAAATGTACCACTAACATCTCTTTGTCTTAAATCGTAGTTAGCTTCATCATTGTAAGTTGTTGCTGTCCAGTGTTGAGAAAACATTTTGAAAATGTTATAACTTACACTTGGACTAGTCATCCTTAAAAATAAGGTTCTTTGAGCACTAGTCATTAAAAAACTAGCCGGTACTTCACTTGGATTCTTGGTGTCAACATTCCAGCCTTCAAAATCTTCACAAGATATTGTTGTACCAATAAGTAAGGCAATTAATATTAATTTTTTCATTATTTTCATTTTTTAAAATTCTATTTTTACGTTAAACCCAAAGTCCTTTGTAGATGGATAAGCACCTGATTGGTAACCTTGAACGTTTCCTGAACTTAAACCTGCTTCTGGATCACTGTAAGGTAAACTTTTGTCAATTATCCAAAGGTTTCTTCCTGTTGCAGTGAATGTTAAATTTTCAATAAAGCTGTTTTCAAATAAGTGGCTTGGGAAAGCGTATGCTAAACTAACCTCTCTTAATTTTACGTAACCAGCATCGTATACGTGTAAAGCGTTAGGAGCTCTTGCATAACCTTCACCATTTGCGTAGTAATCGTATCTTGATCTTACTTCGTTTGGTGTTCCGTCAGGAGCAACTCCTGGTAAAATTACACCACCACCATCAGCAAGTGAAGTACGTTTTTCGTTTCCTAAGTCATTAGTACCAGCTTGGAAATCATACAATCCTGTTGCATATCCATACCAAGTATCTAATGAGAATACGTTACCACCTTTTTGAACATCAATTAAGAAGCTAAATGATAAGTTTTTGTATTTGAATGAGTTGTTAATACCACCTTTCCAGTCAGCTTGGAAGCTACCTAAGTTTTCAGAAGTACTAGCTGTTTTTTCATAATATCCTGTTTCTTGGTTTACTATTTTACCACCGTTGTCAGCATATACAAAGTCAGAACCTTTAATTTGTCCGTAAGCTTCTCCAATTGTAGCGTTGATAGAAACACCACCTTGTAATGAAGTTAACTGTAAGTTTTCAAGTCCATCAGGTAATGATAAAACTTCACTTTTATTTTTACCCCAGTTAACATCAACTCTCCATTCAAAGTCACTTGTTTTTACAGGAGAACCGTATAAAGATAATTCAACACCTTTATTTTCAATTTCACCGGCGTTAATCCACTGACGTGTGTAACCTGTAGCAGCTGTAATAGATGCAGGAGTAATTAAATCTTCAGAAGTTTTGTAGTAGTAAGATAAATCAAACCCAACTCTGTTTTGAAGAAAAGCCATTTCTAAACCAACTTCCATTTCGTTAGAAATTTCATTTTTAAGGTCGTTGTTGTTTTTTGTAGAAGGTAAAGAAGCAATTGCTTGACCACCTACGTTATCACCTAAAACATATACATCATAAACAGAAAGTGGACTAGCTGAGTTACCAGTTTTTGCGTAACCAACTCTTAATTTACCTAATTGAATAGCGTTAGAGTCTATTAAACTTGAGAATAATAAACTACCTGATGCTCCATAGTAAGAGTATGCATTGTTGTCAGTTGGTAATGTAGAAGCAATATCATAACGGTAAGAACCTTCAACAAAGATAAGGTTGTTATAGTCTAAAGATACGTTTGCATAGTAACCATCTGTTCTTCTGTTGTATTCGTATTCAGTTGGTGCTAATAATGTACCTGCTGAATTTGAAAGAGCATATAATCCAGCAATACTAAGACCTCCATTTGTTGAAGAGCTAATGCTTGAATATTTTGTTGTTTGAATGTTAGATCCTAAAACAGCTCTTAAGTTAATTTTTTCACTTAAGTCTTTGTCAAAGTTTAACATAAAGTCAAAGTTGTTTTCAGTAAAGCTTTCGTTAAAACGAGAGTATTTTGAAATATCAACAGATCCTACAGCAATTCTTTCTTCTTGAATACCGCTGTATGTGTCTAAAGTAACTCTACCCATTGCGCTTAACCAGTCAGTAAGCTCATAGTTTAAAGTAACATTACCAAACACACGATTTCTTGAATCTGTTTCATAGTTTTCGTAACGTGTCCAGTATGGGTTATCTGAATAGATTGGACTTAAATCAGATTGAGGATCGTTTGAGTTCCAAGTGATGTTGTCTCCAGTTGCAAAATATGCAGCTCTTTGTTCTTTTACATCAACGTTTGTTTGCCACCATTGTCTCATAGCTTGCATAGGGTTGTTTGAGTCATACCCTGTACCATAACGACCTTTACCTTTTGTTTTTACATACGTTGCTTTTGCACTTGCAGTAAATTTATCAGTTAAGTTGTAGCTAGCGTTAAAGTCAACGTTATCTCTAATAATAGAACTGTTTTCTAAGATACCTTCTTGGTTTAATTTAGTATAACCTAATCTAAATCTACCTTGTTCATTTGCTCCGTCAATTGCAACACTGTTAAATATTGTGCTACCAGTTTGGAAATATGAGTTTGGATCATTCTCTGCAGCTTCCCAAGGAGATGCTTGTAAATAAGTATCTTCTAATTGTGGGTACCAAGAATCCCATTGGTAAACATCTAAGCTAGGGTCAAAAATAGCACCAAAAGATGCATCTTCAGTAGAAGGAGTAGTTAAGTCTTCAATACCATCACCATCCATATCTCTTAAGAAAAATCCACCATCTCTAGGTCCACCAGCGTCATAGTAGTAATCAGAGTATCCAGCTCCATACTCTTTTTGGTATTGAGCCATTGTTTCTTTGTTGTACTTGTTAAAAGTAACAGAAGAATTTACAGTAACACCAATTCCTTGATTTGCACGATCTTTACCTTTTTTAGTTGTAATTACAATTACACCATTTGCAGCTCTAGAACCGTATAATGCAGTTGCAGCACCACCTTTTAAGATGTTAACAGATTCAATATCATCTGGGTTAATATCTTGTGCAGCATTACCATAATCGTAACCACCACGACCAGTTGATTGATCTGATGAGTTAGAGTTAATATTACTAACAGGTACACCATCAACTACAAATAAAGCTTGGTTACTGTTGTATAATGAAGAGTAACCACGAATAACTACGTTTGTAGATCCACCCATTGTTCCACTTGATTTTACATCAATACCTGCAACTTTACCTGATAATGAGTTAACGAAGTTAGGATCTTTTGCTGTATTTACAGCGTCTCCTTTTACTTCTTGAGTAGCATAACCTAAACTCTTTTTATCACGCTTAATACCTAATGCCGTTACAACAACTTCATCTAACGCTTCTGCGCTTTCAATCATTTGTACATTTAAAACATTAGATGCTTCAACAGTTTTATCAACCGATTCCATTCCAATAAAGCTAAATTGTAATATAGCTCCAGTGTTGGCTTGAATTGAATAATTACCATCAAAATCTGTTTGTGTACCAATACTGGTACCTTTTACAACTACTGTTACTCCAGGTAATGGACCGCTTGAATCGGTAACCTTACCAGTAACAGTTTTTTCTTGTGCAAACGTAATTTGCACCATAAACGCTAGTAGTAGCGTTAAAAAACCATTAAACTTTGTTTTCATTATATAATTATTTGAATTAATGAGGCCAAAATTCTTAATAATATGTTAATAAAACAAACTTTTGGTTGTTTAGACTTTAAAAAATGTTAAAAAAGCATGAAAATAACTAATTATTTACATTTTTAAAATGAGAATAGTGTAAGTTTCAGGATGTTTTACTCCCTTTTTTTTAAGATTATAAAAAAAGTAGTGTTAATTTAATGCTAACTCTTGAATTGTTTGTGTTTTTTGAAGTTTTTTAAATTTTTTTAAAGTCATGAGTAATATTTAGGATTATTTTATCTGTTTTAAGTAGAAAAGGTATGTTTTTTTGCTTTTTCCAAGTGATTTTTTAATTATTTTGAAATGCGTGTTTTATATAGATTATTTAGTATTTACTTTATTGAAAGATTTAAGTTGAATTTTTTTGATTGAGTTATGTGGTTTCGTATTTTCAATGTTTAATGCTTTATTTTTTTTAACTGCTATACATATTATATGTATTAAATAGTTGTGTTTTGTATTTGTTGAATTATATAAATATGAATTCGGGTGTCTTAATCAAAATAACTATTTTTTTTGATTTCGTTTTTCAGGTATTTGAAGTTTATTTTGCTAATTAAATTTATAATATTGTTTGACGTTTTTGTTTTGTATTTATAGTTGGCTTATTTCTAATATATAATATGTGTATAATCAATTAAAAAAATATCGTATCTACATATTTGAAAAACAATAATTTATTTGTACATTTGCGCACTCTTAGAAAAGACCTAAGAGAAATTAAATAATTTATAACAAAATTTTAGTATGCCAACAATTTCGCAATTAGTACGAAAAGGAAGAACCAAAACAACTAAGAAGAGTAAATCGGCAGCTCTAAATTCATGTCCTCAAAGAAGAGGAGTATGTACACGTGTTTACACTACAACACCTAAGAAACCTAACTCAGCTATGCGTAAAGTAGCAAGGGTAAGATTAACAAACGGTAATGAGGTAAATGCTTACATTCCTGGAGAAGGACATAATTTACAAGAGCACTCGATAGTATTAGTTAGAGGTGGAAGGGTTAAAGATTTACCAGGAGTTAGGTATCACATTGTTCGTGGAGCATTGGATACTGCAGGTGTTGATGGAAGAACACAACGTCGCTCTAAGTATGGTACAAAAGCACCTAAAAAGTAATTAAAAAACTTTAATGTAAAGACATGAGAAAAAGAAAGGCGAAAAAAAGAGTTCTTTTACCGGATCCAAAATTTAACGATCAGTTAGTAACACGTTTTGTGAATAACTTAATGTGGGATGGTAAAAAATCTGTAGCTTTTAAAGTTTTTTACGATGCGTTAGACATTGTAGAAGCAAAGAAACAAGACGAAGAGAAAACATCATTAGAAATTTGGAAAGATGCGTTAAGTAACGTAATGCCACAAGTTGAGGTTCGTAGCCGTAGAGTTGGTGGTGCAACATTTCAAATTCCATCGCAAATTAGACCTGACCGTAAGGTGTCTATTGCTATTAAATGGTTAATTTCTTATTCAAGAAAACGTAACGAAAAATCAATGGCTCAGCGTTTAGCTGCTGAAGTGTTAGCTGCTGCAAAAGAAGAAGGTGCTGCGGTTAAGAAAAGAATTGATGTTCATAAAATGGCTGATGCAAATAAAGCATTCTCTCATCTAAGATTTTAATAATGGCTAGAGATTTAAAATATACAAGAAATATTGGAATTGCTGCTCATATTGATGCAGGTAAAACTACATGTACTGAGCGTATTCTTTATTATACAGGTGTTTCACATAAAATTGGTGAAGTACACGATGGTGCTGCAACAATGGACTGGATGGAGCAAGAGCAAGAAAGAGGTATTACAATTACTTCTGCTGCTACAACTTGTGAATGGCAGTTTCCAACTGAGAATGGAGTTCCTACAAAAGAAGCTAAAGGTTACCACTTTAATATTATTGATACACCGGGTCACGTTGATTTTACAGTTGAGGTGAATCGTTCATTAAGAGTTTTAGATGGTTTAGTTTTCTTATTTAGTGCTGTTGATGGTGTTGAGCCACAATCAGAAACTAACTGGAGATTAGCTGATAACTATAAAGTTCCAAGAATTGGTTTTGTTAATAAAATGGACCGTCAAGGAGCAAACTTTTTAGATGTTTGTACTCAAGTTAAAGAAATGTTAGGTTCTAATGCAGTGCCTATTGTTATTAACATTGGAGATGAAGATCAATTTAAAGGAATTGTAGATTTAGTAAAGAACCGTGCAATTATTTTTCACGATCATACTATGGGATCTACTTTTGATGTTGTTGATATTCCTGAAGACTTAAAAGAAGAAGCTAAAGAATTACGTGGAAAACTTATTGAAGAAGTAGCTGCGTATGACGAAGCTCTTTTAGAAAAATATATGGAAGATGAAGATTCTATTACTGAAGAAGAAGTGCACGCTGCGCTTCGTGCTGCTGTAATGGATATGTCTATCATTCCTATGGTTTGTGGTTCTGCGTTTAAAAATAAAGGTGTTCAGTTCTTATTAGATGCTGTTTGTCGTTATTTGCCTTCACCAACTGATAAAGAAGGTGTTGTTGGTACAAACCCAAATACTGAAGAAGAAGAATTACGTAAGCCATCAGTTAAAGATCCATTTGCAGCTTTAGCATTTAAAATTGCAACTGATCCTTTTGTTGGTCGTTTAGCATTCTTTAGAGCATATTCTGGTCGTTTAGATGCAGGTTCTTATGTGTTAAATAGTCGTTCAGGTAAAAAAGAACGTATTTCTCGTATTTACCAAATGCATTCAAACAAGCAAAATGCTATTGAATATATTGAAGCTGGTGATATTGGAGCAGGTGTAGGTTTTAAAGATATTAGAACTGGAGATACAATGTGTGATGAAAAACACCCAATTGTATTAGAATCTATGGATTTCCCTGATCCTGTAATTGGTATTGCCGTAGAGCCTAAAACAAAGGCTGATGTAGATAAATTAGGAATGGCTTTATCTAAGTTATCTGAAGAAGATCCTACATTTACAGCTAAAACTGATGAGGCTTCAGGTCAAACAATTATCTCAGGAATGGGTGAATTACACTTAGAGATTATTGTTGATCGTTTAAAGCGTGAATTTAAAGTAGAAGTTAACGAAGGTCAGCCACAGGTTGAGTACAAAGAAGCTATTACAGCTAAAGCAGATCATCGTGAGGTATACAAGAAACAATCTGGGGGACGTGGTAAATTTGCTGATATCAAATTTATTATGGAGCCTGTTGCTGAAGGTGAAACTGGTTTAATTTTCGTAAATGAAATTAAAGGTGGTAATGTACCAAAAGAATTTGTTCCTTCTGTAGAAAAAGGATTTAAAGCAGCCATGAAAGATGGTCCTTTAGCTGGATTTGAGATGGACAGTATGAAGGTTACTTTATATGATGGTTCTTTCCACGCAGTGGATTCAGATCAACTTTCTTTTGAATTAGCCGCTAAATTAGGGTATAAAGCTGCTGCTAAAGCTGCTAAAGCTGTAATTTTAGAGCCAATTATGAAAATTGATGTTGTAACACCTGAAGAAAACATGGGTGATATTGTTGGAGATTTAAATAGAAGAAGAGGTCAAGTAAACGCAATGGATGACAGAGCGGGAGCAAAAGTTGTAAAAGCAACGGTACCTTTATCTGAAATGTTTGGTTATGTAACTACTTTAAGAACGTTATCTTCTGGTAGAGCTACATCATCAATGGAATTTTCACATTATGAAGCAACTCCAAGCAATATTGCTGAAGAAGTTATCGCAAAAGCAAAAGGTTAATCTCTAAATTAGAAACGATGAGTCAAAAAATTAGAATAAAATTAAAATCGTACGATTACAATTTAGTAGATAAATCTGCTGAGAAAATCGTTAAAACGGTAAAAAATACGGGAGCAGTTGTAAACGGACCAATTCCATTACCAACTCATAAAAAGATTTTTACAGTATTACGTTCTCCACACGTAAATAAAAAATCTCGTGAGCAATTCCAATTAAGTTCTTACAAAAGATTATTAGACATTTATAGTTCATCTTCAAAAACTATTGATGCTTTAATGAAGTTAGAATTACCAAGCGGAGTTGAGGTAGAAATTAAAGTTTAAGTACTTTAAATGTTGAAAGGAGACTTTCAATAACATGTCCGGAGCGATTGACGAAGGAAAAACGGAAAGAAAATAAATTCAGGGTTGAATTATTTTCAACCCTGTTTTTTTGAAATAAAAATAAATTAATAATTAAATTAAATAGAAATGTCTGGGTTAATAGGAAGAAAAATCGGAATGACCAGCTTATTCGATGAAAGCGGAAAAAATATTCCGTGTACAGTAATTGAAGCGGGTCCATGCGTAGTTACCCAAGTCAGAACCGAAGAAGTAGACGGGTATAGCGCCCTTCAACTTGGTTTCGATGACAAAAAGGCAAAAAGCTCTAATAAAGCTTTAGATGGTCACTTTAAAAAAGCAGGGACCACTGCCAAAAGAAAAGTTGTTGAGTTTCAAGGTTTTGATGAGGAGTACAAATTAGGAGATTTGTTAAATGTTGAATTATTTACTGAAGGTGAATTTGTTGATGTATCAGCAACATCTAAAGGTAAAGGTTTTCAAGGTGTTGTAAAACGTCACGGCTTTGCCGGTGTAGGTCAAGCTACTCACGGTCAACATAACCGTTTAAGAGCTCCAGGATCAATTGGTGCCGCATCTTATCCAGCTAGAGTATTCAAAGGAATGCGTATGGCAGGAAGAATGGGTGGTAAAAATGTAACAGTTCAAAATTTAAGAGTTTTAAAAGTGGTTGCTGAAAAGAATCTACTTGTGGTTAAGGGAGCAATTCCTGGTCATAAAAACGCTTATGTAATTATTCAAAAATAATGAAAGTATCAGTTTTAGACATACAAGGAAAAGATACAGGAAGAACAGTTGAACTTTCTGATGCTGTATTTGGAATTGAGCCAAATGATCACGCTGTTTACTTAGATGTAAAACAGTTTTTGGCTAATAAAAGACAAGGAACTAGCAAATCTAAAGAGCGTGCTGAAATTTCTGGTAGTACTAGAAAAATTAAAAAGCAAAAAGGTACTGGTACCGCTCGTGCAGGTAGTATTAAATCTCCTGTATTTAGAGGTGGTGGTCGTATTTTTGGTCCTAGACCACAAGATCACTCTTTTAAATTAAACAAAAATTTGAAAAGATTAGCTCGTAGATCAGCTTTAAGTATTCAAGCAAAAGAGAACAATATTATTGTTGTTGAAAATTTTGATTTTGATACTCCAAAAACAAAAAACTTTACTGCTGTTTTAGGCGCATTTGGCTTAGAAAGTAAAAAAACGTTATTTGTGTTGGCTGAGTCAAATAATAATGTATATTTGTCATCGCGCAATTTAAAAAGAGCTAAAACCGTAATTAACACTGGTTTAAGTACTTACGAATTGTTGAATGCAAACAAAGTAATCCTTTCTGAAGGATCTTTAGAGGGAATTGAATCAAATTTAAGTAAATAGGTCACACAGATATGAATATTTTAATAAAACCTATTATAACGGAAAAAGCGACAAATGATAGCGAATTATATAATCGTTATGCGTTTGTTGTAAACAAAAAAGCTAACAAAGTTGAAATTAAAAATGCTGTAGAAAAAGCTTATGGTGTTACAATTGAGAGTGTTAGAACTATGAATTATCCTGTTCAAAGAAATACAAAGTACACCAAAAATGGAATTGTACAAGCTATGAAGGGGGCTTATAAAAAAGCAATAGTTCAGTTAGCAGATGGAGAAAATATTGATTTTTACAGCAATATCTAAGAAAAGATAAAAATGTCAGTTAGAAAATTAAAACCAATAACACCAGGTCAGCGTTTTAGAGTAGTAAATGGGTTCGACACCATCACTACTGATAAGCCGGAGAAAAGTTTACTTGCTTCGAAAAAAAGATCTGGAGGTCGAAACAATTCAGGTAGAATGACAATGCGCTACTTAGGTGGTGGTCATAAAAAACAATATCGTATTATCGATTTTAAAAGAGATAAGAATGGTATTCCTGCAACAGTTAAAACAATTGAGTATGATCCAAACCGTACAGCATTTATAGCATTGCTAAATTATGTTGATGGTGAGAAAAGATACATCATTGCTCAAAGTGGTTTAAAAGTTGGACAAACAGTAATTTCTGGTAAAGGAGCAACTCCTGATGTTGGAAATACTATGTTATTAAGTGAGATTCCTTTAGGAACTACAATTTCTTGTATTGAATTGCACCCTGGACAAGGAGCTGTTATGGCTCGTAGTGCAGGTTCATTTGCGCAATTAATGGCAAGAGAGGGGAAATACGCTACTGTTAAGTTGCCATCAGGTGAAACAAGATTAATTCTTGTTACTTGTGCTGCTACAGTTGGTGTGGTGTCTAATTCAGATCATCAATTATTAGTGTCAGGTAAAGCTGGTAGAAGTCGTTGGTTAGGAAGAAGACCAAGAACTAGACCAGTGGTTATGAATCCAGTTGATCATCCAATGGGTGGTGGTGAAGGAAAATCTGCCGGTGGTCATCCAAGATCTAGAAATGGTATTCCTGCAAAAGGATTCAAGACAAGATCTAAGACCAAAGCGAGTAATAAGTATATTATAGAACGTAGAAAAAAATAATTGATATAATATGGCACGTTCATTAAAAAAAGGACCTTTTGTTTCTCTTAGTTTAGAGAAAAAAATACAAGGCAATATAGAATCAGGAAAGAAATCGGTAATCAAAACGTGGTCTAGAGCCTCTATGATTACGCCAGATAGTGTAGGGCAAACTATTGCTGTTCATAACGGTCGTCAATTCGTACCAGTATATGTAACTGAAAATATGGTAGGTCATAAGTTTGGAGAATTTTCACCAACACGTTCATATAGAGGACACGCTGGTGCAAAAAATAAAGGAAAAAAATAGTAGGTCATGGGAGTTCGAAAAAAATTAAGAGCACAACAGATTAAAGAAGAGAAAAAGCAAATTGCTTTCGCTAAACTTACTGGTTGTCCTACGTCACCAAGAAAAATGCGTTTAGTAGCAGACTTAGTAAGAGGAGTTGAAGTTGAAAAAGCTTTACAAATCTTAAAATTTAATGTGAAAGAAGCATCAGTTAATTTAGAGAAATTATTATTGAGTGCCATTGCAAATTGGCAAGCAAAAAATGAGGACACTAATATTGAGGACGCTGGTTTATATGTAAAAGAAATTTTTGTAGACAGCGCAAGTATGTTAAAAAGATTAAGACCAGCACCACAAGGTCGTGCACACAGAATTAGAAAACGCTCTAATCACGTGACTTTAATCTTAGGAAGTAAAAACGTTAGCAATCAATCATAAGTAGAAATGGGACAAAAAACAAATCCAATAGGAAATCGTTTAGGAATTATCAGAGGATGGGAATCTAACTGGTACGGTGGAAAAAACTACGGAGATAAAATTGCTGAAGATGATAAGATAAGAAGGTATATTCATGCTAGATTATCTAAAGCAAGTGTTTCATCAGTAATTATTGAGCGTACGCTTAGACTTGTAACCGTTACTATCACTACTGCTAGACCAGGTATTATTATCGGGAAAGGTGGACAAGAGGTAGACAAGTTAAAAGAAGAGCTTAAGAAAATTACAGGTAAAGAAGTTCAGATCAACATTTTTGAAATTAAACGTCCAGAATTAGACGCACGTTTAGTAGCTGCTAGTATTGCTCGTCAAATTGAGAATAGAATCTCATACAGAAGAGCTATTAAAATGGCAATTGCTGCAACTATGCGTATGAATGCTGAAGGTATTAAAGTTCAAATTTCAGGTCGTTTAAACGGAGCTGAGATGGCACGTTCTGAGCATTACAAAGAAGGTAGAATTCCTCTTTCTACTTTTAGAGCTGATATTGATTATGCACTTGTTGAGGCTCATACTACATACGGACGCTTAGGTGTGAAAGTATGGATTATGAAAGGCGAGGTTTATGGTAAAAGAGAATTATCACCACTAGTTGGTCTTTCTAAAAAACAAGGAAAGGGTGGCAATGATAGAGGAGGTAACTCAAAAAGACCACAAAATCGTAGAAGAAAATAAATTTTTAAAATTTAGAAATTAAAAATGTTACAGCCAAAGAGAGTTAAATATCGTAAAGTACAGAAGGCGAAAGGGAATATGACTGGAAATTCTCATAGAGGACACCAGTTATCGAATGGAACGTTTGGAATTAAATCTTTAGATCAAAACCTACTTACTTCAAGACAAATTGAGGCAGCTCGTATTGCAGCAACACGTCATATGAAAAGAGAAGGTCAATTATGGATTAAAATTTTTCCAGACAAGCCTATTACTAAAAAGCCATTAGAAGTACGTATGGGTAAAGGTAAAGGTGCTCCTGAATATTTCGTAGCAGTTGTGAAACCTGGTAGAATTATGTTTGAAGTAGGTGGTGTACCAGCGCACGTTGCAAAAGAAGCTTTACGTTTAGCAGCACAAAAACTTCCTGTGAGAACAAAGTTTGTTGTGGCTAGAGATTTTGATAACGCTTAATAACCGATTAAGAAAATGAAACAATCTGAAATTATAGAATTATCAACGGAAGAGTTACAAGAAAAGCTTGGAAGTTTTAAAAAGAGTTATACTGATCTAAAACTGGCTCATTCAATTTCACCATTGGAAACTCCAATGCAATTGAGAGCAATTAGAAGAACTGTAGCACGTTTAGCTACAGAATTAACAAAAAGAGAAGTACAATAATTGTATTCAGTAAAGATGGAAAAAAGAAATCTTAGAAAAGAGAGAATAGGTGTAGTTTCTAGCAACAAAATGGAGAAATCTATTGTAGTTGCTGAGGTTAAAAAAATGAAACACCCTATGTACGGAAAATTCGTGTTAAGCACAAAAAAGTATGTTGCACACGATGAGACAAATGATTGCAATATTGGAGATACTGTTAGAATAATGGAAACTCGTCCAATGAGTAAATCAAAACGTTGGAGATTAGTAGAAATCCTAGAAAGAGCTAAATAATTATGTTACAAACAGAATCAAGATTAAGAGTAGCAGATAATACTGGAGCTAAAGAAGTTTTAGTAATTCGCGTTTTAGGAGGAACTAAAAAACGTTATGCTTCAATAGGAGATAAGATTGTAGTAGCAATTAAAGACGCTACTCCAAACGGGACAGTTAAAAAAGGTCAAGTTTCTAGAGCGGTAGTTGTTAGAACGAAGAAAGAAATTAGAAGAAAAGACGGATCTTATATTCGTTTTGATGACAATGCTTGTGTATTGTTAAATGCTGATTCTGAAGACATGAAAGGAACTCGTGTTTTTGGACCAGTTGCTAGAGAACTTCGTGAAAAACAATTTATGAAAATTGTATCATTAGCACCTGAAGTGCTTTAATAAATTAATTTAGAGATGAAATTAAAGATAAAATCAGGAGATACTGTTAGAGTAATGGCAGGTGACCATAAAGGTGAAGAAGGAAAAATTATTAGTATTTTTCTAAATAAGAACAGAGCAATTGTTGAAGGTGTCAATATGATATCTAAACATACAAAACCTAGCGCACAAAATCCTCAAGGAGGAATTGTAAAAAAGGAAGCTCCTATTGATATTTCTAACTTAATGTTGCTAGAAAATGGTGAAGCAGTAAAAGTTGGTTATAGAATGGAAGGAGACAAAAAAGTTAGGTTCTCAAAAAAATCTGATAAAGCAATTTAATTATGGCTTATATACCAAGACTTAAAGAAGAGTATAAGAATAGAGTTATTAAAGCTCTTACTGAAGAATTTAGCTACAAAAATGTAATGCAAGTTCCTAAATTACAAAAAATTGTAATTAGTAAAGGAGTTGGTGCAGCCGTAGCTGATAAGAAATTAATTGATTATGCAGTTGATGAATTAACTACAATTAGTGGTCAACAAGCTATATCAACAATATCTAAAAAAGATGTTGCAGCTTTTAAATTACGTAAAGGAGTAGCTATTGGAGCTAAAGTTACTTTACGTGGTACAAAAATGTATGAATTTTTAGATAGATTGGTAACAGCATCATTACCTCGTGTAAGAGATTTTAACGGTATCAAAGCAAATGGTTTTGACGGTAGAGGAAATTACAATTTAGGTATTACTGAACAAATCATTTTCCCAGAAATTGATATTGATAAAGTAAACAAAATTGGAGGTATGGATATTACTTTTGTAACTTCAGCTGGTACTGATAAAGAAGCAAAATCATTATTAACGGAATTAGGTTTACCATTTAAAAAGAATTAAGGAATGGCTAAAGAATCAATGAAAGCCCGTGAGGTTAAAAGACAAAAATTAGTAGACAAGTATGCTGAAAAACGTAAAGCTTTAAAAGAAGCTGGAGATTATGAAGCATTACAAAAACTACCAAAAAATGCATCACCAGTTCGTTTACACAACCGTTGTAAATTAACAGGAAGACCTAAAGGGTATATGAGACAGTTTGGTATTTCTCGTGTAACATTCCGTGAAATGGCAAATCAAGGTTTGATCCCTGGAATTCGTAAAGCAAGTTGGTAAAAATTTAAACTGGTTTCAGGTTCGATGTAGTGTAAATCGAAAACCAAGACCGAAAATTAAAAAAAATGATTACAGATCCAATCGCAGATTATCTAACAAGAGTTAGAAATGCCATTATGGCAAGCCATAGAGTAGTTGAAATTCCTGCTTCAAAAATCACTAAAGAAATTACTAAGATCTTATTTGATCAAGGTTATATTTTAAGTTATAAATTTGATGATGCTGGTGTTCAAGGAACTATTAAAATAGCTTTAAAGTATGACAAAGCAACTAAAGCGTCAGTAATTAAAAAATTACAACGTATTAGTACACCTGGATTACGTAAATATGTTGGGGCAAATGATATGCCACGTGTATTAAACGGTTTAGGTATTGCTATAGTCTCTACATCTAGAGGTGTAATGACTAACAAACAAGCTCGTGAAGAGCATGTTGGAGGTGAAGTTTTATGTTACGTATATTAATTAAGAATTAAACGAATTATGTCAAGAATAGGAAAAAATCCAATTACATTGCCAGAGGGTGTTACATTCGAAATTAATGGGAATGTAGTAACTGTAAAAGGAAAGTTAGGAGAACTAACTCAAGAATTAACTGATGGTATTACTGTTAAAGTTGAAGAAGGAAGCATTATTGTTGAGCGCCCTTCTGAAAGCAAACCACATAGAGCAAAACATGGTTTGTACAGATCTTTAATTAATAATATGATTAATGGTGTTTCTAAAGGATGGACTAAAGAACTAGAATTAGTTGGGGTAGGATATAGAGCAAGTAACCAAGGTCAAGTTTTAGACTTAGCTTTAGGTTTCTCTCATAATATTGTACTATCTGTAGCTCCTGAAGTTAAAGTAGAAACAATTTCTGAAAAAGGAAAGAATCCAATTGTAAAATTAACTTCATTTGATAAACAACTTGTAGGAGCTGTTGCCGCTAAGATTCGTTCTATGCGTAAGCCAGAGCCTTATAAAGGAAAGGGAGTTAAGTTTGTAGGAGAAGAATTAAGAAGAAAAGCAGGTAAATCTGCATAATAATATATAGTATTATGGCATTATCAAAGCTTGAAAGAAGAGTTAGAATTAAGCATAGAATTAGAAAAATTGTATTTGGAACAGCTACAAAACCAAGATTATCGGTTTTTAGAAGTAACAAAGAAATGTATGCTCAATTAGTAGATGATAACGCAGGAACTACATTAGTTGCTGTTTCATCTAGAGATAAAGATATTGAAGCTACAGGTTCAAAAACAGAAGTTGCTAAAGCAGTAGGTAAAGCTATCGCTGAAAAAGCACAAAAAGCTGGTTTAGAAAATGTATCATTTGATAGAAATGGATTTTTGTATCACGGTAGAGTAAAAGCTCTAGCAGAAGCTGCAAGAGAAGCAGGTTTAAAATTTTAGTAAATTATGTATCATAAATACAAAAACGTAGAAAGAGTTAAGCCTAGTGGGTTAGAACTTCAAGATCACTTAGTTGGTGTACAAAGAGTTACTAAAGTAACAAAAGGGGGTAGAGCATTTGGATTTTCAGCAATTGTTGTTGTTGGAGATGGAAATGGTGTTGTTGGTCACGGATTAGGTAAATCTAAAGATGTAGCTTCAGCAATTGCAAAAGCAATTGAAGATGCAAAGAAAAATTTAGTTAGAATTCCTATTATAAAACAAACTTTACCTCATGAACAAAAAGGTAAATTTGGTGGAGCAAAAGTGTTTTTAAAACCAGCTTCACACGGTACAGGAGTTATTGCAGGTGGTGCGGTACGTGCGGTACTTGATTCAGTTGGTGTACATGATGTACTTTCAAAGTCTCAAGGATCATCAAACCCTCACAATGTTGTAAAAGCAACTTTTGATGCTTTATTACAATTACGTAGTGCTAGTATGATTGCTAAGGAAAGAGGAATTTCTTTAGAAAAAGTATTTAAAGGATAAAACAAGGAGCAATGGCAAAAATAAAAGTAACACAAGTAAAAA
This sequence comes from Lutibacter holmesii, assembly GCF_042679665.1. Taxonomy (NCBI): domain Bacteria; kingdom Pseudomonadati; phylum Bacteroidota; class Flavobacteriia; order Flavobacteriales; family Flavobacteriaceae; genus Lutibacter; species Lutibacter holmesii. The sequence continues at coordinate 960,747 of NZ_JBHTMV010000003.1, forward strand.
GTCAAATTAGACGTCCACAGAACCAAAAAAGAACTTTGGAGGCTCTTGGTTTACGTAAGTTAAATCAAGTTGTGGAACATGAGGCTACTCCGTCTATCCTTGGAATGGTAAATACAGTTAAACACTTAATTTCTGTAGAAGAAGTTAAATAACATTTTATATAAGATGACATTAAATAACTTAAAACCTGCTAGAGGATCGGTTAAAACGCAAGGTAAGCGTATTGGTAGAGGTCAGGGATCTGGAAAAGGTGGAACTGCAACAAGAGGACATAAAGGAGCGAAGTCTCGTTCTGGTTATTCTAGAAAAGTTGGTTTTGAAGGAGGTCAAATGCCTTTACAAAGACGTGTACCTAAGTTTGGTTTTACTAATATGAACCGTAAGGAATATGTTGGTATAAACTTACATAAATTACAAGAATTAGTTGATAACAACAAAATTACTGATACAGTAACATTTGATGTTTTAGTTGAAAATCGTTTAGCTCGTAAACACGAATTAGTAAAAATACTAGGTGGTGGTGAGTTAACAGCAAAATTGAATGTAACAGTTCATAAATTTACTGCAACTGCAAAAGCTGCAATTGAAAATGCTGGCGGTACAGCTGAAACGTTATAATTTATTTTAGATGAAAAATTTCATACAAACCATTAAAGATATTTGGACAATTGAAGAACTTAGAAATAAGATCTTATTGACACTTGGATTTATGGCTATTTATCGTTTTGCAGCTCAAGTTCCACTTCCTGGAATTGATATTAATGTTGCTCAGGCAGCTTTAAAAGGTCAAACTAGTGGTGGAGGAATTTTGAGTATTTTAGATATGTTTACAGGAGGTGCATTTGCTAAAGCTTCAGTTGTTGCTTTAGGGATTATGCCTTATATTTCTGCATCTATTGTTGTGCAATTAATGGGAATAGCTGTACCATATTTACAAAAACTTCAAAAAGACGGTGAAAGCGGTAGAAAGAAAATAAATCAAATTACACGTTGGTTAACCATTGCTATTACAATGATTCAAGGACCAGCATATATTACTAATATTTACCAATTAATTCCTTCATCTGCTTTCTATATTAGTGGAAGTATGTTTTGGATTACTTCAATGGTAATTTTAACAGCAGGTACCATTTTTGCAATGTGGCTTGGAGAAAAAATTACTGATAAAGGAATAGGAAATGGTATTTCATTATTAATTATGATTGGTATTATTGCTCGTTTTCCAGCATCATTTATTCAAGAGGTTGTATCTAAAGTTACTGCTTCAAATGGAGGAATGATAATGATTTTAATTGAAGTGATTTTATGGTTTGTTGTAATTTTAGTTTGTGTATATCTTGTAACTGCTGTTCGTAGAATTCCAGTTCAGTATGCTAGAAAAACTGTTGCTGGTAACATTAAAAATGTTGCTTCAGGTGCAAGAGATTATATTCCTTTAAAATTAAATTCATCTGGTGTAATGCCAATTATATTTGCTCAAGCTATTATGTTTGCTCCAGCTTTATTAGCTAGTTCAGATAATAATACTGTAAAAGCAATAGGAATTGAGTTTACAAATATGTTTGGATTGTGGTATAATTTATTATTTGCGTTTTTAATCATAATTTTTAGTTATTTTTACACCGCAATTACTATACCTACCAATAAAATGGCAGATGATTTAAAAAGAAGTGGTGGTTTTATACCTGGTATAAGACCTGGAAAAGACACGGGAGATTTATTAGATAGAATTTTATCTTTAATTACATTCCCAGGATCTTTATTTTTAGCTTTAGTAGCAATTTTGCCTGCTATAGTTATTAAATTTGGATTGACACAGTCTTGGGCTTTATTTTATGGTGGAACATCATTGCTAATTATGGTTGGTGTTGCAATAGATACAATACAACAAATTAACTCTCATTTATTAAACCGTCATTATGATGGATTAATGAAAAAGGGTACTAAAAGAAAATCAGTAGCATAATGGCAAAACAACCAGCAATACAACAAGACGGAACTATTACAGAAGCGTTGTCTAATGCAATGTTTCGTGTAGAGTTGGAAAATGGACATATAGTAACAGCTCATATCTCAGGTAAAATGCGTATGCATTATATTAAATTATTACCTGGTGATAAAGTGAAACTGGAAATGAGTCCATATGATTTAACAAAAGCAAGAATTACTTATAGATATTAAAGTATAAACGGATGAAAGTTAGAACATCAGTAAAAAAGAGAAGTGCCGAGTGCAAGATTGTGCGTAGAAAAGGCAGATTATATGTAATCAATAAAAAGAATCCTAGATTTAAACAAAGACAAGGATAATTATGGCAAGAATAGCAGGTATTGATATTCCTAAAAATAAAAGAGGTGTTATTGCGTTAACATATATTTTTGGAATTGGAAAAAGTAGAGCTAAAGAAATTTTAGTTGCAGCAAAAGTTGACGAAAGTACAAAAGTACAAGATTGGAGTGATGAAGAAATTCACTCTATTCGTGAGCAAGTTGGTGAGTTTACAATTGAAGGTGAATTACGTTCAGAAATTCAATTAAGCATTAAACGTTTAATGGATATTGGATGTTACCGTGGAATTCGTCATAGAACTGGGTTACCTTTAAGAGGTCAAAGAACTAAGAACAATTCTAGAACTAGAAAAGGTAAACGTAAAACTGTTGCTAACAAGAAAAAAGCAACTAAATAATAATAATAGGCGTTAGTCACCTAGTAATTAGAAGTTAGATGAATCTGTTTGAAATAGAAATGTTTAGGATTCTAACAACTAAAAACTAACAACTAAAAACTAAATAATATGGCGAAAGCAAGTACAAAAAAACGTAAAGTTATTGTTGAGGCAGTTGGTGAAGCTCATATCACAGCTTCATTTAACAATATTATTATATCTCTAACAAATAAAAAAGGAGATGTAATTTCTTGGTCATCAGCTGGGAAAATGGGTTTTAGAGGTTCAAAAAAGAACACTCCTTATGCTGCTCAATTAGCTGCAGAAGATTGTGCAAGAGTTGCACACGAAGCAGGAATGAGAAAAGTAAAGGTTTATGTTAAAGGACCAGGTAACGGAAGAGAATCTGCAATACGTTCAATTCACAACTTAGGAATTGAAGTTTCAGAAATTATTGATGTTACACCTATGCCACATAACGGTTGTAGACCTCCAAAAAGAAGAAGAGTATAATTAAATAAATTTTAACCGGTAGGAATTTAGATTATCGAAGGATTTAGCCTTAATTCATAATCCCTACCATTAATAAAACAAAATGGCAAGATATACAGGACCAAAAACAAAAATTGCTCGTAAATTTGGTGAAGCAATTTTCGGAGAAGACAAATCTTTTGAAAAAAGAAATTACCCTCCAGGACAACACGGAAACAACAGACGTAGAGGTAAAAAATCTGAATACGCAATGCAATTAGCTGAAAAGCAAAAAGCAAAATATACGTATGGTATTTTAGAGAAACAATTCTCTAACTTATTTAAAAAAGCTTCTTCTTCTACAGGAGTTACAGGTGAAATTTTATTACAATTATGTGAGTCTAGATTAGATAACGTGGTTTACAGATTAGGTATTGCTACTTCTCGTAGTGCTGCTCGTCAATTAGTATCTCACCGTCACATCACTGTAAATGGCGAAATTTTAAATATTCCTTCATATTCTTTAAAAGCTGGTGATGTTGTAGCTGTTAGAGAAAAATCTAAATCTTTAGTTGCAATTGAAGCTGCTTTAGCTAATAGATCTGAAGTATATGAATGGCTTACTTGGAATGCAGATACTAAACAAGGTAATTTTGTAAGTGTTCCAGAAAGACTTCAAATTCCTGAAAATATCAAGGAACAATTAATCGTAGAGTTATACTCTAAATAATTTTAAAGATACCAATTCAATTATGGCAATTTTAAATTTTCAAAAGCCCGATAAAGTGATAATGATTGATTCTACTGATTTTGAAGGTAGATTCGAATTTAGACCGTTAGAACCAGGATTTGGTTTAACTGTTGGTAATGCTTTGAGAAGAGTATTATTATCATCATTAGGTGGGTTTGCAATAACGTCACTTCGTATTGAAGGTATAGATCATGAATTTTCTACTGTAAAAGGTGTTGTTGAAGATGTTACTGAAATTATTTTGAATTTAAAACAAGTACGTTTTAAAAAACAAATTGAAGATTCAGATAGAGAAACAGTTAATATTTCTATTTCTAACCAAGAACAATTAACTGCTGGAGATTTACAAAAATATATTTCAGGTTTTCAAGTGTTAAATCACGACCTAGTAATTTGTAATATGGAAAAATCTGTTACTTTAGATTTTGAAATTACAATTGAAAAAGGTAGAGGATTTGTACCGGCTGAAGAAAATAAAAAGTCTGGAGTTGCTTTAGGAACGATTTTTACAGATTCAATTTTTACACCTATTAAGAATGTAAAATATGCTGTTGAAAATTTCCGTGTAGAACAAAAAACTGATTATGAAAAATTAGTGTTTGATATTACTACTGACGGATCTATTGCTCCTAAAGATGCTTTAACTGAAGCAGCAAAAATTTTAATTCACCACTTTATGTTATTCTCTGATGAGCGTATTACTTTAGAGGCTGATGAAATTGCACAAACTGAAACATATGATGAAGAATCTTTACATATGCGTCAATTACTTAAAACAAAATTAGTGGATATGGATTTATCTGTAAGAGCACTTAATTGTTTAAAAGCTGCAGAGGTTGATACTTTAGGTGATTTAGTATCGTTCAATAAAAACGACTTGATGAAGTTCCGTAATTTCGGTAAAAAATCTTTAACTGAATTAGATGAATTAGTTCACAATAAAGGTTTAAACTTTGGTATGGATTTAAGTAAATATAAATTAGACAAAGATTAATTAAAGGAAACTTTATTTAAGATAAGATATAAAGAGAGATGAGACACGGAAAGAAATTTAATCATTTAGGAAGACAAACAGCGCACAGAAAAGCAATGTTTGCTAATATGGCTTGTTCACTAATTGAGCACAAGCGTATTAATACAACTGTTGCAAAAGCGAAAGCTCTTCGTCAGTTTGTTGAGCCTTTAATTACTAAATCTAAAAATGATACTACGCACAATCGTAGAGTTGTTTTTAGTTATTTAAGAAATAAATATGCTGTTACAGAATTATTCAAAGAAATTTCTGTAAAAGTAGCTGATAGACCAGGAGGATATATTCGTATTATTAAATTAGGAAACCGTCAAGGGGATAATGCTCCTATGGCAATGGTTGAGTTAGTTGATTATAATACAATTTATAACCCTAAAGGTCAAAAGAAAAAGAAATCTACTCGTAGGGGTAAGGCTAAAAAAGTTGAAACACCTGTTGTTGAAACTCAAGAGTCTTCTGAAGAGAAATAAGATTAGAATTGATGATAATTCGTTAATAACATAAAAGGATAAACTATTTTTAGTTTATCCTTTTTTTTATATTTGGAAATTAAAAAAGAATAACAAATTACAATTTAGTTTATGAAATATTCACAACGTAAAAAAGCAATTTTACTTTTAGCCGATGGAACAATTTTTGAGGGAAAATCTGTTGGTACAGATGGAACGGCATTTGGAGAAATTTGTTATAATACCGGTATGACTGGGTATCAAGAAGTATTTACAGATCCTTCTTATTTTGGTCAATTAATGTTAACCACCAATGCGCATATTGGTAATTATGGTGTAAATTCTGAAGAAATGGAGTCTGATTCTATTAAAATTTCAGGTTTAGTATGTAAAAACTTTAGTTTTAATTATTCTAGAGTTAAGGCTGATGACTCACTTGAAAACTTTTTTGAAAAAGAAAATTTATTAGCTATTTCAGATATTGATACACGAGCTGTTGTAAGTTATATTAGAGATAAAGGTGCTATGAATGCTGTAATTTCTACTGATACTGACATTGAATCTTTGAAAGAACAACTAAAAGGTTCTCCTGAAATGAATGGATTGGAGTTAGCTTCAAAAGTTTCTACCAAAGAACCTTATTTTTTTGGAGACGAAAATGCACCAATTAAAATTTCAGCGCTTGATATTGGTATTAAAAAGAACATATTAAGAAATTTAGCAAATAGAGGTTGTTATATTAAAGTATTTCCATACAATTCAAGTTTTGAAGAATTGGAAGCCTTTAATCCTGATGGATACTTCTTGTCAAATGGTCCTGGAGATCCAAATCCGTTAAAAGATGCTCAACAAGTAGCTAAGGAAATTATTAAAAGAGATTTACCATTGTTTGGTATTTGTTTAGGACACCAAATTATTGCACTTGCTAATGGTATTTCAACATATAAAATGCATAATGGTCATAGAGGTATTAACCATCCTGTAAAAAATCTATTGACAGGGAAAGGTGAAGTAACTTCACAAAATCACGGGTTTGTTGTAACTAAAGAAGATGTTGAAAATCATAGTGATTTTGAAATTACACATATTCATTTAAATGATGATACTTTAGCTGGAATGCGTATGAAAAATAAAAACTGTTTTTCTGTTCAATATCACCCTGAAGCAAGTCCAGGCCCACATGATTCAGCTTATTTATTTGATCAATTTATAGAGAATATAAAAAAAGTAAAAAAATAGATTTAATTAACAGAAATTAAAGAAGTTATATAACTTTTTCAGCAATAATTAGGCGAAAACGTTATCGTATAAAAGATTTTAGAACAAAGATGTTTTTATCTTTTTATTTGTAACTTTGCAAAAGAAATTAACAATAAAAAAACAAGAAATATGAGTATGATTTTAAGTGTTCATGCACGTCAAATATTTGATTCAAGAGGAAACCCAACTGTAGAAGTTGATGTTGTAACTGAAAACGGAATGTTAGGAAGAGCAGCTGTACCATCAGGTGCTTCAACTGGAGAGCACGAAGCTGTTGAATTACGTGACGGTGGAAGTGATTACATGGGAAAAGGAGTTTTAACAGCAGTAAAAAATGTAAATGAAATTATTGCTGAAGAACTTGTTGGTTTTTCTGTATTTGAGCAAAATTTAATTGATCAAACTATGATCGAATTAGATGGAACTAAAAATAAATCTAAATTAGGTGCTAACGCAATATTAGGAGTTTCATTAGCAGTTGCAAAAGCAGCAGCAAATGAATTAGAAATTCCATTATATCGTTACGTTGGTGGTGTAAGTGCAAATACTTTACCAGTTCCAATGATGAATATTATTAATGGTGGATCTCACTCTGATGCTCCTATTGCTTTTCAAGAGTTTATGATTATGCCAATTGCAGCTAAGAACTTTACTGAAGCTCTTAAAATGGGATCTGAAATTTTCCATAACTTAAAATCATTAATTCATGGTCGTGGTTTAAGTACTGCTGTAGGTGATGAAGGTGGATTTGCTCCAACTTTTGATGGTACTGAAGATGCTATTGAAACTGTATTAAAAGCAATTGAAAATGCTGGATACAAGCCAGGTGAAGAAGTAAAATTAGCTTTAGATTGTGCTTCTGCTGAGTTTTATGAAAATGGAGTTTATGACTATACAAAATTTGAAGGAGATAAAGGTGTAATTAGAAGTTCAAAAGAACAAGCTGAATATTTAGCTGAACTTGCTACTAAATACCCAATTATTTCTATTGAAGATGGTATGGATGAAAATGACTGGGATGGTACAAAATATTTAACTGAATTAATTGGAGATAAAGTTCAATTAGTAGGTGATGATTTATTTGTAACTAATGTTGAGCGTTTAGCAAAAGGTATTGAGAATGGTATCGCCAACTCAATTTTAATTAAAGTAAACCAAATTGGTACTTTAACTGAAACTATTGCAGCTGTAAATATGGCACACAATGCTGGATATACTTCAGTAATGTCTCACCGTTCAGGAGAAACAGAAGATAATACAATTGCAGATTTAGCAGTTGCATTAAATTGTGGACAAATTAAGACAGGTTCTGCCTCTCGTTCTGATAGAATGGCAAAATATAACCAATTATTAAGAATTGAAGAAGAATTAGGAAGTGTAGCTTACTATCCTCAAGCTAAGGCATTCAAAATATAATTCTTTAATTCATATTGAATTTATAAAAAGCTGGGATATTTTCCCAGCTTTTTTGCGTTTGTAACAATATATACATATTTACCAAACAATATTTAAAAAACTTTTAAAATAGTCTAAAAAGCATTAAATTCGCTATTAACGTAAACTAAAATAATAACTAATTAATCACGAATAATAATATGTCTAAAACAGCAAAATTAGAAATAGATGGTAAGCAATATGAATTTCCTATTTTAGAAGGCTCTGAAAATGAACTTTCTATTGATATTTCAACATTAAGAGCGGTAACAGGTGGAGTAACTACCATAGATGCCGGTTTTAAAAATACGAGTTCTTGTGAAAGTGCTATTACATTTTTAGATGGAGAAAAAGGGATTTTACGATATAGAGGCTATTCAATTGAAGAATTAGCTAAAAAATCTAATTTTGTTGAAGTTTCTTACCTATTAATTTTTGGGGCGCTTCCTACTTGTGATGAACTTGCTAAGTTTAAAGCAGATATAAGAAAACAATCATTAGTTGATGAGGATATTAAGAAAATTTTAGATGGTTTTCCAAAGTCTGCACATCCAATGGGTGTACTTTCAGCTTTAACTAGTGCATTAACGGCATTTAGTCCAAAAAGTGTTGATGTAGATTCTCCAGAAGAAATGTATGATGCTATTGTTAAAATTTATGCAAAATTACCTGTTTTAGCTTCTTGGGCATATAGAAAAGAAGAAGGTTTACCATTAGAATATGGAGATAATTCTTTAGGTTATGTAGAAAACTTCTTGAAAATGATGTTTGATTTACCAAATGAGGTTTACAAACCAAACCCAGTAATTATAAAAGCATTAGATAAGTTATTAATACTACACGCTGATCACGAGCAAAATTGTTCAACATCAACTGTTAGAATTGCAGGTTCATCTCATGCTGGTTTATTTGCATCTATTTCTGCTGGTATTTCAGCCTTATGGGGAAGATTACATGGTGGTGCAAACCAAGCTGTAATTGAAATGTTAGAAGAAATTAAAGAAGATGGTGGTGGATATGAAAAATATATAGCAAAAGCGAAAGATAAAAATGATCCATTTAGATTAATGGGATTTGGGCATAGAGTTTATAAAAACTTTGACCCTAGAGCAAATATAATTAAAGTTGCAGCAGAAGAAGTTTTAGCTGATTTAGGTATTGATGATCCAGTTCTTGACATTGCAAGAGGTCTATCTACTGTAGCTCTAGAAGATGAATACTTTAAATCTAGAAACCTATATCCAAACGTTGATTTCTATTCAGGGATAATTTATAGAGCCCTAGGTATTCCTATCCCAATGTTTACTGTAATGTTTGCATTAGGTCGTTTACCAGGTTGGATTGCACAATGGAGAGAAATGAGGTTGAGAAAAGAACCAATTGGAAGACCAAGACAATTATATATTGGTGCTACAGGGCGTCCTTTTATTGAGAAAGAAGAAAGATAAAATGGTATAATAGTACTTTAAAATAATAATAAAACCTCATATTAGTTTATGGGGTTTTGTTATTTTTACACGTTAATATTATAATTATGATAAAACTCAATGTTCAAGATGAAACCGCACGTTTAAGAGCAGTGGTCTTAGGAACAGCGTGTAGTAATGGACCTATTCCTACATTAGGGGAAGCTTATGACCCTAAATCTATAGAAAATATAAAAGCAGGAACATATCCTACAGAAAAAGATATGGTATTGGAAATGGAAGCATTAAATTCCATTTTTAAAAAGTATGATATTAAAGTTTATAGACCAAATATTATAGAAAATTACAATCAAATATTTTCGAGAGATATTGCTTTTGTTGTAGAGGATAAATTGATTATTTCAAATATACTTCCAGATAGAGAAAAAGAAGTTGAAGCAATACAATATGTTATTGACGAAGTTGAATCATCAAAAATTATAACGACTACAGATGATGTACATTTTGAAGGTGGAGATGTAATGCTTTGGAACAATCATATTTTTATAGGTACCTATAAGGAAGATGATTATGCCGATATTATTACTGCACGAACCAATATGAAAGGTGTTAATTTTATTAAAAATTTATTTCCAAATAAAATAGTAAAAGAGTTTGATTTGGTAAAATCTAATACAAATGCGAAATTAAATGCGTTACATTTAGATTGTTGTTTTCAACCTGTAGGAAAAAATAAAGCTATTATTCATAAAGAAGGTTTTAAGAATGAAGAAGATTACGAGTTTCTTGTAAACTTATTTGGAATAGAAAATCTATTTCACATTTCTGCAGATGAAATGTATCAAATGTTTTCAAATGTATTTTCAATTTCACCTAAAGTCGTTGTTTCAGAACAAAATTTTACACGATTAAATACTTGGTTACGAGCACAAGGTTTTATTGTAGAAGAAGTTCCTTATGCTGAAATAGGAAAACAAGAAGGTTTATTACGCTGTTCTACAATGCCACTAATAAGAGATTAAATTATGAAACGAGCATGTTAAAAGCCTATCTTTTAATGTAATTACAACTAGCGAATAGCATGTGACCGTTAAAAATAATACTATAGACATATGAAACAAGTTACCAATACAATATTAATGATTCGACCAGTTTCTTTTAGAATGAATGAAGAAACAGCTGTAAATAATTATTATCAGCACGTATTAAAAGATATAACACCAGAAACAGTTCAGTTTAAAGCTGTACAAGAATTTGATAATTATGTTGAAAAGTTAACAGCAATTGGGGTAGAAGTAATTGTAGTGAATGATAATAAAGAAACTGATACACCAGATTCTATTTTTCCTAATAACTGGATTTCTTTTCACCAAAATGGTGATATTGGTTTGTATCCAATGTTTGCTGAAAACAGACGATTAGAGAGGAGAGAAGATATTTTAGAAATCATTGAAGAAAAAGGGTATGAAATTCATAACATTATAGATTATACTTCAGCAGAAGAGGAAGCACTATTTTTAGAAAGTACAGGAAGTATTGCAATTGATAGAGCTCATGGTAAGGCGTATTGTGCTTTATCTCCACGTGCAGATGAAGATTTATTTATTGAATTTTGTGAAGATTTTGAATATACTCCAGTGTCTTTTGTTGCTTATCAAACTGTAAACGGTGAGCGTTTGCCAATTTATCATACCAATGTAATGATGTGCTTGGCAGAAACATTTACTGTAATTTGTTTAGATTGTATTGATGATAAAAAAGAGCGAAAAAATGTTGTAAAACATTTAAAAGAAGATGGTAAAGAAATAATAGCTATTACAGAAAAACAAGTTGCTAATTTTGCAGGAAATATGTTGCAAGTTATTGGAGCAAATGATGAGCGTTTTTTAATTATGTCTAATGCTGCATACACTAGTTTAACAGCAAGTCAAATTGAAGCAATAGAGAAACATTGCGCTATTATTTCAAGCTCATTAGATACAATTGAAGCTTGCGGAGGAGGAAGTGCACGTTGTATGATGGCAGAAGTTTTTTTACCAAAAAGAGTATAAAAAATTATTGAAAAAGTAGTAAATTTATAAATGCTTTCAAAAAAGACAAAATACGGATTAAAGGCTTTAAGCTACTTGGCAAAGCAAGAGAAGCATGTGCCAGTTTTAATTTCTGAAATTTCAGAATCAGAGAATATATCAAAAAAATTTTTAGAAAGTATTTTACTTACGTTAAAGAAAAGTGGAATATTAGCTTCTAAAAAAGGAAAAGGTGGTGGTTATTATTTATTGAAAGAACCTAAAGATATTAAGATTTCTTCTATAATTAGAATGTTAGAAGGTCCTATTGCAATGTTACCTTGTGTAAGTTTAAACTATTATCAAAAATGTGATGACTGCCATAGCGAAGAGCGTTGTAGTTTAAATATTTTAATGGCTGAAGTTAGAGATAGTACACTTAAAATTTTAGAGAATAAAACCTTAGAAAATTTTCATTGTGGTGATGAATAAACATAATAAATAAAAAAAGGTCTTTCAATTTGAAAGACCTTTTTTTGTGCTATGCTTTTTCTAAAACAGGAATTTGAATATTGAAAAAATCATCCTTTAATTTGTGTAAGTCATTTAATAATAACTCTTTATTAAATTCAAAAGTTGAAAATAATTGTTGGTAATAATCCATACCTTCAATCATATTTTTTTGAAAAGTTTTTAAATATTTTTGCTGTTTCATAGTGTATGAATGTTTTACTTCATTCACTTTATTTGAAAAATAGTCAACATACATTGCTAGTTCTTTAATAAACATATGTGGTCTATTTTTATGTGAAATCACATTTGTTTTACCGTAAATATGTTGTACCATTTCAGCTAAAGAAATTTCTTTATCAAAATATGCCATATTTGGTCCCGGGCAAATTGCTACACCTTGGTTTTCACCTTTTTTCTCTATGTTATAATTTAGTAGAGCAGCATTTGAGAGTCCTTCACACAAACAAGTTTTATCTGTAATAAGTTCCTTTTGCTTTTCATAATCAACAGTGTCTAAATTTTTAGCTTCTAATTCTTCTAACTTTTGAGATTGAAATTTTCTTGAAGCGGTACAAAGTGGTTTTCCATTTTCATCTGTACCAAGTGCTAAAAATTTCTTAGGACAAGAGCTACCAGGTTTGTTTTCACTAATTCTTAGGTTTCTAATATCGTCGTTTGTATTTCCATTTAAACTATTAAATGGAACACCAAGTGGTGACACGTTACTTAAATATAAATCTTTTTCTTTAGCGATACTTAAGGTTTTTATTGTTGGAGCATCAACAGTTGTAGCTTCAGGAACCAACAAAAATGGTGTTCCCCAACCAACAGAATCTACATTATAATTTTCTAATAAAAATTCATGTTCATCAGCTGTACCTACACCACCTTGCACCGTAATGTTTAATTCTAATGGAGCGTTTGGTATATGTTTTCCTTTACTTTCTAAAGCACTTTTTAAAATGTTATGTACATCAGTAATTAATGCTTCTTTATGATTTTTAAACTCTTCTAAAATTGGTCCTAATAAATATCCATCAGATGCAAATGCGTGTCCGCCGCAGTTTAAACCTGATTCTATACGATATTCAGAAACCCAAAGTCCTTTTTTAGCTAAAAATTTTCCCTGAATTAAGGCGGATCTATAATCACTTACTTTTAAAATAATTTTCTTTTTTAGAAAATCATTTTCATTGGGGAAAAAATCTTCAAAATTTTCAAAATAGCTATACAATCTAGGATTCATACCTGCAGATAAAATAATAGAAGATTCTAAATTACTATTGGCAAAACCTCTTAATGCTGCATGAGCATCATTAAATTCTGAAGGAAGTTGCTCATTTTTCTTGAAATTTGGTTTGTCAAGTTTCGTCATAATGTTCACATCAATACTTCCTGCTTTCAGGTTGTTATTAATCCAGTGAAGCGCATCTTCTTTTAAATTGTAGTTTTCAAACTTCTTTGTAAAATTTTGTTTTAGTTCTGAAAAGTCAGGTAGTAAATCAATATATTTATCAATTTCTTCGCTTTTATCTTCAAAACTTTTTTTAAGATTTTCAAACTTTTGCTTTACAATTGTGTCAACAGTATTTAAGTAAGAAGTAATTCTTTTTGCTCTATAATCTTCTACTTTTGTTGAAATTTCATTGTATGGAAGTTTGAACTTATTTGAATAATATTCATTCATTTTTTCAATTAAAAAGTCGTCAACTATGGATATTACCGATGAAATACCATATTTAGCAACCTTAATTGGGCTGTCTACTGTATAAGCAAGCCCCATTACCGGAATATGAAATGAATGTGTTTTAACTTGTTTTTGCATACTTTTGTGTAATGATTAAAGACAAAAATACCTAACAAGTTTTAAATTTAACTGATAATTGTCATTATAACAGCATTTTAAATTTGAATTGTTACAACATTAACGCATTGGTCTATTTTGTTTAATTTATATAAAAAAACCAGTTCAAAATTATTGAACTGGTTTTTTTACAAAGTTTAAATTTAGTTAATTACCTGAAACGCTTCCGCCTGAAGAAGTTTCTTTAATGATGTTTGAAGGGTTTCCTTCAAAATCAATATCTCCGCCACTGCTAGCTTTTGCATTTAATTCACCAGATACATTTACATTTATATGTGATCCGCTGCTAGCTTTTGCATAAGCATCAACAGTTTTTAAATTGGTGGCATTTATATGTGATCCGCTGCTAGCTTTAGCTGAAAAATTAGTTGCTTGTCCTTCAATTTTCATGTTAGAACCACTGGATGTTTCGCTTATTATTTCATTTGCGATTGCGCGTACTTTTATGGAACTTCCACTGCTAGCATCTAAATTTAGAGTATTTGTTTGAATACTATTTTCAGATTTTACTTGCGCACCACTTGAGGTTTTTATTTTATTGATAGTACTTGTTGTTAAAAACACATTTTTAGCTTTTGCTTTGTATACATTTTTTTCAAAATAAATTTTAAGCTCATTATCCTTCACTTCGGTAATAAGTAAATCAATAATATTGTCATCTGCTTCTACATTTATACTAGTTGAATTTTCTTGTGTTAGGTATAAATTAATTCCTTGTTGTACTTTAATGGTTTCAAAATTAGAGCCAATAGTTCTGTTTTCTGAAACAATTACCTTGCTTCCTTTTATTCCTGTCATTCCATCAAAAAAACAAGATGTTGTTGTAAAAAGTAAAAGTAAATAGGTTGTAATTAATACTGTAATTTTAATTAAAGTTTTCATAGTTAATGAGTTTAGTTAGTTCAAATGTATATTACATATGTGTTTTAAAGTAATTTATGTGATTGAGTTGTTGATTTTAATGGTTGAATTGTAATTATTGAATAATAATTCCGTTTTCATCAATTTTTACTTTGGCATCACTTGTGCCATTTTCGGCATTAATTTTTAGCTCAACTCCATCTTCATCAATTTTTAAATTGAAATTTTCTTGTTTGCTTTTATAGTCGTCTCCATAAATTGAAGGATCGCAATCTAAACAGTCTAATCCATTTTCTGTGACTTTGTAATAATGTTTAGGCATGTCTCTGTCATATACACCTTGAATATTATCCACGTGGTGTAAAAATGTACGTGTTGATTTGTCTAAATAAACCACTGAATGTATTGGTAAGTATACTGTAATGTCTACTTTTTGATCTTTAAATTTATTTTTGAAGTCTGATAAAAAGTAACCGTTTAATAGTAAATTTTTATCGGTTAAATTAAATTGATATTCAATAGCTTCTGCATCATTATTGGCATTCAATCTATTTTTACCTTGCGACTCCTTTCTTACTTTTACAAAAGCTTCTGTTTTTTCGGTAGTTTTAACGTCTACATCAATTCTGGTTGAGTAAAGCTTCTGTTCTTTGTTATCATATACAGTTTCAAAGCCGTATTCTCTTCTTAATTCTGTTCTATTTGATAAATTTTCAGCTCCAATCATTTTAATTTTTAAGGTGTCTATTTGTGTAATAGGCAACTCTTCAGTATGATTAAAAACACCGTCATATGCACGTTGTGTTGCAAAATTAATTCCTGCAAAACCAAGTCCTAATAAGGCAATAATCCAAACTCCTAATAGAGATAATTTTGTGGTTGTTGTGAATGATTTTACATTGCTTGAAAGTATTTTTAAACCTAACATAAACAAAGCAATGAATGGAATTCCAATAGCAGCAAAAGTGAATAACGCTAATAACCAAGTAGGTAAAACAGAGTCAAAAAAGAATGGAGGATAATTTGTAAAATCTTCTCCAAAGCCTAGTATTTCAATACTTCCTAATGAGAGTGCTCCAAAAATTAAACCTATTAAAGTTAATGATGCAATTACAATTAATAATACGCCAATAAATTTTCCAAATATTTTAAATATGGTAAGTATTATTTTTGTGAGCACATCTATAACTTCATCTAAACCTGATTTTGTTTTATTACCAGCGTTTTTTTTAAAGTTAGAACTTTTTACTTTTTCGGTAACATCATTTACACCGTCTTTTACACGAGAAGTAACATCATTAAATTCTTCTCTTATTTTTTTTTCAATATTGCTAATATTTACGGCTTCACCTTTCATTTGAAGTTTTTCAGCTGTTGTAACTGCTTCAGGTATTAAAATCCATAGTAATATATAAATTGGTATTCCTGAACCAACACCAGCAACTAAAAGAATTATCCAAAGTATACGAACCCAAAGTGCATCAACACCAAAATAATGTGCTATTCCTGAAGAAACACCACCTAAAAATTTATCTTCACCATCTCTATAAAGTTTTTTTGATGAAGCTTTTGCTTTAAATGTTGGCTCATCTTCAAAAATTTCTTCGTCCACTAAATAGTCTTCAGGTTTCCCCATAACTTTTGTGATATTGTCAATATCATTTTCGTTTACA
This sequence comes from Lutibacter holmesii, assembly GCF_042679665.1. Lineage (NCBI taxonomy): Bacteria > Pseudomonadati > Bacteroidota > Flavobacteriia > Flavobacteriales > Flavobacteriaceae > Lutibacter > Lutibacter holmesii. The sequence goes on from NZ_JBHTMV010000003.1 coordinate 977,154, forward strand.
ACCTGACGTTCATCTTTAATTCTTTCAGAAAGTAGTTCTCCAATTCTATGTTCAATATCATTTAAAATTTCATCTCTTCCTTGCGGGTCATCGCTTAAAGATCTCCTTATGGCATCTAAATATAGTTTCAGTTTTTGATAAGCAAGTTCATCAATATGAAAAAAGATACCTCCTAAATTTATGTTTATTGTTTTATTCATTTTCTGATGGTTTATGGGTAGTTACGTGGTTTACTGCTTCAACAAGGTCGCTCCAAGTACTGCTTAGTTCTTTTAAAAATAATTGTCCGGTTTCTGTTAATAAATAATATTTTCTAGGCGGTCCAGATGTTGATTCTTCCCAGCGATAGCTGAGTAAACCAGCATTTTTTAATCTAGTTAATAAAGGATAAATTGTTCCTTCAACAACTAATAATTTTGCATCTTTTAATTGAGCTAAAATTTCAGAAGTGTATGCATCTCCATGTTGTAAAATTGAGAGTATGCAAAATTCTAAAACTCCTTTTCTCATTTGTGCTTTTGTGTTTTCTATCTTCATAAGTTGAGATTTTATAATTTAAAAGCCATTGATTATTTTATAAATTCAATAGTAAAAGGGTAATCATAATATTCACCATTATTTGCTTTTATACTTGCTGAAATAATTAAGACAATTTTTAAAATAATCGCCGGAATTATGGCAATAAGAATTGCTATTAAACCTAGGCCTAAGGTTAAAATAGTAATTGGTAAAATTAAAATGGCAAGTAAAAAACCGTATAGTATTAGACTCAATTGAAAATTTACGGCTGCTTTTCCGTGAACATCAATATAGGTGCTTTCATTTTTTTTAACAATCCACAATACTAGTGGTACAAGAATATTTCCAAAAGGGAAAATCCATCCTGCAAATCCACTAAGGTGCGTTATTGAACTGTAATTTTTATCGTTTTGAGTTATCATAGTTTTTTACGTTTAGTAATATCTTATGCAAATATACGTTTAAAAGATAGTAGTATGCAACACATAGTACTAAAATTTAACACTTCATTAACATTGTAATTTGATTAATTAAAACAAAATAAACATTGAAAATGAGGGTGGTATTTAAAATATTTGTATATTTGGTATGGTTATTACAATAAAATACACTATTTTTGTGTTAAACGGTAGTCGTTAAAATTTTAAACCCCTAGTCAGTCCCCATGAATACGGAAGCCATACTACATGAAGATTTAACAAAATCTGAATTATTATCCATAATTAATAAGCAGGAAAAAACTATTTATGCTTTGCAGCATAATGATAGGAAGTATGATAATTTGTTTAATAATTCTATTGATGGAATATATAAAAGCACTCCAGAAGGCAAATTTATTGATGTAAATACTGCATTGGTTAAAATGTTGGGTTATAATTCTAAAGAGGAATTACTTCAAATAAATATTAAAAAACAACTTTATGTTAATGGTAATGATAGGAATGAGATTATAGATCATTTTTATGATACTACAAAAGAGCAACACCAATTATATAAAAAAGATGGCTCTATTATTTGGGTTGAAAATTATGGGGTTGATATAACTAATAGTAACGGTGAAGTATTATATTATGAAGGTATTTTTCGTGATGTAACTGAAATTAAAAAAGCTAGTGACATTCAAAAAATGTTATTGAAAATTTCTCAGGTTGGTCATGATATTGTAGATTTTAAACAATACAACAGATTTATAATTGAGCAACTGGGAACATTAATGGATGTTTCTAATTCCTATATAGCTTTTTATAATAAAGCAAAGCAAACTATAAATATTCCGTTTATTTCAGGTGAAGATGCTGAAGAAGAATTTCCTGTAGGAAAATCTATGACAGGATATTTAATTAAAGGTAAAGTGTCTAGATTAATTAAAGCTAAAGAGTATACAGCACTAATTGATGCTGGTGAAGTTGATCTTATAGGTACTTTTGCTCAGGTTTGGTTAGGTGTTCCTTTAATTGTTGAAGGTGAAGTTATTGGTGCGTTAGTAGTACAAAGTTATGATGATGAGAATGCATATAATGAAAGTGATATTGAATTATTAGAGTTTGTATCTTCTTATATTAGTACAGCCATTCAAAAAAGTCAGCAAATACTTGAATTAAAGAAGTTTTCATTGGCAGTTGAACAAAGTTCAAATACCATTGTAATTACAGATACAAAAGGAAGTATTGAATATGTGAATTCTAAATTCAAAAAATCTACAGGTTATACTAAAGAAGAAGCTTTAGGAGCAAATCCTAGAATTTTAAATTCAGGTAATCAGCCTAAGAAGTACTACGCTAACATGTGGAAAACCATTTCATCTGGTAAAGAATGGATTGGAGAATTTCAAAATAAATCTAAACAAGGCAAATTATATTGGGAGCGTGTTGCAATTACACCAATTACAAATCATGAAGGTGTAATTACCAATTATATGGCTATAAAAGAAGATGTAACTCTTCAAAAGTTAACTGAAGAAAAACTAAAAAAAGCCACCAATGAAGCAAGACTTTCTCAAGAAGTTTTAAGAAATGTATTTGATAATATTCCTATTAAAGTATTTTGGAAAGATGTAGATTCAAAATATTTAGGTTGTAATAAAGCATATTTAAAAGAGAAAGGTTTAAGCGATGAAATGGAAATGATTGGCAAAACGGATTTTGACATTCATAAAAAAGAGGATGCTACAAAATATAGAGCAGATGAGGTTAAAATAATGCTTAGTGGTAAACCAAAAATAAATTATCAAGAATCGTCATTTTACTCAGGGAAAGAAAGATGGTTTGTAGCAAGTAAATTACCTTTTTATGATGAAAATAATAATGTTATTGGAATTATTGGAACTTCAGAAGATATTACTAAAAGAAGAGAAAACGAAATACAACTTAAAAAAGCAACTGAAAGTGCAATAGCAGCTAACCTTTCTAAATCAGTTTTCCTTTCAAATATGAGTCATGAAATTAGAACTCCTATGAATGCAATTCTTGGGTATTCTCAATTGCTTCAAGATGATGATAATTTGACGAAAAATCAACAAGGAAATTTAGAGATTATAAATAAAAGTGGAGCTCATTTATTAGACCTGATTAATGATATTTTAGATATGTCTAAAATTGAAGCAGGAAGAATTACATTAAAACCAAATGATTTTAGTTTGGCGGAAATGTTAAATGAAGTTGAGCAATTATTTAATTTTAAAGCATCTCAAAATAATATTGATCTTACCTTTAAAACACTTAATAACATACCTAGAATTATTTTAGGTGATGAATCTAAAATTAAGCAGGTTATTATAAATTTAGTAGGAAATGCCTTAAAGTTTACTAAAAAAGGTTTTGTACATATAAATGTTGAAAAATGTAAAGATAACTTTATTAAAATTAGCGTAAAAGATAGTGGTAAAGGTATTGCACTAGAAGAACAGGAGGCAATTTTTAGACCATTTGAACAAGCTCAAATAGGAGGTGAAACTAGTGGAGGTACAGGTTTAGGATTGGCAATTAGTAAAAAATTCTCTCATTTAATGGGAGGTGATATTACCATTGAAAGTGAACTTGGTAAAGGTGCCAATTTTGTATTTACATTTGGTTATGAAGATAGTGAAGAAACAGTATTAACGGATAACTTAGAAAACAAAAAAATAAAGTCTTTATCTTCTGAAACACTTGGATTAAAAGTGGCGATTGTTGATGATCGATTTGAAAATAGAGATATTTTATATCAAAAATTAAACCCGCTTGGTTTTGATTTAAGAATGGCTGAAAATGGTAAAGAAGCTGTTGAACTTTATAAAGAATGGAAGCCTGATTTAATATTAATGGATGTGGTAATGCCTGTAATGAGTGGTGTTGATGCTACAAGAGAAATATTTAAAATAGCAGGAGACCATGATGTTAAAATATTTATTATAAGTGCTAGTGCTTTAGAGTCTGAACAGAAAGAAGTAATGGAAATTGGGGCAACTATTTTTATTAAGAAACCCGTAATTTTTAATGAACTTTTAACTGAAATGAGCGATAAGGGTGGTGTAAAGTTTATTTATGAAGATATTATAGAAAAAGAAATAGTTGATGGTAAATCAACTGAAATAATAGGAAATACAAAAGAGCAATTTATAGAAGCTGCATTAGAAGGTGATTTTGTTCTTTTACAAGAATTATTAATAGAATTAGAAAATGATACAGGAAAATCGTTTAAATATTTAGAAAATTGCATTGAAGAGTTTGAGTTTGAAGAATTAATTAACTGGTTAAAATCTTAATATTATGGCTAAAAATGAAAATACAATATTGATTGTTGATGACAATTCTAACAATTTAAAAGTAGTAGCTGGCGTATTGAAAGGTGAAGGGTATAAATTTAGAATGGCAAAAAGTGGAAGTCAGGCACTTAGTGTTCTTGATAAAACCAAGCCAGATTTAATTTTACTGGATATTCAAATGCCTGAAATGGATGGTTTTGAAACTTGCTTAAAAATAAAAGAAAACAAAGATCTTGAATCAATTCCAGTAATTTTTCTAACTGCAAATACTGATGCTGAAAGCATTTCAAAGGCTTTTAAATCGGGTGGTGTAGATTTTGTTACAAAACCGTTTAATAGTGACGAGTTATTAGCAAGAATTGCAACGCATATAAAATTAAAAAAACAAGCCGAAGAACTTATTTTTCAAAATGCTACTAAAGATAAGTTTTTCTCAATAATTTCACATGATTTAAAAAACCCATTATCTACAGTTATTGGTTTTTCAGAATTATTAGATAAAAATTACACGAATTTAGATAATGATGATATTAAAAAGTTTATTCATTATATACATGAATCTTCAAAGTTTTCAGTTGAAATTCTAGAAGATTTATTAACCTGGTCTAGAATACAAAATGGTAGTTTAAAATCAGAAAAAACAAATTGTAATTTAAGTCAAATATTAAGTAATAATATTGAAGGACATATTCCACAAGCACAAGCAAAAAATATTTTGTTTAGTTTTGATTTTGATGATGAGTTACCTGTGTGTGCTGATGAAAAAATGATTTCAACTGTGATAAGAAATTTAATTTCAAATGCTATTAAATTTACGCCAAATGGTGGAAACATATTTGTTTCTTCTAAATCAAAAGTTGTTAATAACAAGCGAGTTATTGAAACAAAAATATGTGACTCAGGTGTTGGGATGTCTTATGAGCAATTGAATAAATTGTTTAAAATTCAATACAATGTTACTTCAAAAGGAACAAATAACGAAGCTGGAACAGGTTTAGGATTGGTGCTTTGTAAAGAGTTTATGACCCAAAATGACGGAGAAATTAGAGCTGAAAGTGAATTAGAAGTTGGTAGTAAGTTTATTTTTAATTTATCTGCGTCAGCATAAAATAATTGGTAAGAAAGTTAGGTAAATAGATTCTTTTTTATAAATTAACCTCAAAATGATTTTAAATGGAGGTTACTGTTAAAAAACTGAATACCTATTTAATGTTTAAGCTTCCCTCTGCATTTTTATGTGGAGTTAGATTAAAAGAGTTAGAAAATAATAAAGCTGTTGTTGCTGTTAAATATAAATGGATCAATCAAAATCCATTTAATTCTATGTATTTTGCGGTACAGTCTATGGCAGCAGAATTAGCTACAGGAGCTATTGTTATTAAAAAAATTCAAGAAAGCGGCGCCAAAATTTCTATGTTAGTTACCAATCATTCAGGTGCGTTTTCAAAAAAAGCAGTAGGTAAAATTTCATTTATTTGTAACGATGGAGTTTTAATTGATGCTGCTTTAAAAAAAACTATTGAAACAGGCGAAGGGCAAACAATTCAAATGAAATCAATTGGTGTAAATGAAGCTGGAGAACAGGTGTCTTCTTATCAATTTGAATGGAGTATTAAGTTAAAACCTAAAAAATAAAGAGTTGTTATGAATGTTAATTATATGTTCTAACAAAAAAGCCAAAGCAATTGCTTTGGCTTTTTTATTGTTAAAATTCTAATGATTCTAATTCCTTGTAATTTCTTGTTAATTTTTTAAGTAAAATGCCGTAAATAATACGGTAGTACAACCATAACAATCCGCAAATAATAAAGAATGTTACAATTTGAACTATAAGCATTATATTTATAAATAATTGGCTATCTACGTCAGCTCCACTTGGGTTCATTACTTCAACTAAAATATCTGGTTGAGAAAACATACTAATGTTAAATACAATAGAAATTATAGCGTATAAAATAATGTTATAATACACGTAGTAATTTACTGTTTTACGTGTTTTAATAATGCTTTTCATTAATTTATTTGTAGTGTCTTTAACGCAAATAGCTTTAAAGTTTCTATAAAACAAATAAATAAAAACAAATAATATAATATAATGAATGGCTTGCGTAACAAATAAAAATGTTTTTAAGTGAAATTTTTCATAAATATCAAGGTAACTGTCTGGTATTAAAAAGTTAAGAAAGCTCCAAAAGAATAACTCAGCAATGCAAATAATAAAAATCCATTTTACAATAGATGATGATTTTTTATGAATGATTTTATAAATATCATTATAGGAAAGTTTAGGAAACTCAGTGTCCTTTTTATTCCAGTCTTTTTTAAGTAAATCTAATTCCTTCATAATTATGGATTTAGTATTTTTTTTAAGCGAGTTTTAATTCTGTTCATCTTCACGCGGGCATTCACTTCTGAAATTCCTAAAGTTTCTGAAATTTCGCTGTAATTTTTATCTTCCAAATACAAGAAAATTAGTGCTTTATCAATGTCAGACAATTGATGTATTGCTTGGTACATTATTTTTAATTGTTCTTCTTCTGTAGCATCATATTCAGTTGCTTGAATTTTATGCAAAACACTATCAAAATCTTGTGTTTTTATAGTACGTTTAGATTTTCGGTACAAAGTAATGGCTGTATTTAAGCCAATTCTGTACATCCAAGTACTTAGTTTTGAATCACCTCTAAATTTTGGATATGCTTTCCAAAGTTGAATGGTAATTTCTTGAAACAAATCATTGTGAGCATCTTGATTGTTTGTATATATTCTACATACTTTATGAATAATATTCTGGTTCTTTTCGAACTCAGCTATAAATTTATGTTCAAGGTCTTTGTTCACAAGTTTGCTTTAGTTTCAATAATAAGTAGTTAAAATCTATGATTTGTTACAATTTTTTTGAAAAATAAAAAAAGCTACTCAACTGAGTAGCTTTTTTAAGAAAAGAAATAAAATTTCTTATTCAGCTTTTTTTATTTTACCAATAAACTCATCTAGTTGAACTCCGTATTTAGAAGCTTTCACATTTTTTGAAAGCGAGTTATTTACGGTATCTAAAAGTTTTATGTTGGCATAGTACAATTCAGTTAATGCAATATAAGGCGCAACTTCAGCATCTTTATGTGTTAGTGCAAAGTTTGCAGTATATAAGTATTTTCGTTTTAACAGTTGTTGTTCACTAGCTTCGGTTTCTTCTAACAATTCTTTATTGTTATTTTTTTGAGCTTCAAACTTTTCTTTAATATAATCTAATTGTTTATTATTGAATTGAGAAGCCATTTCTTGATACTCATCTAATAAGTCTTGATTTTTTGAACCTGTTATTTTTGCAGAATATTCAAGTTTTGGAAGCTTAGAAGTGATGGTAATTTCTCCTTTTTCACCAAAAAACAAAATGTTTTCATTTGGTACTTCATTAATTGTTAAATAATAAATTTCAGGACTTAGCACATCATCAGCCAAGGTAAAGTTACTTTCACCATTTAGTTGAATTGAGTCAACCGAAACTAATAAAGTATCAACATACTTTTGTAAATAAATTGTTCCTTTTTTAAAACCATCTATGTTTCCATTAACTAACATAGTTCCGTTATGACTTTTTCCACAAGAAATAACTAAACTAAGAACAATAAATAAGGGTAATAATTTTTTCATTTATAAAATTTTAATCAGGCAAATATCTAACTTTTAATTGGTTTTTAAAATTTATTATGCAGCAACAATTCTCATTAATTCGGCGGTTAACATTGCGCCGTAAGTTCCTACTACATATCCAAAAACAGCCAATAAAACTCCAACTGTAGCTAATGAAGGGTGAAAAGCCGCTGCAACAACAGGTGCTGAAGCTGCACCACCAACGTTCGCTTTGCTACCAATTGCTAAAAAGAAATAAGGAGCTCTAATTAATTTGGCAATAATAACAAGTAAAAGTACGTGTGTTGTCATCCAAATTAGCCCAACAATTAATAATCCTGGGTTGTCTAATATTTTTGTTAAGTCCATTTTCATACCAATTGAAGCTACTAAAATGTAAATAAAAACACTTCCAATTTTACTTGCTCCTGCGCCTTCATAGGTTTTTAACTTTGTAAATGATAATAAAATCCCTAGAATTGTAGCAATACTAATCATCCAAAAAAACTGTGAACCAAATGAAGACATAGCAGATGTTGGATTTGCAACAGCTTCAAAATTTTCTTTTAAATACGTTGAAACACCGTTTGCTCCCCAATGTGAAATTCCAACAACGGTAAAAGCTATTCCCAAAATAATCATAAAATCGGTTAATGAAGGGTTTCTAGAAATTTTTGCACCGTAACTAGAAACTTTCTCTTTTAAATCTTCAATAGCTGAAGTATCGGCTTTTAGCCATTTGTCAATTTTTTCTTTCTTTCCAATTCCATACAGTAAAAGAGCCATCCATATATTTGCAACCACAATATCTACAATAACAAAACTCGCATAATTGGCTTGGTTAAATTTGTATATTTCTAACATAGCAGCTTGGTTCGCGCCACCACCAATCCAGCTTCCCGCTAAAGTTGCTAAACCTCTCCAAACGGCATCTGAACCTGCTCCGCCAACAGTTTCTGGTGAAACGTATGAAACCAAAAGTACTGCTATTGGTCCGCCAATAATAATTCCTGCCGTACCCGTTAAAAACATAATTAAGGCTTTTGGTCCTAAATTAAACACTGCTTTTAAATCTATACTTAAGGTCATTAATACCAAGGCTGCAGGTAATAAAAATCTACTAGCTATATAATATATTTTAGACTCTCCAGTTACTTCAACCATTGCGCCGAGTTCATTTTCAATTCCCCATTTTGGAGAAATTATACCTAAGGTTGTAAATAAAGCTGGTAACATGTAAGCCATTAATAAAGCTGGTATAACTTTGTAAAACTTTTTCCATATTTTGTTTTCACTGTTTGAAGTGTAAAAAACAAAGCCTAAACAAAGCATTAAAATTCCAAAAACAATAGTGTCTTGTGTTATAATTGGTGTTGTATCCATAATTTTTTCTTGTTTGGGCTAAAATAGTATTTTTTATGATGTATGTTACAATAATAAATGTTTTCGTTATGTATATTTGTTGGATAAAATTTAATTAAATGAAATATATAAAAATCTATTTGTTAGCGGCCTTATTGGTAGTTTCTTGTAAAACAAAACAACCAACGGTAAAGGCAGTTGAACCTGCGGTAGTACAAGAAGCAATTGACACGCGAGAAATACAAGGTGGAATGTGGATTCCGTCTTTATTAGAAGGAGTAAATGAAGAGGAAATGCAGTTATTAGGAAGTAAAATGACTGCCAAAGATATTTATGATGTAAATAATTCTAGTTTAAAAGATGCAATTGTGCATTTTAATGGTGGTTGTACTTCTGAAATTATTTCACCTAAAGGGTTATTATTAACAAATCATCACTGTGGTTATGGTGCAATTCAATCGCATTCAACGGTTGAAGATGATTATTTAAAAGATGGTTTTTGGGCAAAAAGTTTAGAAGATGAATTAGCAAACCCAAGTATGACAGTTACATTTATCAAAAGAATTGATGATGTTACTACACAAGTTTTTGTTGGAGTTACTGAAGATATGGATGAAGCTTCAAAACAACGTTTAATTGACCAGAATATTCAAAAAGTAACAGCTTCAGCTCAAAAAGAAGAATGGCAATCAGCCAATGTAAAGTCATTTTACAAAGGCAATCAATACATTTTATTTATTACTGAGATATTTAAAGATGTACGTTTAGTTGGTGCGCCACCTTCATCAATTGGAAAATTTGGTGCAGATACAGATAACTGGATGTGGCCTCGTCATACCGGAGATTTCTCTATGTTCAGAATTTATGCTGATGCAAATAACCGTCCGGCAGCATATTCAAAAGACAATGTGCCTTACCAACCAAAACATTACTTACCAGTTTCATTAGATGGTGTTGAAGAAGGTGATTTTACCTTGGTATTTGGTTTTCCAGGGAGAACAAATGAGTATTTACCAGCAGTTGCAGTAGATCAAATAGTAAATGTTTTGAATCCTGCTAAAATTGAGGTACGAGACAATGCACTAAAAATTATAGATTCTTACATGCGTAAAGATGCTGACATTAAAATAAAATATGCATCTAAATTTGCTTCAACAGCTAACTATTGGAAAAAATGGATTGGTGAAAATCAAGGAATTGAAAAATCAAATGCTATTGAAAATAAAAAAGAATTAGAAGTTGAGTTTTCAAAAATAGTGAAGGAGAAAGATTTGGTAGGTTACCAAACACTACTATCAGATTTTGAAACTTTGTATAAAGAAATTCAAGATGTTTCGTTAGCACGTGATTATTGGATTGAAGTTGCCTATAGAAATGTTGAGTTATTAGGAATTACATTTAGAGCTTATCAATTAGAACAAGCTTATTTAAGAGGAGGAGAAGCTGCATTTGAGAAATCAAGAACTTCAATTTTAAATAGATTAAAAGGAACCTATAAAAATTACAGCGCGGTTGTTGATCAGCCTGTGTTTGAAAAATTAATGGTTTTATATGCTGAAAAATCTCCAAAAGAATTTTTTCCAACAAAGTTGCAAGGTTTAAATTTTAGTGATGAAGCAGCCTCAATTTACACTTCTTCAAAATTAACTAGTTTAGCTGGTGCTGAAGAATTATTATCAGGTTCAGCAGATGAGGTTATTAAAAAATTAAATGAAGACAAAGCATATATTTTTGGTAAAGAATTACACAATGTTTTTTATAATAGCGTTGAACCTAAATTTCAACAGTTAAATTTAGAAATTGAAGCAGTTCAAAAAAAGTATATGAAAGCTTTAATGGAAGTTTTTCCAAATGAACGTTTCTTTCCTGATGCAAATAGCACATTACGTGTAACGTACGGTCAGGTTAGTGGTTATGAACCTAAAGATGGAATGTATTACGAAACTACAACACATTTACAAGGTGTTATTGAAAAATATGTGCCAGGAGATTATGAATTTGATGTACCTCAAAAATTGTTGAGTTTATACGAAACAAAAGATTATGGCGCTTATGCAGATAAAAATGGTAAAATGCCAGTATGTTTTATTGGAACAAATCATACCACAGGAGGAAATTCTGGAAGTCCTGCAATTGATGCACACGGAAATTTAATTGGTTTAAACTTTGATAGAGTTTGGGAAGGAACTATGAGTGATATGAATTACGATCCTGAAATTTGTAGAAATATTATGGTAGATATACGTTACGTATTATTTATTGTAGATAAATATGCTGGCGCTCAAAATTTAATTGAAGAAATGACTTTAGTGCATCCAAAAAAAGAAAACTCAAAACAATAAAATAGAACTAAATGAAAATTATAAAATCGTATTTATTAGTAGCGATAGCTTTTATATCGTTAACTATTTCAGCACAAAAAGCTGAGAAAATTGACCCAAGAGATATTCAAGGTGGAATGTGGGTTCCTTCGTTATTAGAAGGAATGAATGAGCAAGAAATGCATATGTTAGGAAGTAAAATGTCTGCTAAAAACATTTACGACACCAACAGCTCAAGTTTAAAAGATGCCATTGCACATTTTGGCGGAGGTTGTACTTCTGAAATTATTTCGCCAAACGGACTGTTATTAACGAATCACCATTGTGGGTATGGCGTTATTCAGTCGCACTCTTCCTTAGAACATGACTATTTAAAAGATGGTTTTTGGGCTAAAACTTATGAAGAGGAATTGCCAAATGAAAGCTTAAGCGCAACTTTTATTAAAAGAATTGATGATGTAACAGCGCAGGTTTTTGAAGGTGTTACTGAAGATATGGATGAAGCAGCTAAGCAAAGCTTAATAGATAAAAACATTGATAAAGCTACAAAAGCAGCTCAAAAAGAAGCATGGCAAGATGCAAATGTGAAGTCGTTTTTTAAAGGAAATCAATATTTGTTATTTGTAACAGAAAAATTTACCGATGTTCGTTTGGTAGGTGCGCCTCCAACATCAATTGGAAAATTTGGTTCAGATACAGATAACTGGATGTGGCCTCGCCACACGGGTGATTTTTCTATGTTTAGAGTGTATGCTGATGCAAATAACCGTCCGGCAGCGTATTCAAAAGACAATAAACCATACACACCAAACCATTATTTACCAATTTCATTAGATGGTGTTGAAGAAAGTGATTTTACATTGGTGTTTGGTTTTCCAGGAAGAACAAATGAATATTTACCAGCGGTTGCTGTAGATCAAATTGTAAATGTGTTAAATCCAGCTAAAATTGAAGTGCGTGATAATGCATTAAAAATTATTGATTCTTATATGCGTAAAGATGCTGACATTAAAATAAAATACGCATCTAAATTTGCTTCAACAGCTAATTATTGGAAAAAATGGATTGGTGAAAATCAAGGAATTCACCAAACAAATGCAATTGAAAAAAAGAAAGAATTAGAAGCTAAGTTTTCTAAAATAGTTTTAGAAAAAGATATGGCTGGTTACACTAGCTTATTGTCAGATTTTGAAAAACTGTACAAAGAAATTGAAACGGTTTCTTTAGCGCGTGATTATTGGATTGAAGTTGCTTACAGAAACGTTGAAGTTTTAGGTGTTACATTTAGAACATTTCAATTAGAAGAAGCATTTAATAGAGGAGGAGCTGCAGCTTTTGAAAAAGCAAGAGTAGCCACATTAAACAGATTAAAAGGGACCTTTAAAAATTATAGTAAAACAGTAGATCAACCAGTTTTTGACAAGTTGACTATGTTGTATGCTGAAAAAATGCCGCTAGAATATTTACCTGAAGGATTTAACGAAATTGATTTTGAAGCACTATCAGAAGCAATTTATACAACATCACAATTAACTAGTTTAGAAAGTACTGAAGCACTTTTAGCAGGATCCCCTGAAGAGGTAATTAAAAAGTTAAATGAAGATGTTGCTTATAAATTTGGGAAACAATTACACGCTATATTTTACAGTAAAATAGAGCCTAAATTTCAACAGTTAACTATGGAAATTGGAGCGGTTCAAAAAGAGTATATGACCGCTTTAATGAAAGTGTTTCCAAATGAGCGTTTTTACCCAGATGCCAATAGTACATTACGTGTAAACTACGGAATGGTGCAAGGATACTCTCCAAAAGATGGTGTGTACTATACCAATAAAACTTATTTAAAAGGTGTTATGGAAAAATATGTGCCTGGTGATTATGAGTTTGATGTTCCTCAAAAATTACAGGATTTATATGATGCTAAAGATTACGGACCATATGCTGAAAATGGTAAAATGCCAGTAAATTATTTATCTACAAATCATATGACAGGTGGAAATTCAGGAAGCCCAATTATTGATGGAAAAGGAAATATGATAGGTTTAGCGTTTGATACTACTTGGGAAGGAACAATGAGTGATTTGTATTTTGATGCAGATATTGTTAGAAGTATTTCAGTAGATATTCGTTATGTATTATTTATTATTGATAAATATGCAGGAGCTACCAATTTAATTGAAGAAATGACCTTAGTTCATCCTAAGAAAAAGAATAAAAAATAATGTATAAAAAACGCCAACAATTTGTTGGCGTTTTTTTTGTTATAAATTGTACTTATTCTTTCTTTTTAGGCAGTCGTTTCGCTTCTTTTAGGCACTTGTTTAGCATCCACTCAAGCTGTCCGTTGGTAGATCTAAATTCATCAGCAGCCCATTTTTCAATAGACTTTAGCATATCTTCATTTATGCGCAATGCAAACGCTTTTTTCTTTGCCATAGTTTATTGCTTTAAAAGTTTATGTTGGTAACTTTCTAAAGTTCTTTGTAAAGCTTCCTTTTTTTGAGTTCCAATTAATATCTTTTTTCCGTTGGTAAGCTCAAGTTGTAAACCTATAGTACCTTTAGTTGTAAATGCTGTTTCTTTGTTTTTGAACAGATTAATTTTTATTCCCCAACCGCCATATTCAGAAATTGGATCATATTTTCTAATAGTACATGATGAAATGTCTTTCCAGTCTATAAATTTAAAAGCTATATGAGCAGGGAAAAATTGGTAATAAATTCCTCGCTCATCAATTCTAGTTTTTAATTTTAAATTTATAAATAGCGCAATAACTAATAACACAATTAGTAAGCCGCTTAAAGTTTTAAATTTATCACTCAAATTTCCTGTTACAATAATGTTCCAGTCTTTAAAAGTTAAAAATAAAGAGACTAAAAGTGCAATTGATAATGCTATAATTACCAAAGGTTGCGTAAACTTTTGTTGTTCTGTAAAAACTTTCATAGGATATTTTTTAATTATCTTTTGAAGTTTTATCTTTTTTCTGGAAAGCAACTGCAAATACAATTCCAATGGCGAGTCCTAAAATAAAGTTATTTAAAGCAACACCTATTGCAACGCCTAAAGCAGTTCCAATTGCTATTGATTTGGTTTCAGAATTAAATTTCATATTAAATTGTATTAACGATTTTTGTCTCTTTCTAAAACGGCCTTTTGTAAATTCCCTGATTGTCCATATGCAATGCTTATAACGCGCCAACCTTGTGATGCATACTTGTTGAAAAGTTCTTCAAAAGTAGCATCATTAATTGACCACCTGCTTTTGGGTTTTACAATTTTATATTCTCTCATATTATAAAAAACGAATTAAAATTAGTTGTAAAAGTGAATAGATTAAAATTGAAATATATATAAGAAATGAAGCCATTTTAATGGTTTAAAGTTCCTGTATTTACTATTGGTGCAGCGTCTTTGTCTGAACAAAGTACAACCATTAAATTACTTACCATGGCAGCTTTTCGTTCTTCATCTAAATCTACTACATTCTGTTCACTTAATTTATCTATTGCCATTTCAACCATACTTACTGCACCTTCAACAATTTTATGACGTGCAGCAATAATTGCTGTTGCTTGTTGGCGTTTTAGCATAGCACTTGCAATTTCTTGTGCGTAAGCTAAATAACCTATTCTAGCTTCTAAAACTTCAATTCCAGCCATTTCTAATCGCTCAGAAAGTTCTTCTTCTAAAGCTTGACTAACTTCATTTACACTTGCTCTTAAAGTAATTTCTTCAGCTTTTCCATCATCTTCAAAATTGTCGTAAGGGTATAAACTTGCTAATTTACGCACGGCAGCATCAGATTGTACACGTACAAAATTTTCGTAATTGTCTACATCAAAAGCGGCCTTAAAAGTATCTTTTACTTTCCAAACAGCAATGGTACTAATCATAATTGGGTTACCTAACTTGTCGTTTACTTTTACGCGTTCGCTGTCAAAATTACTTGCTCTTAATGAAATTCCTTTTTTTCTGTATAATGGATTTGCCCAATAAAAACCATTTTCTTTTACTGTGCCAATGTATTTACCAAATAATAAAATAACTTTTGAGGTGTTTGGGTTTACTAAAAAGAAACCAGGTAATGTGGTAATTGTTAAAAGTAAAAAGATAAAAAATAATGGAATAACAGAGTTTACCAAACTTGTAATGCCGCCAATAATAAATAGAATTAGTAAGATTAGCATAAAGTAACCGCTTGATAATTTTATAATTTTTTCTTCAGTCATAATGTTAGTTTTATTGTGATATTAAAATGATATCATAAAGATACATTATTATTTCTGTTATTTCCAAAGAATTTAGCAACTTTATTTTATATTTGCCGAAAATAGAACAATCAACAAATGAAAAATATAATTTGTATTGCAATCGTGTTTCTTTTTGGAATTTCAACTGTGAAGGCTGAGAATCCTGAATGGGGAGCAACTGGTCATAGAACAATTGGTGAAATTGCTTCAACCTATATAAAAGGAAAAACTAAACGTAAAATTGCAGATTTGTTAGACGGGCAAAGTTTAGCTTTGGTGTCAACTTTTGGAGATGATATTAAATCGGACAAAAGGTACAGAGAGTTTTATTCGTGGCATTATATTAATATGCCTTTTGATGTGAAATATGAAGATTCAGAAAAAAATCCTTCAGGAGATTTAGTTTTAGGTATTGAAAAATGTAAATCTATTATTTTAGATAAAACAACTTCAAAACAGGACAAAGCTTTTTATTTAAAATTATTAGTTCATTTAATAGGAGATTTGCACCAGCCAATGCACGTTGGGAAAAAAGAAGATAAAGGAGGAAATGGTTTTCAGGTTCAGTGGTTTGGAAAAGGAACTAATTTGCATTCTGTGTGGGATTCAAAAATGATTGAACATTATAATATGACCTATACTGAGTTGGCAATAAATATGAATGAACTTTCAAAAGATGAGGTTTTAAGTTTTAAGAAAGGTTCTGTTATTGACTGGGTAAATGAAACACAAACTTATGCTATAGAAGTGTATAATTCTGCCGAAGTTGGTGAGAATTTAAGGTATGAATATATGTATCTTAATTTTCAAACCGTACGAACACAACTGCAAAAAGGAGGTATTCGTTTGGCTAAAGTATTAGATGATTTATTTGCATAGCAGTTTTAACCTAAATTGTGCGTATTCCAACGTCTTTTTTCGCGACTTAATATAGAGCGAAATTTTTGAGGTACATCAACTTTAAAAACCATAGGTACAAAGGTTTTTGGATGTAGAAATTTAATTTCTGAAGCGCATAAAAACAATCCTTTTCCTTTATGAATTTGGTCTTTGTTTCCGTAGAGTTTGTCACCTAAAATGGGATGACCAATGGAAGCTAAATGAATTCTTATTTGATGTGTTCTACCTGTTTTTGGTGAAACTTTTAAACAGGATAGTTCATTGTATTTTAGAGATTTAACAATTCTAATAATTTCAAAACTAGTTTCAGCTTCTTTATTGTCAACAGGTGTTGTAATGGTTCTGTTGGTGTGCACTTTTCCAATGGAAATGGTACAATATTTTTTTTGAATAGTGTTGTTCGCAAATTCTTTTCCTAATTCAATTTGCGCCGTTTTAGTTTTAGCTACAAGTAAAATGCCTGAAGTTTGATTGTCAAGTCTATGAACTGGAGTTGGAGCGGATAAAGCATCTGGTTGTGAGCTTGGTTTTATATTGTACGGCAGCGCATTAAAAACGGTTTTAAAAGAGTTTCCGCTTACCGTAATTCCTGCAGGTTTGTTGATAACCGCTAAGTGATCATCTTCAAAAATTACTTCTAAATTAAATTCGTATACTTTTGGTTTATTAGTTGGGTCTTCAATAAGTTCAATAATTTGACCTTTGGTAACCCAATTTCCTGTATCAGAAATTTCTCCGTTCGTTAAAATTCGTCCTTTTTTAATTGCTTTTTTTATACCGCTATTTGATGGGATAAATAATTTAAAAATTTTGGGTGCGTAATCTTGAAGACGAATTTTTTCAACAGAATTAGGAACAATATGCGAATGAATTGTTTTGGTGTTATTTAAGTTTGTATTAGTTTCCATTAGTTTGAGTTATAAAGAAAAGACGCTATTGAAACTTAAAAGTTACACGTTAACTTGTTAATGTATTCCTAATTTTTTGTAAAAAAAAATGCTTTTGTAGTTTAACAAAAGTATTTAGTTGGTTGTTTTTCTAATAACTCCTAGTGTAGCTGTTTGTCCGGTTAGCAAGTTCCATTCTTTGGCAGAAATTAAATTATCATTTTCATCATACAATAAAACTTCAGCAGTGTTAGGTCCTGAAAGTCCTTGATTTTGTGCTTGAAAATCAATTCTATTTGAGCCAGGTTCAAGTTTTAAATATACCATAGAATTGCTACCTTTTAAAACAATATTACGCTCAAGTGCTTGCCCGTTAATAAATACTTTTATTATATCACCGTCAACATAGCTATAATCTCGGCAAACTACTCTTACTTCTTTAGAAGTAGTTTTAACTGTTCCTAAATCCATGTTTGAGCTTAAACGTTTGTGAGTTACATCTTCATTATTTACGTATAATTTACCTGTAATATCTCTATCTTCAGGTAATGTTTCCATTAAAAAATTCCCATCATTTTTTGTGGATGTATTGTTCAATGTTTTGTTTACAGTATTTGTATTTAAAGATTTATTAATGTTTAAATCAATATTGGCGTTTGGCGCTACTTTAGTATTTCCATAATTTGAATTCAACTGTTTATTTCCTGAAGCGGTGTTTATTTCAGTATCAAATTGTTTTGAGGTCGCAGGGAAAGTTTGCGCAAAACAATGCACTGATATTAAAAGGAAAATACCAATTATAAAGAAGTTTTTTAAAAAAATATTCATAATGTGCGTGAATCTGTTAAGCGATTTAAAAATTGTTGCCAATTGTAAAACGGCTAATTTGCTGGTAAAAATAATAAAAATTACAGCAGTGGTTTGGTAAGTTTTTATAATTGTTTGTTAAACTGTTTATTATGAGTTTTAATTTATAACTAAAAAAAGCCACTGCAAATGCAGTGGCTTTTTTATAATTTAAGTGTAGTTGGTACTTTATTTTACCATTTCAAAACTACGTTTTATAAACTCGGTTAATTCTTGTCCTTTTAAAAGACCTTGAGATAGTTTAGCTAAATCAAATGCTTGTTGAATTAAACGTTCTTGTTTTTTCTTTGTTTTAGTGTTTAAAATTTCACTAACCAAATCATTATTAGTGTTTACCACTAAGTTGTACATTTCAGGGAAATTACCCATTCCCATCATTCCACCACCACCTGTAGCTTGCATTTCTTTCATTCTACGCATAAATTCTGGTTGCGTAATCATAAAAGGATTTGCGTTAGAATCCATAGATTCTAGTTGAACAGTGTATGTTTCTTTAGGAATTGCACCTTCAATTATAGGTTTCAAAGTTTCTTTCTCTTCTTCAGAAAGTTTGCTAATAACATCTTCGTCTTTTTTGATTAGGTTATCAACGTGATCAGAATCTACTCTTACAAATTGAATATTTTCTTTACTTCCTTCTAATTTTTGAATTAAATGCGAAACAATTGGAGAATCTAATAATAAAACTTCGTATCCTTTTTCTTTAGCAGCATCAATATAACTATGTTGTGCGTTTACATCAGAAGCGTATAAAATAATAGTTTTACCATCTTTATCAGTTTGGTTTGCTTTTATTTTTTCTTCTAATTCAGAAAAAGTAAGGTATGCTTTATCAACAGTTGGGTACAACGCAAACTTCTCTGATTTGTCAAAGAATTTCTCTTCAGAAAGCATTCCGTACTCAATAATTACTTTAATATCATCCCATTTTTCTTCAAAACCTTTACGATCGTTTTTAAACAAACTAATTAATTTGTCTGCAACTTTACGAGTAATGTATCCTGAAATTTTCTTAACAGCTCCATCTGCTTGCAAGTATGAACGTGAAACGTTTAACGGAATGTCTGGTGAATCAATTACACCACGTAACATTTGTAAAAAGTCAGGAACAATACCTTCAACATTATCAGTTACAAATACTTGGTTTTGATACAATTGAATTTTATCCTTTGCAGGGTCCATATTCTTACTCAATTTAGGGAAATATAAAATTCCTGTTAAATTGAATGGGTGATCTACATTTAAATGAATGTGAAATAAAGGCTCTTCAAATTGCATTGGATACAACTCTCTGTAAAAAGATGAATAGTTTTCATCACTTAAGTCTGAAGGTTTTTTAGTCCAAGCCGGAGAAGGGTTGTTTACAATATTATCTACTGTAATCATTTCAGGTTTTGCATCTTCTGCAGCACCTTCAGGTAATGGTAATGCCTCTTCTTTAGTTCCAAATTTAATTGGAATAGGCATAAACTTGTTGTATTTGTTTAAAAGCTCATTAATTCTACTTTCTTCTAAAAACTCTAAAGAATCATCATCAATATGTAATACTATTTCAGTTCCTCTTTCAGTTCTATCAGTTTCTTCTAAAGTATAAACAGGGCTTCCATCACATTCCCAACGTACTGCTTTTGAATCTTCTTGAAATGATTTTGAAAAAATTTCAACACGTTCAGCTACCATAAATGAAGAGTAAAAACCTAAACCAAAGTGACCAATAATTCCTGAGTCTTCTACTTTGTCTTTGTATTTTTCAACAAATTCTTCAGCTCCAGAAAAGGCAACTTGGTTGATGTATTTTTCAACTTCTTCACCTGTCATACCAATTCCTTGGTCAATAATTCTAATTTCTTTTTTGTCTTTATCAACTTTAATTTCTAACATTGGTTCTCCAATATCACCTTTTACTTCTCCTAAAGTTGAAAGGTGTTTTAGTTTTAAAGTTGCATCAGTTGCATTCGAAATTAATTCACGCAAAAATATTTCGTGATCCGAATACAAGAATTTCTTAATAATAGGAAAAATGTTTTCCGCTGTTACATTAATATTTCCTGTTGCCATATGAATATATTTTTAATTTTAAGTTTAACGATTTGTTTATGGTCAAAAAAAATACCAAAGTTATATCTGTGACAATTTGACAGCGATCTTTTATTTTGATTTACCAGAATGGTCAAAAAGACTTGTTTTATGAAAAGTTTTGTATTTTTAAAGTTCCAAAAATGAATTCATGAAACCAGAAAAAACTATTTTAATAAACGGTCATAAGCATATACAATTTCAACATGAATCAGTTTCAGAAAACGAAATGTTGAAGCGTGCTACTACATTTTATAATATGTGTAATAAGCGCCGTTCTATTCGTGATTTTTCTGAAAAAGAGATTCCAATTGAAGTTATTGAAAACCTTATAAAAACAGCTTCAACCGCGCCTTCAGGTGCAAATAAACAACCTTGGACATTTTGTGTGGTTAAAAGTGCTGAAATAAAACATAAAATTAGATTAGCAGCAGAAGAAGAGGAGCGTAAAAGTTATGCTGAACGTATGAGCGATGAATGGTTAGAGGATTTAAAACATTTGGGAACCGATGCAAATAAACCTTTTTTAGAAACGGCTCCTTATTTAATTATTGTATTTAAAAAACCTTATGAAATAGATGCTGAAGGTAAAAAACACCCCAATTATTATGTGAATGAATCAGTTGGTTTGGCTTGTGGTTTTTTAATTTCAGCCATTCATAATGCCGGTTTAGTAACATTAACGCATACGCCAAGTCCTATGCGATTTTTAGAGCAAATATTAAAGCGTCCTTCAAATGAGCGAGCATTTTTAGTGCTGCCAGTTGGTTACCCAGCAACTGAAACATTTGTGCCAGATATTGAACGTAAAAAGTTGAATGCAATTATGAATGTGTATTAAAAAAGGCAGCTTTTAGCTGCCTTTTTTAATATTGAAAATTAGTTTTTTTTATTTCTCTTCTTCAGTTTTTTCAGGTCTATTTTTTACATGTTTCTCAAGCCATTGGTCTTGTTCCCATAACATATGCAAAACAGATTCTTTTGCACTGTAACCGTGACTTTCTTTTGGCAGCATGACTAATCTTACTGGTGCTCCAAGTCCTTTTAAAGCATTAAAATAGCGTTCGCTTTGTAAAGGATATGTTCCTGAGTTATTGTCTGCTTCTCCATGAATTAGTAATAAAGGAGTTTTCATAGTATCAGCGTGCATAAATGGTGACATATTGTAATAAATTTCAGGAGCTTCCCAATAATTACGTTCTTCACTTTGGAAACCAAAAGGTGTTAGTGTTCTGTTATAAGCACCGCTTCTTGCAATTCCTGCTGCAAATAAATTAGAATGAGCTAACAAGTTTGCTGTCATAAATGCACCGTATGAATGTCCTCCAACGGCCACTTTATTTCTATCAATATAACCTAAATTGTCAACAGCATCAATTGCAGCTTTTGCATTAGAAACTAGTTGTTTTATAAATGTATCATTTGGTTGTTCATCTCCTTCACCTACTATTGGAAAAGAAGCGTCATCTAAAACAACGTAACCGCGTGTTACCCAATATACCGGTGAACCATACCAAGGATACGTAAATTCGTTTGAATTTTTTGTGTTTTGACCTGCGCTACTTTTATCTTTAAATTCTTCAGGGTACGCCCACATTACCATTGGGTATTTTTTACCTTTTTCAAAATTAGTTGGTAAATATAAAGTTCCTGATAATTCTAAGCCATCTTCACGGTTGTATTTAATTACTTCTTTGTGAACATTTTGAATGCTTTTAAAAGGGTTTTCAAATTGAGTTAAAGGAATTAATCCAATTCGTTTTTTAAGGTTTCTAATATAATAATTTGGGTATTCATTTTTAGATTCTAGTCTAACAATAAACTCACCTTTTTTAATGTCTAAGGCAGAAGAAATTGCTTCTACTTTATCAGTTAAATTAGATTGGTATAAACGAGTAGTTTTTAAGGTTTTTAAATTCATTTCATCTACAAAAGGAAATTTTCCTTTTTCTGAATAACCATCTCCAATTAAATAGGCTTTATCGTCTATTAAATCTAACGGATACCTTCCAAATTCATTTCTTTTAGTTATAAAATTTCCAGGATCGCTATATTTATCTTGGTAATTTCTATCAGAAATAATTTTAGGTTCACTTTTATTGTTTGATGGGTTAAAAACATAGGTTTTTGTGTTTCTAGTATTCCACCAATAGTCATAAGCAATGGCAACTTGATTGTTTCCCCATTCAATACCAGCAAATCGCCCAATTGTTTTAATTAAAGTAGTCGGTTCTGCGTTAAAAGGAGCATTTAATTCATAAATTACATCTCTATATGTTACTTTTTTAGCAGGATCTCCACCGTCTAAAGCTTCAGTCCAATAAATTGTGGCTGGTTTGTCATCTCTCCAAGAAATATTTCGTTTTCCTGTTCTTGTAGCCATAAACCCTTTAGGTAAATCTTCAATTAAAGGCACTTTAGAAAACTCATTTACAATTGATCCTGCTGCATTGTAAATAGTTGTTTTTGAAGGAAAGCGACGGTAAGGAACTAAATAAGAAAAAGGTTTTTCAATAGTTGTTACTAAAACGTAAGTTCCGTCAGGTGAAAAAGAAACGTTTCGGTACATATCGCTGCTTTTCCATAAGTTTTTACTTCCGTCTAAATTAACTTTATGCAATTCAGAAAGTGCTAATTGTTCAAAATTGTGCTCATCAGTTTTGTTTTTAAGTAAATCTTGATAGGTTCTATTTTGAGCTTTTTTTCCTGCTTCACTTACTGAAATTGTTGGCCCGGTTGGCACAGCAGTTTTGGTATCAATCAACTGTTTTTTTTCTGAAGAAATAAATTTTACCAATAGCGAGTTGTTGTCTTTAAACCAAGAAAAAGGGCGTCCTGTATTTGCATTTAAAGTAGCATCGGTTATTTTTTTTGCAGTGTTTGTTGCAATGTCTAAAATCCAAAGCTCAACACCCGTTGCAACCGTATTGGTAAATGCCATCATTTTTTGATTAGGCGACCACGTAAAATTTGCAAAACGTCCGTTTTTAGGCAAACCATTTGTAGTTGTTTCTTTGTTTTTTCTACCAGCTCTAACTTTTATATTGGTGTAATAACGTTGTCTACTGCTAATATTTGTTTTAGGATTAATTCTTAAACCTCCTAAGCGCATTTCAGTTTCTGAAAGCTCTTCAATACTTTTAAAATTTGAGCGATATAAAAACACAAAATTTTCTCCTTCGTGATCCATTCTCATAGAAGGAGCTAATGGAGCTTCAGCGAGTTCTAAAATTTCTTGTGGAGGTTTTTGATAGGTTAAGTTTTCTTGTGAAAATCCGCATATTCCCAAAAAAAGCAATAAAATTAATGGTAAATTTTTCATATGAAATAGGTTAAGTTGATGATTGTAAACTCAAAGCTACTAAAACAAAAAAAAAGGGGTTGCTAATAAAATGTTAAATGCCAAAATTTTAATTAATTGATTTTGAACTATGTTTTGCGAATTATGAAAAAATTAATTGTAAAAACATGAAGTTTTTAGTAAGTTTGAAATAGATTTGTTAAAAAATGAAAAATATGTATAATTCTAAGATTACAGGGCTTGGTTATTATGTTCCTGATAATGTGGTAACCAATGATGATTTATCCAAAATGATGGATACTAATGATGAATGGATTCAGGAAAGAACCGGAATTAAAGAAAGAAGATGGATTAAAGAAGGAAGTGATGATTCTTCATCTGTAATGGGAGCAAAAGCGTCACGAATTGCTATTGAACGTGCAGGCTTAACTTCAAAAGATATTGATTTTATTGTGTTTGCAACTTTAAGCCCAGATTATTATTTCCCAGGTGGAGGTGTGCAATTGCAGGAAATGCTTGGTATGAATACGGTTGGGGCTTTGGATATTAGAAATCAATGTTCTGGTTTTATTTATGCAATGTCTGTTGCAGATCAGTTTATTAAAACAGGAATGTATAAAAATATATTGGTAGTTGGAGCAGAGTATCATTCTTCAGGATTAGATAAAACAACAAGAGGAAGAGGAGTTTCAGTTATTTTTGGTGATGGGGCAGGAGCTGCAGTACTTTCTAGAACCGAAGATAATACCAAAGGAATTTTATCGTCACATTTACATTCAGAAGGAAAGCACGCTGAAGAGCTAACAGTTTTAGCTCCAAGTGCAAAGCATTGGGTTACTGAATTGTTAGAGGAAAATGATGAAAATGACGAATCTTATTTCCCGCATATGAATGGAACATTTGTATTTAAAAATGCAGTTGTTCGTTTTTCTGAAGCTATTTATGAAGGTTTAAAAACCAATGGTTTAGAAACAACAGATATTGATATGTTAATTCCGCATCAAGCGAATTTAAGAATTACACAATTTATTCAAAAGAAATTTAAACTTGGTGATGATCAGGTGCATAGTAATATTCATAAATATGGAAATACTACTGCGGCATCGGTAATTATTGCTTTATCTGAAGCTTGGGAACAAGGAAAGTTAAAGGAAAACGACTTAGTTGTTTTGGCTGCTTTTGGTAGTGGATTTACTTGGGGAAGTGTAATTATGAGATGGTAATAAACTTTAAATTATAACATTAAAAAAGCCTCTAAAATGCAAGTTTAGAGGCTTTTTTTTAGGATTACATTATAATTTAATCCCTTGTTTTAATGGAATGTCCCATATAAATGGTATACAAATAAGACTATAAAGTTCTGGTTTTGTAACAGTTTTCATTGTTAAAAAAATGTTAAACAACTATTTGTTAGGTTGTTATAGTTGTTTTTGTGTGTGGTAGTTTTTTATGAATGGAATTTTTTTTCGCTGATTCCAACAAATAATAAGGCTTAAAATTAGAACACTTAAAGCCATGTAAAATAATTTACCTTGATCTTCATTAATTTCTATTCCTAATATTGTTAAGTGCATAAAAACGGCACCGCTTATTATTCCGGTAGTTAAAACTGCTCCTACCCAAATTGTTTTTGGAACTAAAATTAGAATGGCAGCAATTAACTCTAAAACACCTATTCCAATTCTTCCAAAAGGCTCTAAACCAACTTTTGTAAAAATATAAACACTGTCTGGATGTGCTGTAAATTTGTAGCGTAGGGTTTGTATCAATATAATTGCAATAAGAAATCGAATACCTAAAGAAATGTTTTTATGCATTGTTTTAAACTTTCTAGTTTAGACGAGAAAATTTAAAATGATTACAAACAGCGTCAATCCGCATATAAAAAAGGTGTAAAAAATAGAAGAGTTATTTTTTACACCTTTTATAAGAAATAAGAATGTTATTGAGGTAATTTTATTTTGAAAAAACTTGATTATGTTGCTCTTGAACTCTAATAAAAGTTGTTCTTTTCGTTAGTTCCTTTAATCGGTTTGCTCCAACATATGTACAGGTTGAACGCAAACTTCCCAGAAAATCTTGTACGGTAGCTTCTACGTTTCCACGAAAAGGAATTTCAACAGTTTTACCTTCAGAAGCTCTGTAGTTTGCTACACCTCCAACGTGTTTGTTCATTGCGGTTTCTGAACTCATTCCATAAAACTGTTTGAACTTTTGACCATTAACTTCTATGGTTTCTCCTCCGCTTTCAGTATGTCCGGCAAGCATTCCGCCAAGCATTACAAAATCAGCGCCACCACCAAAAGCTTTGGCAATATCACCTGGAATTTTACAGCCACCATCAGAAACTATTTGTCCGCCTAAACCATGCGCAGCATCAGCACATTCAATAATTGCTGAAAGTTGCGGGTATCCAACGCCTGTTTTTACACGAGTTGTACAAACTGAACCTGGTCCAATACCAACTTTAATAATATCAGCGCCAGCTAATAGTAGTTCTTCAACCATTTCACCTGTAACTACATTTCCAGCCATAATAACTTTGTTTGGATAGAGTTTACGTGTGTTCATTACAAAATTCACAAAATGTTCTGAATATCCATTAGCAACATCAATACATATAAATTGTATTTGCGGATGGTTTTTTAATATTGTTGCTAATTTTTCAGAATCTGCTGCTCCTGTACCTGTACTTACTGAAAAATAGTTTACCATATCATTAGAAATAGACTCCATAAAAGTAGCCCATTCTTCAATTGAATAATGTTTATGAATAGCTGTAAATATTTTGTTTTTTGCCAATGCTTTTGCCATTTCAAAAGTTCCAACAGTATCCATATTGGCTGCCATAATTGGTACGCCTGTCCATTTGTAATTACTGTGTAAAAAGGTAAATTCTCTATCTAAATTTACTTGCGCCCTTGAACTTAAAGTAGATCTTTTTGGACGAATCATTACATCTTTAAACCCTAATTTTAAATCGGTTTCAATTCTCATGGTATTTTTTATACAATTATACTTTTTCCTTTACTTGCTTTATTTTTATCACTATCAAAATAAAAGTCAACGCGGCCCACATTAATTCCGTAGCAACCTACTTGATTTACCAACACATTTTCACCTATACTGTTTTTTGTAACGGTTGGTTTTGGTAAAAATGTATGTGTATGACCACCAATTATTAAATCTATATTTTTAGTTTTTGAGGCCAATTTTAAATCATCTATTTTATCAGATTTGTAATGATATCCTAAATGTGAAAGGCAAATAACCAAATCACATTCTTCATCTTCTTTTAATATTCTACTCATATCCTGTGCTATTTCAACTGGATTTAAATAGACTGTTTCTTTAAACATTCTAGGGTCTACCAAACCATTTAGTTCAATTCCTAAGCCAAATACACCAATTTTAATTCCATCTTTTACAAACACTTTGTAAGGTTTTACGTGTGTGTCTAAAATGGTATTTTTAAAATCGTAATTTGAAGAGATAAAATTGAATTCAGCGTGTGGAAGTTGTGCATACAAACCTTCAATACTGTTATCAAAATCATGATTTCCAATAGTGGCAGCATCGTATTTTAGCATACTCATTAATTTAAATTCCAATTCACCGCCGTAAAAATTAAAATATGGTGTTCCTTGAAAAATATCACCAGCATCTAATAAAAGGGTATTTGGGTTTTCTTTTCTAATTTCTTCAACCAAAGTAGCCCTTCTGGCTACACCACCTTTATTTGGGTTTTTATAATGATTTTTTGGAAATGGTTCAATATGACTGTGCACATCATTTGTGTGCAAAATTGTAATGTGTTTTGTTGTTTTTTGGTTGAACGATTGCATTGTAAGCCCTCCTAAAGTTAGAAAAGCAGTTGCAGCAGTAGATTTTTGTATAAAGTTTCTTCTTTTCATAATCTTATTTTTCTTTTGTAAACCTTCCGTCTAAAGCTATTTTAATAGTGTCTGTTTCTTTGAAATAATCAATAATTGAATTTCTAACTTTATAATCTAACTTGTGCAGCTCTATTGGATTTTTAAAAAACACCATTCGGTCACCACCGTTTTGTAAATAATCAGATGTTAGCACAAAATAGGTTTTTGAATTGTCAAGCGGTAAATTATGTATAGTTAAATTGTATCCTTTAGAATTTGCTACTAATTTTAACTGTTTTGATATAGGATGCGCTTTATTTTGAGCTATTAAATATTGTGCTAATTCGGTTACTTTTTCAGCTGTTAATTCAACAACAACAAGACTGTTTTCAAAAGGCATTAAGTTAAAAGCATTTTTAGTTTTAATAGGACCTTTTGTAATTCCTGCTCTAATGCCTCCGTAATTAAACATGGCAAAATCGATATTTTTTCCAGTTCTAGTATTAAAAACCGGATTTGCTCTTTCATAACATAAATCTGCCATTAAATTTCCAAGTGAGCTTTCTAATTCACCATCAGTTCTCACCAAATCTGTTGGTGTGTAGCTTAAAACGGTATTCATTTCTGCTTCAACTTTTTCTTTAAAAGGTTGAATAAATTCTTCAATAGATTTATCTGTTGAAATTTCTTCAGATATTGGAAGTAGTTTTCCTTCAATTTTAACTAAATGCTGAGGTTCATTTTTACAACTAACAAGAAGTAGTAGTGTAAAAAAGATGAGAATATTATTTTTCATTGCTGTATTACTAATGATTTTAATTAGTTTTGTGAATCAAGGGTAAATATAGATGATTTTTACAGGATTTAAACGAAAAAGTGCTCAATTTTTTTTTAATAAACAGTTACAAAAATTATTGAGTAATAATAAAAAATACGCTTCAAATAAGGTAAGTAGCGTGCTTGTTTTTTTAGACGATATTTCTGAAAAGAAAAGCGTGCAAGAAAGTTTAATGGAAACGTTGCAAGTTGTTGAAAATCAATTTGAATTTATTGTTTTTAAAAATAAATTTCAAAAAAAACAAGTATGCGATGCTTGTTTTTCTCCAAAAGATTTTGGTTGGTCAGGGAAAGTGAAGTCTGAAAAATTGAATGCTATTTTAACAAAAAAATACGATTTGTTAATTAATTATAGTAAAGTTGAAAATATATACCGCAACTTGTTAATTTTGCAAACTAAAGCAGCTTTTAAAGTTGGTTTTTCGCATTTTGATAATCGTTTATATGATTTAATGCTTGAAGGGGGAAAAATAGACATTGAGTTGTTTAATAGTGAGTTAAAAAAATATTTAAAGATTTTAAATAAGATATAATGAAGGAATTGTTAGGGACAGGCGTTGCATTGGTAACTCCATTTAATGAAGATGGATCTGTAGATTTTGTTGGATTAGAACGTTTGGTAAACTTTCAAATTGATAATGGTGTAAATTATTTGGTGGTTTTAGGAACTACAGGTGAGCCTGCAACTTTAACTGCTAAAGAGAAGGAGCAAGTAAAACAAACTATTATAACTGTTAATAATAATAGACTTCCTTTAGTTTTGGGAATAGGAGGTAACAATACAATGGCGGTTGTTGAAGAAATTAAAACTACTGATTTATCAGCTTTTTGTGCAATTCTTTCCGTTTCACCGTATTATAACAAACCTACGCAAGAAGGAATTTATCAGCATTTTAAAGCTATTTCTGAAGCAAGTCCTTTGCCAATAATTTTATACAATGTTCCTGGTAGAACAGGTAAAAATTTTGAACCTGAAACTGTTTTAAGGTTGGCAAATGATTTTGATAATATTGTTGCTGTAAAAGAGGCTGCAGGAGATTTGGTTCAAGCAATGCGTTTAATTAAAAGTAAACCAGCAGATTTTATGGTGATTTCTGGTGATGATATGATTGCATTGCCAATGGTTTTAGCTGGCGGATCTGGAGTTATTTCGGTAATTGGACAAGGATTTCCAAGTGACTTTTCTAAAATGATTCAGAATGGATTGGATAGAGAAGTTGAAAAAGCAAATGAATTACATTTTAAGCTAATGAATAGTTTTGACTATATTTTTGAAGAATGCAATCCTTCAGGAATTAAAGCAGTGCTAAATAAAAAAGCTATTTGTAATTTAAATGTTAGGTTGCCTTTAGTAGCTGCAACACCTAAATTACAGCAAAAAATTAACAATTTTATAGATAATTATTAGTAATTTTACATCGTTTAGGTGTAAAATTAATAAAAAATATAAAAATTATGTTATCAGAAAATATGCAAATGGCTTTAAATAAGCAAATAAGAATTGAAGCAGAATCGTCTCAAATATATTTAGCAATGGCTTCTTATGCTGAAGGTAAAGGTTTAGAAGGAGTATCTGAATTCATGTATGATGCTTCAGATGAAGAACGTCAGCATATGTTAAAATTGTTTAGATATGTAAATGAAAGAGGTGGTCAAGCGTTAGTATCAGATTTATCAGAGCCTGAGACAGAGTTTGGTTCAATTAAAGAAATGTTTGAAACACTATTTAAACATGAAGTGTTTGTTTCACAAAGTATTAATGAATTAGTTCATATAGCTTTAGAAGAAAAAGATTACGCAACACATAATTTCTTACAGTGGTATGTTGCAGAACAAATTGAAGAAGAAGCACAAGCCAGAACAATTTTAGATAAAATCAACCTAATTGGAGACGATAAAGGAGGATTGTATTTGTTTGATAATGATATTAAGCAACTTAATGTTACTAGTGCTGCCGGACCTGTAGTGTAACAATTAACAAACAATTAAGTTTTTTACAGAGTTTATATAGTCTAAGCTAGTTATTTTTGTGTTTTATTGAAGTAAAAAAATCATTTTAATAATCCATAATAAATAACTAATTTTGCCCAATGCAAAAAAATAAGATTTATATTTTCATTTTATTGATCGCAACAGGACTTTCATCTTGTGGTGAGTATCACAAAGTACTTAATAAAGGTACTGCACAAGAGCAGTATAAAATGGCTACAAAAATGTATGAAGAGCAGAGCTATAATAAAGCAAATCAGCTGCTTGAAAAAATTACGCCATTTTATAGAGGAAAGCCTCAAAATGAGCGTATTCAATACATGATTTCTCAAGCGCATTATAATACCAAACAATATACATTGTCATCGTATTATTTTGATAAGTTTGTGAAAAATTATCCGCAAAGTTCAAAAGTAGAAGAAGCGGCTTATTTATCTGCAAGAAGTTACTATTTGGCTTCTCCTGTTTATAGTTTAGATCAAAAGGATACGTATGAAGCAATTAACGCGTTACAAAACTTCATTTATAAATATCCAGAGTCTGATAAAATTGCAGAAGCAAATCAAAGTATAAAAGAACTTACCTTTAAATTAGAGAAAAAAGCATTTGAAAATGCACGACAATATTATCATACAATGGATTATGTTGCTGCCATTACTGCTTTTGATATATTTTTAGGAGAGTATTTAGGTACAAGTTTTAAAGAAGAGACCTTATATTTGCGTTTTCTTTCGTCTTATGAATTAGCAATGAATAGTTTTATTGGTAAAAAAGAGAAAAGATTGAATGATGCTATTAAAGCTCAAGAAAAATATAAAAGAAATTTTCCTGAAGCTGAAAAGTTAGGAGAGACAGAAAAATTATTAGAAAATTTAAATCAGGAATTAAACACTATTGTTGCACTAAAACAGGAAACAAATGGATTATAAAAACACAAAAGCTGCTAATACTACAATTACTTACGATAAGAACTTAATTGAAGCACCAACAGAAAATATTTACGAAGCAATAACTATTATTGCTAAAAGAGCTGAACAAATAAGTGGAGATTTAAAAAATGAACTAATTGAAAAATTAGAAGAATTTGCTACTTATACAGATAGTTTGGACGAAGTTTTTGAAAACAAAGAGCAAATAGAAGTTTCTAAATTTTACGAAAAATTACCTAAACCAACTGCAATTGCTGTAGAAGAATGGTTACAAGGTAAAATTTACCATAGAAACCCAGAAGAAAAGCAAGAGTAATTATGAGCATTTTAAGCGGTAAAAATATACTTTTAGGTGTTTCTGCCGGTATTGCTGCTTATAAAACAGCTAGTTTAGTCCGTCTATTTATAAAAGCAGGTGCCCAGGTAAAAGTGGTAATGACACCTGCCTCTATAGATTTTGTTACACCACTAACACTTTCTACACTATCTCAAAACCCTGTGTATTCAACTTTTTTTGATAAAAAAGATGAAGAAACTGAAGAATGGAATAGTCATGTAGAATTAGGACTTTGGGCTGACTATATGCTTGTAGCTCCGGCTACAGCAAACACATTGTCTAAAATGGCAAATGGTGTTTGTGATAACTTATTATTAGCAACTTACCTGTCTGCAAAATGTAAAGTTTATTTTGCGCCTACAATGGATTTGGATATGTACCAACATCCAACCACTAAATCAAATATAGAGAAGTTACAAAAATTTGGAAATGTATTTATTGCACCTTCTAGTGGATTTTTGGCAAGTGGTTTAACAGGAGAAGGTAGAATGGAAGAGCCAGAAAATATAGTTTCGTTTATTGAAAATGAAATAATGAATGGCTTACCTTTATTCAAAAAGAAGGTATTAATTACTGCTGGTCCAACTTATGAAGCTATTGATCCAGTTCGTTTTATTGGAAATCATTCTTCAGGTAAAATGGGATTTGAACTAGCTAAAACAGCGGCTAGTTTAGGCGCTGAAGTTTATTTAATTTCAGGACCATCACATGAAGTTGTTACTACTTCAGCAATTAAAAGAATTGATGTTGTGAGTGCTGAAGAAATGAATAATGCAGTACATACCTATTATAAAGATATGGATATTGCGATACTTTCAGCGGCGGTGGCAGATTATAAGCCAAAAAACATTTCAGATCAAAAAATTAAAAAGTCATCTGATTCTATGACCATAGAATTAGTAAAAACACATGATATTTTAGCTTCATTAGGTAAAGAAAAAAAGCACCAGTTTTTAGTTGGTTTTGCTTTAGAAACTAATAATGAAATTGAAAATGCTAAATTAAAGCTTCAAAAAAAGAATTTAGATTTAATTGTTTTAAATTCGTTACAAGATAAAGGAGCTGGATTTAAAACTGAAACAAACAAGGTTACACTTATTGATAAGCTAAATAATGTAACAGAGTTTAGTTTGAAATCTAAAGAAGAAGTAGCAGCAGATATATTTAATGAAATAGCAAAAACAATACATGCGTAACATAGTTAAAATAGTACTTTTTCTTTTTGCGGTTTCACAATTAAACGCGCAAGAGTTAAACTGTACAGTAACTATTAATTCTGATAAAATTCCTGGTTCAAACAAGCAAATTTTTACAACGTTAGAAAATTCATTGAATGATTTTATAAATCAAACGAAATGGACAGGATATAATTATAAAAACCAAGAGCGTATTAATTGTAATATGAGTATTATAATTGATGAACAAAATGGGAGCGCTTTTAAAGCAAACCTACAAGTTCAATCGTCTCGTACAGTTTATAATTCAAACTATTCAACGCCGGTTTTTAATTTTAAGGACGCTAACTTTTCATTTGAGTATAATGAATTTGAACCTTTAGTGTACAATGCTACCATTTTTGAATCTAACTTAGTTTCAATGATGACCTATTACGCGTATGTAATATTAGGAATGGATGCAGATACGTTTTCGCAACAAGGAGGAATTCCATTTTTTACCCAAGCGCAAGATGTACTTGT
This sequence comes from Lutibacter holmesii, assembly GCF_042679665.1. Classification (NCBI taxonomy): domain Bacteria; kingdom Pseudomonadati; phylum Bacteroidota; class Flavobacteriia; order Flavobacteriales; family Flavobacteriaceae; genus Lutibacter; species Lutibacter holmesii. The sequence goes on from NZ_JBHTMV010000003.1 coordinate 1,010,679, forward strand.
ACAAGCTCAGCAAAGTGGATATTCAGGTTGGAATCAGTCTGACGGACCAAGAACACGTTTTAGTTTGATAGACAATTTATTGTCACCAACCTATAAAGAATTTCATACAGCAATGTATTATTATCATTTGCGTGGCTTAGACTTAATGAGCAAAGATTCTAAAATAGCAAAAGAGAATATTGGAGATGCTATATTTACGTTGAAGAATTTATATAATTCGCGACCTAATGCGTTTTTATTGCGTGTTTTTATGGACTCAAAATCTGATGAAATTGTAGAAATTTTCTCTGATGGTCCAAGTTATGATACATTTGAATTAAAAGAAGATTTAATAAGAATATCTCCTTTAAACGCTGAAAAGTGGAATTCAATAAAGTAATTTTTACTTTTTATTTTAAAAAATGCTAACAAACCTTTCCATAAAAAATTACGCCTTAATAGATAGTTTGGCTGTTGGTTTTAAAAATAAACTTTCAATTATTACTGGTGAAACAGGTGCAGGTAAATCTATATTATTAGGTGCACTTGGATTAGTTTTGGGTAAAAGAGCTGAGTCTTCAACTTTGAAAGACACGTCTAAAAAATGTATTATTGAAGGACAATTTTCTGTTGAAAATTACAATTTAGAATCTTTTTTTGAAGAAAACGATTTGGATTTTGAAGCAGAAACAATTATTCGTCGTGAAATTTTACCAAGCGGTAAGTCCAGAGCGTTTATAAACGATACACCTACTACTTTACAGGTGTTAAATCAATTAAGCGAAAAATTAATAGATGTACATTCTCAGCATCAAACCATTGAGCTGTCTGATACAAACTTTCAGTTTCAAATTATTGATGCAATGGCAAATAATTTTGCTAAAATAGAATCATATAAAAGAGGATTAAAATTATACAATAAATTAGTAAAAGAATTAAAAGCGCTTAAACAAAATCAAGAAGCTGAAAAAGAGAAATATGAGTATAATTTGTATTTGTTTGAAGAGCTAAATGCAGCAAACTTAAAAGTTGGTGAGCAAGAAGAAATTGAACAAATGTTAGATAAGTTAAATAACATTGAAGAAATAAAATTAAACTTATCTGAGGCGCAATCTTTAGCTTTAAATGAAGAAATTGGAGTGCAAACTTTGCTAAACTCTTTAACTAATAATGTTAGTAAAATTGCATCTTTTTCAAATGATTATAATGAATTGTACGAACGTGTTTTAAGCTTGAAAATTGAATTTGACGATATTACAAATGAAATTGAAAATGCGAATGAACATGTAAATTTTGATCCGCTTGAATTAGAAAAGTTAAATGATAGATTACAACTAATTTATAATTTGCAAAAAAAGCATACTGTTAATTCAGTGGAAGAATTGTTGCTATTGCAAGAAGAACTATCTGTAAAAGTATCGGCTGTTCAAAACTCATCAACAATTATAAAAGAGAAAGAAGATGAGGTTCAGGATGTTGCAACTAAAATTGATGTGTTAGCAAAAAACATATTTAATAAGCGTCAAAAAGTAATTCCTGTTCTAATTAAAAAGTTGGAAAAAATTCTTTCTAATTTAGGAATGGAAAATACCCGTTTTAAATTTGATATTCAACATTCATCATCATATTTTCAACACGGAAAAGATGAGTTGCAATTATTAATTTCGGCAAATAAAGGCCTTAATTTTGGAGAATTAAAAAAGGTTGCTTCTGGTGGTGAATTGTCTAGAATTATGTTAGCTGTAAAATCTATTCTGTCTTCATATTTAAAGCTGCCAACTATTATTTTTGATGAAATTGATACTGGTGTATCTGGAGATGTTTCTCAAAAAATGGCCGATATTATGCAAGAAATGAGTATGAATATGCAAGTAATTACTATTACGCATTTACCTCAAATTGCGGCCAAAGGGCAACAACATTATAAAGTGTATAAACAAGATATTTCAAATAACATTGTTACCCAGTTAAAAACACTTTCTAACGATGAACGAATTATTGAAATAGCTGAAATGTTAGGTGGTAAAAATATTACTTCTACAGCAATTGAACATGCAAAAGAGTTGTTACATTAATTTACTATATTTGCAACCAAAATAAAATAAAATAAATAACGATCTATACTATGTATAATTTATTAAAAGGAAAAAGAGGTATCATTTTTGGAGCATTAGACTCTAACTCAATTGCTTGGAAAGTTGCAGAAAGAGCCCACGAAGAAGGAGCAACTTTTGTATTGACAAATGCACCAATAGCAATGAGAATGGGTGCTATTAATAAGTTAGCTGAACAAACAAATTCTACAGTAATTCCTGCAGATGCAACATCTATGGAAGATCTTCAGAATTTAGTAGATAAATCTGTTGAAATATTAGGAGGAAAGATTGATTTTGTATTACATTCAATAGGAATGTCTATGAATGTAAGAAAAGGAAAACATTATACAGATTCTAATTATGATTTTACACATAAAGGATTTGACATTTCAGCTTTGTCTTTTCATAGAGTAATGAATGTATTGTACAATTCTAATGCAATGAATGATTGGGGAAGTATTGTGGCATTGTCTTATATGGCAGCTCAACGTGTTTTTCCTGATTATAATGATATGGCTGATAATAAAGCTTATTTAGAATCTGTAGCGCGAAGCTTTGGATATTTCTTTGGACAACAAAATAAAGTTCGTGTAAATACAATTTCACAATCACCAACGCCAACAACTGCTGGTAATGGAGTAAAAGGTTTTGATGGGTTTATTGCTTATGCTGAAAAAATGTCTCCGTTAGGTAACGCAACAGCTTTAGAGTGTGCAGATTATACGATTAGCTTATTTTCAGATTTAACAAAAAAAGTAACACTTCAAAATTTATTTCATGATGGTGGTTTTTCAAATATGGGTGTAAGCAACCCTATTATGGAAAACTTCATGAGTAATTTTGAAAATGAAAGAAAAGAAGAATAACCTTAGAAGGTATATATTTCTTAACATAATAAAAAGCGATAATTATAAGTTATCGCTTTTTTTATGTTTTTTATTTAAGGAAATGTTACTTATTAAATAATTAAAATGACTGTTTGTTTTAGGTAAATGGCGCATATGTTTGAAAATATTTTTTAAATAGATTTTTCATTTTAGAAATAATAAATAACCTAAATTTGAATTTGAAAAATTAGATAATAGTGAAATTACAATTTTCCATAGTTATTCCTGTTTACAATAGACCAACTGAAATTGATGAGTTGTTGCAAAGTTTGGTAAAGCAAACCTATAAAAACAACTTTGAGGTTATTATAGTTGAAGATGGTTCTACTTTAAAAGCTGATAAAATTGTAAATAAGTATGCGAACGCTTTAAATCTTCATTATTTTTTAAAAAAAAATACAGGAGCTGGTGCAAGCCGTAATTTTGGTATGCAAAAAGCTTCAGGTAATTATTTTATTGTTTTTGATTCAGATTGCATAATACCTTCAAATTATTTGAAGGAAGTTGATAATGCATTGAATGCAAATTATACTGATGCTTTTGGTGGTGCTGATGCAGCACATGATTCTTTTACAATTATTCAAAAAGCCATAAATTATAGTATGACTTCTTTTTTTACCACTGGCGGAATTCGTGGAAATAAAAAAGCGGTAGATAAATTTCAGCCAAGAAGTTTTAATTTTGGTATTTCAAAAGTTGCTTTTGAAGCAACCAAAGGGTTTTCAAAAATGAAAATTGGAGAGGATATAGATTTAACTTTTAGACTTTGGAAACATAATTTTGAAACCCAGTTTATTGAAAATGCGTTTGTTTATCATAAAAGAAGAGCAACGTTTCAACAGTTTTTTAAGCAAACATTTGCTTTTGGAAAAGGCCGACCATTTTTAAATAAAAAATATCCTGGTACAGCTAAAATTACCTATTGGTTTCCTTCAGTTTTTATAATATTATTACTGTTTTCTTTGGTAAGCTCTTTGTTTGGTGTTCAAATTTTTGCTGGATTTTTTACAGTTTATTTTGTGATATTATTTTTAGATTCATTAGTGAAAAATAAAAATATTTTTGTTGCTTTTGTGAGTGTTCTAACCACGCTAATTCAGTTTGCAGGTTACGGAATTGGGTTTTTAATAGGATTGGTTTCTAAAAATTAGTTTTGTTTAAATATTGCGGCAATTGCTAGCAATTCTTTATCAGTTAAATTTGATGTTTCTTTTAGTTTATATGCAAAAGCATCTATTTCATAAGGAGTTCCTGGGCAGCCTATGTTGTTGCCTTCACCTTTCAAAACTTCTTTGTCTTTTACCATTTTGGAGTCGGCAATTAAATTTCCTTCATTATCAAAAATTAAATAGAATGGAATTCCTTGATTTTTTCCGCCGTATTTAACAAGTAATTCCTCAGCACCAGGATTTACCAAATGTTGTTTTGTTTTTTGTTCAAAAACCGTAAAGTGTTCAATAATATAATTGTCTAAAAATAAGTTGTTGATGGATGGTGTTTTCATTTTTGCATCCATTTGTTTGCACCAAGTGCACCAAGAAGCTGAGAACATTACAAATACATTTTTATTTTGCTTTTTTGCTTGCTGAAGTGCGTTTTTCATTATTACTTCAACACTTTGTGGTGCTTCTTGCGCTTTTATGTTTTGAAAAAATAGTACAATTAAAATGATTGAAATTAAAGTTTTGATTTTCATAATATGATTTTATGGTAAAAAAAAAGGTTGAGAATTTCTCAACCTTTTTTAAATTATTCAATTTCTTTTTTCCCTTTGCTTATTTTTATGGTAAGTTCACTTTTTTCTTTGTCCAAATCCATATGAATTGAATCGCCTTCGTCTAATTGAGAATTTACAATTTCTTCAGCTAAAGCATCTTCAATATATTTTTGAATTGCTCTTTTTAAAGGTCTGGCTCCGTATTGCTTATCAAAACCTTTATCGGCAATATAATCTTTTGCTTCATCGGTTAAAGTTAATTGGTAACCTAAACCTTCAATTCTTGTAATAAGTTTTTTAAGCTCAATATCAATTATTGAATGAATATCCTCGCGTTCTAAGGCGTTAAATACAATTACATCATCAATTCTATTTAAAAATTCAGGTGCAAACGATTTTTTCAATGCGTTTTCAATTACACTTTTTGCATTGGCATCAGCTTGTGCTTTTTTAGAAGTTGTTCCAAAACCTACGCCTGTACCAAAATCTTTTAATTGACGAGAACCAATGTTAGACGTCATTATAATAATTGTATTTCTAAAATCAATTCTTCTTCCTAAGCTATCAGTAATATGTCCGTCATCTAAAATTTGTAACAACATATTGAATACATCAGGATGTGCTTTTTCAATTTCATCTAATAAAACTACAGCATATGGTTTACGTCTTATTTTTTCAGTTAATTGTCCACCTTCTTCATAACCAACATATCCTGGAGGCGCACCAATTAATCTTGAAACGGCAAATTTTTCCATATACTCGCTCATGTCAATTCTAATCAAAGCATCGTCATTGTCAAATAGTTCGTTGGCTAAAATTTTTGCAAGCTGGGTTTTTCCAACACCAGTTTGACCTAAAAATATAAACGAACCAATTGGTTTGTTTGGATCTTTTAAACCAACTCTGTTTCGTTGAATTGCCTTTACTACTTTTGCAACAGCTTCATTTTGACCAATAACTTTACCTTTAATTAAATTTGGTAAATCATGCAATCTATGGCTTTCAGCTTCAGCAACTCTATTTACAGGAATTCCTGTCATCATAGATACAACTTCAGCTACATTATCTTCAGTTACTATTTCACGATTAAGTTTTGAAGCTTCTTCCCATTTTGCTTGTTCAGTTTTTAGGAAGCTTTCAACTCGTTTTTCGTCATCTCTTAATCGAGCAGCTTCTTCATACTTTTGACCATTAACAGCTGCCGTTTTATCTTCTTTTATTTTTTCTAACTCGGCTTCTAATTGAAGTACTTCTTTAGGTACTACAATATTTGTAATGTGAATACGTGAGCCAGATTCATCTAAAGCATCAATGGCTTTGTCTGGTAAAAACCTATCAGTCATATACCTGTTTGTTAATTGCACACAGGCTTTTAAGGCATCATCAGTATAAGTTACCAAATGGTGATCTTCGTATTTATCTTTTATGTTTTCTAAAATTTGAATAGTTTCTTCAACAGAAGTTGGTTCTACAATTACTTTTTGAAATCTGCGCTCTAAAGCTCCATCTTTCTCAATATTTGTTCTAAACTCATCTAATGTTGTAGCTCCAATGCATTGAATTTCACCACGAGCCAAAGCTGGTTTCAACATGTTTGAAGCGTCTAAAGAACCTGTAGCTCCACCGGCGCCAACAATGGTATGAATTTCATCTATAAATAAAATAATATCATCATTTTTCTCCAGTTCATTCATCAATGCTTTCATGCGTTCTTCAAATTGACCACGGTATTTTGTACCAGCAACTAGGCTAGCTAAATCTAAAGAAACAATTCGTTTATTGAAAAGAATTCGAGACACTTTACGTTGATTAATACGTAAGGCTAAGCCTTCAGCTATGGCAGATTTTCCTACACCAGGTTCACCAATTAACATTGGGTTGTTCTTTTTACGTCTACTTAAAATTTGAGAAACGCGCTCTATTTCTTTTTCTCTACCAACAACAGGGTCTAAGTTTCCTTCTTCGGCTAAACGCGTTAAATCACGTCCAAAGTTATCTAGAACCGGTGTTTTAGACTTCTTTTGAGTAGGGTTTCCTGATTGTGGTTGTTCAAATGGGTTTGATTTTGGAGAGTCAAACGTATCATCTGAGCTATTTTCAGCTTTAGGTAAATCTATTTCTTCATTTAAGTATAAATTTTTAAAAATAGTTTTAACATCTTCATAACTAGCATCAAAATTGTTAAGTAATTTGGTTGTAGGGTCATTTTCATTACGTAAAATACATAATAATAAATGCGCCGTATTTACAGATTCACTTTGATATAGTTTTGCTTCTAAAAATGTAGTTTTTAAAGCTTTTTCTGCTTGTCTTGTTAAATGTAAGCTTTTCTTTTCAGTAGTAAATACTGAAGCAGGGTTCATTGGGCTTAAGCTTTCTATCTTTTTTCGTAAATGATCAAGATTGATATCTAATGAATTTAATATTTCAATAGCTTTTCCATCACCCTTTCTCAATAGTCCAAGCATTAAATGCTCAGTGCCAATAAAATCATGGCCTAAACGCAAGGCCTCTTCCTTACTGTAAGCTATTACATCTTTAACTTTTGGTGAAAAATTATCGTCCATAGTTTTTGTGTTTATATGGTAAATTTAACTGATTTTTTTCTTTTTATTCCACAAAAACAGTTCCACTTTTCTTTTTTTTATGAAATGAGTCATTTTGTCGGTTTTAAACCTGTTGATTTACAGTGTTTTATTATTTAGTGTTGGGTAATTAAGTTGTTGATAAATATTATAAAAACATCAGTGTAAATAACTTGTAAAAAAGTGAAAAGTTGTATATTGCTTTGTTAAAAATCTAGACTAAAATAAATTAAAAATATATGGCAGACGGGGAAAAATTGATACCTATTAATATTGAAGATGAAATGAAGTCAGCTTACATTGATTATTCAATGTCAGTAATAGTTTCAAGAGCATTGCCTGATGTACGAGACGGTTTAAAACCAGTACATAGAAGGGTTTTATTTGGGATGCACGAATTAGGAATTAAAGCTACAGGTTCTTACAAGAAATCAGCAAGAGTTGTTGGGGAAGTTTTAGGAAAGTATCACCCGCATGGTGATACATCTGTTTACGACTCTATGGTTCGTATGGCTCAAGAATGGAGTGTTCGTTATATGATGGTTGATGGTCAAGGGAATTTTGGTTCTGTTGATGGTGATAGTCCGGCAGCAATGCGTTATACCGAGGTTAGAATGCAAAAAATATCAGAAGAAATGCTTTCTGATATTGAAAAAGATACGGTAGACCATAGATTAAACTTTGATGATACATTAAATGAACCTACGGTTTTACCTACAAGAATACCTAACTTGTTAGTGAACGGAGCTTCAGGTATTGCAGTTGGTATGGCTACAAATATGGCTCCTCATAATTTAACAGAGGTAATTAATGGAACATTAGCTTATATTGATAACAGAGATATTGAAATTTCTGAATTAATGCAGCACATTAAAGCTCCTGATTTTCCTACCGGTGGAATTATTTACGGGTACGAAGGTGTAAAAGATGCCTTTGAGACTGGTAGAGGTAGAATTGTAATGCGTGCAAAAGCAACTATTGAAGAAGTTAAAGGTCGTGAATGTATTATTGTTACCGAGATTCCTTATCAGGTAAACAAAGCAGACATGATTAAGAAAACTGCTGATTTAGTAAATGAGAAAAAACTAGAAGGTATTTCTAATATTCGTGATGAATCGGATAGAAATGGAATGCGTATTGTGTATGTTTTAAAAAGAGATGCAATTCCAAACATTGTATTAAATAAACTATTTAAATATACAGCGCTTCAAACTTCTTTTAGTGTAAACAATATTGCCTTAGTTAATGGGCGTCCACAGCAATTAAATTTAAAAGAGTTAATTCATTATTTTGTTGAACACAGACATGAAGTTGTAGTTAGAAGAACTGAATTTGAACTTAAAAAAGCTGAAGCAAGAGCTCATATTTTAGAAGGTTTAATTATTGCAAGTGATAATATTGATGAAGTAATTAAAATTATTAGAGGCTCTTCAAATGCTGATGAAGCAAGAGAAAGTTTAATTGAACGTTTTGAATTGTCTGAAATTCAAGCGAAAGCAATTGTAGAAATGCGATTACGCCAATTAACAGGTCTAGAGCAAGATAAGTTAAGAGCTGAATACGATGCTATTATTAAATTGATTGAAGATTTAAAAGATATTTTATCAAATGAAGCAAGACGCTTTAATATTATTAAAGAAGAATTAATAGTAATTAAAGATAAATACGGAGATGACCGTAGATCTGTAATTGAATATGCAGGAGGAGATTTATCTATTGAAGATATGATTCCTAATTCTAAAGTAGTGGTAACAATTTCTCATGCAGGTTATGTGAAGCGTACTAATTTAGACGAGTATAAAGTTCAAAATAGAGGTGGACGAGGGCAAAAAGGTGTTGCTACTAGAAATGAAGATTTCTTAGAACATTTATTCCTAGGTACAAATCACCAATATATGTTATTCTTTACGCAAAAAGGTAAAGTATTTTGGATGCGTGTTTATGAAATTCCAGAAGGTGGTAAAACATCTAAAGGTAGAGCTATTCAAAACTTAATTAACATTGAGCAAGATGATAAAGTAAAAGCATTTTTAGTTACCGAAGATCTTAAAAACGAAGAATATATAAATAACCATTATGTAATAATGGCTACTAAAAAAGGACAAGTTAAAAAGACTTCTTTAGAACAATATTCTCGTCCAAGAACAAATGGTATCAATGCAATTACTATTAAAGAAGATGATGAATTACTAGAAGCTAAATTAACTTCTGGAAACAGTCAGGTAATGATGGCATTAAAATCTGGTAAATCTATTCGTTTTGAAGAAAGTAAAACCAGACCAATGGGTAGAAATGCTTCTGGTGTAAGAGGTATTACTTTATCACATGAAAATGATGAGGTAGTAGGAATGATTGCTGTAGACGATTCAGAAAGTAATGTGTTAGTTGTTTCTGAAAAAGGATATGGAAAACGTTCTAGTTTAGATGATTATAGAATTACAAACCGTGGAGGTAAAGGTGTTAAAACTATTAATGTTACCGATAAAACAGGAGGTTTAGTTGCTATTAAAAATGTTACTGATGAAGATGATTTAATGATTATCAATAAATCTGGTATTACCATTAGATTAGCAGTAGCAGATTTAAGAGTAATGGGTAGAGCAACGCAAGGTGTGAAGCTTATTAATATTAAAGATAATGACTCTATTGCAGCCGTAGCCAAGGTTGCACATGAAAATGAAGAATTAGATGAATTAGATGGTGAAGAAATAGACAATGGCACGGAAATTGAAAACAATAACGAAGAAAATACAAATCAAGAATAAATTAATTTAACAAAAATGAAGAAACAATTATTAATTCTGTCTGCTTTTTTAATTAGTATGACAGTATTCGGTCAAAAAGATGAGCTTAAAATGGCTAGTAAAGCTATTGATGCCAAAGATTATGCAAAAGCTATGACCGTTATCAATCAAGCAGAAGGTTTGGTTGAAAATGCAGACCAAAAAACAAAAGCTAAATTTTACTACTTAAAAGCGTTGGCTTTGTATCAAGGTGGTTCAAAACAAGCAGATTTAAAGAAAGTGAGTGCAGCATTTAATGATGTAGTTGAGTTTGAAAAAGAATCAAACAAACTTAAATATACTTCAGAGATTAATGGTTTATCTCAAAAATTAGTTGAAGGAACTGTGAATGAAGCTAGTGAAGCTTACCAAAAAGCTGTTGAAAATCAAGCAGATGCAGATTATAAATTAGCTGCTGAAAAGTTTTATACTGTGTACAGCTTAAGTCCAAAAGATACTATGTTTTTAGACAATTCAGCATTTTTGTTTAATAAGGCTAAAGACTATGAAAATTCAATTAAATATTCTCAAGAATTATTAGATATTGGATACACAGGAATTACAACTGAGTATATTGCAACAGGTATTGATGGAAAAGATATTACATACCCAGACAAAAAAACAATGGATGCACAAGTAAGATTGAAAGTTGCTTCAAATCCAAGAGTTGAGCCTAAAGAGTCTAGAAGAAATATTTTTTATAATATTTTAGCAGAAAACAATGTTTCAATTGAAGACTACGATGCTGCATTAGAAGTTATTGCTAAAGGTAGAGAGGAGTTTCCAAAGAATTTCCAATTATTAATTACTGAGGCTAATATTTACTTTAAAAAAGGTAACAAGGTTAAATTTAAAGAGTTATTAGAAGAAGCTGTACAAATTGACCCAACAAACGTTTCATTATACCAAAATATTGGTATTATGTATAAAAATGAGAACAACATTGATGAAGCAATGAAAAACTTCAATAAAGTTCTTGAGTTAGATCCAAATAATTCTGATGCTTACAACAATATTGGAGCAACTATTTTAGATAAAACGAAGCCTTTACAAGAAGAAATGAATAAAAGCTTAAGCGATTTTGATAAGTATGATAGACTTTTAAATGAGCAAAAAGAAATTTATAAAGAGTCACTTCCTTATTACGAAAAAGCTTACGAATTAAACAAATCAAATATTTCTGTAGTACAAATTTTAGTAGGTTTGTATGAGAATTTAGATATGTCTAGTGAGTTAACTGAAATGCAAGCAGTTTACGATAGCTTAAAAGAATAAATAAAAGTTCTTAATATTAAAAAAGCTCACTTTTAAGTGAGCTTTTTTTTTGATTTAATATTTCAGAATTGTTTTATTATTCAAAAACAAAAGTTTTCCCCTCTTCAGCAAGAATAGTATTTTTAAAAAAACTTTTGGCTTCGGTTAAAAATAATTCTTTGTTTTTATAACGCCCACTAAAATGCCCAATTACTAAATTTTTTACTTCTGCGTTTTGTGCAATTGTTGCGGCCTGTTTTGCGGTAGAGTGCTTTGTTATAGTAGCTAAATTCTCTTTGTCGTTTAAAAATGTAGCTTCATGATATAAAGCGGTAACTTGTTTTATTTGAGGAATTATTTCAGGGAAATATGAAGTGTCACTGCAAAAGGCATAGCTTTTAACAGGTGAAGGATCTAAGGTTAATTCCTTGTTTTTTATTGTAGTGCCATTTTTTAGTATAAAATCTCTTCCATTCTTCAAGTTTTGATAATCACAAATCTCAATTTCTTTATGGTTAAAAACAGCATTCATATTAAGTTTACGTTCTCCTAGTTTTTCTTTAAATAAAAACCCATTGGTGTAAACTCTATGGTCAAGCGGAATTGTATGAACTTCTACCTTTTCATCTTCAAAAATAAGTTCAGGTTCTTTAGAACTTAATTCATGAAACAATAACGGATAATGTGTCCAAGAGTTTGATAATTTAAGTTGTAATGTTATCATTTCTTTAATGCCTTTTGGACCATAAACGTGTAATTCACTTTCACGGTTTAAAAGTCTAAAGGTTGAAATAAGTCCAACCAAACCAAACACGTGATCTCCGTGTAAATGCGAAATAAAAATGTGTTTTATTTTTGAAAATTTAACGTTATATCGCCTTAATTGCACTTGAGTTCCTTCACCACAATCAATTAAAAAATGATGGTTTTTTATTTCTAAAAATTGTGAAGTTGGGTTTGCGTTTACTCTTGGTGTAGCTGAGTGGCAGCCTAAAACTGTTAGTTTTAAACTCATTTAATAACAAGTCTTTTAGAAACAATTTCAGCTTCAGATTGTAAGGTGTAAATATACATTCCTTTGGTAATGTTGTTACGTTCAAAAGGAATGGTGTTAAATCCTTCTTTAGCATTCACTTGTTCGTGATAAACAGTTTTTCCCAATAAGCTTTTTACGCTAAATTCTATCAATTGATTTTTTGAAGAATTAAATGTAATTCGGGTGTTTATATTAAAAGGATTTGGAGAAGCAGTAATAGTAGTTAAAGTAGCTGATGTTGCAGTTTTATTAATATGAAATGCACCTCTAGTATTTTGCTGAGCAAAACTAAAAGCAGAAATAAATAAAAATATTAACAAAAGTAGTTTTTTCATCAATAAGCAATTGCGTTTTAAAATCCTAAATCTCGTTCAATCGCATCCATTTCAAGTATGTCTACGGCTTCTTCAAATGTTGGTACAACATTAATTTCATCAGGTATTTCATCTATATCAATACCTTTACAAATAATCACAAAACTTGTGCCATTTTCTCTGTGGTTTGTACTTATCTTCAAAAATAGCAATAAATCTTGAACAGTGGTGTTAATGTTTTCAGAAAAATCAATAATTAAATGCGCACTTTTCAACCCTGAATATTCTTTTTCAAGTTCAATTAAAAAAGTTTTAATTGGTTCTTGTTCAGGTGTTAATAGCGTGTATTTTTCGGTACTAGTGATTTTCATGAATTATTTTCTTTGAATTTGTTCAGCTAATAAATATATAACAGCCATTCTAACAGCCACTCCATTTTCAACCTGATTTAATATAATAGATTGATTGGAATTGGCAACATCACTTGTAATTTCAACACCCCTGTTTATTGGTCCAGGGTGCATAATTACAATTTCTTTGTTTAAGCTGTCTAATAGTTGTTTATTAATTCCAAATAGTTGTGCGTATTCTCTTGTAGATGGGAAATAATTAACTGCCATACGTTCATTTTGTACTCTTAAAACATTGGCAACATCACACCATTCTAATGCTTTTTTAATGTTAAATTCAACTCCAACACCTAAACTTTCAATATATTTTGGAATCAATGTTTTTGGTCCGCAAACTTTTACTTCAGCTCCTTGTAATTTTAGTGCGTAAATATTTGAAAGTGCTACTCTAGAATGCAAAATATCACCAACAATAACAACTTTTTTACCTGCTACATTTCCTAATTTTTCTCTAATAGAGTAGGAGTCAAGTAAAGCTTGTGTTGGGTGTTCGTGCGTTCCGTCACCGGCATTTACAATTTTAGCATCAACGTGCTTTGATAAAAAATCACAAGCTCCAACATTTGGATGGCGCATTACTATCAAATCAACTTTCATTGATAGAATATTGTTTGCTGTATCAATTAAAGTTTCTCCTTTCTTAACTGAAGATTGACTAGCAGAAAAATTTATAACATCAGCCGATAATCGTTTTTCAGCTAATTCAAAAGAAAGTTTTGTACGTGTGCTATTTTCAAAAAAGATATTTGCAATAGTTATATCACGAAGAGAAGGAACTTTTTTAATTGGGCGATTAATTACTTCTTTAAAGTGATCAGCTGTTTCAAAAATTAAATCAATATCAGCTTTATTTAAATGTTTTATGCCTAAAAGGTGTTGTACGCTTAACTGATTCATATACTTAATTATTTATAATATATACGGTGTCTTCACCATCTCTATCTTTCCAATTTACAGTAACTCTTTCTTGGTTAATCACATCAACCTGTCTTCCAGTATAATCTGGTTGAATTGGTAAGTGACGGCTAAAACGTCTGTCAATTAACACCAAAAGTTCAATGTCTGCAGGTCTTCCAAATGATTGAATTGCCGTAAGAGCAGCTCTAATACTTCTTCCTGAAAAAAGTACGTCATCAATAAAAACAACATTTTTTTCTTCAACAATAAAATCTATATGTGTTTTATTTGCTCCTAATGGTGCATCACGACGTCTAAAATCATCTCTATAAAAAGTGATGTCTAATTGTCCGTGTTTTATTTTTGGAATATTATAGTCGTTTTCTAAAATTGTGACTAAGCGTTCTGCTAAAAAAGTACCTCTTGGTTGAATTCCAATAAGCACCGTGTTCTCAAAATTATGATGGTTTTCAATTAACTGACACGCTAATCGATGTAAAATAATATCAATCTCTTTTGAGTTTATAAGTGTTTTTTTACTCATAGTAGTACCAAACATTGTTTGGAAAACAAATATAAAGCATTTTGTTAACTAATTTGTTAAAAAAAAATAGAAGTTGCTCTAAAATTGATAAGATGTTCTTGTACTTTTATTCACACAGTAATAATTCAATTACATTTATGCCATTTACTCCAAACGAAAATAATTTATCGCTTTCAAAATTTGAATCAATGTTAAAAACTAACGCTGTTTATTTTTTTGATTCTGTTGAGTTTGAGGAGATTATACATTATTATTTGGATACGGGTAAAACAGCTTTGGCTAAAAAAGCCCTTACATTAGGTTTAAAACAACATCCAAACTCAATTATATTAAAGCTTCTTAAAGCTGAAGTTTTAATTTTTGAAGATGCGTTAGACGCTGCTGGGATTCTTTTAAGAGAAATTCAGGCTATTGAGCCAACTAATGAAGAGGTTTATGTGCAACAAGCAAGTATTTTTTCAAAAAGAGACCATCATAAAAAAGCAATTGATTTATTAAAAATAGCATTGAAGTATGCTGAGGACAAAGCAGATGTTTATGCTATGATTGGGATGGAGTTTTTGTTCTTAGATAATTTTAATGAAGCACGATTGAGCTTTGCAAAGTGTTTAGAAGAAGATATTGAAGATTACTCATCATTATACAATGTAGTTTATTGTTTTGATATGGAAAATAAACACGAAGAAGCCATTGAGTTTTTAAATGAGTATATCAATAAAGATCCGTATAGTGAAGTTGCTTGGCATCAATTAGGAAGGCAACATTTTGTGTTAGAGCAATTTGAAAAAGCGGCGAGAGCTTTTGATTTTGCAATTATTGCTGATGAATATTTTGTTGGTGCGTATTTAGAAAAGGCGAAAACCTTAGAAAAATTAAATGAGTTTGAAGAAGCTATTGAAAATTATAAGAAAACTTTAGAGTTAGATGATGCTACTGCTTTTGTTTTTTTAAGAATAGGTGCTTGCTATGAAAAATTAAAATTAAATACTTTAGCAATTCAGTATTATAAAAAGGCGGTACATGAAGATCCTTTGTTAGATAAAGGATGGATTGTTTTAACCAATTTAGTTTTAAAACAAAAAAAATACAACAAAGCTTTGTTTTACGTAAATAAAGCCATTGAAATTGATGAAAATAACTCGTTATATTGGCGGAAATATGCTGAAATTAATTTAAAATTAAACCTTTTTGAAGAAGCCATAGAAGCTTTTGAACGTTGTATTGCGTTACAAGACTATGATATTGAAATTTGGGTTGGTTTAGTTGATGTACTTTGTTTTTTAGGCGAGTATGAAAGTGCACTTGAAAATTTATTAAGCGCTAAAATTTATTTTAATGATTTTGCTGAAATAGATTATAGATTAAGTGGTTTGTATTTTAAATTTAAGAATATTGAAAAAGGCGCATTTTATTTAAAGCAAGCTTTATCTGAAGATTTTGAATACCAATCTATACTAAAAGAATTATTTTTTGAAGTGTATCAATTACAAGAAGTTCAGGATTTAATAAATGAATTTAAAAAAACTTCTTTATAAAAATACTACATTTGTCTGATAATCTTACAGACATATGCAACAACGAAAATTTATTGAATATATTGTTATTTCTTTAAAAGGAATGGCTATGGGAGCAGCAGATGTTGTTCCGGGAGTTTCAGGTGGTACAATAGCTTTTATTTCAGGTATTTATGAGGAGTTGTTAACATCAATTAGCTCGGTTAACTTTGCAACCTTAAAATTGTTAAAAACCGATGGAATTAAAACAGCTTGGAAAGCTGTAAATGGTAACTTTTTAGTTTCGTTACTTATTGGTGTTTTTATTAGTGTTTTGTCTTTAGCTAAAATTATATCCTGGTTGTTAGAACACAAGCCTATTTTAGTTTGGTCGTTCTTTTTTGGGTTGGTGTTGGCAAGTATTTTATTTATAGGAAAACAAATAACAAAGTGGAATTTTTTAACTGTTCTGTTGTTAATTATAGGAGCAATAGTTGCTTATTATATTACAACATTAGAGCCCTTAGTTTCTGAAAATTCATCACCAATTTTTATGTTTTTAGCTGGTGCATTAGCAATTTGCGCTATGATTTTACCTGGAATTTCAGGTTCTTTTATTTTAGTGCTTTTAGGTGCTTATAAACCAGTATTAGATGCAATTCATGATAAAGATTTAAAAACCATTGCTATTTTAGGAGCAGGTGCTGTTGTTGGTTTGTTATCTTTTTCTAAAGTGTTAAAATGGTTGTTTTCACACTTTAAAAACTTAACGTTAGCAGTTTTAACAGGGTTTATTTTAGGATCATTAAATAAAATTTGGCCTTGGAAAAAAGTACTAACGTGGCGTGTAAATTCACACGGTGAAAATGTTCCGTTTAATGAGCAAAGTATTTCTCCATTTTCATTTGAAGGAGACCCTCAATTAATGTACGCTATAGTATTAGCGGTTGTTGGTTTTGCAGTAATTATATTACTTGAAAAAATAGCAAATCTTTCAAATAAATAAATTATGGCAAAAGATCGTACTTTATTAGATAATGTTTTTCTTTTTTTAAAAGGATTATCTATGGGTGCGGCTAACAAAGTGCCAGGTGTTTCAGGTGGAACTGTTTCTTTTGTATTAGGCTTTTACGAAGAAATGATTTACTCCTTCCGAAAAATTAATTATAAAGCTTTTTTACTACTTATAAATGGAAGGTTTAAAAGTTTTTACGCTTATGTAAATGGTACTTTTTTGTTGCTAATTTTTGGAGGAAGCATGTTTAGTTACTTTTCAATTTCATTAGCATTAGATTATTTATTAAAAAATTACGAGTTATATGTGTGGAGCACTTTCTTCGGAATGATTTTAGGTTCTATTTATTACATTTCAAAAGATTTTGATGATTGGCAACCTAAGAATTTAATTGCTTTATTTGTGGGGATTTCAATTGGTTTGGCAATTAGTTTTATGAATCCTGCTAAAGAAAATGATAACCTGTGGTTTGTTTTTGTTTGTGGAATAATTGGAGTTTCTGGAATGACTTTACCAGGATTATCGGGCTCATTTATTTTAATTTTACTGGGAAATTATGTGTTGCTGTTAGTAGATTCAGTAGCGGTTCTTTTTCAAACTTTAACACAAATTATTACGGGCGATTTTAGTTTTATGGAAAATCCTGAGCAAATTCATTATTTAAAAATAATAACAACTTTTACTGTTGGGTCAGCTTTTGGTTTGGTGGTAACTTCTCATATTTTAGGGTTTGTTTTAAAACGATGGCATCAAATTGTAACGGCTTCAATAATTGGTTTTATAACGGGCTCTTTAGGTATTGTTTGGCCTTGGAAACAAGAGATTTTTAAAGTTGAAAATGGTGAAATTTTAGTTGATGGGAAAGGAAATAATATTATTGAAAATTATACACGTTATTTTCCTGATTTGCTTGAAATGAATACTTGGGTAGCAGTTTTTTTTATTGTGCTAGGCGCAGGTGTTATTTTGTTAATTGATAAATATGGTACAGAACGTAAAGAATATATAGATGAGTAAAAGAACAAAATTTGGTTTATTAGGAAAAGATATTTCCTATTCATTTTCTAGAAAATATTTTTCTGAAAAATTTGAAAAACTTGGATTAGCTGATCTTACTTATAGCAATTTAGATATTCCTGAAATTGAGGAATTTCCATTTTTGTTATATCATAGAGAAGATGAATATCAAGGAATTAATGTAACAATTCCGTATAAAGAATCTGTAATGAGATATTTGCATGAAATTGATGAAGATGCAAAAAAAATAGGAGCAGTAAATACAATTAAAGTTACAAATGATAATAAGTTATTTGGCTACAATACCGATTTTTATGGATTTCAAAAATCTATAGAACCATTTATTAAAAATCACCATAAAAAAGCATTAATTCTTGGAACAGGTGGCGCATCAAAAGCAATTGCTTATGCTTTAAAAAAAATGAATATTGCGTATAAATTTGTTTCTAGAAGTAAAGCTGAAGATAAGTTTACATATGAAATGTTAAACCAGCAAATTTTTGAAGAATATACAGTAATTATTAATTCAACACCTGTTGGGACATTTCCAAATGTTAATGAATCTCCAAATATTCCATTTGAATTTATTACAGAAAAGCATTTATTATTTGATTTAATTTACAATCCAGAGCAGTCTAAATTTTTAAAAGAAGGTCTTAAAAGAGGAGCCGCAATTAAAAATGGATACGAAATGCTTGAGCTACAAGCTGAAAAGTCTTGGGAGATTTGGAATTCGTAAAAACTATTACATTATTTTACGCAACTTTTATTAAATTTATACATCTTTATAGAAGGAGATTTAGTAGCGTTCAAAGCGGCTATTCTTCAATTTATTTTAACGAACCTTAAACATTTTAATATGTTAGATCAAGAGAACAAATTACCAGGTGAAGACAACACTTCGTCTTCCAAAGAAGTAAATGTTAACCCTCAAAAAACTGAGTTACCCGAGGAAATTAAGAAGATAGAAGCGCCTGAAGAAATCAAGAAAATTGAAACTACAGAAGTAAAGTTATTGGAAAACAAAGCAATTGAAGAAATTGAAGATAAAATTGCTGAAAGTTCAGAAAAAGTAGAACATACATCTGTTGAATTAATTGATTACAGTACATTTAGTTTAGAAGAGTTGGTAGATGAATTAGGTAAATTGATTCACAGCAACGAGGTTCAAAGTATTGGTACCAATGTAAATAACATTAAAACTATTTTTAATGTTGAATTTGGAAAATTATTAAAAGAAGAAAAGGAGAAGTTTTTAGCCGATGGAGGAGATATTGTAGACTTTCAGTATAACAATCCATTAAAATCTACATACAATAGTCATTTGTATGACTATAAAATAAAAAGGAACGAGTTTTTTGCAAATCAAGAAAAGCAATTAAAAGATAATTTAGAAACAAAACTTGAAATTATTGAAGAATTGAAACGCCTAATTGAAAATTCTGATGATGGAGGCGTTATGTATAAAAACTTTAGAGATATTCAAACTAAATGGCAGGAAACTGGTCCGGTTCCTAGAACAAAATACAATGATATTTGGAGAACATATCACCATCACGTTGAGCGTTTTTACGATTTATTGCACATTAGTAATGATTTACGTGAGTTAGACTTTAAGCATAATTTAGAAGAAAAATTAAAATTGGTTGCCAAAGCTGAGGAATTAGCTGAACTTGAAGATATTAATCTGGCTTTTAAAGAATTACAGATTTTACATAAACTTTGGAAAGAAGAAGTAGGGCCTGTTGCCAGAGAGCATAGAGATGAGGTTTGGGAGCGTTTTAGTGCTGCAACTAAAAAAGTACATGATAAACGTCATGATTTTTTCAAGGATTTAAAATCTAAGTTTGAAGAGAATATTGATAAAAAAATGGCAGTTATTAATGAAATTGAATTAATGGATACTTCCAAAAATTCATCAAGAAATGATTGGCAAAAAAGTATTACCGAATTAGAAGCTTTACGCACAAAGTTTTTTGCAATTGGACAGGTTCCAAGAGGAAAAAGCGATATGATTTGGGGAAAATTTAAGGATGCTACCCGTAAATTTAACAGAGATAAAAATAAGTTTTTTAAAGATGTAAAAAAGGATCATTTAGAAAACTTAAATAAAAAGAATGCTTTAATTGAGCAGGCCATTGCTTTAAAAGATAGTGAAGATTGGGATGTGGCTACAGATGTTATGAAGAAAATCCAATCTGATTGGAAAAAAATTGGACACGTACCAAGAAAATATTCTGATAAACTTTGGAAAGAATTTAAAGATGCTTGTAACCATTATTTTGATAGATTACATGCTAAGAAAGAAGAAGGTAATTTAGCTGAATTAGGTGTTTTTAATGAAAAGAAAGATTTATTAAAAACTATTAAAGAAAAAGTTGAGAAAGAAACTCAAATTTCTTTAGATCAATTAAATGAATACATTTCGCAATGGAGAGAGCTTGGAAAAGTTCCGTATGATATGAGGCATATTGAAATGAAATTTAATAAGCTTCTTGATAAAATTGTTGATGGTAGTGATATTGACAAAATTGAAATTGAGATGATCAAATTTAAGAATTTGGTGGGTAGCTATGTTGATCAAAAGAATTATAGAAAGTTAGATTCAGAACAATTATTTGTGCGTAAAAAAATTGATGAATCAGTTCGTGAAATTCAGCAGTTAGAAAATAATATAGGCTTTATTTCAAACGTGTCTGATGATAATCCTCTCGTTAAAAATGTACGCAATCAAATTGATGTGATTAAAGATAAATTAGTAATTTGGAAAACCAAACTTCAATACCTAAGAGATTTAGAGTATTAAAAATAAAAAAGCCTGCATTTGCAGGCTTTTTTTATGGTATTTGTTTTTTATTAATTCTGTTTTAAATAGGTAACAACTTCAATTTTTACATCGCTCCAAGTTTTTGAAATTCCATCAGCACCTTTATGTAAGTCAAGGCAAGCTGCATTTAAGCTTTCTAAGGCTATTTGAGCTTTCCAGTTATCTAAGTTCATAATTCCTTCAATACTCACCATTTGCCCATCTATAACATATGTAATTGGCAATTCTTGTGAAACACCATTCATAGTAATATCAGCAGTACCAGAAGTTTCATTTAAAAAGTGTAAAGTACCTTTAATTTCTTGCGTGTCTAACATTTTGTCAAAAAAGAATTTCTTTAGTTTTCCGTCTCTAATAGTATCTTTTGTAAAAATACTACTCACAGGAATACTAAATTTTAATCCATTAAGTGCATCTATAGCAGTTGTTCCATTTTTAGTATTTTCAATTGTAAACTTTGTAAACTGACCTTTTACAGGAACTTTATCTGTTGTTTTATAAGCGGTCCAATTTATAGTTGTTGTTTTAGGCTCAATTGAATAGGTTTTTTCAGAAGTGTTTTTTTCTGATGCTTTCTTTTCTTTTTTATCATTTCCACAAGAAACTATAGTTAATGTTAAAACAAAAAATAAGCTTAAAAAAAGTAGTTTTTTCATAATAGTGTAGTTAGTGTTATTTTAAATATTTGTGTACCAATTTTATATAGGCTTCTTTAGATTCTTTTTCACTTAAATGATTAATTTGAATCCAAGCATTTAATTTAAAGGCGTTTTTTAATTTAATTTCTCCTGATGGTTGCGTAAAATTATTTTGTTTTGTAGCCTGCTTATAATAGGCGTAAAACTGTAACATAATATCAGGTGGAAGCTTAATATTAGTAGTTGAAGCAATTTGGTATGCTTCCTGAAATTTTTTTTCTAATTCTTCATCCATTCCACTTAGGTATACATTTTAAAGTGTTGCAATAATTTGCTCTCCACCTTTAACTTTGTCGTTTAATTCAACATTAACAACAGTATTTAATGGTAGAAATAAGTCAACTCTTGATCCAAATTTAATAAAACCAGCATCACTTCCTTGAATAACTTGCATTTCGGGTTTAGCGTAATTTACAATTCGTTTAGCTAAAGCACCCGCAATTTGTCGGTATAAAACTTCACCAATTTCTGGGTTTTCTACTACAACAGTTGTTCTTTCATTCTCTTCAGAAGCTTTTGGGTGCCAAGCAACCAAATATTTTCCAGGATGATATTTACTGTATTTTACTTTTCCGCTAACAGCATATCTAGTTACATGTACATTTAAAGGCGACATGAAAATAGAAATTTGTAAGCGTTTGTCCTTAAAATATTCTTTTTCAAAAACTTCTTCAATAACTACAACTTTTCCATCAACCGGAGCAATAATATGGTTATTGTTTTCAACAGTATGTCTTTTAGGGTTTCTAAAAAATTGTAAAATAATAATATAAAAAAGCAATAATAAAGCAGATAATGATTTATTAAGCCAAGTTATGGATACAAAATTTTCAATAGCTATAATACCTAATCCTACAATAAATGTAGCAATTAATATTATTTTAAAACCTTCTTTATGAAACATAATTATTGTACTAATTGTAAATAAATAAAAATAAATGGGGCAGCAAATATAACGCTATCAAATCTATCTAGAAAACCTCCGTGACCAGGAATAAAGTTACTGCTGTCTTTTACGCCAGCTTGGCGTTTAAACATAGATTCAATTAAATCTCCTAATACTCCAAATATACTAACTATTCCTGCAATTACAATCCATTGAACCAAAGTAAGTGTTGTAAATTGATTTGCTAGTATAAAACTAACCGATAATGTAAATACCATTCCGCCAATAAAACCTTCAATAGTTTTGTTTGGAGATATGCGCTCTAAGAGTTTATGTTTTCCAAAGTTTTTACCAATTAAATACGCAAATGTATCATTGGTCCAAATCAATATAAAAACGCCTAAAATTGTTGTGTTTATGTAGCTGTATTCTGTGTTTAAAAATGGAATTTGAACCATTAAAGTAAACGGAACTACAATATAAATAATGGATAAAAAAATCTTACCTAAATGACTTATTACTTCTTCTTTTTTTGCAAATAGGATAGAGGCAAAAGATATAAAAATTGTTAAAAACAATGCCACACCTACATATTCAAAAATTACTTTTGAAGGAATGTCTTCAACGTTTAAAATATTACCAAAAACAAAAAGCAGCACCCCAATTAAGTAAGCGAAAATACTTTTTAGTTTAATCATTTTTTGAAATTCATATAAACAGAAAATCATCAAAACAAAAAATAAACTTATAAAAGTAATTTTACTAAATAAGATTGAAAATATTAAAACACTCACAAAAACTAGTCCTGAAAGAGCACGTTTAGAAACTTTTCTCATATATTATAAATCTTCGAACAAAAGCAAATATAAGTTTTTTGAGTTGGTATTTCCATAACTCATAAAATCATCATCCTTGCTACTAGGGTTAAACCTTTTTATAGCACTAATATTACTTGGTATATTGCCTTTGTATCGCGTTTTTATTCCTGCTAAGCTTTCTCCTTTAGTTTTTACTAATTGGCTTGTAGTTGCATACACTATAAAATTCTCTGATAATTCTGAGATTTTAGAGTCTTTTAATTGGTTTGATGAAAATAAAATACTTCCATTTTCAGCAATTAAATGTTCACAAGAAACAAATAAAGGTTTTTTATTATTTAGCTTTTCTGAAGTTTTAACTTTAACAGATTTAATTAACTTTTGTAAATCATAATCATTACAAACAATTTCCTCCCAAGAATTTTCCTTAATAATATTCGCAATATTCTCTGTTACTTCAGCTAATGAAGTACAGTATAAAAATTTACCCTGATTTTCTACAAATTTTTTCACAAAAACTTGTTCAACGGGTAAATTTTCAAACTCTAAATTGGTGCGTTTAGGTTGTTCAGGTTTGGGGCTACTAAATAACTTTTTGAAAAAACTCATTAATTATATTGAATAAATTCAAAATTAGAAAAAAGTTAGCAATTTATTCGCTAGTTTTTGATGTATTTTCATTATTTGATTCTTCTGAAGTTTCAATCCCTTTATCTTCAGTTGATTCTTCTATAGAATCTTCTTTATTTTCCTCAATAATTTCATCTTCATCAAAAGGTCTTTTTCCAAAAATTAATTCTAAATCTTTTTTGAAAATGACTTCTTTTTCTAATAATAATTCAGCTAAAGTTGTAAGTTTATCTTTATTATCTGTTAAAATTTGAATTGCTCTTTGGTATTGCGCTTCAATAATTTCAGAAATTTCTTTATCAATTACTCTTGCAGTTTCTTCACTGTAAGGTTTTGTGAAATTATAATCTGTTTGTCCGCTTGAATCGTAATACGTTATATTTCCAATTTTATCATTTAAACCATAAACAGTTACCATTGCTTTAGCTTGGCGTGTAACTTTTTCAAGATCATTTAAAGCTCCTGTTGAAATTTTATTGAACATAATTTTTTCAGCAGCTCTACCAGCTAAAGTTGCACACATTTCATCAAGCATTTGCTCTGATTGTACAATTTGGCGTTCTTCAGGTAAATACCAAGCAGCACCTAAACTTTGTCCTCTAGGTACAATAGTAACTTTTACTAAAGGAGCAGCGTGCTCTAACATCCAACTTGCGGTTGCGTGACCTGCTTCATGAAAAGCAATTGTTTTTTTCTCTTTAGGAGATATAATTTTATTTTTCTTTTCTAATCCTCCAACAATTCTATCAACGGCATCTAAAAAATCTTGATGATGTACCGCTTTTTTACCTTGTCGTGCAGCAATTAAAGCAGCTTCATTACAAAGGTTTGCAATATCTGCACCTGAAAATCCAGGAGTTTGTTGAGATAAAAATTCAACATCAACATCCTTGTGTAATTTAATTGGTTTAATGTGTACTTTAAAAATTTGGGCACGTTCTTTAATGTCTGGTAAATCAACATAAATTTGTCTGTCAAATCTACCAGCTCTCATTAATGCTTTATCTAAAACATCAGCTCTGTTTGTAGCTGCTAATACAATTACATTTGTGTCTGTTCCAAAACCATCCATTTCGGTTAGTAATTGGTTCAATGTATTTTCACGTTCATCATTTCCACCAGTCATATTGCTTTTACCACGAGCTCTACCAATAGCATCAATCTCATCAATAAAAATTATAGCAGGAGATTTTTGTTGTGCCTGTTTAAATAAATCACGTACACGAGAAGCACCTACACCAACAAACATTTCAACAAAATCTGACCCTGAAAGTGAGAAGAACGGAACTTCTGCTTCACCAGCTACAGCTTTAGCTAATAATGTTTTTCCTGTTCCTGGAGGTCCTACTAATAAAGCTCCTTTAGGTATTTTACCTCCTAATGAAGTATATTTATCAGGACTTTTTAAGAAATCTACAATTTCTTGCACTTCTTCTTTAGCGCCTTCTAAACCAGCTACATCTTTAAATGATGTTTTTACTTTTTGATCTTGGTCAAATAATTTAGCTTTTGATTTTCCAATGCTAAAAATTTGTCCACCTCCGCCAGAACCACCACCAGACATTCTTTTCATAAAGTAAATCCATAATCCTATTAAAAAGATAAATGGTAAATACATGAAAATTTGATCTAAAAGGTTTGTTTTTTCTTCGTATTGTAAATCAAAATCTAGGTTACGATCACCTTTTTTGCTAGTTAATTCTTTTTCAAAATTTTGCAAATCACCAAAGTTGTAGTAATACATAGGTGAATTTGCAGTATATAATGTGCCTTTATTTTTTTTATGTTTTTCTTTTTCTGAAGCTTCAGCTTTTATAAAAATATTGGCTATATCTCTATTAACAATTAATATTTTGTCTATATCATTATCGGCTAAAATGACATCAAATTCATTTTGACTCAAATTTTTAGTTGACATACTGTCACTACTAAAAAATTGGTAACCAATAAACAATACGAAAATAGCTCCATAAATCCAGTAAAAGTTGAATTTAGGTGCTTTTATAATGTTTTTATTTGGAGTATTTTT
Organism: Lutibacter holmesii; assembly: GCF_042679665.1. Classification (NCBI taxonomy): domain Bacteria; kingdom Pseudomonadati; phylum Bacteroidota; class Flavobacteriia; order Flavobacteriales; family Flavobacteriaceae; genus Lutibacter; species Lutibacter holmesii. The sequence goes on from NZ_JBHTMV010000003.1 coordinate 1,036,594, forward strand.
TTTATTCTGGCTCATTTAATTTTTTTTTACAAGTTTTTAAACCGTATTAACTAGCTGGTATTTCGGTAATTTTAGCATCTCCCCATAAACTTTCAATATCATAAAATTCACGAATATGTTTTTGAAAAACATGAACAACAATATTAACATAGTCTAGTAAAACCCATTCGGCTCCTGCTTCACCTTCAACATGCCAAGGTTTTTCTTGGCAAATTTTACCAACTTGCTTTTGTATAATGGCTGCTATTGCATTTACGTGCGTATTTGAGGTACCTGTACATACAATAAAATAATCACAAACGGTATTTTCTATTTCTCTTAAATCTAAAAGTTGAATATCTACACCTTTAACATCATCAATTGCTTTTAAAACTACAGCTATTAGTTCGTCGGCACTTACACTTTTTTTTGTCATTAATTTTTTTTTAGTTTGCTGCAAAGTTATTACATCTTATTATAATAAATAATGTTTTAAGTAACTTTGTTAAATATATCAATTTATTTTATGCATATAATCAAACTTAGTGCCATTGATTCAACCAATTCTTACTTGAAGAAGCTCGCTGTTGAAGAACTTCCAAATAATTTTACTGTTGTGGCAGCTGATCATCAAATTTCTGGTAGAGGTCAAATAGGTAATGTTTGGGAGTCTGAACGCGGTAAAAACTTGACATTTAGTGTGTTAATGTGTTTTTCTAAGTTGAAAATTATAGATCAGTTTTACTTAAGTATGGCAGTTGCTTTGGCAATTTTAAACGTTGCAAAAACATATGTTAAAAATAAGTTATTTGTGAAATGGCCAAACGACATTATGGCAGAAAAAAATAAACTTGCGGGTATTTTAATTGAAAATGTGTTAAGCGGTCAACATATTAAGTATGCAATAGTTGGTGTTGGGTTAAACGTAAATCAAGAAGAATTTTCAGCAATAAATAAAAATGCAATCTCTTTAAAAAATATGGCGGGAGCTTATATTGATAAAGATAACCTTCTTGCAGAGGTTGTAAAATCTTTAAAAAAGTATGTGAGTTATGTAGAGAATAATGATTTCCAGTTTTTAAAAGAAAAATACATAGATTCACTTTTTAAATATAATACACCTGCTATGTTTGAGGATGTGGAAGGAGTTCAATTTTTAGGTAAAATTATTGACATTTCAGCTGATGGAAGGTTGGTGGTAGCGCTTGAAAATGAAAAGACTCGCAAATTTAATTTGAAAGAAATAAAATTTGCGAGTCTTTAAAAAATAAAAAGCCAGTTTTATAATTTACCAGCGTTTTCTGTAAGTGTGTTTATAAACTTTTGAAGCGGGCTTTTAACCATCATTGCCATCATTGGGTTAAAATCACCTTCAAATAATAATTGCGCTTCACAGCTATTTTCTGAGACTACGTTAATGTTAGCTGTTAATGAAAAGTTTAATTTACTGCTTGCAGCCCCTAAAACTATTTTATTAAATTCTTGTTTTTCTTTAACAATCAATCTAATTTCAGGCATTCCTTTTAAGCTAAATAAAAAAGAATCTCCGTCAACTTCAAATTTCTCTGTATTTTCTGGCATTAATTGCTCAAAATTATGAAGATTCGATAAAAATTCGAAGAACTCCTTTTGAGATTTATTAATAACCGTTTTATTAGTTTCTAAATTCATAATATATGTTTTATTGCTTCCATTCAGCAGGATTTTCTCTCCATTGCTTTAAGGTTTCTAATTCTTCTTTAGAGATGTAACTACTGTCAAATGTTTGTTCTAATAAGTGATTGTAATCACTTAAAGTAGTTAGTTTTACATTATCTTTTTTGAAATTTTCATCTGCAATTTCAAAGCCATAATTAAAAATAGCGACCATTCCTTTTACGGTAGCACCTTCTTCTTTAAGAGCTTTTACGGCATTTAAACTACTTTTTCCTGTGCTAATTAAATCTTCAACTACCACAACATTTTTATTTTTATCTAAAAAACCTTCAACTTGGTTTTTTCTACCATGTTTTTTTGGTTCAGGTCTTACATAAATAAAAGGAACATTTAAATGTTGTGCAACTAACACACCAATAGCAATTGCACCAGTTGCAACACCTGCAATAACATCAGGTTTTCCATATTCTTTTTCAATAATATTGGCTAAATTCTCTCTTAAATAATTTCTTATTTTAGGAAATGATAGCGTTGTTCTATTATCGCAATAAATTGGTGATTTCCATCCTGAAGCCCAAGTAAAAGGTTCGTTTGGCTGTAATTTAATAGCTTTTATTTGTAATAAAAGTTCAGCTGTTTTTTTTGCAGTATCTTTGTTCATAATCATAATGCAAATGTATAAAGTTTTTGTGAATGACTGTCCAATAATTTTGACAGAAAATAAGAATATTTCAACAATTTTTGAAATTAGAGATTTTAATAAGAAGAATTTATTAGAAATAGTACAACAAATATTTGATGGAGAAATAAATGGTATCTGTCTTGTTTGTAGTGATTTAGAAGGTTCTTTAAAAGATTTTAAATCAGTTTTAAAAGTGCAAGAAGCCGCAGGTGGAAAGGTTTTTAATACAAACTCTGAAGTGCTTTTTATTTATAGGTTTCAAAAATGGGATTTGCCAAAAGGTAAATTAGAAAAAGGAGAATCTATTGAAGAGTGTGCTGTTAGAGAAGTAGAAGAAGAATGTGGTATAAATAATGTAACTATTGAAAAGCAATTAGAAACAACGTATCATATTTTTCAACGAAAAAATAAAACCATTTTTAAAATTACCTATTGGTTTTTAATGCATACAACTTTTGAAGGTGAGTTAATTCCTCAAACCGAAGAAGGAATTGAAAAAGTTGTTTATAAAAATGAAAATGAAATTTCAGAAGCGCTTACCAACACTTATGAAAATATAAAGTTATTGTTTTAACTTCTTGCTTTAAACGTTTTCGTAACTCCTTCATTTTAATTAAGTAGAACTTAAAAAAAGCCTTACCTTTGCGGCTTTTGAAAAATTACTTATGACTGAATTTATTACAAAGAGAGTTTCTAACGTACGAAACGATGTTTTATCGGGAATTACTGTTGCATTGGCATTGGTTCCTGAAGCAGTTGCTTTTGCATTTGTAGCAGGTGTAGACCCTTTAGTAGGTTTGTACGCTGCTTTTATGGTTGGTTTAATTACCTCAATTTTTGGTGGAAGACCAGGAATGATTTCTGGTGCTACTGGAGCTTTAGCTGTAGTTATGGTTAGTTTAGTTTCTGAAGGAAACGCAATGGGAGCTCCTGGTGAAAACTTAGGTTTATACTATTTATTTGCAACCGTTATTTTAATGGGAATTATTCAAATGTTAGCCGGTGTACTTAAGTTAGGTAAATTTGTACGTTTAATTCCGCACCCTGTAATGATGGGGTTTGTAAACGGTTTAGCAATTGTTATTTTTCTTTCTCAATTGGGAATGTTTAAAGAAACAATAAATGGAAATAAAGAATGGTTACAAGGTAGCGAATTGTATTTAATGATTGGTTTGGTTGGTCTTACAATGTTAATTATGTGGGGTTTACCAAAGATTAAAGCAGCAAAAAAATTGCCTGAAGCATTAATTGCTATTTTAGTTGTTAGTTCTTTAGCTATTTTTATGAATTTTGATGTTGCAACTGTTGGCTCATTTATTAGAGACGGTGGAGGTGAAGGACTTAAAGGTGGTTTGCCAACACTAAATTTAGAAACATTTTCAAAAGTGCCATTTACGTGGGCATCTATTAAATTTATTTTGCCATATGCGTTAATTTTAGCAGCTATTGGTTTAATAGAATCTTTAATGACTTTAAATTTAATTGATGATTTAACTGAAACTCGTGGTAACGGAAACAGAGAATGTATGGCACAAGGTGGTGCAAATATTATTACTGGTTTGTTTGGTGGAATGGGTGGTTGTGCTATGATTGGTCAATCTATCATTAATATTAAAGGAGGTGGTAGAGGAAGACTTTCAGGAATTGTAGCGGCAGTTATGTTGTTAATGTTTATTTTATTTGGTTCAAGTTATATTGAACAAGTTCCAATTGCAGCTCTTGTTGGTGTAATGTTTATGGTTGTTATTGGTACGTTTGCTTGGAGTAGTTTTAGAATTATAAATAAAATTCCACGTGCAGATTTTTTCGTACTAGTTTTAGTTTCTTCATTAACGGTAATGTTTGATTTGGCAATTGCGGTAATAGCTGGTGTAATATTTAGTGCATTGGTGTTTTCTTGGGAAAACGCAACTAGAATTAGAGCTAGAAAACGTATGAAGCCTGATGGAACAAAAATTTACGAAATTTGGGGACCTTTGTTTTTTGGTTCTATTACAACCTTCTTAGATAAATTTGATGTGAAAAACGATCCTGATTCAGTTGAAATTGATTTTGTTGAATCTCGTGTAGCAGACCATTCTGCAGTAGAAGCTATTTTTAACTTGGTTGAAAAATTTGAAACAGCAGGAAAAAAAGTTAAATTAAAACATTTAAGTGAAGAATGTAAATTATTGCTTTACAAATCTAATCCTAAATTTAGAGATGTAATTATAGAAGATATTGATGATCCTCGTTATCATTTAGCAGCGAATCCTGAGAAATTTACAAAAGGATTATTTGAAAAATAAGAAACAAACTTTTTTAAGTTTTAAAAACGCATCTAATTTTTAGCATTAAAATTTAGATGCGTTTTTTGCTTTATAAACTTTAGCAAGTTAGCGTAACTAAATTAGGAGCTTCTTTTACTTCGCCAGCTTGTAAGTTTTCAATAGTAATTTTACCAATTCTTACGCGTACAAGCCTTAGCGTTGGGTAGCCTACAATAGCTGTCATTTTACGAACTTGCCTAAATTTACCTTCAGTTAAAGTTATAGAAACCCAACTTGTAGGGCCGTGACGTTCATCTCTAATTTTTTTTGCTCTTTCAGGAAGTTGAGGTGTCTCGACTAGTTTTTTTACCGTACAATTTTTTGTGATGTATGGACCTGTTTCAGTACTTATTTCAACACCATTTTTTAGTTTTTCAATAGCATCATCAGAAATTAGTCCGTCTACTTGAGCATAATATTCTTTTTCAACTTTGTTACTTCTTATAAATTCACTCACTTTTCCATTGGTAGTTAATAGTAATAAACCCTCTGAAGGTTCATCTAAACGGCCAATAGCCATAGTGTTTTCAGGAAAATCACCTAATTCACCTAATAGTTTTTTTTTCGTCCGTTTGGTTTGATTATTCACAAACTGACTTAAATATCCAAAGGGTTTAAATAAAATAAAATGTCTATGTTGCTCCATTTAAAATTGAATAAACAAGTTCTTTTGAAAGTGGTTTGCCTGCAGCTTTTGTTCTAATTTCATCAAAAGGCACCACAAAATCACAGCCATTTTTAAAATTACTGCAACCATAAGCAGTTTTTCCTTTTAAAACTGTTCCTTTTTTACATTTAGGACAAGTTAAGGTGTCTGGAATAACTTTCTTCTTTTCTTCTAATTTTAGATTGAAGTTTTCATCAAAACGAACCAAGCCTTCTTTGGTTATTCCATCTTTTTTAAAGCCTTTTAAATTTACGGTACAACCTTTTTGCAGCAACCTAATAAACTGGTTTTCTGAAATATTTTTGTCTAAAAACTTAAAAGGAAGTTTAAAATCGCAGCCATTTTTATAGTTACTGCAACCATAAGCACTTGAACCTTTTAAAAGTGTACCTTGTTTGCATTTAGGGCATTTTTCTTCAGTAATTCCTTTCTTTTTTTTAGGTGCTTTTTTTGAAAGTTCTTTTTTATTGGCAGTTACAGTGGTATGAGAAATATTGGCTCTTCGTTGTTCAGAACGAACTTCATAAACCAAATTGTCAACCATTTTTTTCATATTTTTTATGAAAGTTCCGGCATTAAAAGTTCCTTGCTCAATTTCTTTTAATTGTTTTTCCCATTGACCAGTTAATTCAGCAGATTTCAACAATTCATTTTGAATAGTATCTATTAACTGAATTCCTGTGGAAGTTGGTATTAAAAGTTTCTTTTTACGTTCTATATATTTTCTTCGGAACAATGTTTCAATAATATTGGCTCTTGTTGACGGACGACCAATACCATTTTCTTTCATAACTTCTCTTAAATCTTCATCATCAACCTGTTTACCCGCAGTTTCCATAGCTCTAAGTAGCGTTGCTTCTGTAAAGTTGTTGGGTGGTTTGGTTTGTTTTTCTAAAAATGAAGGAATGTGCGACCCTTTTTCTCCTTTTGTAAAGGTTGGTAAAATTCCGGCTTCTTTTTTTACTGCGCCTGGAGTTTCAAAAACTATGCGCCAACCTTTATCTAAAATTTCTTTACCAGTTGTTTTAAAAGTTACTTCATCTGCTTTTCCAATAACTGCAGTGTTTGATACTTTACATTCATCATAAAAAACTGCGATAAAACGTTTTGTAATAATATCGTACACCTGTTGTTGGTTGTACTGTAAGTTTATTTCAATTCCTGTAGGAATAATTGCGTGGTGATCTGTTACTTTTTTGTCATTAAATACTTTGGCCGACTTTTTTATTTTTTCCCCTAAAATAGGTGCAGTAAGTGTGCTGTATTTTGTTAATTTTTTTAAAATTCCACCAACTTTTGGATATACATCATTTGGTAAAAAAGTAGTGTCAACTCTTGGGTAAGTAATTGCTTTTTGTTCGTATAATTTTTGTGCAATTTTCAACGTTTCATCTGCCGAAAACCCAAATTTATTATTGCAATATACTTGTAAACCTGTAAGGTCAAATAATTTTGGAGCGTACTCTTTACCAGCTTTTTTAGTAACAGAAACAATTTCAAAATCACTTTCTTTTACTTTATTGGCAAAACGTTCTCCTTCTTCTTTTTTTAAAAACCGACCTTCTTCACAATTAAATAAAGTTTCGCGATACATGGTTTGTAATTCCCAATAAGGTTGAGGTTTAAAATTTTCAATTTCTTTAAACCTATTTACAACCATGGCTAAAGTAGGTGTTTGTACTCTTCCAACCGAAAGCATTTGTTTGTAACCTCCGTGTTTTACAGTGTACAAACGTGTGGCATTCATTCCTAACAACCAATCGCCAATTGCTCTTGAAAAACCGGCATAATACAAATTATCGTAATCTTCAGATGGCTTTAAATTTTGAAATCCTTCTTTGATAGCTTCCGTAGTTAAGGATGAAATCCATAAGCGTTCAACTTTGCCTTTGTAATTAGATTGGTTTATTACCCAACGTTGAATTAATTCTCCTTCTTGCCCGGCATCACCACAGTTTATAATAACATCGGCTTTGTCAAATAAGTTTTTTACAATGTTAAATTGTTTTTGAATTCCATCATTTGCAACAACTTTGGTTTGAAATTTTTCAGGCAGCATAGGTAAATTATTCAAATCCCAACTTTTCCAATAAGGTTTGTAATCATTGGGTTCAAACAGCGTGCACAAATGTCCAAAAGTGTAAGTTACTGCATAGCCGTTTCCTTCAAAATAGCCATCGCGCTTTGTATTTGCACCTAATACGGTAGCAATTTCACGGGCAACACTCGGTTTTTCAGCAATGCAAACTTTCATGAATGATTTTTTTCAGGAGACGCAAATTACTAAAATTTTATTAGTTGAATAAGTTTTATTTTGTGTTTAGTTTATGACAAAATTGTATCAAAATTTATAATTGCTATTGTGTACTTTTAGTTAAAATTTTAACATTCAATAATCACTTATTTTATTATGAGAAAAGTATATTTTTTAGCCATTTTATTAATAGTAATAATGAGCTCTTGTACTACTAAAACAACTTCAACAACATTAAGTGAAGCCATTAGAATTAATCAAGTTGGTTTTTACCCTAATTCAGTAAAACAATTTGTAGTTGCATCTAATAATGGTACAAATTTTACAATTATTGATGCGAAAAATGAAAAAGTATTTAGTGGTGAGCTTCGTGACGAAGGTGTTTGGGAAGCTTCAGGAGAAAATGTTTTATTAGGTGATTTTTCCAAACTAACTGCCGAAGGTAACTATAGAGTTGTTGTAGATGATAGTTTACACTCTTATGAGTTTGAAATTAAAAAAGGAATTTATAAAGATGCTTTAAATGCTTCTATAAAAAGTTATTATTACCAAAGAGCCTCAATGCCAATTGAAGAAAAATTTGGAGGAGTTTATAAGCGTGAAGCTGGGCATTTAGATGATAATTGTTCATTTCATCCTTCAACAGGGAAAACAGAAGGAACTTTAAATTCTCCTGGTGGTTGGTATGATGCTGGAGATTACGGAAAATATATTGTGAATGCCGCATTATCTACCGGTCAAATGTTGCAATTATTAGAGCAATACCCAAATGCCATTGTTGATGGAGCTTTAAATATTCCTGAAAGTGGTAATGGAAATAGTGATTTAATGGATGAATTAAAATATGAACTAGATTGGATAATTACAATGCAAGCTAATGATGGAGGCGTTTTTCATAAGTTAACGGCTAAAAATTTTAGTGGTTTTATTATGCCAAATGAATTTGATTTAGAAAGAATGATTATTGGTAAAGGAACCGCAGCAACTTTAAATTATGCTGCAGTATTAGCACAAGCATCAAGGTTGTATAAAAATAGTGATAAAGATTGGTCTATAAAAGCATTAGAAGCAGCTAAAAAAGCTTGGAATTGGGCTTTAAAAAATCCTGATGTTGCATATAGTAATCCAAAAGATGTAAGCACAGGTGCATATGATGATACTATTTTTTCCGATGATTTTTATTGGGCTGCTACAGAGTTGTATTTAGCTACAAATGAAGATGAATATGTAACTTATTTAAATGAAAATGAACAGCCTTATATTCATGAATTAACAAATAGTTGGAAATTTTTTATTCGTAACAATGCTTTTCATTCTTTATTAGAAAATAAAAATGTGTTAGAAAAAGAATTTGCTTCAACGTTGTTGAAGAATCAAGTGAAATTAGCAAATGAAATTTTAGCAGCAATTGATACAAATCCATACAATATTGCATTGGACAGATTTGAATGGGGTTCAAACAGTGATATTTTAAATCAAGCTATGATTTTATGTATGACTCATAGATTTACAGGAGATGAAAAATATATACAAGGAGCAGAGCAAATAACCGATTATATTTTTGGTAAAAATGCAACGGGTTACAGTTTTTTAACTGGTTTTGGATCTAAAAAAGTAATGCACGTACACCATAGACCAAGTGGTGCTGATGGTATTGAAGATCCAATACCTGGTTTTATTGCAGGAGGCCCAAATAAGGACAAACAAGATAGCGCTCAAGTTGAATATACTTCTGAATATCCGGCGAAATCTTTTGCTGATGTGCAAGCAAGTTTTGCTTCAAATGAAGTGTGTATAAATTGGAATGCTCCTGCAGTTTATGTACTTGGTTACTTGCAAGAAAATAGAAAGTAAATTAGCTTTATTTTGATAATTAAACTTCGCCTTATTTTAGTGTTTACTAATGATAAGGAGAAGTTTTTTATAGGCTATTTTTTAAATTATATTCAAGTACCTTTGTTTAAATAAATTCAATTTTAATCATGAAAAAACAATTACAAGAAATTAAACCAGGCTTTGGTCTTGGAGTTTTAAAATTTGGAATGAAACGTTCAGAAGTAAAGTTAATACTTGGTGAACCTTCTTTTGTTGATGAATATTCACATTCTGATAGTGCAAATGATTTAACGGAATCTTGGGAGTATGAAGATCTAGGTTTATCTATTTCTTTTGATCAGGAAGAAAACTGGAAATTAACAATGATGTCTGTGTCTTCAAATTTTTATGAGTTAGAAGAGAATTCTTTAATTGGTAAAACAGAAAAAACTGTAATAAAAGAATTAAAAGGGTTTGATGAAGAATTGTATTTAGAAGATTGTTCAGAAGTTGACGGTGAAGATCATAAAGTTATTGAAGTTGATGAAAAGTCAATTAACTTTTGGTTTGTTGATGGTGTTTTAGATGAAATTCAGTGGTCTCCTTTTTTTGTTGATGATGATACTATACAATGGCCTTAGAACTAATTTAATTCAATAAGATGATGATTGAGTTGCAAAAAAAACTTCAGAAAGAATTAAAAAACAACCTTTCATTTTGGTTAAATCAAGGTGTAAAAAAGGATACAAAACATTTTTTTTCTGAAGTTTCAATTGATGGAATTCCAAATAAAAATGCTCCTTTAGGAGTTATGTATTTGAGTAGAATTCTATATGGAGCATCTGCAGCTTACCAACTTGTTAAAGATTCAAATTATATGGAATTGGCAACTGCAGCTTTTGTGCAATTGTTAGAATTTGAAAATCCTGTTGGCGGTTATTATTGGGCTAAAAATACTTCAAACAAAATACTTCACGATGCCGAAAATATAAACATGGCACAAGCATTTGTTTTATACGGATTGTTAGAATATGCAAAACTAAAGCCTAGTTTGCAGTTGGATGAAATCATAAAAAAGCAAGTAGATTTTATAACAAATACGTTGTATGATCTTGAAAATAGCGGATATATTGATGGTTTTACTGAAAATTGGATTTTAGGAGAAGCACCTACCAAAGCACTAGGTACGCATTTACATTTGTTAGAAGCTTTTGTGAAGTTGTATGAATATGAAAAAACTGAAAAAACTAAAGTGCTAATTGAAGAGTTAATTACCATAATTACTCAAAAATTCATAACAAAAGATACGTACGACTGTTTACATAGATTAACACCTAATTGGAATGTATTAACAAATGAAGTTTGGGCTGGTCACAATGCAGAGTGTAGCTGGATTTTATGCAACGCTGCTTCCAATATTAACAATGAAAAACTGCTTAATGAATGTAATAAATTATCATTAAAAATGATGAAAGGTGTTTTAGACAACGCTTTGGATAAAAATGGCGGAGTTTTTAATGTGTTACAAAATAATATGCCAACTGAAACTGTGAAAATTTGGTGGGTACAAGCTGAAACAGTTTTAGGGCTTTTAAACAGTTACAAAATTACAAATGAAATAAAATATAAAAATAGTGCCATTGAACTAATCAATTACATTAGTAGAAATTGTATTGCAAAAAGTGGTGAATGGTATACTGAAGTTTTTAGTAATGGGCAGCCAAATAAATCAATTCCAATAATTCATTTTTGGAAATCTATGTATCACACCATTCGTTATTATACAGAAGTAACTAAAAAATTACGCTAAAGTTTGTCGCTCAATAAACTGAATTGATTCAGTATTAAATGTTTCGGCTTGTTCAATATTTACAACGTGTCCACAATTTTTTATAATTAAAAGAGAAGACTTTATGTGACTTGTTACCACTTTTTTAATTGCAGGTAAAAACAAGTGATCTTCTTCTCCCATAATATAAAATGTAGGGATTTTAATGTCATTTGTTCTAAAAAAGTGTAACAGCGGGTTTATTTCAGCAGTTAATTTAAACCAACGTATAAATTCTTTTTGGTATAATTTTTTTGCTTCGTTTACAAAAATCAACCTAGATTTTTTATGGTTTTTTCTAGGCATAATTATAAAAGCAAATAATTTATATAACAGTAAATATGGTACAACAGATTTGCATAAAACACCAAGTTTCATGAGTATTTGAGACTTTAGGTTTAGTTGCATAATTGCACCACCCATAATCATACTTTTTACACGTTTAGGATGTTTTTCAGCTAAATTTCTAATTAAAATTGTTCCTAGTGAAATTCCTGCAAAGTGAGACTGTTTAATGTTTAAATAATCAATTACATCAACAATATCTTGTGTAATAGCGTCAAAAGTATATTTATCGTTAAAGGTGTCTTTTAAAGCAAGTTTACTAGAACCGTGACCGCGTAAATCTAAAATTAGAACATTAAATTTTGTACTAAAACTTCTAATTTGTTTAAACCAAATAGATGAGCTTCCACCAGCACCGTGCACAAATGTCACCCATTCTGTTGCGCTTTTATGTCTGTATTCAGTGTAATTTAGCATGCATTTATTTTAGTTGTAGTTCACAAAAATACTAAAATAAAATGAATGATTTTTACGAATTTGAAAAGTTCCACCAAACAACAAAAAACTTTTGAAAATTTCCGTTTGGTTCTTTCAGCCAACATAACGGAGCACTTTTTGAATTTAGAAATACTAAAATACGTTCTTTAAAAGTTTCGTAATTCAACCAGTTGCAGTTCGTTTGTACTTCCTTTAACCAATCTACTTTTGTAGGAATGTAAAATTTACAATTCTTAAATTTTTCTATTTCAGAATAAAATATGTAAAACCCGTAAATGCAGTTGTTATTTATTTTTGGAAATGTAGTGCCAATAGTTGCTAAAGGAACAAATAATTGCGCTTTAAAAAATACATTTTGCTCTATGCTTTCTGAAGGTAATTTTAACCTCTCAAGGTATTGGTTTGTGTATTTACTTTGTAAAAGAGGTAATTGTTTTTGCTTTAATTTAGTTAATTTTTGATGAAAACTATCTCTACGGTTTGGGCCAATCCAATGTTCAATTTCTGTAGTTCCCACAGTTTTATCGTATAAATAAAATTTGTATACAATTTCTATATGAAAAGGTTGCTCTTGTTTTAAAAGTAAACAATCAATTTCTCCAACAGTTCTTTTTCCATCTTGAATTTGAAGGTTTTCAGAAACTATTTTAATTGATTTGTCTTGTTGAAAAGTAAAAAAAGTAAATTGTTCAACTCTTTTACCTAATCTAATTTCTGTTTTTTTATGTTTATTAAACTGTTGTGTTTCTTTGGAGGTTACTTCAAATTGTTGCAATTCAAAAACAGTATTATTTTTCCAAAGTAATGGCGTTTTTAAAAAACCTTCGTATTGTAATTGTATGTCTTTGAAGCTTTCACTCACATTAAATAATGGATTTTAAAAAACTTTATATATTGGAAGTTTTAAATGTGCAGGTTCGTAATAAGGTGAGTTTTTATATACAAAATCTAATTGCTTTCTTGGATCTTTAGCAAACTCTTTGTCGTTTTTCATTTTTGTCTCAAGTGCTTGTTTTAATGTTGGATTGTTGTTTAATAAATCTTCAGCAATATCTTCAAAAACATAGGCTGAATAGCCTTCTTTTTGTTGTAAAATAGTGTCGAAAAAATTCCAGTTAAAAAAAGAATCTGTAGCCGAAGCTTCTAAGGTTTCCATAATATAACGAGCGCCAGGTTGATTCACAGGAATGTATAAATCTCCTTTCTTAAAAGTGACAGTTTTATTTGTTGCTGTTACCGTTGTTGAGTGATGTGGATAATGACCTTCGTACGGGCGAGTTGCCGTTTTATAATCTTTAATATGTTGTTCTTGTACATTAATAGTTGTATCTTTTTTGAAGATAGTATACTCAATATTATTATCGTTTAAACGATCAACAATTTTCCACCAACCTTGTTTTAAAATATACGCTTTTGGAATGCTAATTTCTTTTGAAACGGTATACTCATTAAAGTATTTTATTGGAGTTGCATAAGGTTTAGATCTATCATAAAACAGTCGCTTTCCGTTGGTTACTTTACTGTCAATATATGAATCTTCGTAGCCTTTAAAAGTATACGTAGCAAACGCATCTTTATTTAAATTATACGAAATAGGGTAGGTGTCTTTTTCTAAAATTTTAGCGACTGCGTTTTTTTGTAATTCTTTAATTTCTGCATCATTTTCAATAGTAAAATCTATCATAGATTCCATTAAAGCATACGTTTGTTCAACGCGTTGCTTGTAAGGTTTTAACATATGTGTTTCAACCATCATTCCTAAGGTGTTGAATAAGGTTGTGTAGCCGGTAGAATATCTTGGAGAATCAAAAAACTGACTAAAACCTGCTCTTGGTGTGTTTCTCCAAACATTTACATAAGGTGTAATTATAATGTCTTTTTCTAATAAAGAAGCTTCAATACTTGGACGCATTTTGTCTTCAATAAAAATCCCTAAATCATTGCCTAATCTGTTGTGTTGCGTAAATAAATGAGTAATTGCATATTGGTAATCTGCACCATTGCTAACGTGATTGTCTATAAAAATTACAGGTTTTACCAAATGAAATAGTTGCGCAAATGTGCGAGCATTTTTAGTATCTGCTTTTATAAAATCTCTATTTAAATCAAAATTTCTGGAATTACCTCTAAAACCGTATTCTTTTGGTCCGTTTTGGTTGGCACGCGTATGACTGTTTCTATTTAGAGAACCTCCAATATTGTAAATAGGAATTACCGCAAGCACAATGTTTTCTAATTGCTTTAATTTTTCTGAATTTTGAGAGATATCTCTTAACAATAGCATTGTTGCATCAATACCATCAGATTCTCCTGGGTGAATACCGTTGTTAATTAAAATTATATTTTTTGAACGTAAGTTTTTAAAATCGAACTCTTTTGTTGGGCTAAGTGTAACTATATGCAATGGTTTTCCGCTGTCTGTTTTTCCAATTTCTTGGATAGAAATTTCAGGATACACTTCAGCTAATTGCTGGTAATATTCAATAGTTTCTGTATACGTTGTAGTTTCGGTTCCGTTTGATTTTTCAAATTTAGTAGTAAAATCAAAGGTTGAAGTTTGCTTTTTTTCTGAACAAGAAGTTATTAAAATGAATACAGCAACATAAAGAAAATTCTTCATAAATAAATTATTTTTTTAAAACACTTTTAGGTACAAAACCTGTAATATCTCCACCGTGACGGTACACATCGCGTACAATACTAGAGCTAATAAAAGCGGTGTCATGTGATGTTAATAAGAAAACTGTTTCAATATTTGAAAGTTTTCTATTAGTTTGAGCGATGGCTTTTTCAAATTCAAAATCGGCAGGATTTCTTAAACCTCTTAAAATAAAATCTACTTCCTCTTTTTGGCAATAATCTGTAGTTAAGCCAGAATACGTTGTTACTTTTATTTTTGGAAAATCTTTATAATTTTCTTTAATAAAGTTTACACGCTCTTCTAGTGAAAACATATATTTTTTATCAGCATTTACACCAATAGCAATAATAATTTCATCAAATAAAGGTAAAGCTCTGTTTACAATATCAACGTGGCCTAAAGTAATAGGATCAAAAGACCCTGGGAAAATTGCTTTGCGCATAATTAGTTATTTAAAGCCGTTTCAATGGCATTATGAAAAAGTTCTGAAAGACTAATTCCGGCTTCTGCAGCTTGCTGTGGAATTAAACTTTCAGTTGTTAAACCAGGAACCGTATTCATTTCTAAAAAATGAGGTTCACTGTTTACAATTATATATTCAGATCTTGAAAAACCACTCATATTTAAAGCTTTGTAGGTTTTAATTGCTACAGTTTCAAGTTTTTTGTGTAGTTCAGTTGAAATTTGTGCAGGTGTAATTTCTTCAGACTTTCCTAAATACTTGGCTTCATAATCAAAAAAGTCATTCTCTGTTAAAATTTCAGTCATTGGCAATACTTTAATTGCACCTTTATATATAAATACACCAATTGTAATTTCACGTCCATCTAAAAACGATTCAATTAAAATTTCTGAATCTTCTTGAAAGGCTTTTTCAATTGCAGGTAGTATTTCTTCTTTGGTTTTTGCTTTTGAAATTCCAAAACTTGAACCTGCATTGTTTGGTTTTACAAAACAAGGTAAACCTACTTTTTCAATTATTTTTTCAATAGCAATAGCATCTCCTTTATTTAAAAAATAAGATGTAGCCGTTTTTATACCATATTGTTTTACAACACTTAAACAATCACGTTTGTTAAAAGTTAACGCCATTTGATAAAAAGGAGCAGACGTGTGTTTTAAGCCAATTAAATCAAAATAGGCTAAAATGGTACCGTCTTCACCAGGTGCACCGTGAATGGCATTAAAAACACAATCAAAAGTTAATTTTTCGCCATGAATTTCAACTGAGAAATCGTGTTTGTTTATTGGGTGTTCATTTTGGTTATCATCTACCAAAACCCATTTGTTTTTTAAAATATGAACTTTGTATGTGTTGTAAATTTCTTTTGAAACATTTTGGTATACAACATTCCCACTCTTTAAAGAAATATCAACTTCTGAAGAGTAGCCACCCATTATTATGGCAATATTTTTTTTCATTTGTAGTTATTGAATATAACTACAAACTTACTATTAAAAGTTTAAAGATTTAAAATTTGAAAGTCAAAAGTTGAACTGGCAAACAATTCAGCTCAAAAAAAGTATATTTGCATAAAATTTAAATAAATAAAATGGGTCTTTTTCAGTTTATCAAGTCTAAAACATTTTTAAAACAATTAGTATTAGCCATTGTTGGTTTGGTACTTTTTATTTTTGCAGTAATGAAGTGGTTAGATATCACTACAAATCACGATCAAAAAATAGAAGTTCCAAATTTAGAGAAAAAGAGTTTGTTAAGTGTAGAAAGCATATTGGAAGATTTAGATTTAAAATTTGTTGTAATTGATTCAGCAAGTTATAATCCAAATTACCCACCAAAATCTGTGATTGAACAAAGCCCAGAAGCAGGTACTTTTGTAAAGGAAAAAAGAAAGATTTACCTTACTTTAAACCCTTCAAATTATAATGATGTTGTAATTCCTGATTTGTTTGGAAGAACAAAAAGACAAGCAACTTCGCAATTATTAGGTATTGGTTTTAGAGTTTCTTCAACAGAAATATTAGTGAAAGATATTGCAAAAGATGTTGTGAGAGGTTTAAAATTTAAAGGAAAAGAATTAAAAATAGGAGATAAAATTCCAAAAAACTCTATGATTACCTTAATGTTGGGTGATGGTGAAGGAACAGGAAGGTACAAATCAACAACTGAAGGAAGTAACTAATGAGTATTGAAGAAATAGAAAAAGAAGAATTTTACGAACATTTTAATTATGTAGCACACGAAGGTCAAGAACCTTTGCGAGTAGATAAATTTTTAATGAATTTTATTGAAAATGCTACGCGTAATAAAATTCAGCAAGCTGCAAAAGCAGGGAATATTTTAGTGAATGATATTGCAGTAAAATCAAGCTATAAAGTAAAACCTCATGATGTTGTTCGCGTAGTATTATCGCATCCGCCGCATGAAAATTTGTTGGTTGCTGAAGATATTCCATTAGATATTTTATTTGAAGATGACCAAGTAATTGTAGTGAATAAACCTGCCGGAATGGTAGTGCATCCAGGTCACGGAAATTACAGTGGTACGTTGGTAAATGCTTTAATTCACCATGTTGAAAATTTACCAAATAATTCAAACGAACGTCCTGGATTAGTGCATAGAATTGATAAAGATACCAGTGGTTTGTTGGTTGTTGCAAAAACTGAATTTGCAATGGCACATTTGTCTAAACAATTTTACGACCGTACAACAGAGCGTTTGTATTATGCGTTGGTTTGGGGAAATATTGAAGAAGACGAAGGAACCATAGAAGGGAATATTGGTAGAAGTTTAAAAAACCGACTGCAAATGAGTGTTTTTCCTGAAGGTGATTTTGGAAAACATGCAGTAACTCATTATAAAGTTTTAGAGCGTTTTAGTTACGTAACATTGGTACAATGTAAATTAGAAACTGGAAGAACTCATCAAATTAGAGCACATTTTAAACATATTGGACATACCCTTTTTAATGATGAACGTTATGGTGGTAATGAAGTTTTAAAAGGTACAACATTTACTAAATACAAGCAGTTTGTAGACAATTGCTTTAAAGCTCTTCCAAGGCAAGCGTTACACGCTAAAACTTTAGGTTTTGAGCATCCTACTACTAAAGAGTTTATGCGTTTTAATTCTGAAATTCCACAAGATATGGTTGATTGTTTGGAAAAATGGAAAACTTATACCGTAAATCAAAAAGATTAAATGAAAGAAATAGCTATTGAAAATTGGAGCAGAAAAGCGCAATATGAGTTTTTTAGCACCTATGAAGATCCTTTTTTTAATGTTACCGCAAACTTAAATGTTACAAATTTATACTCGTTTTGTAAAAAGCATGATTTGTCTTTTTCGTTGGCTTGTATTTTTGTGGCTATAAAAAGTATAAATGAAATTCCTGAGTTAAAACTTAGAATTAAAAATAAAAAAGTAGTTCAGTATGATAGCGTTCCAATAGGTTCTACAATTTTAAATGAAGATTTTACGTTTTCATTTTGTGATTTCCCTTATGTTTCTTCAATTTTTGAATTTGATACAAACGGTAAAAGTATTATTAAAAAACACAAAGAAGGAGTAACTTTTGATGCCCAAGAAGATGAGGTGCAAATGGTACATTGTTCTACATTACCTTGGATTTCACTTACAGGTTTTAAACATGCACGTAAAGGAGATGAAGCTAGTAAAGGAATTCCAAAAATTATATTTGGAAAATTTTTTACTGAAAATAACCTTAAAAAAATACCATTTTCAGTTGAAGTACATCACGCTTTGGTAGATGGTTACCACGTTGGCTTGTTATTTAAAAGTATGCAACAGTTTATTGATGAATTAGTATAAGTTTTAACTATTTCAACATAATTTTATGGTATGTAATTATTGTTTGTTTTTCTATTTTAAGTAGTAAATTTACAGTGTGAAAAGAAATAAATTTAGAAAATGAAAATAGTAATCTCTCCAGCAAAATCATTAGATTTTGAAACAAAAGTACCAACTTCAGTATTTACCGAAGGAATTTTTTTAAAGGAAGCTTCAACATTAAATGCAGTTTTAAAAAAGAAATCACCTAAAAAATTATCTGAATTAATGAGTATTTCAGCTAATTTAGGAGAATTAAACTGGAAACGTAATCAAGAATGGGCATTACCGTTTTCATTAGAGAATTCTAAACAGGCCGTTTTTGCTTTTAAAGGAGATGTGTACGTGGGTTTAGATGCATATTCTCTTTCTTCAACTAAAATAGATCAACTGCAAGATAAATTAAGAATACTTTCTGGGCAATACGGTTTGTTAAAACCTTTGGATTTAATGCAGCCTTACCGTTTAGAAATGGGTACAAAATTAAAGGTTGGTAGAAAGGAAAATTTATACCAGTTTTGGGATACTAAAGTAACAGATGCTTTAAATTCTGAGTTAAAAGAAGATGAGGCTTTAATAAACCTAGCAAGTAATGAATATTTTAAAGTTATAAAAACAAAGGTGTTAAAAGCACCTGTTGTTACTCCTGTTTTTAAAGATTATAAAAATGGAAAACTTAAAATAATAAGTTTTTTTGCTAAAAAGGCACGTGGTTTAATGGTACGCTATATTATTGACAATGAAATTGAGTCTGTTGAAGATTTAAAAGGTTTTAATTATGAAGGATATGCTTTTGATGGAAATCTTTCAAGTGAAAAGGAGTTAGTTTTCACACGTTAATAAGAACTAAATAAGAACTAAATAAGAACAAAAAAAACCTGCATTCGCAGGTTTTTTTGTTTTTAAACAAGACAGTATTAATACTTAGATTCTTGTCCTAATTCTTTAACTAATAAATAATATACAATTGCTCTATATTTATTTCTGTTAGATTTACCAACTTTTTCAATAACAGAAGCAATAGCTTCATCTAATTGAGGACCATCAGCAAGACCTAATTTTTTAATTAAGAAGTTGTTTTTTACAGTAGCTAATTCTTTTTCATCTGATCCAGAAACAGTTTCAGCATCTTTTTTGTAAATAGAAGGTCCTAATCCTTTTGTTACAGCAGTTAATAAATCAGCATCAAAACTTAAACCTAATTTTGTCATTTCGCCTTGGTATAGAGCTATTTTTTCATCGAGTTTACTCATGAGAATAGAATTTTTTTTAATTAATTTATAGTTTACTTTCAAATATAAAGAATAAATTTTGTTAAAATAAATTTATTTTAACAATCAGAGATATTTACACTTACTGCCAATCCACCTTCTGAAGTTTCTTTGTATTTAGAGTTCATGTCCTTCGCGGTTTCGTACATGCTTTTAATAACTTTATCTAATGGAACTTTGGCGTGTTTCGTGTCGCTATCTAAAGCTAGTTCAGCTGCATTTATGGCTTTAATTGCTCCCATTGCATTTCTTTCAATACAAGGAATTTGAACCAAACCAGCTATGGGGTCACACGTTAAACCTAAATGATGTTCCATTGCAATTTCACTAGCCATTAATACTTGCTCGGGAGTTCCACCGTAAAGTTCAGTTAATGCACCTGCAGCCATGGCACTTGAAACTCCAATTTCTGCTTGGCAACCACCCAAAGCAGCTGAAATGGTTGCACCTTTTTTAAAAATGCTTCCTATTTCACTGGCCACCAATAAAAATTGTTTAATTTCTTTAAAACCGGCTTGGTGATTTTCAATAGTTAAATAATACAAAAGTACCGCCGGTATAACACCAGCGCTTCCGTTAGTAGGTGCTGTTACAACTCTTCCTAAAGCTGCATTTACTTCATTTACACTTAGTGCAAAGCAACTTACCCATTTTAATATTTCTCTAAATTTTACTTTAGTACGTCGTATGCTTTTTATCCAATTTGTTGAATTGGTATACGGAATGTCTCCTTTTAGTTTTTGATACATGTCAAAAGCACGTCTTCTAACATTTAATCCGCCAGGTAATTTTCCGTTGGTATGGCAACCTGTGTAAATAGATTCAAGCATGGTATTCCAAATTCGTTCAAGCTCAAAATCAATTTCTTGTTCAGATCGTAGTGACTTTTCATTCTCTAAAACAATTTCAGAAATCTTTAATTTTTTTTGCTCACAATACGTTTCTAATTCTTTGGCATTTTGAATAGGGTAAGGAAATGTTTTGTGAATTTTTATGTTCTCTTTCGCGTGAATTAATTCTTCACGAACAACAAAACCACCACCAATAGAGTAATAGGTGTCGGTTGAAATTTCAAAGCAGTTTTTGTAAGCGGTAAATTTAATACCATTTGGATGAAACGGTAAAAATGTTTGATCAAAAATAATATCTTTAGTTATGTTAAAATCAATTTGTATTTCATTTCCAAAAAGAATTTGTTTTGTTTCTTTTATTTGCTGAATAATTGAAGGAATAGTTTCGGTATTTATATACTCTGGATCTTTACCGGCCAAACCTAAAACAATAGCTAAGTCGGTGGCGTGTCCTTTTCCTGTTAATGATAACGAACCATATAAATCAACTTTAATACTTGTTACCTGTGTAAATAACTGTTCCTTTTTAAGATGATTTATCCATCTTTCAGCGGCACGCCAAGGTCCTAAGGTATGTGAACTTGAAGGTCCAACCCCAATTTTTAGCATGTCAAATACTGAAATACACTCCATATGTACATTTTAAATTTAAGTTGTCAAATATAGGATATTGTTCAAATAAGGTGTCAATTTTATGTAAATATTGCAGTACTTTTTTTCATATTTATGCCAATTTAAAACGCAAGAAATATGTTTTATGACAACTTGACATATTTTTTCTAATGGCATAATCATTGACAAATTGTATATGTAGAATTAAAAAATTAATTAAGAACAAAAAATAAATATATATAATTATGAGTAAAATTATAGGAATAGATTTAGGAACAACCAACTCTTGTGTTTCTGTAATGGAGGGTAACGAGCCAGTTGTTATACCTAATGCAGAAGGAAAAAGAACTACACCTTCTATTGTTGCATTTATAGAAGGAGGAGAAAGAAAAGTAGGAGATCCTGCAAAACGTCAGGCTGTTACTAACCCAACAAAAACAGTTTATTCAATTAAACGTTTTATGGGGAACAAATATTCAGAAAGTAAAATGGAAGCTGATCGTGTACCTTACTCAGTTCAAAAAGGTGATAACGATACTCCAAGAGTAGATATTGATGGAAGATTATACACGCCTCAAGAAATTTCAGCAATGATTCTTCAAAAAATGAAGAAAACGGCTGAAGATTATTTAGGAACTGAAGTAAGTGAAGCAGTTGTAACTGTACCAGCTTATTTTAATGATTCTCAACGTCAAGCTACAAAAGAAGCAGGTGAAATTGCAGGTTTAAAAGTAAGTCGTATTATTAACGAACCTACTGCTGCTGCATTAGCTTACGGATTAGATAAAAAAGGAGAAGATCAAAAGATTGTTGTTTTTGACTTTGGTGGAGGAACACATGATGTTTCAATATTGGAATTAGGAGACGGTGTTTTTGAAGTATTAGCAACAGATGGTGATACGCACTTAGGTGGTGATGACGTTGATCAAAAAATTATTGATTGGTTAGCTGAAGAGTTTAAAGCTGATGAAAATATGGATTTACGTGAAGATCCAATGGCTTTACAACGTTTAAAAGAAGCTGCTGAAAAAGCAAAAATTGAATTATCATCTTCTGCTTCAACAGAAATTAATTTACCTTATGTAACTGCTACAGCAAGTGGTCCTAAACACTTGGTAAGAACATTATCTAAAGCTAAATTTGAACAATTAATTGATGATTTAGTAAAAAGAACAATTGAGCCTTGTAGAACAGCATTGAAAAATGCAGGTTTATCAACTGGAGATATTGATGAAATTATTTTAGTTGGTGGTTCAACTCGTATTCCTGCAGTGCAAGAAGCTGTTGAGAAATTCTTTGGAAAAGCACCTTCAAAAGGGGTAAATCCAGATGAGGTTGTTGCAATTGGTGCAGCAATTCAAGGTGGTGTTTTAACAGGTGATGTAAAAGATGTATTGTTATTAGATGTTACTCCATTATCATTAGGAATTGAAACTATGGGGAATGTAATGACAAAGTTGATTGATGCAAACACTACAATTCCAACAAAGAAATCTCAAGTGTTTTCAACAGCAGCAGATAACCAACCATCAGTAGAAATTCACGTGTTACAAGGTGAACGTGCTATGGCTGCAGATAACAAAACAATTGGTCGTTTTCATTTAGATGGAATTCCACCAGCACAAAGAGGAACTCCTCAAATTGAAGTAACTTTTGATATTGATGCAAATGGTATTATTAAAGTTTCTGCAACAGATAAAGCTACTAATAAAACACAAGATATTAGAATTGAAGCTTCTTCTGGATTAACTGAAGAGGAAATCGAAAAAATGAAAGCTGATGCTGAAGCAAATGCTGATGCAGATAAAAATGCAAAAGAAACTGCTGAAAAAGTAAATGCTGCAGATTCAATGATTTTCCAAACTGAAAAACAATTGAAAGAGTTTGGTGAAAAATTATCAGCTGATAAAAAAGAACCTATTGAAGCTGCTTTAGTTGAATTAAAAACTGCTCACGAATCTAAAGATCTTGCACAAATTGATGCTGCAATGGAAAAGATTAATGAAGCTTGGAAAGCTGCTAGTGAAGAAATGTACAAAGCAGAACAAGAAGGTCAAGCGCAAGGCGCTCCTGCAGGAGATGCTGAGCCAGCAGGTGGAAATGATGATGTTGAAGATGTTGATTTTGAAGAAGTAAAAGAAGACTAGTCTTTGAAATATATAATTAAAAAGGCTCCCAATTTGGGAGCCTTTTTTTATGCGTTTTATTGAAGCTTTTTATAAGTTTTCATTTGTTGAGTAGGTTCAATAATGTTATAATCTTTCCAAAGACTCTCATCAAATTGATCTACATAAATTACCTTCATTTTTTCTTGTTCTTTAAAATTGGTAAAAGTAGTCTTAGGAATATTTTCATTTTCAATAACCATATACTCAATGGTGGTTGCATTGGTTGCAATCATTTTAAAACGAGCTTTTATTTCATTTAAATTTTTATCAAATAAAAACTTATTTTGCTTTTTTTGAAGTGCAAATTTTCTGTTGATGCTTACTTGATTTTCACTTTTTGTAGAGAAATATTTTAACGTATAAGAAGTATTATTTGTTTTTTCAAAATAGATAGATCCAGAAAAAGCCGTTTCAGAATAACCAATACCTAACAATTGAAAGTCCTTTCCAATTTTACCAGGCGCATAATTATAATCGGCTCTTATTAATGCTGATGTTTCTACCGAAATGTAAAGCCTACCTTCATATTCGCCATCACTTTTTGGTGTAAAATCTATAATGTAAGCATCTTCTCCGTTTACATTTGTAAGTCCTGCTACTGTGTAATTATAATTCCCCGTTTTATGTAAAAACTCCCACTTTTTTTTGTTTTCAAAAGTAGCATAGCCTAACTTGTATTTTATACTTTGATTGATATATTTAATTTTATGAGTGTTTTCGTCTAAAGTATCAGATTCAGTTTCTTCAGGAATATCAATTTTCCCCCCGAAAAGTCCACTTTTAATTTTCCAGTATTCTTTTTCGCCAGTGTTTTTAAATAAACTATCAAAAAGTTTCTCAATTTTATCAAGTTCAGCAATATCTTCTTCTTTTAATGAAACTAGTTTAATTGGATCTATTTTTAATTCTAGTTCATCATCTTCATTGGTGCTTATAAGAACATTTCCTAAAAAATCTGAATATGATGTAGAGTGCTTAGGAACGTTATTTTTAAAATCATCAATCATTTCTTTGTTGATTTCTTCAAAGGTGCTTTTTTGAAATTCGATGTCAAATTTTTCTATATCTGTAGTGTAACGCGTTCTAATAAATGTTTGATTTTTTTGGGTTGAAGTCACATAATTTACTTCTTTATTTTCTAAAACGTTTTTCACAATTTTTTTTGGGTCAATGTCTTGACTTAAAATAAAAACTTCATTCATAGAGTAAACATCTTGATCAAGAAGTATTGTTGAGTCTAACATTAACTGGTTTACAGTTATTTTTTTGGTAGCATACCCAATGTATTGAAACCAAATGGAATCTGTTTTTGAAATGTTTAAAATATTTAATGAAAAGTCACCTTTTTCATTACTAATAACACCGCGATTTTGATTTTTAATAATAATGTTTGTGTAAGGTAAAGGCTCTTTACTTTGAGCATCTAAAACATTCCCTTTAATTTCAGAAAGTAGTTTAACCGTTTCTTGTGATGTGTCTTGTATAGTGTCTTTTTTTGTTTGAGAAATACAATGTAAACTTGTAATAAAAGCTAATAGGTGGATTGTAATTTTTCTAGTCATAAAATATGTAGTTTCAGTTTTAGATGCTGAAATTACTAAAGTGAAAATGAATGGTTGTGATTCAACTGGTTAAAAAAAACTTAAAGTTGATTTTTATATGTTAATACAGGAAAGAGCCATTTTATATTATTATGCGTGCATAATTTAAATTTGCTATATTTGAGAAAACCACTTTATATGAAACCAACTAAGTTAACCGCGCTTTTAAAAATTAAATACCCAATAATACAAGCACCTATGTTTTTGGTTTCAAATACAACTATGGTAATTGAAGCTATGAAAAGTGGTATTGCAGGTTGTATACCTGCGTTAAATTATAGAACGCTAAATGAATTAAGAGCGGCTATAAAGGAGTTAAAAGCCGCAAAAGTTAAAGGTGGATCGTTTGGGTTTAATTTAATAGTTAATAAATCTAATTTAAAGTATAAAGATCAATTACAAGTAATTTGTGAAGAAGGAGCAGATTTTATTATAACATCTTTGGGAAACCCTAAAGAAACCATTTTAGAAGCTCATAAAAAAAACATCAAGGTTTTTTGTGACGTGGTAGATTTAAAATTTGCCAAAAAAGTGGAAGAATTAGGTGCCGATGCTATTATAGCCGTAAATAATTTAGCTGGTGGTCATCGTGGAGATACATCTCCTGAAGTGTTAATTTCAAATTTAGTGGAAAATTGTACAATTCCAATAATTTCTGCTGGTGGAGTTGGCTGTAAATCTGAATTAGAAGAAATGTTAAGTTATGGAGCTGAGGGTGTTTCAATTGGAAGTCCATTTATAGCTTCTCTTGAAGCTGAAATTACAAATGAATATAAACAAGCCTGTGTTACATATTCAGCCAATGATATTGTTGTAACTGAAAGAATTTCTGGAACACCTTGTACAGTAATAAATACGCCTTATGTTCAAAAAATAGGAACCAAACAAACTTGGTTAGAAAGTGTTTTGAATAAGAATAAAAGGCTTAAAAAATGGGTAAAAATGATTCGTTTCTCTATTGGAATGAGAGCTACAGAAAATGCAGCTAAAAAAGCTACTTACAAAACGGTTTGGGTTGCCGGACCAAGTATTTCACATACCAAAGAAATTTTACCAGTTAAAAAAATTGTTGAAAGACTTGTTAATTGATACTTTTGTGCACTTGTAAATTACAACGCTTTGAAAACCAAAACTAAATTCAATTTTCATAAACATACTTATTGTGAATTTGAGATGGTTGATATTCATTTTTTTAAAGAAAAGTCACCACATTATAAAAGTAAATCAGGGAGTTTATATTTGTATTCAAACAATGGTGTGTACAGATATTCAAACCATTGGGGAAGAGTTGCCAATTGTAGATGGAATATTAAAGGAGTTGAAAACTATAAAAACCAAAATTATTATATAGGTTACGCTATTTGGTCTGATTTTCATTCGTTAAATTCTACAGAAAAGGTGTTTTGCTTAGAAGTTAATAGTAATGAAGTGTTAAAAATAGTTCATGTAAATGAAGCTAAAAAGAAATCTCCTTTTTTAATGACATTGGATTTTGCCCATAAGAGGTTAAAACAAATAAACACGTTATATAAAGATTATAAATGGGCAACATATTACCACCATGATGTTAATTTGGTGAGAGATGTATTAATTCAAAAACTTGTAAATTCTGATACTCCTTTTCCTGAACTTAAAAGAAATTTAAGGTTTGAATTTAATTAATTTGTAAATAAATATTTTTTATGAATTTATATGCTTCAAGGCTATTTTTAATGAAGGGTATTTATACTTAAATTTAGTAGTAATTATTTTTTCAGAAGAAATTCTTGAACCAGTTAACAATATTACAGCGAGTTTACCTAAAAGCGTTTTAAGTACAAAACTTGGGATATTTGGAAGTCTAATTTTTTTGTGTAAGCTATTGGCCGTGAGTTTTGTAAATTCTTTATTTGTAATATGTTCTGGAGCTACAGCATTATAAATATCGTGCAAGTTAGGATTTTCAATAGCGTTTAAGTACATATTACATACATCTATAATATGAATCCAAGGCATATATTGTTTTCCATTTCCTAATGCAGCTCCAACGCCCATTTTTATTGGCTTGCTAATTTTTGTATAAGCACCACCGTCTTTTGAAAGTACAATTCCAGTTCTAAAAATAACAGTTCTAATATTTATGGTGTTAAACATAAGTGATTCTTTTTCCCAAAGTTTACAAATTGTAGCTAAAAAATCAGTTCCAGCAGTATCATTTTCAATGTAAATTTTATCAGAAGTAGTTGCTCCGTAATACCCAATACCTGAAGCAGCAATAAAACCTTTTAAATTTGGGTTGAATTGTGCTACTTTTTTATATAGTAGTTGCGTTGAATGAACACGACTATCAATAAGTTCTTTCTTTCTTTTTTTAGTCCAACGTTTGTCAGCAATTCCGGCTCCTGCTAAATGAATAATAAAATCAGCTTGTTCAATGGCTTCCTGCTCAATAAATCCTTTTTCAATATCCCAAAAATAGGTGTTCGGTCTGTCTGAATTCGATCTGCTTAAAATAGTTACTTTATAACCTTTACTTTGTAGTAAATGATTTAAGTGTTTACCAATTAATCCGTTTCCTCCAGTAATTAAAACAGTTTCCATTTTTAGTAATTTATGACAATTTTACACACTTTATTAGTTACATATTTTATTAAAATATTGCTATTGTATAAATATATGAATAATAAAGCTTTCTATTCTACAATGGCCATACCATCAGGTACATTTTCTGTTCCTATAGTACTTACAATTGTAAATGTTTTCATATCTAAAACTATTACTTCGTTTGCATTTGAATTGGTTACAAATGCATACAATCCGTTTGGGTGAATTAATAGTCCAACTGGGCGAGGAGTATGGAAAAGGAAACGTTCTATAAAATTAACTTTCCCTCTAACTAATATTGTTTTTATTTGTTTTTTTGTAGATGTATGGTATACTGAAATTGTGCCGTCTCTAGAGTTTGGTACTAAACAATAGTTGCCATCAACAGAAAATTTTAATCTATATGATTCTTGTCCTGTTGGGAGTGTGTGTGTAATTTTGTTTGTTTCGGTATTTATTATGCTTATTGTATTTTCTTTAATGTTTGTTACCCAAACTTCTTTGCCGTTGGGTGTAATATCAATACCTTCTGTGCCTTTTCCGCAAGGAATTATTTTAATTACTTTATCAAGATCAAGGTTAATAACACTTACTGAGCCAGAATATGTATTTGTAATATAAGCTAAAGGTTTTTTGGGGTGAAGAACTACTAGGTGACTTACAATTTGTTCAGTAAGTATTCTTTTTACAATTTCTCCGGTTTCTATATTAACTTCTAGTAAATCATTTCCTAAGTCAGTAACCACTCCAACATTATTGGAATTAGGAAAATCAATAATTCCGTGCGGAGCTAAGCTTTCCTTTAAATCTATTTTTTTTTCTATAGTATTGGTTTTGGTATTTATAACGGTTAAACTTTTACCACTTACACTTGCCGTGCCATAATTTGTGACAACTAACCTATTTTGATCAGCTATTGCGATTGGTTCATGTGGAGTTACTTTAATTGGTATTTCCACTATTTTTTTTCCTTCAAACAGGTCAAAAACAGTAATACTACTACTTAATTTATTAACGATATATAATTTTCCGTTTGTTTTAATTGTGTAGGAAGGAATTCTTGCAATTAGGGGTGATATTGCAACTAGAAATACTACTAGTATTCCCAAAAACAGGGTGAATTTAAATTTTTTCATAATTAATTCAATACAATTTTTCTTGAATTGTAGCTAATAGGCTATTTATTGTTTTAAAAACTTAAACACTATTTAATGTAACTGCGATAACAAAAAAAGTTAATTTTTTAAATCAAATTTTTAATTAAAACAGAGCTATTTTATATAGTATTTATTTGCAATTTTTTTATTTATAAAACATTTTCAAATTCTAAAGTATGTTTCTTGATACAGAAAGTTGAGGTTTTATGTAAAAGTATCAGTAATGAATAATTAGAACTTGAAAATGTTTTGGTTTTTTATTGAGCTCTTTTCGCGCGCTCCCAATTTACAGATTGTGATTTTTTCATATATCTAAAAAAGCCAAGTACAACCGATAAATTCATTATAAAAAAGTAATAAGGAACAAATAGAATTTTAATACGTGTAGACCTGTTTTCTAGGAACCAACCTAATAATGCTGCACAATAGAAAAGTAGTTGTAGCCAAAATAAAATAGCATACAATCCAAATTCAAAAATACCTTCGTTGTAAGCTAAAACAAATGAAACCGGTATTAATAGTACTAAGCATAAAGGTGTAAGTGTCCATCGTAAAACTCTATGAGAAATGTATTGAAACGAAAGCGTACCATATTTGAATACATTTAATAACGAACGTAGCCTTACTACAGATTGAATTCCACCTGCAGAAATTCTAACTTTACGTTTTAATTCTTCTTTTACATTTGCTGAAGCCGTTTCTATTGCGTACGCTTCAGGGTCATATTGAATGATGTATCCATCTTGTGCAACTCTTAGTGAAATTATAAAGTCATCTAAAAGGGTATCTTTTTCAACATGGCGGTATAACTCTGTTCTAATAGCAAATAATTCACCAGCAGCTCCTACTACAGAATATAATTCAGCATCCCATTTTTTTAAGGCAGATTCATATTTCCAATACAATCCTTCACCAGCACCAGAGGCAACATCACTTTCTTTATTTACAATACGTTTTTCTCCTGAAACACAACCAACTTTTTTATTTGCAAAAAGGTTTACAATACGTCTAATGGATTCTTTTCCTAGGTTTGTATTGGCATCGCTAAATATAACAATTGGGGTTTTTACAAAATCCATTCCACGATTCATAGCACCAATTTTCCCATTTCTTGCATCTAAATGATGCACAGTGGTATTTGGATAGCCTTCTAATAAGTTTTGTGTGCCATCATCAGACCCATCGGTAACCCAAACAATGTTTAGTTTTTCTTTAGGATACTCTAACTCTAGTGAGTTTTTCATTTTTGCAGCTACATAGTCTTTTTCATTATAGGCAGCAATAAATAAGGTAACTTCAGGTTCGTAATGTGGATCAATGTCTGCTTTTTTACCAATGTTAAATATTCTTCGAATTTTAATTATGAAATACAATAATATACCATAACCTATGTAAGTGTAAACAATGATAAATAATAATGTCCAAAAAATGATTTTTAATATTTCCATAATGTGTATTTATACTTTTTCCCAAAGTTTGGTTTTGGGGTTATACTTTTTTAATACTCTTGCGGGGTTACCAACAGCAACTGAAAAAGAAGGGATGTTTTTTGTAACTACACTTCCTGCTGCAACAATACAATGTTTACCAATGGTAACTCCTGCTAAAACCACAACATTTGCACCAATCCAAGTATCGTCTTCAATTACAATTGGAGCTGTAGAAACCCCTTGTACATGTATTGGTAATGTAACGTCTGTGTAGTTATGGTTTAAACCAGAAAGTGTAATGTTTTGAGCAAGACGAATATCATTTCCAATAGTAACTGGACCTATAATTGTATTGCTTAAACCAATTTTAGTTCTATCTCCAATAATTACGGGTCCAACCCCATTA
Source organism: Lutibacter holmesii (assembly GCF_042679665.1). NCBI lineage: Bacteria > Pseudomonadati > Bacteroidota > Flavobacteriia > Flavobacteriales > Flavobacteriaceae > Lutibacter > Lutibacter holmesii. Next base: position 1,067,098 of record NZ_JBHTMV010000003.1, read on the forward strand.
TTAATTGCTGAAAAATCTTCAATGGTTGAATAGTCTCCAAGTTCAAATTTATTCCAAGGCACCACATCCATACGTGTTCTTCGTCGTACACAGGCTCCTTTTCCTTTTTTATGGTAGAAAGGGTTTACAAACCATTTTATCCATAACCTTGGTCTAGTTTGTTTTGGGATAAGAATTGACCAATGTACAAGCTTTTTTAACTTCTCGTTCGACTTTATTTTTTCTTTTAGTCCCATTTTATGCGGTGTTTTGTTGCTTTAATAATAGCATCATAAATTGCACTTACATTATTGGTCCAAGTATGACTTTTTGCAAAATTGATTCTTTTCACTTCTAATTCTGGTGAATTTTCATCCAATGCTTTTTGGGTTAGAGTAACATATTCTTCTTTTGAGGCTCCTAAATAAACGAACTCTTTAAACATTTGCATTGCTATTGTTTGAGTTGCAATTATAGGTTTACCCATTGCTAAATATTCATCAATTTTTCTTGGGTAATTTCCAATTGTTAAGTTGTTTGACAGCTGTGGGTTCATTGCTACATCAAAACCTTTTACATATTCTGGTAATTCTGATTCGTTTTTTCTTCCAAGGAAATATACATTGGATAAGTTGTGTAAATTGGAATTTTTGAAATCTTCATCTTCTGGTCCAACCAATACAATACTCCAATCTTTTCTTTCTGTGGCCATGTGTTCTAGCAATTCAATGTCAAGCCTTAAAGTAGTTAAAGAGCCAACATAACCAATAACAGGTTTAGGAATATTTTTAAATTCATCGGGTATTTTTATGGAATTATCTTCATCATTAAAGTGAGAAACATCACACCCTTGACCAACCATATAACTATGCTTGTTGTATTGTAAACCAAATTCTGAAAAGAATTCAGAGTTTGTTGTAAGAACATCTGCATCTTTCACTACTTCAGGTTCTAAACGTTCGCCATGTTTTTGCCAATATGGTACTTTTACAAGATAATCTCTCATGTAATAAACATATACATCAGGTTGAAGAAATTTTCTTAAATGAAGACCAAGAAACATTGAGCTATCATTAAAAAGAATTATATTTTTAAAGTCTAACCTTTCAATAGCTGATTTAATGTTGTTTGTATATAAGCGAGCATTTCTTTTATTTAAAATTTTAAAAATGCTGTGTGACCCAATCCAATTAATAGATTCTACTAAATTTTTTGGGTAAAGATTCCATAAGTTTGGTGCTAATTCAACTAAATCGGGCTCTAAACCATTCTTTATTTTTATTCTTTTTTGTATACTTTCTTTGTGTTTATCTTTAGTCATTGTAGATCTAACCATTGGCGGATTTACATAAAGAACACGATTGTTTTTAGCAAATTCTAAAGCTATATTTTTACAATTGCTTCCAATTTCTATATCCCAAGCTTGGATACCGACTACTATTATATCTTTTCCTTTAATCATGATGTTGGGTTTTTTATTTCATTATACAATACAAGAACTTGTTTGGCCATATTTTTCCATGAAAAGACTTTACTTCTTTCCAATCCTTTTTTACAAAGCTCTTCTGAATATTCTTTATCTGAAAGAATTTTAATAATTCCTTCAGTAATTTCATTAGGGTTAAAAGGGTTTATAATATGTGCAGCATTTCCTGAAACTTCGGGCATTGAAGATGTATTTGAAGTAATTACAGGAACTCCGCAAGCCATTGCTTCTAGCATAGGAATACCAAAGCTTTCTCTTAATGATGGGTACAAGAAAATAGTACTTAATGAATATATTGCTGGTAAATCTGTATTTACTACATATCCCGTTAAAACTATATGGTTGATAAGTTGTTTGTCTCCAATTTCAGAGAGTAATTTTTGTAATTCCTGAGTGTCGTAATCAAGCATTACCAATTTGTAATTTGATTTACTTTGTTTTAAAAATTCAGAAAAAGCTTTTAAGGTTCCTTTGGTATTTTTTTTAGGGTCTGTATTACCTAAGAAAAAGAAAAAATTATCTGGTAAATGGTATTTTTCTTTTACGCTATTTAGTACTGTTTTATCTAAAATAGGTTTGAAATGTGTACTTACACCATTATAAACAGCCTCTAAACGATTGTCATTTTTAATATTAAAAAAATCAGCAATTCGTTTTTTTTCAAAATGTGAAACAGTTATAATTTTAGCACTGGTTTTAACAACTCTTGGAACAATTAATTTTCTGTAAATATTTCCAAATTTTTGGTAAGTAGTTGCGCTACCGGTTAGTATTTTGGAATAAGAACTCTCCATATAAATAATGTCATGTAAAGTTGTTACTAACGGGATATTAGTAACATACGGAGCTGTATTGCTTGTGCAATGTAATATTTCGCAACCGTATTTTTTTGCAGCTTTTGGTAAGGCAATTTGTTCCCATGTAGGATATGAGCCACCATCTAATTCAATAATTTTAAAATTAGGTGTTTCATTTAAAACCTTATTATCTTCATCGGGCTTTACAAAAATAAAATATTCATTAACCTTATCAATTTCTTGGAGATTTCTGATAAGCTCCAAAGCCACCATATCCATTCCATGTTTTTTCTTCCGAAAAAGTCGTTGTCCTTCTATTCCTATCTTCATAATTAATTAAGTTTTTTACGGTATATTGTTATTAATAGGTTTAATGAATAAGTATTTTTTAATACGTTCATATATTATGGCTTCTATCAAGTATGAGAAAAGAATCATTAAAATAATATAAAGTCCATATTCAATTATTGTGTTATTAATGAAATTTAAATAAGTTGCCTTTACCACCAGATAGTGGTGAGAAATGTAAATAACATAGGAGCAAGGTGCTAAATATTTAAAAACTCCAAACAAGGTATTGAAGCCAAACCAATTCAAATTTTTCCAGGTAATTGCTGTAAAAAGTAGCATAATTGTGAAAACAAAATGTCTAAGTTCAATAAACGGAAAGGCTACAAGTGGGTAACTATATATTTTTGTGTAGTTGAAATTTAAATAAAAATTTAGGGCTAAAATTAAAGTTACCGTAATAAGTACCGCAGCATACGGTAGCATTGCTTTATATGTGATGCTATTTCCTTTTAAGTATAAGTCAGCAAAACGTGCTCCTGTCCACCAAATAGCAAAATACATTACTATTCTATTTACAATAAAAGGGTAGAAGAGGTATGAAATAGCACTAATAATAACAGTTATGTTAATCCATTTATTAAGGTTTTTATTGTTAATATAAACTGTTGCTATAAAAAAGAACATATAAAACCACCATTCATAAGATAGCGACCATAAAACGCCATTTCCCATATACGGAGGAGCAATTACATTTGGTTTTTGTGAAATTACATCTTGAAGCATAAATAAATTTGATAATAAATAACTCCATTCTGGATTGGCGAGTGCACCTTCACTGTATGATTTAATAAGGTAACCTAAAATAAATATAAAAATTAAGGGAATATAAAGTCTTATGAATCTTCTTTTAAAATAGTTTTTGAAAGATTTATCGTTAGATTTTTCAAAAGAATATTTTATAACAAACCCACTTAATACAAAAAAAACTATTACAGCTTCAGACCCAAATCTAAAAAGAACGCCTACATTAATTCCTAACAAATTAATTTGTTGAGGAAATGTATGAAATAGTACCACATACAATGCGGCAAATCCACGAAGAGCTTCTAATTTTTCAAATTTGTTTTTATGCATTAATTAATGTTTTGGGGGAACTGTTAATTTAGCTTTATTTAATATGTTACTTATGTTTTTAAGTGTTAGAACTGTGTTTAGTATGAATAAATTTTTTGTTAGCTCCTTTAATTTTAAGTAAAGATAACAGCATCATAAACATACCTTTTGGTAGGTTAGCTACTGCTTTTAAGGTTTTTACAGAATACAAACTTCTTGGTATAGAAAATAGAAAAGATAGAATGCAAGCCGTAGCAACAATAAGCCAACTTAACGAAAAAACTGTTTCATTTTCTAACACATAATTTGTAATTATAAAAATAGAGCCAAAAAGCATTACACTTCCTAACAACAGTACTCTTGGTGGTTGAATAAATTGTATTGCTTTGTCAAAATAATCTACATTTCCTTTTAAGAAAAGGTGCTTTAAAGCACTAAAAAAGTCTTTTCTAAAATAGTGTAATTGCGCAGATAACCAGCGTCTTCGTTGGTTTCCAAAAACTTCAGCTTTTTGAATTTTTTCATCGTACACCATAGCATCATTAAGGTACGCTATTTTATAACCATCTTTTAGCATTTTCAATTCAATCTCTTTGTCAAAACCACCTACAGCTTTCACTGTTGACATTAATGATTTAAAAAAATCATACTTAAATGCCATTCCTGAACCTATGATGGCTGATGAAAGACCTAAAACAATGTGTCCTTTTCTAAAAATATGGTTGTTTATCTCTTCGCTCACAGCATCTAAAATAGCCCAAGAATTATTTGTGTTTTTCGCGGTTCTATGTCCTTGCACAGCAATATGTTCTTCTTCAAAAGAGGCGTTTATTTTTTTTAAAAAATTAGCTTCCATTAAATTATCAGCATCTAAAATAACTGCAATATCATATTGGTCAGTTAGTGCGGCCATTGCTTTGTTTAAAGCTTTAGATTTTGTGCTTTTTTCAAAACTTACTTCTATTAATCTAAGGGGTAACGTTTTTAATTCTGTAAGTGTTTCTTCTAAAAAAGAATCTGCAATAATCACAACATCGTAAAGATTAGAAGGGTAGTTTTGCTTTAAAGCCGAATTGGCAACTTCTATAATAACTTCATCTTCCTTATATCCTGGAATAAGTACGGCAATTTTTTTAAGATTTTCAGTTTGTTTGTATGCTCGCTGTTTGTAAAATAAACCAGCGATTGAAAACACGAAAATATATAGGGTAGCCAATCCTGTTAGAATTAAGATAATTAGTTGGACTGTGTTAAATATTAGCATGCTATGATTGTTTTTTAGTTGATTGAAATTTAGCTTGTTATCCTAAATATGGGGTTACTTTTTAAGTTCTCTTAACTTATCACGAACTTTTAGCGCATATTTTCTTAAGAAAGGCATGTGTTTTCCACTTTTAAGATTGTATAAGAAAGATTCAGAGTCATAAATCATTTCAAAATTTGCCGTACATAACACAGGTTTTTTAGTTATCTGATTTATTTGTATAGCTTGCGTAATTTCGCTTTCAACAAATAGTACATAAGGTTTAGCCATATAAGCTTTTGCTTTGTGACCTCCGTGATTATTTGCTTTTTGTCTGGCTTTCATATCTGGTAAATCTAACATTACAAGATCGTTGTATTTTATGTTGTTTGCTTTTAGCCAGGTTTCTGTTTCTTTTCGGTATTTTTCTAAACGAGAAGTTACAATAGTTCCTATTTTACTGCCAGGAATGAATAATGGCGGAGCATTTAAAATAAAATCAATATACTTTTCACCATCGTCGTTTTGTTCTGGTAAAGGATCAGGGCATAAAACTCCATCAATATCAAAACAAGCTTTTTCTAAAGTTGTATGGTTCATAATATTCCATTGAAAATATCTTGGTAGTGGTACCATTTCAAAATGATAGTTAACCATTTTTTCTTTTCCAGGAATTATATAAATAGCACAATATTTAATGTCGAATTTAGATTCTAAGTGTTTTAGTGTTTCTTTACATTCTGTCATTGCTGATCCAGATGCAATACTGTCATCTACCACTAGTACTTTTTTAAAGCCATTTCCATCAAAAAATTGACTTCGTGCACCGGCCTTATATATGTGGCCATTTAAAAATGAGTGAATATCAGTATAAGGTTTATTAAGATATAATGATAATAAGTTTGCTGGTAGCATACCGCTTCTTGGAACTCCTACAATTAAATCGAAATCGCGGGGAATGATACTAAGTTTTTCAAGTATTACATTGTTTAGTTCTCTAATATTTCTATAATTCATAAGGGTTGTTTTTATATTTTATAAATCTTTTTATTATTCTAATATTACTGTTCTATTAATTGTTGCTTTGTGTTTTGTTCAGGAGTATCAAAAACTTCTGAATTTAATATAATTGCCATGGACGCATAAAATAATAATGCTGTAGGCATTCCACCTAAAATTGCATTTCCATAAGAGGCAATCATAACACCCGCCATTCCTGAAATTAAAGCTGACATTTTTAATTTTGTAATGGGGTCTCTAATTTTAAAAAAGACCATATATGATGCTTTTCCCATTACATAAAACAAAATCATTAAGTGTAATGTTAATCCAATAATTCCGGTTTCAACCCAAATTAAAACATACCAACTATCTGTTGCTACTTGTGAAAGAAATGCGTTGGGTAAAAATCGTTGTGCTTTTACACCTCCGTGTCCAACACCACCACCAAATGGTCTTGAAGCAAGATATCCTTTTAATATTTTTTGATTGTCTAAACGTACTTGTAATGATTTGTTATTAGGATCAAAAGCACCACGCATTCTTCTAATTTGAGCATTCCCATTGGCGATTGTGGTGTACTTAAAAAATACAAATAGAAGTAGAATACCTGTGATGCCAACTGTAAGAATTTTAATGTTTTTGCTTAGTACAAAATATGTCATAAAACCAACTACAGGCACACTAATGGCTCCTCTTGTTCCTGAGATCATCATCCCATAAAAACCTAACACGCCAACAGCAATGAAAAATAGTTTTGAGAGCCCTTTTTTAGTCATTGAGAAAATAATGAAGACAACACCAGCGTACCCTTGATTTGCTCCAAATTGTCCTGCATCACTAAAAAAAGAGAAAATTCTTAATTTTCCAAAAAGGACGTGTGTTTCTGCTCCACCACCGTCTAACCAAGCTTGTTCTGCAGCATCTACACCAAAAAGAAGCTGAATAGTTCCTTTTAAAGTTGCAAGAATTGAAAAAGCTCCCCATACATATAAAAAGTAATCTAGTTTTTTATTTGTATTAATAAGCATTAATGTAAGCGGAACTAGCAAAAAGAAATAAAACCCTAAACCTCTACCAGAAATCCAGGCAGCCATGCTGCGTGCTTCAGGATTTACAATTTGAAAAACAATATACATTAACCAAATAGCGGCTAAATAAGTAATATCTTTATTTGCTGGCGACCAATCAATCCTTTCTTTAAATCTTGAAAAAAATAATGCTAAATAGGTTAAAATAAAAATACCATCTATTCCAAATCCAAGAGGTAATCCTTTTACATATCTTCCTAAACCAAGTAATACAAAATTAAGTGCTATTGCCGTAAAAAAACCTATAATAGGATTTTTGAATAAAACATAGCCATAAACACAAGCACCAAACAAAGCTAATAAAAGACCAACTCCTACAACCTGCATTTTGGCTAATATTATGGCAAATAAACCTACAACAACAAATAACAATATAATAGCTCTCGGGTTGGCTAAATTGCCAGAACCTGAGTGATTATTAAATGGATTTGAGTTGCTTTTTATCATTAATATTCTTGTTTAATTAGTGGTTATTAACTTGCGTAACTTTTCTTGATTGCTTTATTATATAAATCGGCGTAAAAACGGATGCCGCTCGAGAATATTTTTCGGTAGGATAATGTTAATTCTTTATTTAAAAAGTACATACCCATCCAAATACCAACTAATGTGAAAAATATAGATGCAACAGCTACAAGTAACAATGATTTGAATATGAAAATGGCAATAAGATCTCCAACAACATTTGCTATTACCATTAAAAATACTTTTAGGGCATTAATATTTGGTTTATTAATACTGTCTAAACCAATTCCTGTCATACGATCAATAGGTAATAATAATCCGTAGATTGAAAATACGCGTACAATATTTACTACATTAAATCCTGTAACTGGATCTGTCTTTAAATATTGATCACCTGAAAGTATAAATACAAAAAATTCAGCAAAAACAAAGGTGAATAAACTAATACCAACAAATAAGTAAGTAAGCGCTCCTGCATAAGTGTAAAATAAATCCTTTACTTCAGAAATCTTATTGTGAACACTTGCTTTTGACATTTTTGGAAATGCAGTAGCTACAAAACTACGCAGTGGAATTTGTTGTAATTCAGTTAATTTTAATGGGATACTATACAAGGCAACAGCTGCATTTCCCATAGGACTTAAACTTATAATTAGTACATCTGCGCTTCGTAATAAATTACTTCCTATAAGAGTAAATGTTGTATATTTTCCAAAGTTTAATAATGTTTTATTTGTTTCTGCAGAAGCACTAATAATATGTTTCGTTCCGTCCCAGCCTAAAATAATTGTTGTAAGTGATGTAGTAGCATTAATAAATAACATTGCTAAAACCAATTGTGTAAGTGACAATTCAAAAAAATAAAAATGAGCTACTATCACTAAAAAGAAGGCTCCACTATTCATAGCTTTAATAGCTAAAATTTTGGCATATTTTCTATCTGCTTGCAAAACCACTAGGGCGTTGTTCCAAGGTAAATTTAGAAATGCTAATAATGGATACCAAGTAAAAAACAAATTATACCCTGAATTACCAATGGCTTCACTAAAAAAGTTGTTGCAAATTATTAATAAGAAAGCAATAAATGTAGTGGCACCTAAACCTATTAATGCATTTGAACCTATTAGTTTTACTCTTGAGCTATCATCAGCGCCTGATAAATAACGAATTAGGCCAGTATTTGTAATTCCAAATCGAAACATTTCAACAAAAGAACCTGCTGAAATAAATAGTACCCATTCTCCAAAAATATCTAAAGATAAACTTCTTGCAAGTAATGCAAATCCAACCAATCCAAGAACTGCTATTACAACATTTCCTGTTAGGGATAAGAAATTATCTTCACGGATTATTTGTTTAAGTTTTTCCATTGATTATTACAATTGGTTTTTAGAAAAGAATTGAAATTTAAACATGTTTTTCACCTTCTTTCTAAATTGGCTTCGTTTTTTTGGTAAATCGCCTAATAGTGATTCTACCTCTTTTAATTCTACCCCGTTCACAATAAATTTCATTTTTTCACCAGAAAGTGGTAACAGGTTATTTAATGCGGTTTGGTCAGCTTCAGCCCATAATCTATTTGATCTGCAAACTAAAATATCAATATCTGAATTTGCGAATAACTCTGCAGGATGATTGTTGTAAATTAATGCAGGTAATTCTATAATTACATAGTCAGGTGTATAATTAAGCTTAATGTTGTTAAGGTTAAGAATATCTATGTAATTTTTTGCTTTATAAAATTGCTTGTCTATTGTATATGTATGATATTCAGAAGCATCTAAATATGTTGAAGGGTTTGCCAAAAAAGGATTGTCAAAATCAATCCTTGGATCTTGATTGCCTAAAATTTTATCAATTATTGAGTATTTTCGTTGAACATTTATAGGCTGTTCTTCATTATTGTAGTTTAGTACTAAAACATTTTTACCATTTTCCTTCAATCCTTTCGCAATATTACCCGCTAATACAGTTTTTCCTTCCATTTTTTGTGTACTAAAGCATAAAATGGTTTTTGTATTATTTTCTGAATGTTGAGTTGTTAGTGACTGTATAATGTTTTGCGTTATTATTTCTACTAAACGTTGGTGTATATATTTAGGATTTATAGTACTTGGGTTTAGTAGTATTTTAGGAATCATTCCTAAAGGTTTTAGTTTTAAAATTTCGCTTGCTTTTTTTGCGTTTTTTAAAGTATCATCAAAATACTCCATAACCAAAATTATACCTAAAATTAAGATGCCTCCAAGTAATGCGGCGGCAATAATAAGTATTTTTCGTTTTGTAGGTATTGGTGTTAAAGGATAAAAAGGTGGATCAATTGTTTTCAAATTTGCAGACATTTCACTGTCTTGCAACTTAAGTTTGGCTAAGTTTAATCCGTGAAGAATTTCTAAATATCCTTGTTCTGAAACTGATATTTCACGTTCAATTCTTTTTATATTAGCTCCTGCTGGTGCATATATTTCATATTGTTCTTGAAAATCTTTATTTCGCTGATCCATTACTTGAATTTCAGCTTTTAGGTTTTCAGATTGTACAACTGTGTTCATCCAGTCAGGAAGTACTTTGCTTGTTGGTACTCCGTCAAGTGTATTTTGATATCTATACAATTCATCAACACCAGCTCGTATTTCGTTTGTAAGGTTTTCTGCCTGCTTTTTTAAATCATAAATTCTAGCGATACTTTCTTCATCATTGTTTGATTCTGCTTCAGAAATGGCAATCTCATAATTAAGTTCGCCTAACTTTTCCTTTTTTTCAAGAACAAGAGTGCTTTTAGTTTGTATTTGGTCTTGAATATTCAGTTTTTCTTCAAGTCTTTTGGTTGCTGCTTTTACACCAGCTAATTCAGCCTTTTTGTTGTTGTAAGCAACTTCCATATCTTCTTTTACAACTGCTACTGCTTTACTTTGTTCGTAGTAGTTTATAATGTTGTACGATTTGTTAAACTCGAGCAGTTTACTTTCTGCTTGTTTTAACTTTTCACGTGAAAGTTCAAGTTGAGATTCAAAATATTTAACAACCGAGCCTGATCTGTTTTCTTTAATGTTTTTATAATTTTTTATACAAACTTCATTGTAAATAGCAAGTGTTTGCTGGCAAATACCAGGGTCATTTACGGTGTAGCTAAGTTTTATTAAATCACTACTTGAAATTCTCATTGCTTTTATTGATGATATTGCTTTAAGAGAATAATGTTCATCTTCGTAATTTAATAATTCATATACAAAGTTGGTATTGCTACTATTCATTAAATCAGTAAGATTTTTTACCGTTTTTTCGTAACTTTCTCTATTTATTTCTGAAGGAAAAAGTACTTCTGTAGCAACATCATTTTTGTTGTTTTCTTGGTTGGTTGAATTTGTATCTACATATTCATACAGTTCACTTGGAATTTTATTTTTTAATTCTTCAAATAATTTTTGAGATATAAATTTTGGGTTTGCCTTAGGTAACATTAAATGTTGACTTAACAGTCTAATGGCTACTTCTTCTTGAGTTTCTCTTGAATTTATTATGTTTATTAAATTGTCAAATGCTGTATTTGTAGCATAATAATTGAAAGCCTTATCCATTTCAATTGAGGATCCTGATGCAAGACCGGTGTATAAAATAGATTGCGATGAATATTCAAGGCTAGGTTTGCTTGTAAGTAACAAAACTAATAATGCAAGCATTAAAGGCACAATTATTAATAGCCTTAAGTGTTTTAATATTAATCTTATGAGTTCAATTATTGTCATTTTTCTAATTTGAATTAGTTTTACCTATTGTAAATCCAATAGTATTTTCTAGTAATTTTTTTGCTAAAAAAAAGTCAGATTTTGCAGTTTCATATTCCACTTCAATTTTAGAAGTTATATCCGAAATACGAACATATTCTGAAACGGCAATTACTCCATTTCTAAATTCTTTTTCCACCATTTCCATATTTACTCTTGCATTACCAAGATTATGAGATTTTATGTTGAGCAATTTTTGTTTTAGAATAGCTTCTTGATATTGTTTTATAACCAACTCTCGGATTTCATTTTTTTGACTTTCAGCCATGTTTTTAGCTTGATCTACTTCTAATTCAGCTTGTTTAATTTGGGCTTTCCTATTAATAATGTCAAAAATGGGAAACTTCATATATACACCAGCGCCATAATTTAATTGGGTGGTAGAAGTAGATAATAAATTGCTGTCTTCAGCTTCAATACTATATGAGCTGTTATTTATGTTTCCGTATGTAAAATCAGCCTGTAAACCAAAGTTGCGTGTCCAATAATTGCGTTCAGATTTCACTAAAGATTCTTTCGCTTCCATTGTAGATATTCTAAACTTAACAGCAGGATTGTTTTTTATTGCCGCTTCAATTAATTCTTCTAGAGGAGGAAAAAGTATTTCTCTAGGTTTACTTTTTATTTCGCTAGTTTGAGCTGTAGTAACTTGAATGAGACAAAAGTTAATTATGATAAAAAAAATAATTTTAGAAATGTTTTTCATTATGTAATAATCCTAAATATTTTGTTTTAATTATACTGAGCTTTTTTGAAAAAGAGCAGGTATCGTTCTTAATATTAGTTTAATGTCGTACCAAAAGGAAAAATTACCATCCTTAAAGTGATCAGCGTATTCATTGTCTAAGCGTTTTCTTTCATCTTCAGACATGTCACCACCTTTCCCTCTTAATTCAACTTGCCATAAACCAGTAATACCAGCAGGAGCTAAAAAACGTTTAGATAAAGTGTCGGCTGTTAATAATTCAGCTTCATATACCGGTAAAGGTCTATTTCCTACTATAGACATATCGCCTTTTAGTACATTAATAAGTTGAGGTAATTCATCAATACTTGTGTTTCTTATAAATTTCCCCACTTTAGTGACTCTTGGGTCATCAACAATTTTTACAAATGTAGAGTCGCTTTTTGCAGCTTCAGCTTTTTGATGATTGTGCCAATAGTCGCAAATATGATGCGTGTCTACATACATCATAGGAGAACATGTTTCTCCTTCAGGTAAAGCACTACATCTAGGGCAAGGAACATCTAGCGGATTTTTTTCTTGTACAGCTCCCGTATTATATTGATTTTTTTCTTTAGCTAGTTTTTTTAATAACTCATCAGAACCAGTACGCATAGAGCGAAGTTTGTAAAAATCAAAAGTTTTACGACCAACTCTTTTAGCAATGTAATATACTTTTCCTTTAGATTCTAATCTAATAGCTATAATAATAAGTAATAAAAAAGGAGAGGCAAATAAAAGCACTGATCCGGCTACAAAAATATCGAACAGTCGTTTTGTAAACGGCATATGGTAGTTGTCGCTTTTCTGAATAGGTAACTCAGAAGGTGTAGTTTTACTTTTGAATTTCTGAAGAAATTGTATTCTTGTTAAAAGATTTTCTGAAAGGTTTGGAGAAATTACATAAAAATCATCAACACGCTTTTTAAATGCTTCTTTGTACAAGTCAACACTAAACTCTTTTGTTAGTAAAATAAAAGCGGTGGTGTTAAATTCACTACGTTCTCTTACCCAATCAAATAAAAATAAACCATTACTACCTGTTAAATTATAGTCGCAGATAATGGCAGTTGGTTTATTGTTTGAATTAAGAAAGTTTACAGCAGCTAAGTTGTTATTTACAATAGTTAAAGAAACATTTTCTTGCAGGCCTAGCTGTTTTAATACTTCTTCTTCGTTCCCAATGTATAATATATTTAAAGTAGAGCTCATAATTGTTTTTAGGGATTATTTAATGCAATGTTTTAATCACTCAATTACCATTCTATGGCATAATGAATAGGGAAAAGATTTTTTTTAACCAATTCTTCTAGTTCTTCAGGATTAAAAGGTTTAGTTAGGTAATCTTGTGCGCCTAACTGATAGCACTTAATACGTTCTTTACTTTCAGCTCTGGCTGATAACATTAGAACAGGTGTGTGTTTTGTAAAACCTCTTTTTCTAACATTTGTTAAAAATTCGTAACCATCCATTTTTGTCATTTGAATATCACTAATAATCAAGTCAGGAAGGTTACCTTCTAGCCATTCAAGTGCATCTGCACCATTGTTTAAAGACACTACATCGTAGTCTTGTGAAAGAAAATTCTCTAACAAAAGACAAATACTCATTTCGTCGTCTACTACTAATATTTTTTTCTTCATGTTTTAGGTATTGTTTTATTAAAAGTCATTGTTTAATTGATCAATAACTTTAGTTGTTAATTTTGTAAAATTATTTAAGTGTGTTTCTAATGTTGTTATGTCAAAATCTGTCAATAATAATGCATCTATTAGAAGTAATTCTTTTTGTAATTTTTCAACTCCAAAATATGTAAGTGTAGGTTTAACTTTGTGTGTGAGTTTTTTTATAGTTAAGAAATCTTTTTCTGAAAAAGCGGTATTAATATCTGCGACAGATTGAGAAATTTCACTGGTAAAAACTTTCACCATTTTCGCTACTTGTTCTTGGTTGCCTCTACACATGGTGTCAATTAAAGATAAATTGTATAGTTTGCTAGCGGGAAGTTCGGAATTTGGAGTAAACAGCATGTTTTTTAGTATGAATGGTTGGTTGCAATAAATATACGACTTTTGTGTTAAAATTTTAGTAAAAATTATAAATTTTAACCGGTTGGTTTTTAAGTTTTTGATAAATAATGTTTTAGCTGTTAAAATCTGTATTTTCAGCTAAATATTTAATAAGTGTGTGAAAAGTGTTAAAATAAGTGTTTCTAGGGAGAGAGATTTATATAGTTACATGGAAAAAAATGAAATGTTGTTTATGTAATTGTGTTTGAAATAAAGTTTTTATAATTTAAAATCTCTTTATTTTTTAGAGGTGATTTCAGTCTATATTTTGGAAAAAAATCTTTATATTGCAATAGTATTTTGAATTGTTCTCTTTACAAAATTGCTAAAGTTTATTAAAATTTTATGGGTAGTTACACTATTTTTATTGTAGAAGATGATCCTTGGTATGGAGAAATATTGAAGCATCATTTGAGTTTGAATCCAGATTATAAAGTTACTCTTTTTACAACAGGTAAAGAATTACTTTCAAAAATGTGGCCACAACCCGATTTAATTTCCTTAGATTTTTCGTTACCTGATATTACTGGAGATAAGTTGCTAAAGAAATTACAAGAAATAAACCCATCTATTCCTGTGATTATGATTAGTGGTCAAGAAGATGTTTCTGTTGCGGTTAATATGCTTAAAATGGGTGTAAGTGATTACTTAATTAAAGATGATTCAACCAAAGATTTATTATGGAATAGTATTTTACGTATACGTGAAACGCAAACTTTAAAAAAAGAAGTTGAGCATTTACGTGAAGAGTTAGGTCAAAAATATTCATTTGATAAATCAATTGTAGGGCAAAGCACTGTTATGAAACGTGTTTTTACAATGATGGAAAAAGCCTTAAAAACAAATATAAATATTTCTATTACAGGTGAAACAGGTACTGGTAAAGAGTTAGTAGCAAAAGCAATTCATTATAATAGTTCTAGAAAAAAAAATAATTTTGTAGCAGTTAATATGGCTGCAATTCCTGATGGATTGATTGAAAGTACGCTGTTTGGACACGAAAAAGGTGCTTTTACTGGGGCGGTTTCTCGTCAAATAGGGAAATTTGAAGAAGCGAGTGGTGGAACATTATTTTTAGATGAAATTGCAGAGTTAGATTTGAGTTTGCAATCTAAATTATTGAGAGTTCTTCAAGAAAGAGAATTAACGAGGGTTGGAGGAAATGAGAATATTAAATTAGATGTTAGATTAATTGTTGCAACACATAATAACTTAGTTGAAGAAGTTAGAAAAGGTGCTTTTAGAGAAGATCTATTTTTTAGAATTATGGGGTTACCAATTGAATTGCCACCATTGCGCGATAGAGGAAATGATATTTTAATTCTTTCAAAGTATTTTTTAAATGAATTTTCAAAAGAAAATAATATGGGAGTTATTCGTTTTTCTAAAGAAGCAAAAGAAAAATTAATGCAATATTATTTTCCGGGAAATGTAAGAGAATTAAGAGCAATGGTTGAGTTAGCGGCAGTTATTTGCGAGAATAATGAAATAACGGAAAATGACATTTCATATACGCCAACAAAAAATGGCGAAATTTTCCTAACTAAGAAAAAAACTTTAAGGCAGCATACTTGTGATATTGTGAAATATTATTTAGGTAAACATGATAATGATGTTATTGAAACTGCTAAAGTTTTAGATATAGGAAAAAGTACAATTTATAAAATGCTAAAAGATGGAGAATTGGAGTAAGAAACCTGTTTTCCATAATTTGGAAATATTTCTAAAAATTGGAGTTTACTTTAGTTGAGTTTGAGTTTAATTTACTGATAATAAATATGTTAGAGTTTATTTATTGTTTGGTATAATTTTAACTATATAATTTAATTAATGAGAAACCCATTTTTTAAATAAAATAACTATGAATACATTGCTTTATAAGTTTTCAGAAAACAATTGGTCAAAAAATACAGAAAGTCAATCATTAGAAGATGAAAAGGCTGAACTAGTTTTGTGTTTTGGCTCTAAAGCAATGCTAGAAATAAACAATATTTATTCAATTGTTAAATCTAAATTTCCAGCTGCAATTGTTTCAATGTGTAGTACTTCAGGTGAAATTTATCAAGAAAATGTTTACGATAATTCATTGGTGGCAGTTGCAATGCGTTTTGATAAAACAAAAATTGAGGCTACAACAGTTAATATTAAAAATTTTGATACAAGTTTTAATGCTGGTATTGGTTTGGTAAAAAAAATATCAAAAGAAAATTTAAAGTATTTAATGGTTTTTTCAGACGGTAGTTTAGTAAATGGTAGTGAGCTTGTGAAAGGTTTGTCAACTCAAGTTCATAAAGATGTGTTAATTACTGGTGGGCTTGCTGGTGATGGGGCAAATTTTAAATCTACTCTTTTGGGACTTAATGAGCAACCTAAAGAAGGTGAAATTATAGCAATAGGGTTTTATGGGGAAAGTTTAACGGTAGAACACGGATCTCAAGGAGGTTGGGATATTTTTGGGCTGGAAAAAAGAATTACAAAATCTACAGATAATATTTTGTATGAGTTAGGGCATCAAAATGCATTAGAGTTGTATAAAAAATATTTGGGACCTGAGGCTAAAAATTTACCAGGAGCTGCACTATTGTACCCTTTATCAGTTGTTATTCCGGGAGCTACTAAACCAATTGTACGTACTATTTTATCAATTAATGAAGAAGAGAAAAGTATGACTTTTGCAGGTGATGTTCCGGTAGGTTCACAAGTGAGATTTATGAAATCTAACTTTACAAAATTAACAAAAGCAGCGTCTGAAGCCGCAAGTCAAACTTCAAATAAACAAAATGAGCAACCAGATTTAGCAATTTTAATTAGTTGTGTTGGTCGTAAATTGGTGTTAGGAGAAAAAATAGATGAAGAAGTGAAAGCTGTAGCTAAAACCTTTAACAATAAAACAGTAATGGCAGGATTTTATTCATATGGTGAAATTACACCTTTTAATGAAGGAGGAGACTGTCAATTACATAACCAAACAATGACAATTACCTCGTTTTATGAGGATTAATAATAACTTAAATTTAATAAACTATGTACGGTATTGTAAATAAAGCTATTCAGGACCTTGTTACCGAAACTTTTGGAGAGGATAAATGGGAGGCAGTAAAAGAAAAAAGTGGAGTTGATGTTGATTTTTTCTTAAGTAATGAACCTTATGAAGATAGTATAACTTATGAGTTAGTTGGAGCAGCATCAGAAGTATTAGGTATTTCAGCAGGAGATGTTTTACAAGCTTTTGGTGAATGGTGGGTGCTTAAAACAGGTAAAGAAAAGTATGGTGGTTTAATGGAGTCTGGTGGAAACAATTTAAAAGAGTTTTTAGTAAACTTACCGCTATTTCACAACCGAATTATGTTGATGTATCCTAAATTAACACCACCAGAATTTAAGGTTAGCGACATTGAGGAAAGTTCAATTCATGTTCATTATCACTCTGAAAGAGAAGGGTTACAAGAGTTTGTAAGAGGATTAATGAGCGGGTTAGGTAAAATGTATGAAGTTGATGTGAATGTTGAATTGTTGCAGAGTAGAAGTGATGGTAGTAGCCATGAGATATTTAAAGTAAGCTGGTAAAATATGTCCAATTTTTGTTCTTTAAGTCAAAAACAGTTAAATAGACTGTTTCCTTTTTTTATTTTAATTAATAAGGAAATGGAAGTTGTTTCTTACGGAGAGTCTATTGCAAAATTGTATGATTTTGGGCAAGTTAAAAAATTTCATGAGTTTTTTAAAATACCAAGGCCACTAACTATTATCAACTCATTTAATGATTTAATTGAACTAGAAGATAATTTAATTGTTTTAGAAGCGGTAACTACTGAAAAACTAAAATTACGTGGGCAATTTGAGTATTTGAAAGGTTCAGAAAATATCTTATTTATTGGTTCACCCTGGTTTGGAACCATTGAGCAATTAAAAGAAAATAACTTAATTATTGATGATTTTGCCAAGCACGATCCAATAATTGATTTGTTAAATGTTTTAAAATCTCAAGAAATAACCAATGATGAACTTAAAGGACTTGTTAAAACAATTGTCAAACAAAAAAATGATTTAAAAAAGGCAAATAAAGAAGTTTATGATATAGCATTATTTCCTCAACAAAATCCAGATCCAAATATTAGAATTAATTATGAAGGTGATTTAATACAAAATAACCCTGCAGCTTCCAATCTTGATTTTATTGAATACAATGGAGATGTTTATAGAAACGACTTGTTTTTTAAATTTTTAGTGACAGATATTGATAAAACTGCTAAAAGATGGAATTTTGAAGCTAGATCTAATGATGTAGATTATTCTTTTGGTTGTGTATCTATGCCTGAAGAAGGTTATATTAATATTTATGGAAGAGATATAACTGAGCAGAAAAAAAATCAAGCAGAGCTTGAGAAGCTGTCGCTTATTGTTCAAGAAACAACAAATGCTGTTATAATTACAGATTCAAAAGGGAAGTTAGAGTGGGTAAATAAGGCTTTTGAAAGAATAACGGGTTACAAGCTGTCTGAAGTTAAGGGTGAAACTCCTGGGAAATTTTTACAAGGTGAAGAAACAGATCCTGAAAGTGTTTCCTATATGAGGGAGCAAATTAAAAAATCATTACCGTTTACTTGTGAGGTATATAATTATAAAAAATGTGGGGAAGGTTATTGGTTAAGAATCAATGGACAACCAATATTTGATAATAAAGGGAAGGTTACACACTTTTTTGCTTTAGAAGAAGATATTACGGCTGAAAAAGAAGCACAAGAAAAAATAAAAGCAGCGGCTAGTAGAATGTCTTCACTTATTGCTAATTTAAGTGATGGTGTGTTGTTAGAAAATAAAAATGAAACCGTAGCGTTGGCTAACAAACGATATTGTGAGTTGTTTAATATAGGTACTGATCCAGCTCAATTAATAGGAGAAGATTGTTCAAACCTAGACAATAAGTTTAAGCATTTGTTTGTTGATCCAGATCTGTTTGTTTCAAGAGTTTCTGAGCTTTTAAAAAACAAGGAATTGGTTACAGGAGAGCAATTAGAGTTGGCTGATGGCCGTGTATTTGAGCGTGATTTTGTTCCAATTTGGAGTGATGGTGTTTATGACGGGCATTTATGGATGTATAATGATGTTACTGAAAAAATTGCTATTGATAAAAAGCTAGAGAATTTACGTGTTTTCTATGAAAGAATTCTAGATAATATTCCTTCCGATATTGCTGTTTTTGATAAAAATCATCGCTACCTATATATCAACCCTACGGGAATGCAAGATGAAGAATTAAGAAAATGGATTATTGGTAAAAATGATGCTGATTATATAAAAAGAAGAAATAAACCTGCATATATTTTAGAGGGTAGGCAAAAAGCATTCAAAGAAATATTAGAAAGTAAAAAGCTTAAAAGCTGGGAAGAAGAAATTCCACAAGAAGATGGCACTAGTAGGTTTATGATGCGAAATATGTATCCGGTTATTAGTGATACCAATGAGGTTGATTTGGTAATAGGGTATGGGGTTGATATTACCTATATAAAAAATATTCAGAAGGAAATGGCTAAAAGCGAAAAACGATACAGAGATGTTATTGATAATAGTTTAGCTATAATAACCACGCATGATATGGAAGGTAATTTCATGAGTGTAAATCCAATGGTTAAAAAACTATATGGTTATGAAGATGATGAGGTTATAGGGCATTCATTAATGGAATTTATGCCAGATGAAGATAAGTTATTGTTTCAAGAAAATTATTTAAATAAAATAAAAGAAAACAAAGAAGCTACGGGTATTTTTAGGGTGCTTCATAAAGATGGAAGTATTGTTTATAGTTTTTATAACAACTTTTTAAAAGAAGAAAAAGGAGAAGAGCCTTATGCAATTGGTTTTGCTGTAGATATTACCAGTCGTATACTTGTTGAAAAAGAGCTTAAAATAGCTAAAAAAGTAACAGAAGAGTTAGCGCAAACTAAGCAAAACTTTTTAGCAAATATGAGTCATGAAATTAGAACTCCTATGAATGCTATTATGGGAATGAGTCGCCAACTTCAAAAATCAACTTTAAATGATAAGCAGCGTAGTTATTTAGAAACTATTTCAAGTGCATCTGAAAATCTTTTAGTAATAATAAATGATGTTTTAGATTTAGCTAAACTAGAGGCTGGTAAGCTTACTTTTGAAAAAATTGGTTTTGATCCAAAATTAGTAATTGATGGAGCTATAAAAGTAATGATGCATAAAGCTGAAGAAAAAGGATTGTCATTAACTAATTCGTATTATGATAGTAAGTTAAGCTCAGTGCTATTGGGAGATCCATTCCGTATCAATCAAATTTTGTTAAATCTTATCTCTAATGCTATTAAATTTACGGCTGTTGGTGGTGTTGATATTTGTTTTAAAGTTGTTGAAGATTATAAAACATCTCAAGATGTTGAAATAGAAATAACAGATACAGGAATTGGAATGGAGCCAATATTTTTAGAGCATTTGTTTAAAAAGTTCAGTCAAGAATATGTTTCAGTAGCCAAAAATCACGGAGGTACAGGTTTAGGTATGAGTATTACAAAATCTTTAGTTGATGTTATGGAGGGTGATATTTTGGTTGAAAGTGAAAAGGGGAAAGGAACTACTGTATTCTTAAGATTTAATTTAGAAAAAGGAGGAGAGCAAGATATTCAGAAGAAAGATGCTTCATTTGTTGATAAAAATGTTTTAACAAATAAAAAAATATTAGTTGTTGACGATAATCAAATGAATAGGATGGTTGCGGCACTTATTTTAAGTGAATATGATGTCTCTGTTTATGAAGTTGAAAATGGAGAGGAGGCTGTGAAGTTTGTAAAAGAAAACCCTTGTGATTTGGTGCTTATGGATTTACAAATGCCAGTTTTAAATGGGTATGAAGCAACCAAAGTAATAAGAGAAGATTTAAATTCTAATATTCCAATTATAGCTTTAACAGCAAATGCAATAAAGGGTGAAAGTGAAAAATGTCTTTCTTTAGGAATGAATGATTATTTATCGAAGCCATTTGATGAAGATCAGTTTTTGTATGTTGTTTCAACTTGGTTGGGGAAATCTAAAAACAAGCCTCAGACATCTTCAGTAGAGAAAAAAGTGCCAACAGAAGCACTATTTGATTTAAGTAAACTTGAAGCTATAGCCAAAGGAAACAAGGCATTTATTGATAAAATGTTGCAATTATTTATTGATGATACACCTGCATCTATTAATGAAATGAAGCAGGCATATCAATCTGGAGATTTTAAAGAAGTTGCAAGAATAGCACATAAAATAAAACCTTCTTTAGATACGTTAGGTGTTCATTTATTAAAAGAGGAAATACGTGAAATTGAAGCTGATGCTGAAACTTATGGTGATTCAGAAGAATTGAGTGCCATGATTCTTTATCTAGAAAATACAATTAAACGCGTGTTAGTTGAACTTCAAAAATTAAAATCTAAATCAGTATAAATTAAAGAAGTAATTAGGAAACGGTTGCTATGGCTTCATACTTTTGTATGGATTCCATTCCTTTTGTAATTGCTTCTTTATTTAAAGGTATTAAATGATGATATCTTTCAGAAAGTGATTTTTCTAAGCCGTGTATAACGTTTTCTAATTCAACTACTGGTTTGGCTTTTAAATAAGCGCCCAAAACAACCATATTAAATATTTTTTTGTTTCCCATTTCTGTGGCTATTTTAGTAGCTTCAATTTGGTAAATATGTATGTCAGTTCTAGTTGGGTGCACATGAATTCCATTTGGTTCGTAAATTAATATACCGCCAGGTTTTACAGTTTCTTCAAACTTATCCATAGACTGCTGATTTAAAATAATTGCTGTGTCAAATAATTTTAAATAAGGCGAGCTAATTCTTTCATCACTTAAAATAACAGTTACGTTGGCTGTTCCTCCTCTCATTTCAGGTCCGTATGAAGGCATCCAGCTTACTTCTTGGTCTTGCATTATTCCTGAGTAAGCCAATATTTTTCCCATGGATAAAACTCCTTGGCCTCCAAATCCTGCAATAATAATTTCTTCTGTCATAACTTATTATTTTAGTTTACCATTTACTTTAATATCACCTAAAGGAAAGTAAGAAAACATATGTTCTTCCATCCATTTATTGGCTTCATTTGGGTTCATTTTCCATCCAGAATTACAATTTGATACAATTTCAATAAATGAAACTCCTTGTTTTAATCTAGTGTTTTCAAACGCTTTTTTTATGGCTTTTTTTGCTTTTCGAGCATGTTTGTGTGTGTGTACAGCTTGGCGTGTAGCGTAATAAACACCAGGTAAATTTGCAACTAACTCTGTCATTTTAATTGGCATTCCCATTGTTTTAGAATCTCTTCCATATGGTGAAGTTGAAGATTGCATTCCTTCTAAAGTAGTGGGAGCCATTTGACCACCAGTCATTCCGTAAATTCCATTATTTACAAAAATAATTACAATGTTTTCACCTCTATTACAAGCGTGAATAGTTTCGGCAGTTCCAATTGCTGCTAAATCACCATCACCTTGGTGAGTAAACACATATTTGTTTGGCCAACATCTTGCAATTGCTGTTGCTACCGCCGGAGCTCTTCCGTGCGCAGCTTGTGTCATGTCAATATTCATAAAATCATAAGCGAGCACAGAACAACCTACAGGAGCTACACCTATAGTTTCTTCAACTATTCCCATTTCGTCTATAACTTCCATTGTTAAATTGTGTGCAGTACCGTGACCACAACCCGGGCAATAAGACAGGGTTGTGTCTGTCATTAATTTAGTTTTACAGAATACTTCATTTTCTGGTTTTATAATGTCTAGTACGTTCATTTTATAATTTTTTGTTCTAAGGCTGCTAATACTTCTTCAGGAGTATGAATAATACCTCCAGTTCTTCCAAAATGCTCTACTGGTACTTTATGTTCAACAGCAAGTTTTACGTCTTCTACCATTTGACCAGCGTTTAATTCAACACTTAAAATTCCTTTTACTTGGTCAGCTAATTCAAATAATTCTTGTTTTGGATATGGGAATAATGTGATTGGTCTTAAAAGGCCAACTTTTATTCCTTTGGCTCTTGCAAGTTCAACTGCTTTTTGACTAATTCTTGCGCTTGAGCCATATGCTACAATTAAATATTCAGCATCGTCACAGTTTATTTTTTCAAATCGAGTGTCTTCAGCCTCCATTTTGGCATATTTAGCCATTAAGCGATGCACACGAGCTTCCATTTTTTCAGATTGTAGGTCTAATGAAGTAATAATATTTCGTTCTCTATTAGTTCTTCCGGTTGTAGCCCAACTTCCATGTTTTTGAATTAATTCTTCGTCGCTTATTCTCTCTTTTTGTTCTTTTAAAACAACTTTTTCCATCATTTGACCAATTAATCCGTCGGATAGAATTAATACCGGAGCTCGGTATTTGAAAGCAATATCAAAAGCATCTTCTACAAAATCTGCCATTTCTTGAACAGATGCTGGAGCTAAAACATATAATTTGTAATCGCCATGTCCGCCACCTTTTACAGATTGAAAATAATCAGCTTGTGAAGGTTGAATAGTACCCAATCCTGGACCACCACGAACAACGTTTACAATAACTGCAGGTAATTCTGCGCCTGCCAAATAAGAAATACCTTCAAGTTTTAATGAAATTCCAGGGCTTGATGATGAGGTCATTATTTTTTTTCCGGTACTTGCTCCACCATAAACCATATTTATTGCTGCAACTTCGCTTTCTGCTTGTAAAACAACCATACCGGTTCTTTCTTCAGGACGTTCAGTCATTAAATATTCTATCACCTCAGATTGAGGAGTAATAGGGTAACCAAAATAAGCATCTACGCCGGCTCTAATAGCAGCTTCGGCTAAAGCTTCATTACCTTTCATTAGTTTTAATTCGGACATTGGGTTAATGTTTTATTAGTTATGCTGAAACTTTTACGCGATATACAGAGATTGCTCTGTCTGGGCAAACAATTCCACAATTTGTGCAGCCTGTACACGCTTCGGGATTTTTCATATAGGCGTAATGATAGCCTTTTCTGTTTACTTCAGTTGACATTGCAATTACATCTTCAGGGCAAACAGGTATGCAAACCTCACAGCCTTTACATGTTTCAGTATTAACAACGATCGCTCCTTTAACTTTTGCCATTTTAATAATTTTAAAGATGATTATTAGCTTGTAATTCTATTATTCTCAAATTTAACGACTATTTATTGTAAAAACTATGATATATGTCAATTTATGATATTTGTCATAGAATTTATGTGGGTTTGAATCACTTTAAGGTGTGTTTTAAACCAAAAAAAACACCTAAATAGGTGTTTTTAAAGCGTGTTTATGTTTGTGTAACAATTGTTGTTTAATACAGTTTTTTATATTTTGAAGGGTTTACTTCGTGCATTATTTTATAAATAGTTTCAAAAATATCTTCAGCATTTGGTTTAGAGAAGTAATCGCCATCGCTTCCGTAAGCAGCTCGGTGCTCTTTAGCTGTTAATGTAATTGGTTTACTATCTAAAAACTCGTAAGCATTTTGTTTTTCTAAAATTTCATTTAATAAATAAGCTGAAGCTCCACCTGGCACATCTTCGTCTATAATTATTAAGCGATTTGTTTTTTGGACACTTTTTACAATATCATGATTTACATCAAAAGGAAGTAAACTTTGCACATCAATAATTTCAATATTGATATCAACTTGTAATAAATCGTTTACAACATCTTGCACAATTTTTAGTGTTGATCCATAAGAAACAACGGTAATATCAGTTCCTTCTTTTACTGTTTCTACAACTCCAATTGGTGTTTTAAACTCACCTAAATTATTTGGTAGTTTTTCTTTTAGTCTATAACCATTCAAATTCTCAATAACTAATGCTGGTTCATCACATTCTAACAATGTGTTGTAAAACCCTGCTGCTTTAGTCATATTTCTGGGAACTAAAATATTGATACCTCTTAATAGATTAACAATTGCTCCCATAGGAGATCCAGAATGCCAAATACCTTCTAACCTGTGACCTCTTGTTCTAATAATTAGCGGTGCTTTTTGTTTTCCAATGGTTCTGTAAAGAAGTGTCGCTAAATCGTCACTTAATATTTGTAATGCGTATAACAAATAATCTAAATATTGAATTTCTGCAATTGGACGTAATCCTCTTAAGGCCATTCCAATTCCTTGTCCAATAATAGTGGCTTCTCTAATTCCTGTATCAGAAACTCTTAATTTTCCGTATTTTTCTTGAAGTCCAACAAGTCCTTGATTTACATCTCCAATGCTACCAGCGTCTTCACCAAATATAAAAACATCTTTTCTATTTGAAAAAATGGTATCAAAATTATCTTTTATAACAATTCGGCCATCTACTACGTCAGGGTTTTTGTTATAAGTAGGTAGTACTTCTTTTAAATTGCTAACTTTTTTTTCTGTTTGGCTATATAAATGTGAACTAAATTTTGGTTGTTCAACAGCAATAAAGTTTAAAATCCAGTTTTGAAGCTGTTTTTTTTCTGGAAAAGTTTCATTTCTTAAGTATACAATTGTTTTTCTTGCCGTGCTTAATAAATCTTTTTTTGTAGGTTCTAAAACTGCGTTTAAATCATTTTTAATTTTAGTGATAAAAACATTGTTTTCGCTTTTGTTGGCAACATTTTGAAGCAGTAATAATAAAGCGTTTTTTTGATTTTTTATAGGTGTAATAAAAGCATTCCAAGCCTCTCTTCGTGCTTTTCCTACTAATTTTTTTGCGTCTTTTTCAATTTTAATTAATTCTTCTTCATCCTCTACAAATTTTAGCGAGTTTCCTTCAGAGTCAGTCAATTCAAATCCAATAATCCAATCGCGCATTTGTGAATTACAATCATATTGACGTTCCCAAGTAAGGCGCTCTGGTGATTTGTAACGTTCGTGAGAACCTGAAGTTGAATGACCTTGTGGTTGCGTTAATTCTTGTACATGAATTAATACAGGTACGTGTTCTTCTCTTGCAATTTTAGAAGCATTGCTGTAAACTTCAATAAGTTGAGCATAATCCCAACCTTTTACAGTGAAAATTTCATATCCTTTCGCATTTTTATCACGTTGAAACCCTTTTAATATTTCTGAAATATTTTCTTTGGTAGTTTGAAATTTTGCAGGTACCGAAATTCCGTAGTTATCGTCCCAAACACTCATTACCATTGGTACTTGCAAAACACCAGCGGCGTTTATGGTTTCAAAAAAGACACCTTCTGAAGTACTTGCATTTCCAATAGTTCCCCAAGAAATTTCATTTCCATTATTTGAGAATTTCGGATTTTCTAATTCTGGAAGTCTTCTAAATAATTTAGAAGCATAAGCAACTCCAAGCAATCGTGGCATTTGAGCAGCTGTTGGTGAAATATCACTTGTTGAGTTGTATTGTTCAGTTAAGTTTTTAAACTCACCATTTTCGTCTAAACTATGCGTTAAAAAATGACCACCCATTTGTCTTCCCGCAGACATAGGTTCAGCTTCAATATCAGTGTGTGCGTATAAAGCTGCAAAAAATTGTTGTGGAGATAGCTCTCCAATAGCCATCATAAAAGTTTGATCTCTGTAGTAACCAGATCTAAAATCTCCTTTTTTAAAGGCCTTTGCCATTGCAAGTTGAGGTACTTCTTTACCATCTCCAAAAATTCCAAATTTAGCCTTTCCGGTTAGTACTTCTCTTCTCCCCAGCATGCTACATTCCCTGCTTATTACAGCAACCTTGTAATCATGTAAAACTTCTGTTCTAAATTGATTAAATGAAAGTTGTTCTTGGTTGGAAGCTGAAGATTTTACTTGCATATTTTCAATTTTTTTGGTTGTGCAAAGGTACGGTTTTTAAATGATAGTTGAAAGTTGACTTTTTTAAGTTGATTTTATTGAGTTTAACGTATTGTATTTAAATGGTTTATGGTGGTTGGTTTTTGTGCGAGATAAGGTTTAATAAAACCCTCTTTTAAGAAAATTGAATATTTTTTTAGGTTTTAATACCAATACAAATCTAATTTTTGAGGCGTAATTTGGTTGTGTAATTTCCCAACCTAAATTTGAGTATACTGGGAAATAAACTTCTAAAATATCTTGTACAAAGTTTAGTCTAACTCCGTTTTCATAAGCAAAATATACTTTTTCATATTTATTTTTTACCAAAGCAGTATCATTGTAAACTTCAATCCAACGCCAAAGACCAATGCTTGTGTTTATAGATGTTAGCCATTGATTTGCGTATGCTACTGGTAGTTTTGATTTAAATCCACCTTCAGAAATAATAATTTGTTGACTTAAAAAACCACTGGTTTCTGAACGTCCTAAATAATCGTATCTAAATAAATAATCTGTTGGTCTATCTAAAGCAAAGCTAAAAAAATCAGTATTGGTATTGTTTGATAAGAACGCACCTGCAAATAATCTAAAATCAAATTGTGTGTTTGTGTTTGTAAGTGTTCTGTAATGTGCATTTAACGATATTTTACTGAATTTATCAGAGATTTCTAATCCTGTAGAGAAACGTAAATCTTTAATAATATTTGGTTTTGCAAATCCGTAACCTATGTTAAAAACATTGTATTTTAGTGTTTCAATGTCTTGAGTTTCGGTTAATGAAGGTGTTTTGTCTACAAATGTAAAAGAGGTAGAAATTATGTTGCTACTAATATCTCTGTAATTTTTTTTCCTAAATTCAAGTGCAGCATAAGGAACAATTTGGTTATAAGGCAATCCTTCAGCATAATCATAATGGCCACCAGCAACGCCCACCAATATTTTATTTACTTTCCCATTTTCTGGTAAATACTCATATCTTAAAGAATATGAACCCGAAAAAGAATTACTTTTTGTTCCATAAGAAGGAGTAATTTTAAAGTTTATGCTTTTGTTTAAATATGTTTGGTTTGAGAAAGTCATACCTAAAATAATACCATTATAATAATTGTATCCAAATACCGGTTTGTAAAAGAGTTGGTTGTAATATGGATTTTCTAAATCTTTTAGAAAACGAAACTGAATAGGTCTGGTAACCAATTTTTTATCAACGTTTTTCCAGTTATTTCTTAAATTATATTCAGGAAGTAAAGAGTTGTAGTTTAAAGAGAGTTTGTCAAAGCCATTTTTTGCTATTGTAATTGTAGCTGAAGTATCTATCTCTGACAGCCATTTTTGGTATTTTATGTTGTTGTCTTTTAAACCATATAATTTTATGGGTGTAGTAAAAGATCGTTTGTTTTCTACAATTACCTTAAGTGAGTCATCTGTTTTTTCAACTTTTTTTATGGTGTAATCTGGTTTTTTATTGGTTTGTAAATAGCCAATTTTAAACCATTCAAGGTCTTTTGTTGTGTTTATGTAGTTGAAAATTGCTTTGCTTTCAACTTTTTTTGAAGAGTTTTGGTTTGAAAAATCAACAATTGCATTTTTAATAGTTGCTTCGCCTAAATAACTATCTAAATACCTTAATCCAAGTCCGGCTTTGTATTTGTTGGCTATTTTTTTATTGAAGTTTGATAGTGAATCAGCGGGTGTGGTTAAAGGTTGGTCTAAATTTTTACGTGATGCAAATTGATAAACAAAATCATATTTTGCATTGTAATTAATTTTAGCCAAATTATATTTTTTAACACCCCAAAACTTCGAAATATTTCCTAGTGCTTTTACTTCAGGATAAAATTTTTCAACATATTGCATCATTAAATATGTTTGAAGTCCGTCAATAAGCCAAATATCATCTCTTTGGTTGAATAAAAATTTGTTTTCAAGATATTTGCGTACTAATACTTTAAACATTTTTATATCCCATTCAAAAATATCGCTAAATGGCTCTAAAAAAGAAGGTAGTTGATTTAACCCATACACAGGATCACTTTCATAACTAATTTTGTTTATAAGCAATTTTTTGTGAGGGAATTTACCTAAATAGGATTCAATAAAACTTAGTTCTCTAGTTAAAATATTTGTTTTAACAACTAAATTTAATTTTTCAGAATTTAGATTTGTGGTAATTGCAACAGGTGTAGAGTTGTAGCTTGAAAACTCATTTAATTGCGTAATATTTACTTCAACATCAGGTCTATTACTTCCTAATAATCTGTATTCATTAGTGAATTTATCTTCTTTAACAGTAAATAATAAATCGCTATTTACGGTATACTCTTTTGGAATGTTTAATGTAATATCATAATCACAAAAATCAATGTATAAATCATCTAAATCTAAGTTGCTAAACGTTTTCCAATTTTTTTCCAAAATTGCAGGTGCCAAGTACCAGTATCGCAAGTTGTATTCGTAATTATTTACACCGTATCTTGTGAATTTATCCTTCGGAATTTTTACGGTATACGTTGCGGTTATTTTAACTGAGTCGTTAGGTTGTAAAGGTTGGTTTAGTATTAGTTTTAAAATGTCAGGGTTTTCCTTAGTACTTTCCCAAGAGGCTAATTTATTGTTAATGTTTATGCTTTTAATTTCTGAATAACCTCGATTTTTTTCTTTTGTAAAATGAAATGATTTTGAGTTTTTTTCTTCAAAACGTATGGCTAATGGCGTATTTTTATCTTTATAAGCATTTGCCCAATTATGAAAATAAATGGAGTTTAAACTATTGTTAGAAGTATTGTAATAAAGTGTTTCTTGGTAAACTTCTAATTTGTTTGTTTCTGAATTTAATGCTGCAGTAATTGAAATGTTGTTTTTTTGACCTACGCATAGATTTAAAAACAATACACTTAACAGCAATGTAAATTTCAGGGTTTTATTCAAAGCTTTTTATTAGAAATTAGGGCTTAAACTGTATTTTTTATAGAAGGTGTTAATTACTTCTAAAACTTCATCTTCAGTATCTACTATAGAAATTAAATCCAAATCTTTTGGGCTTATGGTTCCTTCGGTAAGCATAGTGTTTTTTACCCAATCAATAAGTCCAGACCAAAATTTTCTTCCTACCAATACAATAGGGAATTTTCCAATTTTTTTGGTTTGTATTAGTGTAAGTGCTTCAAACAATTCATCTAAGGTTCCAAATCCACCTGGCATAACAACAAAACCTTGAGAGTATTTTACAAACATTACTTTTCTCACAAAAAAGTAATCAAAATCTAAACTTTTATCTGAATCTATGTACGGATTGTCATGTTGTTCAAAAGGTAATTCAATATTTAAGCCTACAGATGTTCCTTTACCTCGTGCGGCACCTCTGTTACCTGCTTCCATAATTCCTGGCCCGCCACCAGTAACAACACCATAACCATTTTGGGTAAGTTCAAAAGCAATATTTTCGGCTAATTTATAGTATTCGTGATCTTCTTTTGTACGAGCAGAACCAAAGATGCTTACACAAGGCCCAATTTTTCCTAATCGCTCAAAACCATCAACAAATTCAGCCATAATTTTAAATATAGCCCAAGAGTCGTTTGTTTTTATTTCATTCCAAGTTTTTTGCTTGAATTTTTCACGTATTTTTCTATCTTCAGTAGGTAGCATTTAGTTTTATTTTGTTTAGTTAAAAATATTGTTGTCTAATTTAGTTCTTTTTTTAAGAATTTAGCGGTATAACTTTTTGGGTGTTTACTTACTTTTTCAGGAGTACCAAAGCAAACTAATTCACCACCATTTTTTCCACCTTCCATTCCAATATCTAAAATATAATCGGCTAGTTTAATAACATCCATATTGTGTTCAATTACTAAAATAGTGTTTCCTTTATTGGTAAGCTTATTTAATACCTCCATTAATACTCTAATATCTTCAAAATGAAGTCCTGTGGTAGGTTCGTCTAAAATATAAAAAGTGTTTCCTGTGTCTCTTTTTGATAATTCAGCTGCTAGTTTTATGCGCTGTGCTTCACCACCAGAAAGTGTTGTAGATTGTTGACCTAAAGTAATGTAACCTAAACCAACATCGTTTATAGTTTTTAATTTTCTAAAAATTTTAGGAATATGTTCAAAAAACACTGCGGCTTCTTCAATAGTCATATTCAATATATCTGAAATTGATTTTCCTTTGTATCTAATCTCTAAGGTTTCTCTATTAAATCGCTTTCCTTGGCACGTTTCACACTCTACTTGCACGTCTGGTAAAAAGTTCATTTCTATAACACGAACACCGCCACCTTGGCACGTTTCGCATCTTCCTGCTTTTACATTAAATGAGAACCTTCCAGGTTTGTAACCTCTTATGGCTGCCTCGCTTGTTTTTGCAAATAGGGATCTAATTTCACTAAAAACGCCTGTGTATGTTGCTGGGTTTGAACGCGGTGTTCTTCCAATAGGAGATTGGTCTATTGCAATAACTTTGTCTATGTGTTCAAGTCCAGTAATGGCTTTGTAAGGCATTGGTTTTTTTACACCTTTGTAAATATGTTGATTTAAAATAGGGTATAAGGTCTCATTAATTAAGGTAGATTTTCCGCTTCCTGAAACACCTGTAACGCAAATTAATTGTCCTAAAGGAAAATTAACAGTTACATTTTTTAAGTTGTTACCTGTGGCTCCACTTAAAACTATTTTTTCACCATTTCCTTTGCGTCTTTTTTTAGGAATTTCAATTTTTTTGCTTCCGTTTAAATAATCAGCGGTTAAAGTATGGTGTTGTTTAAGTTCATTAAAAGTACCTTCACTTACAATTTCTCCTCCGTGAACACCTGCTCCAGGACCAATATCTAATACAAAATCGGCCATTTCAATCATGTCTTTATCGTGCTCAACTACAATAACAGAGTTTCCAATATCTCGTAAGTTAATAAGAGATTTAATTAATTTCTCGTTGTCTCTTTGGTGTAAACCTATGCTTGGTTCATCTAAAATATATAAAACACCAACTAATTGAGATCCTATTTGCGTTGCTAACCTTATACGTTGTGCTTCACCACCTGAAAGTGATTTTGAACTTCGGTCTAATTGTAAATAGTCCAATCCAACATCTAATAAAAATTGAATTCTGGTTCTAATTTCTTTTAAAACTTCTGAAGCAATTTTTAGTTGATTTTCACTTAGTTTTTCTTCAATAGCAACAAACCAATTTGCAAGCTCGCTTACATCCATTTTTGCTAATTCAGAAATATTTTTTTTGTTGAATTTGAAATAAAGTGCCTCTTTTTTTAATCGAGCACCTTTACAAGTTTCACATTCAATTTCGTCCATAAAATCTTTTGCCCAACGTTTTATTGAAGAAGAATCGGTTGATTTGTATTGATTTTCAATGAAATTAATTATTCCTTCAAAGTCTATTTCATAATTTCTTGTTACTCCAACAGTTTTTGACGTAATTTTAAATTTTTCTTTCCCACCATTTAATATAATGTCAAGTGCTTCATTTGGTATTTTTGAAATAGGATCAGTTAGTTGAAACTTGTATCTATCTGCAATTAATTGCAATTGCTTAAAAATCCAGCTTGTTTTTTGTTCTCCAAGTGGTGCAATTCCTCCGTTTTTTATAGAAACATTTTTGTTAGGAATAATTTTGTCAATATTTACAGAGTTTGTAATTCCCAAACCATTGCAACTGTCACAAGCACCTTTAGGTGAATTAAACGAAAAAGTATTTGGTTCAGGTTTTGGGTATGAAATTCCTGTTTCAGGACACATTAAATCTCTACTAAAATAACGTGGTGTATTTGTGTTGTGTTCTAAAACCATTAAAATATTGTCACCGGTATACATAGCGGTATTAATGGTTTCTGCTAGTCTTTTTTCAGAATTTTCTTGAATGGCAAGTCTATCAATAACAATTTCAATATCGTGCGTTTTGTAGCGGTCTAAACGCATGCCTTTTTCTATGTCTCTTATTTCGCCATCTACTCTAACTTTTACAAATCCTTGTTTTGCAATTTGATCAAAAAGTTCTCTATAATGGCCTTTTCTAGATTTAATTACAGGCGCAAGTACAACTATTTTTTTTCCTTTGTAGGTATCTAAAATAAGCTCTTTAATTTGCGTATCACTATAACTAACCATTTTTTTATTGGTGTTGTAGGAGTAAGCATCAGCAGCACGAGCGTAAAGCAATCTTAAAAAGTCATAAATTTCAGTAATAGTACCAACTGTTGAGCGCGGACTTTTATTAGTTGTTTTTTGCTCAATAGAAATTACAGGTGAAAGACCATCAATTTTATCAACATCCGGTCGTTCTAATCCGCCTAAAAATTGTCGAGCATATGCTGAAAAAGTTTCAATATATCTGCGTTGGCCTTCGGCATAAATAGTGTCAAAAGCTAAAGACGATTTGCCACTACCACTTAAACCTGTGATTACTACCAGTTTTTCTCTAGGAATACGTACATCAATATTTTTTAAATTATGAACACGTGCTCCTAGCACTTCAATATATTCTTCGTGTTTTGTCATTGATTTTTTGGAAAGTTGCAAAGTTAAATAAATGAAATTAGAAATTTGAATTGAGGTGATATCTTATTTGGAAATTAGTATATTGCGTAAAAATTAGGAGCCTTTGAATTGGATACATTCCATACGACATTTTTTTGAAAAACATGGTTTTGCTGTTTCATCTAGATTTGCAGATAGATTAGGAATGAGCGCTTCAAATGTGCGTTTATTTTTTATATATTTATCGTTTGTAACACTAGGAGTGTCATTTGGTATTTACTTAACGTTGGCTTTTCTATTGCGACTTAAAGACTTAATTTATACTAAAAGAAGCTCGGTTTTCGATTTATAAAATATGCAATTTAAATCTAAACTTTATTTGTCATTTGTTTTGGTAATGCTGGTAATTGCCATTGGTGTTGCGGGCTATATGATTATCTCAAATGGTAGTTTTGTAGACTCACTGTACATGACAATTATTACTATGTCTACAGTTGGTTTTAGTGAAATTCATGCGCTTTCTGTTCAAGGAAAATTATTTACAATTTTTTTAATTATTATAAGTATTGTTGTTTATGGTTATACGTTTGCTTCAATAACGCAATATTTTACAAATAGTGATGTGTTTAAACTTTTAAAAGAAAAAAAGGTGCAAAAACAAATTCAAAACTTAAAAAACCATACCGTAGTTTGTGGTTATGGAAGAAATGGGAAACAAGCTGTAGGGAAATTGAAACAATTTAATCAACCTTGTGTTGTTATTGAAAAGCGAAAAGCTGAGGTTGAAGATTTAGTTAGAGATGGTGTATTGCATGTTGAAGGTGACGCAACTAATGATGATGATTTAAGAAAGTTAAATTTAGATGAAGCAAAAAGTTTAATAACTGCATTACCATCTGATGCTGATAATTTATTTGTTGTGTTGTCGGCGCGTCAATTCAATAAAAACTTTACAATAATAAGTAGAGCTTCTAATGAGTCTTCTTACGGAAAGTTAAAGTTTGCCGGTGCAACCAATGTAATTATGCCAGATAAATTAGGAGGAGCTCATATGGCATCTTTAGTGGTAACTCCAGATTTAGTTGAATTTGTAGATAGGTTAACAATTGCTGGTGATGTTGATGCAAACTTAGAAGAAATCTCAGTAAACGAATTGCCAGATGAGTATATCTCAAAAACCATATTAGATTTAGATTTACGTCGAAAAACAGGATGTAGCATTATTGGTTTTAAAACTGAAAAAGGTGAATACATTATAAATCCTGAAGCTAAAACAAAACTAGAAAGAAATACTTTTTTAATTGTTTTAGGAGAAAAAGAGCAAATTAAAAAATTACGAGCCTATTTTTAATTTTTTTGACTTTTTTTGTTAATATTATTTAGAATAGTAATAGATATCTGTTTTAATTGTTAAAAACTTGTAGTAACCTCATTTTTTTACCATATTGCAGCGATTTTTAATAAAACAATTTATATGAAACGTAAAATAGTATCTTTTCTACTACTAATTATTCCTTTTTTAACATATTCTCAAGAATTATCTATCGATGAACAGATAGAAGCAAAATTTAAACCTTTCGCAGATGCTGTAAGTTCGGTTGTTTTTTATCCAATTTCAATTGTTGGTATTGAGGTTCCTATTGTAATTATTATTTTACTGTTAGGAGCTTTGTTTTTTACACTGTATTTTAAATTTGCAAATATTACTTTATTGGGTGTAGCTATTAGAGCAGCAAAAGGAAAATATGATGATGTAGATCATCATTCAGTTGAACCAGTAGCGGGAGATCCTACTCCGGGAGGAGATGTTTTTGAAAGCGTTCAGGCTGAAGGTGTTGTAGGAGAAGTTACACATTTTCAAGCTTTAACAGCAGCGCTTTCTGCAACAGTTGGTTTAGGTAATATTGCAGGTGTAGCAGTAGCAATTGCTATTGGTGGTCCAGGTGCAACAATTTGGATGATAGTAGCAGGATTTTTTGGAATGTCTACAAAATTAGTTGAGGCTACTTTGGGTGTAAAATACCGTGAGGTTGGTGAAGACGGAAAAATTTATGGTGGTCCAATGTACTACCTTAGAAAAGGATTAAAAGAAAAGAGTTTAGGCGGATTAGGAAAAGTATTAGCAGTAATGTATGCTATTTTTGTAATTGGTGGTTCTTTTGGAGGTGGAAATATGTTTCAGGCCAATCAAGCTACGGCACAATTTAAATTGCTTTTTGGATTAGAATCTGGATTTTTATTTGGTGTTGTAATGGCTATTTTAGTTGGTATTGTAATTATTGGTGGTATTAAAAGAATTGGTCAGGTTACAGAGAAAATAGTTCCTTTCATGGGAATTATGTTTGTTGGGGCTTCTTTAGTAATTATTGGAATGAATTTTACAATCATCCCTGATGCTTTAGTTCAAATTTGGAATGGTGCATTTACACAAACATCTGTAGTTGGTGGTGTAATTGGTGTAATGATTGTTGGTTTTCAACGAGCAGCATTTTCAAATGAGGCTGGTGTAGGTTCTGCATCTATTGCACATGCCGCAGTAAAAACTAGATTTCCTGCAAGTGAAGGTATTGTGGCATCTATTGGGCCTTTTGTTGATACAGTTGTTATTTGTACAATGACAGCCTTGGTAATTGTGGTAACAAACTTAAAAAGTAACTTATTTAATTACTCAAATTTAGATGAAGGTAATAATGTAATTATGAATGGTACAGGAAAGCATTTAGGAGGTGTTGATTTAACTTCTGTAGCTTTTGACTCTGCAATTCCTAATTTCTCTATTTTATTAACTGTTGCAGTAATATTATTTGCTTTTTCAACAATGTTATCTTGGTCTTACTACGGTATACAAGGTTGGAAATTTTTGTTTGGAAAAAGTAAAATTGTAGATATTACTTATAAAGCATTATTTTTAATGTTTGTAGTAGTTGGAGCATCTTCAAGTTTAGGTTCTGTAATTGAATTTTCAGATGCTATGATTTTTGCAATGGTATTTCCTAATATTATTGGTTTGCTGTTATTAGCGCCAAAAGTAAAAGGAGAGCTTAAAAAATATTTAAAAGCAATTGGTCATAAGCAATGATCTAAAATTTAAGATAATGAAAAATTTCAAATCCCATTTCAGTTTCAATAAAAAGCAACGGAATGGGATTTTCTTTTTGCTGCTAATTATTATTGTGTTACAAATAAGTTTCTTTTATGTTGATTTTTCTTC
This sequence comes from Lutibacter holmesii, assembly GCF_042679665.1. Lineage (NCBI taxonomy): Bacteria > Pseudomonadati > Bacteroidota > Flavobacteriia > Flavobacteriales > Flavobacteriaceae > Lutibacter > Lutibacter holmesii. The sequence continues at coordinate 1,103,651 of NZ_JBHTMV010000003.1, forward strand.
AGAAGAAAACATACAAATTTCACAAAAGGAAATAGCGTTGTTTCAAAAAGAAATGGATTCACTTCGTTTGGTTGAGGTTGAAAAATCTAAACCAAAAATTTACCCTTTCAATCCTAATTATATTTCAGATTATAAAGGCTATCAATTAGGAATGTCTGTTGCTGAAATTGACAAATTACTAGCGTTTAGAGGAAAAGGATTGTTTGTGAATTCAGCCAAACAATTTCAAGAAGTCACAGGTGTTCACGATAGTTTATTACTTCAAATTGTACCTTATTTTAAATTTCCAACATGGGTAACTTCTAAAAAGGTAAAAACTACAATGTCTGTAAAACAAAAAGAAGTTATTGTTTTAAAAGATTTAAACTTAGCAACTATTGAAGAGTTACAACTTGTAAACGGAATTGGAGAAAAGCGAGCTGAAAGAATTATTAATTACAGAACTAAGTTGCAAGGATTTTGTTTTAATGAGCAATTATATGAGGTTTGGAATTTAGATAAAGATGTAGCAAATAAGGTTTTAGATAGATTTAAAGTAATGAAGCCTCCTGTAATTCAGCAAATAAATGTGAATGAAGCCACCTTTAAAGAAGTGTTGTCTATTGTTTATATTGATTATGAATTGACAAAAAAGATTTTTAATTATAGAGATGAAGTAGCTGAAATTCAATCTCTTGAAGAGTTGAAAAAAATTGATGGTTTTCCTTTGGGGCTATTCGACAGAATAGCTTTATATTTGACAGCTAAATAAATTTGATTTAATAACTCAATTAGCCTGATATAAAGTATGTATTTTACAGAAGAGCACGAGGTATTTCGACAAAGTTTTCGAGATTTTTTACAAAAAGAAGTAGTTCCTAATATTGATAATTGGGAAAAAGCCGGGTTTATAGATAAAAATATTTATAAGAAATTTGGTGAAATGGGCTATTTTGGATTGAATTATCCAGAAGAGTTTGGAGGTTTAAATTTAGATCTTTTTTATACCGTAGTTTTTTTAGAAGAATTGCAAAAAGTAAATTCTGGTGGTTTTGCTGCAGCTATGTGGGCGCATACTTATTTAGCTATGACGCATTTAAACGCAGAAGGTAGTGCGTACATTAAAGAGAAGTATTTAGTTCCAAGTATAGAAGGTGATTTAGTTGGTTGCCTTTGTGTTTCAGAACCATTTGGTGGTTCAGATGTTGCAGGAATGAGAACAACTGCTACTAAAAAAGGAAATACTTATGTTATAAACGGTTCAAAAACGTTTATAACCAATGGAGTTTATTCTGATTATTTGGTGGTTGCTGCAAAAACAGCGCCTGAATTAGGGAATAAAGGAATGAGTATTTTTGTTGTAGATAGAGAAACAGCTGGTATTTCAGCAACGCAATTGGTGAAATTAGGATGGAAAGCATCTGATACTGCAGAAATTGCTTTTGACAATGTGGTTATTCCAGAAGAAAATCTATTAGGTGAAGAAGGGAAAGGTTTTGCGTATATAATGCAGCATTTTGCTTCAGAAAGAGTTATTATGGGGGTAAATGCACATGCACGTGCAGAGTTTGCTTTAGATTACGCAATACAATATATGTCTGAAAGAACTGCTTTTGGAAAAACAATTGATAAATTTCAAGCTTTAAGGCATAAAGTTGCCGATATGGCAAGTGAAATAGAAATGTGTAAAGAGTTTAATTATTCTATAGTTAAGCGATTAGATTTGGGACAATATGTAGTAAAAGAGGCTAGCATGTCTAAATTAATGTCTACAAAAATTGCTGATGAAGTAATTTATAACTGTTTACAATTACTAGGTGGTTATGGTTATATGGAAGAATATCCTTTAGCTAGGTTATTAAGAGATAGTAGGTTAGGTCCAATTGGCGGTGGAACTTCTGAGATTTTGAGAGAAATAATTGCAAAAATGATTATTGATAAAAAGGAATATAAACCTATTGCTTAAATAAATATAATTTAATTATTGTTTATTTAAAATTGTTTGTACATTTGCAATCCAAAATTTAAAAGAGAACGACTTGAAAGGAGGTGCCAAAATATGTTAATCATACCAGTTAAAGACGGAGAGAATATTGATAGAGCGTTAAAACGTTACAAAAGAAAATTTGATCGTACGAAGACAATGAAAAATTTACGTAACCGTAAGCAATTCAACAAACCTTCAGTTGTAAAACGCGCGCAAAACATAAAAGCTCAATATGTTCAAAAATTAAGAACATCAGAAGAGCAAGGTTAATTTTTAGCCAAAACACTTTAAACCGTTAGTAAAAACAAATTACAAGTTGTATGTTTGTTTGCTAACGGTTTTTTTATGCCTATAAATTCCTTTTTAAATTACTTACTTTTAGAGAAAAAATATTCTCAGCACACGGTAACTGCATATAAGAATGATTTAAAATCATTTCAAAATTTTTGTAGTAGCGAGTTTGGTGATAAAAATATTGTTTCTGTTAATTATCCTGAAATTAGAAGTTGGATAGTTTCTTTGGTAGAAGATAACATTTCAAACAGAACTATTAATAGAAAAGTATCTTCATTAAAAACATTCTATAAGTTTCTTCAAAAAACAAAACAAATAGAGGTAAGTCCATTAATAAAACACAAAGCATTAAAAATAGCAAAGAAAGTACAGGTACCTTTTTCTGAAGGAGAAATAGAGACGGTAATTAATTCTAAAAGTGACGTTCAAGATTTTGAGTCGGTTAGAGATAAATTAATTGTAGAGTTGTTATATTCAACAGGAATGAGGCGGAGTGAATTAATTCATTTAAAAGTAAATGATATTGATTTTAGCAATCAGGTAGTAAAAGTTTTAGGAAAAAGAAATAAGGAACGATTTATTCCGTTATTAAAATCTGTAAAAAGCTCATTACAAGAATACTTACTTTTTAGAAGTGAAATTGAGACCAGCGAGTCCTATTTATTACTTACAAAAAAAGGTAAAAAAACATATGATACACTTGTGTATCGAATAATAAATAATTATTTTAGTAGTGTGTCATCAAAAATAAAGAAGAGTCCTCATGTGATTCGACATTCTTTCGCGACACATTTATTGAATGAAGGCGCAGATTTGAATTCTGTTAAAGAACTGCTTGGGCATTCGAGTTTAGCGTCAACACAAGTATATACCCATAGTAGTTTGGGTAAGTTAAAAGAAGTGTATAACAATGCTCACCCAAGGGGCGAAAAAAACTAATTTATTATGAAAGTAAACGTACAGTCAGTTAATTTTAATATAGATAAAGGTCTTGTTGAATTTATAGAAAAAAAAGTAAATAGTTTAGAAAAGTATTATGATAAAATTGTAGATACAGATGTTTTTTTAAAAGTTCAACAAACAAGTGATAAAGAAAATAAGTCTGTTGACGTTAAATTAAATATTCCTGGGAATGATTTGGTGGTGAAGAAACAAAGTAAAACATTTGAGGAAGGTGTGATGTTAGCTACAGAATCGCTAAAAAGACAGCTTCTAAAAAAGAAGGAAAAAGTAAGAGCTAAATAAATTTTAAAAAATAATTTAAAAAGGTTTGTTTAAACTTAAAAACTTTAATACATTTGCAGTCCGTTAGAAATAGCGGACTTCTTTTATGGAGTAAAAAGCCGATGTAGCTCAGCTGGCTAGAGCAGCTGATTTGTAATCAGCAGGTCGTGGGTTCGAGTCCCTCCATCGGCTCAATAAAAACAAGAGATTGTTTTTATATGTTGAAATGAGTAAATGCTTTTAATAAAAGTGTTTGAAGCGTAAAATCTTCTTTAGCTCAGATCTTTGAAAAGAATAAATGGTGAGATACTCAAGTGGCCAACGAGGGCAGACTGTAAATCTGCTGCGCAAGCTTCGAAGGTTCGAATCCTTCTCTCACCACAAATGAAAAATGTAGTAAGAGATTATTACACAATGATGATTTGAAGAAATTATTGCGAGAGTAGCTCAGTTGGTAGAGCTTCAGCCTTCCAAGCTGACTGTCGCCGGTTCGAGCCCGGTCTCTCGCTCTTTTTTTTGGCCGGTGTAGCTCAGGGGTAGAGTGTTTCCTTGGTAAGGAAGAGGTCACGGGTTCAAATCCCGTCATTGGCTCAAAATAAAATAAATAGAATTTAACACTATTATATATAACTAAGATTTAAAATTTAATAATTATGGCTAAAGAAACCTTCGATCGTTCGAAACCACATTTAAACATTGGTACTATTGGACACGTTGATCACGGTAAAACAACCTTAACAGCTGCTATTACTGTTGTATTAGCAGATAAAGGACTTTCTGAAGTAAAAGATTTCGATCAAATCGATAACGCTCCTGAGGAAAAGGAAAGAGGTATTACAATTAATACTGCTCACGTTGAGTATCAAACTGCAAATCGTCACTACGCTCACGTTGACTGTCCAGGTCACGCCGATTACGTAAAGAACATGGTAACGGGTGCTGCTCAAATGGATGGTGCAATCATCGTTGTAGCTGCAACAGACGGACCAATGCCTCAAACAAGAGAGCACATCTTATTAGGTCGTCAAGTAGGTATTCCTAGATTAGTTGTATTCATGAATAAAGTGGATATGGTTGATGATGAGGAATTATTAGAATTGGTAGAAATGGAAATCAGAGATTTATTATCTTTCTACGAATATGATGGTGATAACACTCCTGTAGTTCAAGGATCTGCTTTAGGTGGATTAAATGGTGAGCCAAAATGGGCTGACAAAATTATGGAATTAATGGATGCTGTTGATACTTGGATTGAGTTACCAAAGCGTGATGTTGATAAAGATTTCTTAATGCCAATTGAGGATGTATTCTCAATTACAGGTCGTGGTACTGTTGCAACTGGTCGTATTGAGACTGGTGTAGCTAATACTGGTGATGCTGTTGATATTATTGGTATGGGAGCTGAAAAATTAACTTCTACTATTACTGGAGTTGAAATGTTCCGTAAAATATTAGATAGAGGTGAAGCTGGGGATAACGTAGGTATCTTATTAAGAGGTATTGCTAAAGAAGATATCAAAAGAGGTATGGTAATCTGTAAGCCAGGTTCTGTAACTCCACACTCTAACTTTAAAGCTGAGGTTTATATTCTTAAAAAAGAAGAGGGTGGACGTCACACTCCATTCCATAACAACTACCGTCCACAGTTTTACGTACGTACAACTGACGTAACAGGTACTATTAACTTACCTGAAGGTGTTGAAATGGTAATGCCAGGTGATAACTTAACTATTACTGTTGAATTACACCAACCAATTGCATTAAATGTAGGTTTACGTTTTGCAATCCGTGAAGGTGGTAGAACAGTAGGTGCAGGTCAGGTAACAGAAATGTTAGACTAATCTAATCTAAAATATATAAAGGTGCTTCTGAAAGGGAGCACCTTTCTTACGGGCGTAGCTCAGTTGGTAGAGCACTGGTCTCCAAAACCAGGTGTCGGGAGTTCGAGTCTCTCCGCCCGTGCAAAAATAAAAGAAATGAATTTAGTTAAATATATAAAAGACTCATTTGATGAGTTACGCAATAAAGTATCTTGGATTTCTTGGGAAGAAGCTCAAAAATCTACGGTAGTTGTTGCCTTATTTACAGTATTATTTGCTTTGGCTGTGTTTGCAGTAGATAAATTATTCCAATCAGGTTTAACTGAGTATTTTAAATTATTTTAATTCAAGAAATTTCATGGCTGAGTCAGTAAAAAAATGGTACGTAGTTAGAGCTATTGGTGGGCAAGAAAATAAGGTGAAATCTTATATTGAAACTGAGATATCTCGTCTAGGTATGACTGATTATGTCGCAAGTGTTTTAGTACCTACTGAAAAAGTGATTCAAGTACGTAACGGGAAAAAATTACACAAAGAAAGAGTATATTTTCCAGGTTATGTTATGATTGAAGCTAATTTAAGTGGTGAGCTTCCACATATTATAAAAGGTATTACGGGAGTTATTGGATTTTTAGGAGAAGTTAAAGGAGGTGATCCTGTTCCTATGAGAAAGTCTGAAATAAACAGAATGCTAGGTAAGGTTGATGAATTATCTGTTCAAAATGATAATGTTGCAATACCTTATGTAACTGGTGAAACTGTAAAAGTAATTGATGGTCCATTCAACGGTTTTGATGGTACTATTGAGAAAATAAATGAAGAAAAACGTAAGCTTGAGGTAATGGTGAAAATCTTTGGAAGAAAAACACCATTAGAATTAAGTTATATGCAAGTTGAAAAAATTTCATAATTGTTACAATAATAATATGATAATGCATTATGCTTCCAACTAATGTGTAGTATCTAAATTAAGATTAAAAAATGGCAAAAGAAGTTAGTAAAGTAGTAAAATTACAAGTACGTGGAGGTGCGGCAAACCCATCACCACCAGTTGGACCTGCTTTAGGTGCTGCCGGAGTTAACATTATGGAGTTCTGTAAGCAATTTAATGCAAGAACTCAAGACAAGCAAGGGAAAGTATTACCAGTAGCAATTACTGTGTATAAAGATAAATCTTTTGATTTTGTTGTTAAAACTCCACCAGCGGCTATCCAAATTTTAGAAGCAGCGAAAGTAAAAAAAGGTTCTTCAGAACCTAATCGTAACAAGGTAGCAACAGTTACTTGGGACCAATTGAAAGTTATTGCTGAAGACAAAATGGTAGATTTAAATGCATTTACTGTAGAGTCAGCTATGTTAATGATGGCAGGTACAGCTCGTTCAATGGGTATTAAAGTAAAGGGAGAAGCTCCAGTTAAACAATAAAACAGTTATTAAAAAATGGCAAAATTAACAAAAAAGCAAAAAGAAGCGCAAGCAAAGGTTGATAGAAATCAAGCTTTATCTTTAAAAGATGCTTCTGCTTTAGTAAAAGAAATTACTAGCGTAAATTTTGATGCATCTATTGACTTAGCTGTGAGATTGGGAGTTGATCCTCGTAAAGCCAATCAAATGGTTAGAGGTGTAGTAACTTTACCACACGGTACAGGTAAGGATGTTAAAGTTTTAGCATTGGTAACTCCAGATAAAGAAGCAGATGCTACAGCAGCAGGTGCTGATTATGTTGGATTAGATGAATACCTTCAAAAAATTAAAGAAGGATGGACAGATGTTGACGTTATTATTACAATGCCAAGTGTAATGGGTAAATTAGGTCCTTTAGGTCGTGTTTTAGGACCAAGAGGTTTAATGCCAAACCCAAAAACTGGTACGGTAACAATGGATGTTGCAAAAGCTGTTAAAGAAGTAAAAGCAGGTAAAATTGACTTTAGAGTTGATAAAACAGGAATTGTGCACGCTGCAATTGGAAAAGCATCTTTTGATGCTGATAAAATTTATGAAAATGCAGAGGAATTAATTCAAACTTTAATTAAATTAAAACCTACAGCTTCAAAAGGAACTTACGTTAAAAGTATATTTATTTCAAGTACGATGAGTCCTAGTATTAATGTTGATATTAAATCAGTTTAATATAGTTAAATCTTATTAATTATGACGAGAGAAGAAAAATCACAAGTAATAGAAGTTTTAACATCACAGTTAACTGAAGGAAATATTATCTATTTAGCAGATATCTCAGGATTGAATGCTTTAGATACATCTAATTTACGTAGAGCTTGTTTTAAAGCCAATGTAAAATTAGCTGTTGTTAAAAATAGTTTGCTTGAAAAAGCAATGGAAAAATCTGATAAAGATTTTGGTGAATTACCAGAAACTTTAAAAGGAAATACATCTTTAATGATTTCTGATACTGGTAATGCACCAGCAAAAGTAATTAAAGAATTCCGTAAAAAATCTGATAAGCCTGTTTTAAAAGGAGCTTATGTTGAAGAGGCAATTTATGTTGGAGATGACCAATTAGAAGCTTTAGTTAATATTAAATCTAAAGAAGAATTAATTGGAGATATTATTGGATTGTTACAATCACCAGCTAAAACTGTTGTTTCAGCATTACAGTCTGGAGGTAATACTCTAACAGGTATTCTTAAAACATTATCAGAGAAAGAATAAGCGCACTAATAAACTAATATAATAAAAATTAAACAAAGAGAAATGGCAGATTTAAAAGATTTCGCAGAACAACTTGTTAACTTAACAGTAAAAGAAGTAAATGAGTTAGCTAATATTTTAAAAGACGAATATGGTATTGAGCCAGCAGCAGCAGCAGCAGTAGCTGTAGCAGGTCCAGCAGCAGGAGAAGCAGCTGATGAGCAAACTGAATTCGACGTAATTTTAAAAGCAGCAGGTGGTTCTAAATTAGCAGTTGTAAAACTTGTTAAAGAATTAACTGGATTAGGATTAAAAGAAGCTAAAGGTGTTGTAGATAGCGCACCTGCACCAGTAAAAGAAGGTGTTTCTAAAGAAGAAGCTGAAGGATTAAAAGCTTCATTAGAAGAAGCTGGAGCTGAGGTTGAGCTTAAATAAGCTTACAACAGTTAACACAATTTAAGGTTTAGGTCTGGGGTTACCCTAAGACCTAAACCATTTTGCGTATATATTCGTTCTTACTATTATAATAGTTTTTTTAACTAAAATTTTTGTCCATTGGCACCTAAAAATTTCACCGAAAGAATAAACTTTGCTTCAGCTAAATTGGTAATGGAATATCCTGATTTCTTAGATATTCAAGTTAAATCATTTCAAGATTTCTTCCAATTAAAAACAAAGGCTGACGAACGAAGTACCGAAGGATTATATAAAACCTTCCTTGACAACTTCCCAATTACTGATACTCGTAACCAATTTGTGTTAGAGTTTATCGATTATTTTGTTGATCCTCCAAGATATTCTATTCAAGAATGTATTGAAAGAGGTTTAACGTACTGTGTTCCTTTAAAAGCACGGTTAAAATTATATTGTACTGACCCTGAACATGAAGATTTTGAAACTATTGTTCAAGATGTTTATTTAGGTACAATTCCTTATATGACTCACAGTGGTACCTTTGTAATTAATGGTGCTGAAAGAGTTGTTGTTTCACAATTACACCGTTCACCTGGTGTGTTTTTCGGGCAATCGTTCCACGCAAACGGAACTAAATTATACTCTGCAAGAGTAATTCCTTTTAAAGGTTCTTGGATTGAGTTTGCAACAGATATCAATCAAGTAATGTATGCTTATATTGATAGAAAGAAAAAATTACCTGTAACTACATTGTTTAGAGCAATTGGTTATGAAAGAGATAAAGATATTCTTGAGATTTTTGATCTTGCTGAAGAAGTGAAAGTTTCTAAAAGTGGAATTAAAAAAGTATTAGGAAGAAAATTAGCTGCGCGTGTTTTAAAAACATGGTTTGAAGATTTTGTTGATGAGGATACTGGTGAGGTAGTTTCTATTGAAAGAAACGAAATTATTTTAGATAGAGATACAATTTTAGAAAAAGATCAAATTGAAGAAATTGTTGATTCAGGTGCTAAAACCATTTTACTTCATAAAGAAGATAATGAAATGGCTGATTATGCAATTATTCATAATACACTTCAAAAAGATCCAACAAACTCTGAAAAAGAAGCTGTAGAACATATTTATAGACAATTACGTAATGCTGAACCGCCAGATTTTGAAACGGCAAAAGGTATTATTGATAAATTATTCTTTTCTGAACAACGTTATAACTTAGGTGAAGTTGGTCGTTATAGAATGAATAAAAAGTTAGGACTTAATGAAGATATTGATCAAAAAGTTTTAACAAAATTAGATATTATTACTATTATCAAAAACTTGATAAAATTAGTAAATTCTAAAGCTGAAGTTGATGATATTGACCACCTTTCTAATCGTCGTGTTAGAACTGTTGGTGAGCAGTTAGCTAGTCAATTTGGTGTTGGGTTATCTCGTATGGCTCGTACTATTCGTGAGCGTATGAACGTTCGTGACAATGAGGTGTTTACACCTATTGATTTGATTAATGCTAAAACATTATCATCTGTTATTAACTCATTCTTTGGTACAAACCAGTTATCTCAATTTATGGATCAAACAAATCCATTAGCTGAGATTACTCATAAGCGTCGTTTATCGGCACTTGGACCAGGTGGTTTATCAAGAGAAAGAGCAGGATTTGAGGTTCGTGATGTTCACTATACACATTACGGTCGTTTATGTCCTATTGAAACACCTGAGGGACCAAATATTGGTTTAATTTCATCATTATCAGTATTTGCGAAAGTAAATAACTTAGGATTTATTGAAACTCCTTATAGAGAGGTTGTTGATGGTAGTGTAAATATTGCCGAAGAGCCTAGATATTTAAGTGCTGAAGAAGAAGAAGGAATGAAATTTGCACAGTCAAATCTTCCTTTAGATGAAACAGGTAAATTTGTTGCTGAGAAAGTGATTGTTCGTGAAGAGGCAGATTATCCAGTTGTTGACCCTACACAGGTTAATTATATGGATGTTGCTCCTAATCAAATTGCATCTATTTCTGCATCTTTAATTCCATTCTTGGAACATGATGATGCCAACCGTGCATTGATGGGATCGAATATGATGCGTCAGGCTGTACCATTATTAAAACCTGAATCTCCAATTGTAGGTACTGGTTTAGAGCGTAGAGTTGCTAAAGATTCACGTATTTTAATTAATGCTGAAGGTGCTGGAGTTGTTGAATATGTAGATGCTGATAAAATTGAGATTAAATACGATTCTACTGAAGAAGAACGTATGGTTAGTTTTGAAGGTGATTCAAAAACATACAACTTAATTAAATTTAGAAAAACAAATCAAGGAACTTCTATTAACCTAAAACCTATTGTCCAAAAAGGAGATAGAGTTGTTGAAGGTCAAGTTCTTTGTGAAGGATATGCAACACAACAAGGTGAATTAGCCTTGGGAAGAAATATGAAAGTAGCCTTTATGCCTTGGAAAGGGTATAACTTTGAGGATGCGATTGTAATTTCAGAAAAAGTTGTAAAAGAAGATATCTTTACATCTATTCATATTGATGAATACTCAATGGATGTTAGAGATACTAAATTAGGTTCAGAAGAGTTAACAAACGATATTCCAAACGTTTCAGAAGAGGCTACTAAAGACTTAGATGAAAATGGAATGATTCGTATTGGTGCTGAAGTGAAACCTGGTGATATTTTAATTGGTAAAATTACACCAAAAGGAGAATCAGATCCTACACCTGAAGAAAAATTACTTAGAGCAATTTTTGGTGATAAAGCAGGAGATGTAAAAGATGCTTCATTAAAAGCTTCTCCTTCTTTAAGAGGTGTTGTTATTGATAAAAAATTATTTGAACGTGCTGTTAAAGATAAATCTAAACGTGCACAGGATAAAGTTAGTATTGCTAATTTAGAAAGTAAGTATACTGCGAAGTTAGAAGACTTAAGAGCTGTTTTAACTGAGAAATTATTTACTTTAATTAGTGGAAAAACTTCTCAAGGAGTACTAAATGATTTAGGAGAAGAAATTCTTTTAAAAGGTAAGAAATTTACATTGAAAATGTTAAATGCTGTACCTGATTTTAGTTACTTAGTTGGAGGAACTTGGACAACAGATGATCATATTAATACCTTAGTTACTGATTTAATTCATAACTATAAAATTAAAGTAAATGATTTACAAGGTTCTTTAAGACGTGAGAAATTTACTGTTTCAGTTGGTGATGAATTACCTGCAGGAATTTTAAAATTAGCAAAAATATACATTGCTAAAAAGCGTAAACTAAAAGTAGGTGATAAAATGGCGGGTCGTCACGGTAACAAAGGTATTGTTGCTCGTATTGTTCGTCAAGAAGATATGCCTTTCTTAGAAGACGGAACACCAGTTGATATTGTATTAAATCCACTTGGGGTACCATCACGTATGAATATTGGTCAAATTTATGAAACTGTTTTAGGATGGGCTGGTCAAAAGATTGGTAGAAAATTTGCAACACCAATTTTTGATGGAGCTTCAATTGAAGAAATTACAAAAATAACAAATGATGCAGGTGTACCTGAATTTGGACACACGTATTTATATGATGGAGGAACAGGGCAACGTTTTGATCAAAAAGCGACAGTTGGAGTTATTTATATGATTAAACTAGGTCATATGATTGATGATAAAATGCACGCACGTTCTATTGGACCATATTCATTAATTACACAACAACCATTAGGTGGTAAAGCACAATTTGGTGGTCAGCGTTTTGGTGAGATGGAGGTTTGGGCTCTTGAAGCATACGGTGCATCAAGTACACTTCGTGAAATCTTAACAGTAAAATCAGATGATGTTTTAGGTAGAGCTAAAACGTATGAATCTATTGTGAAAGGTGATGCGATGCCAGAACCAGGATTACCAGAATCATTTAACGTATTAATGCACGAGCTTAGAGGTCTTGGGTTAGACGTTAGATTAGAGGAATAACAACTAAAAAACAGTTAGAAGTTTACTTCTAACTGTTTATATATTTTTACATTTTTAAAATTCGAATCCATCATTATATTATGGCAAGAAAAAACGATAAATACACTGTAAAAAAATTTAATAAAATTTCGATTGGATTATCATCTCCAGAAGCAATTCTTGAGAAATCTAACGGAGAGGTATTAAAACCAGAAACTATTAACTATAGAACTCATAAACCTGAAAGAGATGGATTATTTTGTGAGCGAATTTTTGGCCCTATAAAAGATTTTGAATGTGCTTGTGGTAAGTACAAAAGAATTCGTTATAAGGGAATAGTTTGTGACCGTTGTGGTGTTGAAGTTACAGAGAAAAAAGTACGTAGAGACAGAGTAGGACATATTAATTTAGTTGTTCCTGTAGCTCATATCTGGTACTTTAAATCATTACCTAACAAAATGGGATACCTTTTAGGTTTACCATCTAAAAAGTTAGATATGATTATTTACTACGAGCGTTACGTGGTAATACAACCAGCAGGTGCAAAAAATGCAGAAGGAGAACCAGTACAGAAAATGGACTTCTTAACTGAGGAAGAATATTTAGATATTTTAGAATCTTTCCCAGTTGAAAATCAATATTTAGATGATAATGACCCAGATAAGTTTATTGCTAAAATGGGTGCTGAATGTTTAATTGATTTATTCAATCGTATTGATTTAGATGAATTATCTTACCAATTACGTCATAAAGCAAATACAGAAACATCTAAACAACGTAAAACTGAAGCTTTAAAAAGATTAAACGTTGTTGAATCTTTTAGAGATGCTAATAAAAATAGAGAAAATCGTCCAGAATGGATGATTATGAAAGTGATTCCGGTGACTCCACCAGAATTACGTCCTTTAGTACCATTAGATGGTGGTCGTTTTGCAACGTCAGATTTAAATGATTTATACCGAAGAGTAATTATTCGTAACAATCGTTTAAAAAGGTTAGTTGAAATTAAGGCTCCAGAAGTTATTTTACGTAATGAAAAACGTATGTTACAAGAATCTGTAGATTCATTATTTGATAACACACGTAAGTCTTCAGCAGTAAAAACTGAATCTAACAGACCATTAAAATCATTATCAGATTCATTAAAAGGTAAACAAGGACGTTTCCGTCAAAACCTTTTAGGAAAACGTGTTGATTATTCTGCACGTTCTGTAATTGTTGTTGGACCAGAATTAAAATTATACGAATGTGGATTGCCAAAAGATATGGCAGCTGAATTATACAAACCTTTTGTAATTAGAAAATTAATTGAAAGAGGAATTGTAAAAACAGTAAAATCTGCAAAGAAAATTATAGATAAAAGAGAACCAGTTGTTTGGGATATATTAGAGAATGTTTTAAAAGGACATCCTGTAATGTTAAACCGTGCACCTACGCTTCACCGTTTAGGTATACAAGCTTTTCAACCAAAATTAATTGAAGGAAAAGCAATTCAACTTCACCCATTAGTGTGTACGGCATTTAACGCCGATTTTGATGGGGATCAAATGGCGGTTCACTTACCATTAGGACCTGAGGCTATTTTAGAGTGTCAGTTATTAATGTTAGCATCACATAATATTTTGAACCCTGCAAATGGGGCACCGGTTACTGTACCTTCACAGGATATGGTACTTGGTTTATATTATATGACTAAAGAAAGAAAATCTACACCTGAATATCCAATTAAAGGTGAAGGTTTAACTTTTTACTCTCCTGAAGAGGTAACAATTGCTTTTAACCAAAAAGCTGTTGACTTAAATGCAAGTATTAAAGTTAGAACAAAAGACTTTAATGAAAAAGGTGAACTTGTAAATCAAATTATAGCAACTACTGTTGGTAGAGTTTTATTTAACGAAGTAGTACCTGAAGCTGCAGGATATGTAAATGAGGTATTGAATAAAAAATCATTAAGAGATATTATTGGTGAAATATTAAAAGTAACCGATGTTCCTACTACAGGAAAATTCTTAGATGACATGAAAGGAATGGGATATATGTTTGCATTCCGTGGTGGTTTATCATTTAGTTTAGGTGATATTATTATTCCGCCAGAAAAACACACAATGATTGCTGATGCAAATGCTCAAGTTGACAATATTATGGTAAACTATAATATGGGTATGTTAACAAACAAAGAGCGTTACAATCAAGTAATTGATATTTGGGGTTCTACAAACAACCGTTTGACTGAACTTTCTATGAAACGTTTGCGTGAAGACCAACAAGGATTCAACTCTGTATTTATGATGCTTGATTCTGGTGCAAGGGGTTCTAAAGAACAAATTCGTCAGTTAACAGGTATGCGTGGATTAATGGCGAAACCTAAAAAATCTACAGCAGGTGGTGGAGAAATTATTGAGAATCCAATTCTTTCTAACTTTAAAGAAGGATTATCAATTCTTGAATACTTTATCTCAACTCACGGTGCTCGTAAAGGTTTAGCGGATACGGCATTAAAAACTGCCGATGCAGGTTATTTAACTCGTCGTTTAGTTGATGTTTCACAAGATGTTATTGTAAATGAATTTGATTGTGGTACTTTAAGAGGATTGAATGTTGAGGCGCTTAAAAAGAATGATGAAATTGTTGAATCTTTAAGTGAAAGAATTGATGGTCGTGTATCATTACACGATGTAATTGATCCAATTTCTGAAGAAGTATATGTGCGTGCAGGTGAAGAGATTTCAACTGAAATTGCAAAACGTATTGAAAATTCTCCAATTGTGAGTGTTGAAGTACGTTCAGCATTAACGTGTGAAGCTAAAAAAGGTATTTGTGCTAAATGTTATGGGCATAGTTTATCTACAAGAAAAATGGTTCAAATTGGTGAAGCTGTTGGAGTTGTTGCTGCACAGTCAATTGGTGAGCCTGGTACACAGTTAACACTAAGAACATTCCACGTTGGTGGGGTTGCAGGAAACATTTCAGAAGATAATGGTTTAATTTCTAAGTTTGGAGGTAAAGCAATTATTGATGATTTGAATACTGTAAAAGGTAAAGATAATGATGGTAATGATGTTGATATTGTAATTTCTAGAACTACTGAAATTAAATTAGTAGATGAGAAAACAGGATTAACTTTAAGTACTAACAATATTCCTTACGGTTCGTTCTTATATGTTGCAGATGGTCAAAAACTTAAGAAAGATGAATTAATTTGTAAATGGGATCCATTTAACGGTGTGATTGTTTCTGAGTTTGCAGGTACTATTCATTTTGAAAGTATTGAAAGAGGTGTTAATTACTTAGTAGAAATTGATGAACAAACAGGTTTCCAAGAAAAAGTAATTATTGAATCTAAAAATAAGAAAACAATTCCAACATTATTATTAAAAGATGACAATGATAATGTAATTAGATCTTATAACTTACCAGTAGGTGCTCACTTAATTGTTGAGGATGGTGATAAGATTAATTCAGGAATGGTAATTGTAAAAATACCACGTAAATCTGGAAGATCTGGGGATATTACAGGAGGTTTACCTCGAGTAACAGAATTATTTGAAGCTCGTAACCCTTCAAACCCAGCAGTTGTTTCGGCTATTGATGGTGTTGTTTCATTTGGTAAAATTAAGCGTGGTAATCGTGAGATTATCGTTGAGTCTAAATTAGGTGATGTAAAGAAATATTTAGTTAAACTTTCTAACCAAATTTTAGTTCAAGAGAATGATTATATCAAAGCAGGTATGCCACTTTCTGAAGGAGCTGTTACACCAAATGATATTTTAAATATTCAAGGTCCTGGAAAAGTTCAGGAATACTTAGTAAATGAAATTCAAGAGGTATATAGATTACAAGGGGTAAAAATTAACGATAAGCACTTTGAAGTAGTTGTACGTCAAATGATGCGTAAAGTTAGAATTATTGACTCTGGAGATACATTATTCTTAGAGAATGAATTAGTTCATAAGAACGACTTTATTCAAGATAATGATGAAATTTACGGAATGAAGGTTGTTGAAAATGCTGGAGATTCTGAAAATTTAAAAGAAGGTCAAATTATTACACCACGTCAGTTAAGAGATGAAAACTCTGTTTTACGTAGAGAAGACAAAGCGTTGGTTGAAGCAAGAGATGCTAGACCAGCAACAGCTGAGCAAATTTTACAAGGTATTACAAGAGCTTCATTACAAACAAAATCATTTATTTCTGCTGCTTCCTTCCAGGAAACAACAAAGGTATTAAATGAAGCTGCTGTAAGTGGTAAAGTTGATAATTTAGAAGGTCTAAAAGAGAATGTTATTGTTGGTAAACGTATTCCTGCAGGTACAGGTATGAGAATTTACGATAATATGATTGTTGGATCTAAAGATGAAATGGATTCAAGTTTTTAATTATGAGTGATCAAAAACCTAAAAATGACGGGCAAATAAATATTGAATTAGATGATCAAATGGCTGAAGGAACATATTCTAACTTAGCTATTATCAATCATTCAGTATCAGAATTTATAGTTGATTTTATTAGTGTTATGCCGGGGAGACCAAAGGCCAAAGTAAAATCAAGAATTATTTTAACGCCTCAGCACGCCAAGCGATTAGCAAAAGCATTAGCTGAAAACGTAAAAAGGTTTGAACATGCTCATGGTGAAATTAAAGACTATGAACAGCCTCCAATTCCAATGAATTTTGGACCAACTGGAGAAGCTTAAAATAAAAAAAGTCCGAACATTTGTTCGGACTTTTTTTATTTTAAAACTATCGCGTCGTAAGCAGTTTTTAATTTTGTTATCACAGGTTCAATTTCTTCATCATTTAAATGTCCAAAACCAAAACGTATGGCGCAGGTATTTTTATCTTGGTAAAGAATTGTTTTTGGTAAATGTAAACCGTGTTTTTCGGTTTCTTGGGCTAATTTTATCAATGAAATTTTTGGGTTGAATTGTAACCAAACAGCCAATCCACCAGAAGGAATTTTCCATTGTATTGTATTTGAAAAATAGGTAGTTAAAAACTGACAAAAGAGATCGCGTCTTTTTTTATAAATAACAATGTTTTTTTTCATTAGTCGGTAAATTTCACCTTCATAAATTAACTCTGAGAGCATTTGTTCTTGTATTAAATCTCCTTGCTTATCTAATAATTCTAAATAATTTTTAGCTTCTGAAATTAAATTTTCTGGCGCAATTACAAATCCGGTTTGAAAACTAGGAAATAATGATTGTCCCAATTTTCCTAAGTAAATTACCATTCCGTTGGCATCTGCACTTGCCATAGGTAACATAGGAGAACCTTCAAACTGAAAATCGTAATCAAAATCATCTTCAATTATAGCAAAACCATATTCTTTTGCAAGTTGTAATAAATCTAGCCTACGTTGTGTACTTAATTTAACAGTTGTAGGGTAATCTCTGTGTGCACAAATGTATACACATCTTATACTATTTTTTTTAAAATGTTGTTTTATGTACGTTATGTCTAAACCTTCTTTATCTACAGGAATTGTTTTTATTGTAGCGCCTGTTTGTTGAAAAATCATATTTGAAGCATAATTACTTAATTCACCAACAAGAACAACATCCTTTGGTTTTAACAGTAATTGAGATACCACGTACAAACTCATTTCTGTACTACGCGTATTTAGTAAGTTTGTTGGTTTTATATGAAAACCTCTTGTTGCATTTAAATAATTACAAAGTTGAGTTTGAAATGTTGAATTAAAAAAATCAGCTGTTTTATTCCATTTGTTCACCAATGTTTTTCGTTTCATTGCTGCGCTGTACCACCTTGTAAATTGATGTACCGGATGCAAGCGTAAATCTGGTTTACCATCATTAATTATAAATTTGGCAGATGTTGCTTCAACAGTTGAAACTAAGTGTAAAGAATTTTGAAAAGGAAATCCTGTTGTTTTTGCATAAGTATATGCTTCATTCACTTTTTGTGAAGTAGCCTTAATTTTTATAGTTGTTTGTTTTGGTTCTAAAACAAATGTGCCTTTATTTGGAATAATTTCTACCCAACCTTGAGAAGCTAACTCTTCATAAATAGCAACAGCTGTATTTCTATGTACGTTTAATAATTCACTTAACATACGTGTACCAGGAAGTTTGGTTCCTTTTGTTAAATAGCTGCGCTGAATAGCATTTACTATTTGGCCTGAAACCTGTTGGTATAAAGGTTGCAATGTAGATTTATCTACGCTAATTAGCTCTTTAAATAAATTATTAACCGGACTATCTGTCATTTTAAAACTGGACTATTTTAATCGTCCGGAAAGTTACTAATTTTGCCTCGTTTTAAATTATTATTTATGAAAATTAAAAGTACATTATTAATAGTTCTATTATTTTGTGTTGTACAATTACAAGCACAAGTAACACCAGTAAAAAAAGATACTGTTGAGTTGAAAGAAGTTGTGATTACTTCAAACCGAATTTCAGTTCCTTTTTCAAAAACTTCAAGAACAATTAACTTAATTTCTTCTGAAGCTATTTTAAAATCAGCATCAACAAATGTTTCTGATTTATTGCAAAATGTTACAGGTGTTGATGTTAGAAGGCGAGGAGTTGATGGAATGCAATCTGATTTATTTATTAGAGGTGGAAATTTTAACCAAACACTTTTGTTAATTGATGGTATAAAAATGGATGATGTTCAAACAGGTCACCATACTATGAACGGTGTTTTGTCTTTTGATGATATTGAACGAATTGAGGTTATAAAAGGTCCGGCAGCTCGTGTTTATGGTCAAAATGCTTTTACAGGTGCTGTAAATATTGTATCAAAAAAAGTTGAAGAAAATACGTTGAATGTTGGTGTTAACTACGGTTCATATAATAATGTAAAAGTTGGAGCTTCTGTTGGACAAAAATTTACTGATGGTAGTGTGTTTGCATCTGTTTCTTATCAAGAGTCAGATGGTTATAGATATAACACAGACTTTCAAAATGTAATGGCATTTTTAAAATCAAATTTTAAAAATTATACATTAACTACATCATTTGCGCAACGTAATTTTGGTGCAAACGGTTTTTATGCAAGTCCTGCTTATGTTGATCAATATGAAGAAACACAAACAAGTTTAGTTGCTTTTTCAGGAGATTATGGTTCAGAAACTGTTAAAATTAAACCTAGAATTTATTGGAGAAGAAATCAAGATATGTATTTGTTTTTAAGACAAGATCCTGATTATTACAGAAATTTACATATTTCAAATAAATTAGGTGTTGAAACCAATGTTGAAATTTCTTCAAAACTGGGGAAAACGGGTATTGGTTTTGATGCTTCAAGATCGTTTTTGGTAAGTAATAATTTAGGAGATCACAATCGTACAAGTTTTACAGGTTTTGTTGAGCAGCGTTTTGTGTTATTAAATGAAACGTTAGATATTACACCAGGAGTTGCTATAAGTTCTTATTCAGATTTTGGTACAAAAGCTTTCCCAGGGATTGATATTGGTTACAAAGTATCTGATGTGGTTAGAATTTATGGAGATATTGGTTATACATATCGTGTACCAACATTTACTGAAATGTTTTATGTTGGACCAACAACTATTGGAAACCCTGATTTAGAACCAGAATCTGCGTTGTCTGAAGAAATTGGAATTAAAATTAAAGGTTCTAATATAAATGTGAATGTAGCCTTATTTAATAGAAAATCTGAAAATTTAATTGATTGGTCAAAAGACAATGAAGAAGATAAATGGGAAACAAGAAATTTTAGTGAAGTAAAAACAAACGGAATTGAGACGTCTGTGAATTATAATTTTGATTTATTGAATTTCAATCAAAATTTACAAATTGCTTATACATATATTAATGATGAAATTTTAGATGCCGGTGTTGAATTTACACGTTACTCTTTAAATAGTATTAAACATCAATTTAATACAGGTTTTAATTTTCAATTTTGTTCAATTTTCACTCAAAATATTTCATATAGATACGTTGAACGTACCGATGGTGAAAGCTATAATGTGATGGATGCGAGAGTTTCTGCAAACTTAAATAATGGTCTACAGTTATCGTTTATAGCAAATAATATATTTAATACAGAATATACAGAAACTAATTTGGTGCCAATGCCTAAAGGAAACGTTATGTTTGGCGTAAAATACCGTATTTATTAGTGTATTTCATTTAAGTTTTTGTTCAGTTATTTTAATTGAAATTTATATATCATTTTTTTCTATATAGCTATAATTTTTTAAGATAACTATATGTGTTTTAAAACTTTAGTTATGTTGTAAATTTGCAGTCAGAATTACAAAATAACTAAGAAATGAAAATAGCAAAAAGAATTAAAAATCAAGATAATAAGAAAAAAAGTATAACATTAGATTTTAGAAATACTAAGAGTTCTACTTGGAATAGCAAAAGAAGATTTGTATTTTAATTATAGATTAATTGTAAAAAAAGCTAAACAGAAATGTTTAGCTTTTTTTTGTTAAATCTTAACGGAAAATTAAAGAGTTGCTAATTTCTAAATAATTTTGGTCAATTTTTTAATATTTTTATGTTGGAATTGTATAAATTTCAATTCCGTATGTGAAAAAATTGTTAAATGTTAATTTTGGTAAAAATAATCGTTAAAATATTGTGAAAAACACAATTTTAGGCTTGTGGTTATTTCAAATTATGCCTATATTTGAATAGAATTAATAAATATAATAACCGCTTAATAAAATATAAAAAGTATAAGAGTAGAAAAAGAATATCATTGTAAATTGTTTGAATTAAAAGCGATAGGCAAACCTATCGCTTTTTGTTTTTAAACAGTTTATTTAAAATAATTCTTCTGTGTCTATTTCTAAATTTTTAATAAATATTACTGTCTTTTTTATTTCTGAACTTAAAACAATATCATTTTCAATAAAAGCTACTTCAGTTCGATACGATTGCAAAAATGATTCTAAAAATGGAGATGATTTTACTGGATTTCTAAAATGCAAAGCTTGTGAGGCATTTAACAATTCTATTGCTAAAATGGTTTCAATATTGTCTACTACTTTTTTTGCTTTTGTAGCTCCATTTGCTCCCATACTTACGTGATCTTCTTGTCCGTTACTTGAAACTATTGAATCTATGGATGCTGGAGTGGCTAATTGTTTATTTTGACTTACAATACTTGCTGCCGTGTATTGTGGAATCATAAAACCACTATTTAATCCAGGGTTTTTAACCAAGAAAGGAGGTAAGCCGCGTAAACCAGAAACTAATTGAAATGTTCTTCGTTCAGAAATGTTTCCTAATTCTGCCATTGCAATACTTAAAAAATCAAATGCCAATGCTAATGGCTGTCCATGAAAATTTCCTCCTGAAATAATTTCATCAGTTTCAATAAAAATATTTGGATTGTCGGTTACAGAATTTATTTCGGTTAAAAATGTTTGTTTGCAATATTCCAAGGCATCTTTGCTTGCTCCGTGTACCTGAGGCATACATCTAAATGAATAAGGATCTTGCACGTGTTCTTTAGTAGCATTAATTAATTCACTATTTTCTAAAAATTCTTGTATGCGTTTTGCAGTTTTTATTTGACCTGAATGTGGTCTTATTTGATGTATCAATTCATTAAAAGGTGAATTTCTTCCGTCAAAAGCTTCTAAAGATAAAGCTCCAATTAAATCGGCTAAATACGAAAGTTTATATGATTTTAATATGAGCGAAACTCCATACGCACTCATAAATTGTGTGCCGTTTAATAAAGCCAATCCTTCTTTTGATTTTAATTGAATACTTTTCCAATTAAAAATTTGTAAAACTTTTGCTCCTGTTAATTTTTCATCTTTGTAATAAACTTCTCCTTTTCCAATAAGCGGTAACGCTAAATGTGCCAATGGAGCCAAATCTCCTGAAGCACCCAATGAACCTTGTGTATAAACAACGGGTATAATATCGTTATTGTAAAAGTCAATTAACCGTTGTACTGTTTGTACTTGTACGCCTGAGAATCCATAGTTTAAAGATTGAATTTTTAGAAATAGCATTAGTTTTACAATTTCTTTCGGAACTTCAGTGCCTGTACCACAAGCGTGGCTCATCACTAAATTCTCTTGAAGTAATTGTAGGTTTTCGCTATTAATTTTTACATTACATAAAGATCCAAATCCAGTGTTAATTCCATAGATAGGTGCAGAATCTTTTTTTATTTTATCATCTAAATAGTTTCTGCAATTTTCAATCCTTTCAATTGCTTTTTTTGAAAGCTCTAATTTTTGGTTTGAAAAAATAAGATTATTTAATAATTCAAAAGTTATGGGCTTATTATCTATAAAATGTATGTTACTCATTTGCTATTTTTATTTGATTAAAAGTCTACATTCTTATGAAGATATGCAAATTATTTGTTAAAGTATAAGGCTATTTAGTTAATTGTTTAATAAATTCTATCTTTGAGAAAATATTAACAAATAAGCATATTATATGAAAAAAATAGGGTTGTTATTAGTGTTGTTAGCTGTGTTTTCTTGTCAAGAAAAAGCACCTGTTAATTATGCATTAATATCTGGTAAAATAGCCAATAATTCGTTTACTGAATTAAAAATTATGAACAGAGATAATTCAGTAAACAAAAGTGTGAAGATTAATGAAAATGGAAGCTTTTCTGATACACTTAACTTTGAAAAAGGGATGTACTTTTTAAGAGCTGGAAAAAATAGCGCTAAAATTTATATAGATGCTGGAAGTGATATTTTAATTGATGTAGATGCTAATGATTTTAAAAATACTTTAACGTTTTCAGGAGAAGGAGTTACAGTAAGTAATTATTTGTTAAAAAAGGAAGAAAAATCAAATGAAATTACAGGAGATCGTAAAGATTTTTATGCGCTAGAGGAAGCCGGTTTTAAACAAAAAGCAAAAGAAGTTCAATCTGAAGTAACAGCTATTTTAGAAGCTTCAAAAGATGTGCCAGCCGCTTATAAAGCAAGTGAGTTGAAAAATTTAAATTATGAGTATTTAGCATCTATTAATAGATACGAAAGATACCATACGCACTTTGCAAAAGTTGAAGGTTTTAAAGTGTCTGAAGGCTTTTTAGATGAATTAGAGGATATAGATTACTCAAATGAAGAAGATTTTTTATTCTCAAGTAGTTATGAAGAATTATTGTCTTCACATTATAGAAAATTAGGTGCTGAATTGGCAAGTACTAATGAAATTACCGAAGATATTGGTTACTTAAAGGCTGTAAATACAAATTCTTCAGCAGTTGTTAAAAACAGTTTATTGTTTAACGCTGCTAAATATGAGATTACCTATACAAATGATGTTGAAGCTTATTATATTGAGTTTATAGCGGGATCAACAAATGTGAAAAACAATGAAGAAATTACTAAAAGTTACAACACATTAAAAACTGTAGCAAAAGGAAATGTTTCACCTTCTTTTGAGAATTATGAAAATTTTGATGGAACAACAACATCATTATCAGATTTAAAAGGAAAATATGTATACGTTGATGTTTGGGCTACTTGGTGCGGACCTTGTAAAGCTGAAATACCTTCTTTAAAGAAAGTTGAAGCACAATATCATGGAAAAAATATTGAATTTGTGAGCATTTCTGTAGACGCTTTAAAAGACCATGATAAATGGAAAGAAATGGTGGCAGAAAAAGAATTAAAAGGTGTGCAGTTATTTGCAGATAAAAGTTGGAAATCAGATTTTGTTGAAGGTTATTTAATTAAAGGAATTCCAAGGTTTATATTAATTGATACTGAAGGAAATATTGTAAATGCAAATGCACCAAGACCTTCAAGTGAAAAGTTAATTGAATTATTTAATGAATTAAAAATATAATAAATGAGAAATAGTATTTGGGTTTTTGTAGCAGTAATTTTGTTTTCTTCTTGTACTTCTGAAGTAAAAGATTATTCGGCTATTAAAGGAAAAGTAAATGTTGAAGATATAACTTCAATATTAATTCAAGGAAAAGGTTATACAAAAGAAATTGCCGTTAACGAAGATGGAACTTTTTCTGATACATTAAAAGCACCAGAAGGAATGTATGGTTTAATTGCTGGTGTAGATAGAGCAACACTTTATTTAAAAAACGGATACGATTTAAATTTAGAATTGGTAGCCGGTGAAGCTGAAAACACAGTTTTATTTACAGGTGAAGGAGCAGAAACAAATAATTACTTAAAAGAAAAAGCAGCTTTTTTTATGAGTGATTATGCAAATCCTAAATCATATTTTAAATTAGAAAAAGCAGCGTATGAATTAAGGTTAAGTGAGGCGAAAGCTAAGTTTAATGAATCAGCTGTAGATATTTCAAAAGTAGATTCATCGGTAATTGAAATTGTGGGCCAAAGTGATAAACAATTATTTGCTTATGTTGAAAGTAATTATGAGCAAAACCACGCAAGCTTAGCAATGTTAGGAGCAGGGAAACCTTCACCAGTATTTTCAAACTATGAGAATTTTGCGGGCGGAACAACTTCTTTAAGTGATTTAAAAGGGAAATTTGTTTATATTGATATTTGGGCAACTTGGTGTGGACCTTGTAAACGTGAAATTCCATCTTTAAAACTTTTAGAAGAAGAATATCACGGAAAAAACATTGAATTTGTGAGTATCTCAGTTGATAATATTGATGGTAAAAGAGGAAGTCATGAAAGTTGGTTAAAAATGGTAAAAGATGAAGAATTAGGTGGTACGCAATTATTTGCAGACAATGATTTTAATTCTGAATTTATTAGAGCATATAATATTAACAGTATTCCAAGATTTATTTTAATTGACCCTAAAGGAAATATTGTAGATGCTGATGTGTTAAGACCATCAAACCCAAAATTGAAAGACTATTTTACAGAATTAGGAATTTAATTAAAGGTAATTATACATAAAAAAGGCTGTACATTTAAATGTACAGCCTTTTTTTATGATAAAATAAGATTATGATTCTTGTGAAGATGTATTTTCTTGATTAAATAAATCTAAAATGGCATCAGGTAAATATTCTAAAATAGATGAGCTTGTAAAGGTTTCATAGCTTGTTTTTTGAAGTGCAATATCAGCTGTTTTTCCGTGTAAATACACACCAAAAATTGCAGCCTTTAAAGGTGAATAACCTTGTGCTATAAACCCTGTAATTATTCCTGTTAATACGTCTCCACTGCCAGCAGTTGCTAAAGCGGGATTTCCTGTTGAATTAACAAAAAGAAAACCTCCATCTACAATTGTTGTATGTGCTCCTTTAATAATTATAAGTACGTTATGTTTTAATGAATACGAAATTACTTTTTCTAATTTATCGAAGTCATTTTTCCATTCACCAACTAAGCGTTGTAATTCTTTAGGATGCGGTGTTAAAATTGTTTTTTCTGGGACATATTCAATTAATGTTGGTTGTTGTGCAATTAAATTAATAGCATCTGCATCAATAACCAATGGTATTTTATTGTTTTTTAAAAACTTTTCAAATCCAATAGCTGTTTGTTCAGCGGTTCCCATTCCTGGTCCAATTCCAATAACCGAAGGTTTTGTTTTAAAATTATAATGAGTTAATAGTTTATCACTATCTACTTCAACCATTGCTTCCGGAATTGATATTTGTAAAATATTGTAACCACATTTTGGTACGTATGCAGAAACCAATCCGCTACCTATTTTTAATGCAGCTTTTGTAGTTAACGTTACAGCACCAATTTTACCAAAACTTCCTCCAATAATAAGTGAATGTCCATAGGTTCCTTTGTGATCCCATTTGTTTCTACTTTGATACATTGGTATTACATCATTTTTGGTGATGTAATGTGTAGTTGGTTTTAAACTTTCAATAAAATTTTCATCTAATCCAATATCTAAAACTTCCCAAGTATTTATAAAGTTTTTATTTTCAGGTAATAAAAACGCGAGTTTTGGAGTTTGAAAAGTAAGCGTGTGTCCGGCTCGTAAAACCGAATCTTTATCAATCACAGATGCGTTTGAAAATAGCCCCGAAGGAAAGTCAATAGCTAAAGTAAAAACTTTTGTACTGTTGATGTATTGAATTAGGTTTTTAGTAAAACCAGCAGGTTTTCTAGTGAGCCCATTTCCTAAAATAGCATCAATAACTATATCTTCAAAATCAACTTTTGGAAAATCTTTTTCGCTACTAATAACCGTTGGCCATTCTCCTAATTCTTTTAAATGATTGTAGTTTGTTAAAAAATCATCACTTCGTTTGTCACTAAAATTTACAATATAGCAATGTACATTGTAACCATGTTGAAATAAATGACGTGCAATAACTAAGCCATCACCACCATTGTTTCCAATACCACAAAATACATGGATTTCTATATTTTGACCTTGAAGTCTTGAGTGCAACCAGTTAAAGCAAAGTGTGGCCGCATGTTCCATTAATTCTAATGAAGTAATATTTTTATGTTCAATTGTAGCTTGGTCAGCTTGTTTTATTTGGTTTGAAGTAAGTATGTACATAGCATAAAAATAATAAAAAAAACCTCTCAAAATTGAGAGGTTTTACTTTAAACTTTTATCCTTTAAATTCACCCATTTTAAGGTATTTTTCCATTCGCTTTTTTACAAGCATTTTAGGTGTTAAGTCTTTTAGCTCGTCATAGGCAGCTAAAATTGTTTTTTCAACTTCTTTAAAAGCATTTTCTCTATCAGAGTGGGCACCACCAATAGGCTCTTTTATAATTCCATCAATGATATTTAATTTTTTCATGTCTGTAGCCGTTAATTTTAAGGCTTCAGCAGCTTTTTCTTTATGTTCCCAACTTCTCCATAAAATTGAAGAGCAAGATTCAGGTGAGATTACAGTGTACCAAGTATTTTCCATCATGTAAACTCTATCACCAACACCAATACCAACAGCTCCACCTGATGCTCCTTCACCGATAACAATTGTTATGATTGGAGTTTTTAAACGAGTCATTTCTAAAATATTTCTAGCAATGGCTTCACCTTGTCCACGTTCTTCAGCTTCTAACCCAGGATATGCTCCAGGTGTATCTAATAAAGTTACTACAGGAATTCCAAATTTTTCGGCCATTTTCATTAAGCGTAAGGCTTTTCTATATCCTTCAGGATTAGACATTCCAAAATTACGATATTGTCTAGTTTTGGTATTGTATCCTTTTTGCTGACCAATAAACATAAACGACTGATCACCAATTTTTCCTAAACCACCAACCATTGCTTTGTCATCTTTCACGGTTCTGTCACCATGTAATTCCATAAATGTTTGTCCACAAAGTGAATTTATGTGGTCTAAAGTATACGGTCTATTTGGGTGACGAGAAAGCTGAACACGTTGCCAAGCAGTCAAGTTTTTATAAATATCTTTTTTGGTTTTTAGCAATTTTTTCTCAATGTTTTTACAACTTTCGGTCATATCAACATCACTTTCTTTACCAATTAATTCACACTTAGTAAGTTGTTCTTCTAAATCTTTTATTGGTAATTCAAAATCTAAATATTCCATGTTTTTACTTTTGGGTCTAACTACAAATATACTAACTTCTTAAAATCAATGTGGCAATTTAGTTATTTTTTTTATTTTTTAGTATTCCGTTTGCAATAACTGTAACTAAAATAATTAGAGCACCGAAATAAAACTGAGGGCTCATTTTTTCTTTTTCACCAAAAATTAGCAGTGCTAAAACAATGGCGTAAATTGGTTCTAAATTAATGGTAAGCATTACAGTGTAAGGTGTAAGGTGTTTCATAACTTTAACAGATACTACAAATGCATATGCTGTGCAAATACTACTTAAAATAAATAAATAGAAAAAATCTAAACTTGTAAGGCGAAAGTCTTCAACTGTAAATCCGGTGGTTGCTAAAACATAAACGGTAATAAATGCAACACCAAAAAGAAGTTGATACAGTGATATTTTATCAGCTTCATAATTTCTAATATAAAGTCCGTTTAAAACAGTAAATAGTGCAGACAAAAATGCTGCAATTAGTGCATACACAATTCCCATTTTATAGGCTGTTTCCACATTAAAAATAAGATACAAACCAGAGATTACTATGACACCAAATAGTAATTCAAAAAAAATAAGTTTTCGTTTAAAAAAGAAAGGCTCAATTATAGAGGTGAATAAAGCTCCTGTACTCATTGAAACTAGTGCTACCGAGACATTTGAGACTTTAATTGCTGAAAAGAAAAAGATCCAATGAAGCGCTATTAATATACCGCCAATTAAAAATTTGAAAAAGGCTTTTGTGTCAATTTTAAGCGATTTTTTTTTGATTATAAAATATACAAAAACTAAAACAGTTGCTATAAGCATACGGTACCACACCAAAGGAATTGCGTCTATTTTTATTAAAGCGCCTAAAATTGCGGTAAATCCCCAAATAAATACTAATATATGAAGATGAATGTAATTTTTTAGTTTAGTTTTTGGCATTTTTTAAATATAGATAGAATGCTAGCCCTCCAAAAATTAAATTAGGAATCCAAACCATTACAAAGGAATTGGTGTCGGCTCCGGCTCCTAAAACTTCAGAAATTTTTAAGAAGAATACGTACACAAACATTAGGGTAATTCCTATTGCTAAATTTACTCCCATTCCTCCACGCTTTTTTTTGGCAGCCAATGCAACAGCTAAAAAAGTTAAAATGTACGATGAAATTGGTAAACTAGATCTTTTATGAAATTCAACTAAATAACTGTTTAAATTACTAACGCCACGTTCTTTAGCTTGATTGATGTATTTATATAATTCTACAGAGTTCATCTCTTTAGCCATATAATCAATATTAACCAAGTCTTTTGGTTCAAAATTAAAAATGGTATCTAATTTGTTACCGTGAACAATGCTATCTCTGTCTTTAAAAAGAAATCGTTTACTGTAATTTATAAGCGTGTATGTGCTATCTTCTTCTACCCATCTAATATTATCGGCCATTAACTTTTGTGATAGTTTATTGTCTTCAAATATTTCATAGGAGAAGTTATAACCAATACTTCTGTCTACCGTATAATTTTTAATAAATATGTAATCATTTGGGCCTAACTGTAAATTAACATTTGTAATAAAATTGGCGTTTAACTTCTTCTTTTTTAAATAAGTTCGGTTAAAATTTTCAAATATTTTATTACTTCTAGGAACTACAAAATGATTCATAGTTAAAGCAAAAACAGTTACAATTGTTGCGCCAATAAAATAGGGTTTTAAGAACCTTGTAAAAGAAATTTTTGCAGAATGAATTGCAATAACCTCTGTATTACCAGCTAATTTTGAAGTGAAAAATATAACAGCAATAAATAGTGCCAACGGCATAAATGTGTTTCCGTAAATAATTACGAAATTCACATAATAGTCTTCAATAATTTCACCTACAGATAAATTTGCGTGCCTTAAAAATTTATCTACTTTTTCAGAAACATCAATTGCAATAGCTATTGGAATTAGCAATGTTAAAACTAAAGTAAATGAACTTAGGTATTTTTTTAATATGTATTTATCTAATATTCTCAAGTGAACTTTTTTTGAAGCGTATTAATTATTACAATCTTTGGTCCATTTGTTTTACCATTTTGTTTTTCCACTCGGTAAAATCTCCTGCTAATATATGTTTTCTTGCTTCTCTGGTCAACCACAAATAGAAACCTAAATTGTGGATAGAAGCAATTTGTTTACCTAATAATTCTTTGGTAGCAAATAAATGACGTAAATATGCTTTTGAATACAACGTGTCAACAAAAGTAATTCCCATATCGTCTATGGCAGAAAAATCATTCTCCCATTTTTTATTTTTAATATTAATGGTTCCGTAAGCTGTAAAAAGCATCCCATTTCTGGCATTTCTTGTTGGCATAACGCAGTCAAACATATCAATACCTAAAGCAATATTTTCTAAAATATTAATTGGTGTTCCTACGCCCATTAAATATCTTGGTTTGTCTTCAGGTAAAATAGCAGTTACAACCTCGGTCATAGCATACATTTCTTCTGCAGGTTCACCTACTGAAAGTCCTCCAATTGCATTTCCTTCGGCACCAACAGAAGCAATATATTCTGCAGATTGTTTTCTAAGATCTTTATAAGTACTACCTTGTACAATTGGGAAAAATGCTTGGTTGTAATCGTATTTTAAAGGTGTTTTTTCTAAATGGTTTATACATCTATTTAACCAACGATGCGTCATATGCATTGAACGTTTTGCATAGCTGTAATCACAAGGATACGGTGTGCATTCATCAAAAGCCATAATAATATCAGCACCAATAGAACGTTGAATTTCCATTACATTTTCAGGTGTAAATGTGTGGTACGACCCGTCAATGTGACTTTTAAATTTTACGCCTTCTTCTTTAATTTTTCTTCGACCTGAAAGTGAGTAAACTTGGTATCCGCCACTATCAGTTAAAATATTTCTGTCCCAATTCATAAATTTATGCAAACCTCCGGCTTGCTCTAAAATTTTTGTTTGTGGACGTAAGTATAAATGGTAGGTGTTTCCTAAAATAATATCAGGATTTATCTCATCTTTTAATTCTGTTTGGTGTACACCTTTTACAGTACCTACAGTACCTACAGGCATAAAAATTGGTGTTTCAATAGTACCGTGGTCGGTTGTAATTACACCAGCTCTTGCTTGGCTTTGAGCGTCTTTAGATTTTAATTCAAATTGCATAGTTGACAAAGATAGTTATATAAGTCGAAAAGAGGAAAGTTTAAAAATTTAAAAGGTTTAAATTAAGCAAAAGCCATTTGTTATCTTCTTTTCTTTTTTCTTTTTGGTTGAAATCGTTGATTCGCTTTTTTTGGAGTAAATTTCTTTTTAGGCGCTTGTTTTTTTTGAGAAATTTTGGAGGCTTCTTCTGTTTTTGACGATGAAGAAGTCATTTCATTAATTAAAGCCATTTCATCATCAGTTAATTCACGCCAAGCACCTTCAGCCAAACGTTCTAAATGAACGTTCATAATTCTAGTGCGTTTTAACTTGGTAACTTCATAATTTAAATATTCACACATACGGCGAATTTGTCTATTTAAACCTTGCGTTAACGTTATTTTAAAGGTGTTTTTATTCACCATTTCAACCAAACATTTTTTTGTAACGGTTCCTAAAATAGGAATTCCATTACTCATTTTCTCAATAAATTCAGGTGTAATTGGATTGTTAACAGTTACAATATATTCTTTTTCGTGATTGTTTCCAGCTCTTAAAATTTTATTTACAATGTCGCCATCGTTGGTTAAAAATATTAAACCTTGTGAAGGTTTATCTAAACGGCCAATAGGAAATAATCTTTCAGGGTGCCCAATGGCATTAACAATGTTATTTCTTTCTTTAGAGTCTGTTGTACATACAATGCCTACAGGTTTGTTGTATGCAATATACAGCGTTGTTGGTTTAGACTTAAGCAATTGCCCGTTTACCTTTACAACGTCACCATCAAAAATACGGTTTCCTAATTTTGCAGGCTTTCCGTTAATTGTTACTTTTCCATCAACTATAAATTTTTCAGCTTCTCTGCGAGAGCAAATACCTGTACTGCTAATGAATTTATTTATGTTTGTAGAGTTTTCGTTTGTTTTTTTCACAAGTTTATATTTCTCGCTGCGAAGTTACTAAATATTCTGAATTTTATAGACGTCAATTAGCGCAACTATTCTATAGTTATTAAACAAAATTGAGCAGTTAAAATAAAACCGTAACAAGTAGTTAACTACTTGTTACGGTTTTTGATTTGTACAAATATTGTGTTGTTAAGTAACGTATTTATGTGCTTCCATTTGCCTTTTCTGTTATTTCGTGTATTATTGCTATTTCTGAGGAGTTTAACGCTTCACCTTTTAAAGTTTGAAATAGTTTTTGAAGTTCTTGAGCATTGTGTATTGGAACTTCTTCAGAAGCAAAATCTATCTGTTCAAGTAGCTCTTCAATTGTGCTTGCAGCTGTAAATCTATTTACTTGTTCATTAATTTTTTGTGAAGTGGTTTGTTTTATGGTTGAAATTATTTCTCTAATCATTTTTAGTAGTGTTTTAATAGTTTTATACCCCAAAATTATGTTAAAAGCTTTGTTTAGAGTACGACACTATATGTCTCGGTAACATTTTTTACATATTTTTACGAATAGAATTATATAAATGTTATGAAAAGATACGAGTCTATTGGAGAACTTTTAATTGATTATAGAGCTATAAATAATTTGTCTCAAGCAGATTTTGCTGAAAAATTAGATGTTGATACCCGAACTGTTCAACGATGGGAGAAAGGCCAAACTTTAATAAAAAGTGATAAAGAAGAAGAAATTGTAGTTAAAACATTATTGCCGTACCAATTGGTTAGAAATTTGAATGCCGCTGTGGTAATTCCAACTTTTTATGATTTTAGAATTCGAAAATATTCATTGTCTGAAATTTCAAACGAAGTGCCTGATGCGTTATGGTTTAAAAGAGATTTAGGCTCTAAAAACAAGAATATTAGAACCATAGATTTTAGTTTTGATAATACGTACCTTATTAAATATTTAAAATTTCAAAAAGAAGTACCTAAAAATATATTACAAGCTATTGAAAAAGCAGTTGGTTTATTACCTGAGTTGAATTTTATTATTACTGATAATGCCGGCTATTATTCAGGACATAGTATTATTTTACCACTTAAAGAGGCTACATTTATAAAAATGAAAAAGCAAGAATTAAGAGAAGATCAGCTGTGTGAAAGTGATATAGTTTCTAATACCCATAAAGAAACACCTATATTTTATAATTATGATATTGCGGCAGATTGTAATGTGAATTTGTATTTTATGGTGAGAGAAATGCTATGCTTTTTTAAAAAATTAAAAACGTCTTATATTTATGGAGGTTACGTTTTTAGGCATGATACATTTAAAATAAATGAACAATTAGGGTTAAAAGTTGTTTGGGAAGATGAGGCTATAATAGATAAAATGGGAATAGAAATTTTCCCTCGTTTTTATGAAGGTACCTTTGTGAATTATTTAAATGAATAATCGATTTATTGGTTAAAATCAACCAATTGTATTTTTAAAGTTATTCATGATAGCTGCTAAAATTAAAATCCCTATTTTTGAAAGAAGCATTTTATTTTTATTCAATCTAAATTATAAATTCTGAATATGACTGCGTTTGAAAGTATACAAGTATTAAAAAAGAGCATGTCTAAATCTATTATTGGGCAAGAAAAGTTAATAGATCAATTGATATTAGTTTTATTAGCTAATGGAAACGTTTTGCTTGAAGGTTTACCAGGTTTAGCAAAAACACGAGCTATAAAATCATTGGCAAAAGAACTAAATTGTGGGTTAAGCCGTATTCAGTTTACGCCAGATTTGTTGCCGTCTGATGTTACAGGAACAGAAATTTATCAACCAGAATTAGAAGATAAATTTATATTTCAAAAAGGTCCAATTTTTAGCAATTTAATTTTAGCTGATGAAATTAATCGTTCACCGGCAAAAGTTCAAAGTGCTTTGTTAGAAGCTATGGAAGAACGCCAAGTTTCCGTTGCCGGAAAAACTTATAAAATGGAACCATTATTTATGGTTATGGCAACTCAGAATCCGGTTGAGCAAGAAGGAACTTATCCTTTGCCTGAAGCACAAATGGACCGTTTTTTAATGCATGTAACTATTGATTATCCTGATGATGCTTCAGAGTTAGCTATTATGCGATTGAATAGAAATGAGCAAAAAAAATCAAAAAAAGAAGAAGCAGATGAAAAACTGTCTCCTCAAGTAATTTTTGAAGCGAGAGATGAAATTTCAAAAATCACAATTTCTGAAAATATGGAGCGGTATATTGTAGATTTAATTTCAGCAACACGTTACCCAGAAAAATATAGTGAAGAATTAGATAGTTGGATTGATTTTGGAGCTAGCCCTAGAGGAACCATTGCACTAGATAGAGCCAGTAGGGTACACGCTTGGATGGAAGGAAAACAAACGGTTACACCTGATAATATTAGAGCGGTAATACACGATTGTTTACGTCACCGTTTAATTTTAAGTTACGAAGCTAATGCTGAAGGAATTTCAGCAAATAATGTAATTGATGCTATTTTAAAACAAGTTGCGGTTGCAGGCTAACGCAAAATAAATGAACAACAACACTAAATATCCACAAGATGTATTTATTTCACTTCAAAATTTATTGAAGATGGAACATATTGCTTCGGGGTTTAGTTTTTTGGCAAAAAAGCAAAAAGTACGTAGTATTTTAGGCGGTAAACATGCCTCAAAATTAAGAGGTAGAGGTTTAGATTTTGAAGAGGTACGCAATTATGTGGCAGGAGATGATATTAGAAATATAGATTGGAAAGTGACTGCGCGTACACAAAAAACGCATTCAAAAGTATTTAGTGAAGAAAAAGAAAAGCCGGCTTTAATTGTTGTAGATCAGTCTAAATCTATGTTTTTTGGTTCTCAAAGAAGAACAAAATCTGTTGTGGCTGCTGAATTGGCAGCATTAGCGGCGTTTAGAATTCAAAAAGAAGGAGATAGAGTAGGAGGTGCTGTTTTTGCAGATGATGGTTTGGACATTGTTTTTCCAAAAAGAGATCGTAAAAATATTCTTCGTTTTTTAGAACGAATTGTATTAAGAAATAGAAATTTACAAAACACTAAAGTAACCAATTTTGAAAAGGCTATTAAAGAGGTATTTTTAAAAGTTAGAAATATTGTAACACATGATTTTTTGGTTATAATTATTAGTGATTTTCAAAGGTATTCACCTGAAGTTATTAAAAATATTACCTACACAGCTCTTCATAATGATGTAGTTTTATTTAAAGTGTTTGATCCTATAGAGCGTACTATTCCAAAAGTAAAATTAGTTGCTGGTGATGATCAAAAGCAAGTTGTGGTTGATGGAAAAAATAAATCAATAAATGAAAAATTTGAAAAGGGATTTGATGAAGATTTTGAGCGTTTTGAAGCTCAAATGAAAAAACAAAGAATCCCATTAATTTTAGTTGATACCGTTAGTGATGTAGATGTGCAATTAAAAGAAGTTTTAAAAGGAACCAAAAGATGAAAATAGGAGTTCTTACATATTTAAAATTTCTAATACTTAGCTCTTTTTCTTTTCAGCAAGATGTAAGTTCTTCTGAACCAGTGGGTACTATTTTAGAACCTGATCCATTACCTTTTACATTTGAAACAATTGGTTGGAAAGTTTTAGCTGTGTTATTGTTAATAGTATTAGTGTTTACCTTATATAAACAATTTAAATTATATAAAAAAAACACCTATAGAAGAGTAGCAATAAAAAAAATTGAAGCTATTGAAAGTTCAACAGCTCAAAATGAAATTAATAATTTAAATATTGTTTTAAAACAAGTTGCAATTACCACTTTTGGAAGAGAAAATGTTGCTAATTTATTTGGAAATGAATGGCTCGTTTTTTTAGATTCAAAAAGCAAAAAGGGCGAATTTTTAAAGTATGAAGTTGATTTTTTTGATGCGATATATAAAAATAAAAAGGTAAATAAAAGCACCTTAAAAGAAATTTGTAAAACAAGCAAAAACTGGATAAAAACACATGCCTGAAAATTTTGAAATAGCGCATATTTGGGTGTTTTGGTTATTACCTTTGCCTTTTTTAATCTATTGGTTATTACCTCCTTTACGATTAAAAAGTGCTTCATTGTCTATGCCTAATTTTGGAAAGGTTCAAGAGTATACAGGTGAGAAACCCCGAAGTTCAGCAATGATAAAGCGAAGAAATTTCTTTTCATTTACAATTTTAACATTGATTTGGATTTGTCTTTTGGGGGCACTTTCTTCACCTCAATTAGTTGCAGACCCTGAAATGAAAGTAAAAACTTCTAGAAACTTTTTAGTTGTTGCGGATATTTCATTTAGTATGGCTCAAAAAGATTGGGTTGATAATGGGCAAAAAGTTCGTCGTTGGGATGGTGTTAAAAGTGTAATGCACGAATTTATTTCAAAAAGAGAAGGAGATAGAATGGGCTTGATATTTTTTGGTTCAAGTGCTTACATTCAAGCTCCTTTTACTCCAGATTTAGTAACTGTTGATGCCATGTTAGAAGAAGCTGATGTTGGAATGGCAGGCCAAATGACAAACATTGGAAAAGCAATTGTGAAAGGAATTGAGATGTTTGATCAAGATACCATTAAAACAAAAGTAATGTTGTTATTAACAGATGGTATTGATGCCGGAACAGAAATTCTTCCCTTAGATGCTGCTGATATGGCAAAAAAAGATTCAATTATGGTGTATACCATAGGAATTGGTGACCCTAATAGTGGAAGTTCAGATTTAGATGAAAAAACGTTGGTTGAAATATCTGAAATGACCAATGCACAGTATTTTAGAGCTATTGATACAGAACGATTGAATGAAATTTATGATGAGCTAAACAGATTAGAACCAATTGAATACGAAGAAGAAGAGTTTAAGCCAAAAACATTGCTGTTTTATTATCCGTTAGCTGTGGCTTTGTTTTTAGCAATTTTTCAATCATTGATTTTAAGCATATATAAAGTATTTCATCAATTCAAAAATAAAAATAACAATGATTGATGATTACTTACATATAAATTGGGAGCAGTTCCATTTTTTGAGACCTCAATTTTTGTGGTTGTTTTTGCCATTAGCTATTATTTTGATTCTAACATTAATTAGTTCAAAAGAAGATGTAAAATGGAAAAAAGTAATTGCACCTCACTTGCAACCTTATGTAATTAAAAAAGGAAGCGAAAATTTAAAAAAATGGATGCAAATAGTTTTGGTTATTGTACTTTCAATAGGAACTTTAGGCGTTGCTGGCCCAACTTGGAAAACTTCTGAAGTGCCAGATAAAAAGTTAGAAACACCATTGGTTATTGCGCTAGATTTATCGCAAAGTATGATGGCAACAGATATTCAGCCTAACAGGTTAGAACGTGCAAAATTTAAAATTAAAGATTTATTAGCTGAAAATCCGAAAGCACGAATTGCACTTATTGGGTTTTCTGGCTCTGCACATACAATTGTACCATTAACGCGCGATTATAAAATAATTAAATCGCATTTAGATGGACTTTCACCAGCAATGATGCCGTATGCAGGAACCAATCTTGACGCCGCTTTACAATTAACAGATTCGTTAACAAGTATTACAACAGCAACCGCTAAATTATTATTGATAACAGATGATTTAACCAATGAAACGTTTGAAACACTTCAAAAGTTTGTTTTAAAAGGAAAAACAATTGTTGAAATTATTCCAATGAATACAAAAGCGGGTTCAACTATTCCTGCAGCAAGAAGTAAAAGAAATTTAAAAGATACGAACGGAAAAGTTGTGCATTCAGCTTTAAATTCAGAAGTGTTAAATAAGTTAAATTCTATTGAAAATATTCACGTAAATCTATTGACACTTGATAATAGTGATATGGAATTATTAGCTAAAATTATTAGTAGTAATTTAGAATTTAATGAAGAAAACGATGCTATAAAAGATGAATGGCAAGATGAAGGTTATTGGTTAGTTATTCCGTTGGTGTTTTTTGTGTTAATGTGGTTTAGAAAAGGTTGGGTAGTTTTTTCGTTATTGATTTTAGTGAGTTTTTCATCTTGTTCTTCAAATAATTCATCATTTAAAGATTTATGGTTTTCAAAAGATTACCAAGCTCAAAAAATGGCTGATAATGGTGACTATGCTCGTGCGGCAGAAACCTATGTTGACCCGCTTAGAAAAGGTGTTGCGTATTTTAAATCTGGGAATTACGAAGAAGCAATTTCATCATTTCAAAAAGATACCACAGCAATGGGTGCTTATAATTTAGGTTTGAGTTATTATAAAAACGGAGATTATGCGGCGGCAGAATTAGCTTTTGGAAAAGCAGTAGAGATGGATCCTGAGAATGAACAGGCAAAAAAGAATCAAAACTTAACACAACAAATTATTTCTGGTGAAAATGAAGCTTCTGTAGAAGATGCTGAAGAAGCGAAAAAAGAAAAACCAACAGCTCAAAATGAACAAAATAAAAGCCCGGAAGATTTAAGTGGTGGCGGACAAGAAGCAACTAAAAAAGATATGGAAAAAGAGCGGTTAGAAGAAACCGTAAATACTGATATACGAAAAGGAAAAGAACTAGAAGAAGTTCCTGATGATTTTGAAAGTGGAAAACAAAACAATTCTCAAAAAATATTAATGAGAAAAGTAGATGACGATCCGGCATTGTTTTTAAAACGAAAATTCAAGTATCAAGTAAAAAAAGAACAAATAAAACCACAAAACACTTTAGAAAAATGGTAAGTTCTAAATTTAAATATTTATTTGTTTTCATATGCTTTATAGTTAGTTTCTCTATAAATGCACAGCGACATTTAATAGGAAATGTAGCTATTAACAAAAGTAGCGTGTATGTTGGTGAACCTGTTGAGGTTAGTGTTTCTATATTTACTTCTACCTGGTTTACTGAAGGAATTAACCCAGGAAATATTAAAGTGAACGATGCTTTTACTATTTATTTTAGATCGTTAAGTACTTCAAAACAAATTAATGGAAAAACATATGCGGGCGTAATTTTGTATTTCAATGTTTTTCCATATAGTGAAAAAGATATTGAATTTCCGGCCTTAGAATTTACCGTAAACACACCTGATGATGGCGGGTTTAAAGGCGTAAAAAGAACAGTTAAAACACCTTCGAGAGTAATTAAAGTAAAGCCAGTTCCACCTGGATTTAATAAGAATGAATGGCTTGTAACCTCAAATGTATCGGTTTCAGATATTTGGTCAAGTAATAAAAAAGAAGTGAAAGTTGGTGATGTTTTAGAGCGTAAAATTACTAGAAATGTTTCAGGAACTGTCTCTGAATTAATTCCACCAATAAATTGGGATAGTATTCCAGCTGTAAGTTTATACCCTACAAGGTCAGTAATAAATAGCAACAAGTCAAAAACAGCGATTAGTGCAAATAGAACCGATGGTATTAGGTATTTATTTGAAAAAGAAGGAACAGTTGAAATACCTGAAATGGTACTGAGTTGGTGGAACCCTTATGCTAAAAAAGTTTATAAACGTACCTTAAAGGCCCGTACCATAGAAGTTTTGCCAAACCCAGATTTAGGAATGTTAACTACTATGAAAGACTCTTTAAACGTATCAGTGAAAATTGATTCTAATGGAATTGAAGAGGAGGAATCAGCAACTATTTTTGGATTGTCAAAAAAACAATTTGCACTACTTTTAGTAGGATTTATAATTTTACTTTATGTATTATTTAGAATTGTAAAAAGTATTTATAAGAAGTTGAAATTAAGAAAGGAAGTATACAAAGTTAGCGAAGCTTACTTTTTTAAATTATTTATAAATGCTTTGAAGAAGGAAGATTCCGTAGAAATTTTAAATGCACTCTATCAATGGATAGATAAATTACAACTAAAAGAACCAACAATTCAGTTTTTTGTTTCAAAATATGGAGCAGAGGAATTGAGTGAAGCTATGACGGAATTAATGAATGCTTCTGATAGTAATAAATCTGTAAAGTTGAAGCTAAAAACAACTCCTTGGGTTATTGCTAGAAAAAAGTTTTTACGCTTGGGTAAAAATGAAAAAGTTAGCGTTTTACAGGATTGGATTAATCCCTAAGGAAAAATTAGAATAATAAAATTAATTTATAGTACTATTTGCAAGAGTTATGAATAATTAGTTGCGAGTTTATAGAACTAGATTAAATTTGAAGAAACCATTTTTAAAAATGGATTTTGCAAAACGCTAGAAAAACGTTAACTTATTCCAAAATTATAACTATAAGTTATTAAAATATAGTTAATTAAGTTTAAAATAAATACCAGCTATTATGAAAAAAAACGAAACAAATTTCTTTAAAATTTTTATGTTGATGGGTGTATTTCTACTTTCTAATGTAGGAGATGCATTTGCACAAACAGAAAAACCAAACATTCTTGTTATTTGGGGTGATGATGTAGGATGGGATAATATTAGTGCTTATAACCACGGAATGATGGGGTATAAAACACCTAATATTGATAGAATTGCAAATGAAGGTGCAATGTTTACTGATTGGTACTCACAACAATCTTGTACAGCAGGTCGTGCTGCTTTTATTTTAGGACAGCATCCTTTTAGAACAGGTTTATTAACTATTGGAATGCCAGGTGCAAAACAAGGAATTCAAGACAATCAACCTACAATAGCTGAACTTTTAAAAACACAAGGTTATACTTCTGGTCAATTTGGAAAAAATCATTTAGGAGATAGAGATGAGCATTTACCAACTAACCACGGGTTTGATGAGTTTTTTGGTAATTTGTACCATTTAAATGCTGAAGAAGAACCAGAAACCTATTACTATCCAAAGGATCCAGAATTTCACAAAAAGTTTGGGCCAAGAGGTGTAATTCATTCTTATGCTGATGGTAAGGTTGAAGATACAGGACCTTTAACAAGAAAAAGAATGGAAACTGCAGATGATGAATTTACAAGTGCAGCAATTTCATTTATTGAAAAAGCACATGCAAATGGTCAGCCATTTTTTGTGTGGTTAAGTGCTACTCGTATGCATGTTTGGACACATTTAAAAGAAGAAAGCAGAGGTGTAACAGGTATTGGATTATACCCTGATGGAATGGTAGAGCATGATAAATCAATTGGTGTTGTATTAGCTAAACTTGAAGAATTAGGTATTATTGATAATACAATTATTATGTATTCTACAGATAATGGTGCAGAAAAATTTACTTGGCCTGATGGAGGTACTACACCATTTAAAGGAGAAAAAGGAACTACTTGGGAAGGTGGATTTAGAGCTCCATGTGCTATTCGTTGGCCAGGTGTAATTAAGCCAGGTACAAAAGAAAATGGTATTTTTTCTCATGAAGACATGATGCCAACTTTATTAGCCGCAGCAGGAGTTCCTGATGTAAAAGAAAAATTATTAACCGGTTTTAAAGCAAATGGAAAAACATTTAAAGTACATTTAGATGGTTACAATATGATGCCTTATTTAAAAGGAGATGTTGAAGAATCACCTAGAAATGAAATCTTTTATTTTGATGCTGGTGGAAACCTAAACGCTTTACGTTATAAAGATTGGAAATTACACTTTTCAATTATGGATGGAGCAATAAATACGGCTTATAGAAAAACACCGTCTTGGCCAATACTAATAAATTTAAGAGCAGATCCTTTTGAAGTATCAATGGATTCTGCATTGTATATAAGATGGTTTGCTGATAATATGTGGACATTTGTTCCGGCTCAAGCTTATGTAGCTAAATTCTTAGAAACCTTTAAAGAATTCCCACCTGTTCGTGGAGGTTCTTTAGGTGTAGATAAAGTTGTTCAGTCATTAAATGTAAAACCTCAAAACTAAAAAGGTTTGTGATTAAATATAAAAGAGTTCTTAATAGTTAAAGAACTCTTTTTTATGATTAAAATTATTCTTTTGTTCAATATGTTACTGTCTTTTAATTAAAATGATTAACATTAGATTAATAAATACAGTACTAGTAAAACAAATATTATATTTATATTTGTTTTGCTGAATAAATTAAAAACTTTAAATATTCAAATAAATACTAATAATTATGAAAAAAAGCAAAACAAATTTCTTTCAACTTTTGTTTTTGTTAAGTGTATTTTTGTTATCTAATGTAACAGATACCTTTGCTCAAACAAAAAAACCAAACATCCTTGTAATTTGGGGTGATGACATTGGACAATCAAATATTAGCGCCTATACTATGGGGTTAGTAGGTTATAGAACTCCAAACATTGACAGAGTCGCAAAAGAAGGTATGATTTTTACAGATTATTATTCTGAGCAAAGTTGTACTGCGGGTCGTTCTTCATTTATTTTAGGACAAAGTGTATTAAGAACTGGTTTAAGTAAAGTAGGAATGCCTGGGGCAAAAGATGGAATTAGTGAAAAAGACCCTACAATTGCTGAAATGTTAAAACCTTTAGGGTACGCAACAGGTCAGTTTGGTAAAAATCACTTAGGAGATCTAGATCATATGTTACCTACTAATCACGGATTTGATGAATTTTTTGGAAACTTATATCATTTAAATGCTGAAGAAGAACCAGAATTACCTGATTATCCAGATCCTGAAGAATTCCCAAATTTTAGAAAAAGATTTGGACCTCGTGGTGTAATACATTCATATGCTGATGGTAAAGTAGAAGATACAGGACCTTTAACTAAAAAAAGAATGGAAACTGTAGATGATGAAACATCTGATGCGGCTATTGCTTTTATTAGAAAATCTGTAAAAGCAGGAAAACCTTTCTTTGTTTGGTGGAATGGAACGCGTATGCACTTTAGAACACATGTTAAAGATGAATTAAGAGGTACTTCAGGTCAAAATGAATATGCTGATGGAATGTTAGAGCACGATATGCACGTTGGTAAATTATTAGATTTACTAGATGAATTAGGTGTTGCAGACAATACAATTGTACAATATGGAACTGATAATGGTCCTCATAAAAATACTTGGCCAGATGCAGGTGTAAATCCTTTTAGAGGTGAGAAAAATACAAACTGGGAAGGTGGTTGGAGAACTCCTTCAATGGTTCGTTGGCCAGGGCATATTGAAGCAGGATCAATTTCAAATGAAATTATGTCCGGAATGGACTGGTTTCCTACTTTCTTAGCGGCAGCAGGAAATACAGATATTAAAGAAAATTTATTAAAAGGTGTTACTGCAGGAGGTAGATCTTACAAAGTACATTTAGATGGGTATAACTTTTTACCTTATTTAACTGGAAAAGAAGAAAAAGGACCACGTAAAGAATTATTTTATTTCTCTGATGATGGAGAATTAATGGCCTTACGTTATAATGATTGGAAAGTAACATTTATGCATCAACCATCTGTTGGTACATTAGATGTTTGGTCTGCACCAATGGTTACTACAAGAATTCCTTGGTTGTATAATTTACGTAGAGACCCTTATGAATTTGCTTCAACAACTTCTAATACTTATTGGGATTGGTATTTAGACCATGTGTTTCTATTACTACCAGCTTCAGAATATGTTGCGCAATTTATAGGTACATTTAAAGAATACCCTCCACGTATGAAAGCTGCGAGCTTTAACTTAGGAGACACTATGGATGCTTTAACAGCACCTGTAAGTAAATAATCTAATTTTTATTAAAGAAAAGCTTCTCATTTTTGAGAAGCTTTTTTTGTTTACTTTTATAAAGTAATTAAAAAAAAACTAAAACAATGAAGAAATATGTAGTCCTTTTTTTAGCAACTGTGTTTTTTGTAACAGTTGCTTGTAAAAACCAAAACTCTCAAATAGGAAGTTCTGAAAATGCTACAGAACAGAAATCAGACCCTCTTCCTTCTTGGAATGAAGTAAAAAGCAAGCAGAACATTATTGCGTATGTTGAAGATGTTACTAATTCTGAAAGCGCAAATTTTATTCCTGTTTCAGAAAGAATAGCAACATTTGATAATGATGGGAATTTATGGAGTGAACAGCCAGCATATTTTCAACTATTTTTTGCTATTGATAGAGTAAAAGAAATGGCAGTTGACCATCCTGAGTGGAAAACTCAAGAACCATTTAAATCAGTATTAGAAAATGATATGGCTTCTTTAGCAAAACAAGGAGAACATGGTTTAGTTAAATTGGTAATGGCAACGCACTCTGGAAATACTATTGAAGAGTTTGATGCTAACGTTAAAGAATGGATTAAAACAGCTAAACATCCAACTAAAAATGTAGGGTTTGATGAGTTAGTGTACCAACCAATGTTAGAACTGTTGCAGTATTTAAGAGCAAATGATTTTAAAACGTACGTTGTTTCTGGTGGAGGTGTAGATTTTATGAGAGCTATTGTTACTGAAATTTATGGTATTCCAGCAGAACAAATTATAGGTTCTCGTATTACTACAGCATATGAATATAAGGATGGTAAAGCTGTAATTAAACGTACGCCTGGATTAGATTTTAACGATGATAAAGAAGGAAAGCCTTTAAATATTCAAAAAATTATTGGTAAAAAACCAGTATTCTCTTCAGGGAATTCTGATGGTGATTTACAAATGATGCAATATGCAGCTTCAAACAGTTATAAGAGCTTTATGTTGTATGTGCACCATACAGATGAGGTTCGTGAGTGGGCTTATGATAGAGAATCACATATTGGTCGTTTAGACAAAGGATTAGATCAAGCTATGAGTGATGGTTGGACAGTTATTGATATGAAAAATGATTGGAAAGTAATTTATCCTTTTGAATTAGAATAAAACTATTATTAATTAAAAAGAAGGTTTACCAGTTTGGTGAACCTTTTTTTGTTAGTATGAAAATATATTGATGGTTAAATAATACTTTATTAGAATAATAATTTATAAATACGACTAAATAGTATCATTTATTTTTTCTAATTATAAATATATTTGAAGAGTAAACAAACAAACACAAACATTAGTAAATTATGACAACAGATTTTGGATTTTGGGATTACCTCATTTTCGTTGCCTATGCCATACTTATTTTAGGTGTAGGATTATGGGTTTCCAGAGATAAAAAAGGACATGAAAAAAATGCTGAAGATTATTTTTTAGCAAGTAAAAGTTTGCCTTGGTGGGCAATAGGAGCTAGTTTAATTGCTGCAAATAT
Source organism: Lutibacter holmesii (assembly GCF_042679665.1). Taxonomy (NCBI): domain Bacteria; kingdom Pseudomonadati; phylum Bacteroidota; class Flavobacteriia; order Flavobacteriales; family Flavobacteriaceae; genus Lutibacter; species Lutibacter holmesii. The sequence goes on from NZ_JBHTMV010000003.1 coordinate 1,148,509, forward strand.
ATCAGCAGAACAATTTATAGGAATGTCAGGTTCTGGTTTTGCGCTTGGTTTGGCAATAGCTTCTTATGAGTGGATGGCTGCTCTTACTTTAATTATTGTAGGAAAGTATTTCTTACCTATTTTTATTGAAAAAGGTTTGTATACCATTCCAGAATTTGTTGAAAAACGTTTTTCAACAAATTTAAAAACAATTTTAGCTGTTTTTTGGATCTTTTTATATGTGTTTGTAAACTTAACATCAGTACTGTATTTGGGTTCATTGGCATTAGAAACTATAATGGGAGTTCCAATGATTTATGGTGTTTTTGGGTTGGCATTATTTGCTGCAGCTTATTCGTTATATGGCGGACTTTCTGCAGTTGCTTGGACCGATGTAATACAAGTAGTGTTTTTAGTACTTGGAGGGTTGGTAACAACTTATTTGGCATTAGATACTGTATCTAATGGTGAAGGAATTGTAGCCGGAATGAAAACTATTTACGAAGTTGCCCCAGAACGTTTTGTTATGATATTTGATGAAACAAATACGTATTATGATAAATTACCTGGAATAGGTGTTTTAATTGGTGGTATGTGGGTAGCAAATTTATATTATTGGGGTTTTAATCAATATATAATTCAACGAACTTTAGCAGCAAAATCTTTAAAAGAATCTCAAAAAGGTATTTTATTAGCTGCTGGTTTAAAATTAATTATTCCAATAATTGTTGTAATTCCTGGAATTGCGGCTTATGTAATGGTAAATGACCCTGAGATTATGGCGCGTTTAGGATCTGCAGGCGTAAATAATATACCAACATTAGAGCAAGCGGATAAAGCTTATCCTTGGTTATTACAGTTTTTACCTACTGGGATGAAAGGTGTGGCATTTGCTGCTTTGGCGGCAGCTATTGTTTCGTCTTTAGCTTCCATGTTAAATTCAACTTCAACCATTTTTACAATGGATATTTATAAACAATATATCAATAAAAATGCAAGTGATAAACAAACGGTAAATATTGGTAGAATTTCAGCTTTGGTAGCATTAATAATTGCAAGTGTTGTAGCTCCTTTATTAGGTGGCTTAGATCAAGCTTTTCAATATATACAAGAGTATACAGGAGTTGTAAGTCCGGGTATATTAGCGGTATTTATGTTAGGGTTGTTTTGGAAGAAAACAACAAACAAAGCAGCTATTATTGGGGCTTTAGCTTCTATTCCTGTAGCAATGTATTTTAAAATTGCGCCAAATGGTTGGTCTTCTAGCGCTATATTTGTAAATATTCCTTTTATGGATCAAATGGCATACACAACTATTTTAACTATGGTAGTTATTGGGTTGGTTAGTTATTTTCAGCATAAAGGAAAAGATGATGAAAAAGCAATTGATATTTCTAAAGAATTATTTAAAACAAGTCCATTATTTAATATTGGTTCATTTGCAATTATGTTAATTTTAGTTGCGTTGTATGCTGTTTTTTGGAACTAGAAATAAAATACTTATATTTAAAAAAAAGAGCTGGTATACACCAGCTCTTTTTTGTTTTATACCTGTGTGTTTTACAATAATTATGAATTATAATATGGTCAATTTATTATTTGTTTTAAATTTGAACAACTGTTTGAAAGGCAACACGTAACTTTGCTTTTTTATGTAAGTCACTTCAACTTTTAAAATGATAAGACCAGGAATTAATGAGTAGTACTAAAATTAAACGCATTTTAAGTTCAATAGAACAAATTCCATCATTAATATACCTTGTAAAATGGTTGTTTATTTGTACGTTAATAGGTGCAATTGTTGGAAGTATTTCAGCATTTTTTTTACTGAGTTTAAATTGGGCCACAAATTGGAGAGAATCTCATTTATGGATTATTGCATTGTTACCAATTGGAGGGTTTATAATTGGTTTGTCCTATCATTTGTATGGTGATAGTGTGGTGAAAGGAAATAATTTATTGTTAGAAGAGTTTCATTCTCCAAAAAAAATAATACCTTTTAAAATGGCTCCCTTGGTGTTATTTGGAACCATTGTAACTCATTTTTTTGGTGGTTCAGCAGGAAGAGAAGGAACAGCAGTGCAAATTGGTGGAGCTGTAGCAGATCAATTTACCAAACTGTTCAAATTATCAAAGAGCGATCGGCAAATTGTAATTATTATTGGTATTAGTGCTGGTTTTGCTGCAGTTTTTGGAACACCATTGGCAGGTGGAATATTTGCGTTGGAAGTATTGGTATTAGGACGAATTAGATTAGAGGCTATTGTTCCCAGTTTTATGGGAGCAGTTTTAGCAAATTATTTTTGTGAAATATGGAATGTTTCTCATACGCATTATTCAATTTCAACGGTTGCAGAAATGAATCCTGTGAATTTATTATGGGCATTATTAGCTGGAATTATTTTTGGTTTGGCTGCTATGCTTTTTTCAAAATCAACTCATTTTTGGGGTAATTTGTTTTCCAAGCATATTAAGTACCCACCATTGCGTCCAGTTATAGGAGGTGTAGTTTTAGCAATTGCAATTTTTGCAATTGGAAACACTAAATATATTGGACTGGGTATTCCAACCATTGTTGATGCGTTTCATAATAATTTAAATTCGTATGATTTTTTATTAAAAGTATTGTTTACGTCTTTTACTTTAGGTGCAGGATTTAAAGGCGGTGAAGTAACACCGTTGTTTTTTATAGGAGCTACGTTGGGTAATGTGTTAATTTGGTTTATTCCATTACCAATGGGTTTGCTTGCCGGAATGGGCTTTGTAGCGGTTTTTGCAGGTGCAACTAACACGCCAATTGCGTGTACAATAATGGGAATTGAATTGTTTGGAATAGAATCAGGAGTGTTTATAGCAATTGCTTGTAGTGCTGCTTATTTATTTTCTGGACATTCAGGCGTATATTCATCACAAATAATTGGAAGCCCCAAAAACAGTAGTTATTTAAAAGAAAAAGGACTGGCTTTATTTGAAGTTAAAAATAAAAGAAAATCAGAATGAAGCAATTAACTACCATAAGAATTTATTTTGAATATGGCCAAAAGGCAAACGATACTTCCTTCTGGAAAAAAATGACGTCTTCTGATTTTTCAACCGAGATAATCAAAAGAGCAAAAGCATTAAATTTAGAGCAGGTTTTAAGTTTTAATGTAACAAAAGGATATTTTAATAAAGGTAAAGTTCATTGGGGAATTAGTGAAACCTTAAATTTTCGTCACCCGCATGTGGTTGAAATTATTGATACTGAAGAGCAAATCTTTAATTTTTTAAAACAAGAGCAAAAACTACTTGAAAAGAGTACTGTTTTTATTGTTAAAAATGAGGTTCTTATGCACCAGTATCCTTTCATTTTTTAACTTCACAAAACAGTGTAAACATTAATTATTTTACTGAAAAAGTATTTTCTTGATAATTGTCATTATTTTTTTAAAGCAAATAATTTAAATTCATTTATTATAAATTTTCCTTAAAACAAAGGGTGTGTAAACTCTTGATTTAGCAAATCAGCTATTAAAGTTGTTTTTGAAGTTTAGGATTGTGTAAAAAAATGGCTAATGGATATAGGTACAATAATTAATCTTCTTGCAATAGGTAATGGAGTATTTTCAATAATATTTTTGTTTTTTATATACTCTCATAAAAATAAGCGAACTGCTTTAATGTTTTTTGCTGTAGGTAAAATACTACAAACAATTTCTTGGGTTCTTTTTATTTATTATCAAAATAATTTAACGTCTCAAGTAATGGGTATTGGTAACATATTTCAATATTTTGGGCTCACATTTGAAGTGTTTGGATTTACATATGTATTTACACAAAGAAGTAAGGAGAAAATAGTAATATGGATGCTTATTTGTAGTTTATTTTCGGTATTGTATTTCTTTTTGGCATCAAATATTATTGTTAGAGTTATTATATCTTCCTGCTTGTTTTTTGGGTTGTATACTTTTATGTTTACTCGTTTAGTTTTTTCTAAAAGTCACACAAATACTCAACATATTGTAGGTTGGTTGGCTTTAATTTTTGGGTTAATTCATTTGTGTAGAGGAGTTTATAGTGTTTGGTTTCAAGTTGAATTTGAGATTTACAACAATGCTGTTATGCAAGTAATAACAGGTTACATGTATATTATTGTAACCTTTACTTTTCCTGTTTTTTTATTGTTAATTGTAATTGAAAAGGATAACCAAGAGCTTTACGAATTAAATACAACCAAAAATAAACTTTTTAGAATAATTGGTCATGATTTAAAATCTCCAATGATTCAGCTTGCCAATATTGCCCAAATTATTGATATGAAAAAAGGGAGTATGGGTGAATTAGAGTTGGAAAAATTAGGATTTGCAATTAGAGACTCTTCATTAAGAACATCAAAACTATTAGATGATTTATTAAGTTGGGCACGTTCTCAAAGTAATTCTTTGGCTATTAAAGAAGAAAAAATTTGTATAAAAGATAACTTTGATGAAAATATAGATCTTTTTAAAGGGAAATTAAATGAGAAAAATATTGAAGTAATAAACAGGATTTCAGCTACGCAATTTGTTAAATGTGATGCAAATATGTTGAATACTATAATTAGAAATTTGCTGTCAAATGCAATAAAATTTTCGTTTAAAAATGGTAAAATAGATATTTATAGTAATTGTGAAAATGATATTTGTACAATTTCAATTAAAGATGAAGGAATGGGTATTGAAAAAAGTAATTTGAAAAAGATGTTTAAAATTGATTCTAATTTCACAACTTTAGGAACTAATGATGAAAAAGGAACAGGAATTGGGTTGGCTTTATGTAAAGAGTTTGTAGAGAAAAATAAAGGCGAAATTAGTGTAGAAAGTACTATAAATAAAGGTACAATATTTCATTTTTCATTGCCTTGTTAATTTTAAGGTTTCAATTAAATTGTATAAGAAAAGGCTGTATACATTTTTGTATAAACAGCCTTTATTTTTAATAGTATAATTTGTTTAGTTGGATTCAATGCTTATCAAAGCTTGAAAAACTTTGTATGCAAAAGCTAAGAAAACAGCACCAATAAATAAACCAATAATTCCGGCAAACATCATTCCTCCAATTGCACCTAATAAAATTACCAACATTGGAACATCAACACCTCGTCCCATTAGCATGGGTTTCAAAAAATTGTCAGCCATACTCCAAATAATAGTCCATATTGTAAAAATTACGGCTGCAGTTGTGCCAGCATAACTAAATACATAAAAAATTATAGGTAATGAAATTAATAACAATGGTAGCTGTGCAATGGCACAAAAAAGTAGAATTATTGCAACAATACCTGCAGCAGGAAAATCAATTAAAAATAAACCAATACTTAATGCAATTACTTGTATAACGGCTGTGCCTAAAATTCCTTGCACAACGCTTCTAATAGTGGCACTTGCAAGTTTAGAAAAATGTTCACCATCTGTTTTTCCTGCTAAAGTAATAAATAAAGCTCTTGACGTTTTTTCTGCTGCTTTAGCGTTAACAAGTAAAGCTGCAGAAATAATTAGTGAAATTATAAATAGAAAAACAGTTCCAATAATACTTCCTGCAATAGAAATTAAAAATGTTGCAGCACTTTTAAATAATGGAGCAAATTTTACAACTAAGTCACTCAAACTTTCATAGGCTATTGTCCAAATATTGTATATTTTTTTTCCAATTATAGGTAAGTCTTTTATTTCTACATTTGGAATTGGTAATGAAATATTCCCTTCATGAATTTGTTTTGAAATAGTTTCAGAACTTTCTACAGTTGAAGAAGTAAACATAAAAGCAGGAGCTATAATCAAACTTAATCCAAAAAAAACGAAAATAACTGCTGCTAATTTTTCTCTATTACCTAGTTTTTTAGCTAGTTTTTTAAACAATGGATAAACTGCAACAGCAATTATTGTACCCCAAACTATTGGAGTTATAAAAGGTTTTAAAAATAAAAAACTCATAAAAAACAGAAAGGCAATAAATGCAATTCTAAGAGTAGCGTAAATTGATTGATCAATCTTTTTTTCAGTTGATTTGTCTGGGAATTCCATAGAAGTTTTGATAAATAGTGGTTTATGATAATCAAATATATAAAAATTAGTGCTTTAGATTTCTTTTATGAGTGGATTTTATTGGTAGTTATTTTAAAAATGACAGTTTGTAAAAGCTTTTATAAGTTAAGGATGCTTACTTTTGCAGAAACATAAAAGTGTTATTAAAAAATATAGAATAGTATGGCTACTAAACCATTCAAATTTAAAGAGTTTGCAATAAACCAAGATAAAACGGCAATGAAAGTTGGTACAGATGGTGTTTTGTTAGGAGCTTGGGTACAACTGAAATCAGAGTATTTTAGTGTGTTAGATATTGGAACAGGAACAGGTTTAATAGCTTTAATGTTGGCGCAAAAAAGTAATGCCGAAGTAATTGATGCTATTGAGTTGAATGATGATGCTTATGAGCAAGCCGTTGAAAATTTTGAACATAGTAATTGGGGAGATCGTTTGTTTTGTTACCACGCATCTTTACAAGAATTTAGTGATGAAATTGATGATGAATACGATTTAATTATTGCCAATCCACCGTTTTATACTTCAACCTATAAAGAACTTTCAGAAGAAAGAGCAATGGCAAGACATACCGAGAGTTTAACGTATGTGGAGTTGTTAGAAGCTACTTCAAAATTATTGGCTGAAATGGGAAGTTGTGCATTTGTAATTCCTTTTTCAGAAGAACAAGAATTTCTAAAAATAGCCAATCAAAATAAGTTGTTTGCAAATAGAATAACAAGAGTAAAAGGTACAGCTATAACTCCTATAAAAAGAAGTTTATTACAATTGTCATTTCAGAAAACAGCAATTGAAACAGATGAATTAGTAATTGAAATTGAACGTCATAAATACACGCAAGATTATATAAATTTAGTGAAAGATTATTATTTAAAAATGTAATTATCCTATGATTGATTCGGGATTATATCCTAAATAAGGTACTTCTTTTTCAATAAAAACAATACCGTTTTCTTTAAGTTCCTCTAAAATAGGATTGTAAATTTCTTTTGATATTGGAATTTGAACTCCAGACGTTTTAATTTCACCATTCAATATTTTAAGAGTGGCAATAGCAACGGGTAAGCCAACGGTTTTTGCCATAGCTGTATAAATTTGGTTGTCTCCAATACAAACCATACTACTTTCAATTTGTTTTTGTTCTCCATTAAGCTCGTATCCAAAAAGATGCTGCATTACAATCATATCTTTTTCATCTTCTTTCAATGTCCAACTTTCTTTTAATATTTTTTCTAAAATTTGAGCAGGTGTGGCATTTTTCAATTCAACTTTTTTAGTTGCATTAAAAATGTCGAGTTCTAACAGTTTATCCCAAATAATATCATCTTGATCAATTTTTAGGTAGTGTCTTAATTTTAATTCTACAGAATCATTTGGACTATAGGCTAAAAATGAATTGGTAAAATCACGATAGCTCATATTTTCTGAGTCTTCAATAGTATAACTGTCATCGGTCATTCCTAATTGCACAAAAATATTCCATGCTCTAGAGAAGCCAACTCTACGAATGGTGCCGCGATATAAGGTTAAAATATCTTTTAAGCCATATGCGTTTCTGTATTTTAAAGAGTCTCGGTTGGCGTAAGCTTCAAATTTGCCATAACCATCAATTGTTAAAATTTCGGTTCTTCTAAATAGTTTGTGGTAGGGAATGTATTTGTATTTTCCTTCTTGTAAAAATTTGGAAGCGCCACCTTGGCCAGCCAAAACTACATTTCTTGGGTTCCAAGTGAATTTATAATTCCATAGATTGTTATCGCTAGTAGGAGCTACCAATCCGCCTGTAAAAGATTCAAATAAGAGCATTTTACCACCTTTCTTTCTAATTGTGTCAATAACCTTCATTGCGCTCATATGATCTATTCCTGGATCTAATCCAACTTCATTCATAAAAACAAGTTTCTTTTCAATAGCTTCGGTATTTAATGCTTTCATTTCATTTGAAATATAAGAAGCAGTAACTAAGTTTTTATTGAAAACAAGGCAATCTTTTGCTATTATTAAATGCATACGTGCTGGCAACATAGAAATAACAATAGTAGCTTGTTGTATGGCTTTTTGACGTTCAGCTTTGTTTGAAACGTCAAGTTTTATTGCATAACCGTTTTTGTGTTTTTGAATTTTGCTTTTAGCAACTTGCAAAACAGCATCAGCAACTATAACCTGAAGATTTTCTTCTTCAGATTTATTTAATAAATAACGAATTAAAGATGATGAAGACTTTCCTGCTCCAATAACTAAAATGGTTCGCATAGTTGTGCTATTTAATGTAACAAGGATTAGAAAAAATGTAAGCTACATAGCTTAAACCTTTAATAGGTTTAGCTATTATCTTCTTCAATTTCTGCTAAAATTTCTTGAGCACGTTCTAAATCAGATTTATCTACTTCTAGTTTATAACCATCAACATAAGCGGTACCAATAGTAGTTGTAATATTTTCATCAAACACATAACTTTCAATTCCTCTACTGGCTAAAAGTGTTTTTGCAATATGAATTTGGTGAATTAAACTAGCAGTTAAAACTGTGACTAAAGTATTTGAGTGATTTTCCATATGACTTTAAATTTATTAAATATACGAAATAAATAAATGTGTTTGTGGCTTATATTTTATCTTTAAACCTTAAAATAGAGATAAAATGAATAAAATTTTGAGTGTTATTGCGTTTTTAGGGGCAATTACGATTGTGTTAGGTGCTTTTGGTGCACATTCTTTGGAGAAAATACTTTCAGAAACAGCATTAAAAAGTTTTGAAACCGCGGTGCGTTACCAAATGTATCATGTGTTAATGCTATTGGTGGTGAATTCGCTTGCCATTGTTTCAAATAAAAGTAAAAAAATAATTTCTACTATTATTTTGTTTGGAATTGCTTGTTTTTCAGGATCTATTTATGCAATTGCATTTGGGGTAGAGGCCAAACAAATTTGGTTTATTACACCTTTTGGAGGGCTGTTATTAATAGTTGGATGGATTGTTTTAGGTATTTCTTGTTTAAAAGGTGTAAAAATGAATTAATAATAAAATAGATGGTTTTAATAAGGGTAAAACTTTAAAATTAATAAAAAAAAACGACATATGTAAATATTTAATAAAAACAAATTTTATTAAATGTTTTTAGGTTGAATTGAAGTGTAAGTATTTTTTAAGTGTTTTTATGTGGTTGATTTTCAAGTGATTATATAAAGAAAACGTTTTAGTAATTAGTGCTATATTTTATAACGAATTTCATGTTTTTGACTGTAATTATGTGTAAATTTGATAAGGATAATCAAAAATATTATTAATAAAAAACATTTACCGCGATGCAAGTATTAAGAGATTCAGTTGTTAAAGCTCTGGAAAACATAGGGCTTAAGGATATTAAAGGAATAGTGTACAACCCTTCTTTCGAAGAGTTGCATAAAGCAGAGTTAGATCCTGCATTAGTCGGTTTTGAAAGGGGGGTTTTAACGGAATTAGATTGTATAAATGTAATGACAGGTAAATTTACTGGACGTTCTCCTAAAGATAAATTTATAGTAAAAGATGATATAACAAGAGATACTTTATGGTGGACTTCTGAAAAAGCACCAAATGACAATAAACCAACTACACAAGCTGTTTGGAATGATTTAAAAGAATTGGCTATTAGAGAATTGTCTGGAAAAAAATTATATGTAGTTGATACATTTTGTGGAGCTAACGAAGATACAAGGTTAAAAGTTAGATTTGTAGTTGAAGTGCCTTGGCAAGCTCATTTTGTTACAAATATGTTTATACGCCCAACAGCCGAGGAATTAGAGGTGTACGGCGATCCAGATTTCGTAGTTTTGAATGGTTCAGAAACAGTAAACGATAAATGGAGAGAACACGGCTTAAATTCTGAAGTATTTACCGTATTTAACTTAACTGAGAAAATGCAAGTTATTGGTGGTTCTTGGTATGGTGGAGAAATGAAGAAAGGAATGTTTGCAATGATGAATTATTATTTACCTTTAAGAGGTGTGGCAGGTATGCACTGTTCGGCAAATGTTGGTGAAGATGGGAAAACAGCTATCTTTTTTGGTTTGTCAGGTACAGGTAAAACTACTTTGTCAACAGATCCAAAGAGACAATTAATTGGTGATGATGAGCACGGATGGGATGACGAAGGTGTTTTTAACTTTGAAGGAGGCTGCTATGCAAAAACTATAAATTTAGATCCTGAAGCTGAACCAGATATTTATGGAGCTATTAGAAGAGATGCCTTACTCGAAAACGTTAGTGTTGATGAGCACGGGAAAATAGATTTTTCAGATGGATCCGTGACGCAAAATACTCGTGTTTCATACCCAATTTATCATATTGAAAACATTGTAAAACCAATCTCAAAAGCGGGTCCTGCGAGTAAAGTAATATTTTTAACTGCTGATGCTTTTGGCGTAATGCCACCAGTATCTAAATTAACTCCTGAGCAAACTAAATATCACTTTTTGTCTGGGTTTACAGCTAAATTAGCCGGTACAGAAAGAGGTGTAACAGAACCCCAACCAACATTTTCTGCTTGTTTTGGCGAAGCATTTTTAACGTTGCACCCAACTAAATACGGTGAAGAGTTAGTTAGAAAAATGGAAGCAAATGGTGCTGAAGCCTACCTAGTGAATACAGGATGGAATGGATCGGGGAAAAGAATTTCTATACAAGATACAAGAGCAATTATTGATAGAATTTTAGATGGCTCAATAGAAAAAGCTGAAACTAAAACTATTCCGGTATTTAATTTAGAAGTACCAACATCACTAGATCAAGTACATACGGAAATTTTAGATCCAAGAGACACGTATAAAGATGTTGCTGAATGGAATGAAAAAGCTACCAAATTAGCAAAATTGTTTATTGAGAATTTTGATAAATATACTGATAATGATGAAGGTAAAGCTTTAGTAGCTGCAGGTCCACAATTAAATTAAAAACGTATGTTCTTATAAAAAAAAGCCTCTCATTTGAGAGGCTTTTTTTATGAAGTTTATTAAAGAGTTTTATGAAGAATAAAAGCTAAAAAACTTCTTTGTATTTATACTCTACAAATTTAAAATAGTTGAATAATTTATAGTTTACTTCAAGTCCGTAATCTGTAGAAAAATCGTAATCTATAATGTTTTCATAAATTTTAGGATTGTATTTATATGGGTTTTGAACCCTAATATTCCATTTAGAAACATAAAATTTATTTTTGTTTTCTAAATATTGTAATGAATAATATCCTTGTGGTTGTGCTATGGTATTTAAATAAGTATTAAAACCAATATCAAAAATAATAATTTCATATTCTAAAGAGTCATTGGCTATTCTAACAGCTTCTTCAGAAGTGTTTTTTTTATTTTTTACAGTTGTTTTTGAAGTAGAACCACAGCTAATAATAAAAAATATTAGCACAAAACACTTTAGTAAATTTTTCATAATGATAACTTTAAGTCTATTAAATTTACAAAAAATAGTTGATACTAATTTTAATTAGTTTGTATATTGAAAAAAATATTTTTTATGGATAAAAAAAGATGTGCTTGGTGTGGTAATGACCCTTTGTATATAGCGTATCATGATACAGAATGGGGTGTTCCGGTATATGATGATGCAACTTTGTTTGAGTTTTTAATTTTAGAAACCTTTCAAGCAGGTTTAAGTTGGATTACTATTTTAAAAAAGAGAGAAAATTTTAGAGAGGCTTTTGATAATTTTAACTATAAAAAAATAGCTAATTATTCAGTTGAAAAGCAAGAGGAATTACTGTTGAATGCGGGCATAATTAGAAATAAATTAAAAATAAAAGCAACTATTTCAAATGCAGTTGCTTTTATGAAAATTCAAAAAGAATTTGGTTCTTTCTCAGCGTATATTTGGGGTTTTACTAATGGTAAGCCTATTAAAAATAGTGCAAAAACGTTGAATGATGTTCCGGCTACAACTAAACTATCAGAGACTATTTCAAAAGACCTAAAAAAACGAGGTTTTAAATTTGTTGGGTCAACAGTAATTTATGCGCATATGCAGGCAACAGGTATGGTAAATGACCACGTAACGGATTGTTTTAGATATCACGAGGTTTAATTTTATTCAATAGGAACATAAATTTCAGTAAGCCATTCTGCAGGATTTTCAGTTTCTTGCGGACTTACTGTGTAAATTTCAAAAGAAAACCCTTTTTGAACCGCTTTAAACCCTTTTTCTTCTAAGTTTTTATAAATTTCTGGCCATATTTCAGGTAAGAATTTGTAGTTACCTTTAAAAATAGATTTAAATGTTTTTTGAGGTTCTAAAAAGCCAGTTAAAATTGTTCCTTCAGTAACAATACGTTCTTTAACAGGAATACAAGCTGAAAACATAATACTGTTATTAATAAAATCTGTTTGATGATTTAAAGTAAATGGTTTTCCTGAGGCTTCAATTGAATTTGTTGCCATATACTCTATAATTTCAGGAAACATTTTTTTCATGTTCTTAGAAGCATCTTCAATTCTGCAAGCAATAGTTTGGTATAAATAATAACCGCCTCCAAAATCAACTTCGTTTTTATAGGTTATACTGTGTACATCTAATTGTTTTATTAATTGTATTTCTAGAAGCTCTAAACCTCTTTTATACATTGGTGTCATATTTTTTTCTATACCACCATTTAATAACCAAAATATTTTTTCACTAAAACTATTTTTTCCTCGCATTCCCCAAGTTACTATGGTGCTATCTTGTTTGGTGTCTAGTTTCCAGTAAACTTCAGGAGTACTATCTGAACCAAAATTAATTTGTTGAATAATTTCTTTATTTTCTATGGTTGAAATAGTTCTCATACTGCCATCACCTTCTTTTCCTGTCCAAGAATATGAGGCTCCAATACCAGATGTTTTTTCTGGAAATGTTGCAACTATGGTAGAGTCTAATTCGTACCAAGGTCCCCAATGTTGCCAATTTTTAAAATCGTTAATGTTATTGTAAGCAACGCTTGCAGGAACTTTCATAGTTCTAGATTGTTGAACATCAAAAGAGCCATCTAAAGTTGCTACATAAATTGAGCCACCAATAATGGCCATTAGAACTAAAAAGAAAATATATTTTAAAGATTTCATTTGTTTGAATATGTGCTAATTTGGTATGCTAATTTATGAAATTAATTAGTTTTATTAAAAGGCTTATTTTTTGGAAAAAGTATCATTGAAAATTGGTATTTTAGGCATCAAATAATTTTTTATGCAAAAAATAAAAGATCCAGGTTTTGGGTATTCATCCAAAAGAAATGCGCAAAGTGTTATTAATAAAAAAGGTGAATCTACTATTATTCATAAAAATAAGAAGTTTAGTTTTCAAGATACGTATGCGTATTTAATTCAAATTTCGTGGTTTCAATTTTTTCTATTTGTGTTTTTAAGCTATGTGCTTATAAATGTATTTTTCGGATTAATTTACACGCTAATTGGAATTGAAGAAATTACCACTTTATCAGGAAATAAGTTTAAAGATTTTTTAAATGGTTTCTTTTTTAGCGCTCAAACAATTACAACTGTTGGGTACGGAGGTATTTCTCCTCACGGGTTTTCGGCAAATTTGGTTTCGGCCTTTGAAGCTTTAATAGGACTGTTATCGTTTTCATTTATTACAGGGTTGTTATACGGTAGGTTTTCTAAACCAAAAGCATCGGTTAAATTTAGCAATCATATTATTTATAGAGATTTTAACGACGGAAAAGCACTAATGTTTAGATTAATGAACAATAGATCAACCATTATGATTGAGCCAAAAATTTCGGTTACTATGGCCATAAGAAACAATCTTGAACATAGTATTTCAAAAAGAGATTTTTATCAGTTGAAATTAGAAAGAAAAGCAATTCGATATTTATCTACAGTTTGGACAGTAGTTCATGAAATTGATACTGAAAGTCCACTTTTTAATTTAAGTGATGCTGAAATTCAAAAATTAGATGTTGAATGGTACATTTTAATGGAATATCATGAAGACTCGTTTGCTCAAAAGGTGTTTCAAACCTTTGTTTATACAAATGATGATTTAAAATTTAATGTGAAATTTAAACCTTCAATTTCATACAACGATGAAGGCTTTGTGGTGTTAGATCATAATGAATTAAGCACTTTAATTCCTATGGAAACTAATGTAGAGAAAATGTAATTAAAGCAAAAATTGCAACAATTAAAAACAAACCAATAATAATTAAAAATGTGTTTTTATAATGCTTTTTATGAACTTTAATATCCTTTCTATAGCTCCAAACCATAGCCATACTAAAAGCAATTACAAAAAAAACAGCAAATATTAATTGACCTTTACTAAACATATAAATGTGTATATTTAGTGTCAAAAGTACATAAAATTCAACAAAATAAATCAATTTATAAATAGGATTCTTAATGAAAAATAAATTAAAAGCAGTACAAGAATTTCACGAAGCATTTGGGTTAGGAATTCAACAAAAACCAACAGCGCAATTAGATGTTAATAAAATTAAATTAAGATTCGATTTAATGGCTGAAGAAAATGAAGAGTATTTGGCAGCAGCAAATGAAAATGATTTGGTTGAGGTTGCTGATGCTTTAGGCGATATGCTATATATTTTGTGCGGTACTATTTTAGAACATGGAATGCAACACAAAATAGAAGCCGTTTTTAATGAAATTCAACGTAGTAATATGAGTAAATTAGGAGCAAATGGAAAACCAATTTACCGGGAAGACGGAAAGGTTATGAAGGGACCAAACTATTTTAAGCCAAACATTTTAGACATTATTAACAAATAATATGAATGCTATTTAGTTAAGGTTTGGTTGAAAAATCTTATTTTAGGCGTTTAAAATGTTAAAATTTAAAACAATCAATCTAATATTATGAAAAATTTAGTTAAAAAGTTAATGCTTATTTCTTCTGTAGCATTAATTACCACGGCAACTTCTTGTGGCAGTGATTCTAAAGTTGAAGAAGAAAAAATACCAGGAATCATTGTTGAAAATATGGACACTTCCGTTCGACCAAATGATGACTTTTTTAGATTTGTAAATGGTACTTGGTTTGACAAAACTGAAATTCCTGCAGATAGAACTTCTTGGGGTGGTTTTAATGAACTTAGAAAAAAAACAGATGCTGATGTGTTGGCTATTTTAAGTGAAGCTATTGCACAAGATAATTTTCCAAAATTAAAAGATGCTCAAGGTAATTTAACCTTAGAATCTGATCAAAAAAAGGCTGTAAATTATTACGAATCTATTATGGATACTGTTGCAAGAGATGCACAAGGTATTGCACCAGTTCAGCCATTTTTAGATAAAATTGATGCTATTAAAAACTTAAAAGATTTAGAAACATTATTAGTTGAAATGGCGCCATACGGAGGTGCTGGATTTTTTGATTTTGGTGTGTTTAATGATTTAAAAGATAGTAAAATGAATGCAGGCTATTTGTCTCCTGCAGGCTTAGGGTTATCTCGTGATTATTATGTAGATCAAGATGAAGATACCAAAGGTAAACGTGTAAAATATATTGCACACATAGCACGAATGTTGCAATTTTTTGGAGATTCACCAGAGGAAGCAACTATTAATGCTGATAAAATTTTTAAGTATGAATATAATTTAGCCGAACCTCGTTTCACAAAAGAAGAATCTAGAGATACGCGTAAATTGTACAACCCTAAAACAATGGAAGAGTTAAATGAGTTAACTCCTTCAATTAACTGGGAAACGTATTTTAATGGATTAGGAGTTGAAAATTTAGATAGAGTTATTGTGATGCAACCAAAATATATGGAATCGGTTGAAACTATTCTAAAAACAAGTGAAATAGAGGATATTAAATTGTATTTACGTTGGACAGCAATTGACAGAGCTGCTGGTAAATTAACAAGAGAAATTGAAAAAGCTAACTGGGAGTTTTACAGTAAAGAATTGCGAGGAGCAAAACAACAAAGACCAAGAGATGAAAGAGCATTGGCATCTTTAAACGGAAATATTGGTGAAGCTTTAGGGAAGTTGTATGTAGATGCTAAATTTCCCCCAGAGGCAAAAGCAAAAGCTGAAGAAATGATTGCTAACGTTATGTTAGGGTTTGAAAAAAGAATTAACGCATTGGAGTGGATGAGTGCTGATACAAAATTAAAAGCACTAGAAAAGCTTCATAAAATGACAGTTAAAATTGCATATCCTGATAAATGGAAAGATTACTCAGCATTAGACGTAAAAGGATTGAAAGATGGAGGTTCATATTTTCAAAATTCAATTAATATTTCAAAATGGAATTTTAATGAAAATATTGAAAAACTAGGAAAAGAAGTTGATCGTTCTGAATGGGGAATGGCTCCGCAAATTGTAAATGCGTATTTTAATCCTGTAAATAATGAAATTGTTTTTCCTGCAGCAATTTTACAACCTCCTTTTTACAATTACACAGCTGATGAAGCTGTTAATTATGGAGGAATAGGAGCTGTTATTGGTCATGAGATTTCACATTGTTTTGATGATCAAGGAGCTAGGTTTGATGCTGATGGAAATTTATCAAACTGGTGGACAGAAGAAGATGCAACACAATTTGCAGCGTTAGGGAAAAAATTAGTAGATCAATACAGTGCAGTTGTAGCTATTGATGATGTTCATTTAAATGGTGAATTTACACTGGGTGAAAATATTGGTGATTTAGGTGGAATTAATGCAGCTTATGATGGTTTACAAATTTTTTATGAGAAAAATGGAAGACCTGAAGATATTGATGGATTTACTGCAGAGCAACGTTTTTATATGTCTTGGGGAACTATTTGGAGAACCAAAACAAGAGATGAAGCTTTAAAAAATCAAATAAAAACGGATCCGCACGCACCAGGATTGTACAGATCGTATATGCCGTTACAAAATGTAGATGCTTTTTACACAGCATTTAATATTGTTGAAGGTGATGAAATGTATTTAAAACCAGAAGACAGAGTAAAAATTTGGTAGTGCATTCAAAATATTAGAATAAAAAAAGGAGCTTTTTAGCTCCTTTTTTTATGGCAATTTTTCATGTGAATTTCTCTATTAATTTTAAATTGATTTTTTGTAATAGTGAATGTTTGTCCAATTTTCAAATGGTGTTTTTATGTTAGAGCTTGTTAAATATTGTTTATATTGTGTACATAAAAAACTTGTGAAATATGCTATATAAGTGTGGAGGTTGTAATTGGAAAGGCACAGAAAAAGAGTTAGAATTCGACGCTACAGAGACTTGTTTTGGTAGTGATAAAATAGAAATATGTCCTAAATGTGGTAGTTATTTTATTCAATTAGTTCATAATAAAAAGTAATTTTTAAACTAGTAGCCAATAAATTTACGTGTTAAAAAATGTACTAATTTTTCAAAATTATTGGTAAGGTAAATTCAGTTGTTACCGGCATATTTCTCTTAATTGCAGGTTGAAGTTGAGGTAGGTTTTCAATACTTAAGTTTACAATGCTATCAAATTCAGGAATTAATTGTTGAGTGCTTTTAGAACTTTCAATTTTAGAAAGGCTAGTTTTTCCTAAATGATCTATTCTTAGTTTTACTAAAACAGTATCGTTAATAGCTTCAGAAGTATTTAAAGGAAACTCTTTTAAACTGGCATAAATATAATTTGACATTTCTAGCTGAAAACAAATTTGTTGTTTGTCTCGTGAAGGAATATCAGAACAATCTGGAAATAATGGAAAAGCATCAACAGAATTAAAGTCAACTATTGTATCAACTTTTTGAATAGGTTGAGTTTTTGATTTATTTTCAAAAAAAGAGCAGGAAACCACCAGGAAACTGCAACATAAAATGATAATAAGTTGTTTTAACATGACATCTTTTTTCAAACAGTGAAAATACAACTTTTTATGCAAGTAACAATTTCAAATAAAAAAAACCGAAGATAAGGCTTCGGTTTTTAAAATAATTTTACAAATAAGAACTTTTTATAATTTTTTTAAGGTGATTTCTATAACTCCATTTTCACCTTTTTTTCCATATTTCTCCAACGCATTTTCACCTTTTAAAACGTTGATAGATTCAATATCGTCTGGCTTTATTTTTTGCATTTCTTTTTTAGTAATTTCTTTTCCATCTAATAAATAGATTAAATCTTCAGGAAGTTTTGTAGCTGTTTTTTTTCCATTACCATTTACTTTAAAAGCAATTGGCAAACTGTATTTTACTGCTACAGGTTTACCTTCCATTTTTCCAGGAATCATTTTTGGTAAAGAATTAATAACTCGCTTTGCTTCTTCAACTAAGGCTTTATGTGGAGCTCTTGCTTTTACTTCCGCAATTTTTCCTTCTTCGTCAATTTTGAACATGACAAATATACGTTTTGTACCAGCATCTAAACCTAAACTATTTGCTAAATCTGAATTGAAATTTGCGCCTACATGTTTTGTAATATTTTCTTGAAGGCATAGTCTTAATTCTTCATTAGTTCCTTCACAACCTGGGTAAACAGGAACGTCTTCAATTGTAGCAAAAGAAACTGATCTGTCAACTTCAACTGTAGTTTTTTGAATAGGTGGTATTGGAGTTTTAATAAAATGAGCTCTAGTACCATTAGGTTCTAAGATTAAACTATAATCAATTCCTTCGCTTTCTTTACTGCTGAAGTTATCTGAAATTCTCTTTTCTTTTTCAGTCATATTTTCATAGGAAATAACCTCACCATCTAATGATGTACCTATAAATATGATGGTTCCATTTTTTGCAGTGAAATATTTCCCATTTATACTTACTTCTTCATTCTCTATAATCGAATTTATTTCACTTATTTCATTGTTAGCGTTTTCACTACAAGATGAATAAATTAGCATCCCAAATAATAAGGGTACAATTAATAAGTACTTGAATTGTTTCATTTTTTCTGATTTGTTTTTTGTAATCATGGCGATGCGTTTTTTTATGAATGATTGTTTATAAAATTGATTGATAAAAGAGATATGTTCTACATTAAAAGTTTCAGATAGTAAGTTGTTGAAGTACGTATTTTTGTCGGTTACTTTTACTACTTCAGCATCTGCAATATATTCGTGTAAAAGTGTAATTCTTTTTTGATACACATAAATCAACGGATTAAACCAAAGTATAATTTTCAATACTTCAAAAACTAATAAATCTATAGAATGTTTTTGTTTGCAGTGAATTAATTCGTGCTGAATAATGTTTAATTCCTTTTTAGTTTGTAAGCGATTGCTAATAAAAACATAGTTAAAGAAAGAAAAAGCAGCTTGTTTAGTTGCTAAAATAACAAGGTTATAATTCTTCTTTTTTACAATGGTATTCTTTTTAATCAATAGTAAAATTTGAGCCAAACGAACCAAAAAGAGCATAGTAAAAATAAGAACACCTGCATAGAATATGCTTGGTAAATAATCACTTAATGTTGTGTTAGCAGTGGTGTTTTCAAGTACAGCTTGTGGATTTAAAAATACCGTTGGCAGTTGTACTATGTATTCTTGTGGAATAGTTTGCTGCATACTTTCCAATTTTAAAAATGGAATTAAAAAGGAAAGGAGTGGAGAAGCCAAAAGATAAATTCTATTTAGCTTAAAAAAGGTTTCTTTTTGTAAAAAGAAATCATACACTGCTAAAAATAACGCTTGAAAAAGGAGTACTTGTAGTATATAGTTTATCATTTTTCAGAAGTTTTATCGTTTATATTTTTTAAAATGGCTTCTAAATCATTAATATCAACATCATTTTTCTTTACAAAAAAGGATACCATATTTTTAAATGAGCCTCCAAAGTAACCATCAACCAATTTTTGCAAACTCTTATTGCTGTAATCTGCTTTTTTAATAAGCGGATAATAAATATAACCTCTGCCTTTGGTTTTATGTGCTACAAAATTTTTAGTTTCTAAAATTCTAATAATTGTTGAAACTGTATTATATGCCGGTTTTGGTATTGGAAGTTGCTCAATAATTTCTTTTACTGAAGCTTCTTCTAGCTCCCATAAAACTTGCATAAATTGTTCTTCAGCCTTTGTTAATTGTTTCTCCATTATCAACTAAGTTTTTAGTTCTACAATACAAATATAACTAAATATTTAGTTTAAACTAATTTTTTAGTTGAAAATTTTTGTGTACATGTTTTTTTACATCATTTGAATGTATAAATTTGTGTATGGATATATTTTTACTTTTTAGTGGTTTTTTGTTAGCTATATTAGGTATAATTGGTGCTTTTTTACCGGTATTGCCTGGTCCAATTACAAGTTGGTTTGGTTTATTACTTTTGTATTTAACAAGTGTTATTCCAATGAATTGGACAATTTTGAGCATTACTTTAGCTGTTGCAGTTATAATTTGGATTATAGATTATTTTATACCAGCTATGGGAACTAAAAAATTTGGAGGTACAAGGTATGGAGTAGTAGGTACAATGGTTGGTTTAATTGTTGGCTTGTTCTTTTTTCCTCCATTAGGAATAATAATTGGCCCATTTTTAGGAGCCTTTTTAGGAGAAATGATTCAAAATTCAAAAGAGCCAAAAAAAGCTTTGAAGGCCGCATTTGGATCGTTTATTGGTTTTTTAACTTCAACCTTTTTAAAATTTATAGCCGCCGTTGTATTTTTAGGCTTGTATATTTCAATTTTTTGGGAATATAAAAATACTTTCTTTACCTTTTAAAGGTATTGCTATAAAATAAAAAAAGCGTCCCGGTTTTTCGGGAAGCTTTCCATTGGTTTAAAAAACCTAGACGTTTATAAAAACGTCAAACAACACAACTAAACTGCTCTTAAAAGCAGTACGCAAATATAGGAAATAATAATTGAATTCAAATTCTAATTACTTTTTCTTTGGAAATTATTTATTTAATTTAAATGAATGTATCTTTGCAAACTGTTTATAAAAAGTAAATTTTAAAAATTAAAGCATGCAATTATCAGCACTAGAAATAGTTAGGAGAGAATCCCTTCAAAAACTGCGAGAATTAGGTATAAATCCATACCCTGCAGAAGAGTTTAAAACTACGACAACTATCAATGAAATCGTTTCAAAATTTGATGAATTTGAAGGTAAGGAGGTTGTTTTAGCTGGTAGAATGATGAGTAGAAGGATTATGGGAAAAGCTTCTTTTGCTGAATTGAAGGATGCAAGCGGAAGAATGCAAATTTACGTAAACCGTGATGAAATTTCTTCTGAAGATGATCCTACAATGTACAATACTGTATTCAAAAAATTATTGGATATGGGAGATATTATTGGAATTAGAGGTGAGGTTTTTAAAACTAAAGTTGGAGAAGTTTCAGTAAATGTGAAGGAACTTACAGTACTTTCTAAAAGTTTACGTCCGTTGCCTGTTGTAAAAACAGATGCTGACGGAAAAGTGCACGATGCGTTTTCTGATGCAGAAACACGTTACCGTCAACGTTATGTTGATTTAATTGTAAATGATCAAGTTAAAGAAACATTTATTAAGCGTACAAAAATTACCAATTCAATGCGTAATTTTTTTAACGAACGTGGTTATTTAGAAGTAGAGACACCTATTTTACAACCAATTCCGGGTGGAGCAGCTGCGCGTCCGTTTATGACACACCATAACGCCTTAGATATACCTTTATATTTGCGAATTGCAAATGAATTGTACTTAAAACGATTAATTGTTGGTGGTTTTGATGCGGTGTACGAGTTTGCAAAAGACTTTAGAAATGAAGGAATGGACAGAACGCATAATCCAGAATTTACGGTAATGGAATTGTATGTTGCATACAAAGATTACCATTGGATGATGAATATGACTGAAGAGTTATTAGAAAAAATAGCAATTGATACCAATGGAACAAGTGAAGTTCAAATTGGAGATAATTTAGTAAGTTTTAAAGCGCCTTATCCAAGAGTGCCAATTTTAGAAGCTATTAAAATACATACAGGATATGATGTTGCAGGAATGGGAGAAGAAGAGCTTAGAGATGTATGTAAAAAAGTTGGTATTGAAGTAGATGAAACCATGGGAATTGGTAAAATGATTGATGAATTATTTGGAGAAAAATGTGAGCACTTATACATTCAACCAACATTTATTACAGATTATCCAAAAGAAATGAGCCCGTTAACAAAAGAGCATAGAGATAATCCTGCATTAACAGAGCGTTTTGAATTAATGGTAAATGGTAAAGAGTTAGCAAATGCTTACTCTGAGTTAAATGATCCAATTGATCAACGTGAACGTTTTGAAGATCAACTATCGTTATCTGAAAAAGGTGATGATGAGGCTATGTTTATTGATCAAGATTTTATTAGATCGTTAGAGTATGGTATGCCACCAACATCAGGAATTGGTATTGGAATTGATCGTTTAGTTATGTTTATGACAAATAATAGTTCTATTCAAGAAGTATTATTTTTCCCACAAATGAAACCAGAAAAGAAAGCGCCTTCAGTAGAATTAAATGAAGAAGAAAAAGCAGTGTTGGCAATGTTAGAAGCAAATTCTCCAGTGTTATTAAACGACTTAAAAGCAAAAAGTGGTTTAAGTAACAAAAAATGGGATAAAACTTTAAAAGGTTTAACTAAATATAACTTGGCAAAAGTAAATAATACTGATGATGGTTTATTTGTTGAGGTAGTATAAGATAACATATGAATAGTTTGTTAAACGTGTTTTAGCATTTTATTTTAATAAACAAAAAAGGAATTACTTAAACGTAATTCCTTTTTTTGTTGCTAGTTATGCTACTATATTTAAGTTTTTCTTTAAATAAGTGATTTAGTATTAATAGTGGTTAATTTTGATTAAACTTGCTTGGAGTACAATTATTATCTTCGAATACTTAAAATCTAAATTTGTACGTATGTTTAAAAAATCAACTACAGCTCCCATAAAAGTAGTTATAGTATTTTGTACTATTGTTTCTTTTATGAGTTGTAATAATAGTAATGAAAATAAGCAAAACATGAATTCCGAAGAAAATACAAATATATTATTAGAAGAATGGACTGGACCTTACGGAGGTGTTCCTGCTTTTGATAAAATGAATATAGCTGATATTAAGCCAGCATTTAAAAAGGCAATGGCTTTAAATCTACATGAAATTGAAGAAATTACAGCTAATACGGAAGCTCCAACTTTTGAAAATACCATTGTTTCTTTAGAAAAAGCAGGTGAAGAACTGTCAAGAGTACAAAAATATTATGGTATTTGGAGTGCAAATATTTCATCTCCCGAGTTTAGAAAAATTCAAGGAGAAATGGCACCTTTACTTTCAGAGTTTCGTTCTAAAATTTCGCAAAATTTGGCACTATTTCAAAGAATTAAAACAGTGTACGATAATTCATTAATTACACCTTTAGAAGATGATCAACAAAGAGTAGTTGAATTAATTTATAAAGATTTTGCAATGAATGGCGCAGAATTAGATGCCGATAAAAAGAAACGTTACGCAGCTATAAATAAAGAATTATCTACGTTATACACCAATTTTTCTAATAATATTTTAGCCGATGAAGAAAATTATGTAGTGTATTTAACCAAAGATCAATTAGGCGGATTGTCTGAAGCAATGATTAAATCAATGGCTAAAATAGCTTCAGATAAAGGTCAAGAAGGAAAATATGCCATTCCAAATACCCGTTCTTATATGGATCCTTTTTTAACATATTCTAATGAAAGAGAATTGCGTAAAAAAGTATGGACCAATTATTATTCTCGTGGTGATAATGGTGATGAATTTGACAATAATAAAAATATTGCTGAAATTTTAAAATTAAGAAAAGAGCGCGTAGCATTATTAGGATATGATAATTATGCAGATTGGAGATTGCAAGATAGAATGGCAAAAACTCCTGAAAACGCAATGAATTTAATGAATGCAGTATGGCCAGCAGCCATTGCAAGAGTTAAAGAAGAGGTACGTGATATGCAAGCTGTAGCTAATGAAAGAGGAGATAAAATTACAATTGAACCTTGGGATTATAGATATTATGCTGAAAAAGTAAGAAAACAAAAATATGATTTAGATTCTGATGAGGTTAAACAATATTTACAATTGGATAAATTAACCCAAGCGTTATTTTTTGTAGCAGATGAATTGTTTAATTATAAATTTACACCAGTTGCTGAAGGTACTGTACCAGTTTTTCATGATGATGTAAAAGTTTGGGAGGTAACCAATAAAATTACTGGAGATACAATTGGTTTATGGTATTTAGATCCGTTTGCAAGAAAAGGAAAACGATCTGGTGCTTGGGCAACAACTTATAGAAGCCATACTACTTTCAATGGAAATAAAAATGTACTTGGTTCAAATAATTCAAACTTTGTAAAACCTGCTCCAGGAGAAGCTGTTTTAGTTTCTTGGGATGATGCAACAACATTTTTACATGAATTTGGACACGCTTTACATTTCTTTTCTTCAGAAGTAAGATACCCTAAATTAAATGGAGGAGTAAGAGATTATACCGAGTTTCAATCGCAAGTATTAGAACGTTGGTTATCTACAGATAAAGTGATAAATCAATTTTTAGTTCATTATAAAACGGGCAAACCAATGCCAAAAGCGTTGATTGCAAAAATTAAAAGTGCAGCTACTTTTAATCAAGGTTTTGCAACTACTGAGTATTTAGCATCAGCTTTAATGGATATGAAACTTCATTTAGCAGACCCTACAAATATGGATGTTGATGCCTTTGAAAAGGAAACATTAGAAGCTTTAAAAATGCCAAAAGAATTGGTAATGCGTCACCGTACACCGCATTTTGGACACGTATTTTCAGGCGAAGGTTATGCAACTGCTTATTACGGTTATATGTGGGCAGATGTTTTAACATCAGATGCTGCAGAAGCTTTTTCTGAAGCACCAAATGGCTTTTACGATAAAGATTTAGCAGCTAAAATGGTGAAGTATTTGTTTGCTCCAAGAAACGCAATAGATCCTGCTGAAGCGTATAGAATGTTTAGAGGACGTGATGCTAAAATTGATGCTATTATGAGAGATAGAGGTTTTCCTATTCCAAAAAAATAAGCGTTGTTTTATAATTTAATAAAAAGGAAGTGTCTAAAGCACTTCCTTTTTATTTTTAAAGAAAATAGTTGTAGGTTAAGCAAACATTTTTGTGTTATATATTTTTTTGTAAAAGTGTAATCATCTTATAATAAGGTGATTGTAGACTTTTATATTTGTGTGGAAATTAGTATCTTGTTAAATGATAGATATTAATTATTTAAATTGAAAGCTCATGGAAACGCAAGCTGCACTATTTTTTAAAAAGACTTACATTTTTACTTTGTTGTGTTTTTTATGCTTTGTTGGTAACCAACAAACTATAAAGGCATCAAATATAATTTTAAATGATACTATTGGTTTTAATAGTTATAGAGGTATTGTTGTTGAAGGAAATACTAAAAAACCGTTGGAATTTGCATCGTTAAATGTGAATGGAACAAATATTAGTACGGTTTCAAATTCAAAAGGCGCCTTTTTATTAAAAGTCCCAAAAAAATATAAAAATGAAAATGTGACTATTTCATTTTTGGGATACACTAGTAAAGTAATGAACTTGTCTGATTTTAACGAAGAAGAAACTATTATACGTTTAGAAACATATATTGAAGAACTTACTGAAATTAGTATAACCGTAAAAGATGCGCCAACATTAATGCGTGAAGTGTTAAAAAGAAGAACACAAAATTATTCATCGGATAATTTGGTAATGACAGCCTTTTATAGAGAAGCCATAAAAAAAAGAAAAACCTATGTTTCATTGTCTGAAGCAATTATTCTTTTAAATAAAAAACCTTATGCTTCTGAAAGAAGTGACATTTTACAATTACATAAATCTAGAAAAAGTACCGACTATAAAAAGTTAGATACTGTAGCGTTAAAACATAGAGGAGGAGCGCATAGTACAGTACATTTAGATATTATGAAAAACCCTGAAATGCTATTAACGCAAGATACTTTTAAAAATTATAAATTCACATTTGACACTTCAACAAAAATTGATGATAGAGTAATTTATGTAGTTAATTTTAAACCGTATCGTGGAGCTGAAGATGTTTTCTTTTATGGAAAATTATATATTGATGCACAGTCTTTAGCTTTGGTAAGTGCCAAGTTTGAACTTGATTTATCTGATATTTCTAAAGCTAAACGATTTTTTATTATAAAGAAACCTCAAAAAGCTGATGTAACGCCTGTTTTGGCTAAATATCAAGTAGATTATAGAAAACAAGGAGAAACTTGGTACCATACTTATAGCCGAATTGAATTAGGATTTAAAATTAATTGGGATAAAAAACTATTTAATTCAACGTATTATTCAACTATGGAGTTGGCAATTACAGATTGGGATAAAATCTCTGATCCAAAAGTTGTAAAATCGAAAGATAGGTTAAAACCTTCAGTGGTTATGACAGATGAAGCTTCAGGATTTTCAGATCCGGAGTTTTGGGGAGAATACAATTTAATTGAGCCTGAAAAACCAATTGAAAATGCAATAAATAAAATAAAAAAACAGTTAAAAAAGATTTAATCTAAAATAACAGCAAAAAAAAGAGCTTCAATACGAAGCTCTTTTTTTTTATAGTTCAAGTGAATTAAATTCTCTTTAATTGATCTTTCATCATTTTTATTTGATCTTTTAAAACACCTTGTTTGTCTAATTTTTTAGCTTCGTTAATTAACGAAGTTGCTTCACGTTTACGTCTTTTAGACATTGCAATACCACCTAATTGTAATTTGGCCATAGCAACATCGTGATCCATACTTAAACCTAAAGTTAATGCCTTTTTAAAGAATTTTTCTGCTTGTGTTAAGTTAGTTTGTGAAACCATAATTCCTTGTAAAAAATTATAGTATCCTTCTTGTTTTTGAACAAGTGCTGAACTTGGGTTTTTTATATACGTTAACCATTTGCTTGCACCTGCAAAATTTTGTTTTCTTAATTGCCAAAAGGCTAATAAAATAAATTCATTTTTAAAGTAAAACAACACAAAAATACCAGCTAATAAAACCAATGAAATTCCATTCATGATATTACCTTCAATAAATTGAAACACTGACCAAACTATGATTAAACCTGCAATTACTAATTTTATATTTTTATTAAACATGGATTGTTATTTTTTAATAGTTTGCAAAGTTACATTTTTGCAATGATTTTCTTTATTTTTTATAATGTTTTTTAAACTTTATGTATGCTGCTATTGACAATATACTTACAATTGCAACAGAATAATATACAAAAGTAGGTGTAATGGCTTTATCTCCACTCGCATATGAATGCAATCCTGATAAGTAAAAGTTTACACCAAAATAAGTCATTAAAATTGATGCAAAAGCGGCTACTGAAAGTACATTAAAAGTAAATTTGCTTCTTAATCCTGGCACTAAACGCAAGTGTAAAACCAAAGCATATACCATAATACTTATAAGCGCCCAAGTTTCTTTAGGATCCCATCCCCAATATCTACCCCAACTTTCATTGGCCCATTGACCACCTAAAAAGTTACCAATAGTAAGCATTACTAAACCTACGGTTAAAGACATTTCATTAATAATGGTAATTTCTTTAATCATTAAATCTATTTTTGCCTTATTTTTTTCAGTAGTTAAAGTCATTAAAATTAAGGCGATAAGTCCTAAAATCATTCCTAATGCAAACGGGCCGTAACTAGCAACAATAATGGCAACGTGAATCATTAACCAATATGAATTTAATACAGGTTGTAAATTTGCAATTTCTGGATCCATCCAATTCCAATGTGCAACCATTAAAATAAATGCTGTTAAAAATGCAGTTGCAGCTAAAGTCATAGACGATTTTCGTCCAAATATTAATCCAAAAAACATTGTTGCCCAACCTACGTAAATCATAGATTCGTATGCGTTACTCCACGGTGCGTGACCGCTTACAATCCAACGAGCAATTAAACCTGCTGTATGCATTAAAAACAATCCAATAATAATTACAGCACACGCTTTAATTAAAAAGCTAACCGTTTTATTATTTTTGAATATTTGGAAAATCACCAATAAAAACATAAATGTTCCAATGTACATATAGTAGCTAAACAGCTTTTTGAACACATCATATTTATTATAGGCTATTTCTAAATTTATTTTGTCTTCTGAAGGGTAAACAGCGCTTCCATATTTTTTTTGAAAGTTTGTAATTCCACCTAAAATTTCATTAGCAGTAGCATAATTATTTGTGTTTTTGGCTTCAGCAAGGGTTTGAATGTAAATAGGTAATATTTGGCGTACAAATACTGAATCTTGTCCGTGAAAATTTGCTTTGTTAATATCGTTATGCGAAACCCAAGTATTGTTTGCATCGTTTGGAATAGGGAAAATTCTTAAAATAGAACCAGTAATTGCTGAATATAAAAGATTCACTCTTTTGTCTACATTAATTACATCTTTTTCAAATTTACTTTTGATGTTATTTTTTTGAGCTTTCGCTTGAATTTCTCCAAGTTTATAATTTCCTTTTGTATCAAAACAACTTGCTAATGAAGTGTATTTTTGATCGTGTGGAATCCCCAAAATATCTCTTAATTTAGTATTTCCTCGTTCAATAAAAATTACGGGAATTTGAAACCAAGTTCGTGGATTTTGTTGAATAGATAAAAATACTTGTGTAGCATTCATACCGTGATAAATATCCTTTTTACTAACTTTTCTTAGTAATTCAGAAGCGTACGTATGTACTGGTTTCATTCTTCCACCAGCATCTTGAATAATAACTTTGCTAAATACATCAGCGTGTTCAGCTGAGATTACGTTTTTAGTTAAAATAGAATCTATTTGTGTGCTAGAAAGCGTATGATTGTGTTCTTGAGAAAAAGCAAAACCAGAAATAAATAACAATGCTATAATTGATAAAGTTGATTTTTTATTTCTAATTTTTTGAAGGTTTTTTCTTAAAAAATCAAATCGAGTATTTCTTGTGAATAGTATTAAAATTAAACCAGCATAAAGTGAAAAATAACCTATATAAGTAATTAAAGTTCCCCAATAATCGTGATTTACAGATAAATGTGTTTCTTCATATTCAGGTGTAATATTGTAACTAGATTGAAAGAATTTATAACCCTTATAGTTTAATATGTTATTCATAAATATTCTAAAATCAAAAGTTTCATTTGGGTCAATTACGGTAACTTCACTAGCAAAAGACATTGGACTATTAGAACCTGGGTATTTATCTAATTGAAAGTCGTTTAGTTTAATGCTAAAAGGTAATTCCATTTGTCTTGCACCATAACTCATTCTAAAATTTAAATTTCCAACT
This sequence comes from Lutibacter holmesii, assembly GCF_042679665.1. Classification (NCBI taxonomy): domain Bacteria; kingdom Pseudomonadati; phylum Bacteroidota; class Flavobacteriia; order Flavobacteriales; family Flavobacteriaceae; genus Lutibacter; species Lutibacter holmesii. Next base: position 1,177,782 of record NZ_JBHTMV010000003.1, read on the forward strand.
TTAAATTGTGTTGGTGGTTGAATGGCAAATTTTTCGCCTCTTAATTTTATGTGTTCTGTTTTATTTGCAACTGTTACATCAAATTCTAATTGTGCATTTGAAAATTGTTCGCTGTCTCCAGAAACTGTTTTGTAAGATCCTTTTGTAGTTCCTTTAGGAATCACAAATTGTAATCCGGCAATATTATGTACAGCTAAAAGTGAAAATTCTTGTACAGAATCTTTTGAAATAGAACCATTAAATTGGTCTGCCATTCTAAAATAATTTCCTGCAACTTTTGAGTTTATTGTAAACCCAGTAGAACTTTGTTCACTTGATCTAAGGTCAATAGTATTTTCATTTGGCGAATCAAAACCAACTAAAACACCGTGAACTAATTCTGATGTACCTCTTTTCAAATAATGGTCATGTCTTCCGCCGCTGCTTGATTCTACAAATAATAAATATTCACTACCTGTTTCACTTTCTTCAAAAACATCTGATGCATTTGGTATGTAGTTGGTTAATTTAACTTCAACATCAGTTCCTTTAAAATCTGTAGTATAATTAAAATTGTTGTTTCCAATTGCAGACAATAAAATTGGCGTATGCACAGGTTCTTTTTGTACATTTCCATCATTAATGGTAATACTTATAAATGATTTTTCTGAAAGAAATTTATTGGTAACTGTACCTTCTTTTATAGGCATAATTCCTTCAAAACTTATATAACGAGTTATTCCGGCACCAACAATTATAAAAATAAAAGAAAGGTGAAATGCTAAAACAACTAATTTTTCCTTTCTAAACAATTTGTATTTGAAAATGTTTCCTAAAAAATTAATTACAAAAAACACCATAATACCTTCAAACCACCAAGAATTATAAATCAATGCTTTGGCTGTTTCTGTGCCAAAATCATTTTCAATAAAGGTGGCAACACCCATAGCTATTGCAAAAATTAAAAACAAAACAGCCATTAAGCGGGTTGAATATAAAAAGGAAAGAATTTTATTCATTATTTAAGTTTTATGATGAAAAATAAATGAAATGCAAAAATAATGATAATTGTCATAGTACAACCTTTTGTGTTTGATTTTAACTATTTTATTTTTTTGCAAAACTTGAGCGTAAATATACAAGTAACTTTGGTTATAAGTTGTGTTTATAGGTATTTAAAAAGTCTTATTTTATGTTCAACTAAATAAAAAATGTAAATTTGTTAAGGTTGTTTTTTACATTAAAAGGATGATCTTTATTTTCTTGTCTTTTTTAAAATTAAACGTCTTGTAAACTATTCTTTTTTAACTTATTCACTTTAAATTATACATTTATGGAATTGCCATATGCTGAACCTTATAAAATTAAAATGGTTGAACAAATTAAACGTTCAACAAAAGAGCAACGTTTGAAATGGATTGAACAGGCAGATTATAATTTGTTTAATTTAGCTTCAGATAAGGTTTTTATAGATGTGTTAACAGATTCAGGAACTGGGGCAATGAGCGATCATCAATGGGCCGAAATGATGATTGGTGATGAAAGTTATGCCGGTTCTTCTTCTTTTAAAAAATTAAAAAAATCTGTTAAAAAAATAACTGGATTCAAATATTTTTTACCAACACACCAAGGTAGAGCCGCTGAAAATGTACTGTTTTCTGCATTGGTTAAGGAAGGTGATGTTGTTCCTGGAAATTCACACTTTGATACTACAAAAGGACATATTGAATTTAGAAAAGCTACTGTTGTAGATTGTACTATTACTGAAGCTTTTGATACATCAATTATTCATCCGTTTAAAGGAAATGTAGACTTGAAAAAATTACAAACTTTTTTTGAAAGTCATCCAAGAGAAAAAATACCTTTCGTTATTTTAACCATTACTTGCAATAGTGCTGGAGGTCAACCTGTTTCTCTTCAAAATGTTAAAGAAGTTTCAGCTTTGTGCAAGCAATATGAAATTCCATTGTATTTTGATGCTGCACGTTTTGCTGAAAATGCTTATTTCATAAAAAAAAGAGAGCCAGGATTTAAGGATAAAACAATTAAGGAAATTGTGAAAGAGGTTTTTTCATATGGAGATGGAATGACTATTAGTGCTAAAAAGGATGGTTTGGTAAATATGGGTGGTTTTATTGCGCTAAATAGTAAAGAGGTTTTTAAGCAGGCAACTGTTTTTAATATTATGTACGAAGGTTTTATTACTTATGGCGGATTGAATGGGCGAGATATGGGTGCGCTAGCTGTTGGTTTAAATGAAGCTACAGAGTTTGATTATTTGGAAAGTAGGGTAGAGCAAATTACATATTTAGGTAATAAGTTGGTAGAATATGGTGTTCCTGTACAGCAACCTTTTGGTGGGCACGCAATATTTTTAGATGCCAATAAGTTTGTGCCAAATATACCAAGAGAAGAATATAGAGCCCAAGCGCTAGCTATTGAATTGTATGTGGTTGGTGGAATTAGAAGTGTTGAAATAGGTACTGTTTTAGCCGATAGAGATCCGTTTACACGTGAAAATCGTTTTCCAGAATTAGAATTGGTGCGATTGGCCATTCCAAGAAGAACATACACCAATAACCATATGGATTATATTGCGGCAACTTTAAAAAATGTGTACGACTCTAGAAATGAGGCGAAATCTGGCTATATAATTGTAGATGAAGCTCCAATAATGCGTCATTTTACTGTAAAATTCAAAAAAATATAATATCATTTACTCTTTTTTCAGTAGTTTTGAAGTATCAAAAAATATTAAATTAAATTATGATGTTATCACGTGCTAGTAAATATGCTATTTTATCAACTTTATTTTTGGCAGAACATTCCAGTGAAGAAAAAAAAATTAGTGTAAAAGTAATTGCAGAAAGTATTGATGTACCAAGTCCTTTTTTAGCAAAATTATTTCAACAATTAGTTCGTGGTAAAATAATTTCTTCAACCAAAGGTCCAAACGGTGGTTTTTATTTAACAGAAACAAACGGTAAAAGAAACGTTTTAGATATTATTGAAAATATTGATGGTTTAAATAAATTAAATGATTGCTTTTTAGGTTTAAATGAATGCGATGCAGCAAACCCTTGTCCTGTACATTTTATTGTTGAACCATTTAAAGAAAATATTTTAGGAAAATTTAGAGATAAAACAATTATAGAATTTGCTCAAGAAATTTCTGAAAAAGGACGCGTACTTACCTTAAAAGATATTGGTGCTGGAAAATAATTTATGAAAACTGTTTCATAAATTTAGACTTATAGTTCCTAAAGAAAATTAATTTTTTACTAATAATTCACTTATTACTTTTTCTTGTGTTTTTTAATTCAATTTTTAAAAAATGAAATTCTCTTTGTTTTTTAATTTGAATAAACACAATTGTAATTGTATTGAGAAATCAATTTAATATAGCTTAATATGTTAAAATATGGCTTTTACTTTATGTAGTATCAATAAAATTAATATAAATAGGCCTCTCATAATTTAAAAAAAATTAAAAAACCTTGATAAAAATCAGTCTTTGAACTTAATTTCACTTCTATATTTGCATTGTTATTAGGGATGAAAATAATTCATGAATTGGAGAAAGACCAAAATTATTTTTATCAAATTAAAATTTAGTTAGTAGTTTTAGTTTAGAACCAACATTAACGATTCTCAATCATAAATGTTGGTTCTTATTTTTCAAAAGAGAATATTGAAATCTCAATATTAAATGAAAAAATAAAATTATTTCGAATAAAGATTTAGTTAGTAGTTTTAGTTTAGAACTAGCATTAAAGATTCTCAATCAACAATGCTAGTTCTTATTTTTAGTTTAAAGCTAAAATTGTCTTTTTCGAACAAAAATTTAGTTAGTAGTTTTAGTTTAGAACCAGCATCAACGATTCTCAATCAACGATGCTGGTTCTTATTTTTTAGTTTAGTACAGAAAATTCAATACTTGATGAAGTAAAAACAGTATGTGTTTGGTTTTTAAAATCTTCAGCATTTGCTTCAAAAATATTATCAACAAAAGTTTGCGGATTTAAATCAATTAATGGAAACCAAGTGCTTTGTACTTGAATTTGCATTCTATGACCTTTTTTAAATGTGTGGTGTACATCTTGTAGTTTAATATTTACTGCCGTTTTTTTGTTAGGTATAAAAGGTTCAGGATGTATAAAACTGTTTCTAAATTTTCCACGCATTACTTCACTTCGTACCATTAAATGATAATTGCTAAGTTTTAAGTGCTTTTGCATATTTTCATTATTTTCTTCAATATCTGAAGGATGCACATCAATTACTTTTACAATCCAATCGGCATCGGTTCCCGTTGTTGCAACTTGTAATTTTGCTAAAATATCTCCGGCTAATGTAATATCATTTTCTAAAACTTCTGTTTCAAAAACCAACACATCGCTTCTTCTGGCAGCAAAACGTTGATCATCTGTCATGTATTTTCTTGGCGTAAATACAATTTTAATATCTTCAGTATACGGAACAGGTTTTTTAAGATTACTTATAAATTGAATAGCTGTTTCTTTTTCTTTTAATGTTGTTAATTTTTGTGAATCGCCTAAATAATAAGCAACTTTTGAAGTGTTTTTTGGAGGCCAAGAATCGTAGCTATTCCATTCTTTTTTTCCACTATCATATACATAAGCTTCAGGTAAACCAGAATTTTTATCGCCAGTTCCTTTTAAAAAGTGATTAAAAAACTTCGTTTCAATTTGTGCTTGATAGTTTAATGAAATAGAATCTCCAAAATAATAATTTCCTACACTATTTGTCTCTTTTGTGCTTGCCCATTGTCCGTGACTCCAAGGGCCAAAAACCAAGGTGTTATAATTAGTTGGGTTGTGCTTTTCTATAGTTTTATAGGTTTCAAGTGGTCCGTATAAATCTTCGGCATCAAATTCACCACCTACAACCATTGTTGCAACGTGTGGTTTTACATTTTTTAAATGCTGAATAATTCCTTTGCTTTGCCAAACGCTATCATAATTAGGGTGTTCTTTTAATTCCTTCCAAAAGAAATCGGTTACTTTTTCACTAGTTTCTATGTTGGGCTTGTCTAATTGTTCATATTCAAAATATTTATCTAAATTTTTAAGTGGGCCAGCATCTAAGAAAAACTGGTACATGTCTTTACTTTTTAAATCAGGAAATTTATACCAACTGCTATCCGTTGGCGTATCTTTTGGTGTTCCAAAAAGAGGTGTTGCCATAAAATAACTCAACAAATACGCACCGTTGTGGTGAAAATCATCAAAAAAGAAATCGCCAATACACGCTTGTGGTGAAGCTGCTTTTAATGCAGGGTGCGCATCAACAGTAGCATACGTACTGTAAAAACCAGGATACGAAATTCCCCAAATACCCACATTTCCATTGTTATGCTCAACATTTTTTATCAACCAATCAATTGTGTCATACGTATCAGAGCTTTCATCAATTTGAGTACTATCTTTCTTATTAGGAATATAAGCGCGCATATTATCGTACACACCTTCACTCATCCAACGTCCACGAACATCTTGGTATACTACAATATTTCCTTCTTGCATTAAATGTTTATTAGGAGCTATACTTTTTTTGAATTTATTTGCTCCATAAGGTTTTGCGCTATAAGGAGTTCGTTGTAATAAAATTGGATAGGTTTTGCTTTTGTCTTTTGGAGTATAAATGGTTGTAAACAGTTTTATACCATCTCGCATGGTAATTGTTGTCTCTGTTTTATCGTAATTTTCCTCAACATAATTTGCTTCTTTTTCATTTTTAGAAACCTTTTCCGAAGTTGTATTTTGACAAGAAAAAAAAGAGATACATAGCAATAATATTAATATTGCTTTAAAAGGATAGTTTTTCATTAAAGATTAGATTAATTGAATCGTAAATCTACAAAAAAATGAAATAATAAAAGGGTTTTGTTTATGTTGAAAAGATTAGCAATCTAATGATATAACGTTGTATGCTAAAAGACACCATCCAATTATTAAAAATAACCCGCCAAGTGGTGTTATTGGACCTAAAAAGCGTAGTTTTTTATTTTTTGCTGAAGAAATTACCAATCCATAAATACTAAAAGAGAATAAGATAATTCCAAGCATAAAACTATACACCATATATTTTTCAGAAGGAATTTCTAAACTAAAATTAAATCCAATAATTAATAAAATAATGGCGTGATACATTTGGTATTTTACGCCAGTTTCAAAACTTTTTAATTGTTCTTCTGAAAGGATTTTTTTTAATGCGTGCGCACCAAAAGCACCAAATATTACGGCTAAACCACCTAAAATACTGGCGAATTGTAATGTGAATTGTGACATTTTGGTTTTACTATGTTATTTAGAGAAAAAATGTCATTTCGAGTGAAGCGAAGCGTAATCGAGAAATCTTATTATTGAAAGAATAGTTTCATAAGGTTTTTCGACTTCATTTCATTCCGCTCAAAATGACAAAATAATATAAAAGTTATTTTAAAATTCGAACATTTTGTTCTTCTACTTTTTTATCTGATAATTTAGAAGGTGCTCCAAATAATAAATCGTCGCTAGTTCCTGTTTTAGGGAAAGCCATCACCTCTCTAATAGACGCTTTTTTCTCTAAAATCATCATCAATCGGTCAACTCCCCAAGCAATTCCTCCGTGCGGCGGTGCCCCGTATTGGAAAGCTTTGTACATAGCTCCAACGCTTTTAATCATTTCAGTTTTATTGTAACCCATATTTTTATAAGTTGCTTCTAAAATCTCCGCTTTGTGAGCACGTACAGAACCACCACCAATTTCAAAACCATTTAAGATTAAATCATATTGCTGCGCAATAATACTTCCAATTTCATCCTCTTTTCCATTCAAGTGCTTCTCTAAATCGTAAACAGCAGGCATAGAGAATGGGTTGTGAGTAAATGTCCATCTACCATCGTCGTTTTTCTCAAACATTGGGAAATCAACTACCCAAGCAGGTCTTAATTCTTTTGGATTTATCAATCGTAGGATTTTTCCCATTTCTTGACGAACGGCGTCTAATGCTTTATTTGCAGTTTCATAATCTGCAGCTGAGAAAAACACTATATCTCCAACTTGTGCATTGGTTTCGTTGATAATTCCTGCTGCAATTTCAGCACCTAAAAACTTAATAATTGGCGATTGTAAATCGTTTTCATTTACAATAATATAAGCCAATCCGCCCAATCCGTGTTGCTGTGCAATGGCAGTTAGGTTTTCAATTTGACCTTTAGACATACGTTTGTCTCCTTGTTCCTTTGCAGAAACCTTGATACATTTTACAATACCGCCTTGTTCAATAGGTTTGCTAAATACTTGGAATGTGGTGTCTTTTACAATCTCAGTAATGTCTTGCATTTTTAAGCCATAGCGTAAATCTGGTCTGTCACAACCATAATTGTCCATTGCTTCTTTGTAAGTTAACACTTCAAACGGATGTAAAATCCATTTTTTACCATATATTTTTTTAACTATTTTATTAAACATTTTGGTGTTTAAATCTATAATTTGTTGCATACTTGCGTATGCCATTTCAATGTCTAATTGTGTAAATTCTGGCTGACGATCTCCACGAGAATCTTCATCTCTAAAACAACGTGCAATTTGGAAATATTTTTCGTAACCACTCACCATTAACATTTGTTTGAATTGCTGTGGTGCTTGTGGTAAGGTGTAAAATAAACCACCTTGTTTACGTGTTGGCACAATAAATTCACGAGCTCCTTCATCTGTTCCGGCAGTTAAAATTGGAGTTTCAATTTCTAAAAATTCTTCTTCATCTAAAATGTCACGCATTAGTTTAATCACCTTGTGGCGATTCACTATTGCTCTACGAACATCATCATTTCTATGATCTAAAAATTTGTATTGAAAACGAGTACTTTCATTGGTTTTTGTAGCTCTTTTAATTTCAAAAGGCAATGTTTTAGAAAGATTTAAAATTTCTAAAGCTGAAGTTTCTAATTCAATAGTTCCTGTTCTTAAACCAGCATTGTAATCATCTTCTTTACGTTTTACAACAATTCCTGTAACTGAAATTACAGATTCTGGTTTTAGTTTTACCAAGTCATCTAAATTAGGGAATGACTCTCTACTTAATCGAACTTGAAAAATTTCTTGACTAGAATCACGTAAATCAATAAACATTAATTCTCCGTGATCACGAACACTTGCTACCCAACCAGACAGTGTTACCTTTTCAGAAATACTAGTATCAGAAAGTTGTGAGATTTTATGTGTTCTATACTCGTCTTTTATTATGATTGGAATTTCAGGTAACACATCATCTTGTTCTTTTGAAGAAGTTTCTTCATGTGTTCCCTTAGCTTTACCTTCAGCTGATTTTTGTTGTGTAGAAGCGGAATTTAGTTTATTTAAAATACCTTCTCTAATTACTTTTCCTGAAGCACCTTTACCAATAATAGCTATAACTTTTCCAACTAAAATACCAGCTTTTCCTTGGTTTCCAGCTTTAATGTCATTTGCAATAGCGTCATTTTCTGAAATTACTTTTTGAATAGCCTCTTGTATTTTGTCTTCTGAAATGGTATTGTCTTCAAAATATTGATTGTAATCAAAAGTTCTATCTTTTAAGTAAGCTGTAATTCCGTTTTGCGCTAGTACTGCTGTAATTTTTTCAGCTTTAAATAGTTGAAAAATTTCTGTTAAGCTTTCTATACTATTTATGGTGGCGTAATCTTCAGGTTTTATGTTGTTTACCAGTGTTTTTGCAACAAAAGAAGGGTCTTTTAACTCATTGTTAATTCCCATAAAAACTTTAGAACGAATAGCATCAGCAGTAAAGAATTTTGCGTCTTGTGGTAAAACACCTCCTTCAATTAAAATAGTTTCAACGGCAAAAGGTAATACGCTTGAATCAACACTAATTGCTTTTATTTCATTTTTAATACTTACAAAAGGTAAATCTGGTTCAGAAATAAAACGGTAATCAGCTTCAAATTCTTTTTTACGCATTGTTTTGGTTTGCTTCAAATCAGCATCCCATAAAACTGTGGTTTGTTCAGGTCTAAATTCTTTATTTTCAACATAATAGTTGAATTGTTTTTCAATTTCTTCTTTTAACGCATCTACCATAAACTTAAACGAGTTTAAGTTTTTGATTTCAGTTCTTGGATTTAAATCGTACGTTCTTCTTTTACGTAAAGATACCGAAACATCAGATTTAAATTCACCTTTTTCAAGGTTAGCTTCTGAAATTCCTAAATTTTGAACAATACGTTGAATGTATTGTGCGTAGGTTGAAGCATCTTCAATATTTCTAATACAAGGTTCTGTAACAATTTCAATTAAAGGAACACCAGCTTTGTTAAAATCAACCAATGAAATGTTTTTTTCATGCATTAATTTTGCAGCATCTTCTTCAATATGAACTTGCGTTAAATTCACCGTGAATTTTGATCCATCATTTCTGTAACACGAAACGTGTCCGTCAGGAATAATCGGATTGTGAAACTGTGTAATTTGTATGTTTTTCGGATTGTCTGGGTATTCATAATGTTTACGATCCCAAGAAATTACTTCGTTTTCAAATGAAGATTCTACGGCTTTTCCAAAATAAATAGCTTTTGTAATTGCTTCTTTATTTATGGCTGGTAAAACGCCCATTTGTCCTGTACAAACTGAACATATGTTTTCGTTTGGTGTTTCAATTTCTTGATTTGGACAAGAACAAAACAACTTCGTTTTGGTATTTAAGCGAACGTGTGTTTCCAGTCCAATTACCAATTCTAAATCGTGCGCTTTTAAAGCAGCAGTTAATTGTTCCAATTCCATTATATTGTTTCTTTTAAGAAGTTAGCAAACTTCAATATTGTTTGTTCTTGATTTTTTGCAGCCGTAATTTGCAATCCGGTTGCTGTTCCTTGTGGTACGGTAAGTGTTGGTAATTGTCCTAAACTAAAACCAACAGTGTATGCATCAGACAAATACATAGCCATAGGGTCGTTTAAACTTTCACCAATTTTTGGTATGTTGTTAGGTGTAACAGGTGAAATAATAACATCAACTTCTTTAAAGTCTTTTTCAAAGTTTGCCGAGATTTGGTCTCTTAAAGCCAATCCTTTTAAATAAATTTCATCTGAAAATCCTTGAGATAATACTTGATTTCCACCAACAATTCTTCGTTTTGATTCTTCTGAAAAGTTTTCAGAACGTGTAATTGAATACGTGTCTTTTAAATTATCACCTTCAATTCTATTTCCATAATTTGTACCGTCTAATCTTGAAAGGTTTGATGCTGTTTCAGCCATTGCAAGTGTGTAGTACGTTGAAACTAAGGTGTCCGATTTAAAGAAATCTAATTCTTTTACTTCAACACCTGTTGCTTTTATTTTTTCTAAAGCCGCTAAAAAGTCGGCTTTAATTTTTGGATCAATTGCTTCGTTTTCAATAAAATTACTAAAATATCCAACTGTTTTTATGGTAGTTTTATTTAAAATATCTGCTTCTTCAATTGTAGAAGATTTATAAGTAGTTTGATCTTTTACATCTTTACCGCTCATAACATTCAACACAATGCGAATATCATCAATAGTTTTTGCTAAAGGTCCAACACAGTCTGTTGATGAAGCGTATGCCATAATTCCATATCTTGAAATTCGACCATAAGTTGGTTTTAAACCATATATTTTATTGTAACCAGCAGGCTGACGAATGGAACCACCTGTATCTCCACCAATTGAAAATACCGTATAATCTTTTGCTACATTTACTGCTGAACCTCCACTTGAACCTCCTGCAACCAATTCAGGATTGATAGCATTTTTTACAGCTCCAAAAATGGTGTTTTCACTTGATGAACCGTGACCAAAACTATCACAATTTTCTTTTACTAACGGAATAGCACCTGCATCTAATAATTTTTGAATAGCAGTTGCGGTATAAGCCGATTTGTAATTTTTTAACAAATCGGAACTTGCAGTTGTGTAGGTTCCTTGCACCATATACACATCTTTAATTCCAAAAGGAATTCCTTCTAGCAATCCTATTTTTTCACCGTTTGCTATTTTAGCATCAACTTTTTTTGCTAATTCTAAAGCTGTAGTTTCTAAAATAGAATTTACAGAATTGTACGTGTTTTTCTTTAATAACTCTAATCTGTCTTGCACTAAAGTTGTACAAGTTATTTCTTTGTTCACCAGTTGTTGGTGAAGTTGTTTTATTTGCGAATCCATATTAGTCTTCTATCACTTTTGAAACTACTAAATACCCATTTTTTTCTTTTGGAAAGTTTTCTATAATAATTTTTTTCTCCAAAGCAGGGCTTTCAACTACAACATCTTCTCTTAAATCATTTAACGACACACAATTATAATTGACATTATTTAAAGAGTTATTATTTGTTGGTTGTGCATTTTTAATCACATCAAATAATTTGTTTACAGTCTCTGAGGGCTGCGCTCCTTTAATACTCGACAATACGTCGACAGTCATTATTTTACTCATCTCTTTTTTATTTAGTTTAAGTGTTAAACTTTAAGCAGGCCAAATTACGAAAGTTTTGTGAGGGATGCACGTTTTTTTTGTGATTGCATTGGGTGTAACATAAGTATTCTAAACTATTTAGTAAATATTTTGTGATATATGAAATCAAGGTCAAAATCATTAGTGTATCTTGAAATAAAAGTGAAAATAATGCCGCTTATTTCAATTTCTTATAATTTGTTAATAAACCGTACTTTTGTCGAAAATTTGTTAAATGCTTTTGAAAGAAACCCAAGACCAGTTATTACCAACTTTAAAAACCTATTTTGGTTACGATAGTTTTCGTGCGCAACAACAGCAAATAGTAGAATCTGTATTGTTAAAAAAAGATAATTTGGTAATTATGCCAACGGGTGGAGGAAAATCTATTTGTTTTCAATTACCTGCATTATTGTTTGAAGGATTAACATTGGTTATTTCACCTTTAATTGCTTTGATGAAAGATCAGGTAGATGGGTTAAAAGCAAACGGAATTGAAGCTGATTTTTTTAATAGTAGCCAAGATAGTATTGAGCAAGAAGCTATTTTTGAACAAATTATTCAGCAAAAATTAAAATTATTATATGTAGCTCCAGAGAGTTTATCATTGTTGCAAAATATTTTAACTGAAGAGCATTTAAGTTGTGTTGCCATTGATGAGGCGCATTGTATTTCTTCTTGGGGTCACGATTTTAGACCTTCGTATCAACAACTTGGTTTTTTAAAACAAACGTTGCCAAATACTCCAATTATTGCACTAACTGCTACGGCTGATAAAGCTACACGAGCTGATATTTTAGAACAGTTAAATATTCCAAAAGCAACTCAATTTATTGCTTCTTTTGATAGAAAAAATATAGAGTTAGAAGTTCGTCCTGCAAATGATAGAATGGCTCAAATAATTAAATTTATTAGAAAGCAGCCCAATGAATCTGGGATTATTTATTGTTTAAGCCGAAAAGGAACTGAGCAAACAGCGGCTAAATTAAAGCAAAACGGAATTAATGCTGCGGCTTATCATGCCGGTTTAAATTTTGATGAACGTTCTAAAGTTCAAGAGAATTTTATTTATGATCAAACAAAAGTAGTTTGCGCAACTATTGCTTTTGGTATGGGAATAGATAAGTCTAACGTTCGATGGGTAATTCATTACAATATGCCTAAAAATATTGAAGGTTATTATCAAGAAATTGGTCGTTGTGGTAGAGATGGTTTAAAAGCAAATGCATTGTTGTTTCATAGTTATGCTGATGTAATTCAGCTTCGAAAATTTATGAGCGGTGCTACTAATGAAGAAGTGCAAGCAGCTAAATTAGATAGAATGAAACAATTTTCTGAAGCTACTGCTTGTAGAAGAAAAATATTGTTGAGCTATTTTGGAGAATTGTTGGCTGAAAACTGTGGAAATTGTGATGTATGTAAAAATCCACCTCAGTTTTTTAACGGAACAATTATTGCCCAAAAAGCATTGTCTGTAATTACGCGTTTAAAAGAAAAAGAGGCAATAGGTACTGTTATTGATGTGTTACGTGGCGCACACAATGCAACAGTTTTAGACAAAGGCTACGATAAATTGAAATCTCACGGTGTTGGAAGCGAAATATCTTGGAGAGATTGGCAGCAATATTTAATTCAATTAATGAATCAAGGCTATTGTGAAATTGCCTTTCATAAAAATAATGCATTGCAATTAACTGAATTTTCAAAAAAAGTATTGTTTCAAGGCGAGCAAGTAAATTTAACAAAACCTACAGAGTTTAAAGAGCCAATAGCTGCTATTAAAAAGTCAAAAACAACGCGTGCAGCAAAACCTAAAAAAGATACGTTGTTTGAACGTTTACGAAAATTACGTCAAGAAATTGCAATTGCTGAAAATATTCCGGCGTATTTAGTATTTAGTGATGCCGCATTGAAAGAAATGGAAAGAGCGCGCCCAATGAGTGAAACAGATTTTTTAGATATTAGCGGAGTTGGGCAACGAAAGTTAGAAGTGTATGGAGAAGATTTTATAGCTGAAATTGTGTCTTTTTCAAACGAAAAAATTAAAACACGTAAAAAGAAAGACACTCATAAAGTTACTTACCAATTATATAAAGAAGGTTTAACAATTGATGAAATAGCTAAAAAACGAAATTTAAAATCTACCACTATTTTTTCTCATTTAGCAAAATTGTATGCTGATGGAAAAGATATAGATATTTATGATTTTGTTACCAAAGAAGAAGTTGAACGAGTTAGAAAGGCGAAAGATGAATTGGAAAATCCGCAAGCATTAAAACCGTATTTTGAACATTTTAATGCGGAAATTGAATATTTTAAAATACGTTTGGCCTTAACAATATTAGATGCTGACGGGTAATTAATCCCAATATTTTAAAAATTTTATTGTAATTCTATTCAGCAATTAGTGCTATTGGATTTTTAGATTAATAAAAATAATTCATACTATTTTATCTTAAATCAAAAAAATGTAATGATTTTTATAAAATAGTTAAAAAATAGCAGTTTTTTAAGGTTTTAGCGTGTTTTTTGTTAAATAATTGTTTAAAACATCTACATTTATTTAAAATTTTTAACCCTATTAAATATGCATTTTAAACAATTTTTAACTTCACTAACGCTATTATTTTTTGTAAATATTTTAGTAGCTCAAAATTACTTTTTAGAAAAATATGAACCCTTTAATAAAGATATTCCTTCTCCTGAAGAATTTTTAGGTTATGGTATTGGAGAATATCATACAAGGCACGATTTAATTGTGGCTTATTTTGAAGAGTTAGCTAAAGTTTCTGATAAAGCTGAAATTGAGGTTTATGGTAAAACTCATGAAAAAAGAAAATTAGTAATGCTAAGAGTTTCAAACAAAGAGAACTTAACAAATATTGATGATTTAAAGCAAAAGCATTTAAACTATTTAAATTCAGTAGGAGATGAAGATTATAGTGCTTTACCTGTTTTTGTAAACTTGGGTTATGGTGTTCACGGAAACGAGCCTTCAAGTGCGGAAGCCGCTTTGTTAGTTGCTTATACTTTAGTTGCTTCAGAGAATCCTGAAATTTTAAATTATGTTAAAAACTCAATAGTTTTTATTGACCCTGCAATTAATCCTGATGGACGAGATCGTCATACGCAATGGGCAAATCAATATAGGTCAAATAATTTAGTTTCAGATAATGTTGAAGCAGAGCATAATGAAGCGTGGCCAAAAGGAAGAACAAATCATTATTGGTTTGATTTGAATAGAGATTGGTTATTAGCTGTTCATCCAGAAAGTCAATCTAAATTAAATTGGTATCATAGCTGGTATCCAAATGTAACTACAGATTTTCATGAAATGGGAACAAATAGTACTTATTTCTTTGAGCCAAAGAGAACAAGTGCACTTACAAAACCATTGCCACCAAAAGAAAATTATGAAGATTTAAATAACATGTTTGCAAAATATTTTCAAAAATCTTTAGATAGTATAGGAGGTTTTTATTTTACCAGTGAAGCTTTTGATGGTACGTACCCAGGTTATGGTTCAACATATCCAGATTTACAAGGTGGTTTAGGGTTGTTATTTGAACAAGCAAGTTCTAGAGGTCACGTGCAAGATACTGATTTTGGTAAAATTACATTTCCTTTTACAATAAGAAACCAATATGTAAGTAGTTTAGCAACTTTGCAGGCAAGTGTTGAGAATAAAGATTTCTTAAGAAAATATCAGCAAGACTTTTTTAATTCTGCTAAAGCAGCTTCAGCAAAAAATGGTGTTGCAGCATATGAAATTTCTGAAAAATACGATAATAATAGAAAAAAAGCATTTGTAGATTTTTTACTGAAACATAATATAGAAGTTTATAAAAAGAACGACCAAAGTTTTATTATTCCGTTAAATCAGCCACAAAAAAGAATGGTTCAAACTATGTTTGAAACAAATAAAAAGTTTGTTGATAGTGTTTTTTACGATGCTTCTGCTTGGAATGTAGTAGACTTTTATAATATTGATTACAAAGAGTTAACAAAATCCCCATCATTAGGTGAAAAAATTACTGAAACAAGTTCTTTGGTTAAAGTTGAAAAAATTATAAAAACTAATTATGCGTATATTTTAGATTGGGATGATTATAATGCATCAGCGGCTTTATATTTCCTTCAAACTAAAGGTCTAAAAGCAGCTTCTGCGTTTAAGCCGTTTACAATTGAAACGACTTCAGGAGTTAAAAGTTTTAATTATGGAAGTATGATGTTTCCTGTAAGTAAACAAACATTTGATAGCAATAAAGTTTATGAAATAATTGCCGAAGCTCAGGAAAAATTTAATGTGCCTATTTGGGCTGTAAACTCAGGAATGAGTTCAAAGGGAATTCCTTTAGGAAGTAGAGATTTTATTAAGGTTGATAAACCAAAAGTAGCTATGTTAATTGGTGATGGTGTTTCGCCTTATGAAGCTGGTGAAGTTTGGCATTTATTAGATACACGAATTGAAATGCCTATTACTAAAATTCAATTACACAATTTTAATAGAGTAGATTTTAGTAAGTACAATACACTTGTAATGGTTTCTGGTAGTTATTACCAACTAGATTCTTTAAAATTAGAGAAATTGCAAAATTGGGTGAAAGAAGGAAATACTTTGGTTACAATTGGTGGTGCTAGTAAATGGGCGGTTTCTAAGAAAGTTGTTGCTGAAAAACTAGTTGTACAAAATAAAGATTCTGTGGCTAAAAGAGTGTCATATGTGAACGCTGCTGAAGACATAGGGAAACAACGTTTAGGAGGTGCTATTTTTGAAGTTGATTTAGATGTTTCACATCCTTTAGGTTTTGGATATAGAGATAGTAAGATACCTGTATATAAAAACAATTTAACATTTATTAAATCTAGTAAAAACATTTATTCAACAGTTGCAAAATATACTAATGATCCACTTATAAATGGTTTTATTTCGCCTAAAAACTTAGATTTATTAAGTAAATCAGCCTCTTTAATTGTTAGTCCAATAGGAAGAGGAAGAGTTATTTTATTTGCTGATAACCCGAATTTTAGAGGAGCTTGGTACGGAACGAATAAAATGTTTATGAATGCATTATTTTTTGGAAGTAAAATAAGAGTTCCAAAAGGTTAATTTTAATTAAGTGTAGTTAAAAGTTACAATCATAATTTAAAAATACTCCTATCAAACATAGGAGTATTTTTTTATAGCTGATTTGACCTATAAATAAAAGTTGTAGTTAGTATAATCCGAAATTTATTAAAAGGGAATAGGGCAGAATATTAGTTATTCGTTAATTTTAACAGGTGTTTTTAATAAAACTTATAAATAGTCTAATTTTTTACATAATTTTGAAACTTAATTAAATTTTAAAATGAAAAGGATTACCATTCTTATAAACTGCAAGGATAGCAAAGGAATAATTGCTTCAGCAACTAATTTTATTCACCAACAAAGCGGAAATATTGTTTACATTGATCAACATGTAGATAGAGTTGACGATATGTTTTTTATGCGTTTGGAGTGCGAGTTTTCAAAAGATGTATTTTCATTAAAGGTGTTTAAAAATATTTTTGCCGAAGTTATTGGTAAGAAATTTGAAATGAATTGGCAATTACATGATTCAGACTCAAAACCAAAAATGGCCATTTTTGTTTCTAAATACGAGCATTGTTTGTATGATATTTTAAGTAGATATAGTTCTAATGAATTGGAAGTAGATATTCCATTAATTATTAGTAATCACCCAGATTTAGAGCCAATTGCAAAATCGTTTAATATTCCGTATTTCTGTATAAAAGTTACAAAAGATACTAAACAAGAAGCTGAAGAAGAGCAATTACGTTTGTTAAAAGAACACAATGTAGATTTTGTTGTTTTAGCAAGGTATATGCAAATTATTTCGCCTAAACTTATTGAAGAATATAAGTACGAAATAATAAATATTCATCATTCATTTTTACCAGCTTTTCCGGGTGCAAAACCTTATCACTCTGCGTATGAACGTGGTGTTAAAATTATTGGAGCTACAAGTCATTATGTAACTGAAGATTTAGATGAAGGGCCAATTATTGAACAAGATATTACACGTGTTTCACATACGCATACCATTAAAGATTTTATTTTAAAAGGGCGTGATTTAGAGAAAATTGTATTGTCTAGAGCGTTAAAACTACATACAAAACGTAAAGTAATGGTGTTTAATAATAAAACAGTAGTATTCACTTAAAAGTAGTTTAAAAAACTATATTTTTTTCGACTATTTAAATAGTTTGCATTAGATTCATTTTGATATGCTTCTTTTTCAAAACTAATATTTTTGTATGCTTTGTGGTGATTTTTATATTTCATAAAAAGGAATATGTATTCTAACAAATATGCAATGAAAAAAAATATCCACAGTAATTCCTTTTGTTGAACTATATGAATTTTTTCATGTTGTATTAGTAAGCAATTCCCTTTTAAATGTTGGTGCTTTAAAATAATAAAAGGGTAAATGGTTATGGCGTTGTAGTTTTTGGGTGTTAAATATTTACAAACTATTAGCATACAACCAAACATATTCAAAAATCAAACCAAATTACATTATATTTGTTGAGGACACTAAAATAAAATATCTTGGATATTTTTCACTTCACATATAAGCGTTGTATTTTTCGTACTCATTTTAGGGTAGATATTCGTTATCCGTAGTTTATTTTTTTTTGAAAAAAATTGACGATAACCTATAAATACTTACTTATGACTTTTCAAGAAAAAATAAAACAAGGAATTCCAGCTGAATTACCTTCAAAAAAAGAATATCAAAAAGAAATAAATCACGCGCCAAAACGAAAAGAAATTCTTTCAAAAGAAGAAAAAGAATTAGCACTTAAAAATGCATTGAGATACTTTGATAAAAAGCATCACAAAGTGTTAGTGAAAGAGTTTTTAGAGGAATTAGAAACTTATGGCCGTATTTATATGTATCGTTTTCGGCCAGATTATAAAATGTATGCACGTCCAATCCAAGAATATCCTGGGAATTGTGAACAAGCAAAAGCAATTATGTTAATGATTCAAAATAATTTGGATTATGCTGTAGCGCAACATCCACATGAATTAATTACTTATGGCGGAAATGGTGCTGTTTTTCAAAATTGGGCGCAATATTTATTAACAATGCAGTATTTAAGTGAAATGACAAATGAGCAAACTTTGGCTATTTACTCAGGACATCCAATGGGTTTGTTCCCTTCACATAAAAATGCGCCTAGAGTTGTAGTTACTAACGGAATGATGATTCCAAATTACAGCAAGCCTAACGATTGGGAAAAATACAATGCACTTGGCGTTACGCAATATGGTCAAATGACGGCGGGAAGCTATATGTACATTGGCCCGCAAGGAATTGTGCACGGCACAACAATTACCATTTTAAACGCCGGAAGAAAAATAGCAAAAGAAGGCGAGAGTTTGGCAGGTAAACTTTTTTTAACTTCTGGTTTAGGAGGTATGAGTGGTGCGCAACCTAAAGCTGGAAATATTGCTGGTTGTATTACAGTGTGTGCAGAGGTAAATCCTAAAATTACGGAGGTGCGTTTATCGCAAGGTTGGATTGATGAAAAAATTACAGATATTGATGAGTTAGTAGTAAGAGTTAAAAAAGCGAAAGCAACTAAAGAAGTTGTTTCCATTGCTTACTTAGGTAATATTGTTGAGGTTTGGGAGAAATTCTATGAAGCTAAAATTTATGTGGATATAGGTTCTGACCAAACATCGTTACATAATCCTTGGGCAGGAGGTTATTATCCAATAGGTCTCTCTTTTGATGCAGCAAATGAACTTATGGCTAGCAACCCAAAAGTGTTTAAAGAAAAAGTACAAGCTAGCCTAAGAAGACAGGTAAATGCCATAAACAAACATACTACAAACGGAACCTATTTTTTTGATTATGGAAATGCTTTTTTATTAGAATCTAGCAGAGCAGGAGCGTTTGTTTTTAAAGACAAGCAAAATAAGTTTTGTTCGGTTAATGAAACTAATTTGAATAGCGAATCTTTTGCATACCCAAGTTATGTGCAAGATATTATGGGGCCAATGTGTTTTGATTATGGTTTTGGACCGTTTCGTTGGGTGTGTACAAGTGGGAATCCTGAAGATTTAGAAAAGACTGATGCTATTGCTTGTGAAGTTTTAGAAGAAATTAAAAAGCATTCACCAAAAGAAATTCAACAGCAAATGGATGATAATATTCAATGGATAAAAGGTGCGCAAAAAAACAAATTAGTGGTGGGGTCACAAGCACGTATTTTATATGCTGATGCTGAAGGAAGAATAAAAATTGCTGAAGCCTTTAATAATGCAGTTAAAAATAAAAAAATAACAGCACCAATTGTTTTAGGAAGAGATCATCACGATGTTTCAGGAACCGATTCTCCTTACCGTGAAACATCAAATATTTATGATGGCTCAAGGTTTACAGCTGATATGGCAATTCAAAATGTAATTGGTGATAGTTTTAGAGGCGCAACATGGGTTTCAATTCACAATGGTGGTGGAGTAGGTTGGGGTGAAGTTATCAATGGTGGATTTGGTATGGTTATTGATGGAACAATAGAAGCAGAAAAGCGTTTAAAAAGTATGCTTTTTTGGGATGTAAATAATGGTATTGCAAGAAGAAATTGGGCTCGTAATAAAGGAGCTACTTTTGCAGTTAAAAGAGCTATGGAAATGGAACCAAATTTAAAGGTAACATTGCCTAATTTAATTGATGATACCTTATTGAATGATTTGTTTAACACCTAAAATTATTTGAAATGAAAGTCTTAAAATTAGCATCATTGGTATTGGTATTTTTAATTACATCTTGTAATTCAATAAAAGTAGTGGCCGACTATGAATCCACAACTGATTTTACACAATATAAAACATTTGCATTTTATAAAAAAGGAATTGATAAGGCTGAAATTTCAGATTTAGATAAACGTAGAATTTTAAAAGCTGTTGAAGCTGAATTAATGGCTAAAGGTTTTACAAAATCTGAAAATCCTGATGTTTTGGTGAATATATTTACAAAATCTAGAAGGAAAGTGGATATTAACAACAATAACTTTGGTTTTGGTTATGGCGGTTATTATGGTTGGTACCCTTGGTATTATGGCCCTAACTACGGAACCACAATTTCTGAATATACAGAAGGTACGTTGTTTATAGATTTAATTGATGCAAATAAAAAAGAATTAGCTTGGCAAGGTATTGGAAGCGGCGGATTGTCTACTTCAGGAAATGTTGCAAAAAAAGAAGCAAGAATTAAAGAGTTTGTAGCTCAAATAATGGCACAATACCCACCAGTTGTAGCTCCTTAATTCATAAAATAATATTGAAATTACAAAGCGTTCTGATTTTTTCAGAACGTTTTTTTTATATTCGCCAAATGGAATTTAATAGATTACAACCTTTAGAAGAAGGAGATTACTACGAAAACGAACAAGGTTACCGTGTTTTTACTGAACAATATCACCTAAAAAGAGGATATTGTTGTAAAAACGGATGTAAACATTGTCCGTATGGTTATAACAAAAAAACTGGTGAGCTTAATTAGAAATGACTTTCTAATTTTTCATGTAATTTTTTAAAGTATTCAAACGCCAATAACATTCTAGAACCAGGCCAACTAAACATTTCTCCATCAGCAAAAACAGTGATTGATCGGTTGGTAAAAGAGGCTATTTCCATAGCGTGTTCATCTTTAAAATCATATGGTTCCGAAGATAAAAAAATAACTTCAGGGTCACCTTCATGTCTAATTTTATTAATTTCAACCTTAGGGTAACGACTCATATTTGCATAAATATTTTCGAATTTATTTAATTCAAGCATTTCATTTATGTAGGTTTCGTTTCCAACCACCATCCACGGTTTTGCCCAAATAAAATAAGCAACTTTTCTTATGGGTTTGTCTGCTATAAACTGTTTAAAATCATTAAGTTTAAACTCTATTTTATGCGCTAAGTTATCAGCTTCAGTTCTTCTATTTAAAATAGAACCTAATCTTAATATTAAATCTACAGACTGTTGAATAGTATTTACATCAGAAAAATAAGTTGGAGCTATTTTTTCTAATTCAGGAAGCATATCGTATGCATTTTCTTCCTTGTTACATAAAATAAAATCAGGATTTAAAGCTTTAATTTTTTCGTAATCAACTTTTTTGGTGCCTCCAACAATTGTTTTAATAGATTTTAATTGAAATGGGTGTACGCAGTATTTGGTTATTCCTATTAGCTCGTTTTCAAGAGCTAAATCGTACAATAATTCAGTTTGAGAAGGAACCAAAGAAACAATTCTTTTAGGTGTAGTTTTTAAGGTAATTTCTCTACCAATTTGATCTTTAATTGTTTTCATTTAAAATAATTTCCATTTCTTGTTGTAGTTTTAGAGCTTCTTCTTGCGCTTTTATGGCGAAATTTTCATCATTTCCGGCGTAAATAATTCCTCTTGAAGAATTTATAAGCAACCCACAATCTTTATTCAAACCGTATTTACAAACATCTTGCAAGTTTCCGCCTTGTGCACCAACTCCTGGTACTAATAAAAAATGATTAGGAACTATTTCTCTTATGGTTGAAAAATATTCAGCTTTGGTAGCTCCAACAACAAACATTAAGTTTTCAGAGTTTTTCCAAGTAATAGCTGTTTTTAATACTTCTTTGTACAATTCGTTGTTTTCAGTTTTTAATCCCTGAAAATCCAAACCTCCTTTGTTAGATGTTAATGCTAACAGTATAGTAGTTTTGTTTTCAAAAGCTAAAAAAGGCTCAACCGAATCACTTCCCATATAAGGCGCAACAGTAACCGAATCAAAATTTAAATCTTCAAAAAAAGCTTTGGCATACATAGTTGAAGTATTACCTATGTCTCCTCGTTTTGCATCAGCAATTGTGAAAATTTCAGGGTAATTATCGTTGATGTAATTAATCGTTTTTTCTAATGCTTTCCAACCTTTAATTCCGTAGGCTTCATAAAAAGCAGTATTTGGTTTGTAGGCAACCGCTAAGTGTGCAGTGGCATCAATTATTTGTTTATTAAATGCGAAAATAGGATCTTCTTCGGTTAATAAATGTGCTGGAATTTTTGTAATATCAACATCTAAACCAATACATAAAAATGATTTTTTTAGTTGAATTTGATCAATAAGTTCTTGTCTATTCATAACTTTAAATAAAGAGTTCAGCAAAAGTAGTAATTTTAATACTTTAAGTTATATTTGTTCATCAAATATTCTTTTCATTGATAAATTATATAGTAAATAAATTTTTTTATGGTGTGTTAACGCTTTTTGGAGTGGTAACGGTTATATTTTTCTTGTTTAATATTTTACCTGGTGATCCTGCTAGAATGATGTTAGACCAGCGAGAGGATACTGAGCAATTAGCTAATATTCGTAAAAAATATGGATTTGATCAACCGGTATCCGTGCAGTATTTATATTATTTAAATGATTTATCGCCCTTATCAATTCATAGTAAAAACCCTGAAAATTACACGTTTTTAAAAGAGAATACATTTAGTTATACACAACTGTTTTCAGTAGGAAATAAAACGATTGTATTGAAGTATCCTTACCTAAGAAAATCATTTCAAAAGAATGATAAAAAGGTTTCTGAAGTAATTGGTGAAACTTTACCAAACACTGCAATTTTAGCCGTTTCAGCGATAACTATTGCCATTTTAATTGGTGTTTTTTTCGGAATACTTTCAGCATTGTATAAAGATACTTTTTTTGATCGTTTAATTTCGGTAGTAAGTACATTGGGAATGAGTGTGCCATCATTCTTTTCAGCAATATTATTTGCTTGGTTATTTGGTTTTGTGTGGCGAAAATATACCCATTTAAACATGACCGGAAGTTTGTACGCAGTTGATGATTTTGGCGAACATATTTTTATTCAATGGAAAAATTTAATTTTACCTTCAATAGTTTTGGGTATTCGGCCACTAGCAGTGGTCATTCAATTAACCCGAAATTCATTGTTGGAAGTTTTAAATCAAGATTATATTAGAACGGCTAAAGCAAAAGGCCTTTCAACGTTTAAAATAATAAAAACCCACGCTTTAAAAAATGCTTTAAATCCGGTTGTTACAGCAGTATCTGGTTGGTTTGCTTCCTTATTGGCAGGTGCTGTTTTTGTAGAATACATTTTTAATTGGAATGGTTTAGGTAAAGAAATTGTAAATGCTTTAAATACGCTAGATTTACCAGTAATAATGGGAAGTGTTTTAATAATTGCTACCATGTTTATTATTATTAATATTTTAGTGGATATTTTATACGGAATTTTAGATCCAAGAATTAGAATTAAATAAAGGTTTTAACTTGATTCTCAGTCGAAAACGATTGCGGAAACAATCTCTTTTTTAACTCGTTTTTAGTAGGTAAAGTGGTAAATTTGTTGGGTAAACCAAAATATTATAAAAATTTAAAATCATGAGAAAACAAATAGTTGCAGGAAACTGGAAAATGAACAAAAACGTTCAAGAATCTACACAATTAGCAAACGAAATTGTAAATGGAGTTAAAGATTTAACTTTAGATAATACAAGAGTAATTGTTACTCCAACCTTTGTAAATATTAGTGAAGTTGTAAAAGTTACTGAAGGATCTGCAGTTGAAGTAGCAGCTCAAAATATGCATCAAGCAAAAAGTGGAGCATATACAGGAGAAATTTCTGCTGAAATGTTAACTTCATTAGGGTTAAAATCTGTTATTTTAGGGCACTCTGAAAGACGCGAATATTTTGGTGAAACAGATGCCATTTTAGCTGAAAAAGTGAATTCTGCTTTGGCAAACGGATTGGAAGTGATTTTTTGTTTTGGTGAAGTTTTAGAAGATAGAAAATCAAACAATCATTTTAATGTTGTTGAAAGTCAAATAAAAAACGGATTATTTCATTTACCAGCTGATGCTTGGAAAAATATTGTACTTGCATACGAACCAGTTTGGGCTATTGGAACAGGTGAAACTGCTTCTCCTGAACAAGCACAAGAAATGCATGCTTTTATTCGTAAAATTGTTGCAGCAAAATACAATGTTGAACTTGCTGAAAACGTATCAATTTTATATGGTGGAAGTGTGAAGCCAGGAAATGCTAAAGAAATTTTCTCTAAAGTTGATGTTGATGGTGGTTTAATTGGAGGTGCAGCATTAAATTCAGCAGACTTTTTAGCGCTAGTACAATCATTTTAAATAAACGTTAAAATAATAACAAAATACAATACGGTTTTCTTTCATTTGAAAGGAAACCGTATTTTTGCATTCTGAATACATAAATTATGGTAAATTATATAGGTTACACGTTTAAAATTAGTCCGAAAGAACCAGCAACTGAGATTTTAATTGCTCAATTAGGGCTAGAAGGTTTTGAAAGTTTTGTTGAAAATGAAGACGGTGTAACGGCTTACATTCAAGAAGGAGATTGGAATGCAACTATTTTAGAAGATATTCAAATATTAAATTCTAATGAATTTGAAATTTCATATGTTGAAGAAGTAATTGAACAAACCAATTGGAACAGTGAATGGGAAAAGAATTTCAATCAAATTCAAGTAGATGATTTGGTAAGTATTCGTGCACCATTTCACGAAAATCCAAATTTAAAATACGATATTGTAATTGAGCCTAAAATGAGTTTTGGTACAGGTCATCATGAAACTACGCATATGATGGTTCAGCAATTAATTGATCTTGATTTAACCAATAAAAAAGTGTTAGATATGGGTTGCGGAACTGGAATTTTAGCCATTTTTGCTGAAATGAAAGGTGCACATCCAATTGATGCAATTGATATTGATAATTGGTGCTATGAAAATTCAATTGAAAATGTTCAGCGAAATAATTGTCAGCATATTGAAGTTTTTGAAGGAGATGCAACGCTATTAAAAGACAAAAGTTACGATGTTATTATTGCAAATATTAATAGAAATATTTTGTTGAATGATATGGAAGCTTATATGAATTGCTTAAATAAGGGTGGTGTAATTTTGTTTAGCGGATTTTATAAAGAGGATATTTCAATAATTGATGCTGAAGTTTCAAAATATGGTTTAAAATTAGATAAAACTATAGAGCGAAATAATTGGGTTTCTTTGAAGTATATTAAATAATTAGTATTTTAGAAGTTGAAAATGAGTACAAAAGAAAAAATACAAGAAGAGGTTGATGTTTTAGAGCAAGAAACAAATTTGAATGAAATTGTGTTGTTTAATGATGATGTAAACACATTTGATTTTGTAATTGATGCTTTAATTGAGGTTTGCGACCATACCTTAGAGCAAGCAGAACAATGTACAATGTTAGTACATTATAAAGGAAAATGCACGGTAAAAACAGGTGAATATAAAGACTTAGAACCACGTTGTACAAAATTGTTAAACAGAGGTTTATCTGCTGAAATTATTTAAAAATAAAAAAATTTAATATTGAAAACCTCACAAGATTATTTCTTGTGAGGTTTTTTTGTGGGTATTCATTTCAAACAGTATGATTATAGTGATAAGATAAACACTTCTTATATTGATAAAAAAGTACAATTAAGATGAATTTTATCAGTTCCTGTTATTTTTTGAAAATCTATTTTTGAAAAATAGGAACCTGAAAAATGAAAAAAATATGAAATTAAAAATGTTATTTGCTGGTTTAGTAATAAGTGTTTTAGTTAGCTGTAACACAAATTCAAATCAAGAAAAAAAGAAAGATGTTGAGTCTAAAAAAGTTGAAGTTGCAAAACAGGCAATTCAAAATTTTACAATTTCAACTAATGCAGCAGGAGATTTTAAAATTGGAAGCGAAATTGTATTACCAACTGCTAATGATGCCTTTGAGTTAGAAAAAAATATTGTGACTAAAATGGTAGAAGGAAATGAAGAAGAGGAAACTGTTTATACGGTTATAGAAAACAATGAAAAATTATTGGATTTAAAAACTGTAGCTTCTATTGAAACAGATAAAACTGTTGAAAAAATAAATGAAGTAATCGTTTTATCACCTAAGTTTAAAACTACTGAAGGTATTGGAGTTTCATCAACAATTGAAGAATTTATTGCAGCATACCCAGCATATAAACTTTGGTACACGTATGTAGGAGATTTGTACGTTTTAGAAACAAAAAGTGTAAACGGATTATTTATTTTAAGTAAGAATGATTTTACAAAAGGTGAGTTAGAGATTACTAGTGATCAAATGAACTTAAAGAAAAGTGATTTTAAATCAACTGCTAAAATTATTGAAGTTAAGATTTATTAGAGTAGAAATAAAACGTTTTAAAAGTAAATTTTTGTTTGTTTTAGGAAGTTGAAATAACTACTAATCTAAGTTTATAGCAAAATTTTTGAAGCGTTTTAACTTTTGGTAAGTTTAAAAAAATAGTCAAAAAATCACTGTTTAAACAAGGTCGCTAAAATTTAGGTTATTTAATAGGAATCCCTTGCTATTACAAGGTTTGTTTGCAAAATTATCCGAAATATAGTTTAAATTGACCTTATTTATAATGAGTCTATATAAATTTAACCCTTAGTGGTTAATTATTGATTTGTGTGGTAAAAAAGTATATAAATATGAAAATAGAGTTGTACATTGTTGAGTTATTGAAGGTTAACTTTGACATGTAAAACTTAACACCAAAATTATGAGTTTAAAAAAGCAATACTTAAAAAGTAAGCCAGTTTGTAAAGTTACATTTTCAATGGATAAAGAAGCTGTAGCTGGTGCTGGCAAAGTAGATTTATTAGGTGAATTCAATAACTGGAATACTGCAGAACCTGTGCAGATGAAAAAATTAAAAAATGGTACTTTTAAAGTTACTATTGATTTACCTTCTGAAAAGGAATTTCAATTCAAATATTTATTGGATGGTGAAAAATGGGTAAATGATGATTGTGCTGATAAGTACATCAATAGTGGATTGGGAGCAGAGTTAAATTCTGTGGTAGCTTTGTAAAGAAAAGACTTTATAAAACAATAAAAAAGAGAGTTTGGGTAAACTCTCTTTTTTTATTTTACTACTAACTAAAAAAATCAAAAACATTACTTAAATAAATAAGTAATTGAATTATGGTGTAAATTTAAAACGTTTATTTAGTTAGAAATATGACTTTTGTCAGTTCTTATAAATTATTTCCTTTAAGTAACAATTGTTACTGTTTTTTAGGCTGAATTAAGACTGTTTTTATAGGTGAAACTCTTTTAAAACTAAAATTAAATAATTTTTTTAATCAACTTAAAATATTTGAAAGGAACATATTTTAAAGGAATATCAATCCACGTAGGTGTTTTAACAACAGCTTTTTGATTGCTAAAAGCTAAAAAACTTTGTTTTCCATGATATTTTCCTGTTCCGCTGTTTCCAACACCGCCAAATGGTAAATTGTGATTGGTTATATGCATAAGTGTATCATTTATACACGCGCCACCTGAACTAGTTTTTTCTAAAACTTCTTTTGCTTTTTTATTTTTACCAAAGTAGTAAAATGCTAATGGTTTTTCATTTTGGTTAATGTAGGCTATTGTTTCATCAATATGATTAAATGTTAGTACAGGTAAAATAGGTCCAAAAATTTCTTCTTGCATAATTAAAAAATCTGGCTGAACTTCATCAATAATTGTGGGTGAAATATACTTTTCGGTATGGTCAACTATTCCTCCAGTATAAATTTTCCCTTGTTTTAGTAGAGTTTCCAATCGTTTCATTGCGCGCTCATTTACAATACGAGGATAAAAACGACTATTTTTAATAGCATCTCCATACATTTGATGTATGTTTTGTGCTATTTTTTGCAATAATTTATCTTTAATTGATGCGTGTGCAAAAATATAATCTGGAGCTATACAAGTTTGTCCTGCGTTTATAAGTTTTCCCCAAGCTATTCGTTTTGCT
Source organism: Lutibacter holmesii (assembly GCF_042679665.1). Taxonomy (NCBI): domain Bacteria; kingdom Pseudomonadati; phylum Bacteroidota; class Flavobacteriia; order Flavobacteriales; family Flavobacteriaceae; genus Lutibacter; species Lutibacter holmesii. Next base: position 1,206,123 of record NZ_JBHTMV010000003.1, read on the forward strand.
GCAATTTCAATATCTGCATCACAATCTACAATACACGGACTTTTACCACCTAATTCTAATACAACTGGTGTTAAATTTTCAGATGCAGCTTTCATTACTACTTTTCCAACGTTTGAACTTCCAGTAAAAAAGATAATATCAAAACGCTGTTTAAGTAATAATGTGTTTGTTTCTCTACCTCCTTGCACTAAAGTTATATAGTTGGGGTCAAAAGTTTTTTCAATCATTTCCTCCATTACTTTTGCAATAGTTGGTGTATCTGGTGAAGGTTTTAAAATACAGCAGCAACCAGAAGATATTGAGCCTACCAATGAGTTAAAAAGTAGCTGAAACGGATAATTCCATGGAGCAATAATTAATGAAACCCCAAGTGGTTCAAACATAATTTTGCTTGATGATGGCCACAAATGTATAGGTGAAGAAACAGCTTTTGGCGCTGCCCATTTTTTTAAATGTTTTATGTGGTAGTTTACTTCTTGAAGAACAATACTTATTTCTGTTAAATATGCTTCTTCGGGTGACTTATGCAAATCTTCCCATAAGGCTGCTTCTATTTTTTTTGAAGATGTAAGAATTACATTTTTTAATTTTTGAAGTTGTTTCAGCCTAAAAGGAATTGATTTTGTTTGGTTAGAAGAAAAAAAAGTGCGTTGCCTTTTTAAATGCTCAACTATTGTTTTTTCGGTAGTTTCTTCCATCATATTCTTGTTTTTAGAAATGAATTATTTTTTGTGCCCTGTAAAATGTTCCATTGTTTTATAAATACCTAAAACGCTGCCAGCAAACCAATCAAATACGTTTATAGACATAATTGCTTGCCCTAATTTAGTAACTCGGTAAATATACCCAGGAATGGTGAGCATTCTTTTATTTTTTTCAATTGCTTTTATAATGGTGAGAGCTGTTGGTTCTGGTTCTAAAATTGGTAATTTTGATTGTACACCATCAAACATTCCTGTGTTTATATAATAAGGCATAATTGTGGTTACATGTACTTTCTTTTTCAACTGTTTCATTTCAATACGTAAACTATCAGACCAGCCTATTAACGACCATTTACTTGCTGCATATACAGACATTTTTGGATTAGAAATTAAACCTCCTGAAGATGCAATATTACAAATATGTCCTGAGTTTTGAGCAAGCATATCATTTAAAAAAGCAAGTGTTACAAGCATTGGCGCTGTGGCATTAATTGCTACTGTTTTTGTAATGTCAGTTTTTGTATGTTCATGAAAGTATTTTCCTACAACTATTCCTGCGTTATTTATAAGTAAATCAACAATACCAATTTCTTGTTTTACTCTTTTGGCAGTTGCTTTAATTTGCGCGTTATTAGATACATCTATTTGAAATCCGTAAATTTTTCCAAGCGAAGAAAATTCAGCAATAGTAGCATCAATTTTTAATTGATCAATATCCCAAATAATAACCTCAGCTCCTCGTTCTAAGAGTAAACGAGTCATAATTTTTCCAATACCTGAAGCACCACCGGTGATTACTGCTTTTTTTAATTTGAAAGATTTCATTGTAAAATAGTTAGTTGATTACGAATATACTGAAATAGTGTCAATTAAATTGTAGATAAAAGGTTGAAATTAATAAGATTACATAAATTTACAGATTGTATAATTCTATGTAATTCGCATCATTAGAGTAACTATCTTTGCCCAAATTAATTTTATGTCAAAAACATTCTCCGATTTAGGAATTTTAGCGCCACTTCAAAAAAGTTTAGAAGATTTAAATATCTCAATACCAACGGATATTCAAGAAAAATCTATCCCAATTTTATTAAATGAAACAACTGATTTTGTTGGTTTGGCAAAAACAGGAACCGGAAAAACAGCTGCATTTGGTTTACCTTTATTGCAATTAATTGATGTTGAAAATACAAGTATTCAAGCTGTTATTATTGCTCCGACTAGAGAATTAGGACAGCAGATTTATAATAACCTTATTTCTTTTGCAACATATTTACCTAAAGTGTCTATTGTTTCAATTTGTGGAGGAACACCTATAAAGCCACAAATTGAGCAGTTAATAGCAGCGGTTCATATTGTTGTAGCTACACCAGGAAGGTTGATTGATTTGATAAAGCGTGATGCTATCAATATTAAAAAAGCAAACTATTTAGTTTTAGATGAAGCGGATGAAATGGTAACTTCTTTAAAAGAAGGTTTAAATGAAATTGTAGGTGTATTACCAAAAAACAGAAGAACAATTTTGTTTACTGCTACTATGCCAGGAACCATAAAGCAATTGGTTCAAAACTATATGTCTAAACATGTGGTTCAGGTAAGTTCAAATATGGAAACAACCGGACACCAAGGTATAGACCATCAATATGTTGTGGTAGAGCCTATTGAGAAATTAAATGTTTTAATGCATTTTTTAAACTCAAAAGAGGGCGAAAGAGGAATTATATTTTGTAAAACAAAAGCAGCGGTTAATAAATTAGCTAAAAACTTAGCTATCAATAAATTTTCATCAGGAGCTATTCACGGAAGTTTGTCTCAACCTATTCGTGATAGAATTATGGGGCAATTTCGCGAAGGACATATTAATATTTTAGTGGCTACAGATTTGGCTGCAAGAGGAATTGATGTGAAAGAGATATCATATGTTGTAAATTATCATTTGCCTGATGTTTTTGATACGTATGTGCATAGAAGCGGGCGTACTGCAAGAGCAGGAGCAAACGGACTTTCTTTAACGGTGTTACAACAAGAAGAAGTTGTTGAATTGGCAGAGTTTGAAAGTGAATTAGGGATTTCTTTTGCTAGGTTTGAAAAAGCCAATGCAGAAAGTATTGAAGAAAATAACGCTTTATTATGGGCGAAAAAAATATTTAAAACAAAACCAAATCATTCCGTTTCTAATGAGTTTAAAGATAAAATACATACAGTATTTCATCACCTAACAAAAGAGGAGTTAATTGAAAAAGTATTGGCAAATTATTTGTCTCAAAATACCGCAGCTATTTCTAAACCTGAAGTGTCTAAAAAGAAAAAAAAGAGCAAATAACAATGGCGAATATTATAAAAGATCAACAGGCAATTCTAGAAAAGTTGAATATTTTTGAGTTGAACCCAATGCAAGAAGAAGCTATTCCTGTAATTGAATCAACTTCAAATACTATATTGCTTTCTCCTACGGGAACAGGTAAAACATTGGCTTTTTTATTGCCAATTATAAAAGCGTTAGACCCTAATAATAAAGAAGTACAAGCTTTAATAGTGGTGCCGTCTAGAGAATTAGCTATTCAAATTGAGCAAGTAATTCAAACTATGGGTACTGGCTATAAGGTAAATGCAGTTTACGGAGGTAGATCTATGGCAAAAGATAAAATTGAGCTAAAGCATGTACCGGCAATTCTTATTGGAACACCAGGAAGAATTATAGATCACTTTAATAATGAACGTTTTTCAAAAGAGTTTATTAAAACAGTAGTGCTTGATGAGTTTGATAAATCATTAGAAGTTGGTTTTGAAGAGGAAATGAGAAGCATTATGAAACGCTTAACAAATGTAAATAAGCGCATACTAACTTCAGCAACACAAGGAACCGAAATACCTAGTTTTGTAAAGTTAAACAAACCTACTATTCTAAATCATTTAAGTGTAAAACCATCGTCTCAATTAGTAATGAAGACCATTGTTTCACCTTCAAAAAACAAATTAGATACATTGTTAAAGTTGCTTAACTTTTTAGGAAACGAGCCAGGTATTATATTTTGTAATTTAAGAGATAGTATTAGTAATGTAAGTGAGTTTTTAGAAAAGCATCATATTAGTCATGGTTGTTTTCAAGGAGGAATGGATCAACAAGAGAGAGAGCGTTCTTTAATTAAATTTAGAAATGGAACTTATCAAATAATTGTGGCTACAGATTTAGCCGCAAGAGGAATTGATATTCCTGAAATGAAATATATTGTACACTATGAACTTCCAATAAATAAGGAAGATTTTACACATAGAAATGGTAGAACTGCTCGTGTAAACTCTAAAGGAACGGCATATGTTTTAAAGTGGAATAAAGAACAATTACCAGATTTTATTAAAAATTCTCCGGTTGAAAATATAAAAACAACAACTGAAAGAAAACCTCAATTTTGGGAAACATTATTTATTTCAGGAGGGAAAAAAGATAAAATTTCAAAAGGAGATGTTGCCGGTTTGTTTTTTAAACAAGGAAATATTCAAAAAGATCAATTAGGAGTTATTGAGCTAAAGAGAGATTGTACCTTTGTAGCTGTTCCTGTTTCTATAGCTAAACAATTGGTGAAAAAATTAAATAATACAAGATTGAAAAAGAAAAAAGTACGTGTAACAATTGTTTAGTACTTTTTATGTTCGCCTATTTGCTAATAGAGGAGGAGGTTCACCGTTAAAAGGATTCCACCTGCTAATACTTTTGGCTCCCATTCCTGAAGCGCGTATTACGGCTCTGTCTCCATAGCGTTCACGCATTTTATCCATGGCTTGGTATAAATTTAAAATTTTATCGTTGTCTTCAAATAAATTTATTTGATGTCCTCCGTTTACTAAATGGCTAAACTTTACACCAATTAATCGTACTAATAAACGCCTTTGGTATAGGCTTTTATATAATTCCATAACAACAGGTAAAATAGCGTGGTCTGATGCGCTATAAGGAATTCGTTTTTGTTTGGTATAGGTTTGAAAATCAGAATACCTAATTTTAAATGTAATGCAGGCAGTTAGTTTATCTCCTCTTCGTAATTGATAAATTAAGTTTTCTGTCATGGCAACCAAAATGCTTTTTAGTTTGGTAATATCTGTAGTGTCTTTATCAAAAGTACGTTCGGTTGAAATAGATTTTCGTTCATGGTATTTTATAACAGGTGTATTGTCTATTCCGTTGGCTTTTTTCCAAATAGAAGTGCCGTGTTTTCCAAAAACACGTGTCATCATAGTAATAGGCATTTCTTGAACGGTTTGTATTTTTCGAATGCCTAAATCACACAATGAATTATATGTTTTTGGACCAACCATTGGAATTTTACGTACAGACAGCGGTGCTAAAAATGGTTTTTCAGTACCCATATTTATTTTTAGCTCGTTATTAGGTTTTGCTTCGCCAGTAGCAATTTTTGAAACAGTTTTATTTGCAGATAAACCAAAAGAAATGGGTAAACCGGTTTCTCTCATAATTTTTGATCTTAATTCTGAAGCCAATTTATTACAACCAAAAAATTGATCCATACCTGTTAAATCAATATAAAACTCATCAATAGATGCTTTTTCATATAAAGGAACACTTTCGTTAATAACATCTGTTACTAATTTGGAGTATTTTGTGTAAATACCGCTATTTCCGCGTAGTACAATTGCTTCAGGACATAATTGCTTAGCCATACGCATTGGCATTGCAGAGTGTACTCCGTATTTGCGTGCTTCATAGCTGCAACTGGCAACAACACCTCTGTCAGAAGTACCGCCAATTAATACGGGCTTATTATTTAATCGGCTGTCTATTAAGCGCTCACATGATACAAAAAAAGTATCTAAATCCATATGTACAATTGAGCGTTTTAAATTATTCATATTAAGTTGTTTTTGAAGGTTCTGCATATCTTGGATCTTGAATAATAGCTAGTTTTTCAAGTTGATGTACGTCAATATTTATACAGTCAAATTCTTCTGTTACTTTTCCTGTTATTTGATAAATACCTCTTCCTTTTAAAGGATATTTTTTTGCGGAAGGAGGAAAGTGAACCGTGTCAATATGATCACCTTTAGCATCTATAAAAGTTCCAAAATACATAAGCTCTTTTTTTGAAGTAATTGTTTTTTTTACGGTTACGTAGTAGCCATAAACGGTGACTAGTTGCCCTGTATAGTTCACTAAATTATGAGCAAATAATGATTGTTTTAGAGGTGTTTTTAATAAGCTAAACGGACTGCTTAAAGTGAAGCCAATGTATTGCAATTCATCAAAAGCATCTTCTAAGGTTGAACTTGTTAATTCGGGTGTTTTATAGGTGATTTTTTCAGACTTAAAAAGCGTAACGGTATTTTCTTCCAAGCATACTTTATGCACTTTCATATGTGCTTCCCATAATAATTCTCGTTTGTTTCTTTTTGTAAATTTAAATGCGTTTACTTTAATTAAAATAGCTATTTGCTCTAATGAAATGGCAACACGGTCTATAAAATCATCTAAATCTAAAAAGGCTCCGTTTTTAGAGCGTTCTTTTACAATTCTTTCTGCATTTTTAGCTTCAAAAGCGTGTAGCATCATAAAACCTAAATAAATATGTTGCCCTTCAATATAATTTTGATATTGGGCTTTGTTAATGTTTGGAGGGTGTATAATTGCGCCATGCATTCTGGCTTCGTGTACATAATATTCGGGTTGATAAAAACCTCCAAAATTATTTAATGTTGCCACCAAATATTCTAAAGGATAATACGCTTTTAAAAATAGGCTTTGATAACTTTCAACAGCATAAGAAGCTGAGTGCCCTTTGGCAAAGGCATACCCAGCAAAGCTTTCTATTTGTCGCCATATTTCTGAAGTTAATTCAAAAGAATGTCCCGAAACTTTACAGTTTTCAAAAAATTGATATTTTACTTTTAAAAATTCATCTTTAGATCTAAATTTTCCGCTCATTCCACGTCGTAACATATCAGCTTCCCCTAAACTTAATCTGCCAAAATAATGGGCTACTTTAATAACATCTTCTTGGTACACCATAACCCCAAAAGTTTCGGGCATAATTTCTAATAAAATAGGATGTGCTTCTTTTCTTTTTTCAGGATTTCGATAGCGTTTAATGTATTCTCGCATCATTCCAGATTTTGCTACACCAGGTCTAATTACAGAACTAGCGGCCACCAAGCCTAAATAATTATCAACTTGTAATTTTTTTAGTAGCATACGCATTGCTGGAGATTCTACATAAAAACAACCAATGGCTTTGGCGTTTTTAAGTATGTTTTTAATTTTAGAATCTTCTTTAAAACGTTTAATATTGTGTATGTCAATGGTTGGATGCGTTGGGTGATTGTATTTTACAATATCTACAGCTTCGCGTATTTTTCCCAAACCACGCTGACTTAAAATATCAAATTTGTACAAGCCAATGTCTTCAGCAACCACCATGTCAAACATAGCTGTTGAAAACCCTTTTGGAGGTAAATAAGTAGCGGTGTAATAGTGAATTGGTTTTTCTGAAATTAAAATTCCTCCAGGATGAATGCCTAAATAATTAGGGAAACCTTGAATGTATTTGCTGTAAATTAATGTTAGTTTTGATAAGTGATCTAACTGGTTTGGATTGAAATTATTGGTGGTTAGTTTGTCTATTTCTTCTTTAGGTAAGCCAAAAACTTTTCCTAACTCTCTTACGGAAGCCTTGTATTTAAAGGTGTTGTAAACGGCAATTAAAGATGTATTTTTAAATGTTTTAAAAATATAATTCATAATATCATCTCTATCTCTCCAAGAAAAATCTAAATCAAAATCGGGCGGATTGGTTCGGTATAAGTTTATAAATCGTTCAAAATATAAATCTAATTCTACAGGGTCAACATCTGTAATTCGTAATAAATAAGCAACAATACTATTAGCACCACTTCCACGTCCAACATAATAATATTGTTTGCTTCGAGCGTATTTTAAAATTTTCCAATTAATTAAAAAGTAAGATACAAACTGCTTTTGTTTAATAATTTCTAATTCTTTTTCTAGGCGTGTGAATACGCGTTTACCAATTTTAGGATATCTATAACTTAACCCGTCATAGGCTAATTTTCGAAGTAATTTAAAATCAAGTTCTTTATTATTTGTGTATGAAGTTTGATTTTTAGGACTGTCTTTTGAAAAATTAAAATCAATAAAGCAAGTGTCTAAAATATTTTGTGTGTTTTGAATGAGCGTTGGAAATTCCTGATATGTTTTTTTGATTTTGTGTTCAGGTTGCATTATATCAGTTTCTTCTCCTTGTTCCGTTACAGGAAGTTTACTTAATAGCGTGTTATTATCAATGGCTCTTAATAAACGGTGTGTATTAAAGTCTTTTTTATGTTGAAATGAAACTGTTTTTAACACTACTAATTTGTGTTGTTGTAATTGCCATTTTGAAAGTTTTAGGTGGTTTAAATTTGAAGGTTTTACCCCAATAAATTCGTTGTCTTTTAAGTTAGAAATGTTTTTTTCAAAAGGATAAATTACATACGTATCAGGAAGAAATTTTGCTCTGTTTGGAATGGATGTTTTAGAACTGTGAAGTATTTTTGATAAGTAGTTGTTTAGATGTTCTAAACCATTGTTATTTTTTGCAATAATAATGAATTGTTGTTGTGCGCCGTTTCTAAAATCAACACCAATAATTGGTTTTATTCCTGTTTTTAAGGCTAGTTGTACAAACTCTAAATGTGCTGAGGTTGTATTTATATCTGTTAAAACCATTGCTGTAACTTCAAACTTAAGCGCTTGTTTTACAAGTGTTTTAGGTGAAATAGTGCCGTATCTTAAACTATAGTATGTATGTGTGTTTAAATACATTTATTAACAAAAATTATTTTATAAATTTCTTTTTGCTAAATTAGCTCAATAATCAATCAATGATTGCTCATTAAATTAGCATAATGAATTATTTGTCAACAAATATTAAATATTTAAGAAGGTTAAAAGGATTGTCTCAAGAGCAATTTGCAGATGATTTGCACGTATCTAGATCTCGTATAAGCTCTTATGAAGGAGGAAGATCTAAGCCTTCCATTCAGTTTTTAATTCACCTATCTAACTACAGTCAAATATGCATGGAAACATTGGTTAAGAAAAAATTAAACAGCTTGTAATAAAAGGTGTTTTTAAAGTGTTTAGTTAACTGTAGGAATTGTAAATTTAAAATCGCTGCCTTTTCCTAATTCACTTTCAACCCAAATTTTACCGTTATGTTTTTCAACAAACTCTTTACAAAGTAGCAAGCCTAAGCCTGTTCCTTTTTCGTTTGCAGTTCCTTTTGTAGATATTTTATGAGAAATATCAAAAAGTTTAGGTGTTGTGTTTGCTGGTATTCCAACTCCTGTATCGGAAACAGTAATTTCAATGTTTGAATAATGTTGCTTTGCGTATATATTTATGGTTCCTCCGTGATTTGTGAATTTTATAGCGTTTGAAACTAAATTACGTAAAACAGCATGAATCATATCTTTGTCAGCATAAATAATAGTACCATTTAAAGTAGTATAATCTATTGTAATATTTTTTGTAGTTGCTATTATATTTAAATTGTTAAAAATAGTTTCACAAATAGTTGAAAGGTTATGATTTTCAAGATTAAAAGGAGTTTTACCAGCTTGTGCTCTTGCCCATGTTAGTATTTCTTCTAATAAATTATAGGTGCTATTTGCAGAGGTATTTATAAGGTGTATTATTTTTTCAACTTCATCAATGCTAAATTTATGAATATCTTCAGTTAATAATGAAAGAAAACCAAGAATTCCGTTAAACGGACTTTTTAAGTCATGCGCAAGAATTGAAATAAACCTATCTTTACTAATATTTAATTCTTGTAGTGTAGCATTTGTTTGGCTTAGTTGCTTTAAGGTGTTTTGAAGTGTTATTTTTTCTCGTATTAATTCTCTTTGAAGGTTACTTATTTCACTATTTAATTGATGCATTGTTTTATTTTGATCAAGAAGTTGTGCTGCATTTACGCCGCCTACAATAAGTAATTCGTTTTCTTTTCTATAAACCTGTACCCAAATAGATGGATTGATAGACGAATAATCGCCTAAGGTTAAAAAGCCTTCAAAAATAAGCGGTACAGTATTATCTAGTAATAACAGTTCATCAAATGTTGGGTTTATTAAGCTTTGGGCTGGTTTGGCTGTAAAAAGTTTAGCCATGGAGTTATTTGCGAAAAGCAATTTTTTGCTTGTTGAAAACTTAGCAATGCATAGTGAATTGCTATCCATTAATATAGCGCTTAGCTCATTTGTCCAATCAGATAATATAGATGAAATTACTTTTGGCATGTATTAATGTGCTGAATTAGGAGCTTCAAGTTTTTCGTCTGATACTTTTACAAATACAGGAATATTTATTTGTAACCACTCATAATAAGGATAAACTTCAGCATAACATTCAGTTGTTAAAACATCCTTGATTACCAGTATCCATGTATTTAATTGAGCCGACCAATAATTAGTTTTAAACCCGTGGCTACGGTAGGCTCTAAACACCCATAAAATGGTATCAACCAAAACATCAGGATTGTAATTTTGTAAAATAGAAGCAATAAAACGTACGTGATTTGCATGATTATCTTTCATTATATCTATATTTTCAGCCCCTACTAAATTTTCAAGATCAGACCTTTCTAACATTATTATATTCATTTTGGCAGTTAATATTTCTGCTTTTTTAGAATATTCAGAGGAAGCCTCAATACTCACTTGTTTTAGCTGATTAGCTGTTTTTAAAAGATAATTTTTATCCATTTTTGTTTCTTTTTTTTATAAATAGTTCAGTGTTTTTTAAATCAGGTTTATATATCACATTATTGTATTTTAACAATATATTTTTTCCACCATGCCTAAATCCTTGTCCACCAACCAAAATGGGTAAAACAGGAAATTCTTTTCTTATTTGCTGTATCATTTTTTCTAATATTGGTAAATGAAAATAAATGCTCAGGGAAATGGCAATCATATCGGTTTTTATGTTTTTTGCGTAAGCAATTAGCTCATTTGTAGGTGTGTTTGCACCTAAGAAATAGGAGTTCCAACCATTTACTTCAAAAATATCATTAATCATTTTTATACCTATTTGATGAAATTCATTTTCAACACAGGCTACAATTACCGTTTTGTTGATTTTTTCTTTTGAAATAATACTAGAATAAAATTCGTTTAAAATTGTTTCTACAATAGCAGAAGATAAATGCTCTGTAGCTACACTAATTTTATTGTATTCCCATAATTCACCTACATCATATAGTGATTTTTTTAAAATATGTTCATATAAATTATTTAAAGTAGAAGTATTTAAAATGTCTTGTGCTATTTTAGAGCAAGCTGCATGGTCTCCTTTAATAAGGAAATTTAAGAATTCTTTTTGTTTGCTATGAAATTTATGTTGCGGCATTTACTATTTTAGATACTAATTAAATTAATTGCATTTTTTTAAGGTTATAAAAACTGTAAGTAAATTAACAACTTAGTACTCTTTTAACCACATTGTAGCTGCTTTCTCCGTAGAGAAAATATTAAATTTATATTTTTTATTTTTCTCAAGTTCTTTATATAACATTGAAATTACCGTTGTTTTAGGGTCTTCTACAATTATTGCGTCAATAATAAAATCGTACTTTTCTAACGATTTTCTATTTTCAATTACTATTTTTTCTAAATCATCTATTGAAAATGTGAAATTTGCAGTTGTTGCATTTGTTTTAATTTTTAATAATCTAGGGTAGGTTTTATTTTTTTTAGTAGCAATAATATAATTTATAATTTCATTTAAACTTACATCAACAGTAAATTCTGTTTCCAGAATTTTAGTTTGTTTGTTGAAATTTGAGATTATCATAATTGATTTATTAGTTTAATGTCGTTTATATTAGTTTTTCAATATTAAAAAACTGTATTCTAGCTTTTTGTGTGTTTTTGAGCTAAATTTAAAAATAAGTTTTATTGAAGAATTAAACTATGATTTATATCATGTTGGTTGAATTTGACTTTTAATTTTTATAGATTTTCTAGATATTAAAAATGAGTTAATTTAGTTATAACATTTTTTAAATGCGGAAATAACGAAATTAGGTTTTCTCTTGATTTCAACTCAAAATCATCAAAGCTAAAGCCAGGAGATACGGTACAGCCAACTAACGAATAATTATTATCAGTTAACACTTCGGCAGCAAACCAAGAGCCTCCGGGAACTACGTATTGCGGAACTTCTCCTTTATCAAAATCTCGTCCAATAAGTTGGGTAGAGAGATTTCCTTTTTCAGAAATTACATATAATTTAATGGGCGCACCATCATAAAAATGCCAAATTTCATCTTGTTTTATTCTGTGAAATGCTGAAAATTTGTTGGATGTGAGTAGGAAATAAATACAAGTTGAAAAATTTCTTTTTCCTTGGTAGCTTGTATCTAAACATGCTTGCTTTATTTCACCAGCACTTCGGTAGGTTTCTGCAAAATAGCCTCCTTCGGGGTGCGGTTGTAAATTTAGTGTATCAATTATTTTTTCTATAGAATTCATTGTTGGTTAAATTGTGACTAAACTCTCTAATAAGTTGGTTGGTTTCAGTGTATTCAGAAAATTTATTATCAATTATCTTTTATAAAGATAAGTTGCTTTATTGAGAATTGAAAATTTTATGACAGTATTGCTGTAACAACAGTAGCTACTCACTTTAGAATGATAATTGGAGTTGTTGAGGAAGATTTTTCAATTACAGGCTTATTTGTCACTTGATGATTAATTGCGTCATCGTGATAAAAATCGGAAATCTTTTCAACGTTTCCCTCGTTAAACGTTTCTACCCATTTTTCAATTAATTTTTTTGGTTTAATTTTTAGCGATTTATGTTATAATTGATGTGAAGTATAACTGGTTTTATAAGATTTGTGTTACTGGGAAATCGGAGATTTTTTGGACGAAGTAAATTGATAATTGAATGTTTTTTGTTTGTGCTAAATCAAATTTAAGAATAAATCTTATGAGTTGTTGGCAGCTGTATTTTCTAATTTAAACGGTTTATCATTTATTTGTTTAATAACATATGATATCAAAAGCCCGATTGAAAATGTTGTTAGAATTGTACAAATAACAAAAGCAATAATTGGTGGAGTCATCATCAGAAATTTTTCCTCCTCAACAGTTAATCCGATAATTAGACAAAAAGTTGTCCAGATAATCAAATTCACTACTGTTGAGTATTTTAAAGAAGTTAAAAGTAATGATTTTCTGTTTTTAATACTATTATATGCTAATTTACCTCCAATCCAAAGAGCAATCAGAAACGCACTAATAAGTCCTATAGTTGAAATTCCATATGTTCCAAGAATAGCAATTGTCATAAGTCCTTCTCCGAATAAGAAGCTCGGAACAAAAATTGTAGCCAAAACGACAAAAATTCCTATTGGAGCACCAATCATATAGGAGGTCAAAATACTTTTTTTTAATTTCTTTTCCATTCGTTTTGCATTTCGTTGGGATATAGTTGACAACTTGTTATCTCCTATTCAAAATTACAGGTAATTATTTATTTTCATTTGATAAACATTTATTCTAATTTAAAATAGATAATTGTAATTGATGCAATTTTTTGAATTACTAAATTAAACTTATTTTTTTAAGTATGATTAATTTTATTTTGGATAAGTTTTTGTAATTAAATATGACTATTGAACTTCTTTTTTATCCTATAAAGTAGCTTGTATGGATAATGCTGATTGATTTTGTTACTAGGTCAGTTGTATTTAGTTATAAAAGTAAAAAAGCTCCTATATTTCTATAAGAGCTTTTTGTTTTTTTGTGACCTCGACAGGATTCAAACCTGTAACCTCTTGAGCCGTAATCAAGTGCGCTATTCAGTTGCGCCACGAGGCCATTTTAACGGCTGCAAATATAATATAATTTTATTATTTACAAACTATTTTTTGTGATAAAATAACGCCAACCAATAATTGCTAATTGCCATTTTTTTGCATAAGCCATATCAAGCCCTCTTTTTGTAAAGCTAGGGAGTAATAAAGCGTTTAGTTTAGCAATAAAAATAAATAGATTTTTTTTCATAAAACAAATTTACATAAATAAAAAAAACTCACAAAATAGGAGGTGAAAGCACTAGTTAAAAGTTGTTGTATTGTTTTAGTCATAAAAAACGCTGTTAGAAATACAAGTTATAATTGTAGATCTTAGTTAATAACGCATACCGTTTCACAATGTTTATTCTGTTATATTTGCAAAAAATATTTTTATGGATTTGTTGTTTGTGGTCATTGGTTTAGTATTATTAATTTTAGGAGGAAACTGGTTGTTGAAATCTGCTGTAGGATTTTCACTTCGTTTGCAAATACCTAAAATTGTAATTGGAATGACAGTTGTTTCATTTGCAACCTCAGCTCCTGAATTAATTGTGAGTGTTAAATCGGCATTAAATGGTCATGCAGATATTGCTTTAGGAAATGTGATTGGATCTAATATCGCAAATTTAGGTTTGGTGTTAGGTATTACAATTATTTTATCTACAATTAGTGTTGAAAAAAGTTTTTATAAAACGGATTGGCCTGTAATGATGATTGCTTCAATATTACTATATGCTTTTATTGCGTTTGATGGTGTTTTAGTAAGGTATGAAGGAGTAATTCTGTTTTCTTTTCTAATTGTGTTTCTAATTTATTTACTACGATTTCAAAAACCAGCAGTGGTTGATGAAATGCCTGAAGATGATGAAGAGTTACCGTTATATAAAGATGTATTATTTTTATTAATAGGTGGTGTAGCTTTATGGGGAGGTTCTGAATTATTAATTGATGGTGCAATTGGTATGGCTGAACAATTTAATGTAAGTGAGCGAGTAATTGGAATTACAATTGTTTCTGTAGGTACAAGTATTCCTGAGTTAGCCGCTTCTATAATTGCTGTAATAAAAAAGGAGAAAGCAATTTCTTTAGGAAATTTAATTGGGTCAAACGTATTTAATATATTGGCAGTATTAGGTATTACGTCAATGATAACGCCTATTAAAGTAGTTGATCAAGGTTTATTAACAAATGATATATTTTGGCTATTGGCAATTTCATTTTTAATTTTGCCTTTAAATTTTATTCCTGTGAGTATGAAATTAACTTGGAAAGAAGGCTTGCTACTTGTTTCATTATATGGATTATTTATGTTTCAAATGTTCTTTTAGAAAGATGAAACTAATAGATAAAAAAAACACCGCAATTGCGGTGTTTTTTTATTTATTATAATTGCGTGAAATTATTTAACTGGTTTTACAGTTTTAATAATTCTTGCAGCAACTTTATATGGATCTGCATTTGAAGAAGGACGACGATCTTCTAACCATCCTTTATAACCTTTTTCTACAGCGATAATTGGAATACGAATTGATGCTCCTCTATCAGAAACTCCCCAAGAGAAATCATTAATAGATGCAGTTTCGTGTTTACCAGTTAAACGTTGTTCATTAAATTCACCATAAACAGCAATGTGTTCGTCAACTACTGGACGGAAAGCTTCACAAATTTCAGCATACTTTTCTTTAGAACCACAAGTTCTTAAAATTGAGTTAGAAAAGTTAGCGTGCATTCCTGATCCATTCCAGTCAGTATCACCTAATGGTTTTGGGTGGTACTCAATGTACATTCCTCTACCTTCAGTTAAACGGTCTAGTAAATATCTAGCAACCCAAATTTCATCTCCGGCTTTTTTAGCTCCTTTAGCAAATAATTGAAATTCCCATTGTCCAGATGCAACCTCTTGGTTAATTCCTTCAAAATTTAATCCAGCATCAATACATAAGTTTGCGTGCTCTTCAACTAAATCACGTCCGTGAGTATGTCTTCCACCAACTGAACAGTAGTACATTCCTTGTGGAGCTGGGTAACCACCTCTTGGGAATCCTAATGGTAATTCAGTTTTAGTATTCATAATAAAGTATTCTTGCTCAAATCCGAACCAGAAATCATTATCATCATCTTCAATAGTTGCACGTGCATTTGATTCATGTGGAGTTCCGTCAGCATTTAAAACTTCAGTCATAACTAAATAACCATTGATACGAGATGGATCTGGGTAAATTGCAACTGGTTTTAAAATACAGTCAGATGATCCTCCTGAAGCTTGTTGTGTAGATGATCCATCAAAAGACCACAATCCTAATTCTTCAATTGTTCCTTGAAAGTTTTCGTGCTCTTCTACTTTTGTTTTGCTTCTTAAATTTTGAGTTGGTTTATACCCATCTAACCAAAGGTATTCTAATTTTATTTTTGCCATAGTGTTAATTAATTTAATAAATAAAAATAATTTTCTCAAAAATAATTTTTTTTGCTATAGAATAAAAATATAAGGGGTTAAAAATAATTATTGAATATCATTTTTATTGATACCCTATTTTTTTTAGGGGTTATTCAAAAATAATTTAATTTTTTTTCAAATAAATGATAAAAAAATAGTTGTAAAAATTGGTATCTTCGTGCTTTACTTAAAATTTGGAAAGAAATGGCAATACAAAGATTTAATGCTGTAGAAGCAGCACAGTCAAGAAAACCGAAAATTGTTGAAGAGTTAAATAAGCGATCTGAGTTATTTGGTGAAAATGTATTTAATGAAAATACAATGCGTCAATACCTAACAAGTGATGCGTTTAAAGGAGTAATGAGTGCCATTGATTTAGGTAAAAAAATAGATAGAAAAATAGCTGATCAGGTTTCTAGCGCAATGAAAGAGTGGGCTATGAGTAAAGGTGTTACACATTATACACATTGGTTTCAACCTTTAACTGGTGGTACTGCTGAAAAGCATGATGCTTTTTTTGAAACTATTGGGAGCGGTATGGCTTTTGAAAAGTTTGGAGGACATCAATTAGTGCAACAAGAACCAGATGCTTCTAGTTTTCCGCATGGTGGAATTAGAAATACATTTGAAGCTAGAGGTTATACAGCTTGGGACCCAACATCACCAGCATTTATATTTGGAACCACGCTTTGTATTCCTACTATTTTTGTTTCTTATACCGGAGAAGCTTTAGATTATAAAACACCTTTATTAAGAGCATTGCAAGCCGTTGATGGTGCCGCCACTGCAATTTGTAAATATTTTGATAAGAATGTGAAAAAGGTGTCTTCTTCATTAGGTTGGGAGCAAGAATACTTTTTAGTTGATAAGGCATTGGCTAATAGTAGACCCGATTTGGCTTTAACAGGAAGAACATTATTAGGACATTCACCTGCAAAAGGACAACAACTAGACGATCATTACTTTGGTGCCATTCCAAGTAGAGCATTGAATTTTATGCGAGAGTTAGAAACAGAATGTATGTTATTAGGAATTCCTGTTAAAACTAGACATAATGAAGTAGCTCCTAATCAGTTTGAGTTAGCACCAATATTTGAAGAAGCTAATTTAGCAGTAGATCACAATTCTTTATTAATGGATTTAATGGGAAGAGTGGCTTCAAAACATAATTTTAAAGTGTTACTGCATGAGAAACCGTTTGCAGGAGTTAATGGTTCAGGAAAACATAATAATTGGTCTTTAACAACAGATTCTGGAGTGAACTTATTAGGACCTGGAAAAACCCCAATGAGTAATCTTCAATTTTTAACCTTTTTTATAAATACTATAAAAGCAGTTCATGATAATGAAGAATTATTAAGAGCTGTAACAGCATCAGCTAGTAATGATCATCGTTTGGGGGCAAATGAAGCGCCACCAGCAATTATCTCTGTTTTTATAGGTGAGCAGTTAACAAAAGTTTTAGAGGAGCTAGAGGGTGTTACAGATGGAAAATTGTCACCTGAAGAAAAAACAGATTTAAAATTAAATGTGGTAGGTAAAATTCCTGATGTGTTATTGGATAATACAGATAGAAATAGAACATCTGCTTTTGCGTTTACAGGAAATAAATTTGAGTTTAGAGCAATTGGATCAACGGCAAATTGTGCAAAACCTATGACTGTTTTAAATACAATTGTGGCGAAACAGCTAAAAGATTTTAAAATTGAAGTTGATAAATTAATTGACAGAAAAGACTTAAAAAAGGATGAAGCCATATTTAATGTATTAAGAGAGTATATTAAATCGTCTCGCAATATATTATTTGAAGGAAATGGTTATGGAGCTGAATGGGAGAAAGAGGCAAAGAAACGTGGTTTAAGTAACCATAAAACTACACCAGAAGCTATAAAAGTTAAAATATCTGATAAAGTATTATCACTTTATGAAGAAATGGGTGTTATGAGTAAGGTAGAAACTAGTGCTCGATATGAAATTGAAGTTGAAGAATATACCAAGCGTATTCAAATTGAATCTCGTGTGCTTGGCGATATTGCAGGAAACCATGTGGTACCAACAGCTGTACTATATCAAAATATGTTAATTGAAAATGTTTCAGGATTAAAAAATATTTTTGGAACTAATTTTGAAGAACACGCAAAAGAGCAAATTAGATTAATTAAACGTATTTCAGAACATATTGAAGGTGTTCACTGTAAAATTGATAAAATGATCAATGCTCGTAAAAAAGCAAATAAAATTGAAAATCACGAAGAAAAAGCAATGGCTTATTGTAGTAAAGTGAAACCATTTTTAGATGAAATTAGGTATCATTGCGACAAATTAGAGCTAATGGTTGATGATAAATTATGGCCATTAACAAAATATAGAGAGCTTTTATTTATAAGATAATTTAAAAACAACTTAAAACCTTAAAATTGTAATTTACTTAATTTTAAGGTTTTAAGTCGTTTTGTATAATAAAATATGCAGTTTGTTTTAAATAGTTTACATATTATTATATGTGACTTAAGTAACTGTAAATAAGTGTTCTAAATTACTAAAATAATCCTTTTAATTATTTGAAAATTCTAAATCTATTTTTAAATTAGTTGTAGTAATTGAAACACAATAATACGTATCATTTTCAATTCCCCGAAAATTGCAACTACCCCGAGTTTAAACCTCATATAAAAGTTTTTCACCCTTAACATTAAATTCATAGAACTACTATTAGTGAGTGTATTTTATACACACTAATAATTGGTTTAGATTCCCTTGTGAGTTTAAGTAAACGTAATTTATTAATTAATTTAAAAATTTTTATTATGAAAAAATTATTATTAGTAATGGCATTATTATTTTCAACAACAATGATATTTGCACAGCATCAAGAAAATAATGGTAATGGACCAAAAGAAGAAAAAGGTGAATGTTTTGACTGTGAAGTTGATGTAAGATCACCTGAGTTAATAGATAAAGGTTATAACTATAGTGAAGTAAATCAATATGAAGAATTTAATATTGCAACTGTAGTACAAACAGGAGATGGAAACTATTCATTAATTGATCAAATGGATTATTTTAATACTGCAACTGTAACACAAGATGGTTTTGGTAATAATTCTATTATTGATCAAAAAGGTCAAGAAAATGAAGGTACAGTATGGCAAGATGGTAATTATAATTATGCAAACCAAAAAGTAGGTGTTGGTTTTGCAGAAGATAATGTTGCAGATATTTTTCAAGAAGGAGATGAAAATGTAGCTTACCAAGAACAATGGTTTGATAACAATGAGGCAACTATTACTCAATATGAAACAGGGAATTTTGCTATTCAAAAACAAACTGCAGGTTTAGATGGTGTTAATGGTAGTGTTGCTGAGATTATACAAGACGGAGAAGGAAATAAAGCAGGTCAAACACAATTTGGTACAGGAAATGATGCTTATGTTTCTCAATTAGGTGATGATAACGTATCAGTAGAAGATCAAACTTCTCTATCTGGAGCTTTCACAGAAAATGATTCTGATGTAATGCAAGCAGGTGATGAAAACTTATCTTGTGTAACACAAGTAGCTACATCATTTATATATGGAATAAATGAAAGTAATGTATATCAATATGGTGACAAAAATAAATCTAATGTTGAACAAGTAACTTTCCATGGTACAAATACAAGTGATGTTGACCAATTAGGTGACAAAAATAAATCTAGTGTATTTCAAGATGCTCGTTTTGGAAGCAATGAAAGTATAGTTCTGCAAGAAGGTGATCATAACCATTCAAAAGTTGATCAAGATGCTCGAGGTGGAGAAAATATGAGTGATGTACTACAAGACGGTGATCATAATCATTCTAAAGTTACACAAAATGCTGAAGAAGGAGTATTCGCAACTGTAGTTAATGAAAGTGATGTAGATCAGTTAGGTAATCATAACCATTCATATGTAAATCAAGACGCAGAAGGAAGAGGAGAATTAGTTTTTAGAAGATGGAGACCTAGTATTAGAGTAAGTGATGTAACAAATTATAGTCAAGTTATTCAAGACGGTGACCATAATACATCATTTGTAGATCAACTAGCAGGAACTAAAACTAGTTGGAATGATAGTTGGGTAAGTCAAACAGGAGATTATAATATGTCAACTGTAACTCAAACTGCAAACGAATTTGGTAATAATATGAGTAAAGTTATGCAAGTAGGTAATAATAATACAGCCACAGTAACTCAAGTAGGTGGTGTAACTATCAATTAAAACTAATCATATTTTAATAAAAAAAAGGGAGGGTTTTTCCCTCCTTTTTTCTCTTAAATAAAAATAATGAAAAATAAAGGTTATATAGTATTCTTTTTAATTGTTTGTTTAAGTGTGTTTTTTCAAGATGCTTATGCTCAAATAAGTGATGAAAATACATATTTGATAAATCAATACTTTCAATTGAATAAGCAACAAGCTTCAAAAGTTTCAGTGAGTACCACAAATACAATTAACCAATCACAAATAAATATAGTTACTTTAAATCAAATTGGAAATGATAATGATATTGAAATTAAAAGTAATGCAAACAATTCACAACAAGTAACCCAACAAGGAAACCAAAATTATTACAACTTCATAAATTATTACAATAATAATCCATCAAATTTTAATATTCTTCAGCAAGGAACATCTAACTCTTTGCAAATTTATGGACAGAATTCTATTATTGAAAATATAACAATTATACAAAAGACAAATGCTAAAACATTGATTATTAAAAATCAATAGGCTGTTTAGTTTTTAGTATATACATCATACAATTTTTATACATTATTCATTCTTTTAAAAAAAAAGTTAGATTTAAACTTTTGAAGTAACTAATTAGTTTTGAGCTTTTTGGGAAGCTAAGATATTAATAAGCAACTTGTGTTACATAACTTGCATTTTATTTGGTAAAATTAGCATTTTGCAAACTTTAAGGTGTAAAAATTTGATTATTAGTAATGTGTGCGTACATTTACAATGTATTTGACAATTAAAGTAGCGCTATATTAATTGTCTAATAAAAAAATTGCAATTACCCCCTACTATTTATTTCCCCAAATATTACCCCACATTTTAAAATTTATAACATAAGGATCTTAATAGGATAAGAATGTCTTATCTATTAAAATTGTTATAAATAATCAAAAATTACATTATTACTAACATTAAAAAAACTTTAATTATGAAAAAATTAATTTTAAGTGTGGCTATGCTATGCGTAACAGGTATATTTTATGCACAAACAACATTTTCAACAAATAATCCTTTTTATTCATCTTCCGGACAGTGGGCTTCAGAGGTTAGTGCGCAAGCGGCTCCTGATGAATCTCCTTGTGTAGATTGTGAAGTTGATCAAATAGTTAGAATGACTTATAATCCTTATGATACTGAAAACATGAGTTTAATTAACCAAACTGGTGATCGTAATGATGCGAATGTTTTCCAAACAGGTCAAGTAAACTATTCTGCAGTTAATCAAGATGGTTATTCAGGATTGATTGAAGGGTTTGATAATGATGCAAATGTTTATCAAGAAGGTGATCGTAATTATTCAGATGTAGGTCAACATGGTGAATTTAACCAAGGTGATGTTATTCAAATAGGAAACGATAATTATTCAATGCAAAATGTTGGTACTGGATGGGCTGAGTATAATTCAGCTTATGTACGTCAAGAAGGAGATGGAAATGCATCTTCTCAAACACAATGGTATGATGGAAATGATGCTAAAATTGAGCAGCTAACTGATAATAATGAGGCTACTCAAATTCAAACATCAACAAATACGCATATGGCTGGTACAGGGAATTCTGCTAGTATTTGGCAATATGGAGGTGACGATAATGTTGCTTTTCAAGAACAAACAGGTACAAAAAATAGTGCATTTTCAGAACAAAATGGTATGGGGAATACATCAAAAAGTACACAATCTGGAATTGGGAATTCGGGAGATGGAATTTACTCAAACTTTGCAAGAACACTTCAAATTGGAGATAACAATTTAGCATGTGTTGATCAAGATGGTGGTATGTTAGGAGCAAATGGTAGTTGGATTTACCAATTAGGTAATGATAATAAAGCCGGTGTTTCTCAAGAAACAAGCGCAAGCGGATGGGGTAATTTAAGTTACATTTCACAATATGGTAATTCTAATACTGCAAGCGTAACTCAAATTAACGGATCTAACTAAAAAATCAAAAAAATAATGGAGAAAAAGAGGGTGAAAACCCTCTTTTTTTCTTAAATTTGAGTAAGATGGAAAATTGTAAATTAAAATTCTTGTTTTTAATATGTATTTTGTATTTCGTTCCAATTGAGGTGATTAGTCAGCAAATGGATGAGAATACACGTATAATCAATCAATATTTTCAAGTGAATGAATCAACTTTTTCAAACACAGAAAATGAAACATCTAATTTAAGTAAACAATCACAAATAAATAGTGTTAGCTTAAATCAAATTGGAGATGAAAACCAAATAAATATTAAAAGTAATGCTAATAATTCACAAGAGGTTATTCAGCAGGGAAATAAAAATTATTATAATTTCATAAACTATTATAATAACAATCCTTCAAACTTTAATGTGGTGCAACAAGGAGAATCTAACTCTTTGCAAATTTATGGTCAGAATTCTATTATAGAGAATATGAGCATTATTCAAAATTCAAGTTTTAAAACATTGATTATTAAAAACTACTAGAAAATGAAATCTTCTTTTTCTACATTATTGTTTCTAACATTGCTTTTTAGCGTTTTTACCATAAATGCTCAATTAAGTGAATATGTAATAGGTAAAATAAATGTTTTAGAAGTTGATAATTTTATTGTTGTAAGGGCACACGTAGAAAATAATGAACTTACATTTAAACCTAATTTAGCTTATAATTTAGTAGGACTTAAAAAAAGCGCTTCAGGTAATTATTCTAGTAACAGGCAATCTGGTGAGTTTTCTTTGAAACCTCAAGAAAGTCAAGATGTATCTGAACTGAGATTAAGTATTGAAAATGATGAAGAAATTAAGGTTTACTTATTTATCAAACATGAAGATGTTTTAGTTTCTAGTGATTCGCTTGTTATTTTACCACAAGGGCAAAAATTAAAGGCTAAAAAGGAAGTTAATGAAGGCGAATTTGTAATTACAGGTATTGTAATTGATGATGTTTTGACTAAAATGGGAAAAGATTTTCACGATTTCTTTTACCAATCCTACCTAACTTCAGGTATAAAATACCCTTTTATTATTTATATTAAAGAAAAACCTTACTTGGGTAGAAACAGTATTGTTTCTATAGAAGTTGATGATAGAAAAATTTACGAATTTATGGCTCGACCCGATGAAGAATTTTTGAAATCCGCTGTAAATCAATCACTTCAAAATGTAAGTCAATACGCAAAACAGCGAAAATTATTGCTTAAGAATAGTAGAATTTAATTATTATTTAATACTTTTAGTTATGAAAAGAATTAGTTTATTTAGTGCAATTTTGTTTTTTAGCATACCTAGTTTGCTTTATTCACAAGATATTGTTTATAAACCAATGAATCCTTTTTTTGGAGGAGATACATTTAATTATCAACAAATGTTAGCTTCAGCAAACGCCCAGAATAGTTTTGAGGAAGATTCGGGTTTTAATTTCGACGAATCTTCGGATTTAGATAATTTTGCTGATAGTTTAAACAGGCAATTATTAAATTCCTTATCTCAAGATTTATATCAAGATCAATTTGGAGATGAGGCGCTTACCGAAGGAACTTATGTGTTTGGTTCTTTATTAGTTGAAGTTTCACCAACAAGCGGTGGGCTTTCAGTCAATATTTTAGATACTAGTACCGGAGAACAAACTCAAATTATTATACCTAATTAAAGAATTAAAAATTGCAAATCCTTAATTATATGAAAAAGTATTGCAAATTATTTACTCTATTTTTATTAGCATCATTAACAAGTTGTGGCGCTTTTTTTAACCAACCTTATAAAACAAAAGCTGCTAGAATTGGAGAAAATACAACAAAAAGACAAGGTCTTTTAGAAGATATAGTACCTGTTGAACAAACTATTGTGGGTGTTTACAAGTTTAGAGATCAAACCGGACAATACAAGCCGGTTGATAATGGTTCAACTTTTAGCACCGCAGTTACACAAGGAGGTACTTCTATATTATTAAAATCATTAGAAGATTCAGAATGGTTTAAACCTATTGAACGCGAAAATATTGGTAATTTGCTAAATGAGCGGCAAATAATTAGATCAACTCGACAAGAATATAGCAAAGACAATAAAAACCAAACAACATCAATACCGCCATTATTATTTGCTGGAATAATTCTTGAAGGTGGTGTAGTTTCATATGATTCAAATATTATTACAGGAGGAACCGGAGCTAGATATTTTGGAGTTGGTGCTTCAACAGAATATAGAGAAGATAGAATTACAGTATATTTAAGAGCTGTTTCTACATCAAGCGGACGTATATTAAAGAATGTTTACGTGTCAAAAACAATTTTATCTCAAGGAATCTCAGCAAATTTATTTAGATATGTAAATTTACAACGTTTGTTAGAGGTTGAAACCGGTGTTACAAAAAATGAACCAGCTCAGTTAGCGGTAAAAGAAGCAATTGATAAAGCTGTTGAATTATTAATTGCCGAAGGAATAATTGACGGAATATGGGCTCCAAAAGGAGGTGAGCCTGAAGTTGAAATTGTTAAAGAACGCTATCAAAAAGAAAAAGAAGAAGCAGATGCCACAGTACTATTTGGAAGAAAACTTGAAGATAGAAGAGGTGAATCTGCCTTAAATGTTGAGAGTGGAGCTACGTTTGTTTCCAATGATTATCCAAACTCTACAGCACAAATAAGTGCAAATGTTTCCTATAAGTTTTATTTTAATGAACCAAAATTTAATTTAAATGTAGGCGTAGGTTATTTTCAATTAGAAAATGAAAATACCTATAAAGAAGATTATATGAATTTTGACATTAATTTAGGGTACGATATTTTACCTTATGATGATCTAACTCCTTTTGTTTACGCGGGTATTGGAACTATAACCGATCTAAATATTGAAAATCCAATTTTTAAATTTCAGTATGGGTTAGGTGTTGAATATTTACCTGTAAATAATATTGGTATTAAACTTTTTGGGGAACAAAATTTAATGTTTTCAGATAAACAAGAAGGTGTAATTCAAGGTGATTACAACGATTATTATTGGAGAGTTGGTATTGGATTGAACTTTTATTTTGGGAAACCATATAATAGAGTAGGTTCTGAATTGTTTTGATAATTGAAAAAAAATAAAAATGAAAAAAGTCTTTAACATAGTTTTTTTAGTTGCATTCGGGCTATTTGTCGGATGTCAAGAAGATACCATAGATGTCGTTGGAATAGGTACAATTACTGGTAGAGTTGTAGAAGCAAATAGTTTTGAACCTATTGAAAACGCAAAGGTTTCCTTAAGTCCAACAAATAATACTGTTTTTTCTGATGTAGATGGATATTTTATTTTAGAAGAAATAGAAGAAGGAGATTATTCTGTTGGAGTAACGAAAGAAAATTATTTAACAACATATGAATCTGCAACAGTTACTACTGATATTGAAGTAAATGTAATTTTTGAAATGGAAGATGATGATGCCTTAAATAAAGCGCCATCAACACCAATTTTAAAAACTCCTGAAGATGGAAGTGAAGACCACGAGCTTTCAGTGGAATTAACTTGGTCTTCAACAGATCCTGATGGAGATGAAATTTTATATACATTACAAGTTAAAAATGATTATGATAATGAAGTATTAGAAGTTTTAGAAATTGCAGATACTTCATATGTAGTTTCAGATTTAAAATACGGAGTGAAATATTTTTGGCAAATTACTGCAAATGACGGCATAAATGAAGATGTTTTAAGTACTGTATATTCCTTTAAAACAAAAGTAAATCCAGAGAATAGGTATTTATATGTTAAAAAATATGATAATAATAACAATGTAATTTACTCTGCTAATTTTAATGAATCAGATGCTGTTTCAGAAAATGAAGTGCAACTTACTTTAGAAGACGTAAATAGCTGGAGACCAAGAAAAAATCAAACATCTAATAGAATTGCATTTTTACAAACAGCAAACAATGCAACCCATTTATTTACTATGAAAACTGATGGGTCTGATGTTTTTCAAGTAACATCCGCAGTTCCAGTAAACGGAAATAATATGAATGAAATGGATTTCTCTTGGTCATCAAATGGTGATAAATTAATTTATTCAAATTACGATAAGTTGTATTCAATTAATAAAGATGGAAGTGGATTGCAGTTAATTTACCAAACGTTAGATGGAAGTTTTATTTCTGAATGTGATTGGAGTAATGATGGAAGTATGATTGCTTTAAAAACCAATAACAGTAATGGTTATAATGTTAGTATTTATACAATTGATATGTCGGGCACGGTTTTAACAACAATTTTATCAGGAGTTAGTGGTGCTGCAGGAGGTTTAAATATTTCAGTAGATAATAAATTGTTGGTGTATACTCAAGATGTGTCTGGTTATGAAAATTCAAACAATAGACAGTTAGATACAAACATTTATATTTATGATTTCTCAGCTTCTACTTCAACAAATATATCTATAAATAAAGTTTTAGGAACCAATGATTTAGATCCAAGATTTTCGCCAAATGAAGCCGAAGTTATTTTTGTGAATACTTCAAATGATGGTATTTCAGCAAAAACAATTTATAGAGCTTCTATTATTGCAGATAGCGATAATAACATTGAAAGAGATGAATTATTTACAGATGCTTTTATGCCTGATTGGGAATAATTGAATTTAAAAAATAAAAAAACCGAATGAAGTTAGCATTCGGTTTTTTTTATGTTTAATATTTAAAAAAGAAAAATTACTTTTGCACAACAACATAACTAGGTACAAATGAGTTCAGAAATTAGTAAAAGATACAGTCAAAGAGGAGTTTCAGCATCAAAAGAAGATGTTCATAATGCAATTAAAAATGTTGATAAAGGATTATTTCCGAAGGCATTTTGTAAAGTAGTACCTGATTATTTAACAGGAGACGAAGATTATTGCTTAATTATGCACGCTGATGGAGCCGGAACAAAATCGTCTTTAGCTTATATGTATTGGAAAGAAACAGGTGATATTTCTGTTTGGAAAGGAATAGCTCAAGATGCATTAATTATGAATATTGATGATTTAATATGTGTTGGAGCTACTGATAATATTATGTTGTCATCTACTATTGGTAGAAATAAAAATTTAATACCTGGTGAAGTACTTTCAGCAATTATTAACGGAACAGAAGAGTTATTACAAGATTTAAAAAGTTTTGGCGTTGAAATTCATTCAACTGGTGGTGAAACGGCAGATGTAGGTGATTTAGTGCGTACAATTATTGTTGATTCTACAGTGACAGCCCGTTTGAAAAGAAGTGATGTTATTGACAATGCAAATATAAAACCAGGCGATGTAATTGTAGGTTTAGAGTCTTTTGGTAAAGCAAATTATGAAAAAGAATACAACGGAGGAATGGGTTCTAACGGACTTACATCTGCACGTCATGATGTTTTTC
Organism: Lutibacter holmesii; assembly: GCF_042679665.1. Taxonomy (NCBI): domain Bacteria; kingdom Pseudomonadati; phylum Bacteroidota; class Flavobacteriia; order Flavobacteriales; family Flavobacteriaceae; genus Lutibacter; species Lutibacter holmesii. The sequence continues at coordinate 1,233,735 of NZ_JBHTMV010000003.1, forward strand.
ATAAATATTTAGCTGAGAAGTTTCCAGAAAGTTTTGATGCAGCTGTACCTGACGAGTTGGTGTATTCAGGAAACGTAAAGTTAACTGATGAGGTTGAAAATTCTCCTATTGATGCAGGTAAATTAGTGCTTTCTCCAACGCGTACCTATGCGCCAATTATTAAAAAAATATTGAAAAAATACAATGCCAATAACATTCATGGAATGGTACATTGTAGTGGAGGAGCTCAAACAAAAATTCTTCATTTTATAGATAATTTACATATTGTAAAAGACAACATGTTTAGTGTGCCACCTTTGTTTAAATTAATTCAAGAGCAAAGTAAAACTGATTGGAAAGAAATGTATCAAGTTTTTAACTGTGGTCATAGAATGGAGTTGTATGTAACTCCTGAAATTGCTGAAGATATAATTGAAATTTCAAAAAGTTTCAATGTAAATGCTCAAATTATAGGAAAAGTTGAGGCTTCTGAAACAAAAAAATTAACAATTAAAAGTGAATACGGTATTTTTGAATATTAACGTTTTTTTGAATTAAAAAGCTTAAAAATGTTTCTTAAAATGAAGTATTGATTAGGTGAAAAATGAGTGTCAAGAAAATATCGTAAATTTGCAATCCAATAAAAAATTAAATGTTAGATAAGCTAAATATAGTAAAACAACGATTTGATGAGGTTTCTGATTTAATTATTCAGCCAGATATAATTACAGATCAAAAGCGTTATGTAAAAATCAATAAAGAATATAAAGACTTAAGTGCAGTAATGAAAATTGCTGACGAGTATAAAGCGCTGTTAGATAATATTGAGGAAGCTAAAGAAATTATTGCTGATGGGTCTGATGAGGAAATGACCGAAATGGCAAAAATGGAATTAGAAGAAGCTAATGCGCGTATTCCAAAATTGGAAGAAGACATTAAATTCATGTTGATTCCAAAAGACCCTGAAGATGCTAAAAACGTAATTGTTGAAATTAGAGCAGGTACAGGAGGTGATGAGGCAAGTATTTTTGCTGGTGATTTATACAGAATGTACACAAAATATTGCTCAGATAAAGGTTGGAAAACTGAGGTTGAAGACATAAGTGAAGGTACTTCAGGCGGATTTAAAGAAATTATTTTTAGTGTTACCGGTAGTGACGTGTATGGAGATATGAAGTTTGAATCGGGTGTACATCGTGTGCAACGTGTTCCGCAAACTGAAACGCAAGGTCGTGTGCATACTTCAGCAGCTACAGTAATGGTTTTGCCTGAGGCTGAAGAATTTGATGTTGAATTAAAGCCAAGTGATATTCGTGTAGATTATTTTTGTTCTTCTGGTCCTGGTGGTCAATCTGTTAATACTACATATTCAGCGGTTCGTTTAACACACGTTCCAACTGGTTTAGTAGCGCAATGTCAAGATCAAAAATCACAGCATAAAAACAAAGAAAAAGCAATGAAGGTGTTGCGTTCTCGTTTGTATGAACAAGAATTAGAGAAAAAATTAGCTGCAGATTCAGAAAAAAGAAATTCATTAGTAGCAAGTGGAGACCGTTCAGCAAAAATTAGAACCTATAACTACCCACAAGGTCGTGTTACAGAGCACAGAATTGGGTTAACGTTATATGATTTATCAAATGTAATTAATGGAGATATTCATAAAATTGTTGAAGAATTGAAATTAGCAGAAAATACCGAAAAACTAAAAGAATTAGGTGAAGTATTTTAAATAATTAAAGCATTAGCAACAAAAAGCAAGAATGAAAATTCTTGCTTTTTTTGTTTAAAATTAGCCGTTAAATACATCAGAAAAACAATGTATATTTGCGGCTTTCAAAACTAAATAAAGTAGAAGATGATTACAGTAAACGATATTTCGGTACAATTTGGAGGTACAACGCTTTTCAGCAATGTATCTTTCTCTATTAATGAAAATGATAAAATTGCCCTTATGGGAAAAAACGGAGCTGGAAAATCAACTTTATTAAAAATAGTTGCAGGAGTTCAAAAAGCTTCTTCAGGAAATATTTCTTCTCCAAGTGACACTAAAATAGCTTATTTACCACAGCATTTATTAACTCAAGATGACTCAACTGTTTTGGAAGAAACTTCTAAAGCGTTTGCTGAAATTTTTAAGATGAAAGCTGAAATGGACGAAATTAATGACGCGTTAACCGTAAGAACAGATTACGAAAGTGATGCGTATATGAAATTAATTGAACGAGTTTCAGAATTAAGTGAAAAATACTATGCTGTTGAAGAAATAAATTACGAATCGGAAGTTGAAAAGGTTTTAAAAGGCCTAGGTTTTGAACGTGAAGATTTCAATAGGCCAACTTCAGAGTTCTCTGGAGGTTGGAGAATGCGTATTGAGTTGGCTAAAATTTTGTTGCAAAAACCCGATTTAATTCTGCTTGATGAGCCAACAAATCATATTGATATTGAAAGCGTGCAATGGTTAGAAGATTTTTTATTAAATGCAGCCAAAGCAGTTATTGTAATTTCGCATGATAGAGCATTTGTAGACAATATTACCAATAGAACTATTGAAGTTACTATGGGGCGAATCTATGATTATAAAGCCAATTATTCACATTATTTAGAGTTGCGTAAGGATAGGAGAGCGCATCAACAAAAAGCTTTTGATGAGCAGCAAAAAATGATTGCTGATAATATGGATTTTATTGAACGTTTTAAAGGAACATATTCTAAAACAAATCAAGTTCAGTCTAGAGTTCGTATGCTTGAAAAATTAAAAAGGGTTGAAGTGGATGAAGTTGATAGTTCTGCGTTGCGTTTAAAATTTCCTCCTTCGCCTAGAAGTGGACAATATCCTGTTGTTGTAAATGAATTATCTAAAAGTTATGATGCGCATGTGGTATTTCAAAAAGCGAATTTGGTAATTGAAAGAGGACAGAAAGTTGCTTTTGTAGGAAAAAATGGAGAAGGAAAATCAACCATGATAAAAGCAATTATGGGAGAAATTGATTTTGAAGGAAATTTAGAAGTAGGGCATAATGTAAAAATTGGATATTTTGCACAAAATCAAGCTTCTTTATTAGATGAAGAATTAACCGTTTTTGAAACTATTGATCAAATTGCTGTTGGAGATATTCGAACAAAAATTAAAGATATGCTTGGCGCTTTTATGTTTGGAGGTGATAATAGTACTAAAAAGGTAAAAGTACTGTCAGGAGGAGAGAAAACACGTTTAGCAATGATTAAATTATTGTTAGAGCCAGTGAATGTTTTAATTTTAGATGAGCCAACCAATCATTTAGATATGCGAACAAAAGATATTATTAAAGATGCGTTAAAAGATTTTGACGGAACGTTAATATTGGTTTCTCACGATCGTGATTTTTTAGACGGATTGGCAGAAAAGGTTTTTGAATTTGGAAATAAAAGAGTGAAAGAACACTTTGAAGATATTACTAGTTTTATGGCAAATAAGAAAATGGAAAGTTTACGAGAAATAGAAAAGTAATAATTTTAGAATGTTTATAAAATACAAAACCCAATCTTAAAAGATTGGGTTTTTATATATAAGCAAGAAATTTTAAAATCTATTTTACTTGATCTACAACTGCCTTAAAAGCTTCTGGGTTGTTCATTGCTAAATCTGCAAGAACCTTACGGTTCAATTCAATATTATTAGCTTTTACTTTTCCCATAAACTGTGAGTAAGACAATCCATACTGACGAGCTCCAGCGTTAATACGTTGAATCCATAAAGCACGGAAAGTTCTCTTTTTGTTTTTGCGGTCTCTATAAGAATATAACATTCCTTTTTCAACTGCATTTTTTGCTACTGTGTAAACGTTTTTTCTACGTCCAAAGTAACCCTTTGCTTGCTTCAATATCTTTTTTCTTTTAGCTCTTGAAGCAACTGAATTTACTGATCTTGGCATAATTTCAATTTGTTTTTTTGTAGTAGGCGATAAAAATTAATTTATACTTGTATAGGCTCTACTCCAAGGTTAATATTTAAATTCCCTGTAACTTTATTATTTTAAAGTTAACTGTTGTAAAATGTTAGCTGTATCTGATTTATGAACTAAACCGTCATGAGTTAACTTTAATTTACGTTTTTTGCTTTTTTTAGTCAAAATGTGACTTTTAAAAGCGTGTTTTCTTTTAATTTTTCCAGAACCAGTAAGCTTAAAACGCTTCTTAGCACTAGATTTGGTTTTCATCTTAGGCATTTTCTTCTACTTTTTTATCTTGCTTAATATTTTCCATCAAAATTGCGAATAACCATATATTTGGTTGCTAAGCATTTTTGAAGTATTATTTCTTTTTAGGAGCTAAATACATTATCATTCTTTTACCTTCTAATTTAGGCATTTGCTCTACTTTTCCGTATTCTTCTAATTCGGTAGCCAATCTTAATAATAAAATATGACCTTGATCTTTGTATATAATAGATCTACCTTTAAAAAATACAAAAGCTTTTAGTTTAGCACCATCTTGTAAAAACTTTATAGCATGTTTCTTTTTGAATTCAAAATCATGCTCATCAGTATTAGGTCCAAATCTAATTTCTTTAACAACAACCTTTGAAGCTTTAGATTTTTGGGCTTTTTCTCTCTTTTTTTGTTCGTAAAGAAACTTTTTATAGTCAATAATTTTACAAACTGGAGGTTTCGCTTTAGGCGAAATTTCTACCAAATCTAATTCTTGTTCTCTTGCAAGTGATTTCGCTTTCGAAATTGAGTATACACCAACTTCTACGTTGTCACCTACTAAACGTACTTCATCAACATATTTAATGTGCTCATTAATTCTGTGTTGATCTTCCTTAATTACTCTCCAAGGCTTTCTTCCCCCTGATCGTCTCTTGATTGCTATAACCGTAAATTTTAAATTAAACTAAAATTGTTTTAATGTACTACTTATTTCTTTATTCAAAAACGAAATAAATTCGTTTGTTGTAAATGTTCCTATATCTCCTTCTCCTTGTTTTCTAACTGAAACGGTACCATTTTCTTCTTCTTTTTCCCCAACAATCAACATAAATGGTATCTTGTTCAATTCTGCATCTCTAATTTTTCTTCCTGTTTTCTCACTTCTATCATCTACAAGAGCGCGAATTTCGGAATTTTCTAGCAAATGTAAAACATTTTCGGCATATTTTTGATATTTTTCACTGATTGGCAGTATAATAACTTGCTCAGGAGTTAACCAAAGTGGAAATTTACCTGCTGTGTGTTCTAGTAATACCGCAATAAAACGTTCCATTGATCCAAATGGAGCTCTGTGAATCATAACTGGTCGGTGCAATTGATTATCTGCACCTTTATATGTTAAATCAAAACGTTCAGGTAAATTATAATCTACTTGAATAGTTCCAAGTTGCCAGCTTCGTCCTAAAGCATCTTTTACCATAAAGTCTAATTTTGGACCGTAAAAAGCAGCTTCACCATATTCAACTACATAATCTAATCCTTTTTCTTTGGTTGCATTTATAATTGCACGTTCTGCTTTTTCCCAATTTTCATCGCTTCCAATGTATTTTTCTTTGTTGTCTGGGTCTCTTAATGAAACTTGCGCTGTAAAATTATCAAAACTTAGTGAGTTAAATACATATAGTACTAAGTCTATAACATTTTTAAATTCTTCATCTAATTGATCTGGCGTACAAAAAATATGTGCGTCATCTTGAGTAAAACCTCTAACACGTGTTAATCCATGTAATTCTCCACTTTGTTCATATCTATAAACGGTTCCAAACTCTGCAAAACGTTTTGGTAAATCTTTATATGAATAAGGTTTAAAATTAAAAACTTCACAATGGTGTGGACAGTTCATAGGTTTTAATAAAAACTCTTCTCCTTCTTTAGGTGTATGTATTGGTTGAAAACTATCTTCACCATATTTTTCATAATGACCCGAAGTCACATAAAGTTCTTTTTGTCCAATATGTGGTGTCATCACCATTTCATATCCGGCTTTCTTTTGTGCTTTTTGTAAAAAATTCTCTAATCTATTTCTTAGTGCAGCTCCTTTTGGTAACCATAGCGGTAAACCTTGTCCTACTTTTGAAGAAAATGCAAATAATTCTAATTCTTTTCCAAGTTTTCTGTGGTCACGTTTTTTAGCCTCTTCAAGTAACGCTAAATATTCAGTAAGCATTTTTTGCTTTGGGTATGAAACTCCGTAAATTCGTGTTAATTGGTTGTTTTTTTCATCACCTCTCCAATAAGCACCTGCAGCACTCATTACTTTAATAGCTTTTATCAATCCTGTATTAGGAATGTGTCCACCACGACATAAATCTGTAAAATCAGAATGATCACAAAAAGTGATATCACCATCTGTTAAGTTTTCAATCAATTCAACTTTATACTGGTTTCCTTCTTCTTTATATTTAGCTAGTGCATCCGCCTTGCTAACTTCGCGCATTTTAAATTCGTGTTTTCCCCTAGCTAATTCTAAAAATCGCTTTTCAATCGCCGGAAAATCTTTTTCTGAAATAACATCTTCTCCCAAATCAACATCATAATAAAATCCGTTTTCAATTGCAGGACCAATAGTTAATTTAACATTAGGGTAAAATGAAGTAATAGCTTGTGCTAAAACGTGTGCAGATGAGTGCCAAAAAGCTTTTTTACCATCGGCATCATTAAAAGTATAAAGAGTTAACTTTCCATTTTCCGTTAACGGGGTAGTGGTTTCAATAGTTGTTTTATTAAATTTTGCCGAAATTACATTTCTTGCAAAACCTTCACTTATATTTTTAGCAACATCCATTGGTGTGCTTCCACTGTTGAAATCTCTTTTTGAACCGTCAGGTAGTGTTATTTGAATCATATTATTTTATTGAGGGTGCAAAGATATTAGAAAACTATTAGTTGCGCAATAAGTTTTTAAGATGATATTTAATGTAATTAACTGTTTTTATAAAATAAACAATACCTAATAATATATGTGTATTACGAAATGGTGTTAAATTAAAGTAAATCTTGCAAAAATTTTAGTTAGTTCATTTTTTTATGGTTGTAACATACGGGTTTACAGGTTTGTATGGATTTTAGTAAAAAAGAATTAAAAAAAGGTTCAAAAAAGTTTGTTTGAGAAAG